>NZ_VFVY01000011.1 GCF_006442315.1 Mesorhizobium sp. B2-3-4 | reverse complement strand
TCTTGGAGATGGCGATGCCGTTGGGGTTGACCAGAAACACCTGGCCATTGGCGTTGAGCTGGCCAGCGATCGTCGACCTGGTGCCGCCGGTGACGCGGTTGAGCATCGTCGAGGTCGATGTCGGCTGGTCGATGTTGACGGTGGAGCCGGCGCCGATGGAAAAACTCTGCCAGTTGACGATGGCCGAACTGGTCGACTGCTTGATGTTGAGCTGCGCGGTCGACGGGTTGGAAATGGTGACGCCGCCCGACGCCACCTTGCCGCCCGTCGGCAGTTCCTGAGCCCGCGCCGTTGTGAAGCCGACGAGCGCCGTCGAGGCCAGAAGCAGCGCCGTCAGCGGCGCGCTGGTCCGGGTGATGATGCGTGGGAAGAGTATCTGGTGCTGCATGATCATGTCTTAAAACTGGATGGCGCCGGCGAGCGAAAAGCGATCGCTGGTCGGCAGATGGTCGTTTCGATGCTGGCGTCCCCATTCCAGTGTCAGGCTGGTGTTGGACGGATCGGCCGCCAGTGCCGCGCCGAGTTTCAGGCCGAGCCCGTAGGAAGCGCCAACGATACTGGCCGTCTCGAGCGCGGTCGGCATTTCGAGATGGACCTCGCCGACGGCACCGAAGAGATAGGGCGAAACCTGAACCACGCCGCCGGTGAACGGTACGAACCAGGGCGAGGACAGTTCGCCGCGCAGCGCATAGCCGGAATCGCCCTGCAGGGCGCCGGCGTCGAAGCTCGACAGGCCGTTCGGACCGACGAGCCCGATCTGCTCCGACTGCAGCAGGGGCTTGCCGAAAGAGGTCTGCGCACGGGCATAGAGATCGAGACCGAGATGGGTGGCAAGCGGCTGACTGTAGCTCGCCGCGACTTCCAGCTTCTGGAAGGCGGCATCGGCGCCCTGCCGCGACAGGGGTAAGAGCGGCGTGGCGTCCGCCGCTGAACGCGCGCCGAGACCGTTGATACCGAACGAGGCCGTGACATTGCCGGTGAAGACACCACCGAGCGAGGTAAACCAGGTGGCGTCCGTGCCGAACCTGACGATGCGCAGCCGATCCTCGGCAATCGGCAGCGAGATCGGCGTCACCGCATTGAGGAAATCGTTCTGCGCGTCGAAGGAGAGTTCGCTGCTGACGGTCAATTCGCGGCTGCGGATCCAGGGATAGCGCAGCCGCGCCGAATAACGTTCGAATTCGCTGCCGAAGCCGAGCGTGCCAGGCTCGGCGGTCGGATTGGCGCGCGTGCGGCTGGCTTCGAGGTTGAGCGTCAAGCCGTCATAGCCGATCGGCACGACGATGCCGGCGGCATAGTTGCGGTTACGCGGGCCATCGGTGAACACGCCGTTTTCGCCGCCATTGGGATAGCCGCCGATGCGCAGATAGACGAGGTCGCCAAGACCGAGCAGTGAGTTGAAGTCGACGCCGACGCCCGTCGACCAGCGCTGCAGCGATGGCGACAGCGAATTGTCGACGGTGACCTGGCCGCCGAACGGACGATATTTGCCGTCGATGACCAGTACGCTGGCGCCTTTCAACGTGCCGGCCTGCAGGGTCGAGCGCAGTCGGGCGCCGGGCGTGTCGCCGGCCAGCAACAGCTTGCGCTCGATCGCCGACAGCCTGATGCCTCTTTGTCCGACGAGCGGCGCAAGCGTTGCCTCGACCCGCCCGCGTATACGCTCGGGCAGATTGCTGGTGTCGATCCGCTCCAGATAGCCGTCGACGACGACGAGCCGCAGGCTTGCGCCGTCGTTGAGCTTCTGCGCCGGCAACACGACCCGGACCAGCGCATAGCCGGCACGGCCATATTCGGTCTCCAGCGCTTTGGCCGCCGCGAAGATCTCGGCTGCCGTCACGGTGCGATGGGCAAGGCCGGCGACGATCTTGCGCGTTGCCTCGGCCATCTCGGGCAGGCTGCCCTCGACGCGGACATCCCTGAGTTTGACCTTGAGTTTCTCGGCGCCCGCCGGCGCCTCCAGACCCGAGCCTTCCGGGATGGAGACACCTGGCGTGTTGGCCTGCGGGGGCGGCCGAAAGCTTGGCGGCGTGATCTGGCTGGCGGTCTGGGCCAACGCACCATTGGGAAGCCACAGACATATCGATACGGCGAGCAGAGCGAGCCATCCGCGCGCCGCAGGCCTGCCGGACACAGGCAGGTCATCAGCCTTTCTGCCAATCGCGATCTTGCTTCTATACTTCACTCAATCACTCGTATTTCGAGTTAAATGCAGGCAAGGCTTCGCCGCCGAGCGATCTCTGATCGCTCGTCACCACAACCGCTCTTTGCAATTCATGTCCGGAAAGGCGCCCCGCCGCTCGGATGACGCGGAAATTATGCCCGACCCTCATCAAGGTCAATTCAACCGGCGGCCTTCAGGCTGACTATTATTGGGAGGAGTTTTCCAAGCCATAGCAAATAGTTAGCCATCCGCACCATCTGTCGCATCCCCTGAGCCCGTCACTTGGCCGGGGCTGTTCTCCGCAATTGGTACGTCTGGACACAAGTGTTGAAGGCTGAAAAATGGGGAACGCAACCTCACCATTCGAGTTGGTTCAAAGCATCGGGAGACGAGCACTGAATTTGGAAGAAATAGCCGGCCATCCGGCGTTGCATCGCTACGTTCAGGAACAGTCGCAGGCGCTCATCCGCATCTATGAGGAAACGCCCCGGCTGGCCTCCATCTTTGCCACGCAGCAGCGCTGGCTGATGGGCCATGTCGGCCTTGCAATGCATTTCAGACGGGATCCGAACGACCGCCGCAAGGAGCTGACCGTATCGCGCTTCATCGAGGTCGTGCACAAGAACGCGGTGGCCAGCCGCAACACGGCGGACGCCTTCATCAAGGAGATGCTGCACTACAACATCGCCGAGTACGTGGCCGGCGGCGACGGCCGCACGCACCCCCTGCAACCGACGGCGGCCACGATCGAGCGCTTTACCGGCTGGGTGACCGCCCATCTGCGCACGCTCGACCACATCGATGGCGGCGACCGGCTGGCCAGATTCCTGGAACGGCCCGAAATGCTCGCCACGCTGCAGCCGCTGGTGGCGGACGGACTGCTGGCGTCAAAACCGGTGCGCGAACCCAACCAGACCTTTTCCCTGTTCATCTGGCTTAACAATGGCGGCATCGTCATGGACTGGCTGATGTCGGGCATCGACCCCGACAATGCCGGCCTGGAACGGATTCCGACCAGCGTGGTCTCGATCGGCGATTTTGCCACATGGCTCAAACTGTCCCGGACCCATCTTGGCCGTAAACTTCGCACCGCGGAGGAGTTCGGCAGCATTGGCTGGCTTGGTCAGCGCGGCCATTCGGTGATGTGGGTGTCGCATGGCTTCTATGAGGAGTACATGACCGTCCAGGCCGCCAAGCTGGCCGTCGTCGATGCCGCCTTCAAGGCCTGCTTTGGCAACTGAGCTGCGCCGCGCGGCACCATTTTTGCCTAAAGTTTAAAGCCGCTTGGTTCGGTTGCCCGTCGAGGGCCACCCCCACGACCGAGCCGGATCGGGCCCACACATTCACCTGTTCGGCGGCAGACGTCTGGACACGGACGCCGAAGGCTGAAAATGTGGGCCTGCGTCTGCGCGGCAAGTTGAGCTTACCAGCGGGGGAAAATGACGCTGACTTTGGAAGAAATCGCCGATCATCCGGCATTGCATCGCTGTGTCCGCGCCCAGGCGCAGGCGATGAACCGAATCTATGAGACGAACCCGAGACTTTCCTCGGCATTTGCCAGCCAGCAACGCTGGCTTATGGCTCATATCGGTCTTTCCCTGCATTTCCGGCGCGAATCCGACGACTATCGCAAGGAACTCACGGCGGCGCGTTTCATCGATGTGATCCGCCAGAACGCGGTGGCCAGCCGCAACACGGCCGACGCCTTCCTCAAGGAGATGCTGCATTATAACTTCATCGAATTGCTGCCCTCGACGCATGATGGCCGCATCCGACCGCTGCGGCCGACGGCGCCGGCGATGGAGCCGGTCTACGGCTGGATGCTTGCGCATCTGCACACGCTGGACAGTCTCGATGGCGCAAATCGCGTGACCACCTTCATGGCCCGGTCCGACGCGCTCGCCAGGATACAGCCGCTGGTGGCCGATGGCTTGCTTTCGTCCAATCCTGTGCGCGAGCCCAAGCGCACCTTTTCACTGTTCACCTGGCTCAACAATGGCGGCGTCGTCATGGACTGGCTGATATCGGGCGTCGACCCCGACCATGCCGGCCTCGACCGGATCCCGACCGGCATCGTCTCGATCGGCGACTTCGCCAACTGGCTCAAGCTGTCGCGGACCCATCTGGCGCGCAAGCTGCGCGATGCCGAGGAACTTGGCAGTGTCGGCTGGCTCGGCCAGCGCGGCCAGTCGGTGATGTGGATTTCCAGTGATTTCTACCGCGAATACCTGACCGCCCAGGCCGTGAAACTGGCCATCATCGACGACGCTTTCGCGGGCGGCCTCTCGGCTACTGGCACTTCCCGCGCGACCGATGCGCAAGGCTTGTCCGTATCGTAGACAGCAACGCAGATTGCGGAAGCTGTGCTGTATGGCGTGATGGCTTGTCGGGCTTTGGGTCGACCAATTCTGCGTGAGCTTGATCGACCCCCTTGGCTAGGCAACCGCCGACGGTCTCAATCGATATCGAAAGAGACGCCCTGGGCGAGCGGGAGGGCCTTGGAATAGTTCACCGTGTTGGTGGCACGGCGCATATAGGCCTTCCATGCATCGGAGCCGCTCTCGCGGCCGCCGCCGGTTTCCTTTTCGCCACCAAAGGCACCGCCGATCTCGGCGCCCGAGGTGCCGATGTTGACGTTGGCAATGCCGCAGTCCGACCCGTCGACACCAAGGAAGCGCTCGGATTCCTGCAGGTCGCGGGTGAAGATCGACGACGACAGGCCGGCGCCGACCGCATTGTGCTCGTCGAGTACGGCGTCGAAATCGGAATACTTCATCACATAGAGGATCGGCGCGAAGGTCTCCTCCGTCACCGGCGCAACCTGCTTCGGCATTTCGACCAGGGCGGGATGCACGTAGTAGGCATCGGGATGGCCATTCTCGACCCGCGTGCCGCCGGTCACCTTGCCGCCATGCGCGGCCGCTTCGCTCAGCGCCTTCTGCATGGCGTCGAACGCCGCCTTGTCGATCAGCGGACCGACCAGTGACGAAGTCTCCAGCGGATTGCCGACCGAAACGCTCTGATAGGCCTTCTTCAGGCGCGGCACCAAGGCGTCATAGACGCTGTCATGCACGAACAGGCGTCTGAGCGTCGTGCAGCGCTGGCCGGCCGTGCCCATGGCGCCGAAAGCGATGGCGCGCAGCGCCATGTCGAGATCGGCGGTCGGACAGACGATGCCGGCATTGTTGCCGCCGAGTTCCAGCACCGCGCGGGCAAAGCGCTTGGCCAGACGCGGGCCGACATCGCGGCCCATGCGGGTCGAGCCGGTGGCCGAGACCAGAGGCACCTTGGGGTGGTCGACCAGGATTTCGCCGACGGCGCGGTCGCCGATCAGCACCGGCGCCAGACCCAGCGGCGCATCAGTGCCGAACCGCTTGACCGCGCGCGCAAAGATCGCCTCGCAGGCGAGCGCCGTCAGCGGCGTCTTTTCGGAAGGCTTCCATACCACCGCGTCGCCGCAGACCAGCGCAAGGGCTGCATTCCACGACCATACCGCCACCGGGAAGTTGAAGGCCGAGATGACACCGACGACGCCCAGCGGATGCCAGGTCTCCATCATGCGGTGGCCGGGGCGCTCGGTGGCGATGGTCAGACCGTACAATTGCCGGGACAGACCGACCGCGAAATCGCAGATGTCGATCATTTCCTGCACTTCGCCGAGCCCCTCGGACGGGATCTTGCCGACCTCGATCGACACCAGCCGGCCGAGCTCGGCCTTGTGCGCGCGAAGTTCCTCGCCGAGCAGCCGCACCAGTTCGCCGCGCTTGGGACCCGGAACCAGCCGCCAGGACTGGAAAGCCTTATGCGCGGCCTCGATGGTCTTTGCCGCGTCGGCCGGCGAGATCGTCTTCAGCGCCGCGATCTGCTCGCCCGTCACCGGGCTGCGCACGATCAGGTCGCCCTCCGAAAGCACCTCCCTGGCCACGCCCAGTTTAGCCAGAAGCTCTGCCGTTTCCTTCGCTATGGTCATTTTTGTCCCTTTCAGATTCCCGCTGCCAGATTCCCGCCGCTCGTATGGCCCGGTCACCGCCTTGCGCCATGCCTTCCCCGCGCCGTGGCGGCGGAAGGAGCTGTCATGGCGTGCCATTACCTGTTTCAGGGGAAAATCGCCACCCCGGCATGGTCCAAGCCCACGCTGCGCGATTGAGCCAGAGACCGTTGAGCAGACAGAGGCCGCTCAGTTTGCCCTTTTCGCCGGCGCCCGGACGGCGCCGTCCTTGATCAGACGGTCGATATGCATGCGGATATGGGCTGCCTCCGCCGCCGTGTTGGCAAGCGCAATGGCGCGGTCGAAGGCGATGCGCGCCTCCTCGCCCCGGTCGAGTTGCATCAACAGCCCGCCTTTAAGGCCAAAGAAATGGAAATAGCCGGAAAGCCTTTGCTCGAGCGGCTCGATCATCGCCAGCGCCGCTTCCGGTCCGCGCACCTTGGCGACCGCGACCGCGCGGTTGAGCGTGATGACAGGTGACGGCTGCATCTGTTCGAGCAGCCCGTAGAGCAGGTCGATCTCAACCCAGTCCGTATCCTCGGCTTTCTCGGCCCGCGCATGGAGTGCGGCGATCGCCGCCTGCACCTGGTAGGGGCCGGGCTTGCGGTGGCGCAGGGCCTTGTCGACCAGCGCTAGGCCTTCGTCGATCATCTTGCGGCTCCACAGGCTCCGATCCTGGTCCTCGAGCAACACGATCTCGCCATCGCCATCGAAACGAGCCGGGGCGCGCGCGTGCTGCAAAAGAAGCAGCGCCGTCAGCCCCATGATCTCCGGCTCCGTCTGGAACAACCTGAGCAACAGCCGTGCCAGCCGGATCGCCTCCTCGCAAAGCGGCGCGCGCGCCGGCGCTTCGCCGCTGTTGGTTGAGTAGCCCTCGTTGAAAACCAGATAGACCATGGCGGCGACCGCCGCGAGCCGTTCGGAACGCTCGACGGCATCAGGCGTCTCGAACGGCACGCCGGCATCGGCAATACGCGCCTTGGCACGGGTGATGCGCTGCTCCATGGCGCTCTCGCCGACCAGGAAGGCGCGCGCGATCTGTTTGACGGTGAGGCCTGAGACGATGCGCAGCGCCACCGCGATCTGCTGCGTCGCGGGCAAATCGGGATGGCAGCAGATGAACAGCAGCCGCAATATATCGTCGCGGTAATGCGCACCGTCCAGCCGTTCGGCGATATCGCTCTCGGCATCCTCCAGATCGGAGATCTGATCCTCTTCCGGCATCGGCGCCTGCTTGGCGCGCTTGCGCACCGCATCGATGCCGCTGTTGCGGCCGACAAAGATCAGCCAGGCCGCCGCGTCGCGCGGCGGCCCATTCTGCGGCCAGTTCTTGAGTGCCCTGAGGCAGGCATCCTGGAAAGCTTCCTCCGCGGTATCCAGGTCGCGGAAATAGCGCAGCAGCGCACCCATCGCCTGCGGACGGGCGGCACTGATGGCGGAGCTTATCCAGGCAAGTTCGGTCATACGGCAACCTTGGTCGGATTGAAGACGGATACCGGCCGGATCTCATAGGAGCCGCCGCTTGGATTGACCTCGGAGAGCTCACGGGCGAATTCCACGGCCTCGTCGAGGTCGGCGCAGTCGAGCGTGTAGAAGCCGAGGAATTGCTCCTTGGTCTCGGCGAACGGCCCATCGATGACGACGGATTCGCCCTTGACCTTGCGCAGCGTCGTCGCCGCTGTCGTCGGCAACAGCCGCGCCACCGGGCCGAGCCGGCCGGCCTTGGCATATTTGTCCTGCACATTGAGGAGTTTGGCCATGACTTCGTCGTCCTGCGCCTTGCTCCAGGAGCTGACGACGTCTTCGGAGGCATAGCACAGGATGGCGTAAAGCATATCAGGTCCTTTTCTGCATCAAAGGACGAAACAGTAGGACCGATCCCGACACGGCGTCGATAAAAAAATCAGGATGAGGCGGATTTGGCCGACGCAGCTTGCCGCGGGTCAACCTTCGTGCGTCTTCAGCCACCGCAAGACCAGTGCTTCCTCTTCATCGAGGCCTTCGATGGCCCGCTTGCGCTTGTTGGCTTGCGCCATTTCGGCAAGCAGCCGTCCTTCGCTCCAGGCCTCGAAGACCCGCGGATGGATGTAGCACCTGCGGCAGACCGCGCGCGTGTTGCCCAGCCGCTCGGCCACCTTGTCGATGACGGCGTTCATCACCCGCTTTCGCTGTGCCTGGCTTTCAGGCAGTTCCGTCTGCGCGAACAGCGAGGCGGCGTGGATGGTGCCGCCCCAGGTGCGGAAATGCTTCGAGCTGAACGCGTCGCCGGCGGCTTCCCTGATGTAGCGGTTCACGTCGTCCGAACGGACCGGATGCCTGTCGTCATCCTCGCCGAGGTACTGGAACAGTTTCTGGCCCGGCAGGTCCTGCGCGCCCCGAACGATCCCGGCGATGCGGCGGTCGACGAGCTTCAATCGCCATTCCTTGCCCGACTTGCCCTTGAAGGCGAAGCGCAGGCTCGATCCCTTGATGTCGACATGCCGGTCCCGCAGCGTCGTCAGGCCGAAACTCTTGTTGTCGCGCGCATAGGCGGCGTTGCCGACGCGGATCATCGTATTGTCGAGCAGCCAGACCACCGCGGCGACGACACGCTCGAGCGGCAGGCCATGACGGCGCAGGTCGTCGTCGATCCTGCGCCGAAGGTCCGGCAGACTTTCGGCGAAAGCAACGAGGCTCGAATATTTGGCGCCGTCGCGCTCCTCGGCCCATTGCGGATGATAGCGATACTGCTTGCGCCCCCGCTTGTCTCTCCCGGTCGCCTGGATATGGCCGTTCGGATCGGGCGATATCCAGACATCGGTCCAGGCCGGCGGAATGACGATCGCCGCGATACGCGCCCTCGCGGCATTTGAGACGGCTTTCCCGTTCGCTGCCTTGTAGGCAAAGCCCTTGCCGGCCCTCAGCCGGCGGATGCCGGGTTCGGCATCGCTGACATAGGTGAGCGCCGCATCCCTGGCGGAAATCTGCGCCCCGTTCTTCGGTACGCCATCGCCGTCGGCCAACCCGCTGTTCGACGATCCGGTTCTCTGCAGCATGACGGCTCCACGCAAATATCCGTAGATAAGCCATTGGCTGACAGCTGGTTCCACGGCCTTGGAAAGTATGCAGCGGATCCGCCGGTCGACGGATCGCAAGTCCGCGGATCCAGGAGCCTCTAAAGCGCGCCTTGCAGTTCTATATGATGTGCCGAGAGCCGGCGCCGCACCGCGAGCTTGAACCTGTAACGCAGGCAGCGCCAGGCTTCCGAACGCCGTTTCGGCGCGGCCGCGGCCACCGCCAGGAAGCGCGCCGCGGTGTCCACGTCGCCCCGCGCATAGTGGACACGGGCGATCTTGAGCGCGACGAGGCCCTCCCTGGCCTTCAGTGCCGAAACCGGGATGCCGCAATCGGTGAGCGTTCGCAATTCCCGGCGCCAGTCCAGAAAGCGCCGCACCGGACTGACCATGAAGCGATCGTCGGAGCGCTCGGCTGAAACCTCGTAGATCATGACAGGTCGCTGAACCATGGCCAGCGACGCCTTGCTCATCAGCCGCGCCCAGAACAGCGTGTCCTCGTCGAAGGCGAGCCCGACCGGGAAGCGGGTCTCGCCGATGAGGCGCCGCGAAGCCAGCACGCTGCCCACCGCCACCGAACGTATGTCTCCCTTCACATAGGCGGAGGCGTTGGCAAGGCAGGCCGCGGTATAGCCGTTCGGCACCTTGATCTGCCGATCCTGGCCGTTCACCCTGCGGCGGAAGGCACCGACGATCATGTCGGCCTCGGGCTGGATTTCCGCCCGCGAAAGCAGAGAGCGCAAGCCACCCTGAAGATGCAGGTCGTCGGCATCGATCAGGTAGACCCAGGGATGGATCGCCTGGTCGAGCGCCAGGTTGCGGGCGGCGCCGGCGTCGCGGCAACTGGCCGGCAACACACGCAGCGGCAGCGACGATTGCGCCGCCGCCTGCCGCGCGGCATCGGCGGTGCCGTCGGTGGATTGATCGTCGACCAGGAGAATCTCGCCGATGAATGCGGCCTCTTCGCCGAGCGACGCCAGCGTCTTAGCGATCGTTGACGCCGCGTTGTGAGCGGGTATGACGACGCTGACAGTTTTCAATGACAAACCCCGTACCTGTACGCAGCAGCGCTAACACTGTTCCCCCTCAAGGCGTATACAGACTAATGGCCACGTCGATGTTTGAGAAGTCTACTTCGTCTTTTGCGGGCACTCGAGGCGCCGTGCAAGCCGGCGCGCGCCCATTTCACGCCTTTTCGAGCGCCACCGGTATGACGTCGACAGCCTGCTCGCCGACCTGTCCGCCGGTCGTCTTCAGCACACCGACGATGGGCGCCACATCCGAATAATCGCGTCCGTAGCCGACGGTGATATGGTCGTTGGAAGCCCTGATACCGTTGGTCGGGTCGAACTCCTGCCAGCCGGCATCGCGTCCGCACCAGACCTTGACCCAGGCATGCATGGCATCCGCGCCTTCCAGCCGGGGCTTGCCCTTGGGTGGAATGGTGCGCAGGAAGCCGCTGACATAGCCGGCCGGAATGCCGAGCCCACGCAGGCCGGCGATCATGATGTGCGAGAAATCCTGGCAGACGCCGCGCTTCAGCTTGAAGGCGTCGCTCGCCCGGGTCCGCACCGTGGTCGCCTCGCCGTCATAGGTGAAATCGCGATGGATGCGGCTGCACAGGTCCATCGCCATCCCCGCGGCCGAGTTTCCGGCGCTGTCTTGCGCGAATGCGGTGATCGCCGCATCGATGCCCGCATGGCTGCTGGCGGCCAGGAAATGGTGCGGCGAGGCAGGCGCCAGCGACCTCACGGCGGCCAGTTCCCGCCTGAGCCGGCCGATATCGGGCGACACGTCGAGCCCGGGCTCGGGCCGCGAAACCGCCACGCGCGCGCTCATCCTGATATCGAGTGCATCATGCGCGTCGCGGAAGGCGATCGAGGTGACGTTGTTGCCGAAAAAATCGCTGAAATCGGATCGCTCGTTGGGCGCCGGCTCGAAGGACAGCGAAGCGGCGATAACCCGCTGCACGCCGCCGATGGTCGGCGGGAGCACCCGCACCTGATGCCGGCCGCCGCCGGCGGCGGCGGCGTAGTCGTAGTGGAGCAAAAGCCGGATGTCGTACAGCATGGCCATCGCTTCTATCCGAAATAGGCCTTGGCGAGGCTGTTGTAGAGGCCACCGATTTCTCCGGCGAGTTCGTCCAGCGCCTGCGCCGTCATGTCGGCCGGCTCCTTGATGGCGATGGCCGTGTTGAGCTGCAGGATCTCCTTGGCCGCCGCCGACATGTGCCCCTCGCCCCCGGTCACCGGCAACAGCCCTATCTCGGCCTTCAGCCTTTCCAGCTGGAACAGGATGGAGCGTGGATTAAGCGGATCGAGCGCCAGGAGATCGATCACCGTGCGCCGGCCTGCCTGGACCGGATATTGCCGGCGATGGGTCATGACGCTGTCGCCGATCTCCAGCATCATATCCAGCGCCCCGTCCGGCGCCTTGGCGCTGGTCAACCTGGCGAGCGTGCGGGCAATCTGGATACCGCGCTCCAGCCGCCGGCCGATCTCGAGGAAGCGCCATCCCGCGAAACGGTACATGTTCTCGTGCAAAAGGCCGGAAAAGCCGGCAAGCTTGCGCAGGATGACCGTCATTGCCCGCGTCGCGTCGTCGCCCGGCGCAACGGTGGTGGCGAACTGATGGATGGTCTTCGACAAATCCTTGAGCGCCAGCCAGCCATCCGGCGAAAACCGGTCGCGGATCTGCCCGGCGCTGTAGACGGCGCTGTCGAGCGTGCCGATCAATCCCGGCGGGATCGCCGTCTCGACGTCTATGCCGAACGGTTCGAGATAGTCCCGGATGTCGGCCAGCAGCGGCATGTCGGGGTCGGAGGTTTCGGCGAGCCGCACATGGTAGGCGCGCAGGACGCGCACCGTGTCTTCAGAGCGTTCGATGTAACGGCCGAGCCAGGTCAGGTTTTCCGCCGCGCGGCTCGGCAAGCTGCCGGGCCGGGTGCGGTTGAAGCTGTCGCCCTCTTGCGGCAGCAGCGTCTCGCGCTCGACCGGTTCGTCGCTGACCACCCAGACATCCGCCGCCTGGCCGCCGCGCTGCATGGCGATCGCCGTCGGGTCGAGCGACAGGCCGACGCGGGCAAACCCACCCGGCATGACCGCCCAACCCTCGGGCGTGCGCGCCAGATAGACACGCAGGCTCGCCGGCCGCGGTTCCAGCCAGCCGCCGACATAGACCGGCGTGGTAGAAAGCGTCACCGCTTCCTGGCCGACGAAGGCGGCGCCGTCGCGCTCGATGCGTGCCACCAGATCCGCCCGCTCCCCGGCCGAGAGCGCCGAGCCGAGTTTCGTCTGGCCGTCATCCTCGAAGGCGAGCCTCGTCGAGAGCGCCGGGCCAACCACCATGCGGTCGATATTGGCCAGCACATGGGTGCGTTCCGTCTCCTGCCCGCACCACCAAGTCGCCACGCTGGGCAAAAGCAGCTCCTCGCCCCACAATTCGCGTGCGATCTTGGGCAGGAAAGCAAGCAGCGCGCGCGTCTCCATCAAGCCCGAGCCAAGCGCATTGACGGTGGACACTGTGCCTTGCCGGATAGCCTCCACCAGGCCCGGCGTGCCGATCTGCGAGTCCGACCGCAGTTCGAGCGGGTCGGCAAAAGCGGCATCGAGCCGCCGCCACAGTACGCTGATCGGCATCAGGCCAGACACGGTGCGCACCATCAGCCTGCCGCCGGACACGGTCAGGTCCTCGCCTTCGAGCAGCATGATGCCGAGATAGCGGGCGATATAGGCATGTTCGTAATAGGTTTCGTTGAGCGGTCCTGGCGTCAGGATGGCGACGCGCCCGTCGCTCTCCTTGGCCATGCCGATCAGCGCGTCGCGAAAGCGGCGAAAGAAGCCGGCGAGCCGGTGCACATGCATCTCGCCATAGATGTCGGACAAAGCGCGCGTGGTGGCGACCCGGTTCTCCAGCGCGAAACCGGCGCCTGAAGGCGCCTGGGTGCGGTCGCCCAGCACCCACCAGCGGCCATCCGGGCCGCGTCCGAGCTCGAAGGCGCAGAAGTGCAGGAAATGCCCTCCGGCCGGCCTGGTACCGACCACCGGCCGCAGATATTCAGGGCTCGCCGCGATCAGCCCCGCCGGAACGATGCCTTTTTCAACCAGCCGGTTCGAGCCATGGATATCGGCAAGAATTTCCTCGAACAGATCGGCGCGCTGCACCAGGCCGGCGCTGATGGCTTGCCATTGGCCGTCCTCGATGAGCACGGGAATATGCGCCAGTGGCCATTCGCGCTCGTTGGCGCCCGCCTTGTCATAGACGCGGTAATAGACACCGGCGTCGCGCAGATACTGGTCAGCGCGGGCAAAGCGCTGGCCGAGCTTTTCGGCCCCGATTTCGTCCAGCGCCTCGATAAAATGCTTCCAGACCGGGCGGGGATTGCCCGACGCGTCGACCATCTCGTCGACGACGCCGTCGATCGGCAGGTAGTGCTCCAGCAGGCTGTGGGCCTGCGGCTTGCCGCGCACCCTTTTGTGATTCCCCTTTGCCATGTCAGATCACAGTCTTGGCGGGCGCCTGAGGTCAAGGGTCAACGGGAAATCTTGCTCCGGCTGTTCGTCGCGCAACACATAGCCGGACGGAGTATGGCCACGCGGTTCGAACCGGGCGAGCCGCCGTGCCTCCGCCTCGTTGCCGTTGACGGGGAAGGTATCATAATTGCGCCCGCCGGGATGCGCGACATGGTAGACGCAGCCGCCGACCGCCCTGCCCGACCAGCGGTCATAGATATCGAACACCAGCGGCGTGTTGACCGGGAGTGCCGGATGCAGGC
Source organism: Mesorhizobium sp. B2-3-4 (assembly GCF_006442315.1). Taxonomy (GTDB): domain Bacteria; phylum Pseudomonadota; class Alphaproteobacteria; order Rhizobiales; family Rhizobiaceae; genus Mesorhizobium. Next base: position 194,530 of record NZ_VFVY01000011.1, on the reverse strand, counting down.
CCGAGGCCGGCTGCCAGGCCTTGAAACGCACGCCCGCCACCGCGATCTCTCTGCTGTCGGTAACCTTCATCGGCACGATACGGCCGTTGCAGACGATCGCATGGCGCTCCGGGTTCAGCCCTTCGGTCCTGACCTGCAGCCTTTCGACCGAGGAATCGACGAAGCGCACCGTACCGCCGATCGCGCCCTGCTCGCCCATCACATGCCACGGCTCCAGCGCTTGCCTGAGCTCCAGCTTGATGCCGGCGTGGCTGACCTCGCCACAGAAGGGAAAGCGGAATTCGAGCTGCGCGTCGAACCATTCCGGCCGGAAATCGAAACCGTTGCGCTTGAGGTCGTCGAGCACGTCGAGGAAATCCGCCCAGACATAATGCGGCAGCATGAAGCGATCATGCAGCGAGGTGCCCCAGCGCACGAAGCGGCCGTCGAGCGGGTTCTTCCACGCGCGCGCAATGATAGCCCTGACCAGCAATTGCTGCGCGAGCGACATGCGCGCATTGGGTGGCATCTCGAAACCACGGAATTCGACGAGGCCAAGCCGGCCAGTCGGCCCATCCGGGGAAAACAGCTTGTCGATGCAGATTTCCGAGCGGTGCGTATTGCCGGTGACATCGGTCAACAGGTTGCGGAACAGCCGGTCGACAAGCCACGGCAAGGGTGCGGCATCTTGGTCGGGATGCGGCACCTGCGCCATCGCGATCTCGAGTTCGTAGAGCGAATCGTGGCGTGCTTCGTCGAAGCGCGGCGCCTGGCTCGTCGGACCGATGAACAGGCCGGAGAACAGATAGGAGAGCGACGGGTGCCGCTGCCATTTCAGCACCAGGCTCTTCAGCAGATCCGGCCGGCGCAGGAACGGACTGTCATTGGGCGTAGCACCCCCGACCACGACATGGTTGCCGCCACCGGTACCGGTATGGCGGCCATCGATCATGAACTTGTCGGCGCCAAGCCGGGTCTGCCGGGCCTCCTCGTAGATCGCCGTCGTGGTCGCCACGCAATCCTGCCAATTGGAAGCCGGATGGATATTGACCTCGATGACGCCGGGATCGGGTGCGACGCGGATGACGTTGAGCCGCGGATCGTGCGGCGGACCATAGCCCTCGATATGCACGGGAAGGCCGATTGCCTTCGCGGCATTTTCGGCCGCCGCCACCAGTTCGAGATAGTCTTCCAGCGCCTCGACCGGCGGCATGAACACGCACAGCCTTCCGTCGCGCGGCTCGACCGATAGCGCGGTGCGCACGGCGCCGCCGATCTCGGTGATCTCCTGCTCGACCCGGTCCTGCTGGCCGGTTGCCGCCGTGAAGGAAACCGCCTGCTGGCGGCGCGCCATTTCGTCGGCGCCTTCGAGTTCGGCTGGGGCGGCAGAGGGCAAGATGGCCTCCCGTGCCGGCAGTGGGCCGCGCGGAAGCGACGGATCGACCGGCACAATGTAGGGAAACTGCGCCGGCGGCACATAGGGCAGCGTTCCCAACGGCAGGCGATAGCCGACCGGTGAATCGCCGGGCACCAGGAACAGCCGCCCGCGCCGCGTCTTCCATTTTTCCGAGCGCCAGCGTTGGCCGGACGCCTGGCTGTTCCAGCGCTGCACCGGCAGCACGTAGCCGGACGGCTTGGTCAGCCCGCGCTCGAACACCTTCGCCATGCGGCTGCGCTCCTCGGGATCCTCCAGCTTGGAGTTCGACGGATCGACATTGTCAGGCAGCTTGCCTTCCTTAAGCAGCCATTCGGCCGGATCCTCATAGGCTTCGCTGACCATGGATCTGTCGATGCCGAGCTCACCGGCGATCGCCGTGAGCAGGCTCTCGGCTTGTTGCGGCCCGATATCGGCAGCGCTTGTCTCCCGGGCGATCAGCGACGGGTCGCTCCATACCGGCTGGCCGTCGGCACGCCAATAGAGCGAAAACGTCCAGCGCGGCAGGCTTTCACCGGGATACCACTTGCCCTGGCCGTAATGCAGGAAGCCGCCGGGCGCGAAACGCTCGCGCAGGCGGCGGATCAGCACATCGGCCTTTTCGCGCTTGGTCGGGCCGACGGCCGCCGTGTTCCACTCGGCGGACTCGAAATCGTCGATCGACACGAAGGTCGGCTCGCCCCCCATGGTCAGCCGGACGTCGCCGGCCGCAAGTGCTGCATCGACCTTGTTGCCGAGCGCGTCGAGCGCCTGCCAGCTTTCATCCGAGAAAGGCTTGGTGATGCGCGGATGCTCGGCGATACGGTCGACCCGCATGTCGAAGCCGAACTCGACATTGGCGAAGCTCGCCATGCCGGAAATTGGCGCCGCATTGCGGAAATGCGGCGTGGCGGCCAGCGGCACATGGCTTTCGCCGGTCAGCAGGCCCGATGTCGGATCGAAACCGATCCAGCCGGCGCCGGGGATATAGACCTCGCACCAGGCGTGCAGGTCGGTGAAGTCGACCGACGTGCCGGCCGGCCCATCGAGCGAAACGAGGTCCGGCTTAAGCTGGATCAGATAGCCCGAGACGAAGCGGGCAGCGATGCCGAGATTGCGCAGGATCTGCACCAGCAGCCAGCTTGAATCCCGGCACGAGCCCTTCGCCGCCGCAAGCGTCTCCTCCGGCGAGAACACGCCGGTTTCCATGCGCACGATATAGGCGATCTCGCGCTGCAGGCGGGCATTGAGATCGACGAGGAAATTGACCGTATTGGGCGCGGCGCGGTCGACGGTTTTCAGGAAAGCCTGGAGAAGCGGCCCCGCCGGCTCCGGTGTCCGGTAGATGGCGAGGTCGTCGCGGATCTCTTCCGGATAGTCGAACGGAAATGTCTCCGCCGACGGTTCGACGAAGAAATCGAACGGATTGTAGACTGTCATGTCGGCGACGAGGTCGACCTCGATCTTGAGCTCGCTCACCGGCTCGGGGAAGACGAAGCGGGCGAGGAAGTTGCCGTAGGGGTCTTGCTGCAGGTTGACGAAGTGGTTCGCCGGCTCGACCTTGAGCGAATGGCTCAACACCTTGGTGCGGGAATGCGGAGCCGGCTGCAGCCTGATGATTTGCGGGCCAAGCACCACCGGCCGGTCGTATTTGTAGTGGGTCAGGTGGTAGACGGCTGCCAGAATTGCCATGGGGCCCCGGGGATCGGCGTTTCGACAGCCGAACCCTGACACATCTGGCCGCCATTCTCCAAGCGGATGTTGCGGTGCACCTAAATTAAGCGACGGAAGCCGGCTTAAAGTCGCTCAAAAGAACGCTTGTATCCCCGTCTGCGCCCGTCCCAGGATCAGCGCGTGCACGTCGTGCGTGCCTTCATAGGTGTTGACGGTTTCCAGGTTCTGCGCGTGACGCATCACGTGGTAGCCGATCTGGATACCGTTGCCGCCATGCATGTCGCGGGCCAGGCGCGCGATGTCGAGCGCCTTGCCGCAATTGTTGCGCTTGACGATCGAGATCATTTCCGGGGCCATCTTGCCCTCGTCGAGCAGACGTCCGACGCGCAGCGAGGCCTGCAGCCCGAGCGCGATCTCGCTCTGCATGTCGGCGAGCTTCTTCTGGAAAAGCTGCGTGCCGGCCAGCGGCTTGCCGAACTGCTTGCGGTCGAGACCATACTGGCGAGCGCGGTGCCAGCAATCTTCCGCCGCCCCCATCGAACCCCAGGAGATACCATACCGGGCCCGGTTGAGGCAGCCGAACGGTCCGCCGAGGCCCCTGGCGTTGGGCAGCAGCGCGTCTTCGCCGACCTCGACGCCTTCCATCACCACTTCGCCGGTGATCGACGCGCGCAGGCTGAGCTTGCCGCCGATCTTCGGCGCCGACAGCCCCTTCATGCCCTTCTCCAGCACGAAGCCGCGAATCTCGTCCTTGCCGCTCTCGTTCTTCAGCTTCGCCCAGACCACGAACACATCGGCGACCGGCGCATTGGAAATCCACATCTTGGAGCCGGTGACCTTGTAGCCGTTGGCGGTCTTTTCGGCGCGGGTCTTCATGCCGCCGGGGTCGGAGCCGGCATCCGGCTCGGTCAGGCCGAAGCAGCCGATCCACTCGCCGCTGGCGAGCTTGGGCAGGTACTTCCGGCGCTGCGCGTCCGAGCCATAGGCATAGATCGGATACATCACCAGCGACGACTGCACCGACATCATCGAGCGATAGCCGCTGTCGACGCGTTCGACTTCGCGCGCCACCAGCCCGTAGGTGACATAGCTGGCGCCGAGCCCGCCGAACTCTTCGGGAATGTTGATGCCGAGCAGGCCGGCATCGCCCATCTCGCGGAAGATCGCCGTGTCGAAGGTCTCGTTGAGATAGGCCTCCTCGATGCGCGGCGCGAGCTTGTCGGCGGCGAAGGCGGCGGCGCCGTCGCGCACCATGCGCTCGTCTTCCGAGAGCTGGTCCTCGATCAGGAACGGATCTTCCCAGACGAATACATTCTTGTCGGCGGCCATGGCTTCTCGATCCTTCGAAAGGTGAAGGCCGGCTTATCGGCCCATGGCATCAAAAAATCAAACGAAATTGCCTCACCGATCAATGAGCGTTAGGAATGGATCATGAGTGTCCAGCGCCGCCTTCTGCCCAATGTGAGTGCCCTCGCCGCCTTCGAGGCGGTGGCCCGGCTCGGCTCCTTCACCGCCGCCGCCCAGGAGCTTGATTTGACCCAGGGTGCCGTGAGCCGCCAGATCAGGCTGCTGGAAGACCAATTCGGCCGCCGCCTATTCGAGCGCGACAGCCGCAATGTCAGGCTGTCGACGGCAGGCGAAATCTACGCCGAAGCGGTGCGCTCGGCGCTCGGCCAGTTGCGCGATGCGGCGCTCGGATTGATGAGCAATCGGCATAGCGGCATTCTAAACCTCGCCATTCTGCCTACCTTCGGCACGCGCTGGCTGATGCCGCTGATCCCCGATTTCGTGGAAAACAATCCGGACATCACCATCAATTTCGTCACCCGCGTCGGCCGCTTCGACTTTGCCCGGGAGAGGCTGGACGCCGCCATTCACTACGGCCTGCCGGATTGGCCGGAAGCCGATTCGACGCTGCTGGTGCGCGAGACGGTGGCGCCGGTGGTTTCGCCCGATTTCCTCGCCGGCCGCGCCATCGCCACCCCGGCCGATATCGGTCGCTTGCCGCTGCTGCACATGACGACGCGTCCCGGCGCCTGGACCGAATGGTTCGAGCATCAGGGCCTGAGCGCGCCGACCGGGCCGGGCATGCAGTTCGAGCAGTTCGGCACCGCCGCTCAGGCCTGCATGGCGGGGCTCGGCGTTGCATTGCTGCCGCTACTGCTCATCGCGGGCGAGTTGCAGCGCGGCCAGCTCGTGCCGGCGCCCGGCCAGCCCATGCAGAGCCGCAGCGCATACTACCTCGTCATTCCCCGCGACAAGCGCGGCTATCCGCCGGTTGCCAGCTTTCGGGACTGGCTGCTTGGCCAGCTTGAGAAAGAGCCGGCTGTTCTGGCGTGGTAGCTACTTGCGCTTCAGCGCATCGGCCAGCGCCGCGCCAAACGCACCCTGCTGTGCCGGCCGCTCGGGCTGGCGCTGCGGCGCCGGCCCACGTGGCGCCGGCCTGCCGCCGCCATTGTCGCGCGGCCCGCGCGATGCACCGCCCTCGCCGCCGTCCTTGCGCATCGACAACGCAATGCGCTTGCGCTTGATGTCGACATCGACGACCCGCACCTTGACCACGTCGCCCGCCTTGACGACCTCATGCGCGTCCTTGATGAAGCGGTCGGCAAGCTGCGAGACGTGGACCAGCCCGTCCTGGTGCACGCCGATATCGACGAAGGCGCCGAAGGCGGCGACGTTGGTGACCGTACCTTCGAGCAGCATGCCGGGCTTCAGATCCTTGATGTCGTCGACGCCGTCCGCGAAGGTCGCCGTCTTGAAGCCGGGACGCGGGTCGCGGCCGGGCTTTTCCAGCTCCGCCAGGATGTCGCGCACCGTCGGCAGGCCGAAACGCTCGTCGACGAAGACACGTGGATCGAGCGCCTTCAGCGCGGCGCTGTCGCCCATCAGCGAACGCACGTCGCGGCCGCAGGCGGCGACGATCTTCTTGGCCACGCCATAGGCTTCCGGATGCACCGACGAGGCGTCGAGCGGCTCGCTGCCATTGGCAATGCGCAGGAAGCCGGCGCACTGCTCGAAGGCACGCGGGCCGAGGCGCGACACCTTGAGCAAATCCTTGCGGCTGGCAAACGGCCCGGTCGCGTCGCGATGCGCGACTATGGCATCGGCGAGCGAGGCGCCAAGGCCAGAAACGCGCGCCAAAAGCGGCGCCGAGGCGGTGTTGAGATCGACACCGACCGCGTTGACCGCGTCCTCGACCACAGCCTCCAGCGAGCGCCCGAGCCGGTACTGGTCGACATCGTGCTGGTACTGGCCGACACCGATCGATTTCGGTTCGATCTTGACCAGCTCGGCCAGCGGATCCTGCAGGCGCCGCGCGATCGACGCGGCGCCGCGCAGCGAAACGTCGAGGCCGGGAAACTCGGCCGCGGCGGTCGCCGAGGCCGAATAGACCGAGGCGCCGGCTTCGCTGACGATCACCTTGAGCGGCTTCGGGCCTGAACCCGACGGCAGGTCGGACAGCATGTCGGCGACCAGCTTTTCGGTCTCGCGGCTGCCGGTGCCGTTGCCGATCGAAATCAGCTCGACCTTGTGCTGGCGGATCAGCGCGGCAAGCTCGGCCTGCGCGCCGCGCACATCGTTCCTGGGCGGGAACGGGTAGACCGTCGTCGTCGCCACCAGCTTGCCGGTGCCGTCGACCACCGCCACCTTGACGCCGGTGCGGATGCCGGGGTCGAGCCCCATCGTCGGCCGCGAGCCGGCGGGTGCCGCAAGCAGCAAATCCTTGAGGTTGCGGGCAAAGACATGGATCGCCTCTTCCTCGGCCCGTTCGCGCAGATCGCGCATCAGATCGAGTGTCAGGTGCAGCGACAGCTTGATGCGCCAGGTCCAGCCCGCCACCTCCATCAGCCAGCGGTCGCCCGGCAGCGTGCCGCCGATCGCGTAGGCATTGGCCACCATGCGCTCGACCGGCTTCACCGGCGAGGTGTCATCCGCGTCGACCTCGATGTCGAGCGACAGCACCTCCTCGTTGCGGCCGCGTAGCATGGCAAGCGCCCGGTGGCTCGGTGCAGTGGCCCAGCGCTCGGCATGATCGAAATAGTCGGAGAATTTGGCACCCGCCTCCTGCTTGCCGTCGACCACCCTGGCGCGCAGGAAGGCGCGGTCCTTCATGTAGGTCCGCAGCCTGCCGACCAGGTCGGCATTTTCGGCGAACTGTTCCGACAATATGTCGCGCGCGCCTTCGAGCGCGGCCTTGGCATCGGCGACCTCCGCCGTGACATAGGCGAGCGCCACCTCGGCGGGCACCAGCGAACGGTCGGCAAGGATGGCCTCCGCCAAAGGCCCAAGGCCGCGTTCCCTGGCGATCTCGGCCTTGGTACGGCGCTTCGGCTTGTAGGGCAGGTAGATGTCTTCGAGTTCCGCCTTGGTGGCCGCCGCCGCGATCTTGGCTTCGAGGTCCTCCGTCAGCTTGCCCTGTTCGCGGATCGAGCCCAGGATGGTGTCGCGACGCGCATCGAGTTCCCGCAGATAGGCAAGACGCTCGGCAAGGTCGCGCAATTGCGTGTCGTCGAGCCCGCCGGTCACTTCCTTGCGGTAGCGCGCCACGAACGGCACCGTCGCACCCTCGTCGAGCAGTTCGATCGCCGCCAACGCCTGTTCGGGCCTGGCCTTGATCTCCACCGCGATGATGGCTGCGATGCGCTTGATGTCGGATGCCATGTCGTTCCTGCTCCAAGCAATTCCAGGAAAGTGTGAAACGGTTTTCCGTCCGGAATTGCGTCAAACCACTCTTGTCGAAAAGAGCGGCGACCATAAGCGCAGCCGTTCGGTCCGCCAACCACCCGCGCATCCACCAGCCGTCGGGTCCACAGGAAAGCGCGCCTCTATTTGGCGCTCGGGCACGGCCCAGGCTGTCTTGAGATTCAGGTCAGGCCGAGCCGAGAATGATGGCTTTCGAGAACCGGAGCGGAGCGGACATTCCGTCGTGAGCACCGGAGGTGCAGACAGCCGCCGTTGGCAAGCCGGCGTCACCTGGACATCAGCACGCCTTAGACCATCCGGCTCAGCGCCTCGAAGAAGGCGACGATCTCGATATCCAGCGGATCGTCCACCGGCTCCGGCTGCGACGACATCTTGGCGATGACCACTTCGGTTTTCGGGTCGACATAGAGCCACTGGCCATGGATGCCGATGCCGCAATAGGCGCCGTTTTCGAAGCCGGTCTGATACCATTTGTTGCGGTAGCGGCCTTTCGGAAACAGCGGCACCATCGCACCGCGCTGCCAGGCCTCGGAACTGCCGCCGGTGCTGACGGTGTCGCGCACCCAGGCCTCGGGCACGATGCGGCGGCCATTGGCCGTGCCGTCCTGACGCATCATCTCGCCGATGCGCGCGAGATCGCGCGGCGTCACCGAAATGCCGCCGGCGGTGCGTGCCGTACCTTCCATGTCGACGCCGATCGAGGCTTCGCTGACCGCGCCGAGCGGCAGCCAGAGTTTTTCGCGCATCAGGTCCGGGAAGCGCTGGCCCGAGGCGCGTTCGAGCAGCAGGCCGAGCAGATCGGAATTGGGCGAGCGGTAGCGGAAGGTCTGGCCATGCGGCTCGGCAAGCCGCTGCAGGGTCAGGATGAACTCGCGCAGGCTTTCCGTGCCGCCACCTGGATTCCACAGCGTCGCGCGGCGATAGCGGGCAAAGGCGCTTTCGGGATCGAGATAGGCCTCCTCGAAATCGAGGCTGACGCTCATGTCGAGCACGTGCCGGGCGCTGGCGTCGCCATAGGCCGAGCCTTTCGCCTCGGGAATGTAGCGCGTCACCGGCGCTTCCGGGTCGAACACCCCCTCGCCTTCCAGTATGCCGGCAATGATAGCGGTCACTGACTTGCTGATCGAGAAGATGATGTGGCGCGCGCCGAAATCCATATGCGGCGCGAACCAGTCGCCAATGATCTTGCCGCCCTTCATCACCGTCAGCGCGTCGGTGCTGGAGCGCAGGAGAAATTCGGCCACCGTCTCTGGCGCGCTCGCGACCGTGACCTTTTCGCCAAGCAGGCCGCTGATGTCACGCATCGGTGCCTCGACACCCGCCGGCGCCGCCGTTACGCGGGCAGTCGGCACCAGTTCGCCGAGATTCTGGAACGACCACCGGTTGAACGGGGCCACGCGCCAGTTGCCGAGCAGCACCTCGTTGCGGCGGAATCCGTATCGGGTCTCGAACGCGGTCTTGCCGGTCATGGCGTTTCCTTCCAGTCCATTGTCGTTGAAGCTCAGGCCAGCGCGGCGGCTATGGCGTGCACGGCCTTCAGCGTTGCCACGGAATAGGCGATGTTGTTGAAATCCGGCCAGGTCGACAGCTTCACCACGACCACTCCCGTGGTCCAGTCGATGTGGATCATCTGCCCGAACACGCCCCGGCACATCAGCGCGCGCGAACGCGGGTTCTCGATCCAGAACTGGTTGCGATAGCTGCCTTCCGGCATGCTGGCGCTGAAATCGGGACCATGCCTGCCGTTGCGCGTCGCCTCGATCCAGTCGGGCGGCACGATGCCGCCGCCATTGTCGAGGATCAACTGGCCGAAGCGGGCATAGTCGCGCAGCGTCGCGTTGAAGCCGCCATCGGCCAGCGCATAACCGGCGCTGTCGACGGTGAAGCAGGCGCTTTCGTCGGCGCCGAGCTTTTGCCAGAGTTCCTCCGACACCAGTTGCGCCAGCCTTTTACCGGTCGCCCGTTCCATGATGAAGGCGAGCACGTCGGTCTCGATCGAGCGGTATTCGAACTTCGCCCCATGCGCACGCACGGTGTCCTTCAGGCCCAGGATCAGCTCGAACATGTGCGAAGGCCAACGGAAATTTGGATCACTGCCCGGCGGAACCGGCTTCCAGCCCGTGGCGACATCGACTTGGCCGATGTCGGAATAGCGGTCGACATATTCCTCGGAAAAACGCACGCCGGTCGTCATGTCGAGCACGTGCTGGACGCTCGCCCCGGCCCAGCCGGTGGCGCCAAGCTCCGGCAGATAGTCGGTGACCGGCCTCGCCGGATCGATCAGGCCGCGCCCGGCCAGAATGCCGAACACCGTGCCGGTGACCGATTTCGCCATCGACTGCGACAGATGCAGCGTGCGCTCGTCCATGCCGTTGAAATAGCGCTCATAGGCAACCTTGCCGTCCTTGAGCACGAGGAAACCATCGGTGTAGGTCTCGTCCAGCAGCCCGGCGAGCGTCGAAGCCCTGCCTTCGCTGTCTTCGACCGCCAGCCCGTCGAGATCGACCTCGGCGCGTTCGAGTCGGTGGCGGTGGCCATTGCCGCGCCACACTTGCGCTGTTGGCAGGAATTCGCGGATGTGCTGGAAGGCCCAGCGGTTCCACGGCGGCCTGTCCCAGTCGAGCCTCGGCGGCACCATGGCGGGCGGCGAGCCCTGCATGATCGGCGGCCGCGGATCGCTGTTGCGATAGGAGTCCATGGAAGCCATTCCCATAAAGAAAAAGGCCCGGCAGCGGATGCCGCCGGGCCAACTCATGTCTGCCGTTACTTCTGCAGTTCGGTCCAGATCTTGGTGTAGAGTTCCTGCGTCTCCGGCGCGCACATCTGCTGCAGTTCGCCAAGCGGCTTGGCGTCTGCGGGGATGACGACTTCCGGAGCATCCTTCATGTCGGCCGGCATGTACTTGTCCGAACCGGTGATGGCATTGGCGTAACGGTGGAAGGCAGAAAGGCCCGCGGCGTTTTCCGGATCCATGATGAAGTTCTGGAACAGCTTGGCGTTCTCGACGTTCTTAGCCTCCTTCAGGACGACGACGTTGTCGCTCCAAAGGCCATAGCCTTCCTTCGGATAGTTGAAGTGGATGGCCGGGTTGGCCAGGCGCTGGCGCAGCGCCGAGCCGTTCCAGTCACTGGTTGCCTTGAAGTCGCCGGCGCCCATCTTCTCGATGGTGTTGTATTCCATGGCGATCCAGTTCGGCTTGGCCGCCACCAGGAGGTCGCGCACCTTCTTCAGCACCGCCTTGTCGTCTGTGCACTGCTGGCCGCCGACATACTTGATCGCGGCGAACATCACGTCGCCCATCTCCGGCACGACGTTGACCTTGCCCTTCAGCTCGTCCGGCGTGTTGAAGATGATGCCCCAAGTGTTGGCCGGGCCTTTATACGCATCGGTATTGACGACCACGCCGATCGTGCCCCAGGCCCACGGAACGGTGTATTTGCGGCCGGGATCGAAGTCGGGATTGGCCCATTCGGGCGCGATGTTCTTGGCGTTCTCCATCTTGCCGGGATCGGTTTCCTGGATCAGGCCTTCCTTGATCCAGATCGGCACGTAGGTCTGCGAAGGCACGGCGATGTCGAAACCGGTGCCGCCCTGGCGGACCTTGGCGAGCGCCGTATCGTTGGAATCATAGTCGGTGATCGTGACCTTGACGTTGTATTTGGCTTCGAACTTCTTGATCACGTCGGGGCTGGTGTAGTTGCCCCAATTGTAGATGTTGAGCACGCCGTCGGCGCGCGCGAGGCCCGTCGAAGCGAGCAGCGCCAACCCCATGGCGCTCGCGGTTGTCTTCCAGTTCATCGTTCTAACTCCCATTATCGGTTTCAGTCTCGTTTCCTGCTGACGAAGAAAAACAACGTGACGATCGCGACCGAAAGCAGCAGGAAAGCGGTCGATATCGCGTTGATCTCGGGTGTTATGCCGCGGCGGATCTGGCCGAGCATGTAGGTGGGCAGCGTATCCTGGCCGCCCGATTTGACGAACTCGGTGATGACAACGTCATCGAGCGAGATGACGAAGGCCAGCATCAATCCGGCCAGAATTCCGGGCCACAAGAGCGGCAGCGTGATGCGGCGGAAGGTCTTCCACGGCGTCGCATAGAGGTCTGCCGCTGCGCGTTCCAGCGTCAGGTCCATGTTCTCCAGCCGCGCCCGGATCGGCAGGTAGGCGAACGGAATGCAGAACGCCGTATGCGCCGCGATCAGGTAACCCAGGCCCGAATAGCCGGTGAATATCTTGATGCGCGAGAAGAAGATCAACAGCGCCACGGCGGTGACGATTTCGGGCACCATCAGCGGCTGGTTGATCGCCGCGTATTTGAAGGTGAGCCCGGGATAGGAGGCGGTGCGTGTGGTGGCCAGCGCCGCCATGGTGGCGAAAATTGTCGACAGCACCGCGGCGATGGCGCCGATCTGGAACGAGCGCAGCGTGGCATCGATGACTTGCGTGTTCTGGTAGGCCGACTGGAACCATTTCAGCGAAAAGCCGCCCCATTCGGATGTCGAGGTGGCCGCGTTGAAGGCATAGATGACCAGCACGATGATCGGCAGGTAGAGCACCACGAAGCAGGTCGCGGCGATCGCCGTGAAGCCCGGCTGGTGCTTGATGGAGAAGTTGCTAGCCATGCCGCACCCCCGACTTGCCGGCGTTGCGGACATAGGCAAGCAGCGCCACCATGACGATGATCATCACCGTGATCGACAGCGCCGATCCCAGTGGCCAGTTGCGGCCCTGCCCGAACTGCAATTCGATCAGGTTTGAGAGCATCATGTTCTTGCCGCCGCCCAGTATGCTCGGCGTCACATAGGCGCCAAGCGCGGGAATGAAGACCAGGATGGAGCCGGCGATGACGCCGGGCTTGACCAGCGGAAAAATGATCTTCCACAGCACCTTGAAGCGTGTCGCATAGAGATCGTAACCCGCCTCGACGAGACGGAAGTCGAGTTTCTCCATGCTGGCATAGATCGGCAGCACCATCAGCGGCAGATAGACATAAGCCATGCCGATCAGGATCGCCGTGTCGGTGTAGAGGATCTGGACCGGTGCCGAGACGATGCCGAGCTTCAGCAGGATCGTGTTGATGATGCCTTCGTTGCGGATGATCTGCAGCACGGCGAAGGTGCGGATCAGAAGATTGGTCCAGAACGGGATGGTGATCAGGAACAGCCAGAGATCCCTAGTCTTTTCGCTGCGCGTCGCCATGAAATAGGCGGTCGGAAAACCGAGCGCCAAAGTGGCAAGCGTCGTCACCGCCGCAAGCTTGATCGAACGCAGGAAGATGGTGACATGCGCTGCCGCGAGCGACAGCGTATCGTCGAAAATGTCGCGCTCCAGGAACACCGACGTCCAGGCGTCGGACGAAAACTGCCACTTCACGTCGCCATAGGGACCCGGCGCCAGGAACGAATAGACGACCACGATCAGCAGCGGGCCGGTCGCGGCGAGCAGAATGACCAGCAAAGCCGGAGCGGACAAAAGCCAGCGGTCGCGGACCTCGCGCCGCTCCGCTGCCTTGGCGACTTCTTCAGCGGTGGCCATCAGTCCCTCAGCACTTGCGCGGCATCATTGCCGATCAGGATGCCGACCTTGTCGTCGCGCTCGAAGCCGAAGCCGGCGCTGCGCGTATTCTGCTGGCGCACGGTGAAGGCTTCGCCGCTGTCGAGGCGGACATGGATATGGGTATCGGTGCCGAAATAGACGATGTTCTCGACCGTGCCGGACAAGTCGCCCTTGTCCTTGGTCAGCTTGGCATGCTCGGGCCGCACCACCACCGTGGCGTTGTCCTTGGGCTGGAAGCCTTCGGCGACGGTGGCCTCGATGGTGGCACCGGATTTGAGCGTCGCCCGCGCCTTGCCGTTGCCGACATCTGAAATGGCCGCGGTAAGGAAATTGGTTTCGCCGATGAAGTCGGCGACAAAGCGTTCCGCCGGCTTGTCGTAGATGTCCCAGGGCGAGCCGACCTGCAGGATCTTGCCCGACGACATGACCGCGATGCGGTCCGACATGGTCAGCGCTTCTTCCTGGTCATGGGTGACGAAGATGAAGGTAATGCCGGTCTCGTTCTGCAGCCGCTTCAGTTCGATCTGCATCTCCTTGCGCAGCTTGTAGTCGAGCGCCGACAGCGGTTCGTCGAGCAACAGCACTTTCGGCTGCGGCGCCAGCGCCCGGGCCAGCGCCACGCGCTGCTGCTGGCCACCGGAAATCTGGCCGGTGCGGCGGCCTGCCAGCGCCTCCATCTTGACCAGCTTCAGCATCTCGGCGACGCGCGCCTTGATCTCGGCCTTGGGCTTGCCCAGCATTTCCAGGCCAAAGCCGATATTGTCGGCGACAGTCATGTGCGGGAACAGCGCGTAGGACTGGAAGACGGTGTTGACCGGCCGCTTGAAGGGCGGCAAGGGCGCGATATCCTGGCCGTAGAGCAGGATTTCGCCGGCGGTTGGAAAGTCGAAACCGGCGATCAGCCGCAGCAAGGTGGTCTTGCCGCAGCCGGACGGTCCCAGAAGGGTGAAGAACTCGTTCTCGCGGATCGATACCGAGACCTTGTCGAGGGCAGCCACCTGCCCCTCACCCGATCCGAAAATTTTGCTGACGTTTACTACTTCAATCGCATTCCGATCCGGTTTGTCCGGCACGATTAAGCCTCACTGTTGACCCCGCTCTTGCTGGCGGAGCTCTTCCCATGTTGGATGTGACCACATGGCCGGTAGGTTGGCAAGCCCGGCATTGAATCACAGTTCAGTCAGTCATTCGGCTAGCAAGCCGCATGCCAATGTCAGGCCTGATAGGTGACCTTGCCGCCGCAGATCGTTGTCACCGGTCGCACTTTGTGCAGATCGGCCGGGGCCGTCTTCTCGATATCGGCCGACAGCACCACCAGATCCGCCATATAGCCCGATTTCAGCATGCCCTTGCGGTGCTCGGCGAACTCGGCATAGGCGCCCTCGACCGTGTAGGCGGCGATCGATTCATGCAGCGAAAAGCTCTGGTCGGGATCGCTTTCTGCCCAGGGTTTGCGCAGCATTGCCGCCTGAATGCCCAGGATCGGGTCGATCGGAGACACCGGCCAGTCCGACGCGAAAACGACATGCGCGCCGGCGTCCTTGAGGGTGCGCCACGCGTAGCTCAGCGGCCAGCGCGCCGGTCCGATGCGCGACACGGTCGGCTCCAGCGGGAAATCCATGGCGCCGGGCGGATGCGGCGGCTGCATGGAAGCGATGACGCCAAGTTCGGCGAAACGCGGCACATCCACATCGGTGGTGACCTCGATATGTTCGACGCGATGCCGGCTGTCACGCTTGCCATTGGCCTTCTGCGCCGCCTCGTAGCCATCGAGCACGGCGCGCACCGCGCCATCGCCGATCGAATGCACCGCGATCTGCAGCCCGCGCTTGTCGATGGCCACCGCCAGATCGATGAACTGTTGCGGCGTGAACAGCGGCTCGCCGACCCAGTCCGGACGATCGGCATAGGGTTCGATCATGACCGCCGTCCAGGAATCGAGCACCCCGTCATAGAACACCTTGACCATGCCCGATGACAGCCACTCGCTGTCATAGCGCTCAGTCATGACGGATGCCTTGTCGAGCATGTCGAGCGTCATGAAATTCTTGTAGTGGAACGGGATCTGCACGCGGCAGGGCAGCCCTTCCTCGGCCTCGATCTCGGCCAGCAGTTCGAGCTGGTAAAGGTTGCCGTCCATGTTCTGGATCGAGGTGATGCCATGGCGCGCGCACCAGGCAAGCCCGCGCCGCATGATGTCGCGGTCGAAGGCGCGTTCTTCAGCTGTCGGCATCGGATCCGGCTCGCCGCCGGTCGCCAGTCCCAGCCGCACGCGGCTTTCGCCGGCAAGATCGAGCACCGGGCCGAACGCCTCGCCTTCGCGCAATTCGCCGGCCGCCAGGCCGTCCTCGCCCATGACGATCTCATTGCCCGGCCCGAGCTCCCGCCCCTGCAGAATGCCTCCCAGTTCGAGCGCCTTGGTGTTGGCCCACATCGTGTGGTGGTCTGGAGCGGCCATGACGAAAGGCCGGTCCGGCAGGATCGCATCGAGATGATGACGCGTCACCCGCTCGTCGTCGAGCACGGTATAGTCGACGCCTTGCCCGACCAGCATCCGAGCCTCGGGGCGCGTCTCGGCATAGTCGCGGATCGCCTTCTGCAGCGCCTCGAAGCCGTGCACGCCGGCCAGTTGCAGATGGGCAAGCTCGGCAGCACCCGAAAACAGATGCATATGGGCCTCGATGAAGCCCGGCAGAACCGATCCGCCCTTGGCGTCGATGACTTTTGTGGCCGGTCCCCTGAACTGCTCGATGGCGGCACGACTGCCGGTGGCGATGATGGCGCCGTCCTTGACGGCAACGGCCTCGGCGGCGGGATTGTCATCGTCCATGGTCAGCACACGACCGTTGAGGACGACCAGATCCGCACTATGACCCGCACCCGTGACCGACATCGCGACTCCGCGCTCTTGACGACTGACCGAGACCGGCGAACTCCCGTGTCCCGCGACTGCCACCGGGGTGGCAGCGCCATCGGACAAATCTGATGCCGGCGCACCGTCTTTGAAATTCCCCTTGTTATCCCAAGAGACAGTGTGGATAAAGAATGCGACTGATTATTCGCGTTTGTCAACATGCCGGATTTAGAATGTATTGTGGACAGCACGCTCCGCCTCTCTTGGCACCAGGCGAGGCACGAGGGCATCAATCCGTGAAGCGCAGTCTCGACCGCAAAACCAGGATAGCGCTCGAACCGCGCAAGCAGCCGCGGCAGCAACGCTCCAGCAAGGTGGTCGACCGGATTCTCGATGCGGCCCTGATCCTGACGCGCGAACAGGGAACCAAGACGCCGACGACGCTCGCCATCGCGCAGCGCGCCGGCCTGTCGGTCGGCTCGGTCTACCAGTACTTTCCCAACAAGGAAGCCATTCTTCTCGACCTCGCCCGACGCTGGCTGTCGTCCTTTCCCGAGGTGATCGCCAAGCGCATCAAGGTTGCGGCGCCCACCAACCGCGAGGAGTTTCGCCGCGAAGTGCGCAAGCTCTTCATCGATACGTCGAGGCTCTATATCGACAACGCGACGCTGATGCCGGTGATCGAGGCCATTTCCGGCAACGCCGACCTCCGGCCGATCCAGAACGAGTATGACGAAGAGATCATCGCGCTCTACGGCGCATGGCTGCGGCATGTGAACCCCGCCCTCGACGACAAGATCGCCAAGCGGCTCGGCCTGGTGATGATGGAGGTCGGGCATGCCTGCAGGCTTGTCGGGCTGAAGAGGGATCGCCGGACGTTCGACCTCATCGAGGACGATGTCGAAACCATGTGGCTCGCTTTGGTCACT
The DNA here is from genome assembly GCF_006442315.1 of Mesorhizobium sp. B2-3-4. Taxonomy (GTDB): domain Bacteria; phylum Pseudomonadota; class Alphaproteobacteria; order Rhizobiales; family Rhizobiaceae; genus Mesorhizobium. Next base: position 177,417 of record NZ_VFVY01000011.1, on the reverse strand, counting down.
CCCTATCTCAATCTTGACTGATTTCGTATTTCGAGAGGAACCTCATGAAGACTGTCTATTCGCCGCTTCACGCCGGTCATGCCGGGCAGATGGAACTGGTCACCTCGGCCATCGTGCCCGGTTTCGAAAAACCCTCGCGCGCGGAGTTCATCAAGGCGCGGGTCGAAAGCGAGAAGCTCGGGCCGATCGTGCTGCCGCTGGAGCATGATCTAGCCGCCGCCAAACGCGTTCACAGGAGCGACTACATCGACTTCCTGCCAACGGTCTGGCCGCAATGGATCGCAGAGGGTCACACCGGCACGGCGATGCCCTTCACCTGGCCGACGCGCGGCCTGCGCGGCGACGTGCCGCCCAAGCGCGTCGACGCCCTGCTCGGCTACTATTCCTTCGACGGTGGCGCGACCTTCGTCGAGGGCACCTGGGCCGCGATCAAGTCGTCCTATGACGTGGCGTTGACCGCGGCTGCCCTGGTCAAGGGCGGCGAGAGGTCGGCCTTCGCGCTCTGCCGTCCGCCGGGCCACCATGCCGGCGCCGGCTTCATGGGCGGCTATTGCTACATCAACAACGCCGCCGTCGCCGCGCAGTGGTTCCTCGACCAGGGCGCCAAACGCATCTCGATCCTCGATGTCGACTACCATCATGGCAACGGCACGCAGGAGATCTTCTATGACCGCGCCGATGTGCAGGTGATCAACCTGCACGGCGATCCGATGGTCGAGTACCCGTTCTTCCTCGGCCATGCCGACGAACGTGGCGCCGGCGCCGGAGAAGGCTTCAACATCAACTATCCCATGCCCTTCGGCACCGGCTGGGACGCGTGGAACGCATCGCTGGAAGACGCCTGCGCCAAGCTCGCCGCCTATGCGCCCGACATCGTCGTCGTCTCGCTCGGCGTCGACACGTTCGAAAAGGATCCGATCAGCCAGTTCAAGCTGAAAAGCCCCGACTATCCCAAGATCGGCCAGCGTATCGCCAGGCTCGGCCTGCCGACGCTGTTCGTCCAGGAAGGCGGCTATGCCGTCGAGGAGATCGGCATCAACGCCGTCGGCGTGCTGACCGGTTTCGAGGATCGATAAGGCCTGCCTTTCAAGCGCGGAAAGGGCGGCATGACCGCCCTTTTCCATGATATCAGGCCGCGACGCTCGGCGCGGCCGCTGGCGCGGCTGGCTTGCGTGACCGGCCGAGATTGTAGACCGCCGCCGCCGCGATCACGCCGGCCGCCAGGATGCCCGCCGCCAGAACCGGCCGATACCAGAACCAGGCGATCGCGATCGTCGTCATGCCGACCAGGATCGCCAGGAAGAAGGCGATGATGCCAGTGCCCATCCGCGCCATGCTGCCGAGGAACGGGATGACGTCGAGGATGACGCCGATCGGGCTGAGGAACAGGGCAAAGCCGATCGTGAGCAGCAGGAGACCAGCACCGCGCAGCAGCCAGGTGATGAGCGTGTTGGCGCTGACGGCCTCGGCGAACATCTTGTCGGCGGGCACGTTGCCCATATCGACCATCAGCAGCGCATCGCCCGCTTGCGTCTGATAGGCCTCGAACCGGCTGCCGGCCTGGCGCCCGACGATGCTGATTTCGCCGAGCGACGCCAGTTCGTAGCCGATGCGGTAATCGCCCAATGCGGGCGTCGTGTTGTCGGCGCCGAGATAGATCCTGCCGTCCGCGATGCTGAGCGGCGTCGTACCGGTATAGGCGGCCTTGATCGCGGCCGACTGGCCGGATGAAAGCGCGTATTCCTTGTCGCCCCCGACCCGGTCGATGACAGGCTTGTCGAGATCGAAGGCGCCGAGCTTGCCCTGCGGGATCTGGAACGTCCGGCTGTGGATCGCCATTGGCGGGTTTTGGTGGCCATCCGGCTTCTTGAAATCAGACGAGTCGATCTGGCTGTCGTCCCACACCCTGGAATAGCTGTAGGTGGTCACCGTCTCCTCGCCGCCGCCCAGCTTCTTGGTCGTCTCGGATTTGGACTCTTCCTTCCACTGATACATCTCGACGCTGCGCGACAGCCGCAGCCCTTGCGCCGCAATGCCGAAATCCGGGTCGGAGAGCCCGCTGTCGGCCTTTACCGGCCCGCTGACATGCACCAGCTTCCCGTCATTGGCTGCGTCGACGCTGTCGGCATTGACCGAGACCACGGCACCCGACCCCTCTGCCAGCGAGCGCGCCGTCTGCACGGCACGGCCCTCGTTCCAGAACAGGCCGATCACCATCAATACGATCAGCAGCAGGCCGAACACGACCCCTCCAACCGCGCGCTTGATGCGCCCGAACCACGAGACATCGGTCACTTCCCGAAATGAATCACTCATCGTTTCCCCCGAAACAGACTACCAAGATCAAAAACACGGTTGGCGGCCGAACCGCTCAATCGGCGTGGATCTGCGCGCCGCAATCCCTGCCGCCCGCACAGGAATGCACCGCCCGCGTCGTGCCGCCGTCGCCGACCCGCCAGAGCGAGGCCGACAGCGGCGCCTGGCCCTTGCCGCCGAAAAGGTCGAGTGCCCGTATCGCGGTCTCCTCTCCCGCCTCGTCACGCTTGACGATCGCGACATCCTTGAGGCCGATCGCGGCGAGCTGCGGCATCACCACGTCGGGATCGCCCGCCACCACGATCAGCGACGGATCGAGCGACGACAGCGCCAGCGCCTGTTTCTGCACGGCGTCCAGCGTCAGCCTCGTGCGTGCCCCCATGCGGTCCTGCTGATCCTCCAGCGTCGAACCACTGCCGACCGCTGAGATCAGCGAGCCGAACAGCCCGGCCGAGGTTTCAGCCGACCCGGCCAGCGCCCGGCGATAGACAGTGACCGTGCGGTCGACCTCGTCCTGCGCCACCGGCAAGGTGTTCAACCCGGCAAATCCCTTGAGGATTTCGGTGATCGCGGGGCCGGTATTGGCCCGCTCGACGGTGGTGGCCACGACCAGTCCGGAGCCGGTCTTCATCGGGCTCATCAGATAGCTCGATACACCGTAGGAATAACCCTTCTCCTCACGGATCACCGAATTCAGCCGGCTGGAGAAATCGTCGCCGAGCAGATTGGCGACCGCGGTCGATTCGGCCCGTTCGCCTTCATCGGTGCCGGGCGCCGGCCGTGCCACGAACAGCGCCGACTGGCTGGCCCCGGGTTCGGGCACCAGCAGCACCCTGTGACCGCTGAAATGCGCTGCCGGCGACGGCTCGACGGCGTAGCCGGCAGCATCGCCGGTCCATGTGCCGAACGCCTTCTGAAGCCCGGCCGCGATCTCGGCGACAGGCATCGGGCCGACGCTGTAGAACGTCACCGCCTTCGGCGTGAACTCCGCCCTGAAGGCGGCCTTCGCGTCGTCGAGCGAGATCGAGGCCAGCGCCTTTGCCGACCAGTCGACATTGGCCTTGCCCGGCACTTGCGGGATCAGGGCCGCCTTCGCCGCGCGCCCGGCAACGCCCGGCAGGTCCGCCTCGCGACCGTTCAGCCAGTCGACCGTCTGCGCCATCAGCACGGTCCAGTCGGCCTTGTCGAAACGCGGCTTGAGCACGGCGTCGGCCAGCAGGCCGATGCCTTGATCCAGTTTTTCCGGCGGCACACCGAGCGTCATCGTCGTGGTCAGCGCCCCGGCCTGATAGCCGATGCCGGCACCGATATCGCCGGTCGCCTTGGCGAAATCCGCCGAGCCGCGCTCGCCAGCTCCACGGGTGGCCATGCTCGCGGCGAGTTCCAGCAGCCCTTCCTTGCCCGGCGGCACGCTGTTCCAGCCGCCACGGGCAGTGGCCGCCAGATAAACCATCGGCGCTTCCGGCATCGTGTAGTGGACGAGCTTGATGCCGTTCGAGAGCGTCGCTGTCTCCATGGTTGGCAATGTCGCCGAAGGCGCTTGCCCGGCTGGATGCTTCGGAATGTCGATCGCCATGCGCTCCGGCGCGCTAAAGGGCTTCGGCGTGCCCGATGATCCGATCAGCGCGTCGGGATAGCCGCCGCGCGGGCCTGGCTTCAGCACCAGCACGCTGGCGTCTTCCGGCTTCAGCAGGCGCTTCATCGTCGCCTCGATATCGGCGGTGCCGGCATTCTTGACGCGCGGATCGTCGACCAGCGCGCTCTGCGCGTCGCCGAGCACGTCGGCATTATAGGAAACGGTGCCGGCGCGGTCCTTCAGCGCCTCGTTGCCCAGCCGCGCGGCCTGCAATATGCCGTTGCGCGCGCGTTCGACGTCGGCCGGATCGAGCGGCGTCCTGAGGAAATCCGCGAATGCCGCTTTCATCGCGCTTTCCAGCGCATCCGGCGTCACGCCTTCGGCCGCGCCGGCTTCGAAGGTGAAGCGGCCGCCGAGCAGGCCGCCCGTCCAGCTTGCACTGGCATAGGTGGCGATGCCTTGCTCTGAAACGAGCCGGTTGCGCAGGAAACCATATTCGCCATTGCCGAGCAGTTCGGCCGCGATTGCGAGAGCGCCGTTGTCTGAAGACTGCGCCGCCGGACCGCTGAAGCCGACCACGACGACCGGGCTCGGCACACGGTCTTCGAGCACCAGCTTCAGCCGGGCCTGGGCCGGTTCCGGCACGGTCGGCCGCGCCACATCGGCGCCGCGCGCTATCCGGCCGAACGTGTCGGCGATCAGCGCCTTGGTATCGTCGACCTTGAGATCGCCGACCAGCACCAGCACCGCATTGTTGGGCAGGTAATAGGTGTTGAAGAAGCCTCTGACGTCATCGAGCGTCGCCGCATCGAGGTCGGCGACCGAGCCGATGACCATGCGGCTATAGGGATGCGGCTTCGGAAACAGGCCCGACCAGAAGGCTTCCCAGCCCGAGGCGCCGGCCTTGTCGAGCACGTTCTGGCGCATCTCGTTCTTGACCACCGAGCGCTGCAGGTCGAGCTTGGCCTGCGTCACCGAGCGGCCGAGATTGGCCATGCGGTCGGCTTCCAGCGACAGGATCATCGGCAGCGAGGACGACAGCCCGTCGACATAGAATACGGTGCCGTCCTCGGTGGTCCAGGCATTGATCTCGTTGCCGAGCGCGGCATGCGCGCCGAACACGTTCGGCCAGGCCGGCGTTCCCGAAAACATCAGATGCTCGAACAGATGCGCAAAGCCGGAGCGCCCGGCGGGTTCATTCATCGAGCCGACGCGGTAGCGCAGGTTCATCACCACCTTCGGCGCCCGATGGTCTGGCACCAGCACCACTTGCAGCCCGTTGTCGAGCGTATAGGTGACGATCGGCTCGGCCTTTGCCGCGCCCGCGAAAAGCGCAAGCACCACCGTGAACGCCAGGAAAACCTGCTTCATCTTTACCCCCCGATACCGGTGGCAGCCCAGCAAGCGCCGCCATCCCGCCTTTTGCGACCGAAGGGATGCCCACCCCTGCCGGTTGCCGAAAACCTACCGGAATCGATCGGTCCTCGATACGGCAGCCTCTCAACACCCTCTGGCTTTTTGATGTCGGGTTCATGTCGGCGAGTGAGCCGTCCTGAAACAATGAAACCGGGCCGCTCGTTGCCGCTCTGAGTCGCGCACCGAGTCCACCAGATTCGATTTTGTCAAATCGCGTTTGATGTCGGATTCATCTGCGGGTAGATTAGACCCGAATCAGCCGGTCCTCGGGGGGCGCGGCGACCACCCAAAGTCTCACGTTCCGGATTTTTCCGGCGCCAGACGCGGATGTCTTCGCGTTCCCTGAATGGATTCCGTCTGGTTGGGCGCGGCCCCGCGCCTCGTTTGAGTCTCGTAAAAGTAATGCGTTTTCGGGTTCGGCGGCTGGCTTTCCAGCAACCGGACGTCAGAATCGATTCCGGCCAAAAGCAGCAGATGAGCAGTCCCGCCGCGCCTCTTCAATCCGACACATTGGGCTCGCGCCTGGCGTCGCGCGGTGATCTCACCTCCTTCTTCATGGAGCTGACCGCCGAGATCGGGGCCGACAGCTACATGCTGGTCGCCATCGTCCATGACCAGGACCGCAACGATGCGCGCATCGTCTCCTCGAACTGGATTTTCGACGCCATCGAACTGATCGGCAAGCGGCTGATCGCCGGCCTTGCCCAGGGTCCGCTCACCGCGGCGCCCGGTATCCGCCCGACATCGCTGGTGGCTGCCCAGGCGCCGGATGCCGACGGGCTGGTCTCGGGCGAGGAGGCCCGGCTTCTCGACGTGCTCGGCCATGCCGAGATCTATTCGCTGCGGCTGAATGTCGGCCGCCAACGCCTGTTCGCCTTGTTCTCCGCCGCTGCCGCCGGCCGCATCGACCAGCCGGCGCTGATGAAGGCGCAGTTGAAATGCTGCTACGCGCTTTCGCACATTCCGCAACTGATCGCCGCCGCGGCCATGCAGGATCCGCTGTCGGACCGCGAGCGCGAATGCCTGTTCTGGGTCTCCGAAGGCAAGACCACCGACGAGGTGGCGGTCATCCTTGGCGTCTCGTCCAACACCGTCAACAGCTACATCACCCACGCCATCCAGAAATTCGCGGCCTCGAACCGTGCGATGGCCATCGCCACGGCGATAAGGAGTGGCATCATTTGAGACACGCCGACATCAAGGACACCGCGCAAGCCCTTTTCAACGAGCAGCGCAGCCCGTTCGGCGCCTTCTCGCTCGGTTCCGAGACGCATCATGCCGTGACCATTCCCGATGCCGTGCGCCGCTGCCGCTGGATATCGGTCGACATCAACGCCTCGGCCTTCGGCCTGTTCTTCGTCAGCCCGTCGCCGGAGCGCGCGCGACTGATTCCCTGTTTTGATTCCGATTATCCCGGCATCGCGGTGGCGACGAAATTCATCTCGGGCGCCAATGGCGAGGAGATCGTGCGCCACAGCAGGAATTCGACCGAGCCGCGCTGGTGGACGGATGATGGCGTAGCGGCGATGGCCGACATGTTCGGCGCCCTCGCCTGGACTGGACAGATCGCGCCGCTGACACCCGGCTCGAGCGGCATCGCCTTTCCAGTACATGCCGATCGCGGCCAATGCGGCCTCGTCGTCTTCCTGGGATCGCAGATCGCGCTGGCGCAGGACGGGCTTTACGAGATCCACGCCCGCTGCTTCTCGCTGTTCGCCGCCGTCGCGCGCATCCGTCCGGGCGATGCCGGCAAGATGCGCTCGATCTCCAAGCGTGAGCTCGAATGCTTGAAGCTGACCGCCAACGGCAACACCAGCGAGGAGATCGCACGGCTGCTGAAACTGTCGGTTCACACCGCCAACCAGTACCTGACCCAGTCGACCCAGAAGCTCAATGCCGTCAACCGCAACCAGGCGGTCGCCAAGGCCCTCAGGCTTGGCTTGATTGAATAGCGGCCGTCGGCCGGCTGAAACGCCTCAGAAGGCCAGCGGCTCGACCTTGCGGATACGCGCTTCCTCGATCACCGCTTCCAACAGCGCGGTATTGTGCTCGGGATCTTCGCCCGGCTTTTCGAACGAAACGTAGTTGACCACGACCGTGTTACCGGTCTCGCTCAGCGTCAGCTGGAAATAGACGGTCACGCCAGGTGGCCGAAGCTCCAGGTCTAGCACGACGCGCGGGCTGCCGCTCCAGTCGACATGCGCCTCCCCGCCATGGCCGAGCCTCAGCGTACCCGGCATGAAGAACAGCTCTGCCGCGGAATCGACCAGATCCGACAGGCAGGCGAAATGCTCCAGCCGGATGAAGGCGATATAGTCGGCGACGTCGATCAGCCTGAGCTCCGCCACCACCTGTTCGATGGCGCTGGCGACGATGATCTCGCGGGATTTTGCGTGCGGTTGGCGGTTCATGAAATCTGTCTGCGCTCAGCCTTTTTCGAGTAGACGATCCGCACCAGTTCGGCGACGGCCTGGTAGAATTGCGATGGAATGACATTATCGACCGAAACTTGCTTGTACATGGAGCGGGCGAGCGCCACGTCCTCGAAGATCGGGATGTTGTGCTCCTTGGCGATCTCGCGAATTTTGAGCGCCACCAGATCCTGTCCCTTGGCCACCACCAGCGGCGCCGAATCCTCGTCGCGCACATATTTCAACGCGATCGAGAAGTGCGTCGGGTTGGCGATGATGAGCGTCGCCTTCGGCACCGCAATCATCATCCGCTTGCGCGCCCGGTCGCGGGCCAGCGAACGCAGCCGCGATTTGACGATCGGGTCGCCCTCCGACTGCTTGAACTCGTCCTTGACCTCCTGCTTGCTCATGCGCAGATCCTGCTTCCAGTGGAAGCGCGACCAGACGATGTCGATCGCCGCGATCAGTCCCATGACGAAGACGATCGCCACCAATATGTCGACGGCAATGCCGCGGATGACGAGGCCGAAAGCGACCGGATTGGTGATCATCCCGGCAAGCAGCTTGCGGTGATCTTCCGACAGCGTGAAGGTGAGCACGGTGATGGCGAAGCCGACCTTTGCCAGCGATTTCAGGAACTCGACCCAGCCCTGGGTACCGAACATCCGGTTCCAGCCCTTGACGATCGATATGCGCGACATCTGCGGCCTGATCCGCTCGCCGACGAATTGCGGCATGTTTTGCAGCACCGAAGCGCCAATGCCGGCAACACTCAGCAGCACCAGCAGGCTCACGACGGCGCGACCCACTTCGAACAAAACCTGCTTGTAGAGCGCGATGACATCGGTCTCGGTGTCCATCGGCCAGGCCTCGGGCTTCTCCAGAAACATCGCCAGGAACGTGCTGAGGTCGATGACGGCGTCCTTGGCGTAGAAGACCGTGAACACCAGTATAGCGACGAACGATGCGAGGAGCGCCGTTTCCCTCGAATGGGGCAGCTTGCCCTGTTCGATGGTATCGCGGATCTTCTTTTCCGTCGCCTCTTCGGTTTTCGAGTCCTTGTCGGTTGCGTCGGACATGCCTAGAGCGTGATGCCGAAAAGTGTGAAGCGGTTTTCGGGCGACATCATGCTCTAATCCTTTGATTTAGAGGCAATTTCAGACGTCAGGCCAATTCGACCTGAAGTCATTCCGGCTCTAGGCGGCGTTCTGCGTCGAGGGAAGTTCGAATGCGCCTTCGCGCGACAGCCTGATGGTGGTCGTCACGATCGTCTTGCGGGCCGTCATGATGTCGGCGGCGGGGACGCCCTCCGAACCTTGCCCGAGCTCGGCCTCGATCATGCGCCGCGAGCGGGCGCCGATCGCCGACAGCACCGCTTCGGCCAGCGCCGCCGACGTGCCGCGCAGCGCCAGCGTGACAAGCTCGGTCGACAGCCCGTCGAACAGAAGCACGCGCGCCTTCTGGCTGAGCAGCGGCAGATCGTCGAAAGCGAACAGCCTGGCGCGAACGCCGTCGAGATCGGGAGTGCCGGCCGCTTCGAGATCCTGCATGACCTCCTCGAGCAGCGGCTTTTCCAGCTCGTTGAGCACGCTGGCGACGCGCGCCTGCCCGGCCGACGTGTCCTTGGTCGAAGTATCCGACAGCACGCTTGCGCGCAGCCGGTTCTCGACGATCCTGGTGGCGGCGGGCGGCACGTTGGCCATCGTCACCATGCGCTTGATGATTTCGCCTCGCATCGGCTTGGTCAGCGTCAAAAGCACGCTCGCCGCCGCTTGCGGCGCCAGTTTCGACAGCACCATGGCCGCCGTCTGCGGATGTTCGCCCGCCAGGAAGGTACCCAGCCGGGAGGGTTCGAGCTTTTCTAGATCGGGCCAGATCGGCGGCGGTCCTTCGGGCGCCGCCTCCGGCTTCTTGTTGCCCATGATAGCGCTCATCTCTTCGGGCGAGAGAGATTCGTTGAGGATCGTATCCATCCGGTCGGCGGAATCGAGCAGGCCCGCGCCCTCGGTGAACTCGGCCTCGAATTCGGCGACGATGCGCTCGAGATCGCTCTGCGGAATTGTCCTGAGCAGCCGGGCACCCTCGATCAACGCCTTCAGCTCCTCCTGCTTGAAGAATTTCAACAGGCGGCTGGCCGACGGTTTGCCCATCGCCACCAGTATGGCCGCCGCCTTCTGCGCGCGTGTCAGGGTCGCCAGCGGCGTCGTCATGTGTCTCGCCTCCCCCGCCATGGGCACACCCAGCTAGTCATGTCTAGGCGCTCTTCGTGCCGGCGATGATTTCGGTCAGCCTGATGCCGAAGCGCGACGGGTCGCTTTCGAGCACGGTGATCTCGCCGCGTGCGATCTTGCGTCCGTTCACCACGACGTCCACCGGCTCGCCGATGCGGCGGTTGAGCGCGACCGTCGAACCCTTTTGCAATGCCATCAGGTCGGCGACCGCCATCTCGGTGCTGCCCAGGATGATCTGGACATCGACGGGGATGTTCATGATGACGCTCGAATTGGCCGAGGCCGCAGCCCTCGCCGCCATCTCGGGACGCTGCTCTTCCTCGTGCAGGACGCCGCGCAATTCCTCGATGGCGCGATCGAGCTGCTCGTCCGGCTGGTCGGGCTCTGCTTCTACCTTGGTCTTGGCCATGCGTCGTCTCCAATAGCTCAGGCGCGCCCGGCACCGGCCGGCATGAGCCCATCGATGAAGTCCTGCCCGGCATCGAAAGGATGCCTGATTCGGACGGTGTAATTCTGCCCCAGTTTCCCGAACTCGCATACGAACAGCGTCTGGCCGCGCGCGCTGAGGCGAGCCCGGGACTGTGCCGTTTCGTCGAAGTCGATCACCTGGCCCACTTCGAGATTGGCAAGGTCGCCGAGCGTCAGCCGTGCCAGCGGCATGGTCGCTTCGAGCGACACGGTCGAGCGCATGACCTCTTCCGAGAAACGCGCCCGCCAGCTGGTGCCGTGATCGTCCTCGCCGGCGCTGCCCGTACCGTCGCGGCCAGCCAGCACGATACGCTGCGGCATCGTTATCGTGATCGAGCCGCTGTCGACGGGCGTGGAGATGCCGAGGACGATGCGGATCGCGGCGCCGTCGCGCAACACATGCCGTCTGGCCTCGATGCCCGACATGGCGCGCGGCACGGGCAGCCGCAGTTCGAGCGCGCGCCGCCCCGACCCGTTCAGCGCCTGCGCCACCTCCTGGAACACCATGGTCGAGACATCGGTTTCGATCGACGACAGGTCGCGCTCGATCGGCGACACCGGCATGTCCGGGTCGCCGCCGAACAGCGTCGACACGATGATCGCGATCGCGGGACCATCGATGACCAGCGTCATTGCGTCCGAAGATGCCGGCGAGCCGACCACGGTCATGGCGAAGGTATCGCCGGCGCGCGAACGCGCCTCGGGGACACGGCTGACTTCCACGGTCTTGAGGTCGACGGCCACCGGAGCGCCAAGCTCGCTCGCGAGCGCCTTCTGCAACAGCGGTACGGCGCGCTCGGCCATGGCGCGGCCGGCGTCGATGACCTGGTCGGCCTCGCCGCTGTCGCCAACCAGGCGCTCGATGATCAGCGAGCGCGCTTGCGCGGGGCTGCCCGGACTGGTCATGGCCGTGTCGGCACCGATCTGTCGTGCATCGCTCAAGCGGCCTTCTTCTCGGCGGTACCGGTGTTCATCGTGCTTTGCTCGACGGCATCGATGGTCGGCCGCTCATAGGAGGAGATGGTCTTGCGGCCGAACTCGATCGCCACCTGCGGCAGCGCGCCGTTCATGTAGGCGAGCAGCGTCTGCTTGACGATGATGTAGAGGCGGTTCTTCTTCTCGCGCACCGTCTTGATCTTGGTGGCCACGGGCCCGACCACGGCATAGGACAGGAAGATGCCGAGGAAGGTGCCGACCAGGGCGGCGCCGATCAGGCCGCCGAGGATTTCCGGCGACTGGTCGAGCGCGCCCATCGCCTTGACCACGCCGAGCACCGCGGCGACGATGCCGAGCGCCGGCAGGCCGTCGCCGACCGCGACCAGCGCGTGATAGGCCTTCATCTTGTCGGTCTTGATGGTCTGGATTTCCTCGTCCATCAGCGCCTCGATCTCATGCGAACGGGCATTGCCGATGATGATGATGCGGCAGTAGTCGCAGATGAAATTCATCAGGTCGTGATTCTTGAGCACGGTCGGAAAGGCCTGGAAGATCGCCGATTCCTCGGGATTGTCGATATGCGCCTCGACCTCGCTGCGCGACTTGGAGCGCAGCTCGCGCATCAGGCTGTGCAGCACGCCGAGCGTTTCCAGATAGTCCTGCTCCTTCGGCACGGCCTGCTTGAAGGCTTCGAGAATGCCCTTGCCGGTGTCCTTGACCGTCTTCATCGGATTGGCGACCAGGAAGGTGCCGAGCGCGGCACCGCAGATGACCACGGCTTCCCATGGCTGGACCAGCACGTGCAGATGCCCGCCCATGGCCATGAAGCCGCCAAGGACGCAGCCAAGCGTCACCACAAGTCCAATCAGAATGCCCACGACCGGTCCTTCCGCATTTCACGTCGGACAAGGGATAGTCCCCGTGCCTTGTGTGAGGCTTGAATCCAAGCGGTGGGCCCGATTCAGTTTCGCGCAAGGAAGTGAGTTTATTGTGCTGGCATAGCTTCGGCCGGAGGCGTGTCCTTGCTCAGTACCTATACCAGCTACCAGTTGATCACCAAAGACATCAACAAGTCGATCGACCGCATCGAGCAACAGCCGACGGTCGACCGCGAGACGCAATATTATCTCGCCAACATCACCAAGGTGAAGTCGATCGACGATTTCGTCAACAATGATCGGCTGTTCAAATACGCCATGAAGGCCTACGGCCTAGAGGACATGGACTACGCCAAGGCCTTCATGGTCAAGGCGCTCAAGGAAGGCGTCACCGACCCCGACAGTTTCGCCAACAAGCTGACCGACAAGCGCTACGCGCAATTTGTCAGCGCCTTCAACTTCGCCGCTAACGGCGCCGATACGACCATCTACAACAAGGCGCAACAATTGGTGACGAGCAACTATGCGCTGCAGGTCAAGATCGGTGCCGCGCAGAACGGCCTCTCCTACTACCAGAGCGAAACCGCCTACTACGTCACCAACATCTCCAAGGTTAAGTCGATCGACGACCTCATGGGCAACAGCCGCCTTTTGACATACGCGATGGCCGCGTTCGGCCTCGATAGCGAGACCGAACCGGCGGCGACCGTCAGGGCGATGCTCGAAGGTGGCGTCAGCGACCCCAACAGCCCCGCCAACAAACTGACCGACAAGAGCTACGCCAACTTCGTCGCGGCCTTCGACTTCGGCCAGTATGGCGATCAGACCACCACACGCGATGCTGTCCAGCAGGCGGTGCCGCAAGGATACATGACTGGAGCCGGGCTGACACTGGTCAAGCCCAGCGCCCAATACATCAAGGGCGAGGCGGATTATTATGCCGCAAACATTTCCAAGGTGAAATCGATCGACGACCTCATGGCGGACAAGCGGCTGCTTACCTTCGCCATGGCCTCTTACGGACTGGATGCATCGACCGAAAAACCTGCGCAGATCCGCACGATGCTCGAGGGCGGCGTCAGCGATCCCGACAGCCCGGCAAACGCGCTGACGGACAAGCGGTACGCCAACTTCGTCACCGCGTTCAACTTTGCCCAATATGGCGACCAGACGACGACCCGCGACGAAGTGCTGAAGGACACGCCCAAGATCTACACCTCGGGATCAGCGCTTGGCCTGATCCCGCCGAATGCGGATTATATCAAGTCGGAAACCGCGTACTATCTGGCCAACGTCACGAACGTGAAATCCATCGACGACCTGATGGCCAACAGCCGTTTGTACAATTATGCGCTGTCGGCCTACGGACTCGATCCGGCTAAGGAAAGCAAGGATCTGATCCGCAGCGTCCTTACCGGTGGCATCCGCGACGCCGACAGCGTCGCCAACAAGATGACGAACAAGGCCTATGCCGGCCTCGCCACCGCGTTCAATTTCGAACAGTACGGCGAGGACGCCACCACCATCAATGCGGCGCAGCAGCCGACCGTCGACAAATACATGCGCCAGACGCTGGAGGAGGATGCCGGCAAGACCAATGAAGGCGTTCGGCTGGCGCTCTATTTCGACCGCAAGGCACCTGACATCACCAGTTGGTACGACGTGCTGGCCGATACCGCGCTCGCCAGCGTCGTGCGCACCGCGCTCGGCCTGCCCGATTCCTTCGCCACCGCCGATATCGACAAGCAGGCGCAGTTGTTCGAGCAGAAGCTCGACCTCTCGGATTTCACCGACCCCGTGAAACTGAACAAGTTCCTGACCCGCTTCACCAGCATGTACGAGCTCAACAATCCGACCTCGCCGGCCGTGACCTCGATCAGCGTGCTCTTCGCGAAACCCACCACCGTCGGAATCTCCACCGATCTGATGATGGCCATGCAGCAGTTGAAGTTCTGACCATGCGAGACAGTCTCTATGTCGCCCTCTCCGCGCAGATGGCCCTCGAGCGCCGGCTCGATACGATCGCCGACAATGTCGCCAACGCTAACACCGTCGGCTTTCGCGCCACCGGGGTGAAGTTCGAGGATGTTGTGTCGGGGACCGGGCAGAAATCGGTTTCATTCGCGTCGTCCGGCAAGACCTATCTGTCTGGAGCCCATGGTTCCATGACGGAGACCGGCAACCCGTTCGATTTTGCCATCCAGGGCGACGCCTGGTTCGCCATCGACACGCCGGCCGGCACCGTCATGACCCGCGACGGCCGCTTCTCGATGAACGAGAACGGCGAGTTGATGTCGATCGAGGGCCACCCGGTGCTCGACGCCGGCGGCGCGCCGATCCAGCTCGATCCCCGCAACGGTCCACCAAAGGCCGGCGCCGACGGCTCGCTGCGCCAGAACGACCAGCTGGTCGGCTCGATCGGCCTCTACAATTTCGATCCGGGTGAGAATTTCGTGCGCTACGGCAACTCCGGCATCGTGCCTTCGCGCACGCCCGACCCGGTCACCGACCGCTCCGACGTCGGCGTCGCCCAGGGTTTCGTCGAGGAATCCAATGTCAATCCGGTGCTGGAAATGACCCGGTTGATCATGGTCCAGCGCGCCTTCGAGAACACCGCCGCGCTGATGCGTCAGACAGACTCCTCCAGCGACGAGGCGATAAAGACGCTCGGCTCGAAGTCTTAGCATGGCGTCGGAGCATCCATCCATCCGCGCACCTGAAAGACAGCTCCAGCCAGCGCCGGAGCACCGGCTTGCCGCCTTGGAGCGGATCATCAGGCGCTTCGGCGACGGCGACGGGCTGGTCAAGCGCGGCGGCCTCGTCACCGAGGTCACATCGACGCACTACAAGGTGCGCGGCCTTTCCGATTTCGCCCGGCTGGGAGACATTGTCGAGCAACGCGGCCTGGCCGGCACGCGCCGCGGGGAGATCGTCAAGATCAGCCGTGACGAGGTTGTGATCGCCCCCTTCGAACGCACCGCCGACGCCGGCATCGGCGATGCCGTGTTCCGCCGCGGGCCGCTCGCGGTGACGCCGCATGCCTCGTGGCGCGGCCGCGCCATCGACGCGCTCACCCGGGCCATCGATGGCGGTCCGCCCTTGCTCAGGGGCGACGATATGTCGGCCGGCGCAGCGACACCTGGCGCCATGGCGCGGCAACGCGTAGGCACCGCCTTCATGACCGGCGTCAAGGTCATCGATATCTTCACGCCGCTCTGCTTCGGCCAGCGCATGGGCGTTTTCGCCGGCTCCGGTGTCGGCAAGTCGACGCTGCTTGCCATGCTCGCCGGTGCCGACGCGTTCGACACGGTCGTCGTCGCGCTGATCGGTGAACGCGGCCGCGAGGTTCGCGAATTCCTCGAGGATACGATCGGCGACAGCATGGTCAAGACGGTCGCCGTCGTCGCCACGAGCGACGAGAGCGCCATGATGCGCCGGCGCGCGCCCGACACCGCCATGCGCGTGGCCGAACATTTTCGCGACCAGGGCCACCGTGTGCTGCTGGTGCTGGATTCCATCACCCGCTTCGCTCACGCGTTGCGCGAGGTGGCGACGGGAACCGGCGAGCCGCCGGTCGCCCGCGGCTATCCCGCCTCGGTCTTCACCGAGCTGCCCAAGCTGCTGGAGCGCGCCGGTCCCGGCGCCGAAGGCAAAGGTTCGATAACCGCCGTCATCTCCGTGCTGGTCGATGGCGACGACCACAACGACCCGGTCGCCGATTCCGTGCGCGGCATCCTCGACGGCCATGTCGTGCTCGACCGCGTCATCGCCGAACAGGGCCGCTACCCGCCGGTCAATCCGCTGTCATCCATATCGCGGCTGGCCGGCAAGGCCTGGAGCGTCGAGCAGCGAGCCCTGGTGACACGGCTGAAATCGATGATCTCGCGCTTCGAGGACACGCGCGACATCCGCCTGCTCGGCGCCTATCAGGGCGGCGTCGACGCCGAACTCGACATGGCCGTGCGCCAGGTGCCGCTGATTTATGAGGCACTGACGCAATCGCCCAGGGACCGACCGTCCGCCGATCCGTTCTCCGACCTCGCCCGTCACCTCAAGGGAAAGCAGAATGCCGAACCAGGAGACTGAACGCCAGTACACCGAGCGCCTCCTTAACGAGATGATCGCCGAGGCACAGGCCGCGGAGCAGGCTCGCGAGGAGGAAGCCCTGGTCGCCAGGGCAAACGCCGCCGGCGCCGTGGCCGCCAGGACCGCGGCTGTTCTGGCCAGGGCGGCCAAACCGGCTCTGCCGCGATCCGAACCTCTTCTGGTCCGGGCGGCCCCTTCCTCAACGCCTGTGGTTCCCGGCGTCGATGCACCCGAGATGATACAGGCAAGCCGCGAATCGTTGATCGACGGCCTCTTTCCCGACACCGAATGGCCGCAACCGCCAAAGGCGCAATTTCCAAGATTGAGAAAGAAGGCGGACCGGCGCAGCGACCTTGTCATCGCCGCGCTTGGCGTCACGCTTGGCCTGATCTGCGCCCTGTTTCCCTGGTATATCTTCTTCAACCAGGACCAGTTCGGCGTGCAGGCGATCAAATTCGGCGGCACCGGCACCAATTCGGGACGTGCGGGCGGCGGCGTGGTTGCCGCACGCAGCGCGCCGCTGACCGCCAAGGACGTACCCAATGCCGGTGTCGACCTGCTTGCCACCGGCACGGTGCAGGACGATTCCAAACAGGAGCCGCCCGGCGACCAGCCCTTCCCCGCCGATGTTGCGAAGTTCCGCATGGTCCATGTCGCCAACGGCCGCGCCATGATCGAGGACGACACCGGCCTGTGGATGGTTCAACGCGGCTCCACGCTGCCCGATTCCAGCAAGGTATCGGCGATTGAACAGCGCAACGGCAAATGGGTCATGCTCACCAGCACGAACCAGGTGATCGAGCTTTCCAAGTAAGGCCGTCACGACCATCCGCAAGGTCCGCGCAAGACTGGCGGCCTAGTCTTTGGGCACATGCCCGGAGATTCCCATGGAGCCCGTTTCCCTTTTCGATCTCGCCGCCAAGCAAGCGCAGTGGCTGTCAGTGCGTCAGTCCGCTGTCGCCGGCAACATCGCCAATGCCAACACGCCGGGCTACACGGCAAACGATGTCGAGCCGTTCGAGAAGGTGCTCGACCGCACCGCGGTATCGCTGCAGATAACCGAGCCCGGCCATCTCGGCAGCGCCGCGACCAATGCCGGCTTCTCCATCAAGCCGCAGGAAGACGACGGCGTGATCATGCCGTCCAAGAACACGGTCGTGCTTGAAGACCAGCTCCTCAAGGCCGGCGAAGTGCGCCGCTCCTTCGAGCTCAACACGGCCATCGTCAAGGCATTCCACTCAATGATGATGATGGCGGTGAAGAGCTGATCATGGACGCGCTGACCGCAGCCCTCAAAGTCGCAGCATCAGGCCTCGGCGCCCAGTCCGAGCGCCTGCGCGTTGTTTCGGAAAACCTCGCCAACGCCCAGTCGACAGGCACCACGCCGGGCGCCGACCCGTATCGCCGCAAGACCATCAGCTTCGTCTCCGAACTCGACCGCGCCTCCGGCAGCTCCACGGTCGAGGTGAACTCGATCGACCGCGACCCGAGCGACTTTCCGGTCGAATTCCAGCCCGGCAACGAGGCCGCCGACGAGAAGGGCTACGTCAAGATGCCCAATGTCAACGTGCTGATCGAAATGGCCGACATGACCGAGGCCAACCGCTCCTACGAGGCCAACCTGCAAGTCGTGAAGCAGGCGCGCGACCTCATTTCAATGACCATCGACCTGATGAGGAACCAATGATCGTCAACGGCATCGGCGCGCTCAACCTCAAGCCTGGGCTGGGCGACACAGCCACCGACCTGCTGCAGGGCGGCGTTGCGTCGGCGGCATCCGCCAACATCGGCACCTCATTCGCCGAAGCCGTCAGCCAGGCGGCCTCCAAGACCGTCAACACGCTGCAAAATGCCGAGCAGGTGTCGCTGCAGGCACTCAAGGGCGACGCCGACACCCGCCAGGTCGTCGATGCCGTGATGAGCGCCCAGCAGGCGCTGCAGACCGCTGTCGCCATCCGCGACAAGGTCGTTTCGGCCTATCTCGAAGTCAGTCGCATGGGTATCTGAGGAGCAGGCCATGAAAGCACTCGCCATCGCCGCCACCGGCATGAATGCCCAGCAGACCAATCTGGAAGTCATCGCCAACAACATCGCCAACATCAACACCACCGGCTACAAGCGGGCGCGCGCCGAATTCTCCGACCTGCTCTACCAGGTCGACCGCACGCAAGGCGTGCCCAACCGCTCCAACGCCTCGCTGGTACCGGAAGGCGTTTCCATCGGCCTCGGCGTCAAGACCACCGCCGTGCGCAACGTCCACACCCAGGGCGAACTGACCAGCACCGGCAACAGTTTCGACATGGCGCTGACCGGCAGGGGCTGGTTCCAGATCGAGGGTGCCGATGGCGGCACGCTCTACACGCGCGCCGGCGCCTTCAACACCAACGCCACCGGCCAGCTGGTGACGGTTGACGGCGCCAGCGTCATTCCGGCCATCACCGTGCCGGTCGACGCCGTCGAGGTCATCGTCAACAAGACCGGTCAGGTCTTTGCCCGCATCGACGGTCAGACCGACCTGCAGAATCTCGGCCAGCTCCAGATCGTCAACTTCGCCAACGAGGCCGGCCTTGCGCCGCTCGGCGACAATCTCTTCCAGGAAACGACGGCTTCGGGGCCGGCCAATGTCGGCGTGCCCGGCGATCCCGGCTTCGCCACCATCCAGCAAGGCTATCTCGAGGCTTCCAACGTCGACCCGGTCAAGGAAATCACCGAGCTGATCTCGGCGCAGCGCGCCTATGAGATGAATTCCAAGGTCATCCAGGCGGCCGACGACATGGCCTCCGTCGTCTCCAAGAACATCAGGTAAGGGATGATGGCGATGCCGATCTCCTGCTCCGCATTCCGCCGCGCCGCGCTGATCCTTGCGCTGGCGGCCGGCGGCATGCCGGCTTTTGCCCAGGAATCGACAGGTCAATCGGCCAATCAGATCGCCAGCAATCAAGCCACCGGCGAGGTCGTGCTGATCCCCAACCGCGTCATCTATCCCGGCGAAACCATCGAGCTCGGCGCCTTGAAGCAGGTCACCCTCATCCCCGGCAAGCACAAGCCCGATGCGATGGCGACGCGCGCCGAGGAACTCCAGGGCAAGATCGCCAAGCGCACGCTGCTGCCCGGCCGCTACATTCCCTCCGCCGCCATCCGCGAGGCCTGGCTGGTCGAACAGGGCGCCGCCGTGCAGGTCTTCTTCGTTGCCGGCGGGCTGACCATCACCGCCACCGCCGTGACCTTGCAGCCGGGCTCGGCCGGCGACTTCATCAAGGTTCGCAACAGCGACAGCGGCAAGATCCTCTCCGGCACGGTGATGGCCGACGGCACCATCCAGGTCGGCGCTTCATGATGCGCCCGCTTACCCTTCTGCTCGCGGCAGCACTTGGCCTGCAGCCGGCGCTGGCCGATGGCCTGACACCCAAGGCCAAGCGTGAGCTCGCCGCCAGGGATGGCGGTGTCTACACCGATCCAGAATATGACCCGGCCACCACCACGCGCATGTTCCGCGTCTCGCCCGGGCCGAGCCAGCTGCCGCCGGGCCAGGTCGCCTCGCGCATCAAGGACATCGCCCAGCTGCAGAGCTCGCGCGACAACCAGCTCGTCGGCTACGGCCTCGTCATCGGCCTCGCCGGATCCGGCGACAGCCTGCGCAATTCGCCGTTTACCGAACAGTCGATCCGCGCCATGCTCGAAAATCTCGGCATCGCCACCGAAGGCGGCAGCGCGCGCGCCAAGAACGTCGCCGCCGTCATCGTCACCGCCAACATGCCACCCTACGTGCAATCGGGCGCCCGTATCGACATCGACGTTTCCTCCATGGGCGACGCCACCTCGCTTGCCGGCGGCACGCTGATCATGACGCCGCTCAAGGCCGCGGACGGGGAGATCTATGCCGTCGGCCAGGGCGCGGTCATCGTTTCCGGCTTCACCGCCCAAGGCCAGGCCGAGCAATTGACGCAAGGCGTGCCGACCGCGGGCCGCGTGCCGAACGGCGCCATCGTCGAGCGCTCGGTGAAGGCCGAGTTCGACGACCAGTCGACACTGACGCTGCAACTGCGCAATCCCGATTTCTCGACCGCCATTCGCATCGCCGACGCCATCAACGACTACACCGCCCAGCGCTTCGGCATGCGCGTGGCGGCCGAGCGCGATTCCCGTACGGTGCAGATCAGGCGGCCGAAAAGCGTCTCGGCGGCCCGCTTCTATGCCGAGATCGAGAACCTGGTGGTCGAATCCGACACGCCGGCCCGCGTCGTCATCGACGAGCGCACTGGCACCATCGTCATCGGCAACGACGTCAAGATCTCGCGTGTCGCCATCAGCCACGGCACGCTGACGGTGCGCATCACGGAGGCGCCGCGCGTCGTGCAGCCCGAACCCTTCTCCAAGGGCGAAACCGCCGTCGAGCCGTTCACCGCCATCGATGCCAGCCGCCCCGACGCCCGCGTCGCCGTGCTCGACGGACCCGACCTGCAAACCCTCGTCTCCGGCCTCAATCGTCTCGGCGTCAAGCCGGACGGCATCATCGCCATCCTGCAGGGCATCAAGTCGGCCGGCGCGCTCCAAGCCGATCTGGTTCTCCAATAGCGATGCCGATGATCCCTCTCCTCTCATCCCATGAAAGCCGCCGCTGCCACGCGATCCTGATCGCGGCCGCGGCTCTCGCGGCCATGTCGTTCGCCGGCGTCACGCGCGCCGAGGACACCGTTCGCCAGGTTCTGCCGGGAGCGCAGCCCGCCGTGGCACCGCTGCAATTGACGCGGGAGAAAGCGCCCGACCAGAGCGAGATCGAGCGCTTCTGCTCCAACATCGCCGACGCCGCGCGCGACCGCCGCTATGCCTTGCAGGCGGAGGAGCTGAAACAGCTCCAGGCCGGCATCGACCAGCGCATGAAGGCACTGGACGAGAAGAAAGCCGAATATGAAAGCTGGCTGAAGCGGCGCGAGGTCTTCCTGGCGCGGGCCGAAGACAGCGTCGTCAAGATTTATGCCGGCATGAAGCCCGATGCGGCGGCCGAACGGCTGGCGATCGTCAACGCCGACCTGGCCGCGGCCATCCTGATGAAGCTCGATTCGCGCAAGGCCGGCGTCATCCTCAACGAAATGGACCAGAAGGCGGCGGCGACGCTCACCGGCATCATGGCCAGCGCAGCCCGAAGGGTAGATCCGTCATGATCCGCAGAATACTCATCCTGTGCGCGGCGGCGGCCTTGTCCGGCTGCGGCACCAACTTCAAGGAGATCGGCAGGGAACCGTCGTTGTCGCCGGTCGGATCGGGCATCGGCAGCGACGGGGTCGCGCCCTACAGCTATCCCCAGCCGCCCGCCGCGCCGGTCAAGAAGTTCTCGCTTTGGGACGACCGCCAGAGCCGGCTGTTCACCGATCCCAGAGCGCTACGCGAAGGCGACATCCTGACTGTCAGGATCAAGCTCAACGATAAGGCCAACTTCAAGAACCAGAACGACAGAAGCCGCACCGCCGCGCGCAAGCTGGGCTACGACGTCACGCTCGGATGGGAAGGCAACAGCACCAGCGGCAAAGGCGACGCCGGCCTGAGCTCCAGCACCGAAACCAACGCCGACGGCGAAATCAAGCGCTCCGAGAATCTGGAGCTCAATGTCGCCGCCGTCGTCACCGAGGTCCTGCCAAACGGCAATCTGATGATCAGGGGTTCCCAGGAAGTGCGCGTCAACTACGAGCTCCGGGTGCTTACGATCGCCGGCATGGTGCGCCCGTCGGACATCGGCGCGGAGAACACCATCTCTTATGAACGCATCGCCGAGGCGCGCATCTCCTATGGCGGCCGCGGTCGCGTCAGCGAGGTCCAGCAGCCGGCCTACGGCCAGCAGGTCCTCGACCAGGTTCTTCCGTTCTAGGTCTTGGCCTTCTGGGGATTGGGGAGCAAAGCACCGTGGCCAATGTCGAACAGGTTCAGCCTCGCAAGGGTCCCTCCCTTGCCGTCCAGGGTGCCATGCTGCTCCTGGTGACGGCGGCCGCCATCGGCATGGGCTGGATGTCGGGCGGCTATCTCAAGGGCGTCGGCGCGCCATCGTCGGTGCCGGTAGCGCCTGAAAACGAGGGCAAGGTCGCCCAGCCCGAAGCCGCCCAACAGCCGGGCACAGGCCCGACACTCGTCGCGCTGGCGCCGATCACCACCAACATCGCCTCGCCGGCCGATACCTGGATCAGGATGGAAGTGTCCGTGGTCTACGACGCTCCGCAGCCGCCGGCGATGACCGAGGACATCCACCAGGACCTGCTGGCCTTCGTGCGCACGCTCAAGATGCACCAGATCGAAGGCGCCAGCGGCTACCAGCACCTGAAGGCCGATCTCGACGAACGCGCCTCGATCCGCAGTCAGGGGCACGTCAAACAGGTTCTCGTCAGGACATTGCTGCTCGAATGAGAAAATTTCTTCTTGCCGCGGCGCTGATCGGTGCCGCCACCTCCGTCGCGGCGGCCCAGCAACTGGACCTTGGCGGCATCGGCAAGGCCGATGGCACCACCGTCGGCTACATCATCCAGATGTTCGGCCTGCTGACCGTCCTGTCGGTGGCGCCGGGGCTGCTGATCATGGTGACGAGCTTCACCCGCTTCGTCATCGCCTTCTCGATCCTGCGTGCCGGCATCGGCCTGCAGTCGACTCCGGCCAACCTCATCCTCATTTCACTGTCGCTGTTCATGACCTTCTATGTCATGGCGCCGACCTTCGATCAGGCTTGGAACACCGGCGTCAAGCCGCTGATGGACAACCAGATCAGCCAGACCGAGGCCTTCGAGAAGATTTCGGATCCATTCCGCACCTTCATGCTGCACAATGTGCGCGACAAGGATTTCGACCTTTTCGCCGATCTCGCCCGTGAGCGCGGCCAGGTCGTCGCCAAGGAGACCGTCGACCTGCGCATCCTGGTGCCTGCCTTCATGATCTCCGAAATCAGGCGCGGCTTCGAGATCGGCTTCCTGATCGTGCTGCCATTCCTGGTCATCGACCTGATCGTGGCCACCATCACCATGGCGATGGGCATGATGATGCTGCCGCCCACGGTCGTGTCGCTGCCGTTCAAGATCCTGTTCTTCGTCCTGATCGACGGCTGGAACCTGCTCGTCGGCAGCCTGGTGCGCTCCTTCACCTGATCCGCCGCTCCGGCATCAGGCATCGTTTGCCCCTCCGTGCCGGGCGGAGGGCCGCGGGCGCGAATTTTCTCCAAATTATTTTCGATTAACCGTCCAGTTTAGGTCTTTGGTAGGGACTGGCCGCCATAGTCGCTCGCAGATGGCGGGTGACCCAAAACGCAACGGTCATTGGCATGATGCCGCTCCGTCATACCGGACAAACCGGTATGCAAAAAAACACCCTGTAAAAACAAGGTACGAGTAGCCATGGCCAGTATCATGACCAACGCTTCGGCGTTGACCGCCCTGCAGAGCTTGAATGCCACCCAGAAGAGCCTCGACACCACTCAGGCCCGCATCTCGACGGGCTACCGCGTCTCCCAGGCTTCCGATAACGCCGCCTACTGGTCGATCGCCACCACGATGCGCTCCGACAACCAGCAGATGTCGACCGTTTCGGACGCCCTCGGTCTCGGCGCTTCGAAAGTCGACACCGCCTACACCGGCATGAACAGCGCGATCGACACCATCAACCAGATCAAGACCAAGCTGACCGCTTCCTACGGCCAGACCGATGCCGACAAGGCAAAGACCCAGGTCGAAATCGCCGCCCTGCAGAAGCAGTTGAAGGCCTATGCCGACGGCGCTACCTTCTCGGGTACCAACATGCTTTCGGTCGACAGCGGCACCGGCACTGCGGCAGCCGACGTCAAAATCGTTTCGGCCTTCAATCGCGACGCTTCCGGCAAGTCCTCGATCAGCACGATCGATGTCAACGTCGAAAGCATCAAGCTGTATGAAGCCGGCACCACGACGGGCACCAAGAAGGGCATCCTCGATGCCGACCGCCTCGGCACCACCGGCGCTGCCGTCACCACGGCTGCCCAGAACCCGACCGCAGGTGCTGCCCCGGCAACCGGCGACACCTATTCGGTGGCCACGCTCGCAGTCTACGACACGACCACGGGCAAGGGCTTCAGCGATGCCCAGATCGCTCAGCAGATGAACGTTGTCGACGCCGCGCTCAAGGGAATGACGGACGCCGCCACCAAGCTCGGCGCCGCCAAGAGCTCCATCGATCTGCAGAAGACCTTCACGTCGAGCCTGATGGACTCCATCGATCGTGGCGTCGGCCAGCTCGTCGATGCCGACATGAACAAGGAATCGACCCGTCTCCAGGCCCTACAGGTTCAGCAGCAGCTCGGTGTCCAGGCGCTTTCGATCGCCAACGGCTCGTCGCAGTCGATCCTGTCGCTCTTCCGCGGCTGATCTTACTAGCTCAAGCAGTACAAACAATCATGCGGGCCGCGCCAAAAGCGCGGCCCGTTTTGCGTTTGCACCAGCCCCGCGCAACGCTCGTTCCTTAACCCTCGAAGCCGGTCTTTTAACTGACCATTAACCATACCGCGCTAGTTATGGTTAACCAACGCTTACGACGGATTGCCCAATCGGCCTCCTTGGCACGGCGATCCACAGGCGGGCCGACCGGCCCGCGAGGGTTAAAGCCGGTGAGGGCCGGCCTTGGAAAAGGAGTGAGTTTCTTGGCGAGCATCATGACGAACGCTGCGGCGTTGACTGCACTTCAAAGCCTTAACGCCACCAACAGATCGCTCGAGCAGACGCAGGCCCGGATTTCGACCGGGTACCGCGTCTCCGAAGCCTCCGACAACGCCGCCTACTGGTCGATCGCCACGACCATGCGTTCCGACAATCAGGCTCTCTCTACTGTGCAGGATGCGCTCGGCCTCGGCGCCTCGAAGGTCGACACCGCCTATACCGGCATGAACAACGTCCTGACGACCATCGGCAACCTCAAGACCAAGCTGCTTTCTACCATTGGCCAGACGGATGCCAACAAGGCAAAGACGCAGACCGAAATCACCGCGCTTCAGGCGCAGATGAAATCGTTTGCCGATGCTGCTACTTTCTCCGGCTCGAACTATCTGTCGGTGACGTCCAAGCAGGTCTCCGCCGCCAATGACGGCGTCCAGCCTGACGCCCAGATCGTGTCGTCGTTCAATCGCTCTTCGTCGGGCGCGATCTCGCTCGGCACGATCGATGTCGATGTCGAGAGCACCAAGCTTTTCGACAGCGGGCTTCCCACCGCCGTCAAGAACCAAGGCATTATCGACCGTGCAACCTCGGTCTACGCCACGGCCGCGGCCCAGAATCTCTACGATACCGCCTATGCCGCCTCGATCGCCAGCGGCAGCACCGACATCGCGGCCAACACCGCCGGCCAGACCGCCGCGGGCACGACGGTTGCCAAGATAGACAACGTCTCGGCCTTTAATCTCGACATCACGGCGTCTGGTGTGACCGACGACATCATCACGCAGATGGTCAACAAGATCGACGACGTCATGAGCCAGTTGACCGACTCCGCCACCATTCTCGGCGCCGCCAAGAGCTCGATCGACCTGCAGAAGACCTTCACGCAAAGCCTGATGGACTCCATCGACCGCGGCGTCGGCCAGCTCGTAGATGCCGACATGAACAAGGAATCGACCCGCCTCCAGGCGCTGCAGGTTCAACAGCAGCTCGGCATCCAATCCTTGTCGATCGCCAACAGCTCCTCGCAGTCAATCCTGTCGCTGTTCAAGAACGGCTAGGCTGATCTTAGCCGACGGATTGCATTTGCTTCCAATTGACGGGCCGCGCCGCAAGCGCGGCCCGATTTCATTTTCGCACAAGCTTCGAGAGCTAGTGTCCCGGCTGACAGTCATGCTGGGAGTCGCTCAACCGTGCCGGAACAGATCCAGAGCATCATCTCGAATCTCCGCGGCTTTGGCGTCAGGCGCCTCGCCATGCTGGCCGGCATTGCCGTGCTGGTGATGGCGGTCATCGGCGTTGCCTCGGTCTACCTCAACCGCCCGGCCTATGACACGCTTTATGTCGGGCTCGACCGCTCCGACGTGAACCAGATCGGCCTGGTGCTGGGCGAGGCCGGCATCGGCTTCGACGTCGGCGCCGACGGGACTTCCGTGCTGGTGCCGGCCGGCACCACGGCGCAGGCACGCATGCTACTTGCCGAGAAGGGCCTACCGACCAGCGCCAATGCCGGATACGAACTCTTCGACAATGTCGGCGCGATGGGACTCACCTCCTTCATGCAGCAGATCACCCGGGTGCGGGCGCTGGAAGGCGAGATCGCCCGCACCATCCAGTCGATCGCAGGCATCAAGGCGGCACGTGTCCACATCGTCATGTCCGAGCGTGCCAATTTCCGCCGCGACGAACAGCAACCTTCTGCCTCGGTCGTCATCCGCTATGCCGGCATCGACGCGGAGAAAAGCGCCATGTCGATCCGCCATCTCGTCGCCGCCGCCGTTCCCGGCCTGTCGGCCGACAAGGTGACGGTGCTCGATTCCAACGGCAACCTCCTGGCCGCGGGCGACGATCCATCCAACACCAGCGCCGCCCGTACGCTCGGCGTAGAGCAGACCGTCGAGGCGCAGATCGGCGACAACATCCGCCGCGCGCTGACCCCCTATCTCGGCCCGGACAATTTCCGTGCCAGCGTCAAGGCCGACGTCAACACCGACACCCGCCAGACCGAAGAGACGATCTTCGATCCGGAATCGCGCGTCGAACGCTCGGTGCAGTCGGTGCGTGCCAACGAGAACAGCAACCAGAAGCAGGCCTCGACCCCGGCCAGCGTCGAGCAGAATCTGCCGGAAACCCAGGCGACCAGCACCGAAGGTCCCCAGACCTCCTCGGCCAACGACCGCAAGGAAGAGATCACCAACTACGAGATCAACTCCAAGAAGATCGCCACCGTCTCCAACGGCTACAGCGTCACCAAAATGTCGATCGCCGTAGTCGTCAACCAGGACAGGCTGAAGGCGATCCTGGGCAAGGACGCGACGCCGGAACAGATCGCCAAGCGCGTCGCCGAAATCCAGAAGATGGTGAGTTCCGCCACCGGCTTCGACGACAAGCGCGGCGATGTCATCGACGTCTCGGCGGTGGAGTTCATCGACGGACTGGACGGCGAGGCGGTTCCGCAGGCGGGAATGCTCGATTCCATCGGCCAGCATGCCGGCACGCTGATCAATGCCGGCGCCTTCATCGTCGTGGTCTTCCTGGTCGCCTTCTTCGGTCTGCGGCCGATGGCGGCGGCTCTGACGGCCAAGGCGACGCCCGCCATAGCGGGCCCCAATTTCGATGAGGTCCAGCGCTCGCTGCCCACGCCGGAGGCGGTCGCCTCCGGTGACGCGGGTGCCACCGTCAGCGCCTTGCCTGGCACGCGTGCCGGCGCCACCTCGCTCGATGACCTGCGCCAGAAGATCAGGCCTGCCCCGCAGGAACGGCTCGCCCGCATGGTCGATATCAACGAGGAACGCACCGCGCAGATCCTGCGCAAATGGGCGGCCCAGGAAGTCGCGGCGTAGACCATGGCTTCCGCAGCCCTCTTCGATCTTCTCCCGGATTTCGGCACGCGCGCGCAACGCGCCAGCCCGCCTCAGACCGTCGCCGAGCACAAACCGGAGGCGGCGGCACCGACGGCCGATATCGGCACGCTGATCGCCGAAGCGGTCGCTCAGGCAGAGACAACGCTCGCCGAACGGCTTGCCGCGGCTCATGAGGCAGCGCTGGAAGCGGAGCGTCAGGCCAATGCCGAGGAGGCGAGGGCCTTTCTGGAAAGCTTCGGCGGCGATGTCGGCAATGCGGTCTCGTCGCGCATCGACGCCATGGAGGCGCGCGTGACGGATCTTGTCGCCGCCACGGTCGCCCGCATCATCGGCGGCGTCGTCAGCGACGATCTGCGCAAGCGTTCGCTTGAAGCGCTCGCCGGCGCGGTCCGCGAAGCTGTCGGCGATGGCGAAGCTGTGCGCATCGCCGTGCGCGGGCCGCACTCGCTGTTCGAAACGCTCAAGGCATCGCTTGGGCCACGTGCCGAAAATCTCGACTTCATCGAAGCGCCCGGCTTCGATCTGACGGTCACCGTCGACGAGGCCGTGTTCGAGACGCGCATGGCCGAATGGTCGGCAACCCTTTCCGAGGTTCTGTCATGAGCGTCGCCGATGCCGATCATGGCAGGCACGAGATCATCATCGTGCGGCGCGGCCATGACGACCACGACGAAGGCCATCATGGCGGCGTCTGGAAGATCGCCTTCGCCGACTTCATGACCGCGATGATGTGCTTCTTTCTGGTCATGTGGCTGATCAATGCCGCCAACGAACAGACCAAGACGGCCGTCGCCTCCTACTTCAACCCCGTCAAGCTGGTCGACCGCGAGTCGAGCCGAAAGGGCCTTAAGGATCTCGGCAATGGTCCGCGCTCTGTCGGGTTGACGGCCGACGACCCGCAGGAAGCGACAACCAAGGCCGGACAGGACGGCACCGGAGCCGCGGGCTCATCCGACCGCAAACAGGACAAGCAGGAGCCGCAGCAGGCGCAACAGTCGGACGAGCATCTTTTCGCCGACCCCTATGCGGTGCTCTCGGAGATCGCCACCGATACCGGCGTCATGCAGAATGTCAGCCAGAAGGGCGATGGCGGCGCGCAGAATTCCGGCCCGGCGACCGGCGCCTCCGGCGGCGCGTCCTACCGCGATCCTTTCGAGCCGGACTTCTGGTCGCAGCAGGTCGCCGCGCCCGGCGCCGAGGCGAGTGCCCAGCGCCCAAGGATCGAGGGCGACCCGCTCAAGCCTGGCGACAAGGCGGCCGAGACGCAGGTGGCCAGGGTCAAGGCCGTGCCTGCGGCTCCGCCCATCAAGGACGCACCGCTCGAGCCCCTGGCCGCGGATGGCAAGGAAGCCGCCGCGACAACGGTCAAGACCGGCGATGCCAAGGCGGGCAACAGCAAGGCTGGAGACGACAAGGCCACGGACGCGGACAAGGCGGATGTGGACAAGGCGGGCACGGACGCCGCGAAGCAGGAGGCCGCGAAATCCGAGGCCGCGGACAAGGCTCCTACCGCCGCCGCCCTGAAGGCGGCAGCCGACGTCAAGCAGCAACTGGCCGCCGCCTTCAAGCTCGGTGACAAGCTGCATGACGGTGTCTCGGTCGAGGCCACCGACAAGGGCGTCGTCATCTCCATCACCGATCAGCTCGACTTCGGCATGTTCGAGGTCGGCTCGGCGGTGCCGAGCCGTGAGCTGGTGCTGGCGATGGAAAAGATCGGCCGCATCGTCAACAGCCAGAAAGGCACGATCAGCATCAACGGCCACACCGATGCGCGCCCCTTCCGCAGCGCCAACTACGACAATTGGCGGCTGTCGACGGCGCGGGCGCACTCCGCCTACTACATGCTCGTGCGTGGCGGCGTCGACGAACGCCGCATCACCGAGGTTGCAGGCTTTGCCGATCGCCAGCCCAAGGATGCCGCGGATCCGCTGTCGGCGGCCAACCGTCGCATCGAGATCCTGATGGCGACCGGCGGATGAAGCGGGCGGCGCTCACCAGCCGCCTGATGGGCCTGTTGCTGCTGGCCGCGGCGTATCCGTCAGCGGGTCTCGCCCAGGATATGCTGCAGCCTTATCAATTGGTGCGCTCGTTGCAGCTCGTCCAGGACCGCATCGCGGCCGGCGATCATGCCGCGATGCCGATGCAGGCCAAGCTGCTCGAGATGACCGATGCGCGGTTGCGCGCGGCGGATGCCGAGGATTTCAAGGACCCCAGGAACTTTCGCGCGCTCCTGGTCTACGGCATGAGTGGCGGCAATCCGGTGACGGTCGAGGCGGCCGTATCGCGCGCCGCCTCGGATTCGCAGAACCTTGCCATAGCCAAAGGTGTGATCGACTATCTGAACGGCCGGCCCGGCGCGGCGATCGAGGCACTGGGGCCAGTCGACCCGATGACCCTGCCGGGCGATCTCGGCGCCTTCCTCGCTTTGGTCAAGGGGTCACTGCTTGCCACGGACCAGCCGGCGGCCGCGCTCACGCTGCTCGACGAGGCCAAGCTGCTCAGTCCCGGCACGCTGGTGGAAGAAGCGGCCTTGCGGCGCTCGGTCGGCATTGCCGTCGCGCAAGGCGACGCGGCACGGTTCGCTCTTGCCTCCACCCAGTATGTCGAGCGCTACCTCTACTCGCCCTACGCCAGCCAGTTCGCCGATTCCTTCGTCTCCGGCGTGATCACCCTGCACATGTCGGTCAGCCAGGACAAGCTTGCCGACATCACCTCGATGATGGATCCAGAGCGCGAGAAGGTGATCTATCTGCGCATCGCCCGCCGCGCCGCGATCGATGGCATGAGCGACTTGTCGGCCTTCGCATCGGCGAGGGCCGAACAAGGTCGCGACGGCAATACCAATCAGGGCGATCCGCGCGCCTTGCTCTATTCCAGCCTGTCCACCGTCACCTCCGACACCATCGAGGACGTGCGCGCCAAACTGGGCAAGATCGACCGCAGCAAATTGTCGGACGGCGACCGCGCCTTGCTCGACGCCGCCCAGGCCATCGCCGGGGAAGTGGTGGCACCGCCTGCTTCCCTTCCGGCTGTAAATCCGGCGCCGGCCGCGGCCGCGCCATCGCCCGAACCCGAGATTGCCGCATCGGCCACTGATGCCGCCGGATTGCCGCCCGTCGAGGGTGCCGTCTCCGAACAGCCGGCGGTTGCACCGTCGCCAGACGCGGCTGTGGCTGCGCCGAGCGCGTCCGAGCCCGCGCCCGACGCGGCAACCGTGCTGCCGGCATCGGCTCCGGCGGCGCCGGCCAGCGCCGACACGACCGACCCTACCGACGCAGCCATGACAAAAACCCGTCGACAGCTCGACCTGATCGACCAGATGCTTGGAGCCGCCCCGAAATGACCCCCAGCCTCGGCTCGGCCCTGCCAGGATTTACCGCCGCGCGCACGGCCGAGCAGCCGGCCGCCGGAAAAAAGGACGATGCCGGCTTCGGCAAGATGGTGCATGGCGGCGCAGGCCCCGTCCATTCGGAAAAGCAACCACCGACCGAGGCAGGTTCCCGCGATCCGCGTTGGAACAGGCTTGCCGCGAATCTCGCGGCAAAAGCAGGCGAGGACGAACCGATGCCCGCGACCAAGGCAAGGGCAACGCCGACCGGATCACACGCGGCGAAATCCATGAAGGACGGCAAGAACGACGCGACGCAAAAGGATGCCGACATCGACGCATCGGCAACCGACGCCGGCGCGACGCCGCTCGACGAGCATTTGCCGCTGCTGATGGCGTTTCATGACCTGCGCCATTTCTCGACATCGGCCAAGTCGGCCGGCTCGGATGCGAGCGCAACAGGTCAGGACGCCGCTGTCGACGGACAGCTTCCATCCAAGGCTTACCGGCAGGATTCCAGCGCTGGTCTGGACGAACTCGAGCCCATGTCAAAGCCTGAGCGGGTGTCGCTCGTCGATGGGCCGTTGACGAAGCTCGACGGCAAGGCCGCCCGCGAACCGGCCGGCGCGCCAAGACACGACAGCATGATCGCGGCCGGCCCCCTGCCCGAGGCGGCGCCCGCCGAGGTTCCCAGCGTGGAGCCGAAACAGGCTGCGCCGCAATTGAAATCCATGGCCGACCTTCAGTCCTCATTGCGGTCCGAGCCAGGCAAGCAGCTGTCCGCGGCGGCACGCGTCGACGTCGTTTCCGAGCGCAGCTTCCCCGCGCCGCCGCAGGCACCGATCAGCCAGGCGGCCCTCAATGTCATCGGCGCCATTTCAGCCGACGGCGGTCCGAACCAGGTGCTTTCCGCGGCCTCCGCGACCGCTCAACTGACGGGCTCTGTTGCCGTTCCGACACATGTATTGAAGATCGAACTTCACCCGGCCGAACTGGGCGTGGTCACGGCCCATCTGCGCCTGTCAGGAGAACAACTTTCGATTGAGTTGAAGCCCGAAACACACGATGCCTATCGGCGGCTCTCCAGCGACAGCGAAGCGATCGTCAAGTCGCTGCGCGGGCTTGGCTTCGAGGTTGATAAGGTCACCATCCTGCAACCTTCGATAGCTGTCCCCTCTACAACCCGCACGGATGCCACCGCCTCGCCGGGCGCCGCGCCCGGCCGCGATCCGTCATCCTTTCAGCCCGGAAATTCCGGCGGCGGCAATGGCGGGGCCGCCGGCCAGCAGTCCGGTCAGCAATCCGCAAGGGGTAGCCATGATGACGCGCAAGCACACGGCCGCGCCGCTTCGCATCCTCGCGAGCGCGCTGGCGGCGATATGTTTATCTAGCCTCGCCAGCGGCGCCGGCGCCGCCACCAATCCTTGCGAGCCCGAGATCCTGCGTGCCGCCGACCGCTACGGCGTGCCCGCCGGCATTCTCTATGCCGTCGGGCTGACCGAGACCGGCAACAAGGGCAGCCTTCAGCCCAACGCCTTGAATATAGAAGGAAAAGCGGTCTTTCCGAGAAACCGGGCCGAAGCGCTTGCCGCCTTCGCCAACGCCCAGCGGGAGGGTAAGACGCTGATCGATCTCGGTTGCATGCAGATCAATCATCACTACCACGCCTCGCATTTCCGCAGTGTCGAGGACATGCTCGACCCGCGCCAGAACGTCGACTACGCAGCGCGCTTCCTGGCCAGCCTCCACGCCCGTCATGAGACCTGGTCGATGGCGGTCGCCCGCTATCATGCCGGTCCCGACAACGACCCGGCGCAGAAGGTCTATGTGTGCAGGGTGATCGCCAACATGGTTGCCACCGGCTTTGGCAAATGGACGACGAACGCCCGCGCTTTCTGCAACCCGTAAGCGCATTTTCTGCTTCTAATACATCAAATCCGTGGCTGCCAGGCCACCGATTCGACTTGGTCAAGACTTGGACCGGCAAGCATATCTGGCTGCACGCTAATGCAACCGATACGATTCCAGACTCCCAAGAAACTAGTTACAAGAAATGACCGTGTTCAGGATTCCCGCCAGCGGATACGCCTTTCCCCACGGGGCAGATGAGCTGATTCGGAAGGCGGGGCCGATGATCGTTATCGTTGACGAGCGAGAGCTCGTGACAGAGGGCTACAATTCACTTTTTGACCGCGAGGGCGTCGCCTGCGCCGGCTTTGCGCCAAGCGAATTCGGCGAATGGGTGAACTCGGCCGCCGATACCGATCTGCGCTCGGTGCGAGCCTTCCTGATCGGCGATTGCCGTGACGGCGCGATCTCCCCACGCCAGATCCGCGACCGCACCGGAGCTCCGGTGATTGCGCTCAGCGAGCAGCATTCGCTGGAAAACACGCTGCGGTTGTTCGAAAGCGGTGTCGACGACGTCATCCGCAAGCCGGTGCACATCCGCGAAATCCTGGCCCGCATCACCGCCATCCGGCGCCGTGCCAACGAGGATGTCGCCTTTACCGAGATCGGCGCCATGCGCATCTTCATGGACGGCCGCGATCCCGAGATCGACGGCCAGCCGCTGCCCTTACCGCGCCGTGAGCGCCGCATCCTGGAATATCTGGCGAGCAACCGCGGACGTCGCGTCACCAAGACCCAGGTGTTCAACGCCATCTACGGCATCTTCGACGAAGAGGTCGAGGAGAACGTGGTGGAAAGCCACATCAGCAAACTGCGCAAGAAACTGCGTGAGAAGCTGGGCACCGACCCCATCGATTCCAAGCGCTTCCTCGGCTACCGGCTCGTATTCTGATGCAGCACCGCGCCAGCCTCGCGCAAGACAGGACGCGTAGCCTCGAAGCCAGTGGCATGGATATTGCGGAGACATCTCGATGAGCCTCTACGGAATGATGCGGACCGGCGTTTCCGGCATGAACGCCCAGGCAAACCGCCTGTCGACGACAGCCGACAACATCGCTAACTCCGACACCACCGGCTACAAGCGGTCCTCCGCCGAATTCTCGACGCTGATCATGCCGTCGACGGGCGGCGCCTACAATTCCGGCGGCGTCACCACGACGATCCGCCAGGCGGTAAGCGATCCCGGCGTGCTTCAATACACCACCTCGGTTTCCGACCTTGCCGTCAGCGGCGACGGCTTCTTTGTCGTCCAGGATCCAAGCGGCACCCCTTTCCTGACCCGCGCCGGCGCCTTCGTTCCCGACGCACAGGGCCGGCTGGTCAATGCCGCCGGTTTCCAGTTGATGGCCTACAGCTACGCCAACGGCACGCCGGCAGCGACCGTCAACGGCTTCGAAGGTCTCGAGCCCGTCGTCATTTCCGACCAGGGATTGACCGCAACGCCGAGCACCGAAGGTAATTTCAGCGGCAATCTGCCGGCAGGTGCAACGCCGGTCGCCGCCGGCAGCCGGCCCACCGACAACGTTGCCGGCTCGCAGTACACCCAGAAAACGTCGATGGTCGCCTATGACAACCTCGGCAACAAGAAGCTGCTCGACGTCTATTTCACCAACACCGGCGCCGGCACCTGGCAGGTGGCGGTCTTCGACCAGTCCAAGGCCACGGCTGGAACCGGGTTTCCATACGCTGCCGGCGGCGCGCTGGGCTCGGCCAACCTGACCTTTGATACCACCACCGGCAAACTCACCGGCACTCCCACCGGCGTTACGTTCACGGTGCCGGGCGGCGCCAGCCTCGATCTCGATCTGTCGGCGCTCACCCAGCTTGGCACCGGCTTCACCGTTTCCGACGCCAAGGTCAACGGCAACGCGCCGAGCACCATCGACAAGATCCAGATCAGCAAGGACGGTACCATCTACGCCCAGTACAAGGACGGCACCTCCAAGGCGCTCTACAAGATTCCGCTGGCCGATGTGCAAAGCCCCGACCAGCTCAAGGCATTGCCTGGCAACGTCTATGCGCAAGGCACCGAGTCCGGTGCGATCCGTGTCGGCTTTGCCAATGAAGGCAAGGCCGGTTCCATCATCTCGGGCGCGCTCGAAAATTCCAACGTCGATATCGCCGAGGAATTGACCGACATGATCGCGGCACAGCGCAGCTACACCGCCAATTCGAAAGTCTTCCAGACCGGTTCCGATCTGATGGACGTCCTTGTCAACCTGAAGAGATAAACCGGGCTCCGCCCGTGAAAGACCAGCATGTCGCTTTCCTCCGCATTGAGTATCGCCCAATCGGCGCTTCTGGCCACCTCGCGGCAGACAAGCGTTGTCACGCGCAACGTCTCGGACGCCTCCAATCCGGACTATACGCGCCGCATCGCCGTCGTCTCCAGCACGACGCCGGGCGCCCGGGTGGTCGATATCCAGCGCGTGACCAACGACCTGCTGTTTCGCCAGAATCTCGGCGCGCTGTCGGCCTATAGCGGCCAGAACGCGCTCTACAGCGGCATGGATCAGCTGAGCGTGGCGGTCAATGGCGTCGACAATGCGTCCTCGCCCTCGACGGCCATCGCCAATCTGCAGCAGCAGCTGCAGCTTTACGCCACCTCGCCGTCCAACCAGAATCTCGGCTCCACGGTCATCGACGCGGCCAAGCAGGTCGTGCGCTCCCTGAACGAAGGCTCCAAGGCCATCCAGGACTTCCGCACCCAGACCGACGGTCAGATCGACACCGCTGTCAAAGATCTCAATTCGTTGCTCGGCCAGTTCCAGGATGCCAACCAGGCCGTCATCTCCGGAACCCGTTCCGGCACCGATGTTTCCGACGCTCTCGATCAACGCGACGCGCTGCTGAAAAAAATCGCCGACTATGTTCCGGTCTCGACTTTCACACGCGGCGACAACGACATGGTCATCACCACTGGTGACGGCACCACATTGTTCGAGACCATCCCGCGCACGGTCAGCTTCACGCCGTCGGCCGGCTATGCCGCCGGAGCCGCCGGCAACACCGTCTATATCGACAACGTCCCCGTCTCGGCGGGTGCCGGCGCCAATACCAGCGCCAGCGGCAAGCTTGCCGGCTTGCTGCAGCTGCGCGACGGCGTTGCCTCGACCATGCAGGGCCAGCTCGACGAGACCGCGCGCGGCCTGATCACGGCCTTCGCCGAGACCGCGCCTTCGCAGCCCAACGCCGCCGGCCTGTTCACCTGGCCCGGCGCGCCGGCCGTGCCGGCCGCGGGCACGCTGGTCAACGGCCTTGCCGGTTCGATCAGCATCAACGCGGCGATGGATCCGAGCGTTGGCGGCAACCCGACATTGCTGCGCGACGGCGGCGCCAATGGTGCTGCTTATGTCGCCAATACCGATGGCGGCGCGTCATATTCCAGCCTCCTGGTTGCCTATGGCGACCGGCTCGACCAGCCGATGACGTTCGATTCCGCCGCCGGAATTTCGGCGACATCAAGCGTTTCCGACTACGCCGCCAATTCGATCGGCTGGCTCCAGGCCATGCGCCAGCAGGCTTCGACCGCGTCGGACGCCAAGGAAGCGCTGGCCCAGCGCAGCGCCGAGGCGCTCTCCAATGCCACCGGCGTCAACGTCGACCAGGAAATG
This sequence comes from Mesorhizobium sp. B2-3-4, assembly GCF_006442315.1. GTDB lineage: Bacteria > Pseudomonadota > Alphaproteobacteria > Rhizobiales > Rhizobiaceae > Mesorhizobium. The sequence goes on along the minus strand of NZ_VFVY01000011.1, from coordinate 140,734 downwards.
TCGTTGATGCTCGATCTCGAACATACCTATCAGGCGTCGGCCCGGATGATGAAGACCGTCGACGATATGATGACGGCCCTGTTGAACGCGGTGGGATAATCCATGACCTCAGTCTCCTCGGCCGCCCTCACCAACGCCATGCGCTACCAACAGATGCGCATGCAGGCGGACCTCGTCAAAGCCACCAAGGAATCGTCGACCGGCAAGGTCGCCGATGTCGGCCTTGCGCTCGGCGGCCGCACGGCTCAGTCGGTCACCTTCTCGCGTGACCTCGACCGGCTGAACGTGGTCATCGATTCCAACGGACTGGTCGCCGCCCGGCTTTCCTCGACCCAGACTTCGCTCGGCCAGCTTTCCACCGTGGCGCAGACTTTCCTGTCCAGCCTGACCACCGCTTCGTCAGGCGACAACTCCGACAGCCTGACGCAATCCAATGGCCAGACGACGATCCAGCAGCTTGCCTCGATCCTCAACACCAGCGTCAACGGCGAATATCTGTTCGCCGGCACCAACACCGACGTCAAGCCGATCAACGACTTCACGGCGGCTGGCTCACCGGCCAAGGCTGCCTTCGATGCCTCCTTCGTCGCCAAGTTCGGCTTCGCGCCCGATGATCCGGCCGCGGCCGACATCACCGCCGCGCAGATGGACGACTTCATCACCAACGACGTCACGCCGCAGTTCCTCGGCGCCGGGTGGCAGACCAATATGTCGAATGCCACCGACCAGCAGATCGTCAGCCGCATCGCGCTCAACGAAACCACCGCGACCTCGACCAGCGCCAACAGCGACGGCATCAAGAAGCTCGCCATGGCGGCGGCAATGGTTTCGAGCCTGATGTCCACCAACATCAGCCAGGCTGCGAAAGGCACGATTGTCAGCCGTTCCGAATTGCTTGTCGGCGAGGCGCTGAGCGGTATCGGCCAAGTCCAGTCCGAAACCGGCATCGTCCAGAAGCGGGTGTCCGACGCCAGCGACCGCATGAAGACGCAGGTCGACCTGTTCGAGCGCCACATTCTCGATCTCGAGGCCGTCGACCCGGCGGAAGCCGCGACCCGCGTCGCCAATCTGACGCAGCAGATCGAGAACTCCTTCGCATTGACGGCGCGCCTGCAGCAGCTCAGCCTGCTGAATTACCTGACCTGACAACCCTAGCGGACCGGTAGAGCCAACGATGTACCAATTCTCCTACGCCGACATCCAGAGCAACTCCGTCTCGGATGCCAAGGATCGCGAGCGGGAGCTCCTGACCCGCTCGATCGACATGTTGTCGGCCGCCGCCGCGGCCGGCCAGGATTCGATGGAGGCGGTGGAGGCGCTGCATTTCACCAACCGCGTCTGGACCGCCTTCGTCGAGGACCTTGGCTCCAGCGACAATGCGCTCCCCAAGGAATTGCGCGCCAACCTGATCTCCATCGGCCTGTGGCTGCTGCGCGAGGCCGAGGACATCCGCCAGGGTCGCACCAACAATTTCGAGGGGCTGATCGAAGTATCGCAGATCATCCGCGACGGCATTCAATGACCAACACGCTGAAGATATCCCTGAAGCCCAACGAGAAGATCTATATCAACGGCGCGGTCATCCGTGTGGACCGCAAGGTCACCGTCGAGCTGATGAACGATGTGCAGTTCCTCCTCGAGAGCCATGTGATCCAGGCCGACGAGGCGTCGACGCCGCTGCGCCAGCTTTACTTCATCGTCCAGGTCATGCTGATGAACCCCGCCGGCGCCGATGAAGCACGCGAAATGTTCCGCCGCTCGCTGCCGCTGCTCATTGCCAGTTTCGAAGACGCCGGGATCGGCAGCGCACTGAAGCAGATCGACCGAATGGTCGGTGAGGATCATATCTATGAGGCCTTGAAGGCGATCCGTTCGCTTTATCCTCTCGAACGCCGCGCGCTTGGCGGCAATGACGATGTTCCGGGCGCCGCGCGCCCGATGGCCGTGGGAGCACGATACTAATGACCGTGGACATGACGACGACGATACCGGTTGGCGCCAACCAGACCACCACGCAGACCTCCAAGACCGCCGTCGACTACAACTCGTTCCTGAAGCTTCTGATCGCCGAGATGAAGAACCAGGACCCGACCAAGCCGATGGATTCGACGCAATACGTCGCCCAGCTCGCCACCTTCTCCCAGGTCGAGCAATCGGTGCAGACCAACACCAAGCTCGACCAGATCATGCAGTCGTCGGCGCTGTCGCAGGCCGACGCTCTCATAGGTCGCAACATCACCTCGGCCGATGGCAAGACCACGGGCACGGTGGCGTCGGTCACGCTTGGCAGCAACGGCCTGATCGCGGTGCTGCAGGATGGCACCACGGTCCCCGTCGGCGCGGGCGTGTCGATCAAGCCGGCGAGCTAGGCCTGACGCCCACATGAACGAGGCCGACGCTCTCGACATCGTCCAGTACGCGGTGTGGACGGTGCTGACCGCGTCCGCGCCGGTGGTGCTGGTCGCCATGGCGGTCGGCATCGGCATCGCCCTCATCCAGGCACTGACGCAGGTCCAGGAGATCACCTTGACCTTCGTGCCCAAAATCGTCGCCATCATGCTGGTGGTGGCGCTCACTGGCCCCTTCATCGGCGGTCAGATATCGGCCTTCACCAATGTCATATTCGAGCGCATCCAGAACGGCTTCTGAACGATACCCGGAAGGGTCGCTCGACCGACTTCCATACAGACTTGCGCCCGGATGGAACGCTGCTTGCAGGCGGTGGCGTTGCGGCTAGAGTGCCGTTCCATGATCCGGCAAATTGTCGGCCGACATAGCGGTATTGTCTCGATGGCGTCTCGCACACCCCTCAACCAGGCCGGCACGCCATGTGCGGCATAGCCGGCGTCTGGCGCAAACGCGATCCGATCGGCGGTGGCGACATCGCCGACGTCATCAGCATGATGCAAGCGCTGGCCCATCGTGGGCCGGACGACCATGCCAGCTGGAACGACAGCCGGCTGGCACTGGGTCACCGCCGGCTCTCCATCATCGACCTGTCGGCGCAGGCACGCGAGCCGATGCTCACCGCCTGTGGCCAGGGCGTGCTGGTCTACAATGGCGAGGTCTACAATTATCGCTCGCTGCGGGACACGCTGCAGGCTGAAGGCAGACGGTTCCGGACGGTTTCTGATACCGAAGTGGTTCTCGAAGCGCTGCACCATTGGGGACCGGACAAAGCCATCCCGATGTTCGACGGCATGTTCGCGATCGCCTATTTCGACGCCCGTGCCGGCGCCCTGTGGCTTTCGCGCGACCGTCTCGGCATCAAGCCGATGTCGGTGGCCGAGACGGGGGAGCGGATCCTGTTCGCCTCCGAGGACAAGGCGATCCTGGCCTGCGATGGCGTCGCCCGGACCGTCGACGCGCGCGAGATGACGTTGCGCCTCGCCTGGCAGAGCCGTGATTCCTGTTCCAGCCTGTTTCAGGGCATAGAGCGGCTGCCGCCGGCGGGCCTATGGAAGATCAGTGATGCCGGCGTCGAGAAGCGCTGTTTCTGGCATGTCCTCGATGTGCTGGAGGCTGGCCGCATCGTCGGCGATAGAGCCACCGACGCCGAGCACATGGCAACGCTGGAAGCGCTGATCGAGGACAGTGTCAGGCTCCATTGCATCGCCGACACCAGCCTGGCCGCGGCCTGCAGCGGCGGCGTCGATTCGGGCCTCGTCACCACGCTGGCCAAACGCTTCAGGCCGGAGATGACGGCCTATGTCGTCGATCCCCGCATTGGCCACAGCGAGGCCGGCGACGCTCAGCGCACCGCCAGCCACGCCCAGGTGCCGCTGAACAGGGTGCCGGTGGACAAGGACCGGTTCCTCGACCTCTGGCCAAGGACCATATGGCATCTGGAAAGCGACGGCTGGCATGCAAGCCATGTCTGCCTGCTCGCGCTCGCCGAACAATGCCGGGCCGATGGCGTCAAGGTGCTGCTCACCGGCGAAGGCGCCGACGAACTCTTTGGCGGCTACGACTGGCAGGAAGCCAGCCTGAAATTGTGGCGGCCCTGGTCCTGGCCGGGTCGGCTGTTCCGGTCCAGGCAAAAACTCGCCCGCAGGTTCGAGCGCCAGCGCCATGCCCCCTTCCGGACAGCGCTCGGTTTTGCCCATGGCTGGGATCGCAACGCCGTGCTCAGGGCGCTCTCGCCGGAATTGAATTTCCTCCAGGCAAGGATCTTCGACCGGCTGGAACCGGTGACGCCGCTTGGCGATCGCGCCTTCCTGGGATGCTGCCTTCACGACATGTATTCGCATCTGCAGGACCTGCTGAACCGGCATGACCGGCTCAGCATGGCAGCCTCGGTGGAACTCAGGGTGCCGTTCCTCGAAAACCGGCTGATCGACTTCGCGATCCATCTGCCCCGGCGACACAAATACCGCCAGAAGCAGGGAAAATGGCTTCTGAAGAAGGTAGCGGAAAAACACATTCCGCTTCAGAACGTGAAGGCCAGGAAGAACGGTTTCCAGGTGTCCGCGAGCTTTACCGCCGGCACCGAGACCTTGTTGGATGGTGGCTTTCTACGCGATGCGATGAAGTGGCCGGCATCTTCGGTCGCGGACCTGATAGACCTGGCCAGGCGCGACCAGCCGTCGAGGCTTCGGCTGGTGGGAATGGAGCTTTTCCTGCGTCTCCATGCCGGCGGCCAGTCCGCCAGCCAATTGAGCGAAGCTCTGCATGCGGCCGTGGCCGCGGCGCGCTAAGGGCAGGCCAGGCGTCAATAGGGCGGCGTGGCCCTTCGCTATCCCCTTGTTGGACCATGATCTTCCTTGCAAGGCATTCGCCCTTTGCACCGCGATGCCATAGTTTCGGCAAATCATGCGGGGAAACGGATTCCCGCAAGGATCAGCGCGCCGTGGCAGGAACCATCCATGATTGACGAAAAGCCGGATAGCGAAAGCGTCTCGGCGCTGGCGCCGTTCCGGCATGGCATCTTCCGGGCCGTATGGGGTGCGAGCCTCGTCTCCAATTTCGGCGGCTTGATCCAGGGCGTCGGCGCCGCCTGGATGATGACCACAATCGCCACCTCGCCCTACCAGGTCGCCCTGGTCCAGGCCTCGACCACCTTGCCGATCATGCTGTTCGCGCTCGTTGCCGGAGCCATTGCCGACAGCTTCGACCGTCGCAAGGTGATGCTTGTCGCCCAGACCTTCATGCTGGTCGTCTCGGTGCTGCTGACCGTATTCACCTACTACAATCTGCTCACTCCCTGGACGCTTCTGGCCTTCACCTTCCTGATCGACAGCGGCACGGCGCTGAACAGCCCGTCCTGGCAGGCTTCCGTCGGCGACATGGTGCCGCGCAACAAGGTGCCGGCGGCCGTTGCGCTCAACTCCATGGGCTTCAACCTGACGCGCAGCGTCGGCCCGGCGATCGGCGGCATCATCGTGGCGGCGGCAGGTGCGGCGGCCGCCTTCGCGGCGAACGCGGTCAGCTATATCGGCCTCATCGTGGTGATGGCGCGCTGGAAGCCCAACGTGCCGGCGTCGACCTTGCCGCGCGAGTCTCTCGGCGCGGCCATGGGCGCCGGCCTGCGTTACGTCGCCATGTCGCCCAACATCGGCAAGGTGCTGGTCAGGGGCGCCGCCTTCGGCTTCAGCGCCGGCGCGGTGCTGGCGCTGTTGCCGCTGGTAGCGCGCGACGTCGTCAAGGGCGACGCCTTGACCTACGGCATCATGCTGGGCGCCTTCGGCATCGGCGCCGTCGGCGGCGCGCTGATCAGCGTGCGGCTGCGGCAACTGCTCTCCAGCGAGACGATGGTGCGCTGCGCCTTCGCCGGCTTCGCGCTCTGCGCCTTCAATGCGGCCGTCAGCCAGCATGCCTGGCAGACCTCGCTCGGTCTTCTGGTCGGCGGTGCCTGCTGGGTGATCGCGCTGTCCCATTTCAACGTCACCGTGCAGATGGCGACGCCGCGCTGGGTGGTCGGCCGGGTCCTGTCGGTCTACCAGACCGCCACCTTCGGCGGCATCGCGCTGGGCTCATGGATCTGGGGTGTCGTCGCCGACGCCCATGGCGCCGAGACGGCGCTGATCGCCGCGGCGATCGCCATGCTGGCCGGCGGCGCCATCGGCCTCGTCCTGCCGCTACCGCAGCAGCAGGTGCTCAACCTCGATCCACTCAACCGCTTCAAGGAGCCGCACCTCGCCCTCGATCTCAAGCCGCGCAGCGGTCCGATCGCCATCATGATCGAATACATCATCCGGCACGAGGACGAGGGGGAATTCATCGCCACCATGGCCGAACGCGGCCGCATCCGCCGCCGTGACGGCGCCCGCAACTGGACGCTGGCGCGCGATCTCGAAAATCCGACGATCTGGATCGAGCACTACCACACGCCGACCTGGCTTGAATATGTCAGGCACAATGGCCGCATCACCCAAGCCGACGCTATGGTCGGCGAACGCCTGCGGGCGCTGCACTCAGGCGACGAGCCGCCGCGCGTGCGCCGCGTCATCGAGCGCCCGACGACAGCCGGCACGACGCTGGTGCCGGCAAAGGGACCGATCGAACACTGACGGGGCCCTGGAGCCCCGAACGCTACCCCTCGCCCGACAGGTCCCGGCGCGCCTTTTCGAGTTCCTCGGCATAGCGCCGCATCAGATGGCCCTCGGTCAGCAGCCCAAGCACGATGTGGTCGGCAAAATCCTCGACGACGGCCAGTTCCTCGGCGCCGGCGCGCTGGAAGGTTTCGGCGGCGGCCTGCACGTTCATGCTGGGCACCAGGACGGCGTCCTTGTATTGCGCCAGATCGCGCACCGGCACCTCGCCGCCGGAGGGATCGCTGTGCAGTTCGGCCACGATCAGGACGCCGACATATTCATCCCCCGGATCGACGGCGATGACGCGCTGAGCCGACCCCAACGGGATTTCCTTGCGGAAGGCGGCAAGCGTGGTCGAGGCATCGATGGTCTTGATATCCTCGCGCATCATCGAGCCGACGGTGAGGCTGCGCATCCAGCCGACATCGTGGGCGCTGCGGATCGTCTCGCCGCGCAGATGGAAGCGCCAGGTCGAGAACGAATAGCCGAAGGTTTCGCGGACCAGGATGGCCGCCATGATCGAGGCGGCCAGCACCACGCCGGTCAGCGTCAGGTCGCGGGTCGATTCCAGTGCCAGGAACGTCATCGTCAGCGGACCGCCGACGACACCGACGGCAAGCGAGGTCATGCCGACGACCGCGGCAACCGAGGGATCGATGCCGGTTGCCGGTGAAACCAGCGCCATCACGCCCGCGAACGCCTTGCCGAGCAGCGCGCCGAGAAACAGCGAGGCAAAGAACAGTCCGCCGCGAAAACCGGACCCCAGCGAGATGGCCGACGCCGCCAGCTTCAGCACGAAGACGCTCGCCACCACCGCCAGCCCGTAATTCATGGCGAACTCGCGATGCAGCGCGCCATGGCCGCTGGACAGCACCTGCGGCGTGATCAGCCCGAGCAGGCCGACCAGCACGCCGCCGATGACCGGGCGCAGCGAGGCATCGACCGACAGCCTGTTGAAGCCGCGCTCGATCAGCGTCACCAGATGCATGATGGCGATCGAAGCCGCGCCGCCAAGCAGGCCGAGCAGCAGGAACGGCACATACTGGCTGGCGGTGAGTTGCGGCAAGCCTGAAAGCTCGAGCGGGAACGGCACGCCGCCGAACACTTCCGCCGTCAGCGAGGCGCAGATCGCCGCGGTCATGACCGGCGCGACATTGGCGACCGAATAGATGCCGATAACCAGCTCGAAACCGTAGAAGGCGCCGGTCAGCGGCGCGTCGAAGGCGGCCGCGATGGCACCGGCGGCACCACAGCCGACCAGGACACGGACATCGTTGCGGCGCAGCCGGAAGGCCCGCGCCAGCCTTGAGGCGACGCCGGAGCCGACCTGCGTATAGCCGGCTTCCAGTCCGACCGAAGCGCCGAAGCCACTGGAGATCATCGTCTGGGCGACGATGACGGACGTATCGGTGAGCGACATGCGCCCGCCATAGAGGGCGTTGGCCTCGATCGGGTCGACCGGGGTGCGAAATCGCCGCTTTCTCAGCCAGATCACGCTCAGGCCGAGCAGGATGCCACCGATTGCCGGTATCGCCGCCTGCATCGGATTTGCGAGCGAGAACATGCCTGACAGCCGGCCGCCGGGCTGAACACCGAACAGCAGCCCGTGCAGATCCTGCACGATCTGGCTCATTGCCGTAACCAATATGCCCGCCATGACGCCGACGGCGCCCGCCAGGATGACCACGGCGATGCCGCGCGCCTCGAGGAGAGGAACTGACCTCAAAAGCACAGCGCGCAGCCGACGGGCGTAGACTTGGGGTTGGTTTCTGGAAAGCACCGGGGCGGCTCGCCGATATCAAAGGCAACGGAAGACCCGCCTGATACGCCGAGCGGCACGTCGTGACAACCACAATGCCGACATCCAAGGCGCCAATATGGCCACGAAACCGCCCGATCCGGCCTTTCCCGTCCTGGAGGTGGAGAGCAACCGGTCCGTGCGGTCAGTCCGGGATCGTCAGTTGTCCGCAATCGTCGTCGGCAATGAAGGTCGCCAGGAGTTCGGCGGGCTCGGTGGTGCTGGCATTCTCGGCGAAGAGATGGATCGCGCCGGGCGGCTCGAACCAGGTCTGCCCCTGCGTATAGGTGCCGACGGGGCCGCCCGCCAGTTGCGAGCGCAGCGTTCCCTTCAGCACGAAGGCGCTCACCGAGCCCGGATGCCGGTGGCGGGGCGTATAGGCGTTTGGCGGGAACGCGACGACGACCGTGGTGATCGACTTTCCCGGTACGTTCGGGAGTTTTTCGCAGGAGACCGGCGTGATCACGGTCTTGGGCCGAGCGGCGGCGGGGCTGCCCTCGGCAGCGCCGTCCATGTTCATATGCGATTCCACGCCAACCGGTACGACGCCGGTCAGACCCGGTCCGGCCCATTTTGCCGCCAGCGCGAACAGCACCGCGACGGCGCTCACGGCGATCATGGATTGGCCGGTGCGCAAACGGGCTCGATTGCTGATCATATCTATGTCTCCAGGCCGGTTGGTTCAGGCAGGCCAGCGGAAATCGGCGCGCCAGCAGAGCTCCTTGATCGCCTTCAGTGTCGAGACCGCTGCATTGGGTTCGGCAATGTTGAAGGCGCCGGGCGAGCCCTTGTCCAGCGCAAGCAGCGCCGCATAGGCGGCCGCGTCGACATGCAGCGGCGAGCCGCCGCCGGGCGCATCGGCACCGGTGCCCGGGCCATAGAGCTGACCGTAGCGCAGGACGACGCCGGCGAGCGGCGCGCCGAGCACCGCCTTTTCCAGCGCAATGACGCCGCCGACGCTGATGGCGCGATTGCCCTGCGCCTCCGCATCGAGCGGGTCGCCTTCGGCATGCGGCTGCGGGCCGGGCGCATAGGCCCACGCAATGCTCTGCGCGACCAGGCGGCCAGCGCCGGCGGCCTTCGCCGCGTCGACCAGATTGCGCGTGCCCTCGTCGCGGATGCGGGCATTGCGCATGATCGCCCCACCCATCCTGGCCGGGTCGAGACCCGCCGGCAGGTCGGTCAACTGGTGGACGACGATGTCGGGGCGGGCGCCAAGCATCGCACGCGACAGCGCCGCGGCGTCGAACACATCCACAACCACGGGTTCGATGCCAAGGGCTTCCAGCCTGGCGGCCTTGTCGGCATTGCGCGTTGTGCCCGTCACCTGATGACCGGCGGCCAGGAGCTGCGGGATCAACCGCTGCCCGATGGCGCCCGAAGCGCCTGCAAGAAAAATTCGATGACCCATCGTCACGCGCTCCTTATCGACATATTATCAGTGTTCGAACAAAATATAAGAGCTCTGACATTATGCGCAAGCCGGAATCGTCCCCATCAATTCCCGCCCCGGGTGAAGGCAAGCGTGGCGAGGAGGGTTATCTCGGCTATCTCCTGCGCCAAGCGGCCGGCGCCCATCGGCTGAAGGTCGACCGCGCACTCGCCGATCTCGGGGTGACGCAGCCGCAATTCGTCACGCTGACCATGCTGGCCGCCTATCCCGGCCTCTCCAATGCCGATCTTGCCCGGCTGGCGCTGCTCACACCGCAAACGCTCAGCGTCATCGTCACCAATCTTGAGCGGGCCGGCTCGCTGCTGCGCAAGCCGCACGCCGTGCACGGCCGCATCCAGCATATCGAGCTCAGCGCCACCGGGCAGGCCCTGCTGCGGCAATGCCGGGACCGTGTGCATGCGATCGAGAGCGAACTGACCGCCGGTCTCTCTGCGCCGGAAGAACGCGCTGTCAGGCGCTGGCTGGTCGGCGTCGCGACCGCCGACACGACGGAGGCCTGATTGCTTGCCGACGGCAGGCGCGGATCCGCAAGCCGGACCGCTCAGGTCGGCATTGGTTCACCGGCCTCGTAGAGCACGAGCTTGCGCTCGCCGATGCCGAGCCCCGGCCAGCTCGCCCGCCAATCGGCAAGATGCGGCGCGCGAAAATGCGCATCGAGCGCGGCCTTGTCGCTCCACACTTCCGTGACCCTGATCAAGCCGGGATCGAATACATCCTGCGAATAGGAATATTCGAGGCAGCCGGGTTCGGCGCGGCTGGCCGAGACCATGCGTTCCATCGCGGGCCTTGCCTGGTCGAGCCTGTCGGGCGGCAGGCGGATCGTACCGATGATCAGGAGCATGGATCGTCCTTCCACGAGAGAACCGTGTTGCCAGTCTCCCACCCTCGCGCAAGCTTGACCAGCTACCCTCGCCAGGCTGTCGCATGCTCGGCAGCCCATGGGTTTGAGGACGAGAATGGCGATCAGCGAAAGCATCCAGCCCGGCGCGGTGGCCAAGAACGGCCGCGACATCTTCTTCGCGCTCGGCATTGTCGTCATCCTGGCCGTGCTGTTCCTGCCGATCCCGGCCTTCCTCATCGACATCGGGCTCGCCTTCTCGATCGCGCTTTCGGTGCTGATCCTGATGGTGGCGCTGTGGATCCAGCGGCCGCTCGATTTCTCGTCTTTCCCGACCGTGCTGCTCATCGCCACCATGCTGCGCCTGTCGCTCAACATCGCCACCACGCGCATGATCCTGTCGCATGGCAATGAGGGCACGCACGCCGCAGGCTATGTCATTGCCGGTTTCTCCAAGCTGGTCATGGCTTCGGACTTCGTCATCGGCCTGATCGTCTTCATGATCCTGATCGTGGTGAATTTCATCGTCATCACCAAGGGCGCCACCCGTATCGCCGAGGTCGGCGCGCGCTTCACCCTCGACGCCATCCCCGGCAAGCAGATGTCGATCGACGCCGATCTCTCGGCCGGCATGATCGACGACAAGACCGCGCAGCTGCGCCGGCGCGAGCTCGAAGAGGAATCCTCCTTCTTCGGCTCGATGGACGGTGCGTCGAAATTCGTGCGCGGCGACGCCATCGCCGGCCTCATCATCACCGCCATCAACATCGTCGGCGGCATCGCCATCGGCTATCTCCGGCATAATATGGGCATGGGCGAAGCCGCCGACGTGTTCATCAAACTGTCGGTCGGCGACGGTCTCGTCACCCAGATCCCGGCACTCATCGTCTCGCTCGCGGCCGGCCTGCTGGTTTCCAAGGGCGGCACGCGCGGCTCGGCCAACCAGGCGGTGTTCGGCCAGCTCGGCGCTCATCCACGCGCACTCTACGTGGCGGCGGCGCTGCTGGTGCTGCTCGGCCTGATGCCCGGCCTGCCCTTCTTCCCCTTCTTCGCGCTGGCCGGCGGCATGGCCGGTCTCGGCTACGTCATCCCGATGCGCCACAACCGCGCCGTCGCCGAAGCCGAGGCGCTGAAGAACCAGGAGAAGGCGACAAAGGCCGAGGAGGAGAAGAATTCGGTCAAAGCCTCGCTCGCCACCGCCGAGATCGAACTCCTGATCGGCAAGCAGCTTTCGACCCGGCTGCTGGTCTCGCATCAGGAACTGGTCTTCCGCATGTCCAAGATGCGCAAGAAATTCGCCCAGCAATACGGCTTCGTCGTACCGGAAGTGCGTGTCGCCGACGATTTCGCCATCCCCCCGAAAAGCTACCAGATCAAGGTGCATGGCACCGTGGTCGCCGAATACCAGATGCGCGTCGGCGAAATCATGGTGCTGCTCGGCAACCGCGACATACCCGATATCCCCGGCGAGGAAATCCGCGAGCCGGCCTTCGGCATGCGCGCCTATTCCGTCATGGAGACCTTCGCCGAGGATCTGAAGCGCGAGAACTTCACCTTCGCCGACAACATGTCGGTGCTGCTCACCCATCTTTCGGAAGTCATCCGCAACAACCTGCCCCAGCTCCTGTCCTACAAGGACATGAAGGCGCTGCTCGAACGCCAGGACCAGGAATACCGCAAGCTCGCCGACGAGATCTGCACCACCCACATCTCTTACCCCGGCCTGCAGGCGGTGCTGAAGCTGCTGCTGGCCGAGCGCGTCTCGATCCGCAATCTGCATCTGATCATCGAGGCCATCGCCGAGATCGCGCCGCATGTGCGCCGCACCGAGCAGATCGTCGAACATGTGCGCATCCGCATGGCTCAGCAGATCTGCGGCGACCTCTCCGAAGGCGGCGTGCTCAAGGTGCTGCGTCTCGGCAACCGCTGGGACCTTGCCTTCCACCAGAGCCTCAAGCGCGACGCCAAGGGCGAGGTGCGCGAATTCGACATCGATCCGCGCCAGCTCGAGGAGTTCGGCCAGGACGCCACCAAGGCGATCAAGAAGCATCTCGAGGCCGGCGAGCGCTTCGTCCTCGTCACCGCACCCGATGCCCGTCCTTATGTGCGCATGATCATCGAGCGGCTGTTCACCACGCTGCCGGTGCTCTCCCATGTCGAAATCGCCAAGGGCGTCGAGATCAGGGTGCTCGGGACGATATCGTGAGCGTTCTGTCGCAAGCGGTCGTCATCGCAGCGTTCCTCGCCTTCTGCCGCATCGGCGCCTGCTTCATGCTGATGCCGGGCCTGTCGAGCGCCCGCGTGCCCGTCCAGGTCAGGCTGTTCGTGGCGGTCGCGGCCACCGGCGGCCTGCTCGCCTTCCTGTGGGACAAGATCTTTCCCTTCGTCGATCCACGCCCGCAGATCCTGGTGCCGATGATCATCTCGGAGCTTCTGGTCGGCGGGCTGATCGGCGCCATGACCAGGCTCTACATGGAAGCGCTTCGCTTCATGGGCGCGGCCATCGCCATGCTGATCGGTTATGGCGGCTCCGGCGGACCGGCGATCGAGGAACCGGAGCCGCAGGCGGCGCTGGCCGCCATCATTTCCTTCTCGGCGCTGTTGATGCTGTTCGTCTTCGACTTCGACCACGAGATCGTCCGCGCGCTGGTGGCGTCCTACACGGTCGCGCCGATCAACGTCTTCTTCAATCCGCAGGCAGCCCTGGTCGACATCACCGACACCGTGTCCGACACGTTCTTCCTGGTCATCCGCCTCGGCAGTCCGTTCGTCGCCTATGCCATCCTCGTCAATCTGACGATCGGCTTCGTCAACAAGCTGACGCCGCAGATCCCGATCTATTTCATCTCCCAGCCTTTCGTCATCGCCGGCGGCATGCTGATCTTCTATTTCGCCGTCGGCACCATGCTGTCGCTGTTCGTCGACGGCTTCGTCGACCTGACGCTGGCGAGGTGACATGAGCACGCGCAAGGATCGCCTGAGGAAACTGATCAAGGTTCAGGAGCAGCTGAAAGCCCTGCACGAAACCCGCCACGCCACCTTCGTGGCCGCCGCGAACGCCGCCGAGACCGAAGCCCGTGAATTGATCGGTCATTTCGACCAGGACAATTCCCTCTCCGGCCTCTTTCCCGACCTCTATCACCGCCGTATCGCCCAGGCCGTCGTGCGCCAGGAAGCGAGCCTGGAAAGCGCCAGGCAGGAAGCCGGCCTGATTGCCGCCGCCACCGCCCGCACCAACATGGTCGAGCGCGCCTACAAGGATGTGCGCAAGCGCGACGAACGCGAACGCTCCGACCGCGAAAGGCTGGATTTGATCGCGCAGAAGCGGGTGGAGGAATAGCGCTTCGCACACCTCACTTGCTGACGGTGCCCGGCTCCAGCGCCTTGACCGCGCCGGGCCGTGCATCGGCCCCTTTGGGCATGACAGGGCCCGGATGGAAGCGCGCGCCTTTCAGCCAGAGCTTCAATGCTTCCCAATGGATGCCGGCGATGATCTTCAGCGTCACAAGGGGAAATTTGGCCAGGCACGCTCCGAGCTGCGGCGTGGCAAGCTGACGGGCGCTGCCGGCAAAGGTCGCCGACAGCAACGGTTCGCCATTTTCCGTCTCATGGATGCGAAGCCTGACCGTCTTGCCGGGCGGCAGGATACGAAAATAATAGCGCGCATCCATGCCGATGAAGGGAGAGACGTGGAAGACCTTGGCTTGTGTCTGGCGCACGCCCGCGGGGCCGAGCTCGCCCGGCCGGATCGGCGACACGTAGATATGCCGGCCGCCGAACGTGTTGCGCACGGCGTAAATCAGGGCGACCAGCGCGCCGGCATCGTCGTAGCAGAAATAGACGGATATCGGATTGAAGACGTAGCCCAGTATGCGGGGATAGGCGAGCAGCAGCACACGTGCGGCCGGCTCGCCAAGACCGGCGTTGGCGAGATGCCTGTCGGCGAAGGCCCGCAAGGTTTCGCCAGGGATTTCGACATGGTCGCTCTCATAAAATGAGGCCAGGCCGGGCCGATTGACACCCAGCAGCCATGTCATGCGGCCGAGTTCGGCAAGCCGGTCTATGTCGACCAGCACGCAGAATACGCGATAGACGAAGCGGTGGCCGAACGGCTTCAGCCGCGCATGCATGACTTCGCCCGGATAGAGCACGCCCGCTGCCTGCGGCGGCAGACCGTTCTGTTCGAGTGTGGTGACGCGTTGCTCCATTGCAGGGGTTTGCCGCTATTCCGCTGCCAGGAACGCGGCGGAAAAAGCCTCTTCGCCCTTGCGCCATGGTACTTTGGCGCCGAGCGAAATCGCCGCGTTGAGGCCCGAGCGCAGGCCGTCCTCATGAAAGCCGTGGCCAGTCCAAGCGCCGGCAAAGTAAGTGCCGCGCGCGCCCTGGATGTCGTCGAGGCGGGCTTGCGCCGACAAGGCCCGGGCATCGTACTGCGGATGGTCGAACGTCCACTCGCCGAAGATCAGATCCGGGCGCGGCTCGACAACCGGATTGAGCGAGACAAACAACGGCTTTGCCGCATCGATCCCTTGCAGCCGGTTCATCCAGTAGGTGACCGACACTTCGGGTTCCGCGCCGTCGCAGGAACAGCGCAGATAATTCCACGCCGCCCACGCCGCCCGCCGCTTCGGCATCAGCCTCGGATCCCTGTGAAGCACGACCCGGTTGGGGCGATAGGGTATGGCCGACAGGATCGATTCTTCGACGCTGGTTGCGTCGCCGAGCATGGCCAGCGCCTGCTCGCTGTGGCTGGCAATGATGACATTGTCGAAACGTTCCGGCTCGGCATCACCGGCCCACACCGTGATGCCGAGCGCATCTCGGACAAGCGTCTTGACGGGCGACGAAAGCCGCAGCCTCGATCCCAGCGGCGCCAGCAGCTTTCGCAGATAGTTGCGCGAACCGCCGCTCACCGTTCGCCACACTGGCCGCGTGTCGTTGTCGATCAGCCGATGGTTCTCGAAAAAACTGATGAAGCTCGCGGCCGGATAATCCAGCATCTTGGCGCGTGGTGTCGACCAGATCGCCGCTGCCATCGGGATGAGATAATTGTCGCGGAAGCCCGCCGAGAAACCGCGGGTGCGAAGATAGTCGCCGATCGTGACATTACCCAGCGTGCCGTTGTCGCGCTCGGCGATGCACGCCTTGTTGAAACGCAGGATTTCCCGCAGCATCCACAGGAAGCCCGGCGAAAAGAAATTGCGTTTCTGGGCGAATATGGTGCGTAGCGTCGAGCCGCACCATTCGAGCTTGCCGCCGTCGAGCGAAAGCGAAAAGCCCATGTCGCTCTCATGGGTGGCGACACCGAGATGCGAAAACAGCGCGGTGAGATCCGGATAGGCCAACTCGTTGTAGACGATGAAGCCGGTATCGACCGAAACCGGCGCGCCGTCATAGTCGATGTCGACGGTCGCGGTATGGCCGCCCGCACGATCCGAAGCCTCATAAAGGGTAACGTCCGCACCCGAATGCAAGGCCCATGCAGCGGCGGCGCCGGAAATGCCTGACCCGATGACCGCGATTTTTTTCCTGCCTTGCGGGCGGCCACGGCTGATGGGCACGATGTTCATCGAGAATCCTTGTTGGAAATCATGGCTGTAAGGCGCGGGTGACGCCAGGTATCGTTGTAGATACGCAGGGATCCGGTGCGAGTTTCACTCTGCCGTGCCGGATATTCCTGTGGTCAGGTGAAGGGCACCGGTCGAGCCGCATCGTCAGCGGGCACGGGACCAGTTGACCGACTTGCAGACCAGTCCGCCAACCATGCAGCCGCGCGTGACAAGGCTTTTGCCGGCCACCTTGAGCTGGATCGCATAGGTCAGCGAGCGCTTTGCATCGAAGGCCTTGCCGGTGAGAGTATCGGCGGACTTCGGTTTCAGCGTCATCACAAGCTTGTCGCCGACGGCTTCACCGCCGCTGGTGTCCTTGATCCAGACATTGGTGGCGCAGATGTTCGAACCGCAGGGAGCGATCCGAACCTTCGCATTGCCGTCGCCACGGTTCCATGTGCCGCTCGGGTCAGGGGCCGATGCGGCAAATGCCGATCCCGGGAACGAGACAAAAAATATCAGACTTGCCGCCACTGCCACTCGGTTCATCACGCGCCCTGTCATCCGTTTTATGGAGCTACGGGCGATATGCCGGATGAGTTTCGGCCGGCCGAAACTATCGCCGCTGAAAACCGTTGCTGCGACAACGGCCAACGCCAATTCCGGAGCGAAGATGATCAAGACCTACGGCATCGCCTATCTGACGACGGCGGTTGTGTTCCTGTGCATCGACGCCGTCTGGCTGACGGTGATGAGCAGCCGGCTCTACAAGCCGCTGCTGGGCCCGATCCTGCTCGACGATTTCAACGTCAAGGCGGCAGTACTTTTCTACGTCATCTACATCGCCGGTGCCGTCTATTTCGCCGTGCAGCCCGCCTTTCAGAGTGGATCGTGGACGACCGCCGCCTTGAACGGCGCGCTGTTCGGCCTCTGCGCCTACGCCACCTACGACCTGACCAACCAGGCGACGCTGAAGAACTGGCCGGTCGCGGTCACCATGGCTGACATCTGCTGGGGAACCGTACTCACCGCGATCGCCGCGACGGCGGGCTTTCTCGTCTCCAGCGGGCTGTCGCGAACGCCTTGATTGACCTCAGCCTCCGGCCCGGCGGCCAATCAGGTTCATCACCAGAAGACCGATGAAGGCCGTCAGTGTCCCGGCGCTCAAGGCGTTCATCTTCAGAAAGCCCGCATACTCTTCGGTCGAATAGAGATGAACGGGCTCGCCGTAGCGTCCATGCAGGGCCGTGAAGGCCAGCATGCCGATGGCCGCGATGACGATCGAGACCGCACGCTCGCCCGGCCGGAACAGCACGAAGCAGAGCAGGATGCAGGGCAACAGAAAAACTTCCACGCCGGAGGCCACGCCGAACACCTTGGCGCTGAGCATCGTGTTGCCTATTCCGGCCAAGGGCAGCAACGCACGTCCGGCACGGCTGTTGACGCGCGCAAGTGCCGGCACCGCCAGGAAGAACGGCGTCGAGATGAATGTGTAGAAGGCGGGCGCAATGTCGGGGCCGACCGACCAGTAGACATAGAGCGGATAGAAAGGCTGGTTCCACAACACGACGAGGGCAACCAGATTGGCGGTGGCGACGAGCGGGTCGTCATGCGCGAAATAGGCTTTCGCCGCGTTCCAGGCGCGCGACATTTCTGTTCCAACCGGCATTGCCAATCTTATCCGGCCGCGCGCAGCAGATAGTGGCTGACGCCCCATTCCTCGCCATTCGCATGGCCGAAGAGCCCTGCTGTCGCGAGGAAAAACAGACGCCAGCGCCGGCGCCAGATCAACGCGTCCTTGCCATAGACCTCAACGAGGATCCGATCGATCTCGGCCAGGTTGGCGTCCATATTGGCGAGCCACTGATTTGCGGTGCGCTGGTAGTTGCTGCCATTCCATCGCCATTCCCGCTCGACGTCGAACAGGCCCGGGAACTGCCGGATCAGATTGTGGCTCGGCATGATGCCGCCGGTGAAGAAGTGTTGCGCAATCCAGTCCGACTTGTCGCGGTGATCGAAACGGTAAGACCGGCTTTTGTGCGTGAAGACATGGATGAAAAGGCGCCCCCGCGGCGCCAGCCAGGATTGCACGCGTTCGAGCAGCTTTTGCCAGTTGGACATGTGCTCGAACATCTCGACCGAGACGATACGGTCGAACATGCCGCCCGGATGAAAATTGTTCATGTCGGCGGTCATGACACGGATGTTGGCGAGCCCCCTCGCCCGGGCCTCAGCCTCGATATGCGCCCTTTGAGGCGCCGAGTTCGAGACAGCAGTAATCCTGGCGGCGGGAAAACGCTCCGCCATGAACAGCGTCAGCGAACCCCAGCCGCAGCCGAGTTCGAGGATGTCCTGGCCATCGGCGAGATCCGCATGGGCGACAGTCTCTTCCAGTGCGAGCAACTCGGCCTCCGCCAGGCTTTCATGTCCGCGCCGGTAAAGGCAGCAGGAATATTTGCGCCGTGGCCCGAGCACCAGCCCGAAGAAGGCCGGCGGCAGTTCGTAGTGCTGCTCGTTGGCTGCCTGCGTGTGCTCGGCGATCGGATGGCCGGCCATCGCATGAACGAAAGCCTGCTCATGCGTGGCGGGACGTTCCACGAGGCTTCGCCGGGTGCGTCCCACCAGAAAGCCGATCCCGGTCCGGGTCACCGGATCGGGAAAAGGGGCGCGCTCGACGGTGCGTATGGCGGATGCGATGAGGTTCACGAAGGTCGGCCTTTCGAAATTTGCGCTGGGACATGCCGGGAAGGCCCCGGCCAGAACGCATTGACGCGCGCCTGGTAGGCACGGAACGCCTCGCCACGCGATTTCAGCATGTGCGCCTCGAGCGGCGGGATGCCGGACACATGAACCAGAAGCCAGTACATGAAGAGCGGACCGGAGACGGCGATCCAGCCCCATGGGTAGGTGCTTGTCGGATCCAGCGCGATGGCGACATAGGCCAGCCAGCCGAACCACTCGAAGAAATAGTTGGGATGGCGCGAAATCCCCCAAAGGCCGACGTCGCAGACTTTCCCCTTGTTGGCCGGATTTTCGCGAAACCGGGTAAGCTGGCGGTCGGCCAGCCCTTCGCCAAGGATGGCGATCACCAGGATAGCGATGCCAAGCCAATCGCCGATCCGAAGCTGCGGCGCCGGATTGCGGGCTGCCGCGAAGATGGAGACGGCGAGCAGCAGTGCAGCGCCCGCCTGTATCTGAAGGAACCAGAACAGCCGGCGTGGAAAATCCTTGCCCCACTCACCGCGCAGTTGCGCGTAGCGCGGATCGTCACCGCCGCGTAGTGTCCTGACTGCTATGTGCAGGCCAAGCCTGATCGACCAGATTGCAGCCAGCAGCGCCACGATCACCGGCCGCGTCTCGGATTGCTGCCAGCCGGGCCATGGAACAAGAGCCATGGCGATGCCGGCGGCGCCCACCGCGAACGACCAGATCGCATCCACCCAGCCCGATTTGCCGTCCCGGCTGGCGATGAACCACGCCGCCGCCATGGCAAGCGACAGGCAAATACCCACACCGACGAACAAAGCTGCAAACGTCACGACATAGCCCGGCACATGGCGACCTCTTTGGCTGAGTAACGGATTCACCTGGCGGCAAGTTTCCGTCAACCTTGCGGTTTTGCCGCGTATCCCCGCACGAACGGACGAATTCGTACCGGCAAGC
Organism: Mesorhizobium sp. B2-3-4; assembly: GCF_006442315.1. Lineage (GTDB taxonomy): Bacteria > Pseudomonadota > Alphaproteobacteria > Rhizobiales > Rhizobiaceae > Mesorhizobium. Next base: position 120,900 of record NZ_VFVY01000011.1, on the reverse strand, counting down.
CTGCCACAAGCTTGTTGAGGCATGGTCGCTTGAGGAAAACCGGCAAAAGGCGGACTTTCTTGGCGATTTCTCCACCCAGCGACATCGTGATGGATGTCGCCCGAGCCGCGGAACCGGCTGATATCGAGGCGGCCCGCGCGGCGCTGACCAGGCGTGCGGGCGGTGCGGCCGGCGCGTTCTCGGTCGACACCACGGCATCGGTGGAAGCCGGCTCGATCCTGTCGCGCGCCACGGCCGACCACGCGGCCACGACCGATCCTGCCAAGAAGTTCAAGAAGTTCGAGGCGATGGTCCTGCAGACCTTCATCCAGAACATGCTGCCCAAGGATACCGAAGGCGTCTATGGCACCGGTCTCGCCGGCGACATGTGGAAATCGCAGCTCGCCGAGCGCGTCGCCGACGTCATGGCCGATCGCGGCGGCATCGGCATCGCCAAGTCGCTGCTCGCCGACCACTACATGGACGGCAAGCGCAAGGTGCCGATCGGCCCGGTTTCGAATGGACCGGAAAAGACCGAGATCGATCAGCAGACCCGTCTCTCCACCTCGCTGGTCCAGGAATTGCAGCGCAAGGCCGCCAGGTCGATGACCGGCGATGAGATAACAACAAAAACAGACATCAAGATCTAGACTGGGAAACACCATGGCCGACTCTTCGGAATTCATAGCCAAGCTGCCCGCGCGCACGACAGGGCCGGAAGCACCCACCTCTTTCGCGCGACCTGGGAACCTTGCCGCCATCATCGGCCGCATCGAGGAGGTGGTCGAGGAAGAAACCGCCGGTATCCGCACCGACACCGGCTATGACCTCAAGGCGTCCAACGCCCGCAAGAGCCGCTATCTCTACGAACTGACCCGCGCCATGAAGGGCGGCAGCGAAGCCGAGTTTCTCGAACAGCACCGCGAGGGCCTGACCCGGCTGCGCCAGAAACTGGCCCGGAACGAGGCGGCGATCCTGGCGCATCTGAGCGCCGTCAACGAGGTCGCCAGCCTGTTGCGCAGCGCCATCCAGCGCGCCGAAACCGACGGCACTTACTCCGTCGGCGAATTCGGCAGGCTGAGAGGCTAGGGAGCGGCGATGCCGGGCTCGGATTTCGAATGATCAAGGTCATCGCCATAGCGGTCTGGATCTGCGCCGCCACCCTCGGCGCGGTATTCTATTCTTTCCAGGCAGCAAGTGACCGGGGCGTCGGCGAGAAACCCAAGCCGATGCTGGGCGGGCTGGACTATGTCAAGACCGACATCATCTCCGTGCCGCTGATCCGCGACTCCAGGATCGACGGCTACTTCCTGGCCAAGCTCGTCTATACCGTCGAGCCCGAACAGATAAAGAAGCTGTCGATCCCCGCCGAAGCGCTGATTACGGACGAGGTCTACAGCTATCTCTACACCCATCCCCAGATCGACTTCACCAAGAAGGCGACGATCGACCTCGACGCCTTTCGCGCCGCGATCCGCGACACCGTCAACACCCGCGTCGGCGCGACCCTGGTGCATGAAGTCCTGGTCGACCAGGTCAATTTCCTGAGCAAGGACGAGATCCGCGACAACTGGCTGCGCCGGCGGCAGGATGCCAGCACCCCCGCGCCCGAGACGCCCAAGCCGGTCAGCGCGCACTGAACCATCTTTCGGCCAGGCGATGCCGGGGCCTCGATAGCAGCCGGCGTTGGGCTCACTCCTGCAATTCGCGTTGACGTAAACGTCAATCCAAAGCTATATGCGGCGGCGACGATGATCGCCCGCGATGCCGGCAGCGACTTCGGCTGGACCGAAGTGCCGTCGCGTGACGGATGCAACCAGACGAGATGAATCAGACAGGGAGAACAGCGTGAGCGTTCAGGAGATTGCCGAGAAGATCAGGTCGCGCGTGGCCAGCAGCGGGTTCGATCGTTCCGTGAAATTCGACACCGGCAGCGACGGCGTCATCGTCATTGACGGCGCCGATGTCTCGAACACCGACGCCCCCACCGACTGCACTATCAAGCTGTCGCTGGACGATCTCGATTCGCTGATCGCGGGCGACCTCAACCCGACCATGGCGTTCATGACCGGCAAGATAAAGGTCGAAGGCGACATGACCGTCGCCATGGCGCTCAGCCAGTTGATCGGTTGAACAGGCGCGGCCCACGAGCGGCTGCGAGCTAACGAAAAACGCCGCCTTTTCAGGCGGCGTTTGTTTGCATGGCGGTCGCGCCTGGAGCCTCAAGCCGCCAGGGTCGGCGCATGCCCCTTGAGCTTGCGGCCGGACGCCTTCAGCGTGCCCGTGGCGCCGTCGAGCGCGCCCTGCGCCAGCTCCAGCGCCAGCAGGCGGTGCCGCTCGTAAGGCCCCGGCATGGCGAGCCCACCGGTCCTGGCGGCCGAAAAGCCGAAGCGCCCGTAGTAAGGCTCGTCGCCGACCAGCAGGATTGCCGCATGGCCGAGCCGCGCGGCTTCCGCGATGGCATGGCGCATCAGCGCCGAACCGATGCCGGCGCTCTTCAGCGACGGGTCGACGGCAAGCGGGCCAAGCAGCAGCGCTGCCGGGCCGCCGTCGCCCAGGGTGACGTCCCAAAGGCGCACGGTGCCGGCCACGCCGCCCGTGGCATCGCGAGCGACGAAGGCCAGGCCCTCCGAGGGCCTGCGGCCGCGCCGCAGCTTCTCCGAGGACTTGGTCTTGCGCTTCGGCCCCATGGCGCGATCGAGCAAGGCTTCGCGCGCCGCGACGTCGGCAACGGTCTCGGCGACCATGGCGAAGGCCGGCGCATGAGCTACGATTTCAACTGACATTTCCATTTCCGCAATCCCTGGCGAGCGGAGATCTGTTCCACAAGCGAAGCCGGGCGGACGACAAGCGCCCGCGCCGGATGACCTGACCGGTTCTCAGCGCATTTTCAGGCGAAGTAGTGGCCGAAAATGCGCCAAAAAAAGAACCGTCAGATCACGTAGGATCGGAGAGGCTCGAAGCCGTTGAACGCGACCGCCGAGTAGGTGGTCGTGTAGGCGCCGGTGCCTTCGATCAGCACCTCGTCGCCGATGGTCAGCGACAGAGGCAGCGGATAGGGCGTCTTCTCGTACATCACGTCAGCCGAATCGCAGGTCGGGCCGGCGAGCACGCAAGGTGCCGTCTCCGAGCCGTCATGGCGCGTGACCAGCGGATAGCGGATTGCTTCGTCCATTGTCTCGGCGAGGCCGCCGAACTTGCCGATGTCGAGAAACACCCAGCGCACATTGTCGTTGTCGGCCTTCTTCGAGATCAGCACGACTTCCGACTTGATGACGCCGGCATTGCCGACCATGCCGCGGCCCGGCTCGATGATGGTTTCGGGCAGCGCGTTGCCGAAATGCTTGCGCAGCGCCGAAAAGATCGCCTGGCCGTAGGCCTGCGCCACCGGCACGTCCTTCAGATAGCGGGTCGGAAAGCCGCCGCCCATATTGACCATCTTCAAGACGATGCCTTCGTCGGCGAGCGTCGCGAACACCTTCTTGGCGTCGCCCAGCGCACGGTCCCAGGCGGTGAGATCCGTCTGCTGCGAACCGACATGGAACGACACGCCATAGGCATCGAGGCCGAGGCCCTTGGCATGGCGAAGCACGTCGACGGCCATCGCGGGCACGCAGCCGAACTTGCGCGACAGCGGCCATTCGGCGCCTTCGCCATCGGTCAGCACACGGCAGAACACGCGGGCGCCGGGAGCGACGCGGGCGATCTTCTCGACTTCCTCGACGCAGTCGACCGCGAACAGCCGGATGCCGAGCTGGTAGGCGCGTGCGATGTCACGCTCCTTCTTGATGGTGTTGCCGAAGGAGATGCGGTCCGCCGGCGCACCGGCGTCCATCGCCATCTCGACTTCGGCAACGGAAGCGGTGTCGAAGGACGAGCCCATCGCAGCAAGGAGGCGCAGGATTTCCGGCGCCGGATTTGCTTTCACCGCATAGTAGATCTTGGAATCGGGCAGAGCCTTCTCGAAGGCGCGGAAATTGTCGCGCACGACATCGAGGTCGACGACGAGGCAGGGGCCGGACGGACGTCGGGTGGCGAGGAAGTCGAGGATGCGCTGGGTAGCCATCGGGATTCTCCATCACGCCTTACAGCGCGCACAAGGGTGCGGACGCGGGCCATCGGCCTCGCGAACACGCGGTCAAACAAAGGCGGGACGAAAATTCCATGGAACCAGCCGGTGGAGACCCCGGAACCATGAAACGCCGTCTCGCGGCGATGAACCTAGCCTTGCCCGGCTTCGGTTCGCTTTGTCTGCCTTGGCTTGGATTGGGAGAACCCCGTTCCGCACTGCCGGCAATGAAGGTGTGCCTCTTCAGTAACCCCGGTCTTTGGACAACCGGCAGAGAACCAGAAAGGCCCGCACCGTCGTTGCTTCAAGGTGTCCTCGGTCTGGCGGTTGGCCGCTAAACCGACTGGAGGGGTTAGCTCCAGTTACCTTACCGATTGCCCTCACCATTCGAGGATCGGCGGACACCCACAGGCACGTGCGACTTTGGGCAAGCGCGATATAGGAGCGAAGGATTTCACAATCAATAAAAATCGTATCCCAGGTTGTAAAATTTCTGGCATCGAACAATGTTGGCGCAACCGTATCCGGATATCGAACGATGACAGGCACGCACGGCCCCTTCAACGCCTTCCTCGATCTTCGCCAGATGCCGGTGGCGCATGCCGAACTTGGGCCCCTGGCCGGCTTGCGGCTGGCGGTGAAGGATATTTACGACGTCGCCGGCTACCGCACCGGTTGCGGCAATTTGCAGAAATTCGCCACAGGTCACGCCGCTTCGCGCACAGCGCCCGCTGTACAGATGATTCTCGACGCGGGCGCGCGTTTCGTCGGCAAGACCCAGACCGACGAACTCGCCTTCGCCCTGTTCGGCCAGAACGCGCATTTTCCGTTTCCGGTGAACCCCGCCGCGCCCGACCGCGTCACCGGCGGCTCGTCCTCGGGGTCGGCCACGGCGGTGGCGGGCAGGCTGGCCGACATCGCCACCGGCTCCGACACGGGCGGCTCGATTCGTGCGCCGGCGAGTTTCTGCGGGCTGATCGGCCTGCGCACCACGCATGGCCGCATTTCCCTCGACGCCACCATGCCGCTGGCGCCGAGCTTCGACACGTTCGGCTGGTTCGCCGACGACATCGAAACCTACGAGACCGTCGGCAAGCTGCTGCTCGGCCGCGATCCGCACCAGCATTCCCTGGACCGCCCGCTGTCGCTCGGCTGGCTGGACGAAATGGTCGCCCGCCCGGCGCTCGCCGAATATGCGGAAATGAAGGCGCTGGCGGCCGCGGTTTTCGGCGCGCCGGCAACGCCGACGGCGCGCTTCAGCTCTTCCCCCGATGAACTCTACTGGTGCTTTCGCCGGCTGCAGGCCAGGGAGGCCTGGGCGGCACATGGTGCATGGATCACCAGCGGCGAGCGTGAGCTTGGCCCCGGTGTCGAGGAGCGCTTCGGCTTTGGCCGTGCCGTCGATGAGCGGACGGCGCAGGCCGAGAAGGTGCGCCGGCTGACGTTCCGCGGCGAACTGAACGCGCTCCTCGGCAAGGACGGTTTCCTGATCCTGCCGACGGTGCCCGGCCCGGCGCCTTATGTCGACTCGACGCCGGAGCAGTTCCAGGCCTATCGCGAACGCGCCTTGCATCTCTTGTGCCTGGCCGGCCTGTCCGGCTTTCCCCAGATCACCTTGCCAATCGGCCTGGTCGCGGGCGCTCCCTTCGGCCTGTCGCTGCTTGGCCCTTCCGGCAGCGACATTGCCCTGATACGGCTCGGCCGGAAACTTCTAAAGCGTGTCGCGCAAAAGTGACTCCGGTTTTGCGACAACGACATGCATCGACCAAAACTCAAGGCGCGCCGCATGGATCCGTTTCGACGCGACACGCTTTGACCGCCGCACGAAAGACCTGATCATGGACACACTGACCCGCATGCGTGCCTTCATCGATGTCGTCGAGGCCGAGGGCTTTTCGGCGGCGGCGCGCAAGATCGGCCGCTCCAAGGCGCTGCTGTCGAAATATGTGCGCGAGCTGGAGGACGAGCTCGGCGCGCTGCTTTTGAACCGCACCACGCGCCAGTTCTCGATGACCGAGGCCGGCCACACCTATTACCGGCGCGCCTCGGAGATCGTACGCGAGGTCGATAGCCTGGCCGACGCCGTGCGCGAATCCTCCGGCGACGTGCGCGGCCGCATCAAGCTGTCGGCGCCGCGCACCTTCGCCGACGCGCCGATCGGCCAGTCGCTGATCGACTTCGCCAAGCAATATCCCGAGATCGTGCTCGACATCCAGCTCGACGACCGGTTCGTCGACCTGGTCGAGGAAGGCTTCGACCTCGCCGTGCGCATCTCGCGACTGGAGAACTCGTCGCTGATCGCCAGGCGGCTGGCGCCGTTTTCGATCAAGCTCTGCGGCTCTCCCGAGCTGATCGCCAGACACGGCATGCCGACGCGACCACAGGATCTCGGCCACATGCCGTGCATCGTCGACACCAATGGCCGCGGCCTGAACAATTGGCCGTTCAAGGGCGACAATGGCGATCCGGTGAGCATCGCCGTGTCGGGCCCGATCGAGGTCAACAGCCCGATGGCGGCGCGTGCCGCTGCCTTGTCCGGGCTGGGGTTCTGCATCCTGCCCGATTTCATCGCCGCGCCCGACCTCAAGAGTGGCCAGTTGGTCGCGGTCCTGGACGACCGCATCCTGGCGGGCGGCGGCATCTTCGCCGTCTATCCGCATCGCCGTTATCTGCCGGCCAAGGTACGCGTTTTCGTCGACTTCCTGGTGCAGTGGTTCAGGACGCGCGAGAGCGCTTGATCGGCCTGACCGCAAGGCGCGCCGTCTCCCATACGCCCGGCGGCGCCGGTAACCCCGGCGCACTTTTGGGTGAAGAGGCTCCCGTGTCCCAATTTCGCCCGCTTTTTGACAACTCTCGACAACTCCTCAGAGGCCGATGGAATCGCGATCTGGAATGCACCTGAAACGGCACGCAATCATGCTGGCTTCGGCCATGGCGGCGACCTTTGCCGCGACGGGACCGGCCGAGGTGCACCCGCATGTCTTCGCCGAGGCCCGCCTCGACGTGATCCTGTCCCCGGATCACCAAAGTGTGAAAGCGCTGCGTCATCTCTGGCGCTTCGACGAGCTGTTTTCCAGTACGGTGATGATGGAGTTCGACAAGAACTCCGACCTTAAGCTTGACGACAAGGAGCTGAAGGATGTCGCCGACACCGTCCATGCCTCGCTGGCCGAGTTCAACTATTTCCAGCTCGTCACCCAGGACGGCAAGGATGTGGCAATGACCCCGCCGCCGCACCTGATGGCCAATTTCGATAACGACCAGCTCATCATCCTGTTCGAATCCGAGCCCAAGGTGCCGATCAAACTGACCGGCAAGATCGACATCGGCGTCTACGATCCGACCTTCTACACGGCGATCGACTTCACCGAGGATTCCAACATCACGGTCGCCGGCCTGCCGTCGAACTGCACCAGCAAGGTCGTCCGTCCCGACCCGGACGAAGCCATCAAGGAAAACCAGAAGACCTTGACCGATGCCTTCTTCAACGATCCGACAGGCACCGACATGAGCAAGATCTTCGCCACCAAGCTCGAACTGAACTGTCAGCCAGAAGGATAGATCCGGTGAACCTGATCGGGAGCTGTTCGAAATCGCCCCTGCGTTTGGCGCTCGGCCTGTTGGCCCTGACCTTTGCCGCGCTGCATTTCGCCGGCGCCGCGCATGCCCAGAGTTCGCTCGGCATCGGCGTCAATGACGGCATGGCGCCGACCACGGGACCCTTCGCCCATATCCTGATGTGGATCAATCTCAGGCAGCAGGAATTCTACCGCGCGCTGGCAACAGCCATGAAGGCGATGCGCCAGGACAACAGCAAGCTCTGGGTGCTCATCGGCCTGTCCTTCGCCTATGGCATTTTCCACGCCGCCGGCCCCGGTCACGGCAAGGCTGTCATCTCGTCCTACATGGTGGCCAATGAAGTCGCGCTGCGGCGCGGCATCCTGTTGTCCTTCGTCTCGGCGCTGGTCCAGGGCCTGACCGCGATTGGGGTCATGGCCGCCGCCTATTTCGTCCTGCGCGGCACCGCCGTCTCGATGACCGACGCGGCCTGGTTCATGGAGATCATGAGCTTCGTCTTCGTTACCCTGTTCGGCGCCTGGCTCTTGTGGCGCAAACTCGGCCCGTCCATCCTGCGCCTGTTCGGGCGAGGGCCGGCCTACAGCCTGTCGGCCGCGCATGCGGGTCATTCACACGCAGGTCATTCACACGCAGGTCATTCGCACGCAGGCCATTCGCATGCGGGTCATTCGCATGGCGCCCATTCCCATTCGCATGCCGGCCACTCGCATGGCGCTCACAGCCATGCGGCGCATGCCCATTCGCACGCGCTCCATGTGCATGACGACCATGATCATTCTCACGATCATCACGACCATTCGCACGATCACAGCCACGCCGGGCATGATCATGCGCATCATGATCATGCCCACCATGATCACGCGGCCGGCGAGGTCTGCGAAACCTGCGGCCATTCGCATGCCCCCGATCCGGCGCTGCTGTCGGGCGACCGTTTCGACTGGCGCACGGCCTGGACGGCGGTGGCCGCCGTCGGCATCCGCCCCTGCTCCGGCGCGCTGATCGTGCTGAGCTTCGCGCTGCTCAACGGGCTCTGGCTCGGCGGCCTGCTGTCGGTGTTCGCCATGTCGATCGGCACCGCCATCACCGTCTCGGCGCTGGCCACGATCGCGGTTACCGCCAAGAACTGGGCGGTCTATTTCGCCGGCGACGGCCGCATGGGAAACCGCATCCACTCGATCGTCGAGATCGGCGGCGCCGCCTTCGTCTTCCTGTTCGGACTGCTGCTGCTGTCGGCGAGCCTGACAGGCGGCGTTTGAACGCGAGTGGCACCCTAGGGTGTGTCGGGATACAGGTCAGGCCGTGCCGAGAATGGCTGACACCGAGCACCGGAACAGAGCGTACTTGAAGTCCGTGAGCACAGTTCTACTGCGACGCAGTAGAACGGGGAAGCGCAGGGATCAGCCGTTCGCAGGCCGGCATCCCCTGAATATCAAGACACCTTGCCGCCGAGCTCATCCTCGATATGGGCGCGGATGATCTCGTCGAAACTCTTCTCGGCGCTGAAGCCGAGTTCTCTTGACCGCCGGGCCTCGAACCTTGTCGGCCAGCCCTTGACGATCGCCCAGATCGTCTCGTCGGGCACCTCGCGGATCAGGCTGACCGCCTTGGCTCCGGCGACGCGTTCCAGCGCCTCGATCTGCTCGCCGGCGGTGACCGCGACGCCGGGCATCGTCAGGTTGCGGCGCGGCCCCACGGCGGCGCCGTCGATCTCGGCGCCATGGATCAGGAAATTCACCGCCGAGCGCGGGCTGGCATGGGTATGCACGACCGAGCGCGGCACCGGCAGGATCGCCTCCTGCCCGCTCAGCGGCTCGCGGATGATGCCGGAGAAGAAGCCGGACGCAGCCTTGTTGGGCTTGCCGGGCCGCACGCAGATCGTCGGCAATCGGATGCCGATACCGTCGAAGAAGCCGCGCCTCGAATAGTCCGCCAGCAGCGCCTCGCTCATCTGCTTCTGCGTGCCGTAGGAGGTCAGCGGCGTCGGGTGGAACTCGTCGGGAATGACATCCGGGAACGGCGCGCCGAACACCGCGATCGACGAGGTGAAGACGACGCGCGGCGCAAACCCGGCCAGGCGGATGGCATCGAACAGCGCGCGCGTGCCGTCGAGGTTGACGCGGTAGCCGAGCTCGAAATTGGCCTCGGCCTCGCCAGACACGATGCCGGCAAGATGGAAGACGACATCGGGGCGTGATGCAACCAGGCGTTCTGCGGCGCCGGCTTGGGCAAGGTCGCCGGTGTGCGGCGTAACGCTGACGCCGTCCATGGCGGGCGCCTGCGGCGGCACGATGTCGTGCAGGTCGAGCGCGGTGATCTTGCTGCCACGCAACGTGCCGTCCTTGGCCAGCCGGGCGATGAGTTTGCGGCCGACCATGCCGGCGGCCCCCGTGATCAGAATACGCATGTCGAGAATCCTATTTGCCCTGATTTTTGCGCTGGTTGCGGGCACGCAGCCAGAACACCAAGAAAAAAGCCAGCACGAAGGCGATGCCAAAGATGCCTGCCAGCACGGTCGAAAAACTGCCGAGTGCCAACATCACGGTCGGCAGATAGAAGGCGGCAATACCGAACAGAAGCATGATCCATATCGCCGCGATGGCCGCATTGCGCGTATCACGGTCCATCATGCCGCACCGGAGCTGCGATCGTTCATCGGGCTGAATTTCAAAGCTGGAGAACTCCTGAGGCAGGTCCGCTCGATGCTCATCGATCGGGCCTAGTGGTAGTGGCCGTGATGCGGGGCCGCGTCATGCTCATGCTCATGCTCGCGGTCGTCATCGGCGCATTGTCCGAATTCCGGTTCGACTGTGGCATGGCTGATGCCGTGCTCGCTGGCAAGCCGCTTCTTGATCGCGCTGACCGCCTGATGGGCATCGATGCCTTCGTCGAGGCAGGCATGCAGCGTCGCCATGCTGCTCGTCCCGTCGAGCGACCAGATGTGCATGTGGTGCACTTCGCGCACGCCCCTGATCGTCTTGACCAGGTCCCGGGCGACCAGATCCCGGTTGAGGCTCGGCGGCACGCCTTCTAGCAGGACGTGGGCGGCGGCGCGCATCAGCGACCAGGCGGTCGACAGGATCAGCAGCGAGACAAGTACGGACAGGATCGGGTCGATCGGCGTCCAGCCGGTCGTCAGGATGACCAGCGCAGCCACGATCGCGGCGGCTGAGCCGAGCAGGTCGCCCAGCACATGCAGGATGGCGCCGCGCATGTTGAGGCTCTCGCGGTCGCCGCCATGCAGCACCAGGAAGGAGCCGATATTGACCAGCAGGCCGAGGATCGCCACCACCAGCATCGGTCCGCCCAGCACCGGCGCCGGTGTCAGCAAGCGATCCCACGCTTCGTAGACGATCCACAGCGCGATCACGAAAATGGCGATGCCGTTGGTGTAGGCCACCAGCGTCTTGACCCGGCCGAAGCCATAGGTGAGCTGCCCGGTCGCCGGCCGGCTGGCGAGATGGAAGGCATACCAGGCGAGGCCGAGCGCGATGGCGTCGGCCAACATGTGGCCGGCATCGGCCAGCAACGCCAGCGATCCGGTCAGGAGACCGCCGAGCGCCTCGGCAACCATGAAGCCGGCGGTCAGGCAAGCCGCGATCAGGACGCGTTTCTTGTCGGTCGAGCCATGCACGTGGCCGGCGCCGTGGTCATGCCCGCTGTGATCGTGGGTATGGGCCAATGGCTACTCCCGTTACGCGCCGAACGCCGCGCGAAAATCCTCCAGCCGGCGCTTCTGCTGGCCATTGGCGTCGAAGTTGGCCGGATCGAGCCAGGCTTCATAGGCCTGGCGCAGGGACGGCCATTCCTTGTCGATGATCGAATACCATGCGGTGTCGCGGTTTTCACCCTTGACGACGATGTGCTGGCGGAAAATGCCCTCGAACTTGAAGCCGAACCGTTCGGCGGCGCGCTTCGATGGCTCGTTGCGGTTGTTGCACTTCCATTCGTAGCGGCGATAGCCGAGCTCGTCGAAGATGTACTTCATGAACAGGAACTGCGCTTCCGTCGCCGCTGGTTTGCGCGAGATCAGCGGCCCCCAGTAGATATTGCCGATCTCGATGACACCATGCGTCGCATCGATGCGCATCAGCGTCTGGCGTCCGGCAACCTTGCCGCTGGCCTTGTCGATGACCGCAAAGAACAGCGGATCCTCGCTTGCCGCGGATTTCTCCAGCCACGGCTGCAAGGCGGCACGGCTCTCAGGGACATTGTCGAACAGCCAGCGAAACCGTGCATCGCCATCGGCGACGGCCGACGCCTCGTAGAGGCCATCGCCATGCGCTGCAGCGCTCAGCGGCTCCAGGCGGACGGTACGCCCCTCCAGAACTTTCCGCTCGGGTCGCGGGCGTGGCTGCCAATTCGCAAGATTTTCCGACACCAAAAACTCCAATCCGTTTGACTTTTGCCCGGTGAGGCTCACAAAAACGCAACCTCACAGTAAGAACCACACGGACGGGAAAAATGCTCCACACGATTTCGGCCTTCGACCGTCTCGGCGAGGAAAATGCATTCGCGGTGCTCGCGCGGGCAACCGCGCTGGCGAGCCAGGGACGCGACATTGTCAACCTCGGCATCGGCCAGCCGGACTTCAAGACGCCGCAGCACATCGTCGAGGCGGCGATCAAGGCGCTGCGTGACGGCCACCATGGCTACACGCCGGCCAACGGCCTGTTGGCGACCCGCGAGGCGGTGGTGCGGCGCACGCTGACGACCACCGGCGTCGAGGTTTCGCCGGAAGCGGTGATGATCATGCCCGGCGGCAAGCCGACCATGTTCGCCGCCATAATGATGTTCGGCGAGCCGGGCGCGGAAATCCTCTATCCCGACCCCGGCTTTCCCATCTACCGTTCGATGATCGAGTTTACCGGCGCGGCCCCCATTCCCGTGCCCATGCGTGAGGAAAACGGCTTCGCCTTCTCGGCCGAAGAGACGCTGGCGCTGATCACTCCGAAGACCAGGCTGCTGATCCTCAACTCGCCCGCCAACCCGACCGGCGGCGTGACGCCCCGGGCCGAGATCGAAAAGCTGGTCAAGGGGCTGGAGAAGCACCCCGATGTCGCCATCCTCTCCGACGAGATCTACGACGTCATGACCTATGACGGCGAGACGCATTGCTCGCTGCTTGGCTTTCCCGAGATCCGCGACCGGCTGATCGTGCTCAACGGCTGGTCCAAGACCTGGGCGATGACCGGTTGGCGAATGGGCTGGTCGATCTGGCCGAACGGCGAAAAGGGCGCCCATCTCTACGACAAGGTGCGCAAGCTGGCGGTCAATTGCTGGTCCTGCGTCAACGCGCCGAGCCAGTTCGCCGGCATCGCCGCCATCGACGGCCCGCAGGACGACGTCGACAAGATGATGCGCGCCTTCGACAACCGCCGCAAGATCGTCGTCGAAGGGCTGAACGCACTGCCCAACATTTCCTGCATCACGCCCAAGGGCGCGTTCTATGCCTTTCCCAATGTCTCGAAGACCGGCTGGAAGGCGAAGAAACTCGCCTCCGCCTTGCTCGACGATGCCGGCGTGGCGCTGATCGGCGGCCCCGATTTCGGCATTCTCGGCGAAGGCTATATCAGGCTCTCCTACGCCAATTCCGAGGAGAACATCCTGCGCGCGCTGGAGCGGATCGGAGCATTCCTGGCCAGGTAGCGTCCGGCGCCTTGGCACCCTCGCCGATACGTGCCCAGCCAGTCGATGTCATGATCCGTCCGGAGGCTCATGGCCAAGGCTGGGCGAGCCGGCCGCGAACCGCTACGGTCCGCGATCACCATCGAAGTGGGATGCCTCTGAATGTTCTATGCAATCCTAGCCTATCACGTCGAAGACGCGATCGAGGCGCTGACGCCGCAGGAAGACGCGGCGCTGATGGCCGATCTGCTGAAGATCAACACCCGGCTTCATGCGGAAGGCACGCTTGGACCGTCGGCGCGCTTGGGGTCGACGGAGGATGCCTGCACGCTGCGCGGGCCGGGCGAAGGCGTGGTCCTCGACGGGCCTTTCGCCGAGACCAAGGAACAGTTGCTCGGTCTCTACGTCGTCGACTGTGTCACCAGGGACGACGCCATCGCGATCGCCCGCGACCTTCGCCGTGTCAACCCGACCGCCGTTTACGAGATCAGGCCCATTCTGCTCTTCAAGCCCGGCGTGCCGCTGGCAGGTAAGTAAAACGAGGGCGAGGCCCGCCGCTCACCCGCGCCCGACGAACGGCATCTTCGTCGCCATCACCGTCATGAACAGCACATTGGCGTCGAGCGGCAGGCTGGCCATATGCACCACCGCGTCGGCGACGCGCTGCACATCCATCACCGCCTCGGCTGATATGGAGCCGTTGGCCTGCGGCACGCCGACGGTCATCGGCTGCGCCATGTCGGTCAACGCATTGCCGATGTCGATCTGGCCGCAGGCAATGTCATAGGGACGGCCGTCGAGCGCCAGCGTCTTGGTCAGCCCGGTAATGGCGTGCTTGGTCGCCGTATAGGGCACGGAACCCGGACGCGGCGCATAGGCCGACACCGACCCGTTGTTGATGATGCGGCCGCCCATCGGCTTCTGCTTGCGCATGGCGCCGAAAGCGGCGCGCGCGCACAGGAACGAGCCGGTGAGATTGACGCCGACGATATCGTTCCAGATTTCGACCGGAATCTCGTCGATCGGCGTCGACTTGTAGCCCATGCCGGCATTGTTGAAGAGCAGGTCGACGCGGCCGAACGCCTCCGCCACCGTCTCGAAGAGATCGTCGACCTCGGCTGCCTTGCTGATGTCGCAGGCCACCGCCAATGCCTTGGCTCCGGTCGGCCCGATCTCGGCGATGGCGGCGTCAAGGACCGGCTTGCGGCGTCCGCAGAACACCGTGTTCCATCCGGCCTTGAGCAATGCCGCGGCGACGCTCTTGCCTATACCCGTGCCGGCGCCGGTAACGATGGCGGTTTTTTGCTCTGTCATGGCAGATGTCCTCCGGCCGCGCCGCGCGTGCCCGACTGATTTTCAGGATTTGGTTCGCAAGAAGGCATCGCAAATGACGGCGGCTATGGCAAGCACGGCCATTGGGGCATGTCTTCGAAAATGGAACCCTCGCAGAAGGCCCGAACGGGGCCGACAAAAAGGGCGGTCATTGGCGACCGCCCTGATCTGAACCGGGCTTGGGAGGAGGAAAGCCGATCCGACTGCGTAGAATGATGCGCTTCCTGAGTTAACGAAAGGTTAACGCTCCAGGAAGCACCTGTACCGATCCGGGGCTACCAGCGCGGATTGGGTGACGTACCGCCTGCAGCAGGCACTTTCGCCGCCGAAACCGTCGCCTCGACATGGTCGACCAGTGCATCCGGTAGGCCAAGCCGCCCGGCAAGCAAGTCTAGATAACCACGCTCCGCGCGCGTGTCCGGGTCGATGGTCAGACGCGACGCCGTATAGAGCTCCAGCTTCTGCGCGTCGGTCTTGGCGCCCGCCACCAGCGTGTCGAGATCGAGCGGGCTTTCCAGCTCCGCCATCAGGAATTTTTCCGCATCGGCGCCGATCCCGGCGAGGCTGACCTTGCCGGCGATCTTGCGGCGTTCCTCATCGTCGACATGGCCGTCGGCCTTGGCCGCCGAGATCATCGCCCGCACCAGGGTCAGCGTGAACTCATCCTCGCCTTGCGGCGCCTGTGACGGATGGAAGGCGGTATCCTTGGGCGGCGGCAGCAATTCCGGCTCGCCGGCGGCAGGTGCCTGTTCCGGAGCGTTGCCGGCCTTGTAGTTCTGATAGGCCTTGTAGGCGAGGCCGCCGATGGCGGCCAGCCCGCCGAGCTTCACCGCGGCACCCGTCACCTGGCGGCCGGTGCCGGTCCCAAGCAGCACCGCGGCCAGCGCGCCGGCGGCCAGCGGATTGTCCTTGGCCATCTGCACCGCTTGCCCGGCCTTGTCGCGGACCGTGCCGCTGGTGCCTGGAATTTGCGAACCGAGCAGATCGTCGAGAAGCTTCTTGGGATCGAACATTCAGTGCCTCCAGCGTTTGCCCGGCCGAACGGGCAGGTTTTGAACGCCGAAGACGTAGGACCCCAAGCTTGACATTGCAATGACAGGCCCCTGCTTTGCCGGAACCTTCGGCCGGGATCAGGACCCGATATGCGGCCCCCTGCCCCGGGCTTGCGCGAGCTCGACCTGCCGCTGGCGCTCGGCGTAGCGCTTGCGGTCTTCGTCCGTGCGGGCATCGAAGCAATGCGGGCAGGAAATGCCGGCGGCATATTTCGGCGACGCCAGGTCGCTCTGCGTCAGCGGATGGCGGCAGGCGCGACACAATTCCGCATCGCCCTCGGCAAGACCGTGCGACACCGAAACCCGCTCGTCGAAGACGAAGCACTCGCCTTGCCATAGGCTCTGTTCGGCTGGAACCTCCTCAAGGTATTTGAGGATACCGCCCTTGAGATGGAATACGTCCTCGAACCCGAGGGATTTGACATAGGCGGTCGCCTTCTCGCAGCGAATGCCGCCAGTGCAGAACATCGCCACCTTGCGGCCTTCGAGCTCCGCCTTGTGCGCTTCCACCCAGGCGGGGAATTCACGAAAGCTCGCCGTTGCCGGATCGACCGCGCCCTTGAAGGTGCCGATCGAGACCTCATAGGCATTGCGTGTGTCGATGACGATCGTCTCGGCCCGCGAGATCAGCGCGTTCCAGTCGCCCGGCTCCACATAGGTGCCGGCACTTCTCGCAGGGTCGATGTCCTCGACGCCCATGGTGACGATCTCGCGCTTCAGCCGCACCTTCATGCGGTGGAACGGCATGGCGGCGGCAGCACTGTATTTGACCTCGAGGCCGGCCAGGCCGTCGATGCTTTCGAGATGCGCGATCAGTTCGGCGATCGCCGTCTCCGTGCCGGCGACCGTGCCGTTGATGCCTTCATGCGCCAGGAGCAGCGTGCCCTTGATGCCGCGCCCGCAGCAGAAGGCGGCGAGCGGCGCGCGCAAGGCCTCGAAGGCATCGAGCCGGGCGAAACGATAGAGCGCGGCGACGCGGACTGGCTGGGATGGCGCGGACTGTATTGTCATTGCCAGAGCACCTAGACGCTCGTAGAAGCCGATTCAAGGCGAAACGGGTTCGCGGCGCCTGTCATGGTGCTGTCGGCGAAGAAGCACTAAGCTCGGCGCACCGCGTGACATCGCGCCGCGACGGGTTCCGTGGACAGGGCAATACCCGTCTGCTAATCGGTTGAAATCCCCCGACACAGCGCTCGACAAGGAGAGACAGATGCCCAGCAAGACCGAGAAACTCCTGTCGCTGCTCAATGGCCAACCAGTCATTCCGGTGCTCAAGATAGCCAATGTCGCCGATGCGGTGCCGCTGGCCCGCGCGCTGGCACGGGGTGGCCTGCCGGCGATCGAGATCACGCTGCGGACCGCGGACGCGCTCGAAGCGATCCGGCGCGTGGCGGGCGAGGTCGAGGAGGCCATCGTCGGCGCCGGCACCATTCTGGATGCCAGGCAGTTCGACGAGGCGGCCAGCGCCGGTTCGCGCTTTATCGTCAGCCCCGGCATCACCGGTCAGCTTCTGGCGGCGGCCGCCGCCAGCGAGGTTCCGCTGCTGCCCGGAGCCATCACACCGGGCGAGATCATGGCCGCCCGCGAGGCCGGCCTGCGCTTCCTGAAATTCTTCCCGGCCGAACAGTCCGGCGGCATCGCATCGCTGAAGGCCTTCGCCTCGCCGCTGGCGGACGTCAAATTCTGCCCGACCGGCGGCATCACCGGCAAGAACGCGGCCGACTATCTCAGCCTGCCCAATGTCATCTGCGTCGGCGGGTCGTGGGTCGCGCCGGACGATCTCGTCAAGGCCGGCGGATGGGACGAGATCGAGGCATTGGCGCGTGCGGCGAGCAAGCTCGGAAAGTAACCGCGCTCACCAGGGCAGAGGACCGTTCTCGTCGAAATAGCCGCCGGTCGGTCCGCCCGCGTCCAGCGCTGCCAGGCGCACCACGATCTCGGCCGCCTGCTCGACCGTGCGGTGGCCTTTGTGACCGTTGAGATCGGTGGCGGTGTAGCCGGGCGCGGCGGCATTGACCATGATGCCCCGGGGCGACAGCTCCCTGGCGAAGGCCACGGTAATGGCGTTGAGCGCCGTCTTCGAACTGCCATAGCCCATGACATTGGGCGACGGGCCTTCGCCGGCCGCGCGCGCGATCGAGCCGAGATAGCTGCTCACCATGACGATGCGCGCGGCGGGCGCCGCCTCGAGCAGCGGCAGGAACGCCTGGGTGACGCGAACCGGACCGAAGACGTTGACGTCGTAAGTGGCCTTCATGTCGGCGACATCCTCGAGACTTGGCGGCCGCTCATAGCGGCCATCCCGCCCGAGCGCGTCGACATAGCCGGGCGCGATGCCGGCATTGTTGACCAGCACGTCAAGGCTGGGTGTCCTTGCCGCGACGGCGCTGGCCGCGGCAGCCACGCTTTCGTCGCTGGTCACATCGAGCTCGAGCCATTCGACGTCGAACCCTTCGCCGGCAAGCGCCTCGGCCGCGGCCGTGCCGCGTCTCGAATCCCGAGCGCCGAGCCAGACCTTGAACCCCATCGCCGCGAGACGCCGGGCGGTCTCCAGGCCAATACCCTTGTTGGCGCCGGTCACCAGCGCGTTCTTCTGTGTCGTCATTTCGATGTCTCCTTTTGCGTGATCCAGAAATGACGCAAGCTGGCCGGCTTCGCGCGCCGGAAGCTCTCATACTCTTGCCTAAACCTCTCACTTGGTTGCGTGGCCGGTGCGAATGAGCAATGCTGAAACGATGAGCGAAGTGCTGCAGGAGTTGATCGCAATCGCCGGCCGTCATGCCCATGGGCGACGGACGAAGACTGCTATCCCGCGCGTTACCATCGGCCGCAGCGAGGTTGCGACATCGCCGCTGCCCGAGCTTTGCCAGCCGACGGTCCTCTTCGTCCTGCAGGGCACCAAATCGGTGCTCATCGGCGACCGCACGCTTGCCTATAGTGCCGGCAGTTGTTTCGTATACGCGGTCGAGACCCCTGCCACCAGCCAGTTGATCCAGGCGAGTCCCGCCCATCCCTATCTGGCCATCGCCTTCGCCCTCGATATCGAGGTGATTGCTACCTTCCTGATCGACCATAAGCCGATGATCGGCGGCGACGATTTTGCCACCTACCCAGCCGATGACGACCTGCTCGACGCGTGGCGCCGTATGCTGCGGCTGCTCGACAGGCCGGCGGAAATTCCGGTGCTCGGCCCGATGCTCGAACGGGAAATCGTCTTTCGGCTGCTGCAGGGCCCGCAAGGTGCGAAACTTCGGCAACTCGCCCGTGCCGACGGGCGCCTCTCACAGATTCGCCGCACCACCGCGTGGATACGGGCGCACTACGATGAGCCGATCGACGTGCGGGAACTGGCCGCGCTCGCCCATATGAGCAGTGCCGCCTTCCATCGCCATTTCAAGGCAGCGACAGCGATGAGCCCGCTCCAGTACCAGAAGCAGGTCCGTCTGCTCGAAGCGCGCCATCTGATGCTGGCACAGCCCGGCAATGCCGCGCGCGTCGCCTTCAGCGTCGGCTATGAAAGCGCTTCACAGTTCAGTCGGGAATATGCGCGCCAGTTCGGATTGCCGCCCGCGCGAGACGCAGCGCGGCTTCTGGCACGCGGCGAAGCCGCCACGCTGGAAATTGACTGATGTCGCCAAAAGTCTGCCGGGGTTGACGAAGCACACAAAAAACCGGCCAGCTTTCACTGGCCGGTCTCTTGTTCGGCTGAAGGTCAGTGGCAGACCTTGACCTTCTCGACCACCCGGTGATGGTGAACCCAATGCGTGACCAGCTTGGTTCTGCAGTGATGCCTGTTGTTCTTGATGATGACGGTCTCGGCCTGCGAAGGCACGATCGCGGCCGATGCCGCCGCCAGTGCCAGAACGGATGCAAGTAGAATCTTCTTCATGAATATCCCCAGGTTGGAACGAACCCACCTTAACCCGGAAATGAGTGGCCTGTTCCCGCTTCACGAGAAGTTCAGCCGCGCGTGATCCTCTTGGCCTATCACCGATTTCTCCAGCACCGGTCATCCGCTCGCGGCGATCGCCTCGTGCCTGGCGGACATCGCAGCCAGCCGACAGCACCGCACCAGCGATTGAAAAACGAGCGTGGACATCGTGCTTTCGACAGCAAAAAGCCGCGTCGGTCGCCCGACGCGGCTTTGCGTGCTGACTTGTCCCTTATTTCGTCTGGAAGCGCGCTACCGACATGAACTTGACGGCATTACCGGTGAAACGGTTGGCGTCGGCCATCTGGTTGCCCGACTGGAAGCCGGCCGTATAGACCTCGCTCGGCGGCGTATGCACGATGTTGTAGGCGTAGCCCGGCGCGGTCGTCGCGGTCGAAACGGTGGCAACGTTCTCGCCGCTGGTCAGCGCCCAACGGGCGGCTTGGGGTGCAGCGGCAACCACCACGGCCCTCGGGCCGGGTTTCTGGTCGCGGGCGGTGGCCCTGGCTTCCTTGCGCGTCGTCTTCACGCCGGCGCCGATCGCGGCGGCCGGGTCGGACCCCGCCGGGCGGCCCGCGACGGCCTGGCGCGGCGACGCGGCATCGACACCGGACGGATCGTTGAAGGCCGAGCGCGGTTCCGTGGACAATGAAGCGAGCTGATATTCGTCGCCGCCGCCGACCTGGGCATTGGCCTCGTCGAGCACCGCCTTGACCGCATCCGGCTTGGGACGCGCGGTCGGCAGGACGGAGAACGCGTCGGTCGCGGTCTTGCCCTGGTCAGCCGTCTCGGCCAGCGCCATCAGCACATCCTTGCTGGGCGGCGGTGCGAGATCAGCCGGCAGCGAGCGCTCGGGACGCCATGTCGGCAGGGGAATGTTGTTGACGGCAACCTGTGCCGGATCGGCGGCCGCGGCTTCCGCGATCGCCGCCGGATCGGACTTGCCGAAAGGCATGTTCGCCGGCGCCTGCGCGGTCGCAACGGCCTGTTCGGTGGTGGCCGTCGCGTCGGCCATGGCGAAGGGAACGTTCTCAGGCTGCTGCGCGCCGACATCGACCTTCGGCCGCGGTGCGAAGTCGGGCAGCGGAATCTCCTTGGCCGGCAGCGCCGCGATGATCGTCTCCGGCGTATCCTTCTCTGGCTCGGGAGCCTGCTCGTCGGCAATCTGCGGAATGTTGGCGCGCTGGGCGTTCTCGGGGGCGACGATGGCGATGCCCGGCAGGTTGCTGCTCTTGGCTGCCGCGGCCGGCTTCAGGTTTCTAGCCTTGGGCGCGGGGGCAGCCGAGGCGGTCTCGACGTCGGCGCTGTCATCGGCTTCGTCGTCGCCGCCGCCGAAGAAGGCGGAAAGGAACCCGCCGGATTTCTTGCCGCTGCCGCCGGCGCTGGCCAGTTCGATATTGGGTGTGCCCGCGCCCTTGCGCGACTTGTAGGAGGCCAGGGCCTGTTCATAGCCTGGCAGCGGACGGCCATCGCTCGGCACGTGCAGCGTCTTGCCGTTGGGGAACAGGCTGACCAGTTCCTGGCGGCTGATGCCGGGCCAATGGCGCACATTGCCGACATCCATGTGGACGAACGGCGAACCGGAGGTCGGATAGTAGCCGACGCCACCGCCCTGCATCTTGAGGCCGATGTTGCGCAGCTTCTTCAGCGGCACACCGGGAATATAGAAATCCATCGCCTTGCCCAGCATGTGCTGGCTCTTCTCGGCGACACCGCGGCTGCGGCTGCGCAGCATCGAATTGGTCGCCGGCGAACGGTAGCCGCAGACGACCTGGATGTAGTCGGTGGCGCCGCTTTCCCGATAAGCTTCCCAGACCAGGTCCAGCAGGCGCGGGTCCATCTTGGTCGGTTCGTTGCGGCGCCAGTCGCGCAGGATGATGTTGATCTTGCGCAGGCCCTCGGGATCGTAGCGGCCATTGCGCTTGTAGACGATCTCCGCCTTCTCGTGCGTGTGGAGGTGGTAGAGCTTCAGCGAACGAACTTCGGCCTTGGCGCCCGTGGCGGCCGCGGCAACAAAACCAAATGCGACAATCACCGCGGCCAGCCATCTCGGCCAGACGCTCACGTGGTAGTGCCGCCCGTTTGTGAGTCGTTCGATTCTGTTCAAATCAAAAGGCCTTGCAGGCTGCCGTTTGTCCCCGGATTTGCCCAAACGGACGTGTCGTTATCACATCCGAATATCGATCCTAATGGTTAATCATCGCTTATTGAAGCCAAAATGCGGTAACACCATGGCGATATCCCGTCAAAAATTGTCCGCAAGGTTTCTTGGTAAACCGCTGGTTTAGATCAGGATTCCGGTTTTGGCCGAACACGATCTGTTACCATTGGCCTCAATGCGTGAACAAGGCCCCGTCGAGCGTCGCCTCCGGCCCGCCACAATCCAGGGACGGCACCCTGTAAGGCCATATTATGACAAGGGAAACTGGTCCGGGGCTTGTGGCTCAGGAGGCAAGCCTGTCGACGCGGCCGGTTTCCGGGTCGATGCCATATTCCTTGAGCTTGCGGTAAAGCGTCGAGCGGCCGATGCCGAGCCGGCGGGCGACCTCGCTCATCTGGCCGTTGTAGTGATCGATGGCAAGCTTGATCATTTCGAGTTCGACATCGGCCAGCGCACGCACATTGCCGCGCTCGTCGAGCGCCCGCAACGTCCCGAACCGAGGCGCTCCGGCGGGCTGCTCGCGTATGGCCGCCGGTGCGGTCTCGTCGGGTACGACGTCCTCGTCGCGCGGTGCCAGCGGCGGCGCGGCGGCGCCTGCTTCGAACCCGTCATCGACCTCGAGATTGACGGTGCCTTCGACCTGCGCCCGGATCTGCGGGAAATCATCGGCGGTCAGCACCTCGCCTTCGCACAGCACCGAGGCGCGGAAGACGGCGTTTTCGAGCTGCCGGATGTTGCCGGGCCAGTCATAGGCCTGCAGCACGCCGAGCGCCGCCGCCGAAATGCCTTTCAGCCGATGGCGCGGGTCGGCCGGCGCCACCTTCTCCATGAAATGCGTGACCAGATGGGGAATGTCGTCGCGGCGGTCGCGCAGCGGCGGCACGAAGATCGGGTAGACGTTCAGCCGGTAGAACAGGTCCTCGCGGAACTTGCCGTCCTTGACCTGCTGCAGGAGGTTGCGGTGCGTCGCCGAAATCAGCCTTATATCGACCTTGACGGTAGAACGGCCACCGACCGGATCGACCTCGCCCTCCTGGACGGCGCGCAGCAGCTTGACCTGCACGTCGAGCGGCAGGTCGCCGATCTCGTCGAGGAACAGCGTTCCCGAATGCGCCTCGACAAACTTGCCGGTATGCTTGTCGGTGGCGCCGGTGAACGAGCCCTTCTCGTGGCCGAACAGGATGGATTCCACCAGATTGTCCGGGATGGCGCCGCAGTTGACCGTGACGAAGGGTTTGGAGCGTCGGTCGCCGCTGCCCTGGATGGCACGCGCCACCAATTCCTTGCCAACGCCGGATTCACCCTCGATCAGGATCGGGATGTTCGAGGCCGCCGCCTTCTGGCCGAGGCGTATCACCCTGTCCATGGCCGGGCTGTGGGTGACCATGTCCCTGAAGGTCAAAAGCCCGCCGCGTTTGCGCGACGTACGCTTGACCTCGCCCTCGACCGCCTCGACCCTGAGCGCATTGGCAATCGAGGCCTGCAGCCTGTCGGGTGAAGCCGGCTTGACGACGAAGTCGAATGCGCCGTGGCGCATCGCCGAAACCACGGTTTCGATGCCACCCTGCGCGGTCTGCACGATGACCGGCACGCTGATGTCGCGTTCGCGCATCGCCTTCAGCACGCCGATGCCGTCGAGACCGGGCATGACCAGGTCGAGGATCACGACCGAAACGTCGCGGGCATCACGACCGTCGAGAACTTCGAGGCCGGCGGCACCGCCTTCGGCGACGATGGCGGTGTGGCCGAACCGCGTCACCGCCGCCTCGAGCAGCCGGCGCTGCACGGGATCGTCATCGACTATGAGTATGGAACCTGTCATGACTGTCTTGGTCTACCCGCGCCCGAAATCCCCATGGATCATCTTGGCACAGGGTTCTAAATAAGGTTTCAAAAAACCCGGTGAACGAATTCCTTAGGATTTGACCGGCTTCTCCATTCCCGCTGATTCCGGCTCTCTAATTGCGGCCATTTGATTCAAAGCCGGCCGCTTGATTCAAAGAAGGTTATCTCGATGCGCATGATGTTTGATCGGCGGATTGCGGCACCAGCGTCCGGTCAGGGCTCGGCCGAGCTTGGCGATCTGCCGGAATGGAACCTTGCCGACCTCTATGCCGGGATGGACGCGCCGGAACTGAAACGCGACATCGCCAGGGCCGCCGCCGAGGCCATCGCATTCGAAGCCCGCTGGAAAGGCACGCTCGCCGCCGAGGCCGGGCGCGGCAGCGCCGGCAAGCTGGGCGAAGCACTGGTGGCCTACGAGGCGCTGGAGGAACTGATCGGCCGCATCGTCTCCTATGCCGGCCTGGTCTATGCCGGCAACACCGCCGATCCGCAGCGCGCCAAGCTCTATGGCGATATCCAGGAGAAGATGACCGACGCCAGTGCCCATCTCCTGTTCTTCGCGCTCGAACTGAACCTGATCGACGATGCCGCGATCGAGGGCGCGCTGGCCGGCGACCCCGCCTTTGGGCATTACCGCCCGTGGGTGCTCGATCTGCGCATGGACAAGCCCTTCCAGCTCGAAGACCGCGTCGAGCAGCTTTTTCACGAAAAATCGATCACCGGGCGTGGCGCCTGGAATCGTCTGTTCGACGAGACGATGACCGATCTTCGCTTCGACATCGACGGTGAGGAACTGACGCTGGAGCCGGCTCTCAACCGCCTGCAGGATGCCGACGGCGAGATCCGCCGGCGCGCCTCGGAGGCACTGGCCACGACCTTCCGCAAGAACCTGCGCACCTTCACGCTGATCACCAACACGCTGGCCAAGGACAAGGAAATTTCCGACCGCTGGCGCGGATTTCAGGACATCGCCGATTCACGCCATCTCGCCAACCGCGTCGAGCGCGGCGTCGTCGACGCCCTCGCGGCGGCCGTGCGCGAAGCCTATCCGCGCCTGTCGCACCGTTACTACGCGATGAAAGCGCGCTGGCTCGGCATGGAGGTGATGAACCATTGGGACCGCAATGCGCCGCTGCCGGAGACGCCGCAGGCGGTGATCGGCTGGGACGAGGCAAGAAACACCGTGCTGTCGGCCTACCAGCAATTCTCGCCCGAGATGGCCGAGATCGCGCGCACCTTCTTCGACCGCAACTGGATCGACGCGCCGGTGCGTCCCGGCAAGTCGCCCGGCGCCTTTGCCCACCCGACCGTACCGTCGGCGCACCCCTATGTGCTGCTCAACTACATGGGCAAGCCGCGCGACGTGATGACGTTGGCGCATGAACTCGGCCACGGCGTGCACCAGGTTCTGGCCGCCGGCCAGGGCGCGCTGATGGCCTCGACGCCGCTGACGCTGGCCGAAACGGCTTCCGTCTTCGGCGAGATGCTGACCTTCCGCTCGCTGCTCGAGCGGACCACCGACCGGCGCGAGCGCAAGGCGATGCTGGCCCAGAAGGTCGAGGACATGATCAACACGGTCGTGCGCCAGATCGCCTTCTACGAATTCGAGCGCAAGGTGCATGCCGAGCGTCGCAACGGCGAACTGACGTCCGACAAGCTCGGCCAGTTCTGGCTGGAGGTGCAGGCCGAGAGCCTTGGTCCCGCGATCAAGCTGCGTGAAGGCTACGAAGTGTTCTGGACCTACATCCCGCACTTCATCCACTCGCCCTTCTACGTCTATGCCTATGCCTTCGGCGACTGCCTGGTGAACTCGCTCTATGCGGTCTACCAGAATGCCGAGCGCGGCTTTCAGGACAAGTATTTCGAGATGCTGCGGGCCGGCGGCACCAAGCATCATTCGCAGCTTCTGGCGCCTTTCGGCCTCGACGCCACCGACCCCGCCTTCTGGCAGATCGGGCTTGGCGTGATCAGCGGCCTGATCGATGAATTGGAAGCCCTCGACGGTTGAGGGCGCCTCCATGGCGGCAAGAACAGTTTAGCCGGAATGCATGTTCAGGCCCGGCCATTCCTGTCCTAAATATCTGTTCTTGAAGAACTCTCCGCGGACGTTTTCCCATAGCTTTCCGCAAGCTCTATGATAGCCTTCCCTGCAAGCTCAGCCGGAGCGCATGCGGATCGGCGAGGGGAAATCTCAGCCGGCCGTGACGCCCAGGCGAACGCGACAACGGCCGTTGGCCATGGGCAAGCAAGCCGATCGCCGACAGCTCGAACCGAAGCCGGCTGTTCCGTGTATCAGCGGAACCATCATCGAGTAGTCCTGCGCCGAAGGTCGTGACCCACGGCGGGCGGATTTGACTGGAGAGAGACAATGGGCACTTTTTTCTATGTGGTCCTGGCGTTCCTGGTAGGCGTGTTGGTGGGCTGGTTCATCTGGGGCCGTCTGCGCGGTGAACTCGACAGTATGCGCGGCGACCTCGACCGCACCCGCAGCGAGCGCGACAGGCTGCGCGCCGACAGCGACCGCCTGACCGGCGAACTCAACGCATGCGGCAAGACCCGCTCCGACCTCGAGCGCCAGTTGCGCGAGGCGCAGGCGGCGGGCGGCGCAAAGGCCTCGACTCAACCGCCGGCGGCCCTGATGTCGACGCCCGCCACAGCTAAATCCGCGCCGGCGGCAACCAAGCCAGCCGCCGCCAAGGCCGCCCCGGCAAAGGCGGCGCCGAAGCCCGCCGCGGCGAAACCCGCGACCGCTTCGGCCCCGGCGGCCAAAGCACCGGCGGCCAAGTCTCCGGCAGCCAAAGCACCGGCGGCTAAAGCGCCGGCAGCCAAAGCACCGGCAAAGCCATCGGCTGCGCCCGCCGCCAAAAAGGCCGCGCCGGCAGCGGCCAAGCCTGCGTCGGGAAAGCCTGACAATCTGCGCCGGCTCATTGGCATCGGCCCGGTCAACGAAAAGCTGCTCAAGGCGCAAGGCGTCACCAGCTTCGCCCAGATCGCCGCCTGGACCGCGGCCGACATCAAGCGGATCGAGGATGTGATGAACTTCGACGGCCGCATCGCCAGGGAACGCTGGATCGAGCAGGCCAAGCTGCTCGCCGCCGGCAACGAGGCCGAATTCGCCAAGCAGTTTCCGACGGCCGGAACCGCCAGCAACACCTGACCGGCAAGTCCGTGCATCCGAGCGGCGGCGCCCCGGCGCCGCCGCAATCTTTTTGCCGGCAAGGTCTGATCCGGCAAAGGTCGGCTTTGAGGGACAGGGTGCCGTTCCCTCGATTGCGCGTGCCCGGCGCCCCATATAGAGCGATCCTCGGCTTTATCGATCCCGGTTCCCATGTCCCTGCCCGCCGCAATTTTCCGCAACGACGAAAGCGCGCGCCAGCTCGTTTTCGAGCGGCCGGACGACCTTATCGTCGCGCATGATGCCAGCGACTTCCCTGCCGCGCTGCAAGCGGCGCAGGCTGCGCACGATGCCGGCAAATGGCTGGCCGGCTATTTTTCCTACGAAGCCGGTTACCTGCTCGAGCCGAAACTCGTTCCCTTGCTGCCGGGCGGACGCCGCGCTCCGCTGGTCTGCCTCGGGGTCTTCGATGCCCCCGATGAGGAGGCCGTGCCGCCACGCGGCGCGCCGACCAACGGCCCGATCTTCGACGCCAGGGCGACGTGGTCGTTCGAGCAATACGAAAAGCGGTTCTCGCGCCTGCACCAGCACATCAGGCAAGGCGATTGTTATCAGGGCAACC
Organism: Mesorhizobium sp. B2-3-4; assembly: GCF_006442315.1. Classification (GTDB taxonomy): domain Bacteria; phylum Pseudomonadota; class Alphaproteobacteria; order Rhizobiales; family Rhizobiaceae; genus Mesorhizobium. Next base: position 93,590 of record NZ_VFVY01000011.1, on the reverse strand, counting down.
TCACCTTTCCGGTGCATGCGCAATGGTCCGGCGATCCACTCGCCGCCTTCGACGCGCTGACCGAGCGCCAGCCGGTGAAATATGGCGCACTGATCGCGCTCGGAGATCCGGTCGTGCTGTCGCGTTCGCCGGAACTGTTCTTCCAGATCAATGCCTCGGGGATGATCGAGACGCATCCGATGAAAGGCACCGCGCCGCGCGGCGCGACGAAGGCCGAGGACGAACAGCAGAAGAATTTCCTGCGCAATGACGAGAAGAACCAGGCCGAGAACCGGATGATCGTCGACCTTTTGCGCAACGACATATCGCTGATCAGCGAGGTCGGCACGCTGGAGGTGCCGGAACTGTTCCGCATCGAGAGCTACCCGACGGTCCACCAGATGGTCAGCGACGTCAGGGCCAGGCTGCTGCCCGGCCTCTCGATCCGCCAGATCTTCGCGGCGCTGTTTCCCTGCGGCTCGATCACCGGAGCGCCAAAGATCCGCGCCATGGAAATCCTGCACGATCTGGAAGGCACGCCGCGCGACGTCTATTGCGGTGCCATCGGCTGGATCGCGCCTGGGGGCACGATGCGCTTTTCGGTGGCAATCCGCACCATCTCGCTCTTCGCCGGCGGCGAGGCCGTCTACAATGTCGGCGGCGGCATCGTCTTCGATTCGGTCGCGCAAGAGGAGTATCAGGAGTGTCTGCTCAAAGCCCGCTTCGCGACGGGGACACCGCCGATTTCGAGCTGATCGAGACCATGCGCTGGGAACCCGCCTCGGGCTTCCTGCGCCTCGATCGCCATCTTGCGCGCCTCTATGGCTCGGCGGCGGAGCTCGGCTTCAGCCATGATCCGCAAAAGGTCGGCGAGGCGCTGAGCGGCGCGGTCGATCGATCTCCCACCGCCATGCGCACGCGGCTCGCCCTGTCGCGCAATGGCGAGGCGAGCGCCTCGGCGCAGCCCCATGAATCGCTTGGCCCCGACAAGGTGTGGACGCTGCGGCTGGCGCGCACGCGGCTCGATTCAAGCAACACCCTGCTGCGCCACAAGACCAGCCGGCGACAGCTCTACACACACGCCCGCTCCGAATATCTGGTCACCCAGGCCGATGAAGTGCTGCTCGCCAATGAACGCGGCGAACTCTGCGAAGGCACGATATCAAATGTCTTCGCCGATTTCGGCGACGGCCTGCTGGCGACGCCGCGGCTCGATTGCGGCCTTTTGCCTGGCGTATTGCGCGCCGCGCTTCTGGATGAAGGCCGCGCGAAGGAAGCAATCTACAGCTACGACGATCTTAAGTCGGCCAAGGCACTCTTTGTCGGCAATTCGTTGCGCGGCCTGATCCCGGCCAAGCTGGCCTGACCGGGAGAATGCCATGTTCGTCGTTTCGCTGCATTACAAGGTTCCTTTAGCCGAGATCGACCGTCTGCAGGCCGCGCATATCGAATGGCTGAAGGCCTGCTATGCCGAGGGCATCTTCATCGCCTCCGGACCGAAGAAACCGAGGACCGGCGGCATCGTCATCGCGCAGTGTCCACGCGACGTGCTCGACGCCAGGCTGGCGGCCGACCCCTTCGCCAAGGCAGGCGCCGCCGACTATGACGTCACCGAATTCCTGGCCAGGGTGACGGCGCCCGCCCTGAACGATTTCAAGGAAGCCTGAGCTTGGCGGAGCCGCTTCCCACCCACACGCCCTATGACGGCTCGTCGAAGCTCTTCACCATCGGGCTGAAGCCGCTGGATCCCGCCAACTGGATCGAAGTCGATCGTCACCTGCTGTCTTATCTGGCCGAGAAACGTCGGCTGTACGATGTGATTCCCGACCGGGTCTTCGTCGAGGACGACGGCACGCGAGACGCGCAGCGCGAAGTGCTCGATTTGCTCGACGTCTATCTGCCGGAGAGATTTCCCGAAACCCACCGGCGCACCGATGGCAGCGTCGATGTCAAAGGGGCGGCGGACCATCCAGCCCCGCCTTCTCCTATTGCCGACGCTCCCCTCGTCACGGCCTCCCTGCTGGTCCAGGAAGACCTGATCCTGATGCGCCGGGGCGAGGATGGCTGGCGGCTGGCCGCGGGATCGCTATGCTTTCCCTCGTCCTGGTCGCTCGCCGAAAAGTTCGGCAAGCCGTTGCAGCAGATCCACGAGCCCGTGCCGGGTTTTGGGCCGGGCACGCGTCCTGCCGACCTCATCAACCGCATGTTCGACGGTCTGCAAGGCCAGGCAGTCGAACGTTACAACTGGTCGATCCAATCGGGCGACGGGCTCTATCATCCCTTGTCCAATGTCGAGCGCATCGACCGCGCCACCAACCGGCCGACGCGTTTCCCCGACGGCGACGTCAAGGCGCATGCCTTCATCCGCGTCGAGCGGCAGACGCTGCGTAAACTGCCCGCCTCGCGCGACATCCTGTTCACCATCCGCATCCATCTCGACCCGTTGGCGGTATTGTCCCGGCACCCGGACCGGGCGGCGCTGGCGGCGTCCTTCGCCGCCCAGCTCGAAGCTCTCGATCTCGCCCAGCTCGACTATAAGGGCATGACCTCGGATCGCGACCGGCTGATCGCCGTCCTTAACCACATGGCCAAGGACGCGTAGTCGCGGGTTGGCGCTTTTCGCTGGTTTATGACAATGATCTGTGATGTAGCGCATGGCCGTTGGGCGGAAATGCCCGGCTTTTGCACGGTATTGAAGGAGTGCTCGATAAAATGGCGAATGAAAACTGGCCCGTTTACGGTGAGATCACCGGCCCCGTGGTGATGATCGGCTTCGGCTCGATCGGACGCGGAACACTGCCGCTCATCGAACGCCATTTCAAGTTCGACAAGTCGCGCATGACGGTTCTCGACCCGCGCGACACCGACCGCAAGCTGCTCGACGAGCGCGGCATCGCCTTCGTCCAGGAAGCGGTCACCGAGAAGAACTACAAGAAGCTCCTGACGCCGCTTCTGACCAATGGCGGCGGCCAGGGCTTTTGCGTCAACCTGTCGGTCGATACCGGTTCGGTCGATCTGATGCGGCTCTGCCGCAAGCTCGGCGTGCTTTATATCGACACCGTGGTCGAGCCCTGGCTCGGCTTTTATTTCGACGCCAAGGCCGACAATGCCAGCCGCACCAACTATGCGTTGCGCGAAGCCCTGATCAAGGAAAAGCACGACAAGCCGGGCGGCGCCACCGCCGTTTCCACCTGCGGCGCCAACCCCGGCATGGTGTCGTGGTTCGTCAAGCAGGCGCTGGTCAATCTGGCCACCGATCTTGGCATGGAGTTCTCCGAGCCCGCGCAGGACGACCGCGAGGGCTGGGCCAAGCTGATGAAGAAGGCCGGCGTCAAGGGCATCCACATTGCCGAGCGCGACACCCAGCGCACCAAGAAACCGAAGCCGATGGACGTGTTCTGGAACACCTGGTCGGTCGAGGGCTTCATCTCCGAGGGGTTGCAGCCGGCCGAGCTCGGCTGGGGTACGCATGAGAAGTGGATGCCCAAGAACGGCAAGAAGCACAAGCACGGCTCCAAGGCCGCGATCTATCTGGAACAGCCCGGCGCCAACACGCGGGTGCGCTCCTGGTGCCCGACACCGGGCGCGCAGTATGGCCTGCTGGTGACGCACAATGAAGCGATCTCGATCGCCGATTTCTTCACCGTGCGCTCCAAGAAGGGCAAGGTTCAATACCGCCCGACCTGCCACTACGCCTACCATCCCTGCAACGACGCGATGCTGTCGCTGGACGAGATGTTCGGCGCCGCCGGCAAACCGCAGCCGGTGCACCACGTGCTCGACGAGAACGAGCTGGTCGACGGTGTCGACGAGCTCGGCGTCCTGCTCTACGGCCACGACAAGAATGCCTACTGGTACGGCTCGCAGCTGTCGCTCGCCGAGGCGCGCAAGCTGGCGCCCTACCAGAACGCCACCGGCATGCAGGTTACCTCGGCGGTTCTGGCCGGCATGGTCTGGGCGCTGGAAAATCCGGCGGCAGGCATCGTCGAGGCCGACGAGATGGATTTCAAGCGCTGCCTGGACGTGCAGTCGCCCTATCTCGGACCGGTCAAGGGCTATTATACCGACTGGACGCCGCTCGACAGGCGCCCGGGCCTCTTCCCGGAGGACCTGGACCGCAGCGACCCGTGGCAATTCCGCAACATCCTCGTCCGATAGCGGCGCGCCGACCATACGCCATTGCCTTGCAATCGCCCGGAAATCGGGCGATTGAAGGGATGCGGCCTGGAGTGGCGATGTGCGTCCCGTTGGACGCACGAAGCATACCCCAGCACTTTGGACGTTCGCGTCGCGCCTTCCAGAAATCGGCCCGATTTCTGGACCGACGCGTTTGGAGAGGATTTCAGATGACTATTGCGCGCAAGGTTCTTTCTATCGGTATGGCGGGCGCCGTTGCCTCGATGCTCGCCGCCTGCACCACCAGCGGCCCTGACCAGCCGCCGATGGCAACCACGCCGAAAGGCGTCGAGGGGTCCTGGATCGATGCCAAGGGCACCGGCCTGTCGACTTTTGCCAGCGGGAAGTTCACCACCGTCGCCACCGATACCGGCCAGAAGCTTGCCGATGGCAGCTATTCGATGACCGGCGCCACTTCGGTGGAAATCAACGGCACCTCGCTGATCCGCCAGACGCCTGTCAGCTTCAACTGCCTGCTGGTCTCAACCAGCCAGTTGAACTGCACCTCCTCGTCCGGCCAGAACTTCGTGCTGACACGGCGCGTCTGAGCCTTAGCGGACATTCGCATTGCAAGGACGGCGGCCGCCCGGCCGCCGTCCTTTTTTTGCCTCGGCGAATACCCCGGGTTTTGCGTCAGCAAACACCCCGGGTTTTGCGCAGGCAAACACCCCGGGTTTTGCGCAGGCAAATACGCCGGGTTTTGCGCTCGCAAATACCCCGGCATTTCCGCTTGCGTCATCCGGAACGCGATGGGAACATGAGCCGATCGCTGGCTGTAATATCCCAGTCAAGCAAGAGCGTTAAACGCCTTTGATCGGCCTACCGGGAGACGAAGATGAAGAAATTTGCCGCCATTGCCGCCCTTTCCGCCTCCACGCTCGGCCTGTCGGCCGGCGCATCCTTTGCCGACTACACACTGAACATTTTGCACTTCAACGACTGGCACAGCCGCATCGAAGGCAACAACAAATATGAATCGACCTGTTCGGCGGATGAGGAAACCAAGGGCGAATGCATTGGCGGCGCCGGCCGGCTGATCACGGCCATCGCCCAGGAACGCAAGAAGCTGGAAGGCCAGAACGTGTTGCTGCTCAACGCGGGCGACAGCTTCCAGGGATCGCTGTTCTACATCACCTACAAGGGCGCTGCGGAAGAGGAATTCCTCAATCAGATCAAGCCCGACGCGGTGACGCTCGGCAACCATGAATTCGACGACGGCGAGAGCGCGCTGGTGCCTTACCTCGACAAGGCGAAATTCCCGATCGTCAGTGCCAATGTCGTGCCCAACGACAAGTCCGGCGCGGCGGGCAAGATCAAGCCGTCGATCGTGGTCGAGGTCGGCGGCCAGAAGATCGGCATTGTCGGCGCAGTCACCAATGACACGCCAGAACTCGCCTCCCCCGGTCCCAACATCGCCATCGCGGACGACGTCAAGTCGATCACGGCAGAGGTCGAGAAGCTCAAGGCGCAAGGCATCAACAAGATCATCGCGGTGACCCATATCGGCTACAACAGGGAGCGTGATGTCATCGCCAAGATCCCCGGCATCGACGTCGTCGTCGGCGGCCACAGCCACACGCTTCTGTCCAACACCGATCCGAAAGCGGCCGGCCCCTACCCGACGATGGTCGACAACCCCGGCGGCTACAAGGTGCCGGTGGTGCAGGCGGCGTCCTATTCGAAATATCTCGGCGAGTTCAAGGTCGTCTTCGACGACAATGGCAACGTCAAATCGGCGAGCGGCGACCCGATCTTCCTCGACAAGTCGATCACGCCCGATCCGGCGGTGCTCGCCCGCATCAAGGAGCTCGGCGCACCGATCGAGGCGCTGAAGAACAAGGAAGTGGCCGAGACCACCGACGTGGTCGACGGCAGCCGCGAAAGCTGCCGCGCCAAGGAATGCGCGATGGGCAACCTCGTCTCCGACGCCATCCTCGACCGCGTCAAGGGACAGGGCGTCGAGATCGTCATCTCCAATGGCGGCGGTTTGCGCGCCTCGATCGACAAGGGCACCGTCACCATGGGCGAGGTGCTGACCGTGCTGCCCTTCCAGAACACGTTGGCGACCTTCCAGATTTCCGGCAAGGATCTGGTCGCCGGGCTCGAAGGCGGTCTCAGCCAGATCGAGGACGGCGCCGGCCGCTTTCCGCAGGTGGCGGGCCTCAAATATTCCTTCGACAAGTCGGTCGCGCCCAATGCCGGCCGCGTGAAGTCGGTGGAGGTGATGGAAAGCGGTGCCTGGGCGCCGATCAATCCCGACAAGGATTACCTGGTCGCGACCAACAACTATGTCCGCCAGGGCGGCGACGGCTACAAGGTCTTCGCCGAAAAGGCCAAGAACGCCTACGATTACGGTCCGGGCCTCGAACAGGTCGTGGCCGACTATCTCGCCGCCCACCGCCCCTACACACCGAAGCTCGACGGCCGCATCACCGAGATCGCCGCGACGACAGCGGCAGCACCTGCCGCCGAGCCGGCCAAACCCGCCGAAACCAAGCCTGCCGAACCGGTCAAGCCCACGGAGCCCGCGCCGGCCGAGGCTGCTAAACCCGCCGAACCTGCAAAACCGGCGGAGACCGCACCTGCGATACCTGAACTGCCCGCCAACTCCGGCGAGATCGCCAACACGCCGCCCGCCGTATCGACTGACAACGCGCCGCCACCACCGACACCTGCCGAACCGGCCAAGCCCGCGGAGACCGCGCCGGCGCCGGCGGCACCCGCGCCAGCCGAAGCGGCAAAGCCAGCTGAAGCAGCACCCGCCACAGGCAGCCATGTCATCGTTACCGGCGATACCTACTGGGATCTGGCAAAGAAGGCCTATGGCGATGCCACCAAGTGGAAGCTCATCTATGAGGCGAACAAGGGTCAACGGCCGCATCGGCTGATGCCGGGCGCGACGCTGACCATCCCGGCGAAGTAAGGTCATTTCGCTTTCAGCCAGGACACCCGCCAGGCAAAAGCCGGCGGGTGTTCTGCTTCCGGCCTCAAAGGCGGTATGGTGCGGCCAGACGCAGCATTGAAAACCGGCGCGCCATCGCTAGGTTCACGCCGTGTCCGGAGAACCCCTATGACGCCTGCCAACCTTGTCGATCCCAAGACGGTCAAGCCTGTCGGCCCAACGGCGGGCCGCGCGCCTGCCACGGCCGGCAAGGTCGGCGTCATGCTGATCAATCTCGGCACGCCCGACGGCACCGAATTCAAGCCGATGTGGCGCTACCTCCGCGAGTTCCTGTCCGATCCGCGCGTCATCGAGCTCAACAAGGCGATCTGGTACCCGATCCTCTATGGGCTGGTGCTGACCACGCGACCGAAGAAGTCCGGCGCCAACTACGCCAGGATCTGGAACCGGGAAAAGAATGAATCGCCGCTGCGCACCTATACGCGCGCCCAATCCGAAAAGCTGGCCGACGCGCTGCGCGACCTTCCCGACGTGGTCGTCGACTGGGCCATGCGCTACGGCAATCCTTCGACGGCAAGCGTCGCCGAGAGGCTGGTCGCCCAGGGCTGTGACCGCATCCTCTCCTTCCCGCTCTATCCGCAATATTCGGCAACGACGACGGCCACCGCCAATGACCAGCTCTTCCGCGCCTTGATGAAGATGCGCGCCGCGCCGGCCATCCGCAGCGTGCCGCCCTATTATGCCGAACCGGTCTATATCGAGGCGCTCGCCGGCTCGATCGCCCGGCATCTGGCAGGTCTCGATTTCGAGCCGGAAGTGGTCATCACGTCCTATCACGGCATCCCCAAACCCTATTCCGACAAGGGCGATCCCTATCAGGCGCATTGCCTGGAGACGACAAGGCTGCTGCGCGAGAAACTCGGCTGGGACGAAAAGAAGCTCATCACCACCTTCCAGTCGCGCTTCGGGGCGCAGGAATGGCTCCAGCCCTACACCGACAAGACGGTCGAGAAACTGGCCAAGGACGGCGTCAAATCGATCGCCATCGTCAATCCCGGCTTTTCCGTCGACTGCATCGAGACGCTGGACGAGATCGGCCGCGAGGTCGAGGAGACCTTCCACCATGCCGGCGGCAGGAATTTCGCCCACATCCCTTGCCTCAACGACAGCGCCGAGGGCATGGCGGTGATCGAGGCGATGGTGCGCCGCGAACTGGCGGGCTGGGCATAAAGCAATTCCAGGAAAAGTTTGAAGCGGTTTGCCGTCCGGAATTGCTTCAGCAAAGACTCAAAGCGGTTCGCCGCTATGACACCGGAACAACGGTAACTCCGGGGCGTTGAGGCGCGCCTCCCGGAGAACTCGATGCGTCGCAAACTCGACCTCAGAACCGGCCGCCCTGTCTGGTCGGCTTATCGCGCGCCCGCCGTGCCGACCGACAGTCTGGCCCGGGACGTCAAGACCGACGTGCTGATCGTCGGCATGGGCATCAGCGGCGCCATGATGGCCGAGGCGCTGACGGCGGATGGTCACGCAGTGATCTGTATCGACCGGCGTGGCCCGCTCAAAGGCTCAACGGCGGCAACCACGGCGCTGGTGCAGTTCGAAATCGACCAACCGCTATCGATCCTGTCGAAGATGATCGGCAGAGCCGAGGCCCGGCAGGCCTGGCGACGCTCACGGCTTGCCGTTTCCAACCTTGCTGCCCGCATCGCCGAACTCGGCATCAACTGCGACATGCGCCGCACGCAGTCGCTGTATCTGGCCGGCACCGTGCTCGGCCCCTCGGAATTGCGCGAGGAAGCCGACGCGCGTCGGCAAGCGGGCATCGCCGCGACCTATCTGACCCCGCAGCCGCTCGCCGAAGCGTTCGGCATCGATCGCGGCGGCGCCATCCTCAGCCACGGCAATATCGCGCTCGACCCGCGCAAGCTGACCGCGGGGCTGCTGCGCAAGGCGCTCGGGGGCAAGGCACGCTTCTACGCTCCCGTCGAAGCAACCGCGATCAAGGACGGTGTCGATGAGGTGATCGTGGCAACCAGGGACGGCCCCACCATCACCGCACGGCATGTCGTGCTCGCCACCGGCTACGAACTGGCCGACATCGTGCCGGCGGCGGCCCACCGGATCATCTCGACCTGGGCAATCGCGACGCGGCCGCAGCCGCGAAAGCTGTGGCCGTGTGCGGCCTTCATCTGGGAGGCATCGGATCCCTACCTCTATGCCAGGGCAACCGCCGATGGCCGGGTTATCTGCGGGGGCGAGGATGAAGACTTCACCGACGAAGGCCGGCGCGACGCAATGATCGCCGCCAAGAGCGAACGCATCGCCGAGAAACTTGGCCGGCTCTTCCCGCGTCTCGACATCAGCCCGGAATTTGCCTGGACCGGTTCGTTCGGAACCACGACGACAGGCCTGCCCTATATCGGCACCGTTCCCCGGCACCCCCGCATCCATGCCGTCATGGGTTATGGCGGCAACGGCATCACCTTCTCGCGGATCGCTTCGGAAACAGTCTCGGCCGCGATCCGCGGAGATGACGATACGGATGCAGGGCTGTTCGCTTTCAATCGTTGATTGTATTTGCGCAAACAATCCCTCATCACCTGATTGTAACGCTGCTGAAACACACTTAAGTCTTTGGTGAGGCCGACGGCGCGGGAATGGCTCGCGCGGCCTGCTTCCGAGGGAGAGCCAAATGGATTTCAGTGGTTTCGATATTGCGGTCGTTGTTCTGGTCGCGCTTGTCGTGCTGGTGCTGTTCAAAGGCATCAAGACAATTCCGCAGGGCTATAACTATACCGTCGAACGCTTTGGTCGTTACACCAGGACACTGAGCCCGGGCCTCAACATCATCACGCCGTTCGTCGACCGCATCGGCGCCAAGATGAACATGATGGAGCAGGTGCTCGACGTTCCGAGCCAGGAGATCATCACCCGCGACAACGCCATAGTCGGTGTCGACGGCATCGCCTTCTACCAGATCCTCAACGCGGCACAGGCCGCATATCAGGTTGCCGGCTTGCAGAACGCGATCCTCAACCTGACAATGACCAACATCCGTACCGTCATGGGTTCTATGGACCTCGACGAGCTGTTGTCCAACCGCGACGCCATCAACGAACGCCTGCTGCGCGTCGTCGACGAGGCGGCGCACCCCTGGGGCATCAAGATCACCCGCGTCGAGATCAAGGACATCAACCCGCCGGCCAACCTCATCGAATCGATGGGTCGACAGATGACCGCCGAGCGCAACAAGCGCGCGCAGATCCTGGCCGCCGAGGGCCTCAAGCAGTCGCAGATCCTCGAGGCCGAGGGCCGCAAGGAAGCGGCCTTCCGCGATGCCGAGGCGCGTGAACGCTCCGCCGAGGCCGAAGCCCGCGCCACCCAGGTGGTGTCGGAAGCGATTTCCAAGGGTGACGTCCAGGCCCTGAACTACTTCGTCGCCCAGAAATACACCGAGGCGCTGACCAGGATCGGTTCGGCCACCAACAGCAAGGTCGTGCTGATGCCGCTGGAAGCCTCCTCGCTGATCGGCACGCTTGGCGGCATTGGCGAAATCGCCAAGGAAGTCTTCCGCGGCGAAGGCACGAGCGGCGCGCAAAGGCAGGCCGCGCGTCCGCCGGTGGTTCGCCCGAGCGAGAACTGAGATCGTAGGAGATTGCTCTCATGATCGATCGCATCGTTTCTGAACTCGGCCCGTGGAACTGGATGGTCCTGGGCTTCGTGCTGCTGGTTGTAGAAGTCATCGCGCCCGGTTTCTTCATGCTCTGGATCGGCATCGCCGCGCTGATCGTCGGCGCGGTGTCGCTGCTGATCTGGGATGCCGCCATCTGGACATGGCAGGTCCAGGTGCTCCTGTTCCTCGTTCTGTCGCTGGTTTCGGCCTTTGTCGGCAAGAAACTGATGGGCGGACGCGACCAGCCGACCGATCAGCCGCTGCTAAACCGCCGCGGCGCACAGATGGTGGGCAGGATGGCGACGCTCGCCGAACCGATCCGCGACGGCCGCGGCCGTATCAAGCTCGGCGACACGCTGTGGCGCGTCTCCGGCCCGGACCTGCCGGCAGGCACGCAGGTGCGCGTCACCGCCGCCGCCGACACAGATCTGGAACTGACGGTGGAGCGGGTCTGAAATTCTGACCGCGCCATTGCGCAAGATGTGCCGAGATTCAGGTCAGGCCGAGTTTGCAGACCGGCCTCTCACCTGAATATCGGTACATCTCAGGCGGCGCCGATGCGCAACAGATCGTGGAAATGAACAACGCCGAGCGGCATGTTGTTCCTGGTCACCACCAGCGCGCCGATATTGTGCTCGTTGAGCAGCGCGATCGCCGTGCCGGCAAGCGTCTGCGGGTCGACCGTTTTGGGCGTGCGGGTCATCACCTCGTCGACGATGACGTCGGCGAGGTTGCGGTGCAGATTGCGCGCCACGTCGCCATCGGTGATGATGCCGGCCAGTTCGCCATGAGCGTCGACGATCAGCACGCAACCGACCTTTTTCTGCGACAACGTCATCACCGCTTCGGGCATCTTGGTGCCGAGCACGGCCAGTGGCATCTGATCACCGACCCGCATGATCTCGGAGACCATGGTCAGGTTGGCGCCGAGCTGGCCGCCGGGATGGAAGGTGCGGAAATGGTCCGGCGTGAAGCCCCGCGCCTCGAGTAGCGCGATCGCCAGCGCGTCGCCGACGACCAGTTGCAGCAGTGTCGACGTCGTCGGCGCCAGGCCATGCGGGCAGGCCTCGGGGGCGCGCGGCAACAAAAGCACGACATCGGCCGCGCGCGCCAGCGCGGAGGTCTCTCCGGAGGTGACGGCGATGAGCGGGATGGAGAAGCGCCGGGAATAGGCGACGATGCCCATCATCTCCTTGCTCTCACCCGACCAGGAGATGGCGATGATGGCATCGTCCCTGGCGATCATGCCGAGATCGCCATGATTGGCTTCCACGGGATGGACGAAGAAGGCCGGCGTCCCGGTCGAGGCCAGCGTCGCAGCGATCTTGGAACCGATATGGCCGCTTTTGCCGACACCGGTGACGATGACCCGGCCCTCGATCTTCGAGATGATGTCGACGGCCTGGGCAAAAGGTATCGCCAGCCCGTTCTCAAGCGCTTCGGCAAGAGCGGCGATCCCGGCTTGCTCGGTTGCCACGGTTCTCAGCGCCGAATCAATTGACGCCTGCCTGTCCAGAGGCTTCTTATCGAGAGGTCTCGCCTGCATGGTGATGCGATTAGCGCTTTGCCGTCCGCCTGTCCAACGGAAATGGCGACGGGGCATCCGGCATCGCGGAATTCCAACGCATCATCAGCCCCTCGAAACAATGGCACTTTAACCCGCGAACGGCGGCCTGCCTCAACCCTCCGTTAACCATCCCCATTTACGGTTCGGTAAGTATGGCGCGCATGCGCCGCGCAAGCAGTGGTGGCGATGTCCGGGGTCCAGCCAGAAAAATCGAGAGGACGACGGGGCAAGGCGGTTTGCGCCTTGCTGCTGGCGACCAGCGTTCTTGCCTTGCTGCGCCCGGCACCCCTCCACGCCCAGGAAACCGAACTTCGTGGAGAAGTCTCCGAATCGGCGATCCTGTCCGACCAGCAGCGCAAGGCGAGAAATCTGGTTCTTGCCCAGCAAGCGGCCCAGGCCGCGCAGGACAATGCGCCGGCGCGCACCTATCTGCCGGCCAGCGCCGGCGCCGTCCCTGACGACACGGATGCTCCAAACGCGACCACCAGCGTCTTCGACCCGCCCCAGGCCGGCGACGACACCGCCGCCGCCGACACGCCTGCCCCGCCCAAGCCGCGCCGCGCACCCCGGCAGAGCGCGGCCGACAAGGCAAAGGACAAGGCTGCCGACAAGTCGAAGAAGAAAAAGACCACCACGGCGGCCACGGATTCGACCACAACCGCCACGACGGGCAAGACCGCGACGACGGACGACACCGACAGCAGCGCGGCGGACCAGGAAGCCGCCAACCGCCGTGCGCTCACCATCGACAGTGTCGACAAGCAGAAACTCGATCCCGGCGCCGAGCGCACCGCTGCGATCGAGGGCCAGAACAAGAAGGCAGAGGATGATCCATTCGCCGCCACCGGCGTCAAATGGGGCTCCTTCGTCATCCGGCCGACCATCGAGCAGGGGCTTACGGCCACGACCAATGGCGATTCGAGCAGTGCCGGCACGTCGGCGGTGCTGTCCGAGACGGCGCTGCGCTTTACCGCCGCCTCCGACTGGCGCGAAAACTCAGCGACAATCGATGGCTACGGCACCTTTCGCGAGACGGTGTCGGGCTACCCGGTCCACGACGCGCAGGGCCGCATCGAGGGTCAGCTCAATGTCGACCTCGACAATGAGCTGCGCGCCATCGCCAAGCTCGGCTACGAAGCCGTGCCGGAATCGGCATCCTCGCCCGATGCCATTGCCGGTGTCAGCACCCAGCCGCTGCGGCAGACGATCGATGGCAGCGTCGCTCTCGAAAAGGCGGTCGGCAAGATGCAGTACACGCTGACCGGCGCCGTCTCGCACGACTTCTACGGCGACGCCAAGCTCTCGGACGGCACCTCGCTGTCGCAGAAGGATCAGGACAACACGCTCTACACCGCGACCTTGCGCACCGGCTACGAGATTTCCCCGGCCCTCACCCCGTTCACCGAAATCGAGGTCGGCCGCCGGGCCTACGACCAGCGCATCGACAATGAAGGCTTCGAGCGTTCCTCGACGCGCCTCGGTGCCCGTGCCGGCCTGCAGCTCGACATGGGTGAGAAACTGTCGGGTGAATTCTCCGCCGGCTGGCTGCGGGAGGCGATCGACGACAAGAGCCTGGAGGCGATTTCGGGTGCCACCGTCAACGCCGACCTCAAATGGTCGCCGGAACGCGGCACCACGATCGGCCTGACCGGCAAGACGACTGTCGAGACCACGACCACATCAGGCGAAAGCGGCGACATCCTCTACTCTGGCCGCCTGACGGGCGAACGCCTGATCCGCGCCAATCTGACCGCGAACGCGGCTCTGGGCCTCGACTGGCGCGACTATGTCGGCATTGACGGCCATGACAGGATCTTGAGCGCGGAGGCTGGCCTGACCTGGTGGCTGAACCGCTATGCGGGCCTCACCAGCCGGGTGAGAACCGAAAAGCTGACCAGCAACCTGCCCGGCCGTGATTACACCGCCAACTCTATCTATCTCGGCGTCAAGGTTCAGCGCTGAAGGCGAATGAGTTCGCGCCGCTCCTTGCTTCGCCCCAAGGTTAAGAAAGCGCGAGCCTAAAATGCGGCGCCCCGCCGCTCGGACGGCTTCATCTCGTCGAGCAGTGTGCGGATGACGCCGGCCATGCTTTGGTTCATGTCGTTGCGCCACAGCGCGAAGGCGACGTTGGCCTCGACGAAGCCTTCCGGCGAACCGCAGTCGAAGGTCCGGCCCTGATAATGGTAGCCGTAGAATTCCTGCTGTTTTTCCAGCTTCAACATCGCGTCGGTGAGCTGGATTTCGTTGCCGGCGCCCTTCTCCTGGCCTTCCAGAATCCCGAAGATCTCGGGTTGCAGGATGTAACGGCCGTTGATGTAGAGGTTGGACGGCGCGGTGCCGGTCTTGGGCTTCTCGACCATTTCGGTGATGCGGAAGCCATGATGCGTGTCCTCGCCACGCCCGACAATGCCATATTTATGGGTTTCGGCCGGGTCGCATTCCTGCACGGCGATGATGTTGTTGCCGGTTTCCTCGTAGAGCTCGACCATCGCCTTCATGCAGCTCTTCTCCGACTGCATGATCATGTCGGGCAACAACAGCGCGAACGGCTCGTCGCCCACCAGTTCACGGGCGCACCAGACCGCATGGCCAAGACCCATCGGCACCTGCTGGCGGGTGAAGCTGGTCTGGCCAGGCGCCGGCTGCAGCCGCTGCAGGCGGGCAAGCTGCTCGTCCTTGCCGCGCTGGGCAAGCGTATCATAGAGCTCGAACTGGATATCGAAATGATCCTCGATGACCGCCTTGTTGCGGCCGGTCACGAAAATGAAATGCTCGATGCCCGCCTCGCGCGCCTCATCCACGACGTACTGGATGACCGGTCTGTCGACGACCGTCAGCATCTCCTTGGGGACAGCCTTTGTGGCTGGGAGAAACCGCGTACCGAGACCGGCGACCGGGAAAACTGCCTTGCGAACTCTCTTCATGCTTTCAATTATCCGTTTGCTGGCCGGCTCCGCAATCCCCGTCTCGCGACATTTTCACGCCGGAATTAAAGATTACTGGGCGGTTGAGGGAAACGTCCACCGGTTAAAGCATCGAGGTGTCTTTTCGTTCCAGGCAACGCCTATGGTAAACTAATTCCTAACCCGGTTCGGCGATGAATGGTCTTTCCTGAGACAGAGAAGGAGGAAAACATGTCCGTTCGCTATGCCGCAAAGCGTTTCACCAGCGTCATGACGGCGGCCGGCCTCTCGCTCGCCTTGCTGATCCCCACAGGGCCGGCCTTCGCCGACGCCGGCTTCAGGCAATGGGTCGCCGGCTTCCGCGCCACCGCCGTGGCGGGCGGCGTTTCCGGCGCCGTCTACGACCAGGCTTTCCGCGACATCAGGGAACCCGATCCAGTGGTGTTGGAAAAGGCGCGCACCCAGCCCGAATTCACCGCACCCGCCTGGGACTATTTCGACAACCGCGTTCATGACCAGTCCGTCTCCGTCGGACAGCAGATGGCGAAAAAGTGGAAGCCTTGGCTGGACAGGATCGAGGCCCGGTTCGGCGTCGACCGCTACGTTCTCCTGGCCATCTGGTCGATGGAATCGAACTATGGCGAGATCCTCAAGCGCGACGACATCATGCGCAATGTCATCCGTTCGCTGGCGACCCTGGGTTATGGCGATCCGAAGCGCTCGAAATATGCCCGCACCCAGCTGGTAGCCGCGCTGAAGATCCTGCAGACCGGCGATATCGACGAAAGCCACCTGATGGGCTCCTGGGCGGGCGCCATGGGCCAGACCCAGTTCATCCCGACCAGCTACCAGCACTATGCCGTCGATATGGACGGCAATGGCAAGCGCGACATCTGGAATTCCATCCCCGATGCGCTGGCGACGTCGGCCAATCTCTTGAAGAAGAACGGCTGGCAGGCCGGCAAGACCTGGGGCTACGAAGTCGCGCTGCCTGCCGGCAAGCTGCCGGGCGGTTCGAAGACGCTGGCGCAATGGCAGGCGCTCGGGGTCGTCAGGGCCAGCGGCAAGCCGTTCAAGAACCTCACCGACAAGGCGACGCTGAAAGTGCCGGACGGCCGTGGCGGACCGGCTTTCCTGATGATCAGGAATTTCTCGGTCATCAAGGCCTACAACAATGCCGACAAATACGCGCTCGCCGTCGGCCTGCTTGCCGATGAGATCGCCGGCGGCAATGGCCTGGTCCAGGATTGGAAACGTCCGTTCACCAAGCTCTCCTTCGAAGAGAGGCAGGAGTTGCAGAAGCGGCTTTCCCAGCACGGCCTTTATGACGGCAAATTCGACGGTAAGATCGGCGACGGCTCCAAGACGGCCATCATGGCCTATCAGGCAAAGGTCGGCTTGACCCAGGATGGCTATCCGAGCATGGAAGTGCTGAAATGGCTCAGGCAGAAATAAAGCCTGACGTGGTTGAGTAGGGAGGGAGCGATTGGTTTGGCCTGCGCGCATCGGCACGTTCGTTCGTCGCATGCCGGTGCTGATCCTGGCCCTCGCCGTGCTCGCCATCGCCATGGCCGGCGCCATCCATGCTCCGGCCATGGCACAGGACCAGCCGCAGCAAAGCCGGGGCTGGTCGTTGCGCGACCTTCTGTTTCCCCGCCGCAGCGAGCGCGTAGAGCCGCCGCAGGACATCCAGAAGGCAAGGCCCAAGCCGAAGAAAAAGCCTCGTGCGCCGCGCCCGCCAGCAGAGCCCGTAACGCCCGTTGCCGAAAAAGCGCCTGATGCCCGCACCGTCCTGGTGGTCGGCGACTTCATGGCGACAGGCCTCTCCGAAGGTCTGGACGAGGCCTTCGCCGAGAATACCGGCGTCCGGATCATTGTCCGCAGCAACGGTTCGTCGGGCTTCGTGCGCGATGATTTCTACAACTGGCCCGAACAGATCAAATCGCTGATCGAAACCGAAAAACCGGCCGCCGTGGTCGTCATGCTGGGTTCCAACGACCGCCAGCAGATGAAGGTCGGCGACGTGCGCGAGCAACCCCGCTCCGAAAACTGGACCAAGGAGTACGAACGCCGCACCGACGAACTCGGCAAGGCGATCGCCACCGCCAAGGTGCCTTTCCTGTGGGTCGGCATGCCGGCCTTCCGGGTGCCGAAGATGACCTCCGACATGCTGGCCTTCAACGACATCTACCACAAGGCGGCCGAGAGCCATGGCGGCGAATTCGTCGATGTCTGGGATGGCTTCGTCGACGAGAATGGTGCCTTCATCACCAACGGTCCCGACATGAACGGCCAGCCGGTGCGGCTGCGCGCCGATGACGGCATCAACGTGTCCAAGGCCGGCAAGCGCAAACTCGCCTTCTATACTGAAAAGCCGCTGCTGAAGATCCTTGGACTGGCGGCGCCTGGAAGCGTCGCACCGGCGGCGGCGCCGGCAGGCGCACCTGTCGAGGCTCCAGCTCCGGCGGCAGCGCCCATCGTTATCGATCGAACCCAGCCGATGCTGCTCAGCGATCCCGCGCTCGACGGCGGCACCGAATTGCTCGGCACCGCCCCTCCGGCACAGGCCAATCCGGCTCTTCCGGGGGAAAAGCTGGTGATCGAGGGCAAGGCGCCGGACGCTTCACCCGGACGCGCCGACGACTTTTCCTGGCCGCCCAAGGCAAGTCCGGCGGCCACGGCCGCTGCAAGCGACACGACGACGGCGATCAATCCTTAGCGCGGCAGCACGCTCGACCCCATCAGCGCCTCGTCGATCGAGCGCGCCGCCTGGCGGCCCTCGCGGATTGCCCAGACCACCAGCGACTGGCCGCGGCGCACGTCGCCAGCTGCATAGAGCCGGTCGACGCTGGTCCTGTAATCGCGGTCATTGGCCTCGACATTCCTCGAGCGGCGGCTGTCGGTGACGATCTTCATCTCGCCTTCGAGTTCAGCCGCCACGCCGGCCGTTGCCGGCCCGGCAAAGCCGATGGCGATGAAAGCGAGGTCGGCGCGGATGACGAATTCGGTGCCTGCGATCGGCTTGCGCCTCTCGTCGACCTCGCAGCACTTTACGCCGGTGAGCTGGCCTTCCTCGCCGATGAATTCGAGCGTCGCCACCTGGAATTCGCGCTCCGCGCCCTCGGCCTGCGAAGACGAGGTGCGCATCTTGGTCGCCCAATAGGGCCAGACCGCGAGCTTGTCTTCCTTCTCGGGCGGTTGCGGGCGGATGTCGAGCTGGGTGACGCGCACCGCGCCCTGGCGGAAGGCGGTGCCGACGCAGTCGGACGCGGTGTCGCCGCCGCCGACGACGACGACATGCTGGCCGCCGGCGATGATCGGATGCGACGGCCAGGCCACCGACTGGATCGGCTCGCCGCCGACACGGCGGTTCTGCTGCACCAGATAGGGCATGGCATCGTGGACGCCGCCGAGATCGTCTCCCGGAATATTGGCCGCGCGCGGCGTTTCCGAGCCGCCGCAATAGAGCACGGCATCATGCTCGGCGAGCAGTTCGGCGACGGGCTTGTCGACGCCGACATTGACGCCGCAATGGAAGGTCACGCCCTCGCCCTGCATCTGCTCGATGCGCCGGTCGATATAGTGCTTCTCGATCTTGAAGTCGGGAATGCCGTAGCGCATCAGCCCGCCCGGGCGGCTCTCGCGCTCATAGACATGGACGTCGTGCCCTGCACGGCCGAGCTGCTGGGCGGCCGCCATGCCGGCCGGGCCGGAGCCGATGATGGCGACCCGCTTGCCGGTCTTCTTCTCCGGCGGATAGGGCCTGATATGACCGGTCTCATAGGCCTTGTCGGCGATAGCCTGTTCGACCGTCTTGATGGCAACCGGAATATCCTCGAGGTTCAGCGTGCAGGCTTCCTCGCAGGGCGCGGGACAGATGCGGCCGGTGAACTCCGGGAAATTGTTGGTCGAATGCAGGTTGCGGATCGCGTTGTCCCAGTCCCTGTTGTAGACGAGGTCGTTCCAGTCCGGGATCTGGTTGTGGATCGGGCAGCCTGTCGGCCCGTGGCAGAATGGAATGCCGCAATCCATGCAGCGCGCGGCCTGTTTCTCGACCTCCTTGTCCGACATCGGCAGCGTGAATTCGCGGAAATGCCGGATGCGGTCGGAGGCCGGCTGGTACTTGTGCACCTGACGGTCGATTTCGAGAAAGCCTGTTACCTTGCCCATGGTCAGTTCCTGCTGTCCAGATGGTGCGGTCTTCGCCGCACCCGTTAACCCCTTGAGGTGGCCGTGGCAACCTTACGCAAGCGGTCAAATTATCGGTGACATCAAGCCGGGAAACCTTGGCTTCCCGGCCCTAGCGAAAATCTATTCGGCCGCGACGCCCATGCGCATGCGTTCCATCTCGATCAGCGCGCGGCGGTATTCGACCGGCATGATCTTGCGGAACTTCGGCCGGAACGTCGCCCAGTCGTCGAGGATCGCGCGGCCGCGCACCGAACCCGTATAGTGCACGTGGTTCGAGATCAGCTGGTAGAGCCGCTCCTCGTCATGGCTGGTCATGTCGCCCGACACGTCGACGCGGCCCTTGTGATCGAGATCGCCGCCATGGTGCAACAGCTTCTCCATCAGGTCGTCCTCCTCCGGAACCGGCTCCAGTTCGACCATAGCCATGTTGCAACGCTCTGCGAAATCGCCGGCTTCATCGAGCACATAGGCGACACCGCCCGACATGCCGGCGGCGAAGTTGCGGCCGGTCTTGCCGATGACGACGACGACGCCGCCGGTCATGTATTCGCAGCCATGGTCGCCGACGCCTTCGACAACGGCGGCGACGCCGGAATTACGCACCGCGAAGCGCTCACCGGCGACACCGGCGAAATAGGCCTCTCCTTCTGTCGCGCCGTAGAGCACCGTGTTGCCGACGATGATGGAGTTGGCGGCGACGATTTTCGCTTCTTCCGGCGGCCGGATGACGATGCGCCCACCCGACAGGCCCTTGCCGACATAGTCGTTGCCGGCGCCCACCAGCTCGAACGAGATGCCGCGCGCCAGGAAGGCGGCGAACGACTGGCCGGCTGTGCCGGTGAGCTTCACCGAAATCGTGTCCTCGCGCAGCCCCTTGTGCTTGAAGCGCTTGGCCACTTCACCCGACAGCATGGCGCCCGTCGAACGGTCGACATTGCGGATATCGACCTCGATCTTGACCGGTTGCTTGGCCTCCAGTGCGGGCTTGGCCAGTTCGATCAGCTTGCGGTCGAGCACATCGTCGATCGGATGCTTCTGCCGTTCGGTCCAGTGCACCGCTTCATGCGGCGCATCGGGCTTGTAGAACATCTTCGAAAAGTCGAGCCCGCGCGCTTTCCAGTGCTGGATCACGTCGCGCTTCTCCAGAAGGTCGGCGTCGCCGATGATCTGGTCGATATGGGTAAAGCCCATCTCGGCGAGCAGTGCCCGCACCTCTTCCGCGACATAGAAGAAGAAGTTGATGACATGCTCGGGCGTGCCCTTGAAACGCTTGCGCAGCACCGGGTCCTGTGTCGCCACACCGACCGGGCAGGTATTGAGATGGCACTTGCGCATCATGATGCAGCCGGCCGCGATCAGCGGCGCGGTCGAGAAGCCGAACTCGTCGGCGCCGAGCAGCGCGCCGATGATGACGTCGCGCCCGGTGCGCAGGCCGCCATCGACCTGCAGCGCCACGCGGGAGCGCAGGCCGTTCAGCACCAGCGTCTGGTGCGTCTCGGCGAGACCCATTTCCCATGGGGAGCCGGCATGCTTGAGCGAGGTCAGCGGTGAGGCGCCGGTACCGCCATCATAGCCCGAAATGGTGATGTGGTCGGCGCGCGCCTTGGCGACACCGGCCGCGACCGTGCCGACGCCGACTTCCGACACCAGCTTGACCGACACGTCGGCCGCCGGATTGACGTTCTTCAGGTCGTAGATCAGCTGCGCCAGATCCTCGATCGAGTAGATGTCGTGATGTGGCGGCGGCGAGATCAGGCCGACGCCAGGCGTCGAATGCCTCACCTTGGCGATGGTCGCATCGACCTTGTGGCCGGGCAATTGGCCGCCCTCGCCTGGCTTGGCGCCCTGCGCCACCTTGATCTGCATTACATCGGAATTGACGAGATACTCCGCCGTCACGCCGAACCGTCCCGACGCGACCTGCTTGATCGCCGAGCGTTCGGGGTTCTTGCCGCCGCCGGGCAGCGGCAGGTAACGGTCGGCTTCTTCGCCACCCTCGCCGGTGTTCGACTTGCCGCCGATCTGGTTCATCGCGCGCGCCAGCGTGGTGTGCGCCTCCCTGGAGATCGAGCCGAACGACATCGCCCCGGTCGAGAAGCGCTTGACGATCTCGGCGGCCGGCATGACGTCGTCGAGCGCCACCTTCTTGCGCCCGGTCTCGTCCGCCAGCCTGATCTTGAACAGGCCCCGAATGGTCTGGGCGCGGGCCGTCTCGCTGTCGATCTGCGCCGAATAGTCCTTGAACGTCTCCCACGAGCCCTGGCGCACGGCGTGCTGCAAGGTGGCGACCGCATCCGGTGACCACATATGCGCCTCGCCGCGCATGCGGAACAGATATTCGCCACCGACATCCAGGCTGTTGCGCAGCACCGGATCGCTGCCGAAACCGTCCGTGTGGCGGCTCACGGTTTCACCTGCGACCTCATCCAGCCCGACGCCTTCGATCAGCGTCGCCGTGCCGGTGAAATATTGCTGTACGAAATCCGACTTCAGCCCGATGGCGTCGAAGATCTGCGCGCCGCAATAGGACTGGTAGGTCGAGATGCCCATCTTGGACATCACCTTGAGGATACCCTTGCCGATCGACTTGATGTAGCGCGACACCACTTCATAGGCGTCGACTTCTTCGGGCAACTCGCCGCGCTTGTGCATGTCGAGCAGCGTGTCGAAGGCGAGGTAGGGATTGATCGCTTCCGCGCCGTAGCCGGCGAGGCAGCAGAAATGATGCACCTCGCGCGGCTCGCCGGATTCCACGACCAGGCCGACCGCAGTGCGCAGGCCCTTGCGGATGAGATGGTGGTGCACCGCCGCCGTCGCCAGCAGCGCGGGAATGGCGATGCGGTCCGGCCCGAGCTGGCGGTCGGACAGGATGATGATGTTGTAGCCGCCGGCGACCGCTGCTTCGGCCCGCTCGCACAGACGTTCGACAGCGCCCTGCATACCGGCCGCGCCCTCGCTCGACCCATAGGTGATGTCGATCGTCTTGGTGTCGAAGCGGTCCTCGGTGTGACCGATCGAACGGATCTTTTCCAGGTCGCCATTGGTCAGGATCGGCTGGCGCACCTCGAGCCGCTTGCGGCGGGAATTGCCGACAAGGTCGAAGATGTTCGGCCGCGGTCCGATGAACGACACCAGGCTCATCACCAGCTCCTCGCGGATCGGGTCGATCGGCGGGTTGGTGACCTGGGCGAAGTTCTGCTTGAAATAGGTGTAGAGCAGCTTCGACTTGTCCGACATCGCCGAGATCGGCGTGTCGGTGCCCATCGAACCGACGGCTTCCTGGCCTGTGGTCGCCATCGGCGACATCAGCAGCTTGGTGTCTTCCTGGGTGTAGCCGAACGCCTGCTGGCGATCGAGCAGGCTGACATCCTTGCGCAGCGCGCGCGGCTCGACCGGCTTCAAATCTTCCAGGATGAGCTGCGTGTTGGTGAGCCAGGTCTTGTAGGGGTGCCTGGTCGCGATCTCCGACTTGATCTCCTCGTCGGGGACGATGCGGCCCTTGGCAAGGTCGATCAGAAGCATGCGGCCGGGCTGCAGCCGCCACTTCTGCACGATCTTCTCCTCCGGCACCGGCAGCACGCCGGCTTCCGAAGCCATGATGACGCGGTCATCGTCGGTGACGATGTAGCGCGCCGGACGCAAACCATTGCGGTCGAGCGTGGCGCCGATCTGGCGGCCATCGGTGAAGGCGACCGCCGCCGGCCCGTCCCACGGCTCCATAAGTGCCGCATGGTACTCGTAGAAAGCCTTGCGGTCGGCATCCATCAGCTTGTTGCCGGCCCAGGCTTCCGGGATCAGCATCATCATGGCGTGGCTGAGCGAATAACCGCCCTGGAACAGGAACTCGAGCGCGTTGTCGAAGCACGCCGTGTCCGACTGGCCGTCATAGGAGATCGGCCAGAGCTTGGAGATGTTGTTGCCGAACAGTTCGGAATCGACCGATGCCTGGCGCGCCGCCATCCAGTTGTTGTTGCCGCGCACGGTGTTGATCTCGCCATTGTGCGCGACCATGCGATAGGGATGCGCCAGCTTCCATGACGGGAAGGTGTTGGTCGAGAAACGCTGATGGACGAGGATCAGCGCCGTTTCGAAACGCGGATCCTTGAGATCCTTGTAATAGGCGCCGACCTGATAGGCGAGGAACATGCCCTTGTAGACAATGGTGCGCGCCGACAACGACACGCAATAGGCGCCGATGTCCTTGTTGTCGTTCTCGGCATAGATGCGGCCCGAAATGACCTTGCGCAGCAGATAGAGCCTGGCCTCGTACTCTTCGTCATCGGGAATATCGGCCGTGCGGCCGATGAACACTTGCCGGTGGAACGGCTCGGACGCGACAATGTCGGGCGCCTTCGACAGCGACGAATTGTCGACGGGCACATCGCGGAAGCCGATGAGCGGCAGCCCCTCGGACTGCGCCGATTCGGCGATGATGTCCTCGATATGGGCGCGAAGGGTCGCGTCCTGGGGCATGAACCAGTGCCCCACGCCATACTGGCCCGCCGCCGGCAGTTCGATGCCTTGCGCCGCCATCTCCTCGCGGAAGAACGCGTCGGGAAGCTGGACCAGCACGCCGGCGCCGTCGCCCACCAGCGGATCGGCGCCGACGGCGCCGCGATGCGTCAGGTTCTCGAGCACGGCAAGCCCGTCCTTGACGATCTGATGCGACTTCACGCCCTTCATGTTGACGATGAAGCCGACACCGCAGGCGTCATGCTCGTTGCGCGGATCGTAGAGACCCTGGGCAGTCGGGCCGTTGGCAGTCCCGTGATTTTTAGTGGAGGTATTTTTGACGGCAGCCGCTTTCGTCTGCGCGGCCTGGCCGTTCGTCGCAGAGAGCGTCAATTCCGTCATCGTCCTGTCCTCCGTTCCGCGCCACCTGGCCTTGGTCAGCCTGGGGCGCTGGTTTGCCTTGGCAAACACTTGGGCTCGCCCTTCATCCTTACGGCACGTCTTGCAAAATCGCCGAACCGGGCGGCGCGCCGCTGGTTCACATCTGGTATCGTACAGGCCAGAGCTGGTCCGTCCACTTGTCGCTCGCGGCAAAAGCCGGAGTGGCCCAAACGATACGCCAATCCATCCTGTTTTGTGCGACAAAATAAGACAGCACTACTGTCCTAAATTTTTATGACAGAAATCCAGAATCCATACAAGACCGATTCACAAAAAACTTGGGCGCGCCGCGACACAAAATTTCGTGAGGCGTTCCAAAAACGTAACCTTCGGTCTTCGAAGCCATCGGACATCGGACACTGGCTTTACTCGTTTTCTTGTATCTGGCTCTTGCGGGCGGGTCATGAAACCGGTCAAGGTCCCCGCGATTTTCCCAACACAGGCAGACGCATGTTCTTCGCTTCCGACAATTGGGCAGGCGCCCACCCAAGCATTGCAGCCGGCCTCTCGGCCCACACCGGAGGCTTTTCGACCGCCTATGGTGACGGCGCCCTCGACCAGGCCGTCTACATCAGGTTCAGCGAGATCTTCGAACGCGAGGTGGCGGTATTCTTCGTGGCGACCGGCACCGCCGCCAATTCACTGTCGCTGACGGCCTACAACAAGCCCGGCGGCATTGCCTTCGCCCACCGCGAATCGCATGTCATCGAGGACGAATGCGGCGCGCCGGAATATTTTTCCGGCGGCTCGCGGCTGCACGCCGTCGACGGCCCTCTGGGCAGGATGGAGCCGCACAATCTGGACAGGACGATCGGCCGTTTCGCCGGCGAGATCGTGCATTGGGGCCGGCCGATGGCCGTCTCGATCACCCAGTCGACCGAGGTCGGCACGATCTATGGCCTGGACGACATCGCGGCGATTTCGGCGATCGCCAAACACCATTCCGTGCCCTTGCACATGGATGGCGCCCGCTTTGCCAATGCGCTGGTCGCGCTCGACACCACACCGGCCGAAATGACCTGGAAGCGCGGCGTCGACATCCTGTCCTTCGGCGGCACCAAGAACGGCTGCTGGTGCGCCGAGGCGATCGTGCTGTTCGATCTCGACCGCGCCAGGGAACTGGCCTTCCTGCGCAAGCGCGCCGCACAGCTGTTCTCGAAGTCGCGTTTCGTCGCCGCGCAGTTCGAGGCCTATTTCAAGGACGGGCTTTGGCTGGATACCGCCAGGCATGCCAACGCCATGGCGGCGCGGCTCGCGGCGGCGATCGAGGATTCGGCGACGGCCAAGCTGGCCTGGCTGCCGCAGGCCAATGAAGTGTTTGCCGTGATCAAGAAAACAGAGGCCGAGAAGCTGCAGGCGGCAGGCGCGGCCTTCTATGACTGGCACAGGCCGCACGGCTTTGACGGCCACATCGGCGAGGATGAACTGCTCTATCGCTTCGTCACCAGCTTCGCCACGACCTCGGAAGAAGTCGACCGTTTCGGCCAGCTGATCGCCGGATAACCAACCTTCGCGACGACAAAAAAGCGGCGCCTCTCGGCGCCGCTTCCGTCTCGGGAGGAGACTTTATCCGTAGTGTATCCGCCGGTCAGGCAGCGGTCTTGGCCTCGATCTGCTTGGCTTTGGCCGGAGCCGAGGTGATGGCGATCTTGCGCGGCTTCAACTCCTCGGGGATGTTGCGCTTGAGGTCAACGAAGAGCAGGCCGTTCTTCAGCGCGGCGCCGACGACTTCAACATGGTCGGCAAGCTGGAAGCGGCGCTCGAAAGCCCTGGAGGCAATGCCGCGATAAAGCAGCTCCGAACCCTCGCCGGTGCCCTCGTCCTTGCGCTCGCCCTTTACGGTCAGCACGTTGCGATGGGCTTCGATCGAGATTTCTTCATCCGAGAAGCCGGCAACCGCCATGGAGATGCGATAGGAATCCTCACCGGTGCGCTCGATATTGTAGGGCGGATAGGTCTGCGCGCCATCGGGCTGCGCCAGCGAATCCAGCATGGTGAAGAGACGGTCGAAGCCGACGGTAGAGCGGTAGAGCGGGGAAAAATCAACGTGACGCATGAGGTGTTCTCCTGTTGAGCAACATGGTTTGCGTATGGCCGGTGCGAAACCCGTAAGCGGCGTTTCGGTTGGACCAGCGGCCCCGACATTGGCGGCCGCAACCCACATCTGGGGAGCGCTCGAAGGCATTTCAAGTTTCGTCTACCGGCAAAAGAACAAGGCGGTCCGCCTTTGATGAACGGCAGATGAACCGGTGCTTCGGCGGCCGTTCAGGCAGACGGCGCTAAAAGTGATGCCAGGATCAAGAACTGGCGGCGCCGGATCGCAAGAGGTGCCGCAAACGAGGCCGACCGGGTGTTAACGTCCCTTCCTCCCGGATCGACAGAGGCCGGAGGCACGCTCCATGCGGCTTCCGGCCTTCCCCGTTACTGGTCCATTACCACCCGGAATTCCTTTGCTTTTGACGCATTGGCGTCTATCACCTTGGCGGGCCGGCCATCTCGGGCGGGCATGCGAAGACGCCAAGCACGAAGCGCCGAATGACGGACCTTTTCCAAGACCCGCCCCTTTTTCACGACATCGAGGGCAATCCGCGACCGGAAAACGCCGCCGGCGGCTTCTTCACCACGCGTGACGGCAAGAAAATCCGCTATGGCCTGTTCGGCGCCGTCACCCGGCCGATGAGGGGCACGGTGGTGCTGCTCGGCGGCCGCAACGAGTGCATCGAGAAATACTTCGAGACCATCCGCGACCTTGCCGCCCGCGGGTTTGGCGTCGCCACGCTCGACTGGCGCGGCCAAGGCGACTCTTCGCGGCTGATCCGCGACCGCCAGCGCGGTTATGTCAAGTCGTTCCGCGACTACACGGCTGACCTGGAGCAGTTCTTCGAGGAGATCGTGCTGCCGGATTGCCGCGGACCCTATTATATCCTCGCTCATTCCGCCGGCGCGGTGATCGCGCTGCTTGCGACGCCGTCGATGGTGAACCGGGTCCGGCGCATGGTGTTGATCGCGCCGTTCCTGACGCTCCCCGACCTGCCGGTCTCGATATCCACGGTCCGCCGGGTTTGCTCGCTGTTCTGTTTCCTGGGCCTGGGCCGGCTCTATGCCGCCATGGGCCCAAGGCCGAAGGAAACGCTGCCCTTCGAAGCCAACAAGGTGACGACGGACCGGGCGCGCTACCGGCGCAACACGCAGCTCTACGAGACCTACCCGCAACTGGCGCTTGGCGGTCCGACGATCCGCTGGTTGCAGGCAGCCGCGAAAGCGTCCGAAGTCGTCGGCGATCCCGATTTCATGGCCGGGATCCAGGTACCGTTGCTCATCATCGCCGCCGGCGCCGACAGGGTCGTCTCCACCAAGGCGGTGGAAGCCTATGGCAGGCAGTTGCGCCTCGGCTCGCTGCTGATGATCGATGGCGCGCAGCATGAGATCCTGCAGGAAGCCGACATCTACCGCGAGCAATTCCTCGCTGCCTTCGATGCCTTCATTCCAGGCAGCGACGATCCTACGGCCTGATCGGTGCCCCTGATCGGCGCGAGGGTCCTTTCCCTGGCCCCGCACAGCTGACACCCCGTTGTCAGCAGGGTCGGCCAGTCATGCCGTCGCACTCCCAGGGTGCTAAAGATTCTGACAGCCGGCGCGGTCCCGGAATGCTCATCTGCGTGCGTTGAACCGAACGCCATGGAGATGAGGTCATGACCGAGAAAACCTGTGCCGCCTGCGATTGCCAGCTGGACGACAACCCGATCCGGGTCAAGGTTGGCGGCAAGACGGTGGAAGTCTGCTGCGAGGAATGCGCGCAGGCGCTGAACGAAGCCGGCGCCTCGGCGAACGGCGCGAGCGAGAATTGAGCGATGCGCCCCGATCATGCAGCAGCACAACGCCTGGTTGGAAAAATCCAGCCGCCGCCAGTCCGCGTCGCGACCATCAGGCGGACCCTCCGGGCCCAATGCGTCGCGGCGGCCGGATGGTTCACCCGTCAGATGGAGAAACGCCGCAGCCGCCTTGCCTTGCTGGAAATGAGCGACGAACAGCTCAAGGACATCGGTCTGTCACGCGATCAGGCCCATGCGGAATTCAGACGTCGATTGTAGGACCGGGACACGCGCCTGTCGAAAAAGCCTCCTGACACGATTGGGCAGGCCGCTTGCGTAGAGTGCCTCCGTAGAGCCGGAATCATTTCCGGCACGAGGGAGAACGCAACGGCCATGTCGCAATTCACGGTGCAGCCGCTGCTGGACACCGCCACCATCAGGGTGAGGGGCGTGGTCTGCAACGGCGCATGCCGTCACAGAAGCGATGAAGAATGCACCGCCGCCACGCATCTGGTGTTTCCCTATCGCGGTGTCTTCGTGCGCCATGTCGGCCGCAGCGACGCAGTGGCGGAAGCCAATCAGCTGCTGTTCTTCAACGAAGCCGAACCCTATCAGGTCAGCCATCCCGTCGCGGGTGGCGACGCCTGCCTCGACCTCGTCATCGAGGAGGGCCAATTGCGTGAACTGGCGCCGAGGGAGCAGTTGCGCTCCGGCGCCATGTTGGCGTTTCGACGCCAGCGCCGGCGCATCGACCCGCGCGCGCAGGCACTGGTGGCGTTGCTGCGCCACAGCCTGAGCCGCGGCGTCGCCGAAACGCTGGAGGCGGAGACGCTTGCCCTGACCTTGGTTCGGCGCTCTCTTGGCGAACGCACCTCTCATGTCGCGGGCGCCAGCCCGGGCCGGCAGAAGCTGGTCGACCGCGCCAAGCTCGTTTTGTCGTCGGACCTGTCGCGGCGCTGGACGCTGGCCGAGATCGCCGCCGAGGTCGGCGTTTCGCCGGTCTACCTGACGCAGGTGTTCCAGCAGGTCGAGGCCATGCCGCTCTATCGCTACCATCTGCGGCTGCGGCTGGCGCGCGCGCTCGACCTGCTCGGCAGCTACGACAATCTGACATCGCTTGGCCTCGACCTCGGCTTTTCCAGCCACAGCCATTTCAGCGCGGCATTCAAGCAGGCCTATGGGCGTACTCCGGCGGAATTCCAGCGCTCGATAAGGCAGCGCTGACGCGGGGGAAAAATCAGCCGCGGAGCGCCGCCATGGCGGCCGCGTGGAGCTCCGGTGTCGCCGCCGCCAGCACATCGCCGCCATTCTCCGCCGGTCCGCCGTCGAAGGTGGTGATGACCCCGCCCGCCTTCTCGATGATCGGGATCAGCGCGACGATGTCGTAAGGTTTCAAGCCAGGGTCGGCGACGATGTCGACGCTGCCCGAGGCGATCATGGCGAAGGCATAGCAATCGGCGCCGTAGCGGGCGAGCTGAACCTGTTTCTCGAACACGTCATAGCGCTTGCGTGCCTCGGCCTTGAACAAGGCCGGCGTGGTGGTGAACAGCGTCGCCTCATCGAGCTTTGTCGTCTTGCGTGTCGTCAGTTTTCGCGGGCCGCCAGGCCCCTCATAGTGAGAACCGGAAGCGTTGGCGTAGAACAGTTCGCCGGTGAAGGGCTGCGCCATCATGCCGGCGACAGCGTCGCCATCGACCGTCAGGCCGACCAGCGTCCCCCAGACAGGCAGTCCGGAAATGAAAGCGCGCGTGCCATCGATCGGATCGATCACCCAGACATGCCGGCTGGAGATGTTCTCGCTGCCGTGCTCCTCGCCAAGAATGCCATGGTCGGGATATTCGGCCGATATCAGTGCCCGGATGGCGCGCTCGGCCTCGCGGTCGGCCTCGGTAACCGGATCGAAACTGCCCTTTTCCTTGTTGGCGACAGCCCCTTGGGCCCGAAAGCGCGGCAGGGTTTCCGCCGCCGCCGCCTGCGCGATGCGGCGCATGAAATCGACGCTGATGTCCAATTGATTCTCCCGCCTAGCGGCCTGCCCGAACAGGCTATCCCGCGTCTTTCCTGCCAAAACAAGGGTGTTTATCGATTTATCCGCCGCGGTCACAGTTGCTCAAATATCACACAGGCATCATCGAAACGTGATTTCCACATCACTCTGAATTAAAAAAGCCTGAACATCGCTTGACATTTGTGCACCGCACAATACGCTTGTTCTCGGACAGGTTTTCCTGTCCATGCCCTCCTTGGGCGTTTCCTCCCTAGACTTCGACCGTATCGTGCGAACGATGCGGTCTTTTTTTAACCCTTGGGGCTGCCGTTATTCCGCGGCCAGGGGCAGGTCGATGAAATGGTGGTCGGGCATCGCCATCAGGTCGGCCGAAAATCGCGTCAGGTCGTCGGCCAGCGCGTCGAAGCCCGCGCCCCTCTCGAATGTCCGCTCATTCATGTAGAGCCCGCGATTGACCTCGATCTGCAGCGCATGCAGATGACGCGCCGGACGCCCATAATGCTCGGTGATGAAACCGCCGGCATAGGGCTTGTTGTGAGCCACGGTATAGCCCATGGCAGTCAGCAGGCCGATCGCGGTTTCCGTCAGAGCCGCCGTGGCCGAGATGCCAAAACGGTCGCCGATGATGAAATCCGGCCGCAAGCCGCTGTCACCGACGCGGATGCTCGCCGGCATCGAATGGCAATCGATCAGCACGGCGAAGCCGAAACGGGCGTGGGTCCTGGTCAAAAGCCGCTTCAGCGTTTCGTGATAGGGCTTGTAGACGGCCTCGATGCGGGCAACCGCCTCGGCGAGCGGCAAGCGGCCCGCATAGATGTCGAGCCCCTCGCCCACCAGCTTTGGCACGGTGCCAAGTCCACCGGCGACACGCGCCGAGCGAATGTTGCAGAAGGATGGCACCGGCTCGGCGAACATGCGCGGGTCGAGTTCCCAGGGCTCGCGGTTGACGTCGAGATAGGCACGCGGGAAATTCGCCGCCAGCATCGGCGCGCCGAGCGCCACCGCGCCGCCGAACAGCTCGTCGACATAGCAGTCTTCCGAGCGGCGGATGGCGTTGCGGTCGAGCCGCGCCATGGCAAGGAAGCGTTCGGGATAGTAGCGGCCGCTATGCGGCGAGTTGAACAGGAAAGGGACGCGCTGCTCGGCGCCCGACCGGATTTCGAAGGGTGGAAAGACCGAAAAATCCTCGGCTGCCGTCTTCAATTTGAACGAACCCGAAAACACCAGTGCATCATGGCATGAAACTGCCACCTTGCTGGCCGCATGTCCAGCATTTCACCGCGCGCGCGGCCTTGCCAAATGCGGATAATGCTCCGCCGCGTTCACTTGATGTTTACCGTCACCTCCTCATATACAGGATGGTTAACGGGCTGCCCGGGCGGCAGTCTCGGGCGGGTGATTCGGACGGGATATCATGGCACGCATTCTTCTGGCTGAAGACGACGACGATATGCGTCGGTTCCTCGTCAAGGCGCTGGAGCGCGCCGGCTACCAGGTCAGCGATTTCGACAACGGCGCCAGCGCCTATGAGCGGCTGCGCGAAGAACCGTTCTCGCTGCTTTTGACCGACATCGTCATGCCGGAAATGGACGGCATCGAACTGGCCCGCCGCGCCACCGAGATCGACCCTGACCTCAAGGTCATGTTCATCACCGGTTTCGCCGCCGTCGCGCTGAACCCGGATTCCAAGGCGCCGAAAGACGCCAAGGTGCTGTCCAAGCCCTTCCACCTGCGCGATCTCGTCAACGAGGTCGAGAAGATGCTGCAGGCGGCCTGAGCCGCCTTCCGCAAGCCGCCGGCACGAATTCCACGGCTTGAGCGGAACGACGAGTTTTTCCTTTTTCCTGCTATTGACGCGCTGGATCAAAAATGGTGTATGCGCGGCTTCGGATGGGCGTGTAGCTCAGCGGGAGAGCACTGCATTGACATTGCAGGGGTCACAAGTTCAATCCTTGTCACGCCCACCATCCTTTCAATAAATTAGCCGACCCCCGACGCCTTTTGGCACGGAAGCGCCGCATAGGCCTTCAATTGGTTTGCGAGTGGTCATGCAGACATTCGAGATGCCAGACATCTCGGAAATGGGCGATCACAATTTCCCGGGAATTCGGATCTGAAAATTGCGGCGTCCGATATGCGTCGTTCGCCACGGCGTGCGCGGCTTCCGCAACGCGCGGCGTCAGATTTTTTCGCTCCGCCTCCAGCAGATCTTCCAAAGGCCTGCCGTTTTGCCTCGCACGCATTGTCCTTTCAGCCAGCTCTGTGATTTTTCCGCACGCCAGATCGATCCCCTTCTGATCGAGCGCGGCGGAGGGATGGGTCAATAAACACAGCGCCGCGCCCATGGCGGACCAACATTTAATCACTTGAGCCTCCGCCGTGTCGTTCTGGAAAATTCACCCGAGAAGGGCCGTGTCGAGCATCTCGCCGACGTGACCAGCGCATTGGCTCGAAGGGGCACGGTGGCTGAATCTTCAGGGCCGCACGACAGACCTGACCGACATTCCGGCGGCAGGCATGTTCGCGAAAAGCATTGTTGGCAATCCTCCACGCTCCTGCCTCCGATCGGACAGTCGCACATTCTTCTTGATGCCTATTTCAACAGGCCGTGATGGGGTCTCCGCCCGGCTGCCTGGCAGCTGCCATCCCAAGGGCTGACTTCCGAATACCGTCACCACTTTGTTATCAGCGGTCGCTCACCACCGCTTGACAATTCTGCCTGGCGCACGGCTAGGGTGACGCTAGGAAATGGGGAAGGGGAAACAGAATGAAGAAGACTTATGTGAGACCTGTGATCGTGAGGCGTGAAAAGCTGTCGACCGTAACGGCGATAGCATGCCCCAGCAGAGGTTGCCCGCAGTAAAGGCTCGGCCTGAATTGCAGAAACGGCCCGCTGACTTCAGTTGGCGGGCCTTTTGTTTGGGGCTCGGTGCGACGCTCGTGCGTAGCCGGTGCTAATACGACGCCAAGCGCTGTCGAGGATCAGTGCCGCCCGCGCCATCGCTTTGCCCGGTTAAGTGACGCAGCCGCTTTGCCCGTCCCGGCACTGACCGGAACGGGCGAAGCGATCAGGTCATTGCGGTGTCGGATCCGGCGTATGGCCGGGCCTGTCATGTCCGCCATTGCCGTCGCGGCAAGGCGCATCGCCAACGCCACAGCATTTGCCGTGGTAGGTCATTTTCGGTTTCAGATTGTCGCAGTCCCTGGTGGTGGTCGTCTTGCAGCCGGCCAGCACCGAGACGGCAATGGCGGCCAACAGGACGCTTCTCGAGACGGTAAACATGTAACGTTCTCCTCAATGGATCGTGTTCTACACGCCGCTTGGTCGCGTCCCGGGAGAAAATGGTTCAAGGCAGTCGCAGAGATTCTCAGATGAGGCGTTGGGGCAAATCGGGCGTCTAGAAAAATGCATCGGTTTGGTGTTGACGAAGGCCTGAGTGTGATTGCCGTTTCCAGCACAAATGGCGGCGGCCGGCACCAAAGATGGACTTCAAGAGAGCACGATACCTTGCGCCATCAGTCCTCGCGCGTTGGCTTGGACACCTGCCGCCGGCGGAACCAGAAGCCGACCCCGCAGACCGCGCCCAGTATGGTTATGAGATTTGCGCCATCGGCGAGATAGTCGCTGAACAAGGAGGTGGCGAGCATGATGGTTATTCCTCACTGTTGATCGGCCGTAGCGGGCATGTCGATGGAGCCGGCTACATGCGCCGGGACCGATGCTGCTGCCTCTTTCGATTTCCTCGTGGAGTCCCGGGTCATGGCCGCTCTCCTTCCTCGAGCCAGTTGATCAGCGCCCAGATCGGCACATCGGGATTCATCAGGGCGGCCGGCGGAAAAGCATGGACCTCAGTCCGAATGAAGTCCCTGGAAAGCAAGCTGGCATCGGGTTCGGTTGTCCGCGGTGGAGCGGCGTCGGCGAGTTTCGTCTCAGAAGACATTTCGCTACCTCGATCACGTTGACATGGCCAACATGACAGAGTTACCGAAGGGCAAGTTGCCTTGAGTTGGTAGAAAAGTTGCCAGCCGTGCCGGTAAGCCGGGGAGGAACAGGCCGTGGAATTCTCTGACCGACGGACCGAGCGCTTACAAAAGGCGAAGGCGCTTATCGCGCCAGATACAACGTATAAGGCAATCGCGGGGGTATGCAATTGGGACAAAACTTATACTTCAAAGATATTTAGCGGCCGCTTAAGAATATCGGAAAAAACTGGAAGATTCGCCGCTATTGCACTGGCAAAGATTGGAAACAGAAAATATAGAGAAAAAGAAGAAGAAATTTTCCAATATATTTATAACAACGAAGGGGAGGACGCTCTTTTTGGCAGCCGCGCCGTTTTGGAGAATCAGTACCACGCCGAATTGAGGGAAAACGAGATATTTTCAAAGAGCGGCGATACAATATTCAGCGATATACCGGTTCGTTTGTCACCTCATCTCTTTTTTGATCCAATGACCACAGAGATGCTTACTTTTTGCGACTACCCAAGATCGCAGACCAATACTGTACTTGTTTCATTCTCGGATGGCGATACCGAGCAATTCAGTTCAGAAGCAATGGACACAATAATAAGTGAAATAAAAAGCAATGCCGGCGACGAAGTGATACTGAGAGAACTTGAAGACATAAAAGAGAAAAGCAACCCATATCTAAGGCTTAGCAGAGTTTCTGCGGTAAAGAGAATCGATAGCGTCAGCCCTTACCATCTACTTACAATTGAATGCCAGAAAAGCGGGTATCACATTGGTGCGATTTATAACCTGACCAAAGACCAGAGGTCGCTCTCACCTACACTGCTGCGACTAAGTGATGGGCGTAATTTATCCAATCTGGCAGTGCGGGTCGCCATGGTTTTTGTGGACGACAAGGCAGCACCAAAGGACCGTAGGCGATCGATCGATAAGTCTCGGAGAATTATTCTCCACAGGAGAAGTCAAAAAGTTTATACATACCGCGGGGCCTGGGATGTAAGCGCTGCCGGCTATCTTGATCATTTAAAGCATAAATCCGACATTGACCACGAGAGGATCGACATCTCGAAAGCGGCTAGAAATGAGATAAATGAGGAATTGGGTATTCCTGAATATCTTCTACCAACCGAAGAGCATTTTGATTATTTTGGACTGACACAGAACGTTGAAACAGGGCAGAGCGACATAATCTGCCAATGCATTATTTCAAATAGCAAGTGGAGAGACATAAAATCCAGAATTCGGAAAAAGCAGCATGAGGTTGACGACATCAGGGACGTAGACCTGACGCCAAAGGCTCTGGCCGACTTTATCAGCGAAAACGAAGGCATCCGGTTTGTACCATCGGGAATGATGACCATCTTGCTATGCCTGCGTGAGGCCGGATTCGATCGCCATCAGATAATCGACGCGCTCGCCCTGCCGATGCAGTCAGTGAATTTCGCGAAGCGCTAGGTCACCGCGCGAATTGGCCGACCACGGCCAAGCCCGGCTCAAACACCTGCCACGGCGCACAGGCTTTTCATCCTGGACACCGCCATCTCCGGATCGGCCAGCAATCCAGCCTGGTCGGCGAGGCGAAAGACATCGGCATAGTGCCGGATGCCGCGCGCCGACTGCATGCCGCCGACCATCGCGAAATGATCCTGGTGGCCGTTGAGCCACGCCATGAAGACGATGCCGGCCTTGTAATATTCGGTCGGCGCTTCGAATATCTTGCGCGACAGCGGCACGGTCGGCGCCATCAGCGCGTCATAGCCGGCACGATCGCCGGCAGCCAGCTTCGCGAGCGCGGCATTGGCAACCGGCGCTATCGCGTCGAAAATGCCGAGCAGCGCGTGCGAGTGCCGCTTGCCGTCTCCGGCGATCAGTTCGGGATAGTTGAAGTCGTCGCCGGTGAACATCACGACGCCGTCCGGTAGCCGGTTCCTGAGCACGACCTCGTTGCCGGCATCGAGCAGCGACATCTTGATGCCCTCCACCTTGCCGGCATGGCGCTCTATGATGGCGATCACCGTATCGAGCGCGGCCTCGAACTCGTCGCTGCCCCAATAGCCTTTCAAGGCCGGATCGAACATGTCGCCCAGCCAGTGCAGGATGACCTTGCCGGACGCCTGGCTCAGCATGCGGTCGTAGACCGCGGCATAGTCGTCAGGGCCTTTCGCCACCGCCGCCAAGGCCCGGCTGGCCATCATGATCGCCTTGCCGCCCTGCCCTTCGATGAAAGCGAACTGTTCCTCATAGGCGGCGATCACATCGTCCAGCGTCCGGGCAGACGCCGGCGCCAGATGGTCCGTCCCGGCGCCCGAAGCGAGATCGGCGCCAGCAACGGTGCGCGCCTCCGCGATCGAACGACGGATCAGTTCCCGGGCGTTCGTCCAATCGAAACCCATGCCGCGCTGCGAGGTGTCCATGGCTTCCGCGATGCGGAAGCCATGCCGCCACAGATGATGACGGAACGCCATCGTCCTGTCCCAGTCGACGACAGGCCGCGACCACGGATCTGTCGTTGCAAGGGGATCGGCCACGACATGCGCGGCGGCATAGGCGATGCGCGGGAACCGCGCGCCGATGTCGGGCTGGACCGGCTTTCCGACGAGTGTGTAGCGGCGGCTTGGGCCACTTTCACCAGGCAAGGCAATGTCCATCGGTCTCTCCCTTCGCAGCGCCTATAAATGGAACGTTCCAATAAATCAAGAACCTTTAATATTCTAGACCACGTGACGAACGACGCTGCGTCCCGGTGTCAAATACCGCGATATGGCACATTGTTGGAGCACGCATGATCCCCTCTTCCGGCTGAGAAAGAATCCCGATTGACTCATCTATGAAGCAGGGATTAGAACGTTCCAATAAATCGACCGATAGAAACCCGAAGGAGATACCCTGATGGCCAGCCGGGCCAAGGCGACGATCTTCGACATCGCCCGCGAGGCAGGCGTGTCCAAATCGACGGTGTCGCTCGTGCTCCAGGGCAGCGGGCTGATCCGCCCCGAGACGGCGGTCAAGGTCCGCAAGGCTATCGAGGATGTCGGCTATGTCTACAACCGCGGCGCCGCCAACCTGCGCAAGGCCCATTCCAACGTCATCGGCATGGTCATCAACGATCTCACCAACCCGTTCTTCGCGGAACTGGCGGTGGGCATGGAGCGCGTCTTTCAGTCCGCCGGCATCGTGCCGTTCATCGCCAATACGGCGGAAAATCCGGTGCGTCAGGAAGAGGTTTTGAAATCGCTGATGGAGCAGGGCGTCGCCGGCCTCATCGTGTCGCCGGCGCGCGGCACCACGCCGGGCGCCTTCCGGCGTCTGGAAATGGCGGGCGTGCCTGTCGTCTTCGCCATGCGCCGCTTGCCGGAAAGCCGCATCCCGGTGATCACGCCAGACAACCATCGCGGCGCCTATCTTGCCACCGCTCATCTCATCGGCAAGGGCCATCGCCGGCTGGCCTTCTTTGGCGGTTCGTCCGATCTCGTGGTCTACCACGAGCGCCTGGGGGGCTTCCGCGAGGCCTGCGAAACGCTCGGCATCGCCGACCGCGACGCGCTCGTCCTCGAGGGCGAGACCAACCGCAAGGGCGGCATCGCCTGCCTGGAAACGTCGTTCGCAATGGCCGAGCCGCCGACGGCGGCACTCTGCTTCAACGATGCCGTTGCCTTCGGCGCCATGCTGGCGCTGCGCAAGCGTGGACTTGAGCCAGGCCCAGATTTCGCCGTCGTCGGCTTCGACGACGTGGTCGAGGCCGAACACTATGTGCCGGCGCTGACCAGCGTGGCGGTCAACACCGCCGGCCTCGGCGAACGCGCCGCCCACGTCATGCTGAAGATGATCCAGTCGCGCACCACGCGCGCCGAGGACCATATCGGCGCGGTCAATCTGGTGGTCAGGGAAAGCTGCGGTCCCGATCGCCGCACCAGAGCCCGGCCAGCGGGAACCGGAGGCGCGGCATGACCGCCAGATTGGAACTGAATGGCGCCGTCACGACATCGCCGCCCGCTTCGGCCGAGGCGGCATCGCAATCGGCCAGTTCCGGCAAGCCCGCCAAGATCGACCCGAAACCCGGGAGCATGAATTGAGCAAAGTCGTTTCGTCGGCGCAGGCAGCGGGCCTGATCAAGGACGGCATGGTCGTCTCGGTCTCCTCCTCCAGCGGCCTCGGCTGTCCGGACGCGGTGCTTGCCGCCATCGGCGAGCGCTTCGAGGCGGAAGGCCATCCGCGAGACATCACCACGCTGCACCCCATCGCCGCCGGCGACATGTACGGCATCAAGGGCATCGACCATCTGGCCAAGCCCGGTCTGCTGAAGCGCACGCTGTGCGGCTCCTACCCATCAGGCCCCTCCTCCGCCGAGCCGCCGCAGATCTGGAAGATGATCGGCGACAATGCGGTCGCCGCCTACAACGTACCGTCCGGCATCCTGTTCGACATGCACCGCGAGGCCGCCGCCAAGCGGCCGGGCGTGCTGACCAAGGTCGGGCTCGACACCTTCGCCGACCCGCGCCATCAGGGCTGCGCCATGAATGACGCCGCGAGCGAGCCGATCGTCTCGGTGCAGCAGTTCGACGGCGAGGAATGGCTCTATTTCCGTTCGATCGTCCCGCAGGTCTCGATCATCCGCGCCACCACGGCGGACGAGCGCGGCAACCTGACCTATGAGCACGAAGGCGCCTATCTCGGCGGCCTCGAACAGGCGCTCGCCGCCCGCAACAATGGCGGCATCGTCATCGCGCAGGTCAAGCGCGTGGTCGAGAACGGCACGCTGAAGCCGCATGACGTGCGCGTGCCCGGCGTGCTGGTCGACCATATCGTCGTCGCGCCGGACCAGTTGCAGACGACGCTGACATCATACGATCCGGCGATCTCGGGCGAGATCTTCCGACCGCTGTCGTCTTTCCGCACGCCGGAGATGAACATCCAGAAGGTGATCGCCCGCCGCGTCGCCATGGAACTGCGTGACGGCATGGCCGTCAATATCGGCTTCGGCATCTCGGCCAATGTGCCGCGCATTCTTCTGGAGGAAGGCCAGCACGGCAAGGTCACCTGGGTGATCGAACAGGGGGCCGTCGGCGGCGTACCGCTGCTCGACTTCAAGTTCGGCTGCGCCTCCAATGCCGAGGCGATCATGCCCTCGCCGCACCAGTTCATCTACTTCCAGGCCGGCGGCTTCGATGCCTCGCTGCTTTCCTTCCTGCAGATCGACCGCCACGGCTCGGTCAACGTGTCCAGGCTTTCGGCGCGGCCGCATGTCACCGCCGGCGCCGGCGGCTTCGTCGACATCACGTCGCGGGCGAAGAAGATCGTCTTCTCCGGCTTCTTCAATGCCGGCGCGAAGCTGTCGCTGGCCAATGGCGGCATCCGCATCGATGCCGAAGGCAAGGTCAAGAAGGTGGTGAACGAAGTCGAGCACATTTCGTTTTCGGGAAAACGCGCCGTCGCGCAGGGACAGGACATCACCTATGTCACCGAGCGCTGCGTCATGAAACTGACGCCGGATGGGCTGATGGTGACGGAACTGGCGCCCGGCATCGACCTCGAGCGCGATGTGCTGGCTCAGTCCGAAATACCGCTCAATGTCGCCAACGATCTCCAGGTGACGCCGGCCGCCCTCTTCCAGGACCGGCCGATCGGCCTGTCGCTCAATGGCGGCGCGACGCTCGGAGGCGCGCATGGCTGAGCGCTTCGTCACCTTCGAGCAGGACGGCACCGTCGGGATCGTGACCTTGCGCCGGCCGGAAAAATTCAACGCGCTGGACATCCCGATGCTGCGTGCGCTTGAAACGGCGCTCGAAGAGGCGGAACTGGCCGAAGGCGTTCGCGTCGTCCTCATCCGTGGCGAGGGCAAGGGTTTTTGCGCCGGCGGCGACGTCGATGCCTGGGGTGCGATGAGCGCTGCCGATTTCCAGGTGCAATGGGTGCGCTTTGGACACCGCGTCTTCGACCGGCTGGCGCGGCTGCGGCAACCAACAATTGCGGTGCTATCGGGTCATGCGCTCGGTGGTGGGCTGGAACTCGCAGCCGCCTGCGATTTCCGCGTCGCTGAAACCCAGGTCAAGCTCGGCTTCCCCGAAACGTCCATCGGCGTCGTTCCCGGTTGGTCCGGCACGCAGCGCGCGGTGCGCCGCTTCGGCGCGCAGACGGTGCGGCGCATGGCGCTGGGCGGCGATATCCTTCTCGCCCCCGAAGCGCTGGCCCTGGGCGTGGTCGACCGCGTGGTCGACACCGGCAAGGGCCTGACCGAAGCCAGGGCCTGGGCCGACAAGATCGCCGAGCGCGGGCCGCTGGCGATAGAGGCCGCCAAGCTGATGATCGCCGTCGCCGAGGGCGAGGAAAGTGCGGCCGCGACGGAAGCACTGGCCAGCGGCTTCATTGCCCTGACGAGCGATCTCAAATCCGGCGTCGACGCCTTCAAAGGCAAGCAGAAGCCCGTCTTTTCACGATCCTAGAACAGTGGAAATCCGATGAACGCACCCCTCAAGATTTCCATGCCGGCCGAGGCTTCCGCGGCGCCCAAGGCATACAAGCTGCTGATCGGCGGCAAGCATGTCGATGCCGGCGACGGCCGAAGCATCGAGCGCGCCAGCCCCGGCCACGGCTTCGTCGTCTCGCGCTACGCACAGGCCGGCGCGGCGGAAGTGGAAGCCGCGGTGCAAGCCGCGCACAAGGCTTTCGAGACCGGTCCATGGCCGCGCATGAAAGCGTCCGAGCGCGCCGCGATCCTGTTCAAGGCGGCCGACCTGATCGAGGCGCGGCTGGAAGAGATCGCCCGGCTCGATGCGCTGGAATCGGGCAAGCCGATCGCCCAGGCGCGCGGCGAGATCGGCGGCGCCGTCGACATCTGGCGCTATGCCGCCTCGCTCGCCCGCACGCTGCATGGCGAAAGCTACGCCAATCTCGGCGATGCCATGCTGGGCGTGGTGGTGCGCGAACCGATCGGCGTCGTCTCGATCATCACGCCGTGGAATTTCCCGTTCCTGATCGTCAGCCAGAAACTGCCCTTCGCACTCGCCGCCGGCTGCACGGCGGTGGTCAAGCCCAGCGAGATGACCTCGGCCTCGACCTTCGTTCTCGGCGACATCCTGCTCGACGCCGGTTTGCCCGCCGGCGTCGTCAACATTCTCGCCGGTTTAGGCGCCGATGTCGGCGCGCCGATGGTCAGCCATCCGCTGGTCGAGATGGTGTCCTTCACCGGCTCGACGCGCGTCGGCAAGATGACCATGGCGGCTGCGTCGGGCACGCTCAAGAAAGTCTCGATGGAACTCGGCGGCAAGAACGGCCAGATCGTCTTCCCCGATGCCGACTTGAAGGCTGCCGCAGACGCCGCCGTCTTTGGCGGCTTTTTCAACGCCGGCGAATGCTGCAATGCCGGCAGCCGGCTGATCGTGCACGAAGCGATCGCCGATGATTTTCTCGGTGCAGTGAAGGCGTTGGCGGCCAAGGTGAGGGTGGGCGATCCGCTCGACGACCTGACCAAGGTCGGCGCCATGATTTCCGCCGACCATCTGGCCAAGGTGACCGACTACGTCACGGCGGCCGCTGACGACGGCGTCAGCATCTACAGCGGCGGCGGGCAACTTCCCTCCGATGCCGGCCACTATCTCGACCCGACGATCTTACGCAACGTCACCGAAAACATGGCCGTAGCCCGTGAGGAAGTGTTCGGACCGGTGCTCTCGGTGCTGACTTTTGAAACGATTGAAAAGGCGTTGCACATCGCCAACAACACGCCCTATGGTCTGTCCGCGGGTGTGTGGAGCGCCAGCATCGACACCTGCATGTCGGTGGCTCGGGGTGTGCGTTCGGGGACGGTCTGGGTGAACACGTTCATGGAAGGTTATCCGGAACTGCCGTTCGGCGGCTACAAGCAGTCCGGCCTGGGCCGCGAACTCGGCAAACGCGCCGTCGAGGACTATACCGAGGAAAAGACAATCCAGTTTCATCGCGGCCAGCGCACCGGGTGGTGGGTCGGCTGAGTTGGGAGACCCCGGCGGTATCCGCCGGTCATGTGAGTTGCAACAAGGGAGGAAGTACATGTTGCGCAAACTGCTTATCGGAACGGCTCTTGCATCGGGCCTTGCTTTCGCGGCCCATGCCGAGGACGTCAAGGAAGTGCAGATGCTGCATTGGTGGACGTCGGGCGGCGAAGCGGCTGCCCTCAACGTGCTCAAGCAGGATCTCGCCAAGGAAGGCTACGCCTGGAAGGACGTGCCCGTTGCCGGCGGCGGCGGCGACGCCGCCATGACCGCGCTGAAGGCGATGGTCGCGGCCGGCAACTACCCGACCGCTTCGCAGATGCTCGGCTACACCGTGCTCGACTATGCCGCCGCCGGCGTCATGGGCGACCTGACCGAGACGGCGAAGAAGGAAGGCTGGGACAAGTCGGTTCCGGCAGCCCTGCAGAAGTTCTCCGTCTATGACGGCAAGTGGGTCGCTGCCCCGGTCAACGTCCATTCTGTCAACTGGCTGTGGATCAACAAGGCTGTGATGGACAAGATCGGCGGCACCGAGCCGAAGACCTTCGACGACTTCATCGCCTTGCTTGACAAGGCCAAGGCGGCTGGCGTGACGCCGCTCGCGCTTGGCGGCCAGAACTGGCAGGAAGCCACGATGTTCGATTCCGTCGTGCTGTCGACCGGCGGGCCGGAATTCTACAAGAAGGCGATGAACGACCTCGACGACGCTTCGCTCAAGTCCGACACGATGAAGAAGTCGTTCGACAACCTCGCCAAGCTCGTCACCTATGTCGACCCGAACTTCTCGGGCCGCGACTGGAACCTCGCCACCGCCATGGTCATCAAGGGCGATGCGCTGGTGCAGGTCATGGGCGACTGGGCCAAGGGCGAGTTCCACGCCGCCAACAAGACCCCGGGCACCGACTTCTTGTGCTACCGCTTCCCGGGCACCGACGGTTCGGTGATCTACAACTCCGACATGTTCGGCATGTTCAACGTCCCGGATGACCGCAAGGCCGCC
This sequence comes from Mesorhizobium sp. B2-3-4, assembly GCF_006442315.1. Lineage (GTDB taxonomy): Bacteria > Pseudomonadota > Alphaproteobacteria > Rhizobiales > Rhizobiaceae > Mesorhizobium. Next base: position 50,544 of record NZ_VFVY01000011.1, on the reverse strand, counting down.
CAGGTCGCTCTGGCCACCGCAACCCTGTCGAAGAGCTTCCAGTCGGCTTTCAACGTCGTTAAGGGTTCGGTTCCGGCCCGCACCGACGTGCCGGACACCGACTTCGACGCTTGCGGCAAGAAGGGCATCGCCGACCTGAAGAAGGCCAATGAGGGCGGCACGCTGTTCGGCTCGCTGGCCCAGGGCTATGGCGCGCCTCCGGCGGTCGCCAATGCCTATAAGGATGTCGTCTCCAAATTCGTCCATGGTCAGATCAAGACCTCGGACGAGGCCGTGACCGAACTGGTCAAGGCCATCGACGACGCCAAGTAAGCGACAAAGCAATTCCAGGAAAAGTGTGAGACGGTTTTCCGTCCGGAATTGCGACTAAGCAGAGAACCACCAAACACCTTCCCCGCTCCGGCGGGGAAGGTTCCCGGTCCGTGAGGCCGGTCGGCCGAACGCCGACGGGAGGAGCCCCATGAGCACAGTTGCGACAAGCCAGATCAAGCTGACGCCGGAAGAGGCGCGACCCCGCGCCTCGGTGCGCTCGCGGCTGCAGGACGCCTTGCCCAAGATCGTGCTGGCGCCGAGCTTTGCCATCACCATCGTCTTCGTCTACGGCTTCATCCTGTGGACGATCTATCTGTCCTTCACCAATTCCAAGACCTTCCCGTCCTATGCCATTACCGGCGGGCGCGCCTATCAGCGGCTGTGGAACTGGACCTTCGACACCGACCCGCCATCGAGCTGGTACACCTCGATCACCAATATGGGCATTTTCGGCTTTCTCTACATCGCCATCTGCCTGGCGCTCGGCCTGTTCCTGGCCATCCTGCTCGACCAGAAAATCCGCGGCGAAGGGGTGCTCAGACCAATCTACCTCTACCCGATGGCGCTCTCCTTCATCGTCACCGGCGTTGCCTGGAAATGGTTCCTCGACCCCGGTCTCGGCCTCGAGCAGACCTTGCATCAATGGGGCTGGACGAGCTTCCATTTCGACTGGATCAAGAACAAGGATTTCGTCATCTACACGGTGGTGATCGCCGGCGTCTGGCAGGCCTCCGGCTTCATCATGGCGATGTTCCTGGCCGGCCTGCGCGGCATCGACGGCGAGATCATGAAGGCGGCGCAGATCGATGGCGCCACCACCTTCCAGCTCTACCGCCGCATCGTCATTCCGCTCTTGCGGCCGATCTTCCTGTCGGCCTTCATCGTGCTCGCGCACCTTGCCATCAAGTCCTACGACCTTGTCGTGGCGCTGACGTCAGGCGGCCCCGGCGGTTCGGCCTGGCTGCCGTCCAATTTCATGTACGAATATACCTTCAAGCGCAACGAGATGGCGGTCGGTTCGGCCAGTGCGGTGATCATGCTGATGACCATCGTCGCCATCATCGTGCCCTATCTCTATTCGGAACTCAGGGAGAAGCCGCGATGAGCGCTGTGACCACTCCCGCCCGCGACAGGTCGGCCGGCATCAACGTCAAGCTCGTCAACCGCATCGTCATCTACGGGCTTCTGGCGCTGTTCGCGCTGTTCTACCTGATGCCGCTCTTCGTCATGTTGGTCACATCCTTCAAGACCATGGACGAGATCCAGAACGGCAACATGCTGTCGCTGCCCAAGGCGCCGACCTTCGACCCCTGGCTCAAGGCATGGGGCGAGACCTGCGTCGGCCTCACCTGCGCCGGCATCAAGGGCTATTTCTGGAACTCCATCAAGATGGTGGTTCCGGCCGTCATCATCTCGACCCTGCTCGGCGCGCTCAACGGCTATGTGCTGACGAAGTGGCGTTTCCGCGGGGCAACGCTGGTGTTCGGGCTGATGCTGTTTGCCTGCTTCATTCCATTCCAGTCGGTGCTGTTGCCGATGGCAACGATCCTGGGCAGCCTCGGCCGCTTCGGCGTGACATTGCAAAACACGTTCGGCACCAGCTTCGGCCTCGGCAATCCGACGGTCAATCTGGTGTTCGTCCACGTCGTCTACGGCATCGGCTTCACCACGCTGTTCTTCCGCAATTACTATGAGGCGTTCCCGACCGAACTGGTGAAGGCCGCGCAGGTCGACGGCGCTTCCTTCTTCCAGATCTTCCGGCGCATCATGCTGCCCAATTCGATGCCGATCTTCGTCGTCACCGTCATCTACCAGTTCACCAACATCTGGAACGACTTCCTCTTCGCCTCGGCCTATGCCGGCACCGGCGACGCCATGCCGATGACGGTGGCGCTGAACAACGTCGTCAACACGTCGACCGGCGTCGTCGAATACAACGTCAACATGGCGGCGGCGATGATCGCGGCACTGCCCACCCTTCTCGTCTATGTGCTCGCCGGCCGCTATTTCGTGCGCGGTCTCATGGCCGGCGCGGTCAAAGGATAATCCAATGGCTTTTCTGGAAATTGATGGTCTAAGGAAGCGGTTCGGCCAGGTCGAGATCCTGAAAGGGATCAATCTCGAACTGGAAAAAGGCGGCTTCCTGGTGCTGGTCGGCCCGTCCGGCTGCGGCAAGTCCACATTGCTCAACACCATTGCCGGGCTGGAGACGATCACCTCGGGCGACATCCGCGTCGACGGCCGCACCATAACCGATCTGCACCCTTCCAAGCGCGACATCGCCATGGTGTTCCAGAGCTACGCGCTCTATCCGAACATGACGGTTGCCGGGAACATCTCCTTCGGCATGGAAATGCGCGGCGTGCCGGCCGAGGAGCGCCAGAAGGCAATCGACAAGGTGGCCAAGGTGCTGCAGATCGGCCATCTCTTGAACCGCAAGCCGAGCCAGCTTTCGGGCGGCCAGCGCCAGCGCGTCGCCATGGGCCGGGCGCTGGTGCGCGACCCCAAGCTGTTCCTGTTCGACGAGCCGCTGTCCAATCTTGATGCCAAGCTGCGCGTCGACATGCGCATCGAGATCAAGCGCCTGCACGCCACCACGGGCACGACCATCGTCTACGTCACCCACGACCAGATCGAGGCGATGACGCTGGCGACCAAGATCGCCGTCATGCGCGATGGCGAGGTGCAGCAGTTCGGCACGCCGGCCGAAATCTACAACAACCCGGCCAATGTCTTCGTCGCCGATTTCATGGGCTCACCGGCGATGAACCTGATTCCGGCGACCATCGGCGGCAATGGCGGGGAACTCGCCGTCGTGCTCGATCGCGAGGCGCGCCAGCCGATCATCCTGCCGATGGCCAACGCGCCGGCCGGCCTGTCGGCGTTCAAGGGCAAGCCGGTCATCTTCGGCGTTCGCCCCGAGGCGCTCACCGATCCCGAAGGCGCGGAACGCAACGCCTCGCAAATCGCCACCGCCGATTGCCATATCGAGGTGGTGGAACCGGCCGGCTCCGACACCTTTGCCGTCACCAATCTCGGCGGCAAGGGCGTGGTGGCGCGGCTGCGCGCCGATGCCAACATCCAGCCGGGCACCAACACCCCACTGGCCTTCAACCTGACCAAGGCGGTGTTCTTCGATCCCGCGACCGAGAGCCGTATACGCTGATGCGTGTCGCCCAAAAGCGGGTCTGGTTTTCGGGCACCGACATGCATCGAAAAGACCTTTAGGCCATGGCAAGTCCGGATATCGTCATCATCGGCTCCGGCATCGGCGGCGCCACGATCGCCTCTGGCCTCGCCGGCAGTGGAGCCTCGATCCTGATGCTTGAGCGCGGCGAGCCTTTGCCGGCGACGCCGCATGCGCGCGACACGCGCGCCATTTTCCTCGACGAGCATTACCGGCCAAAGGAGATGTGGCGCGAGGCCGGTGGCGCTTCGTTCAACCCCGGCAACTACTACTATGTCGGCGGCAATTCGAAGTTCTTCGGCGCGGTGCTGATCCGCTACCGCAAACAAGACTTCGCTGTGATGGAGCACTTCGGCGGCGTCTCCCCCGCCTGGCCGTTTTCCTATGAGGAATTCGAACCCTGGTATTCCAGGGCCGAGCAGTTGTTCCGGGTGCGCGGCACGCTGGGCGAGGACCCGACCGAGCCGTTCCACTCGATCCCCTACGCCTACAAGCCCGTGCCTGACGAAGCGCCGATCGCGCGCGCCCGTGCCGAGCTGAAAAGCCTTGGCCTGCACCCGGCCTCGCTGCCGCTCGGCGTCGACATCGAGACCTGGCTGAAGGAGGGCAGGACCGGCTGGGACGCGTTCCCGAACACCGGCCAGGGCAAGATGGACGCCCAGACGGCGCCGCTGGCGGCGGCGCTGAAGGATGAAAACATCCGGCTCGAGACCAGTGCCTATGTCGAATATCTTGAGACGTCTCCGGACGGTAAAGCCATCGCGGCGGTTCATTACCGGCAGAACGGCGAATTGAAGAAAGTCGTGCCGAAGCTGGTGATCCTGTCGGCCGGCGCAGTCAATTCGGCCGTCATCCTGTTGCGCTCTCCCACGCCTGCCGGCGGCCGGGGCGGCAAGGGCCTGGCCAACCGCTCCGACCAGGTCGGCCGCAATTTCATGAACCACAATTCGAGCGCCATGCTGGCGATCGATCCGCGCCGCAGGAACGATGCCGTCTACCAGAAGACCCTGATGCTGAACGACTATTATCTGTCGGACAGCAAGGGCGGCAAACCGCTCGGCAATGTCCAGTTGCTCGGCAAGATCGACGGCAACATGCTCAGGGCCAATGTGAAACGGGTGCCGAAATTCGCGCTGAATTACATGGCCGGCCACGCCGTCGACTGGTACCTGATGTGCGAGGACCTGCCCGATCCGGAAAGCCGAATCATGGTCGACGGCAAGGACATCGTCATGCAGTGGCGGCGTTCCAACATGCAGTCGCTCGACGGGCTGACGAAAGTTATGCGCGAACACTTCCGCGCCTGCGGTTATCCCATCGTGCTGTCGCGCCCCTTCGACAAGCGAACGCCCTCGCACCAGTGCGGCACGGTGAAAATGGGCGACGATCCGGCGACCTCGCCGCTCGACCCGTTCTGCCGCGCGTTCGATCATCCGAACCTGTTCGTGGTGGACGCAAGCTTCCTGCCTAATTCGGCCGCCGTGAATCCGGCCTTGTCAGTTGCCGCACAAGCGCTGCGGGTTGCCGATCAGATCCGCAAGGTGGAGCTCGCTTGATGACAGGCAAGCCCCAAATGACCCGCCCAGCAGCCATCGTCACAGGCGGTATGCGCGGCATCGGCCTGGCTTGCGCCGAAGCGCTGGCCGATGCCAGCTTCGACATCCTTGTCGCCGACCTCGCTGAACAGGCGCCGGACGAGCTTGCCGCCGACTTGACCGCGCGCGGCGCGAAGTTCGCCTATGTCAGCTGCGACATCGCCGACCTCCCCAGCCATGTAGCGCTTATCAATGCAGCGATGGCCGCCTTCGGCCGCATCGATTGCCTGGTCAACAACGCCGGCGTCGGCGCCGTCGTGCGTGGCGATCTGCTCGATCTCAAACCCGACAATTTCGACCGAGCGCTCGGCATCAACCTGCGTGGCACCGTCTTCCTCAGCCAGGCCGTCGCCAGGGCGATGCTCCACGAGACCGGGGATCACGCCAAATCGATCATCACCATCACCTCGGTCAGTGCCGAGATGGCCTCTCCGGAACGCTCGGAATATTGCATGTCGAAAGCCGCGCTCTCCATGTGGGTGAAGAACCTGGCGCTCAGGCTCGCTCCCGAACGGATCGGCGTCTTCGAACTGCGGCCCGGCATCATCCGCACCGACATGACGGCGGGCGTGAGCGCCAGATACGATGCGCTCATCGAAGGAGGATTGGTGCCGGCCAGACGCTGGGGAGAAGCCTCGGACATCGGCGCCATGGTGGCAGCGCTCGCCGCCGGCAAATTCGGCTTTTCGACCGGCTCGATCATCAATGTCGACGGCGCGCTCTCGGTGCCCCGGCTGTGAGTGGATGAGACAATGACCGACTACATCATCGTGGGCGCCGGCCCGGCCGGCTGCGTGCTGGCCAACCGGCTGAGTGAGGATCCCGCAAGTTCCGTGCTGCTGCTCGAAGCCGGCGGCAAGGATTGGCACCCTTACATCCATATGCCGGCCGGCTTTGCCAAGATGACCAAGGGCATTGCTTCCTGGGGCTGGTCGACCGTGCCGCAGAGGCACATGAGCGACCGCGTTTTCTGGTACACGCAGGCCAAGGTGGTCGGCGGCGGCTCTTCCATCAACGCCCAGATCTACACGCGCGGCAATGCGCGCGATTACGACGCCTGGGAAAAGGAGGAAGGGCTGGCCGGCTGGGGCTATCGCGACGTGCTGCCCTATTTCAAGCGTGCCGAGAACAACCAGCGCTACGCCAACGATTTCCACGGCGACCAGGGTCCGCTCGGCGTGTCGAACCCGATTGCGCCGCTGCCGATCTGCGAGGCCTATTTCCGCGCCGGCCAGGAGATGGGCATACCCTTCAACCCGGACTTCAACGGCGCTGCCCAGGAAGGCGTCGGCTATTACCAGCTGACCCAGAAGGATGCCCGGCGCTCCTCCGCCTCGGTCGCCTATTTGAAGCCGATCCGCGACCGCAAAAACCTCACCGTCAAGACCGATGTGCTGGTGACCCGCATTGTCGTCGAGAAAGGCCGCGCCATCGGCGTCGAAACCGTCGACAGGCCGGGCGGCGAGAAAAATATCCTTCGCGCCGAACGCGAGGTGATCGTCTCGTCGGGCGCCATTGGCTCGCCCAAGCTTCTGATGCAATCCGGCATCGGCCCGGCTGACCATCTGAAGTCGGTCGGCGTGACGCCGGTGCACGACCTGCCCGGCGTCGGCTCCAACATGCAGGACCATCTCGACCTGTTCGTCATCGCCGAATGCACCGGCGATCACACCTATGACAATTACGCCAAGCTGCACCGCACCGCCTGGGCCGGCCTGCAATATCTGCTCCTGAAGAAAGGGCCGGTGGCTTCCAGCCTGTTCGAGACCGGCGGCTTCTGGTACGCCGATCCGACCGCCGCCTCGCCCGACATCCAGTTCCATCTGGGTCTCGGCTCCGGGATCGAGGCCGGCGTCGAGAAGCTTAGCAATCCCGGTGTCACCTTGAACTCGGCCTTTCTGCGTCCACGCTCGCGCGGCACCGTGCGGCTGAAAAGCGCCGACCCGGCCGATCATCCGCTGATCGATCCGAACTATTGGTCCGATCCTTATGACCGCGCCATGTCGCTCAAGGGGCTGCGGCTGGCGCGCGAGATCATGCGGCAGAAGGCGCTCCAGCCCTATGTGATGCGCGAAGTGCTCCCAGGTCCTGCGCTGGCCAGCGACGACGAACTGATCGACTATGCCTGCCGCACCTCCAAGACCGACCACCACCCGGTCGGCACCTGCCGCATGGGCAATGACGAGATGGCGGTGGTGACCCCCGATCTCAGGCTGCGCGGCATAGAGGGACTGCGGGTGTGCGATGCTTCGGTCATGCCCCGCGTCCCCTCCTCCAACACCAATGCACCGACCATCATGGTCGGCGAAAAGGGTGCCGACCTGATCCTCGGCCGCGAGCCGCTGCCGCCGGCTGTGTTTTCTGGAAATCGCGCTGCTTGAAGGGAGTATGAAGGTGATCCGTCACTGTGTTTTCGTCAAATTCCGCAACGATGTCTCCGATGGCGAACGCAAGGCGATCCATGCCGACCTTGAGGCCCTGCGCCAGGTGATCGACGGCATGGACACCGTCCATTTCAGCGCCAATGTCAGCCCCGAGCCCTTCGCGCGCGGCTTCAGTGACGGCTTCACCATCGATTTCCGTGACGCTGCCGCGCGCGATGCCTACCTGGTCCACGAGGCGCACCAGCGTGCCGGCGCGCGGCTGGTGGCAGCTCTTGAAGGCGGCATCGACGGGCTGATGGTCTTCGACCTCGATATTACGAAAAAGTGACCGCCAGCCTTTCGAAGGCCGGGCAATCGCTGTTCTCTTTTGCCAGCGGAGCGACATATCGTTCCTTTGGGGGCACCAAAGGAGGACGCCTTGAATCTCACCGCCGAGCAGAAGAAAACCGTCCTGGCCTCATTCCTGGGCTGGACGCTCGATGCTTTCGATTTCTTCCTTCTGACATTTCTGCTCACCGATATTGCGGCTGAGTTCCAGACCGATGTGCCGGCAGTGTCGAAGGCATTGTTCCTGACCTTGGCGACCCGCTTCATCGGTGCGTTCTTCTTTGGCATGCTTGCCGACAAATTTGGCCGCAAGCCGATCCTGATGCTCAACATCGTCAGCTATTCGGTGATCGGAGCGCTTGCCGCCTTCTCGCCCAATCTCGGCATCTTCCTAGCCCTGCGTGCCTTGTTCGGCATCGCCATGGGCGGCGAATGGGGCCTTGGTTCCTCGCTCGCCATGGAGTCCATCCCGCCGAGCGCCCGCGGCATGGTCTCGGGCATACTGCAATGCGGCTATCCCGCCGGCTACCTCCTGGCCGCGGTCGTCTACGGGCTGATCTACGGACAGAAGGTCGGCGACTTCGTCCTCGGCTGGCGCTTCATGTTCCTGCTGAGCTTCATACCGGCGCTGATCGTGCTGTTCATCCGCGCGCACGTGCCGGAATCGCCGGCCTTTGTCGAAGCACAGAAACAGGCCCGGCCGGGGCTGCTGGAAACCTTGCAGAAGCACTGGGGCGTAGCCCTCTATGCCGTGGTGCTGATGATGTTCTTCAACTTCTTCAGCCATGGCACGCAGGACCTCTACCCGACCTTCTTGAAGAAGCAGCATGGCTTTGATCCGCATACGGTGAGCTGGATCACCATCGTTGCCAATCTCGGCGCCATCGTCGGCGGCCTGGCGTTTGGCGCACTGTCGGAGAGGATCGGCCGCGTCAACGCCATTACACTCGCCTGCATCATCGCCCTGCCGGCTATCCCGCTATGGGCCTACAGCTCCACGCCCTTCATGCTGGCCATCGGCGCCTTCGTCATGCAGGTCGCGGTGCAGGGCGCCTGGGGCGTCATCCCCGTGCACCTCAACGAGCTTTCGCCAGGTGCTGTGCGCGCGACCTTGCCCGGCTTCATCTACCAGGCCGGCAATCTCGCTGCCTCCTATGGCGGTCCGTATCAGGCGGGGATCGCCGAGGCACCCGGCGGCAGCTATGGCTACGCACTGGCGCTTTTTGCCGGTGTGGTCGCCGTCTGCATCATCGTGGTCATCCGCTTCAGTCCGGAGCGCCGCGGTCAGGTGATGACGGTGCTGGGTTGAAGGGTCAGCCCATCCTCAGCGCGATGACACCGGCGACGATGCTGAGCGCGGCGGCCCCGCGCCAGCCCGTCATCTTCTCGCCAAGCGCATAGACCGAGATCATCATGGCGAACAGGATCGAGGTCTCGCGCAGCGATGCCACCGAGGCGATCGGCGCCTTGGTCATCGCCCACATGACGATCCAGTAGGCCGCGCCGGAAAGCACGCCGGTGAACAGCCCTGTCTTCCAGTCGCGCGCCAGCACCGGCAACGCCTGGGGGCCACGGAAGATGAGGCACAGCACCAGGGCTCCAAAAGCATCGCAGACGAACAACCAGGCGGCATAGCTTTGCGCCGTCGCGGCCAGCCGCGCGCCGCTGCCGTCGGACAAGGTGTAGCTGGCGATGAACACCGAGGTGCCGAAAGCGAAGCCGACGGCGCGCAGGTTCAATTTCTCCAGATGCGCGCCGCCGCGAAACGACATCACCAGCGTGCCGGCGGAAAGCAGCATGATGCCGACGATCGCCAGCGGCGCCGGCACCTCGGATACCACGAACATACCACCAATCGCCGCCAGCAGCGGGGCCGTGCCGCGCGCCAGCGGATAGGTCTGGGCGAAATCGCCGGCCTGATAGGCGCCGATGAGGAAGGTGCGATAGCCCATATGGAAAATGACGGAGGCGACAATGTAGGGCCAGACTTCCGCCTTCGGGACTTCGACGAAAGGCAGCACCACGAGGCCCGCGACCCCCATCCCCAGTGTCATCAGGGTGATCGACAGGAAGCGGTCGAGATGCACCTTGACCAGCGCATTCCAGATCGCATGCATGGCGGCGGCGGCAAGCACGGCGAAGAAGACGAAAAGCGTCATGTGGGAATCATCGACCTCCCGAGCCGAAGGGCGTCTCGAGGTCGATGTCGACCCGGACCGGAAAGTGATCGGACGCCACCTCGCCGATATCGGCGCCGATCGATCTCACACGGTCAGCCAAGATGCCGCCGACGAAGCAGTGATCGAGCCGGCGCTTTGCCAGCCGGCCGTCGATGATCTTCTCATGCGTGTGGAAACTGCCAGCCGGATCAACAGCCACGGCCGCGGCATCGACGAAGCCGTCGAGATAGGCAGCGCCGCGATGGTAGGGCGTGCTGCCGACGATGCGGCGGTGTTCGGCGCTACCCGGCTCCATGTTGAAATCGCCCATCCAGATCGCCGCCAGCGGATTTTCCGGCTCTGCCTCGCCGCTGGTCCAGTTGCGCGAAGGCTCGTCGTCCACGCCGCTCCACGGCCCGCCATCGGATGGCGCCCGACGATGCTCGATCATCAGATAGTCGATCTGTTCCAGCCGCTCTTCCGCCGCGATGTGCGCGAGATGCAGCGACAGCACCCTCACCGGCCCGGCCGGTGTGCGGATCATGCATTCGAGTGCGGCATTGCGCGTGTTGAGCGGCCGCAGCGTGCGGCGCATCGGAAGCGCGTGCAGCCGCGACCAGACGATCGGCAGCTTCGACAGCACCATGGTGCCGAATTGCCGGCGGCGGTTGACGAGGCGGCCGTCGCGGCTTTCGCTGGCATCCATGTCGAAGGCCGGTCCATAGACCCAGTGATAGTCCGGCAGGAGTTGCGAAAGCAATTCCGGCTGGTCGTCGAAATTGCTGCGTTGCCAATGCCGCTCGACTTCCTGCAAGGCGATGATGTCGGCGCCGGCAACAAGGCGCGCCGCGCGCGAAAGATCGTAACGCCCGTCGCTGCCGAACCCGTATTGAATGTTGTAGCTGACCAGCTTCATTGCTTATCCGGCTCACTTCTCGGCGTTGGCAGTAACGGTTCGGTCGATTGCTTGCAATGTGCAGGAAGACAGACGCGGCTTGGGCCAGCGGGTGCGGCCGAAACGCGGTACCCGCTAGTCCGTGGTCAGCGGCTGGAAGCGGCCTGCCGGCGATGCCGCCAGTTCCGCCCAGTCGATCTCCTCTTCCAGCCGGTGATAGGCTTCATCGCCGATCGTGCCGTTGCTGCGCAGTTCCTCGAGCGTGTCGCGCTGCCGGTTGATGGCGTAGAGCCGCAGCCGGTCATATTCGGTCGCGGCTTGCGCGTCCTCCGGGTTTTCCGCGATCAGTCGCTGCGCTTCGTATTGCTCGCGCACGACGGCGGCCGCCGCCGACGTCTTGCGGCTCAACACGTCGAGAGCAGCCTGCATGATGGCGACGCGCGCTTGAGCCACTTCGCGGTCTATGGTCGTGTCCCGTTCGAAGTTGAGCACTCGCAGCAAAGGCTTCAGCGTCATCCCCTGCAGCACCAGCGTGCCCAGGACCACGGCGAAGGCGGCAAGCACGATCGGGTCGCGGCCGGGAAAGTCGGCCGGCAGCGCAATGGCCACCACCAGCGTCACCAGCCCGCGCATGCCGCACCAGCCGACGAGGACGGCACCGCGAAACGTCGGGGCATCTGGCGCTTGACCTTCGTCGTTGCGGCGGGCAAACCATCGCATGATCGCAACGTAACTCGCCACCCAGACGAGGCGGGCCACGATGACCACCGCCAGCACGGTTGCGGCGAACAGAAAGGCTTCGCCCTGGCCGTCGCCGGAAAGCCTGCCGACGATCGACCGGGCCTGGAGGCCCATCAGCACGAAAGCCAGCACGTTGAGAACGAACACGGCCGACTCCCAGACCGAATAGGTGCTGACGCGGCGTCTGGCCGACATGCGGCGCGGCGCCCTACGCGCAATGGTGATGGCATAGACGACGATGGTGATGATGGCCGAAAGACCGAGTTTGTCGGCGATGATCCAGACGGCGAAGGTTCCGGCAAACTGCACCACGGTGCTGCTTGCCGCGTCTTCGATGCGCGTCAGCGTCAGCAGCGAGAAACGGCCGAACAAATAGCCGGCCACGACGCTGCCAATCGTCGACAGCAATATGACCGGCACGGCGTCTTTGAGCATGACCGAACCGATCGCGGCCGAGACCGCGATACGGTAGATCAGCAGCGCGGTGGCATCGTTGAGCAGGCTCTCGCCCTGCAGGATGGCGGTGAGGCGATGCGGCACCTTGAATTGCCCGAGCACCGCACTGGCCGCCACCGCATCCGGCGGCGCGACGATGGCGCCAAGCGCGATCGCCGCCGCGATCGGCAGGCCGGCCATCTTCCAGCCGACGTAGGCGACGACCACGGTGGTGAAGACCACGGCGCCGAGCGCCAGCAGCAGCAGCGACAGCCGGTAGCGCTTGAGGTCGCGCAGCGACGTGTCATAGGCGGCATCGAGCAGCACCGGCGCGATGAACAGGGCAAGCGCCAGTTCCGGATCGATCTCGATCGTCGGCGCACCAGGCACGAAGGCGATCGCGACGCCGGCCAGGGCCAGAAGGGATGGATAGGGAATTTCCAGCCGCCGCGACAGCGCCGTCAGTGCGACGGCGGCCAAAAGCAGGATGAGCGTCAGTTCGAAAAGGGCCATGCTCTATCGTAGCGGCCGAACGCGGCGATTGGCAGTGCCAAAGTTATGGCGTTCAAGGCTGCAAGGCGCCCCTGCGTATGGGCGTATCGACCCGGATAGTATGAGAAATCCGGACGGCTGGCGCATCCGCTTGGCAGCGCCAGCCAACCGCCGACACGACTAGTGCAGCACCAGCATGTCGCCCGAAGAGAACGAGATCTCGGCCTTCTCTCCGACCGCAGGCGGCGGGGTGGCGGAGTTGTTGAACGTGTCGAGCGACACGGTGTTGCCGCCAATGCCGACACGGACCCGGATCACCGAGCCAAGGAAATGCACTTCCGAAATCTCACCGGTCAGCCGGGAATCATGGCCGGGCTGGCTGCCGAGCGAAATCGCCTCGGGGCGCAGCGCCAGCGACAGCGTATCGCCTGACTTCGAGCCGTTGAGCTTGCCCTTGAGCGAGACTTCCTGCGTGTTGACCTGCACCTTGCCGGACGCCGCGTCGGTGACCTTGCCTTCGAGCACGTTGAGCGTGCCGACGAAATTGGCGACGAACTTGGTCGCCGGACGGTTGTAGATCTCAAACGGCGTAGCGACCTGCTCGGCCTTGCCGCCATACATCACGGCGATGCGGTCGGAGATCGACAGCGCCTCTTCCTGGTCGTGGGTGACGAAGATAGTGGTGATGCCGAGCTTCTTCTGGATCGAGCGGATCTCCTCGCGCAGCGACACGCGCACCTTGGCGTCAAGGGCCGACAGCGGCTCGTCGAGCAGAAGCAGCTTCGGCTTCGGCGCGATCGCTCGTGCCAGCGCGATACGCTGCTGCTGGCCGCCGGAGAGCTGATAGGGGTAGCGATCCGCCATCTGCGGCAGCTTGATCATGTCGAGCATCTCGGCGACGCGCTTGTCGGCGTCGGCCTTTGGCATGCCGGCGACCTTCAGCCCGAAGGCGATGTTCTGCGCCACGGTGAGGTTCGGGAACAGCGCGTAGGCCTGGAACACCATGCCGACATTGCGCTGGTTGGGCTTCAGCCTGGTGATATCCTTGCCGGCGACGACGATCTTGCCGGCCGAGGGCTCCTCGAAGCCGGCGACCATGCGCAGCACCGTCGTCTTGCCGCAACCGGACGGTCCGAGGAACGACACGAACTCGCCCGGCTCGACGTCGAGGCTGAAGTCCTGCACCACGGTGTTGGAACCGTAGGACTTTCGCACATGCTGGATGGACAGGAATGGCTCGGCCATGGCTTTTCTCTCAGGTCAATTCGGACGGTTCGCCGATTTCGGCGCGAAGCGGGACAGGATCTGGATGAGCGACATGCAGCCCCAGGTAATGGCGAAGGCGATGATGGCAAGGGCTGCCGGCTCATAGGCGCGGTTGGCGCCGATATTCTGCAAATACGGGCCGAAGGCCGGCCGGTTGAGCAGGCTGGCCATGGTAAACTCGCCGATGACGATGGCAAAGGTCAGGAAGGCGCCCGACAGCACGGCGATCAGCACGTTGGGCAGGATCACCCGGCCGATGATCGTGCCCCAGCCGGCGCCCAGGATCTGCGCTGCCTCCGTCAGCGTACGCACATCGATGGTACGCAGCCCAGTGTCGACGGCGCGATACATATAGGGCAGAGCCAAAGTGGCATAACCGATGACCAGCAATGCGTTGGCACCCATGTTGCTGCCCAGGAACGGCAGCGGCGAATTCGAACCGTACATCCTGATATAGCCGAAGACGATGACGATCGCCGGAATGACCAGCGGCAAGAGCGTGATGAATTCGACGATCGGCCTGAGCTGCGGCAGACGCAGCCGGATCCAGTAGGCGGCCGGAACCACGATCAGCACACCCAGGATGATGGTGAAGATGGCCGCGACCACGGAATACAGGAAGGTCGACTGGAAGCGCGCGTCGCCCAGCACGATCTGGTACGCGTCGAAGGAATGGACGCCCCGGCGCATGCGCAGCGAGAACTCGACCGTTGCCATCAGCGGAATGAAGAAATAGGCCGCGCCGACAATGAAGACGACCCAGGCCCAGAATTTGCCCGACTTCATTTGAGCCACCTTTCGGACCGCGTCCGGAACCAGATGTAGAAGACGTTGGCCAAACCGGTAATGATGATCATGCCAAAGGCGATGGCATAGCCGAGTTGCGGGTTGTGCAGCACGTCGCCATTGATCTGCGAATAGAGCTTGATGGGAACGATGTTGAGCGCCGGTCCGGCAAAGGCATAGGCGGTGGCGATGGCGCCGAAAGCATTGGCGAACAGAAGGATGACGGTGCCGAGGAAGCTTGGCCAGATCACCGGGATGACAACCATGCGCCAATATTGCGACTGCGTGGCGCCGAGCGTGGCTGCGGCCTCGCCCCATTCCTTCTTCAACCCGTCGATCGCCGGCACGATGATGACCACCATCAGCGGTATCTGGAAGAACAGATAGACGGCGATCAGGCCCGACGTGGTGAGAAAATTGAAGCCCATCGCATAGATGTTGATGTTGAGAACATCGCGCAGCAGCGTGGTGACGATGCCGACGCGGCCGAGCGTTGCCAGGAAGGCGAAGGCCAGCGGCAAGCCGGCGAAATTCGAGGCGACGCCGGAAAAGGTCAAGGTAGCCGAACGCGTCCAGCCGGGAAGCCCGCCGCGCACGATCGCGATCGCGATCGCGAGCCCGGCAAAGGCGCCGATGATGGCCGACCAGAAACTGATCTTGATCGAAACCCAGTAGGAACTGCTGATCGACGGATCGCTGACCAATTGCAGGATATTGTCCAGGGTGAACGAGCCGTCACCGCGCTGGAATGCGCCCACGACGAGATAGATCGTCGGCAGGATCAGGAACATCAGGGCGAAGATGAAGAACGGCGCCACACCGATCCATTGCGTCGGCAAACGGAAAGCGGTTGCCTGTTTCGGTGGCGCCGGCTTGGTGGCAAGTGCCTGATTTGAAAGCGTAAGATCGGTCATGCGCCGGCTACCGTCTTCGAGGGAAGGCCGGGCGGCCTCGCGGCCGCCCGGTGGATTTCAAACCTTACTTGACGTTGGCGCCGACAACGGCGTCCCAGTTCTTGCTGATGGCTTCCTTGGCCTTGCCCTGCTCGTCGAGTGTCGGGAACGCGGCCGAGGCATAGGCTTCCGCCGGCGGCAGCTTGGCCAGCACGTCCGCCGGGATCTTGCCGTTCTTGGCGAGATCGTTGAAGCGGATCGGGTGGCAATAGCCCTTCAGCCAGCCGATCTGGCCTTCGTCGGAATAGAGATATTCCATCCACAGCTTGGCTGCGTTCGGATGCGGCGCGTAGGCGCTGATCGCCTGCACGTAGACGCCGGCGACAACGCCGGTCTTCGGCACGACGACGTCGACGGGCGGGTTGCCCTTCAGCGTGTCGCGGCCGGCGAGCGCGTTGTAATCCCAGTTGATCAGGATCGGCGTCTGGCCCTGGGCCAGCGTCGCGGGCTTGCCGACGACCGGAACGAAATTGCCGGCGGCGTTGAGCTTCTTGAAGAACTCGAGGCCGGCGGTGCCGGCGGCTTCACCAGCGGCGGCACCCGACGACAGGCCAGCGGCATAGACCGCCTGGATGGCCTGGTTCGACGCGCGCGGATCACCGGCGACGGCGACGGCGTTGGCAAATTCCGGCTTCAGGAGATCGGCCCAGTCCTTCGGCGATTCCTTGATCAGGTCCTTGTTCACCATGAACGAGAGAACGCCGTAATAGTCACCATACCAGGCGCCGTCGGCATCCTTGGCGCTGTCCGGGATCGAATCCCAGGTCGACACCTTGTAAGGCATCAACAGGCCGTCGGCCTTGGCGGTCGGGCCGAAGGACAGGCCGACGTCGATGACGTCGGGAGCCTGCGGGCCTTTATTGTCCTTGTTGGCCTTGATCGCCTCGACTTCGTCGCCCGAACCGGCGTCGGGGTTGAGCTCGTTGATGGTGATTTCGGGATACTTCGCCTTGAAGCCGGCGATGACGTCGCCATAACCGCACCAGTCATGCGGCAAGGCGATGGTGGTGAGCTGGCCTTCAGCCTTCGCGGCCTTGACGAGATCGTCCAGCGAACCCGCGGACGAAATCACCGACGACACCATCAGGGTCGCGGCCGAAAGGGAAAGCACCTTCCCCGTGAATTTGAACATGTGTTCTCTCCGTTGAACTGGCGCCGTTGGACGCCTGCGATGCGGTATCGTTTTCGTGTGACAGCCAGATGAAAGCTTTGTGAAACCAGCCGCCAGCAGCGCGAAAAGTTAACTCTTTTTAACGGGCTGTAGCAATTAGCCGCCACTTAATTTTCCGGCTAATCATTAATTTGCCCGTGTTCGCCCGCTTCCCCTTTCCTTTCCCCTCGTTTCCCGATCAAATTTTCGCGCCCGCGAAACCGGCCTCAGACCGTCCCGGCGATGGCGTTTTCGAGCAAGGTCAGCGCCGCCTTCTTGGTCAGCTTGACCGGATTGCCGCCAGCGGTCGGGTCGACCACCGCCATGTCGGCGATCAGGCTCTTGCGCTTCTTGTCCATGTCGAGCCCCTTGATCAGGCCCGGCAGCGCGTGCGGCACCTTCAATTCCTTGCGCAGCTTGATAATAGCCTTGGCGAAGCCGTCGAAGCCGCCCTTGATGCCGCAATAGGCCGAGAGCCGGCCAATGCGCTCCTCGATGGAGTCCCGGTTGAAGGCCAGCACATAGGGCATGAACACCGCATTGGTCATGCCGTGATGGGTGTCGTAGAGCGCGCCGACCGGATGCGACAGCGAGTGAATGGCGCCGAGTCCCTTCTGGAAGGCGGTGGCCCCCATGGCCGCGGCGCTCATCATGTGGGCGCGGGCGACGAGGTCCTTGCCGTTGGCAAAGGCCCTGGGCAGGTTCTCGAAGACGAGCCTGATGCCTTCCACCGCAATGCCGTCGGCCATAGGATGATAACCGGGTGCGCAATAGGCTTCCAGGCAATGGGCGAGCGCGTCCATTCCGGTGCCGGCGGTGATGAAGCCCGGCATACCGACCGACAGTTCCGGATCGGCGATGACGATGGCCGGCAGAAGCTTGGGATGGAAGATGACCTTCTTGGTGTGGGTCTCCTCATTGGTGATGACGCCGGCGCGGCCGACTTCCGACCCGGTGCCGGCCGTGGTCGGCACGGCGATGATCGGCGCGATCGCTTCCGAATTGGCGCGCGTCCACCAGTCGCCGACATCCTCGAAATCCCACACCGGCCGCGTCTGTCCCGCCTGGAAGGCGATCAGCTTGCCGAGGTCGAGCGCCGAGCCGCCGCCGAAGGCGATGACGCCGTCATGCTTGCCCTTCTTGAACACGGCGATGCCGGCGGTGAGGTTCGACTCGACCGGGTTCGGCCGCACCTCGGAGAACACGCCATAAGGAACCTTGGCGTCGTCGAGGATTTTGAGCGTCGAGGCCACGACCGGCAGTTTCGCCAAACCCGGATCCGTCACGAACAATGGCCGCTTGATGCCGGTGGCCGCCAGAACATCAGGCAGTTCCTTGATGCGGCCGGCGCCGAAACGGACGGTGGTGGGATAGTTCCATTTGGAGATCAGCTTGGACATGTCTTGTCTTTCGAAAAATCAGATGGCTTCGCGCAGGTGGAAAGATTTCGGCCGGGTCAGATTGTCATAGCCCAGCGCCGACAGGGCAACGCCCTTGCCAGTGTCCTTGACGCCGGTCCAGACCAGCGCCGGATCGAGATAGTCGCAACGGTTCATGAACACCGTGCCGGTCTCGACGCGATCGCCGATCGCGATCGCCCGCTCGGTGTCGCGCGTCCAGATCGAGGCCGTCAGGCCATAGGGACTGTCGTTCATCAGCGCGATCGCCTCTTCGTCGTTGCGCACCTTCATGATGCCGACGATCGGGCCGAAGCTTTCCTCGCGCATGACGCTCATCTGGTGGTCGACTTCGGTCAGCACCTCGGGCGCCAGATAGGGCGAGCCTGCCTTGTCCTGGGCCACCTTCATGTTGATGTGCGCCCTGGCGCCCTTGCGCAGCGCCTCCGCCTTCTGCTCGCGGATCAGATCGGCGAAGCGCGCCTGCGCCATCGGCCCCATCGTCGTCGCCTGCTCGAGCGGATTGCCGACGACATAGTTCTTCGTCTCGGCGATGAAGCCCTCGACGAATTCGTCATAGACCTTCTCATGCACATAGACACGTTCGATGCCGCAGCAGCACTGGCCGGAATTGAAGAAGGCGCCGTCGACGAGGTTGGCCACGGCATGATCCATCTTGGCGTCTGGCAGCACATAGGCTGGGTCCTTGCCGCCGAGCTCGAGGCCGAGCGTCATGAAAGTGCCCGCCGCCGCCTTCTCGATGGCGCGGCCGCCAGCGACCGAGCCGGTGAAATTGACATGATCGATCTTGCCCGATCCCAGCAGCTTCTCCGTCTGGGCGTGGTTGAGCACGATGTTCTGGAACACACCCTTGGGCAGGCCGGCCTTCTCGAAAGCCTGGGCGAAGCGCTCGCCGACCAGCAGCGTCTGCGCGGCATGTTTGAGGATGACGGTGTTGCCGGCCATCAGCGCCGGCACGATGGTGTTGACGGCGGTGAGATAAGGATAATTCCACGGCGCGATCACCATGACCACGCCGAGCGGATCCTTCTTCACATAACGGCGGAAGCCGTCCTTCGGGTTGGATGCCGGCACGGATTTCAGCGCCTGTTCGGCGATCTCGACCATGTAGTTGGTGCGTTCCTTGACGCCGCCGAACTCGCCGCCATAACGCACCGGCCGCCCCATCTGCCAGGCGATCTCCGGCACGATCTCATCGGTCATGGCGACCAGTGCCTCGAGCATGGCAAGCATATATCTGCCGCGCTCGACGATCGGCGTCTGCGCCCACTTCTCCTGCGCCGCCCTGGCGCGCTCGACCGCGGCACTGACCGCCTGATCCGTGGCGATCGGCCGCTCCGCGTAGATCGAGCCGTTGATGGGGGATTTGAGTTTGACCGTTTCGGTCATCGTTTAAGTCCTCGCACTTCTCTAACAATCGAAATCATCTGGCCTGGAGCCATTCCTCATCCCGCTGCGGCACTTTCTTCCCGTGCAGCGACGGGAAGAAGGCAAGTGCTCCAACGCCGGCGGCTTCCCCTCCACCGTTTTCACGGAAAGAGGAAAGGGATGAGGGCGGCGCCAACATTCGCGGCTATTTAATACCGCTCGAACCCTCTGTGCAGTTCCCAATCCGTAATCCGGCGGTCGTATTCGAACTGCTCCCATTTGGCCGTGTGCACGTAGTGCTCCAGCACGTCCTCGCCGAGCGCCTGCTTCAGCATCTTCGATTTGGCCAGCGTCTCAGTCGCATCCCGCAGCGTCTTGGGGATCTCAGGCAGGCGCGAGGCCTGGTAAGCGTCGCCGACGAACGGCTTCTGCAGTTCGAGCTTCTCGTCGATGCCGGCAAGACCGGCCGCGATCAGTGCCGCGAAGGCGAGATAGGGGTTGAGGTCGGCGCCGCCGATGCGGCACTCCATGCGGATGCCCTTGGTACCCTCACCGCAGAGTCGGAAGCCGGCGGTGCGGTTGTCCTCGCTCCACATGATCTTGGTCGGCGCGAAGGTGCCGGCCTGGAAGCGCTTGTAGGAGTTGATGTAGGGCGCCAGGAACCAGGTGAACTCCTTGGCGTATTTCAACTGCCCAGCCGCCCACTGCTGGCCGAGCGTCGATAGCGTCCATTCGGCTTGTCTGTCGAAGAAGAGCGGCGTCTTGCCGTCGGCGCTCCACAGCGAATTGTGGATATGGCTGGAATTGCCGGCGAGCCCGTAATTGTATTTGGACATGAAGGAGATCGCCTTGCCCTCCGACTCGGCGATTTCCTTGGCGCCGTTCTTCAGGATGACGTGACGGTCGGCCATGTCGAGCGCCTCGGCATAGCGCACATTGATCTCTTCCTGGCCCGGACCCCATTCGCCCTTGGAATTCTCGATCGGGATGCCGGCTGCTTCCATCTCGTTGCGAAGCCGGCGCATGACGCCTTCTTCCTTGGTGGTGATGCCAATCTGGTAATCGCCGATATAGGGCGACGCGGTGTCGAGGCCCTGCCAGTGTTTCTTGCGTGCGGAATCGTAGGTCTCGTTGAACAGGTAGAATTCGAGCTCGGAAGCGAAATAGCCGATATAGCCGCGCTCGGTCAGCCGCTTGACCTGCTTCTTGAGGATCGCGCGCGGCGAATGCGGCAGGTCGTCATGCGTGTGGTGGTCGAGCACATCGCAGATCACCAGCGCCGTCTTTTCCAGCCATGGGATGCGCCGCAGCGTCGCAAGGTCCGGCTTCATGACGAAGTCGCCATAGCCTTTCGACCAGCTTGCCGCCTTGTAGCCCGGCACCGGCTCCATATCGATGTCGGCCGCCAGCAGATAGTTGCAGCCATGCGTTTCATCATGAGCGGAATCGACGAAATATTGCGCCAGGAACCGCTTTCCCGCCAGCCGACCCTGCATGTCGACGATGCAGGCCAGCACGGTGTCGATCTCGCCATTCGAGACCGCTTTCTTCAATTGATCGAACGAGAAATTTCCGGCCATTCCTGTGGCACTCCAGCGCTTGGTCGTTGAAAGGGAAACGAAACCATGGCCGGCGCGATGCCGGCCATGGCCTTGATGATCGATATCAGTGGCCGCCCGTCTCGCCGACCGCCTGTTCGGCTGCCTTGATGGCTGCCTGGCGGGCCGCGATGATGTCGCCGAGCGGCGGGCCCTGGAAGCGGTTGCGTTCGAAGGCGAACCAGACGATCGCCGTCAGGACGAAGAAGCCGACGGTGATGTAGAGCGCCCAGTCGTTCGGCGGCTGGATGCCGATGATGAAGATCAGGATCATCGACACGATCGACAGGAAGGCGAACAGCATGAAGATGCCGCGTCCCAGGTTCCACGGACCCATCTTGTCCCACTTCGGCGTGCCCCAGGCCAGCATGCCGAGCACGATCGGTACGGTGAAGGACAGGAACAGGAAGATGACGGTGCAGGACACCACGATGGTGTAGGCCGAGGTGCCGGCGACAGAGACCAGTGTCGAGCCCCAGACGAACAGCACCGACAGGATCGAGGCCGTCCAGATCGCAGCCACCGGCGTGCGATAGGTCGGGCTGACCTTGGCGAGCGCCGCGGAGCCCGGCAGGCCGCCGTCACGCGAGAAGGCGAAGATCATGCGCGAAGCCGAGGTCACCGTGGCGAGGCCGCACAGCAGCTGCGCGACGAACACCACGAGATAGACGAACTCCTTGAGGCCGGACGGGACGCGCTGGTCGAAAGCCCAGAAGAACACGTTCCAGCCCTGCTTGGCGGCATCGTCCATGTTCGGAATCATCAGCACGAAGGCCGCCAGGAACAGGTAGCCGAACACGGCCGACCAAATCACCGACATGACCATGGCGCGCGGCACCGAGGAAGCCGCCTTGATGGTTTCCTCGGACGTGTGCGCCGAAGCGTCGTAGCCGGTGATCGTATAGATCGGCAGCAAGAGGCCAAGGGCAAACACCCAGGCATTGGAGACGGACGGCCACACACCGGCGCCGGCATCACCCGAATAATTGTGGAAGGTGAAGAGACGGCTGAACTCCCAGGTCTGCGCGCAGAACAGGCAGACGACCGCGATCAGGATCGAGCCGAAGAAAATCAGATAGCCGGAGAAATCGGTCAGCTTCGCCGTCAGCTTGATGCCGAGATGGTTGATCAGCGCCTGGGCGCCGGTGATGACGACCAGGAAGATCATCTGGTTGGTCAGCGAGCCGTCGATTCCCAGCGCCGGCCCGAAGGCGCCGACGAAGAACGTCCAGGTGCCGACATTGATGGCGCCGAGCACGGTGATCAGGCCGAGCAGGTTGAGCCACGCGGTCACCCAGCCCGTGCCGCGATTGCCGAGGATCGAACCCCAGTGGTAGAGGCCGCCGGCCGTCGGATAGGCCGAGCTGATCTGCGACATGGCGACGGCGAAGGTCAGCGATACGAAACAGCCGACCAGCCAACCGATGCCGATGCCGATGCCGCCGGCGCCCGACGTTGCCTGGGCCAGCGAATTGATGCCGCCCGACAGGATGCAGATGATGGAGAAGGAAACCGCGAAGTTCGAAAAGCGACTGAGGCGCCGCTCCAGTTCCTGGGCATAGCCCATGCTGTGGAGGTGTTTTACGTCCTCCGCCTTGTCGACGTCTGTATAACCCGGTGCTGCCATTGGAAGTCCCCTTAATTTCTTAGCTGGCCGATTGTACTGACTATCCTACTGCGCGTTGTCGGGAGCCCCTGGCCTCCTCGGGCTCCAGATTGGAAAAAATGCCTGTGAGCAGATCCGCCCATTTCCGCTGCCCGGTCTCGCCGGATATTTCATCGTTGCGGATTTCGATCATCGCGCAGGGCAGCCCGCGCGAGCGCGCATGCCGTTCCAGCGTGAAATAGACGCGATCGGCAGGCGAGTAAGGTTCGTTGACACCGACCGTGACGCCGGCAAGCCGCCGCAAGGCCCCGATCAGCGGCGCCGCCAGCCGACGGTCGTCATCGTGGATGATGCCGATATGCCATGGCCGGTTGCGACCCTTGTAGACCGGCGTGAAGGAATGGACGGAAACCAGGCGGGTCTCCTGGCCGCGCGCCAGCCTGTCTTCGATGATGCGCTCGATGGTGCCGTGAAACGGCTGCCATGACAGGGCGACCCGCGCCGCGCGCTGCTTCTCAGACAGGCCGGCATTGCCAGGAATGGCCGTGGTCTCGCTGACCGGCGGCACCAGGTCCGGCGCGTCGAGCGGACGGTTGCAGTCGATGACGAGGCGAGAAATTCGGGTTTCGACCAGAGTGGCATCGAGGGCCTGCGCCATGCGCAACGCCACCGGCAGCGCGCCTGGATCCCACGCGATGTGGCGGGAAAGGTCTTCGGCGGCGAGGCCCAGCGTGCCGAATTCGGCCGGCAGGAAGTTCGAGGCGTGGTCGCAGGTCAGCACGAACGGGCTCGATCCGCCGGGGTTCGTCACCCCCACGGTACCAGACGATGCAAGGCTGGCGGGCCGCGCTGTCTCCATAGTCCTGCCGTTCCCCGGGAGCGCTGTACCGTATGTTACGTATTTTGCGTCATTGCGTCCCTACGGATGATTTCATACAGTTTGTCCGGCTTTGTCAAATGCGATCTCGCAAAAGACCTTGGACCAGGCCGACAGGTGGGGAAAACAATGATTTCCAGCATTGCCGAACTGATAGCCGATCGTATCGGCACCATGCCGGCGGGGGAACGGCGCGCGGCGCAGACGCTGATCGCCAGCTATCCGATGATCGGCCTGAAGACGGTCGCCGAATTTTCCGCAGCGGCCGGCGTCTCGTCGCCGACGATCCTGCGTTTTGTCGCGCGGCTCGGTTTCCAGAACTATCCGGAATTCCAGTCGAGCCTGCAGGACGAACTGGCGGCGCAATTGCAGTCGCCGGCGATCCGCACGCTCAATCCGCCCTCGCCCGGCAGCGGCAGCGCCTCGCCGATGCTGGAAGCCACGCTCGACAATATGCGCGAGACCTTCCGGCATCTGTCGGACAGGCAGCTCGCGGACATCGCCACCCGGCTGGCCGAACGGCGCGGCAAGACCTTCCTGATCGGCGGCCGGTTCACCGACCCGCTGGCGCGCTACATGGCCGCCCACCTCGCCATCATCCAGCCCGACGTCATCCATCTTGCAGGCCAGGAAAGCATGTGGCGCGACAGGCTGATCGATATGGGCAAGCGCGATGTGCTGGTAATCTTCGACATCAGGCGCTACCAGGACAGTCTCGTCCGCTTCGCCGAGAAAGCGCATCAGCGCGGCGTTCAGATCGTGCTGTTCACGGACCAGTGGTTGTCGCCCATCGCCCGCTTTGCCCGCCATGTCATTGCCGGGAGAACGGCCGTGCCTTCCGCATGGGATTCCTCGGCGGCGCTTTTCGTCGTCGCCGAAACACTGATCGGCGCCGTTACCAGGCAGCTCGAGGCCGACGGCGCCCGGCGCATCCGCGAGATGGAAGGCCTGCGTTAAGCAAATCCCCGGGCAATCGTATCCGCTCCAACCTGACGTCCCGGCTTCACGTTACCGAGATTTAATGTGCACGATTGCGTGATAATTGCCATAAACCGCTGATATGCGGGTGCGGCGTGGCCGGAGTTTGCCGCCCGCCCGCGCCGTCGCTGTGCCGTTTCACTGGCGTCGGCTGACGATTCCTGAACCCGGAGTGTCGATGCGGACCTGGAAGCAAATTGTCGTTGCGCTTGTCATCGTGGTCGCGGCCGCTGCCGCTTGGGCGCGCTTTTATCCCGGCGCACCGGAAGTATTGGCGCGCTGGGGAATAGACTGGGCCTACGCGGCAACGCCGCCGGCTGGAAGCGGTGCGGCCGATACGAAACAGGCTGGCAGCCGCAATGGCGCCCGGCAAGTCAACGTCGTCGCCTTGCCTGCCGTTTCGGCTGTTATCAACGACCGCCTCCAGGCAATCGGCACCGGCCGCGCCAACGCCTCGGTGACCGTCAATCCCTACAGTTCCGGCCGCCTTGCCGAACTGCTGGTCGAATCCGGCAGCCATGTCGACAAGGGGCAGGTCATCGCCACGCTCGATTCCGAGACCGAGATCATCTCGCAGGACCGCGCCAAGCTCGCCCTGCAGGACGCGCAGGCAAAGCTTGACCGCGTCAAGTCGCTGCGCGCCTCCAACGCCGCGACGCCGGTCGCGGTCGCGGACGCCGAAGTCGTGCTCGCCGGCGCCAAGCTGGCGCTAAGGGATGCCGAGCTTGCGCTGCAGCGCCGCTCGATCCTGGCGCCGATCGCGGGCACGGTCGGCATCCTGCCGATATCGGCCGGCAATTATGTTACCAACCAGTCGGCGATCGCCACGCTCGATGACCGCTCTTCGATCCTGGTCGATTTCCAGGTGCCCGAACGTTTCGCCGCCGCCGTCAAGGTCGGCGCGCAATTGACGGCGACGCCGATTGCCAATCCGAGCAATGCCTATACCGGCACGGTTTCGGCCATCGACAACCACATCGACGAAAAGAGCCGTACGCTTCTGGTCAAGGCCAAGATCGCCAATCCGGCCGATTCGCTGCGCGCGGGCATGTCGTTCGGCATCGTCATGAAGTTCCCCGGTGAGACGTATTCGGCCGTCAGCCCGCTGGCGATCCTGTGGGGTTCGGACGGCGCCTATGTCTGGCAGGTCGAGGACGGCAAGGCCAGGCGCGTGCCGGTGCGCATCATCCAGCGCAACACCGAGACCGTGCTGATCGACGCCGAGATCGACAGCGGCGACATGGTGGTCACCGAAGGCACACAGAGCGTCAGCGAGGGCGGTGCGGTCCGCATCGCCGGCCAGGAACCGCCTGCCGCCAACGTCACGGAAGGCTCATGACCGGAACCATCAACGCCGCCAGCGATACGGGTTTTACCGCGCTGTTCATCCGCAGGCCGGTCATGGCTTTCGTGCTGAACACGCTCATTGCCGTTGCCGGCCTCGCCGCATTCTACGGCGTGGAGATCCGTGAACTGCCTGACGTCGATCGCGCCGTCGTCACAGTATCCACCGCTTTCGATGGCGCGGCCGCCGAAACCGTCGACCGCGAGTTGACCGACACGATCGAGGGCGCCGTCGCCCGCGTCTCCGGCGTCAAGTCGATCTCGTCTTCGTCCTCCTTCGGCTCGAGCCGCGTCACGATCGAGTTCAACGATGGCGTCGATCTCAACGTCGCGGCCTCCGACGTGCGTGACGCGGTCGGCCGTGTCGCCAACCAGATGCCAGATACCGCCGATCCGCCGCGCATCGTCAAGGCCGACGCCAATTCCGACGCGGTGATGAGACTGGCCGTGACCTCCGACAACATGTCGATCCAGGACATGACCGTCGTCGTCCAGGACCAGATCGAGGACGAACTGGCAGCCGTGCCCGGCGTCGCCGACGTCCAGGTCTATGGCGACCGCGACAAGATATTCCGCATCGACGTCGACCAGAGCAAGCTCGCCAGCCTCGGTTTCACGGTCGCCGATCTGCGCGCGGCACTTGCCTCGGTCGCCTTCGATTCCCCGGCCGGCTCGATCACCACGACCAACCAGGACCTGATCGTGCGCACGACGGCCGACGTGACCACGCCGGCTGAGTTCGAGAACATCATCATCGGCGGCACGACGCGCATCCGCGATGTCGCGACCGTCACGCTAGGCCCCGATGTCGGCCAGACGACGCTGCGTTCGGACGGCAAGACCGGCATCGGCATCGGCATCATCCGTCAGGCGGAATCGAACACGCTGGACATTTCGACCGGCGTCCAGGCCGCCGTCGCCAAGCTGCAGGAAAACCTGCCCAAAGGCATGTCCATCAAGGTCACCAGCGACGACGCGGTCTTCGTCAAGGGTGCGGTGCACGAGGTCGAGATCGCGCTCGGCCTGTCGGTCACCATGGTGTTGATCGTCATTTATGTCTTCCTGCTCGACTGGCGCGCCACGCTGATCCCCGGCCTGTCGATGCCGGTCGCCATGATCGGCACCATAGCCGCCATCTATCTGGCCGGTTTCTCGGTCAACATCCTCACCCTGCTCGCTTTGGTGCTGGCCACCGGCCTTGTCGTCGACGATGCCATCGTGGTGCTCGAAAATATCGTGCGACGACGCAATGAGGGCATGGGGCCGCGCGCGGCGGCCGTGCTCGGCGCGCAGGAGGTGTTCTTCGCCGTCGTCGCCACGACGCTGACGCTGGTCGCTGTCTTTGTGCCGATCTCCTTCCTGCCCGGCCAGACCGGCGGCCTGTTCCGCGAATTCGGCTTCGTGCTGGCGATGTCGGTGCTTTTGTCCTGCGTGGTCGCGCTCACGCTTTGCCCGATGCTCGCCTCGCGCATGCTGACCAGCGCGTCGCTTCACCACGAAGGCGGCCGCGGCATCGGCGCGCGCATCGGCGGAGCGCTCAACACGGGCTACAAGCGCGCTCTCCATGCCTGTCTCGACGCACCCTGGATCGTGGTTCTGGTCGCGGTACTGTTCGCGGGCGTCGCCTTCACGCTGTTCGGTACGATCCGCCAGGAACTGACGCCGACGGAGGACCGCGCCGCCGTGCTTTTGCGCATCAACGCCCCGCAAGGCGTCAGCCTCGACTATACGACGCAGCAGATGCAGAAGATCGAGCGGCTGATCCAGCCGATGCGCGATTCCGGCGAAATCCGCTCGACCTTCGAAAACGCCGGCCAGAACGGCTCCTACAACTCCGGCTTCATGGTGATGACGCTGGCGCCGTGGGACGAGCGCAGCCGCAGCCAGCAGGAGATCATGGCCGAGATCAACCAGCTGACCAGGCAGGTGCCCAGCCTGCGCATCTTCCCGGTACAGCCAAACAGCCTCGGCATCCGCGGCGCCGGCAACGGTCTGCAATTCGCGCTCGTCGGCAACGACCGCAAGGCCCTCGGCGACGCGGCGGTCAAGATCATCGCCGAGATGCAGAAGGACGAGCGTTTCCAGACGCCGCGCCTGTCCATCGACCCGACGCAGCCGCAGTTGGCCGTCGCCATCGACCGCGAGCGGGCTTCCGACCTCGGCATCGACATCACCGGATTGGCCAACACCATGCAGGCCATGCTCGACGGCAACGACGTCGTCGACGTCTACATCGCCGACCGCAGCTATGGCGTGAAGCTGGTCTCGACCACAAATCCGATCAACGACCCGACGGATCTGGAAAACGTCTTCCTGAAGACCGGCGACGGCCGTTTCGTGCCGATGTCGACCATCGCCACCTTGACCGAACGCGCCGTGCCGCCGTCGCTGTCGCGCGAGCAGCAGCAGCCGTCGGTAGCCATTACCTCCAATCTGTCAGGCAATTTCGCGCTCGGCGATGCGCTGACGCGTGCCGAGCAGATCGCCACGCCGTTGCTGCCGCCAGGCAGCCGCATCCTGCCTTTGGCCGAAGCCGCAACCCTTGGCGAGACCAACAGCGCCATGGTCACCATCTTCGGCTTCGCGCTGGTCATCATCCTCCTGGTGCTGGCGGCCCAGTTCGAGAGCTTCGTCAGCGCCGTCATCATCATGGCCACGGTGCCGCTCGGGCTTGCCTGCGCCATCTTCGCACTGCTCTTGTCCGGCACCAGCCTCAACGCCTACAGCCAGATCGGCCTGGTGCTTCTGGTCGGCGTCATGGCCAAGAACGGCATCCTGATCGTCGAGTTCGCCAACCAGTTGCGTGATCGTGGGCTCGGCGTGCGCGAGGCGATCGAGCAGGCTTCCATCATCCGCCTGCGGCCGGTGATGATGACCATGATCTGCACCATCCTTGGCGGCGTGCCGCTGGTGCTGGCCGTTGGCGCTGGCGCCGAGGCGCGCGTGGCACTCGGCTGGGTGATCGTCGGCGGCCTCGGGCTCGCCACCATCTCGACGCTGTTCCTGACGCCGGTCGCCTATCTGCTGCTTGGACGCTTCGTCACGCCCAAGACCCATGAGGAAGCGCGCCTGAAGCGCGAGCTCGAGGAAGCCGCCTACACCAATGTGGAGCCGGCGGAGTAATTCCGGCTCTATTTCAGCAGCCGGCCTTCGATCGACCAGCGCGCAGCGAGGAAGTTCAGCACCGCCGCCA
Source organism: Mesorhizobium sp. B2-3-4 (assembly GCF_006442315.1). Classification (GTDB taxonomy): domain Bacteria; phylum Pseudomonadota; class Alphaproteobacteria; order Rhizobiales; family Rhizobiaceae; genus Mesorhizobium. Next base: position 21,480 of record NZ_VFVY01000011.1, on the reverse strand, counting down.
CGATGACGCCGCCGATTTTTGCCGGCCACACGCCGGTGATGCCGGCCAGGAGCGCGATCGACAGGCTGGAGACGCCGAGCGAAATCAGCGCGCCCAGCGACAGGAAACGCAGGAACGCGTCGTGCAGCCGGATGGCTTCATTGCGCTCGAACGACCAGAAGCCGTTCGCCACGAAGGAAAAGAGAACGGCAATGAACCAGGCGGCGACGTTGGCGGGCAGCGGCGGCACGTGCAGCTTGAGCATCAGGAAGAAGCTGGCAAGATCGATGACGGTGTTCGCAAGCCCGACAATGGCAAATCGGACGATCTTGCTCCCGGTCGAGCGCCCAGGCTGGTCAGCGCCGCTCATCCCTTGCCGTCCATGATCTCGACACCGGCACGGGCGAGGCTAGCGCCGAACGCTTCCGAAGCCAGAACCTTAAACTCGACTTCGCGCACGCCTTGCATCGGGTCGCGCGAACGCAGCGTTTCATCGACATGGCCGGGGTGGCACATGAACAGTCCATGCCGCGGCAGCGCTTCGACCGCAGCCTCCAGCAAAGGAGCAAATTTCTCGGGTTGCCGCCAGTCATAGATGCCGGCCAGCGGCTTCAAGACGGTAAAGCCGGCACGCTGCATCGCCTGGTTGAAGCCCGTGGCCACCGCCGCGATTGCCGCGATTTTCGGCGCGACGGCGGCATCGCCCAGCGCCGGAGCGCCACGCAGCTCCGGCCTGCCCCCGGCTTCGAGAAAACGTGTCCGCAGCCACTGGCGCACGACGGGCAGGAAATGCACGTGCTGATGCCCGTCGATGAAATCGGGCGTGCGGCCGAGCGCCTCGACGAAACGGCTGTACTGGGTATCGAGTTCGGCATGGACGTCGCGCTCTTCGATCCGGTTGCGCAGGACCGGCAAGGCGAGGGAACGAAGCGGCGGCAGCCGGCCCTCCAGCGCCAGGCTCGATTTGCCGGTCACGGCTGGCTGGTCCGTAAGGGTCAGGTGCAGTCCGACCGCCACGCGGCCGCATAGCGGCTTTATGCGCGCTGCCGCATCAGGCCATTCCGGAAAGCCGGTCATGCAGCTGGTGCCGGTCAGGCGTCCACGGTCGAGCAGGTCGAGAATGCCGGCGCAAACCCCTGGCGCCAGGCCGTAATCGTCGGCGATCAGGCGAATGCGCCGCGTCATGCCCCGGACGCGCCTGGCGGCCTGTCCGGAACGTCGCTGCGCATGACGTCGCGCACGATGTAGACCGGCCGGTCCTTGCTCTCCGACAACGTGACCCAGACATATTCGCCAATCAGGCCAAGCAAGGTGAGATTGAGGCCGCCGAGCAGGACGACGGCGACCATCAGGCTGGGGTAGCCGGGCACGGCAATGCCGTAGAACATAACCTCGAAGAATACCTTGGCGCCGTAGACGAGGCCCGCCAGCGCCGCCAGCACCCCGCTCAGGCTGATGATGCGCAGCGGGATAACGGAAAACGAGGTAAAGCCTTCCAGCGAGAAGGCGATCAGGTTGAGCCGGCTCCATTTCGACGTCCCGACGGCCCGGTTTTCCGGCGAATAGGGTATGGCTTTCTGGCGGAAGCCAGCCCAGGCGAACAGGCCCTTGTTGAAGCGCCGCTTGTCGCGCAGGTTGGTCAGCGCGCGCGCGACGGCGCCGCGCATGACGCGAAAGTCGCCTGCATTCTCGGGAATGTCGAAGCGTTGGCTGGAATTGATCAGGCTGTAGAAAAGCCGCGCCAGCTGGCTGCGCCGCCAGCTCGCCTCGCGGCGGTCGTTCTGCGCGTAGACGACGTCGATCTCCGGGTCGTCGACCAGCTCGGAAATCATCTTCAGGCTGATGTCCATGGAATGCTGAAGGTCCGAATCCATGATCAGCACCATGTCGCCGCGCGACTGGTCGAGGCCGGCGAGCACCGCGACCTCCTTGCCGAAATTGCGGCTGAGGCGAACGATCTCCCACGACCCCGAGAGGGCCTGCGAAAATCGACCGACGCCGTCGTCGCGGCTGCCGTCATCGACCAGTATCTTGTGGACGGTCATGCCGAAGCGGCTCGATACCGCTTCCTCGAGCCTGTCGAGCAGCCCGGCAAAGGCCGACGCCGATTGCGCTTCGTTGAAGAAGGGCGCCACGATATCGAGTTTTTGCCGCGACTCAGCCATGCGCAACAGGTCCGACCTTCATCGTTTTTTCGCCCGCCTTGGCCCAGAACCACCAGATCAGCGAACAGGCTATCAAGGTGACGGCGATCGGGCGGAACCAGGGGTAGAAGAAATCATGCATATGGCGCTCGACGCCGGTCAAACCCGTGAGGAACAACAGAGTCGCCAGCACCGAGGCCAGGACGCCACCACGCTCCTCCCGCCACAGTGTGGCGATAGCGAGGCCGGCAGGGACAGCGATCATGGCATAGGTATTCGGCTCGACGCGCGGATTGAAGACACACATGTAGAAGGCCGCCGTCAGGAAGATCGCCAGTCCGGCCCATCCCGGTTGGAGCCTGCGATCGAACCACAGGACGGCCGAAAGCGTAAGCAGTGCGACGACGACGCGCACCACCGTGGCCGCGAATTCAGGCATGGGCAGCCCCGCCGAAGTGAAGGGCGCCGTGAAATCGGTCGGGACGAAGTGGCCTGACTTGTCCAGGCCCATCGACGTCAGCATGCGGGCGAAATCAGCATACTGCGCGTTGAGATAGCCGGCAGGCGCGAAGGCATAGGGGATGGCAAGCACGAACAGAACCGCCAGCACCAGCACGGGGATCAGCCGCAGGCGCAGGGCCCCCACCAACAGGAGCATGATGATCGCGGTCGGCTTGGCGATGATGGCCACGGATGCCCAGAAGAAGGTTTCGGCGCGCCGTCCTTCGAGCGCCGACAGGGTCAGGAGCCAGCAGGCCCCGGTCAGGAGGATCGTCGCCTGGCCGTTGCGAATCGCGCCCAGCGCCATCGGCAGCGCCAGGAACAGCCCGAAGGATAGCAGCCACGGCAGTTCCTGGCCGCCGAGCTTGCGCACCTGCCGCATGGCGGCGAAGGTCAGCACCGCGAAGCCGATTATGTGCCAGACCAGCCCGCCCAGATGCGGTCCGAGCTTGAGCATCGGTACATAGAGCGCGGCAAAGGCCGGCGCGTAGAGATATCCCATCTCGGACTGGAGATTGTACAACGGGCGGCCGGCCAGGAATTCCTGGCTGCCATAGCCATAGGCCAGCGTCACCGTGCGGGTGTGGGGCGACCACAGAACCAGGCCGAGAACGACCAGGAACGCCCCGACCCATATACCCAGCCCCAAACGGTCGAAAACCGGCTTGGAAATCGTCATCAATACACCCCGCCCGCCATCGCGGAAGACGCCTCAGCCTGGCGCTGCTCCGGCATTCGATGGCGGCGGCATATCACGGACAAAGCGGCGAGGCATAGGGGGCTCGATGGCGCACGCGGCGATCCGGCGGGTCCGATGGCCGCCAGACACGATGATCGTGCCGCTCGTCGAGGGCGCTAGGGCCGGATGAAAACCTTGCCGTTGGGCTTGGCAAGTTCCGCGGGCACCCGCGCCATCGCCTCGGCCAGCGGAATGATCGCCGTCACGTCGGTCGACCAGCGTCCATCGGAAAACCGCTTCTGCGCTTCCAGCACCGCCGGGCCACGCCTATCCCTGAATTGCCGCATCCATTCGCTCAGCCAGAAGCCCTCGATATGCTTGTGCTGGAAGATGAGCTGGCCGGGCTCGCGGATGATCGTGGCCTCGGGATCGAGCCGGCCATAGACGATCCAGCGCGCCCGTTTCGGCATCGCATTGAAGATGGCCGAGGCCAGTGGCCCGGTCACGGCGTCGAGGAAAATGCGCGGCTGTTCGGCCTTCATCACCTCGCGCAACGTCGCTTCGAAATCCGGCGCCTTCTCGTTGAGCACATGCGCCGCGCCAAGCTCTTTCAGCAACGCGACCTGCTCGTCGCGGCGCACGGTGACAATGGGCCGGAACCCTTCCTCCCTGGCCAGGCCGATGATCAGCTTGCAGAGCTGGCTGGCGCCGGCGGTCATGACGAACGCCTTCTCGCCCTCCTGCTTGACGATGTCGAACATGGCGATCGCGGTCAGCGGATTGACGATCATCGCCGCGCCGTCCTCGTCGCGCACCGTATCGAGGAGCGGAATGCAGGCCGCCGCCTCGGCGACGGCATAGTCAGCCCAAGAGCCCCAATTGCTGAGGCCGGTGGCGAAAGCGACACGCTTGCCGACAAGGCTCATGGGATAGGGCTCCTCGCCGCCCGCCACGACCGTGCCGACACCCTCGAAGCCGGCCGGCCGGCCCTTGGCGCGTGGCTGGCCGTACTGACCCTTGACGAAGGCGACATCCGATGGGTTGATCGATGCGAGGCTGACCTTGATCAGCACCTGGCTCGGTCCGGGCGCGGGCACCGCGATGCTGCCCGGCTCGATATATGGCTCCATCGCCTCGAGCGCGCTGCCGCTCGGCGTCTTGGTATAGCCGTCGCCGACCAGGAGCAGGGCCTTCATTTCGGATGGAATAGTCATCGGTTGTATTCCTTGCTTGTCGGCAACGACGCGACGGGAGAGCTCAAACCTTCTCCTGCGTGTATTTCTTCAACTCGGTACGCGCCACTTGCCGCCGGTGCACGGCATCCGGCCCGTCGGCGAGCCGCAGGGTTCTCAGATGCGTCCACGAGCGCGCGAGCGGCGTATCCTGGCTGATGCCTTGCGCACCGAACATCTGCACCGCCTCGTCGGTGACCTTGAGCGCCACGCGCGGCGCGACGACCTTGATCTGGCTGATCCAGGGAGCTGCGGCGCGCGCATCGCCCTGGTCGATCATCCAGGCCGCCTTGAGGCAGAGCAGCCGGGCCATCTCGATCTCCATGCGACATTCGGCGATAATGTCGAAATTGGCGCCGAGCTTCGCCAGCTTCTGGCCGAAGGCCTCGCGCCGCACCGAACGCTGGCACAGCATTTCCAGCGCCATCTCGGCCTGGCCGATGGCGCGCATGCAGTGGTGGATGCGGCCGGGCCCGAGCCGGCCTTGCGCGATCTCGAACCCCCTGCCCTCGCCGAGGATCAGGTTGGACGCCGGCACCATCACATTGTCGAAGCGAAGATGCATGTGGCCATGCGGCGCGTCGTCGTCGCCATAGACCTGCATCGGCCGGATCTTGGTCACCCCCTTGGTGTCCGAGGGTACCAGGATCATCGAATGGCGGCGGTGCTGCGGCTCCTCGTCGCCGCCTGTCCGCACCATGACGATATAGATGGCGCAGCGCGGATCGCCGGCTCCCGACGCCCACCACTTTTCGCCGTTGAGGACGTAGTCGTCGCCCTGCCGCTCGCAGCGCATGGCAATGTTGGTGGCGTCGGATGACGCCACGTCCGGTTCGGTCATCAGATAGGCCGAGCGGATCTTGCCCTCGAGCAGCGGTTCCAGCCACGCTTTCTTGTGCTCGGCCGAGCCGTAGCGTTCCAGCACCTCCATATTGCCGGTATCGGGTGCCGAGCAGTTGAAGGTTTCGGCGCCGAGATGGGCCTTGCCCATCTCCTCGGCCAGATAGGCGTATTCGACGGTTGACAGGCCATAACCGCGTTCCGACCCGGTCAGCCAGAAATTCCACAGGCCGCGGTCCCTGGCGGCCTTCTTCAGCCCTTCGAGAATCTCGCTCTGGCGCTTGCTGTAGACCCAGCGGTCGCCTTCCCTGCCGACTTCATCAAGGAATTCCCCGTCGAGCGGCATGATCTCGTCGCGCACCATCGCGGCGACGCGCGCATGGATCGGCTTCAGCCGCTCGGTCATGCCGAGATTCATCTGCGTCATCGGTCGCTAACCCTTCATGCACGCCAGGCATTTTATCCGTGGCAAGGATGACCGTACTTCGGATAGCCTTGTCAACGCGAGCTGTTTTGCCCGCAGCCGGGGCAAGGCACGGAGAATCTGGATGAGCTATCTCGACGAGCTGTTTTCGGTCGCCGGCAAGACCGCGCTGGTAACCGGAGCGGCGACCGGCATCGGCCGCATGGCGGCAACCGCCCTGGTCAGGGCAGGCGCCAGCGTGATGATCGCCTCGCGCAAGGGCGAGGACTGCATCAAGGTGGCCGCCGAATTGAACGGGCTTGGCGCACCGGGCCGGGCGGAAGGCTTTGCCGGCGACGTCTCCAGCGAGGCCGGCATCGCCGCCCTGGTCGCCGAGGTCGGGGCGCGGACCGCAAAACTGCATATACTGGTCAACAATGCCGGCGTGTCCTGGGGCGCGCCGCTGGAGAGCTTTCCCTACCACGCCTGGGCCAAGGTGTTCGGCGTCAACGTCACCGCGGTCTTCCACCTGACGCGTGAATTGCTGCCGCTGCTCGACGCGGCCGCCAGCGACGCCGATCCGGCCCGGGTGATCAATCTGGGATCGGTGATGGGCACGCAGCCATTGGCCGACGACGCCTATTCCTACACCGCCTCGAAGGCGGCGGTGCATCACCTGACACGCACGCTGGCGCTGGAGCTCGCCGGCCGCCGCATCACCGTCAACGCCTTCGCCCCAGGTCCTTTCCAGAGCCGCATGACAGCATTCGCCACCGGTACGGACGAACAGGCAAGGCATGTCGGCGGCCATGTCCCGATCGGCCGCATCGGCGCACCGGATGACATTGCCGGCGCAACGCTCTATTTGTGCAGCCGTGCAGGCAGCTATGTCACCGGCGCCATCCTGCCGATTGACGGCGGACAGTCGGTGCAGCATGGGCTGACCCTATTCAAGGAATGACATTTTCCGGCCGCAGAAGCCGGAGGTGAAACAGGAGGACATGAGCGTGGAACCGATCAGTCTCGATGTGCTTCTGGCCAGCGTCGGCAAGGAGGTCGGCGTCTCGCCCTGGCGCGTGGTCACGCAGCGCATGATCGACCAGTTCGCCGACGCCACCGACGACCACCAGTTCATCCATTGCGATCCGGAGCGCGCCAAGCGCGAGACGCCCTTCGGCGGCACCATCGCGCACGGCTTCCTGTCGCTGTCGCTGTTGTCGGCGATGACGTTCGAGACCATGCCGCCGCTGGAGAACGGCAAGATGGGCGTCAACCACGGCTTCGATTCGCTGCGTTTCCTGGCGCCGGTGAAGACCGGCGCGCGCATCCGCACCCGTTTCGTGCTGGCCGACGTCAAGGTCAGGCCGTCGGGCTGGGTGCAGACGGCGCACGACGTAACCATCGAGATCGAGGGCTCGAAGAAACCGGCGCTGACCGCCCGCTGGCTGACGCTGACCCTGCTTGAACGCCAGCCCGAGACCGCATGAGCGATCCGAACGCGCTCGACCTGGCGGCGCTCTCGCCTTACCTCGAGGCGCAGATCCCGGGCTTTTGTGGGCTCGCGGCAATCGAAAAGTTCAAATCCGGCCAATCCAACCCGACCTATCTGCTGACGGCGGCCAGCGGCCGTTACGTGCTGCGCGCCAAGCCGCCGGGTCAGCTTCTGAAATCGGCGCACCAGGTCGATCGCGAATTCCGTGTGATGAAGGCGCTGTCCGCAACCACCGTGCCGGTGCCCGAAATGCTGTCTCTGTCGGCCGAGGATTCGCCGATCGGCCGCATGTTCTACGTCATGGATTTCCTCGATGGCCGCATCTTCTGGGATCCGGCACTGCCGGAGGTGCGCGGTAATGACGAGCGGGCCGCGATCTACGACGCCATGAACGCCACGCTCGCCGCCCTGCACGATGTCGATGTCGAGGCGGTGGGTTTGAGCGATTTCGGCCGCCCCGGCAATTATTTCGAGCGCCAGCTCGCACGCTGGTCCAGCCAGTACCGCGCTTCGGAAACCGGCGCCATTGCCGACATGGATAGGCTGATCGCCTGGCTCGAGACACATGTGCCGGCCGATGACGGGCTCGTTTCGCTGGTGCATGGCGATTACCGCCTGGACAATCTGATCTTCGCGCCGGGCCGGTCTGAGGTGCTGGCGGTGCTCGACTGGGAATTGTCGACGATTGGCCACCCCTTTGCCGATATCGCCTATCAATGCATGCAATGGCGCCTGCCGCATGCCTCCGGCTTCCGGGGTCTCGGCGGCATCGATCGCTCCGCACTCGGCCTGCCAGGCGAGGAAGAGTATGTCGCCGCCTATTGCCGGCGGCGAGGGATTGCCGGCATCGGCAACTGGACCTTCTTTATCGCCTTCTCCTTCTTCCGGCTGGCCGCAATCTGCCAGGGTGTCTACAAGCGGGCGCTGGACGGCAATGCTTCCAATCCCGAAAAGGCCAAAACCTATGGCGAGGCGGTGAAATTGCTTTCGCATCTCGCCGCCGGGCTCATCGACAAGCAGACGTGACGGAGGGAGACGCGATGGGCCGCTTTGACGGGATGACGGTTCTGATCACAGGCGCCACCGGCGGCCTGGGCAGAGGCGCGGCGAAAGGCTTCGCCGCCGAAGGCGCGCGGCTGGTCCTGTCCGATATTGATGAGAGTGCGCTCGCCGATCTTGCCGGCACGCTTGCGACCGAGTCCGCGATCCTTGCCGGCGACATAGCCGACGAAAGCCTGTCCGAGAACCTCGTCAAGCTGGCGGTCGAGAAATTCGGCCGGCTGGATGTCGCCGCCAACAATGCCGGCATCGTCCAGAGCTTCGTTCGCCTGCCGCAGATTCCCACAGACGAGGCGCGCCGGGTGCTGGAAATCGACCTGCTCGGTGTCTTCCATGCCATGAAGCACCAGATCCCGCAGATGGAGCGGCAGTTCAAGGCGACGGGCAAGGGTGGCGCCATCGTCAACATCGCCTCGGCTGCCGGCCTTTCGGGCGCACCGAAGCTTTCGGTCTATGCTGCGGCCAAGCATGGCGTCATCGGCCTGACTCGCTCGGCAGCCATCGAATATGCCGGCAAGGGCCTGCGCATCAACGCCATCTGCCCCGCCCACACCAGGACGGCGATGGTCGACAGTTTCGTACGCATTTCCGGCGCGCCGGAAGCGGAGGCCCTGGCCGAGCTGACCCGTGGCGTGCCGATGAAGCGGGTGGCGGAAGTCGACGAAATCATCACCGCCATCCTGTTCGCCGCCGACCCGGCCAATTCCTTCATGACCGGCCACGCGCTCGCCATCGACGGCGGCATCGGCGCCATCTGATGCCTGCCATACGGGAACCGGAAGGCGCCCTTGTTCGTTTCCGTACAGCGTATATAACTTAGCCAGGTACCACCGAGACAAGGGCACCCGATTTGCCGCTGAGCGTCCAGAAACGCCGCGAGAAACAGAAGGCCGAACTGCGCTCCGAGCTTGTCGAGGCCGCCCACAAGCTCGTCCAGGAAGAGGGCTATGAAGGCTTGACCATCCGCAAGCTCGCCAAGCGGGTCGGCTACGCGCCGATGTCGGTCTATTCCTACTTCGCCGACAAGCAGGACATCCTGTTCGCGCTGGCCGAGGACGCCTTCGAAACGCTCGCCCGGCGCATCGAGGAGCACCCGTCCGACGATCCGATCGAGGCCTTGCAAGCGGTCATGACCGAATACGCCGCCTTTGGGCTGGGCAATCCCAACGAATACCGCACCGTCTTCATGACCGAAAAGACCAGGCTGCCGGAAGGCAGGAGCTACGAGGATATGGAAGAAGGCAACCCGGCGATGAAGGTGCTCATCAAGCGGGTCGAGGCCTGCGTCGCCGCCGGCAAGCTGCAAGGCGACCCGCGCGCCATCGCGACCATGCTGTGGGCTGTCGGCCATGGCACGATCTCGCTGCTTATCACCTTCCCCCTCTATCCCTTCGGCGACGCACAGGCTTTTGTGAAGCGGATGTGCGATTTCACGCTTGCCACGCTCAGCACGCAAGATGTGCCGCCATTGACCGAGACACCGGCCAACTGCTGATCCTCTCCTTTTCGGTTTCCAGATTTTCGCGACGTCCCTTGGGGTCAAACCGGGGGCGAATTTTTGGTTAACAAAAAATTTTCGTACATGTACGATTTTCCCTTGAACTTCGCGATCGGCGGACGTATCTGTACGAAGTGACGTACATGTACGGAAAAATTTCCCCCGTCGAAAACGGAGACTGACAATGAAAACGACCCTTCTCACCCTGGCCGCGGTGCTGGCGCTTTCGGGCTCGGCCTTTGCCGCCAACACCAGCCACACGGTCAAGCATGCGCCCGCCGCGACTTGCGTCGACACCAAGTCCAATGTGAAGCTCGATTGCGCGTCGACCGGCTCGATCGACAAGAAGGCGGCTACGGAAGCCACAACCGACGGCAAAGGCCCGCGCCTTGGCATCAGCGTGAATCCGTGGATCATGCCGAGCGCCTACTGAGGCCGAGCGCCTGCCGGGATTGTCGGAAGAGTTCGCCTGGCCGGCTCAGCCGGCCAGTTTGTGATTTCAGGCAATCGAGACCGGCAATTTGCTTGCTGAACTCTCGAACGCCGCGTCGATCAGCTTCTGGATATCGGCTGCGCGACGGAATGACGGATCGCCGTTCTGCCCGCCGTCGAGCGCATCGACAAAGCGCCGGGCGTTGCGCTTGACGTCAGGCGCTGTCAGCGTCCGCCAGTGCTGCTGATCGACATCCTCGCCAAGACAGGCGGACAGGCGCGAAACCTTGCCGTCGGTCTCGACCTTGATCGCACCCATTGTGCCGTGCAGGGCCAGCGACAGATCGTTGCCGTGGCCTGTGGTGTAGCGGCTGGCCATGATCGTGGCCAGCGCGCCGGATTTCAGCCGCGCCGTCATCGCCATGCTGTCATTGGCGTCGAGCACATAGTCGCCGATGCGCTCGCCCTCCGCCTTCGGAAACGTCACCAGATCGGCATGCAGGCTGACGATATCCTGCGCCGCGCCATAGGTGGCGAAGTCGAGTATATGGATGCCGACATCGCCCAGAACGCCCGTCGAACCGTGGCGGCTCGACAGGCGCCACAACCACTTGTCCTCGACCCGCCAATCGCCCCACGACTTGCTGACAAGCCAGCTTTGCCGGTAGCTCGCCTCGACATGGCGCAACGCGCCGATCTCGCCGGCCTGCACCATGCGCCGCGCCTCCTGGATCACCGGCGCGTTGCGATAGGTCAGGTTGACCATGTTGACGAGCCCGGCCGCCTCGGCGGCTTCGGTCATGGCCAGCGCATCGGCATGGTTCGGCGCCAGCGGTTTTTCGCAAAACACATGTTTGCCGGCGGTAAGCAAGGCCAGCGTCGTCGCCTTGTGCACGCCGTCCGGCGTCGCGTTGATGGCGGCATCGAACTCGCCCCAGGCGATCGCCGCCTCAAGGCTCTCGAAGAAATTGCCTATTCCGTTGGCGGCGGCAAATGCCGCCGCGCGACCCGGCAAGTGATCGACGCAGGCAACGATGGCGCAGCCCGCGATCTGGCCGAACTCTTCGATGTGATGCGCGGCGATCCAGCCGGTGCCGAGCAGAAGCAGACGGTGCATCAGCTCAATCCCCCAATCAACTCAGGCCCTTGTCGCCGTCGGCATGCAGCCGCAGCCCCTTCTGGACGATCTTTTCCTTGGCCTTGTCCGTCGGCACATTCGGCGCGTTGGTGATGCCGGACCAAGCGGGCGACGGATTGTGCGCCCAGTGGACGGCGTTGCGCAGCACCTGCCGCACGCCCTCATTATGATAGATCGGATAGGTCTCGTGGCCCGGCGAGAAATAGAAGATGCGGCCGGCACCGCGCTGATAGGTCAGCCCCGAGCGGAACACCTCGCCGCCCTCGTACCAGGAGACGAACACCGTCTCCAGCGGCTCGGGCACCGCGAACGGCTCGCCATACATTTCCGTCTCGCCGATCTCCAGGCACTCGCCGATGCCTTGCGCGATCGGATGGCTGCGGTTGATCGCCCAGACACGCTCGCGTTCGCCCGCCTCGCGCCATTTCAGCGAACAGGGCGTGCCCATCAGCCGCTTGAAGATCTTCGAGTAATGGCCGGAATGGAGCACGATCAGCCCCATGCCTTCCCAGACCCGTTTCTGCACGCGCTCGACAATCTCGTCCCTGACCTCGCCATGCGCGGCGTGGCCCCACCACAGCAGGACATCGGTCGCGGCCAGGCGCGCCTCGCTCAGGCCGTGCTCGGGCTCCTGCAAGGTGGCGGTGGTCGCCTCGATGCCCTTGTCCTGGTTGAGCGCGGCGGCAATCGTGCCATGCATGGTCAGGGGATAGAGGTCGCGCACGGCGGCATTGGTCTGCTCATGGACGTTCTCGCCCCAGACAACAGCTTTGACAGGCATTTTTCCTCTCCAAAGCGCTTTGAATATCGCATCCACGAAGGTGTTGGGAAGATGCCTTCAGCCAAAATTTCTGAAATCAGGCTTGCGGGCTTTGCGTCCGGTAACGGTCTTGGCCTTGCCGGGCTTTGCCGGAGCGCCCGGAATGGCCGAACCGGTGATCGACACCGGGTCGCTGGCTGGAAACGTGTCCTCCAGGCCCTCCTCAAGTTCCTCTTCGGCGTCGGCTTCATGATGCCGCTCATGCTCAAGCGAACGGACGGCCGCGGTCTTCGCTTTCGTCTTCCCAGGCGATTTCGGCGCTGACTTCGACGGCATCGGCATTTCTCCCTCGACCTGTCGCCGCACAACGGATGCGGGCGGCAAACGTTCCGGGTTCAGCCGGCGGCGTCGCGGGCTCCCTCGGACAGGAAAGTAAAGACATAGTCCGAGAAGGAACGCCAGCACTCGACCCGGAAGGCATCTTCGGCCGTGCGCAGCAGCACGATCTCGACCTTGCCCAGGATGGTACGCGAAGCGGCACCAACCGGGAAGGCTGCCAGCGACAGGTCCTGCGGACAGCCCGAATTGACCGTGGCTTCTGCCGCTGGACCGGCGACTGCAATCGCGACGTTGCGGTGTGAGATACCGACGGACGAGTGCAGCGCGGAAACTTTCGCGCAATCGGCGAGCGGGTCCTTGCCGGCCTCGTCGATGACCAGCCATTCGTCCGGGCCAAGCCACAGCGCCGTCCGTCCCGCCTTGGATGCGGAGGTTTTCGGCTGCTTCGGCAAGGTGACGCCGAGCGCCTTCGACAGGGCGGCAAGCGAAGCCTCCGGCGCGCGTAGCGACATGCGCTCCGCCGGCGGCAGCACCTCGACTTTGACGCCGGTCGCGGACGTCGAGCGTCCGGCCAATGCCGGGCGGCGCTCCGCCGAGGGCGAAGTCGCGGTGGCGGTTTTTGCAGCGGCCTTAGCCATTGAGGCGCCCTCCCGTTTCATCGAAGAACACCATGCCGGTAACCTCCACTTCGATCACCCCGTTGGGCATCGGCACGTAGAGCGTGTCGCCCATCCGGTCGCGGCCGCCGGCGACCAGAGCCAGCGCGATGGAACGGCCGCAATTCTGCGACCAGTAGCTCGACGTGACATGGCCGATCATCTTCATCGGGATCGCCTGTTTGGGATCCTCGACGATCTGCGCGCCTTCCTCCAGCACCACCTTCGGGTCCTTGGTCTTCAGGCCGACCAACTGCTTGCGGCCCTTGGCAACCAGATCGGGCCGCTTCATGCCCCTGATGCCGACGAAGTCGGTCTTCTTCTTGCCGACCGCCCAGTCGAGACCGGCATCGTCAGGCGTCACCGTGCCGTCGGTGTCCTGGCCGACGATGATGTAGCCCTTCTCGGCGCGCAGCACGTGCATCGCCTCCGTGCCATAGGCGGTGGCACCGTGTTTCTGGCCCTCCGCCCACAACGCTTCCCAGACAGCCTGGCCATAATCGGCCGGCACGTTGACCTCGAAGCCGCGCTCGCCGGTGAACGACATGCGGAACAGCCTTGTCGGCACCCCGCATATCTTGCCTTCACGCACCGACATATGCGGCAGCGCCCCGTCCGACATGTCGATGCCTTCGACCAGCGGCGCGATGATGTCGCGCGACTTGGGTCCCTGCACCGCGATGACGGCCCACTGTTCGGTGATCGAGGTCAGCCAGACATTCAAGTGCGGGAACTCGGTCTGGAGGTAATCCTCCATGTGGTTCATGACGCGCGGCGCGCCGCCCGTCGTCGTCGTCACATGGAAACGGTCCGGCGCCAGGCGGCCGACGACGCCGTCATCATAGATGAAGCCGTCCTCGCGCAGCATGATGCCGTAGCGGCAGCGGCCCGGTTCCAGCTTCTCCCACGGATTGGTGTAGAGCAGTTCCATGAACTTGGCCGCGTCCGGCCCGACCACCTCGATCTTGCCGAGCGTCGAGGCATCGAACAGGCCGGCATTGGTGCGCACGCCGACGCATTCGCGGTCGACCGCCGCATGCATATCCTCGCCGCCCCTGGGGAAATACCAGGCGCGCTTCCACTGGCCGACATCCTCGAACACAGCGCCTTGGCGCTCGGCCCACGGATGGATCGCGGTCTTGCGGGTCGGGTCGAACAGCGGCCCGCGCGCATGGCTGACGATCGAGCCGAATGTGACGGGCGTATAGGGCGCGCGGAACGTGGTGAGGCCGACCTCGGGGATCGGCTTGCCCAGCGTCTCGGCGGCGATCGCCAGGCCATGCATGTTGGACGTCTTGCCCTGGTCGGTCGCCATGCCGTTGGTGGTGAAGCGCTTGACATGCTCGATCGAGCGCATGCCTTCATGCACCGCCTGGCGGATATCCTTGGCAGTGACGTCGTTCTGGAAATCGACGAACGCCTTCACCGTCGTATCCGGACCTGCGCCAGGCGCGGCGCCCAGCATGCCGCGCGACCAGCTTTCCGAGGCGTCGACCTTGGGCTTGGCACCCTTCGCCGCCTTCGCCCCGGCATCCTTCGCCGCCTTGGCGCCTGACGCATAGGCTTCGTCGACCGAAGCCGACAGGCCGTCCGTGCCGTTGCAGGCGCCGACGGAAACGCAGTCCTGCGCATAGGTGCCGGGCACGAAGCGTTTGGTCTCGTCGTTGAAGGCGACCTTGCCGCGCGACTGCGAGAACAGGTGCACCGACGGCGTCCAGCCGGCCGACATCAGGATCGCGTCGACGGGAATGGTGCGCTCGCCGCCGCCATTCTTCGGCTGCACCGTCATCGACGACACGCGCAGCTTGCCGCCGGCGCGGATTACCGCGCGGCCGAAATTGATCTCGATGCCGAGCGCCCTCGCCTCGTCGATGACAGGGCCGGTCGGGTTGTCGCGCAAATCGACGATCGTCGCGACATTGACGCCGGCCTTCTTCAGGTCGATCGCCGCCGCGTAGGCCGAATCATTGGCGGTGTAGACGCCGACATTCCTGCCGACCGCGACGCCGTAATGGTTGAGGAAGGTGCGCGCCGCACCCGCCAGCATCACGCCCGGCCGGTCGTTGTTGGCGAACACCATGTGGCGTTCGATGGCACCGGAGGCGAGCACGACCCGCTTGGCCCTCACCTGCCACAACCGCTCTCGCGGCAGGTCGTGGCCTGGAGCTTTCAGATGGTCGCTGACACGCTCGACCAGGCCGACGAAGTTCTGCGCGTAGTAGCCGAAAGCCGTGGTGCGCGGCAGCACGCGGACATTGCTCATAGCGCTCAGCCTGGCGATCGCCGCCTGCGCCCAGGCAAAGCCGTCCTGGCCGTCGATCCTGGCGCCGCTCTCGAAACGCAGGCTGCCGCCGAACTGCGCCTGCTCGTCGGCGAGGATGACGCGCACGCCGGTCTCGGCAGCCGCCAATGCCGCCGCGATGCCGGCGGCGCCACCGCCCAGCACCAGCACGTCGCAATGGGCGTAGCGCGAGGAATAATGGTCCGGATCGGGCCTGTCCGGCGAAACGCCGAGGCCGGCGGCTTCGCGGATCTTGGGCTCGTAAAGGCTCTTCCACGCCGCCTTCGGCCACATGAAGGTCTTGTAGTAGAAACCGGCCGAGAACATCGGCGAGGCGAGGTCGTTGACGGCACCGACGTCGAAGGACAGCGACGGCCAGCGATTCTGCGAATTTGCGGCAAGCCCGTCATAGAGCTCCTGCACGGTGGCGCGCACGTTCGGCGTCTTGCGCGCGTCGTCGCGCACGATCTGCACCAGCGCGTTGGGCTCTTCCGCGCCGGCCGACAGGATGCCGCGCGGGCGGTGGTACTTGAACGAGCGGCCGACCAGATGAACGCCATTGGCCAGCAACGCCGAGGCCAGCGTATCGCCCTCGATGCCGGCATAGGACTGGCCGTCGAAACTGAAGCGGGCGGTCTTGGCCTGGCTGAGGCGCCCGGCGCCCGAAATGCGCAACGCGCCGCTCATTTCGCTACTCCGGGCAGCTTGGAGGGTTTGGGCTCGCCGGCCTTGTAGGTCATGACGAACTTGTCGGTGACGGTGTCGCGCACCGCGTTGAAGAAGCGCGCGCAGCCATGCATGTGCCGCCAGCGCTCGTAGATGATGCCCTTGGGATTGGAGCGGATGAAGAAGAACTTTTCGAAGTCGTCGTCGCTCTCGCCCGCAATATTGGCCGAGCGCGCGATATGCGCCTCGCCGGCGTTGCGGAATTCGAGTTCCGGGCGCTCTTCCTCGCAATAGGGGCAGCGGATGAGAAGCATCGTGTTTGTTCCTACAATTCGCCGTGGCCGACGCGCGCGCCGGGAGGTTGATCGCAAAGCTTCTGGCCCATGGTCACGAACGGCACGACCAGGCGCAGCCGCTCCGCGACATCGCTGGAATCGCGAAACAGGGCGCGGTTGGCCATGTTGCCGAGGGTCAGCTGCAGCGGGTCGGTGGTCACGATCACGCCACGCGGCTTGAAATCCTCGTCCGCGTCCAGCCCATGCGGCCTGTCCTCGAAGAACATCACCACTTTCTGGCCGACGCTCCAGACGCAGGCGAGCATCCCCTCGTCGACCGAAAACGGCCAGCCGGTCTCGTTCCCGGCACGGCTGATCTGCTGCAGCCGCACTTCATGCTCGGTCGGCACATGGAACATCCCCTGTTCCCCCGCCAGCATCAGCGGCATCGCGACAGCCAGTTCGGTCATCATCAGTGCGCCACGGCCGCGGCCGCCGCCTCGTCGATGAGGCGGCCGGTGCGGAAGCGCTCGATGGTGAAGGGCGCATTGATCGGATGCGGATCGTCCTTGGCGATGGTGTGGGCAAAGACGTGACCCGAGCCGGGCGTCGCCTTGAATCCACCCGTGCCCCAGCCGCAATTGACGTAGAGGCCGGGCACCGGCGTCTTGGCCAGGATCGGCGAGCGGTCCGGCGTGACATCGACGATGCCGCCCCAGGAGCGCAGCATCTTCATGCGCGTGAAGATCGGGAACATCTCGCAGATAGCGTCGAGCGTATGCTGCAATATGTGCAGGCCGCCAGTCTGCGAATAGGAGACATACTGGTCGGTACCGGCGCCGATCACCAGTTCACCCTTGTCGGACTGCGAGATATAGGCATGCACCGTGTTGGACATCACCACGCAAGGCACGACCGGCTTGATCGGCTCCGACACCAGCGCCTGCAGCGGATAGCTCTCCAGCGGCATGCGCACGCCGGCCATGTTCATGATGACCGAGGAGTGGCCGGCGGCAACGACGCCTACCTTCTTGGCGCCGATGAAGCCGCGCGTCGTCTCGACGCCGGTGACCGCGCCGTTGGCAGCCCGCTTGACGCCGGTGACCTCGCAATTCTGGATGATGTGGACGCCGCGCGCCGAAGCGCCGCGCGCATAGCCCCAGGCAACCGCGTCATGCCGCGCCGTGCCACCGCGCCGCTGCAAGGCGGCCCCGACGACAGGATAGCGCGCGTCTTTGGAGATGTTGAGCGGCGGGCAGAATTCCTTTGCCTGTTCAGGCGACAGCCATTCATTGTCGATGCCGTTCAGCCGGTTGGCATGGACATGGCGCTTCAGCACCTGGATGTCGTGCACATTATGCGCCAGCATCATGACGCCGCGCGCCGAATACATGACGTTGTAGTTGAGTTCCTGGCTGAGGCCGTCCCACAGCTTCAGGGCATGGTCATAAATGCCGGCGCTCTCGTCATAGAGATAGTTGGAACGAATAATGGTGGTGTTGCGGCCGGTATTGCCGCCGCCGAGCCAGCCCTTTTCCAGCACCGCGACATTTGTGATGCCGTGCACGGTGGCAAGATAATAGGCCGTGGCCAGCCCATGGCCGCCGGCGCCGACGATGATGACGTCGTATTCCTTCTTCGGCTCGGGCGAGGACCATTGCTCCTCCCAGCCCTTGTGGCCGCGCATGGCCTCGCGGGCGATGGCGAAAACAGAGTATTTCTTCACGGTCCAGCCTCGCGCCAAAGGTCTCGCGGATTTCGCGGCCGGGCTCTCCTTCGGCCCAGCACGCGAGGTGTATCACTAGCGAAACGGCGCTGCCATCCTTGCGCTGTTTGCGACGGCGCTTGCCGTTTTGCGCCGTGGGCGAAGAGCATCCGCGTCGGGCCGGCCTATTAGCGGGTTTCGGGTGGTTCCGATCTGCTCCATTTGCGACCAAGCATCCCGATTGCCCGCCGACGCCGGCACGAAGAAAGGACGCAAAACATGCTCGCACTCGCCAACAAGATCGCAATCGTCACCGGCGCCAGTTCCGGCATCGGCCGCGCCAGCGCCAAACTGTTCGCGGAGGAAGGCGCCAGGCTCGTCATTTCCGCCCGCCGCAAGACGGAGCTTGATGCACTCGCCGCCGAAATCGCCGACGCCGGCGGTACGGCCGTCAGCCTCGCGGGGGATGTCACCGACGAGACCTACGCGAAATCGCTCGTCGAGTTGGCGATCGGCAGCTTCGGCGGACTGGACATCGCCTTGAACAATGCGGGTTCGGTCGGGCCGATGGGGCCTGTCCCCGATATGTCGGCGCAAACCTGGCACGGGACGATGGACACCAACCTGACCAGCGCCTTTCTCGGCGCAAAGCATCAGATACCGGCCATGCTCGAGCGCGGCGGCGGCTCGCTGATCTTCACGTCGAGCTTTGTCGGTTACACCGCCGGCATGCCGGGCATGGCCGCCTACGCCGCCGCCAAGGCCGGGCTGATCGGATTGATGCAAGTGCTGGCCGCCGAATACGGGCCGAAGGGACTGCGCGTCAACGCGCTGCTGCCGGGTGGCACCGACACGCCAGGCGCGACGACGACCACGCCCGAGGCGCGCGCCTTCGTCGAGGGTCTCCATGCCCTGAAGCGCATGGCGCAACCGCACGAGATCGCCCGCTCCGCGCTCTATCTCGCCTCCGATGCCTCGAGCTTCACCACCGGAACCGCTCTGTTTGCCGATGGCGGCGTGTCGATCAACCGGACGTGAAGGTTTTTTGCAGGCAACAGGCCGGTTCGCCGCTTTGACGCAGGCAGCCGGTCTTGCTTTTTGCGCGCGATTTGGCGATTCCGTTCTTGTCGAAACGGGTCCCGAAACCATGATGCTGATCCGAACCTATGTCGCCCAGAGCGCAATCGAGGGCGTCGGCATGTTCGCTGCCGAGCCGGTCGCGAAAGGCGCCTCGATCTGGCGCCTCGAGCCGGATTTCGACCGGCTGATCCCGACGGACAAATATGAGGCCGCCTCGCCGCCCTTGAAGGAACTGCTCGACCGCTACGCCTATCCGAGCCCGGACAAGCCCGGCTTCATGGTCTATGAAGTCGACAATGGCCGCTTCATGAACCATTCGACGACGCCGAACACCGATTTTTCGCAATATGGCGGCGCCACAGCGACCCGCGACATCGCTGCCGGCGAGGAGATCACCTGCGACTACGGTGAGTTCTTCGAGGATTTCGAGCGGCTGCATCTGGCTACGGCGTAGCCGGCTCCCTATCTCAGGCCGATCCGGGGCGGCGATTAGGCTGCCGTCTTGCATTTCCGCTGTGGACAGCGCGGCTTGATTCTGCTATCAGCCGCCACAATTCGTGGTGTAAACCGCCGCGGAGGCTCGTGGCTATGGCCACTTGCCTATTGATATCAAACCCGAAAGACAGGATTGCCCGTGCAGGTACTCGTCCGCGACAATAACGTTGATCAGGCGCTTCGCGCGCTGAAGAAGAAGATGCAGCGCGAAGGCATTTTCCGCGAAATGAAGATGCGCGGCCACTACGAGAAGCCTTCCGAGAAGCGCGCCCGTGAAAAGGCCGAAGCCGTTCGCCGCGCCCGCAAGCTGGCCCGCAAGCGCGCCCAGCGCGAAGGCCTGCTGCCGATGACGCCGCGTCCGGTCGCTGCCGGCGGTGCCGCTGGCGCAGCGCGTCCGCCGCGCTGATTATCGCCAATATTTCGTCCTTTTCGAAGGATACCAAGGTGGCGCGATGCGGAATCGCCGCCACCTTTTTATTTTTGACGTGACCCGGCCCGGAGGGGGGATGCGGGCCTGAACGACGCGGCGCAAGTGAGGACAGGGCAGACATGAACGCAACGAGCGTGGAGCGCAAAACCACATTGCGTGGCTTTGCCCTGACGGCAGCCCTGCTCTCCGGACTGGTGATCGCTGGATGCCAGACATCTGGTCCGGCCGGCGAGTTCAACAACATCGACAAGGCGCAGGGGTCGAGCGAGAACATCTCCTCGCTGTCGGCGGTCATCCAGCGCAATCCGCAGGATCCGGAAGGCTACAATGTGCGCGGCTCGGCCTATGGCCGCGGCGGCCAGTACCAGGCGGCGCTCAAGGACTTCAACCAGGCCATCCAGATCAATCCGAATTTCTACCAGGCCTATTCGAACCGGGCCCTGATCCAGCGTTTCCTCGGCAACCAGGAAGCAGCCCTTGCCGACTACAACCGCTCGATCCAGATCAACGGCAACTATGACGCCGCCTATATCGGCCGCGGCAATCTCTACCGCAAGGCAGGCCGCACCCAGGATGCCTTCAACGACTTCCAGAAGGCGATCCAGCTCGATACGACGGATGCTCGCGCCTACCACAATCGCGGCCTCATCTATCAGAGCCAGGGCCAGCACAAATTCGCCATCGAGGACTTCTCGACCGCCATCTCGCTGGCGCCGGACGCCGCCGAGCCCTACAACGGCCGTGGCCTCTCCTATCTGGCGACCGGCGACGAGGACAACGCCTTCTCCGATTTCAACATGGCCATCAAGCTCGACGGCCAGAACGCCGAGGCCTGGGCCAACCAGGCGCTGATTTACGAACGGCGCGGCGACAAGGCGAAGGCGGCGAAGTCCTATCGCGAGGCCGTGCGCCTCAACCCCAGCTACCAGCCGGCCAAGGACGGCCTGTCGCGAGTTGGCGCCAGCGCCAGCTGATACCGGCTTCACCGGCCCGCACCAAGCGCGGTACGGCATACGTGTGCGTGTCCGAAAGGACACGCCGCGCGGCAGATCGCCGTCAAACCGGCAACCCCGCGTTAACCCCTCCAGAAAGCCGTTACCCCTTGCCTTGTTCGCGCCAAGTTTTCAGCGGAACGGTCGCGGGACCCGAGACGTTATTGAAGACTGACTGCGAAAGGACCCTGTCATGATCAAGAAACTCGCCTGCGCCGCCGCCCTCGCCACGACGGTGTTCGCCGCCGCTCCGGCCAGCGCCGGCAAGCTGCAGCTTGGCACGCTCGACTGCACCATCGATGGCGGCACGGCCTATATCGTCGCCTCCAACAAGGGCGTGTCCTGCGTCTTCCGCCCCTATCATCACGGTCCGTCCGAGATCTACACCGGCCTCATTTACAAGC
>NZ_VFVY01000010.1 GCF_006442315.1 Mesorhizobium sp. B2-3-4 | reverse complement strand
GCCTGCTCAAGGGCGAACAGCGTTTTTTTTGAAGCTCAGTCCCTCATGGCGCAGGAACATCCAGATCGTATTGTGCGAGACCTTGACCCCGCGCGCTTCCAACTCGTCCTTCAGCCGATGCAGCGTCAACTCAGAGGTTTGGTTGATCCGCTCCACGATGAAGGCCCGATGCGGCTCAAGAATCCGCTTTCGATGTCCGCCCATCTTCCCCGGAGCCACCGAACCGGTAGCTCGATAGCGCTGCGACCACTTCACGACAGAGGAAACCGCAACGCCAAAGCGCGATGCAACGCTACGGCAGTTCTCGCCGGCCCCAACCGCCTCAACAACACGCTCACGAAGATCGTTTGAAAGCGCTCGCGTCATCAGATGCTGGCCTCCAATCCAGCCAGCATCTTGAATCACAAACACCTTGATTTGGGAATCCTACGATTCTCTCAAAGCAGGAAACGCTCTAGTCGGCGCCTTCCTCCGGATCCATGGCCGCGGCTTCTGTAGCCAGAACCTCGATCTCCTGGTTCTGCCCGGCAACCACCGTGAAATCCTTCTGGTAGATGCGGTCGCGGTTCTTGGCGATGATGGTGTAGTCGCCTTCGGCAAGCACCATCGAGGCGAAAGCGCCGACGGTTTCCTTGATCGGATCGCCGGATTCGTTGAGCAGCGACCACGACGTATCGGCGATCGCTTCGCCGCCGGCTTCGCGCACCAGCTTCATGGTTATCTCGGCCGCGTGATGTTCGACCGTGGCTTCGGTCAGCTTGCCGGCCTCGACACGAATGTCGGAGCGGATGACGGCGTTGACCGCGCCATAGGTCGAGACGACGTGGTAGATGCCGGCATTGAGCCGCACGACGCTGTTGGGTTCGACATCGGGAATGATCAGCGCGCGGTCGCCATTGGCCTCGGCTGTGCCCTCGTAGATCGAGAAGCGCAGTTTCTTGGGGGGAATGCGCACGCCGCCCGACAGAACCGCATCGAGCTTCAGGCCGCCGGCGTCGAGCACCAGGCTTTCCCGCTTGGCGTCCTTGCCGACGGTAATGCGCTTGGTGGCGCCGGCGCGGCCATAGGAGGCGTGAACCAGATAGCTGCCAGGCTCGAGCTGGAAGACGGCGCTGCCGCCATGGGCGGAGGCGACCATCGGCAATTTGCCGTTGACCGCTTCAGGCTTGAAGACACGCCAGACAAGTCCGCGCGTGATGTCGGTGCCCTTGTCGGTCAACTGGGCCGAAAGGGTGAGGGCGCCACCGCCGCCAAGCGCCAGCGGGGTGTCGCTCTTGGGCGTCGCATAGCTCGAAATTCCGGGAAGCTTCAGGTCGCCGACACCGTCCTTTTCCTGCGCAACGGCCAGCGAAACCGGCGCCATGAACAGCGCGGCACAGAGCCAGACCAGGAAAAGACGCAGTCGCCCCTCAAACATGCCTTGCGTTGAAGCCCATGGCGGTGGCAATTTCAAGGCTTAAGAGTCCGATCCGGGACTCTTGCGTCCGGCGTTTGCGCGCCTTTGCCCGAGCCGCCCGAATTCCCGATGGTGCGCTTCAGCTCAAAACCACAGTGTCCAGGAGACTTGCGCCCATGGCGTCGCCGATCATCGACTTCCTATTGACCCGAAATTCAGCGCCGATTCCCGACCTCAGGGAGCCGGCGCCGAGCGACGCCGATATCGCCACGATGATCGCCGCCGCCGCCCGCGTGCCGGACCACGGCCGGCTTGAGCCGTGGCGCTTCATTCTCTATCGCGGCGATGCCCGCATCGAGATCGGCAAAAAGCTGGCCGCACTGGCCGAACAGCGCGAGGGGCCGCTGCCGGAGGGCCGCCGCAACCAGGAACTGGCGCGGTTTTCGCGTGCGCCGCTGGTGATCGGCGTCGTCTCTGTTCCCCGGGAAAACCCGAAGATCCCACAATGGGAAATGTTCCTGTCGGGCGGCATGGCGGCGATGAACCTGATGATAGCGGCTAACGCGCTGGGCTATGGCACCAACATGATCAGCAACTGGTATTCCGATGTCGCGGAGGGCAGGGCGATGCTGGGGCTGGCGCCGCAGGAGCGCGTCGTCGGCTTCATCCATATCGGTTCCTATGCCGGTCCCGCACCGGAGCGGCCAAGGCCCGATCCGGCGAAGCTCTATGCCGACTACACCGGACCTTGGGCGGGCTGAATGTTCTACGAACCGGCGAAAGGGCACGGGCTGCCGCACGATCCGGCCAAGGCCATCGTGGCGCCGCGCCCGATCGGCTGGATATCGACGCTGAATAAGGCGGGCGAGATCAATCTCGCGCCATACTCATTCTTCAACGCTTTCTCGACGCGGCCTTTCATCGTCTGGTTTTCCTCCGAGGGCGAGAAGGACAGCGCCTCGTTCGCCCAGGAATCCGGCGAGTTCGTCGCCAATCTGGTCAGCCGCGATCTTGCCGAGAAGATGAACTACACATCCGTCGACGCACCGCGTGGCGTCAGCGAGTTCGTCTATGCCGATCTCGCCATGGCGCCCTCGCGTCTCGTCAGGCCGCCGCGCGTGGCTGCGGCGCCGGCGGCGCTGGAATGCCGAGTGACGGAAGTATTTCGCCCAAAGGCGCTGGACGGATCGCCCACAAGCGCCGTCGTCGTCGCCGGCGAGGTGGTGGGCGTGCACATAGACGATGCTTTTTTGAAAGACGGCCTGTTCGACATCACCAAGGCCGGCAATGTCGCGCGCCTCGGCTACATGGACTATGCCAGCGTCGATGAGATCTTCTCGATGCGCCGGCCACGCTGGGGCAAGGAATAGGCTCGCGTCCCGCCAGATCAGCGCGCCTCATCGGCTTTTGGTTTCCGCCGGGCTGTCATGACGGCCCTGACATAGCCCGGTTCGCCGATCCGGATGCTGCCGTCGGGCAGGCCGAGGATGCGGTCGAGGGCGATCTCGTAGAGCCTGACGCGTCTTTCCAGGGCCTCGATCGCGACCTCCATATCGGCATCGCCACCAGCGGTGATCGCCTTGGCGATGACGTCATGCGTGGCCATGCCGAACTGCATGAGGATGTCGGCGACGCCCTCGGGATCGAAGGTTTTGAAGGTGCCATCCTCGACACCTTCCCGGATGATCTTGACCAGCAAGGGGGAAAACGATGCGCTGGCCGCCAGGTTGATACGGTGGAAAAGCACCAGATTGTCAGGCCGGAACAGCGTCTCGAAAAGGGCCCAGGCTTCCGACGCCGTCTCGATCTTGGCTTGCCGCGACTGGGCGAGCAGGCCGTTCAGGCGGGCAAGCGGGTCGAGGCCAGGTGCGTTCAGTATATTCTGGACCCCGGCCAACGCCTGCCTTGCGAAACGCTCGGCCAACGCCTCCAACAGGGCCTCTTTCGAAGCAAAATAGTGATAGAAGGCGCCCTTCGAGACACCGGCGGACGCAATCACGTCGTTGAGGCTCGCTTTGTCATAGCCTCGCGTCAGGAACAGGGCCTGGGCGTGGTCCAGCAGTTCTTCCCGCCTGAGCTCGGGGTGCTTGATGATACGTGGCATGACAAACCTTCTGCACGCGATGGCCGTTCCCGTCCAGTGGCGGTTGTCAACGGCTTGCTTGAATAATAGACCGTCGGTCGGTATAATAGACTGACGGTCTAGTCCGGCCAATACCGGCAGGGGCAAGCCGCGAAAGGGCGATCATGATTTCCAAATTGATCCTGCAGACATTCCTCTGGTTCGGCGTCATGGGTGCCTTGCTGTTCCTGGCGGCCGGCACGCTGCACTGGCCGGGAGCCTGGATCTACTTGGTGGTGATGGTGGCGCTCAGTCTCACAATGGGCGTCGCGCTGGCTCGGCGCGATCCCGGCCTGATGAACGAGCGGCTGAGCCCGCCCATCCAGAAAGACCAGACACCGGCCGACAAGATCCTGCTGTCCATTCTCCTGCTCGGCATTTTCGGCTGGCTGGCCTTCATGGGATTCGACCACCGTTTCGGCTGGTCGGCGGTTCCCGTCTGGGTGCAGGTCATCGGCGTCCTTGTCCTGCTGATCGGAATCTGGATCTGCTACCTGACTATGCTGGAGAACAGTTTTGCCGCACCGGTTGTGAAAATCCAGGACGAGCGCGGACAGCGGGTGATCACCACGGGGCCTTACAGCTATGTGCGCCATCCGATGTATGCGGGTGCCATTCTCTTCTTCGCGGGCACCGCGCTCCTGCTTGGCTCCTGGTGGGGATTGCTGTCGGTGCTTGCGTTCATCGTCCTCCTGGCCATCCGCACCTTCATCGAGGAGAAAACGCTTCGCATCGGCCTGCGCGGCTATGATGACTATGCGGCCGAGGTTCGCTACCGGCTGATCCCGATGGTCTGGTAATAGGCGCGATGCCCGCTCACTTGCGCCGTTCAACATCGCGGCGAATCCCTTAGCCAGGATCGCGCGAAAGGCGATTCCCCTCCATCTGAACAAAGGCTAAGAGAACGGCTTCGGCGATGCGTGGTGGCTTGCGCATCGACCTTGGGGATATTGAGGGGCGCTTGCAGATGACGAAACGAAATTCGCTGGGAATCCGGCTGCGCTATGCGTTCGACAAGAGCATGGCCGCTGGGCCGATCGCGCTGATCGGCTGGCTCGCCGTCCTTTCGCTGCTGATTATCATCGCCGCCGCGGCTTTCCTGGCGGTGACCCGAATCGCGCCGGAGGGCGGCGAACCGCTGAACTTCTTCGAAGCGTTCTGGGAATCGCTGATGCGCACGCTCGATTCCGGCACGATGGGCGGCGACACCGGCTGGGCCTTCCGTCTTGTCATGCTTGTGGTCACGCTAGCCGGCATCTTTGTCGTCTCGGCGCTCATCGGCGTGCTCAGCGCAGGCGTCGACGGCAAGCTCGACGAGTTGCGCAAGGGCCGCTCGCAAGTGCTGGAAAGCGATCACACCATTATCCTCAACTGGTCCCCGTCGATCTTCGACGTCATCTCCGAACTCGTCATTGCCAACGCCAGCCGCCGCCGTCCGCGCATCGTCGTCATGGCCAATATGGACAAGGTCGAGATGGAGGATGAGATCGCGACCAAGATCGGCAAGCTGGGCAACACCCGCATCATCTGCCGCAGGGGCGATCCGACGGATCTGTACGATCTCGCCATCGTCAATCCGCAGACCTCGCGATCGGTCATCGTGCTCTCGCCGGATGGCGACGATCCAGATTCGCAGGTCATCAAGACGGTGCTGGCGCTGGTCAACGACCCGAACCGGCGCACGGCGCCCTACAACATCGCCGCCGAGATCCGTGACGGCAAGAACGCCGAGGTCGCCCGCGTCGTCGGCGGGGCCGAGGTGCAGCTCGTGCTGGCCGACCAGTTGATCTCGCGTATCGTCGTGCATTCGAGCCGGCAGTCGGGCTTGAGCGGCGTCTATTCGGAACTGCTCGATTTCGACGGCTGTGAAATCTACACGATCGAGCAGCCCGGTCTGACCGGCAAGACTTTCGGCGAAGCGATGATGTCGTATGAGCACTGCGCGCTGATCGGGCTTTGCGACCGCGACGGCCGTGTCGATCTCAACCCGCCTTCGGATTTGGTGATCGGTGCCGGCAGCCGCGCCATTATCATCGCCGAGGACGATGCGGCGATAAGGCTGGGAAGTCCGGGAACCGAGGTCGACAAGGCGGCAATCATCGGGCCGCGGCCTGCCGACAAGCAGCCTGAGCGCACGCTGATCCTTGGCTGGAACCGGCGCGGCCCGATCATCACCCACGAATTGTCTCGCTATGTCGCACCGGGTTCGGTGCTGACCATAGCTGCCGATACGCCTGACCTGGAACAGGACGTCGCCGAATTGGTTGTTGAGGGCAACAATCTATCGGTTCAATGTCGGGTCGCCGACACGTCGAGCAGAACCGTGCTGACGGGCCTGGACGTGCCGTCCTACGATCACGTGCTCGTTCTCGGCTACAGCGAAACCATGGCGGCGCAGCCGGCCGATACGCGCACGCTGGTGACGCTGCTGCATCTGCGCAAGATTTCAGATGACGCTGGCCTCCACATCAACATCGTCAGTGAGATGATCGACGTTCGCAACCGGGAGCTTGCGGCCGTGACCAAGGCCGACGATTTTGTCGTCAGCAACCGGCTGGTCAGCCTGATGTTGGCGCAGGCGTCCGAGAACCAGTATCTCGCCGCGATCTTCGATGACCTGCTCGATGAGGCTGGCTCCGAAATTTACATGCGCCCGGTCGCCGACTACGTCGCCATCGACAGGCCGGTGACCTTCTGGACGATCGCGGAATCGGCACGACTGCGCGGCGAGATCGCCATCGGCTACCGGCGCATTCGCGGCGCGCAAGAAGACCATCGGGCGCTGGGCGGCGTCACCGTCAACCCGCTGAAGTCAGAAGCGCTGGCCTATCTGCCGGAGGACCGGGTCATCGTGCTGGCGCGAGATTAGGCCGGGACCCCGGCTGCCTTGGCCCGAACCAGCAGCCGTTCGGCCAGCCGCAGGTGCGGCCGGTCGTACATCTTGCCGTCGATGCCGACGACACCGGGATTGCCCGCGGCTTCAAATGCAGCAACGATGGCCGCCGATTGCTTCACGGCTTCAGCCGACGGGGTGAAGGCCCCATTGATGACCGCCACCTGATCGGGGTGGATCGCCATCTTGCCGGTGAAACCGTCCCGCTCGGCCTCGGCGCATTCCGCGGCGAAGGCCGCCATGTCCCGAAAATTCGGGAACACGGTGTCGATTGCCGCGACCTCGGCCGCGCCGGCGGCAAGGATGGTCATGGTGCGAGCGAGACGGAACACGTCCGTGTAGCGGCCGTGTTCGTCGCGGGCAGAACGTGCGCCGATCGCGGCCGACAGGTCTTCGGCGCCCCAGGTGAGGCCGACAAGCCGCGCGCTTGCCCCGACATAGGTAGCTGCCGCGAGCACGCCCGCCGGCGTTTCGGTGACGATCGGCAGGATCCTGATCGAGCCGTCGGGCAGGCCGTTCTCGGCTTCGCGAACCCTCAGCTTCGCCGCGAGCTGCTGCACGTCCTGGCCGCTGTTCGACTTCGGCAACATGATGCCGTCCGGTCTTGCCGGGATGAGCTTGGCGAGATCATCGTCCGTCAGCCCGGTCGAAAGGTCGTTGATCCTGATATAGATCGCCGAGCTGGTCAGCGCCCTGCGTTCGCCGATGAAGCGCGCCGCGACATCGCGCGCGGCTGCCTTGTTCTGCGGCGCCACGGAATCCTCAAGATCGACGATGATCACGTCGGCGCCGGCGCCAAAACCCTTTTCCAGTTTGCGCTCGGAATCGCCGGGAACAAACAGCAGCGAACGCATCAGGCCACCTTCTTCAGCATCATCGCTTGCCTGGTGCATTTGGCGACGAGATCGCCATGCTGGTTGTAGGCGCGATGCTCGAACTCGACGATGCCGCGGTCCGGCTTCGACTTGGACTCGCGCACCGAGATGACCGTGGTCTCGACGCGAATGGTGTCGCCATGGAAAACCGGGTGCGGGAACACGGTTTCCTTCATGCCGAGATTGGCGACCGTCGTGCCGACGGTGATGTCGTTGACCGAAATGCCGATCATCAGGCCGAGCGTGAACAGCGAGTTGACCAGCGGCTTGCCCCATTCGCTTTTGGCGGCGAAATCGAAGTCGATATGCAACGGCTGCGGGTTCAGCGTCATCACCGAAAACAGCATGTTGTCGCTCTCGGTGACGGTCTTGCGCAGCGTATGCTGGAAGACGTGGCCGACGACGAATTCCTCGAGATATAGCCCGGCCATGTCCGTCTCCTGCGCTGTTTGACGGTTGATAGGCGCTGCATCAGGCGCTCGCAAGCCAGTTAATGAACATGGTGAACCGTTCGTAAACCATTTCTGCCTACCGTTCTCACGGGGCCGGAACCTTCCGGCAAGGGGCGTAAGCAGACGGGCATGGTTGTTGTTTCGCATTTCCTGAAATGGATCTACACGGCCAAGGTGTCGGAGCGCGCCGCCGCGGCCAATGCGCTGGCCCGGGCCTATGTCAATTCCGAATTGCCGTTCGAGGACCGCTGCGCGGCGGAAGCGGCGCTGACGCTGCTGCTCGACGACGCCTCGTCCAAGGTGCGGCTGGCAATGGCGGAGGCGCTCTCCATGAGCCATCACGCGCCGCTGCAGATCATCAGCGTGCTTGCCGCCGATCAACCGGAAGTGGCCGGTGTCGTGCTGGCGCGCTCGCCGCTGCTCACCGACGCCGATCTGATCAGCCGCGTGGCAACGAGCCAGAAGGCGACGCAGAAGCTGATCGCCGACCGGCCTTCCGTCTCGATGGCATTGTCGGCGGCCATCGCCGAGATCGGCGAGGCGGAAGCCTGCGCTGTGCTCCTGGCCAACAGCGGCGCCGACATCGCTTCACTGAGTTTCCGTCGCATGGCCGAGCGCCATGGGCACTTGCCGCTCGTGCGTGAGGCGCTGGTATCGGATGTCAGGCTGCCTGCCGACTGCCGGCATATGCTGCTCGTCAAGCTTGGCGAGACATTGAAGACATCGCCCCTGGTCATGGCATTGATGGGAGCCGCGCGTGCCGAGCGCGTCATGCGCGAAGCCTGCGTCAAGGCCTCAGTGACGCTGATCGAGGGCACGCGCCAGGAAGAACACGCGGCGCTGATCGAGCATCTCAGGCTGCGCGGCGACCTGACCGCGAGCTTTCTGATCCGCACCATCGCGCATGGCAAAGTCGATTTCTTCGGTTCGGCGCTGGTCGCGCTCAGCCAGCAGTCCGAACCGCGGGTGAGGGCGCTGCTGGCGGGCGGGCACGACGTGGCGCTGCAGGCGCTGTTCCGCGGCGCCGGGCTGGCTGTACCAACGCATGCGATCATCCTGCGCGCCCTGAAGATCTGGCGCGAAGTCGCCAACGGCAAGCGCGTCGCCGGTGTGCAGGAAGTCAGCTGGCTGATGCTGAAGGAATTGGGCGGACAGTCAGCGGCCGGCGACCTGGCGGCCCTGGTCAAGTCGATCCATCTCGACGCGCTGCGCGAGAATGCGCGCGGGCACGCGCTGGCGATTGCTGCGGCCTAAGCTCTATCGCGCGCGAAAAAATCCGGGAAATCCTCCATCGCGGCGGCAATGATGCGCAGGGACGCCGCGATCTGCAGCATGTCGCCGGTGGCGCTTCGCTGGGCGATGCCAGCCGCGTATTGCCGGGCGACCGCGATGGTCGCCGTTTGCGGATCGCCAGGGGCACGGTAAAGCAGTTCGCGCGCCAATCCCCTCAGGAAATTGGCGATTGAAAGCGCGGTTTCCGGTGGGATGGCATGGTTCTGGCCGGCGGCGCGCAGCCGCAGGATCTCCAGGCCGACCGTGACCGATACGACGCCGCCGCCCAGCACCGCTTCGCCCTTCCTGCCCGAATTCTGCACCAGGGGCATCAACTGGTTGATCCGGTCATAGGCGAGGCTTTCGAAGGCCGAACGTTTCGGCACTCGCTCATGCAGGCAAAGCCGCGCCAGGTCCTCGCGCATGGCGCGTACGATGCGGTCGGCCGCCAGCCATGGATCCGCCGGCAATACGACGATGAAGACGCCGATCGCCAACAGGATGCCGACCAGGATCGACGCCGAGCCGGCCAGGAAAGGGCCGGGATCATAGCTCATCGCCTGATGTGGGCTGAGGAAAGCCAGGAAATTGATGGCGAAGGCCGTCGCCACGCCGACATAGCGCGGGTTGGCCATGGCGAGTGCCGCCGGCACCATGATGGGCACGACGAACAGCGTGAACCAGCCGAAGCCGGGCAGGGCGGGAAGCGCGACCTGGCCAACGAGAAAGGCAAACGGCAAGGCAAGCAGCGTTCCCTTGAAGAACCCCCAGGACACCTGCACAGGATCCGGCCGCGCGGCAAACAGGCTCGAGACCACGGCGACGAGGATCACGGTGCCGGCGGCTTCCGACCACTTCGTCGTCAGCCAGAAAGCCGCGACCAGCAGCGTGGCAATGGCGGCACGCACGGCGTTGCGCGTGGCGCCTGGATAGTCGCGATGAACGACCAGGGCCGGCGGCCTGCGGTCGCGGGAGGCGCGCGTGACAGGGGCGCGCAAGGCATCGAGGCCGCGCAGCACTTGCTTCAGCGCCTCGGCGAAATCGGCGGCGATGGTCAGCCGTGTGATGGTGCCGACCCTGTCTTCGTCCGGCTCCGCCGGTGCGTCCGGCGTCTGCTTGGCCCTGACGACTATCGCATCGAGGCGCGCCAGCCAGGGCGCGCTATCGTCGAGCGCGCCAGGCCTGGCCGCCATCTCGGCGACGAGCGCCTGCAATTCCGAGCGGACCGGAATAAGCGCTGCATTCCTGGGCGCAGCATGTGAGTACAATGCGCGCGCGGCGGAAAGTGCGGACAGGAGCTGGCCTATGGTGCGCCGCACCGGATGGGCGCGGGGCGCGAAGCTCGGCGCTTCGAGCCTTGCATAGGCACGCATCTCGCCAAGCGTCTGGGTGTCGGCGACAAGCTTCCTGTGCAGCCCGATGAGCGTCGCCCGATCATCGCCGGAGAACGCGCCACTGGCATAGGCGGCAAGGTCGAGAATGCAGCGCTTCAGCCGCGAGACGATGGCGTCGCTGGCCAGTTTCGGCAGGATCAGCCGGCTGGTGAGGCCGGCGCAGACGATGCCGAGCACGATCTCGGCGCAGCGCGCGACCGCAAGATCGACGACCAGATGCGGTTGTCCGAAAGCAGGCAGGCCGATGATCATGGCGGTGTAGCCGGCAAGTGCCGCGCCATAGGCTTCGGGATTGCGCAGCAGCGAGGAGACGAAGGTGCAAATGCCGATCCAGACGGCAAGCACCGTCACCAGAACCCAGGGGCCAGCGCCGAATGCCGTGGTGATGCCGATTGCCGCGACACCACCGGCAAGCGTACCCAGCAGCCGATAGAAGCCCTTCGCCAGCACCATACCGGCGACCGGCTGGGCGACGATGAACACCGTCATCATCGCCCATTGCGGATGGTCGAGTTTCAGCGCGTAGGCGGCCAGCAGCGCGATCAAGCCGGCCGAAACGGTGCGAAGCGCGAAAATCCAGTCAGAGCGCGTCGGCTGGGTCAAGCCGGCCAGGCTGGTCTCGAAATAGGTTTTCAGCCGCGCCCAGGTCACATGCTGGTCTCCATGCCGGAACGCAAGCTAAACCGGCCAGCGGCTAGATATCCAGCACTTCCGTTTCGGCGAACTCGGCGCGTTCCTGGATGAAGCGGAAACGGGCCTCGGGCTTGGTGCCCATCAGTGCGTCGACCGCATCCTTGGTCGCTGCTTCGGCGTCGATCACGTCGACCCTGAGCAGCGTGCGCTTCCTCGGATCCATGGTGGTCTCCTTGAGCTGGGAGGCCATCATTTCGCCCAGGCCCTTGAAGCGGCCAAGCTCGACCTTGCCACGCCCGGTGAACTCGGTGCGCAGGAGTTCGTCCTTGTGCGCATCGTCGCGGGCATAGGCGACCTTGCCGCCTTGCCGGATCGAGTAAAGCGGCGGCACCGCCATGTAGAGATGGCCGCCGCGCACCAGGCCGGGCATCTCCTGATAGAAGAAGGTGATCAGCAGCGAAGCGATGTGGGCGCCGTCGACATCGGCGTCGGTCATGATGATGACGCGGTCGTAGCGCAGATCCTCGTCACGGTATTTTGACCGTGTGCCGCAGCCGAGCGCCTGGATCAGGTCCGATATCTGCTGGTTGGCGGCCAGCTTGTCATTGCCGGCGCTGGCGACGTTGAGGATTTTTCCGCGCAGCGGCAGTACCGCCTGGCTGGCACGGTCGCGCGCCTGCTTGGCCGAGCCGCCGGCCGAGTCGCCTTCGACGATGAAGAGTTCGGCGCCTGCCGCGGCGTTCTGCGTGCAATCGGCGAGCTTGCCCGGCAAGCGCAGCTTGCGCACCGCGCTCTTGCGCGACACTTCTTTTTCCTGGCGGCGGCGCACCCGCTCGTCGGCGCGCGCGATCACCCAGTCGAGCAGCTTCGAGGCTTCCTGCGGATTGTCGGCCAGCCAATGGTCGAAGGGGTCGCGGATCGCGGTTTCGACGATGCGCGTCGCCTCGATCGTCGCCAGCCTGTCCTTGGTCTGGCCGACGAATTCCGGCTCGCGGATGAACACGGACAGCATGCCGGCGGCCGAGATCATCACGTCCTCGGACGTGACGATCGAGGCGCGCTTGTTGCCGACCAGATCGGCATAGGCGCGCAGGCCGCGCGTCAGCACGTTGCGGAAGCCGGCCTCGTGGGTACCGCCTTCACCGGTCGGGATGGTGTTGCAGTAGGAATTGATGAAGCCGTCGCCGCCGAACCAGGTCACCGCCCATTCGAGCGAGCCATGGCCGCCCTGCTTGTCGCTTTTGCCGGCAAAGACTTCGCGGGTGACCTGCATTTCATCGCCGAGCGAGGCTTTGAGATAGTCCTTGAGGCCGCCGGGGAAATGGAATTCGGCCTTGGCCGGTGTCTGGTCCTTTTCCTTGATCAGCGAGGGATCGCAGGACCACCGGATCTCGACGCCGCCGAACAGATAGGCCTTCGATCGGGTCATGCGGTAGAGCCTTGCCGGCTCGAAGGCAGCGCCCTTGCCGAATATCTGCTCGTCCGGGTGGAAACGGGTCCTGGTGCCGCGGCGGTTGTGCACCTCGCCGAGATGCTCCAGGCCGCTTACCGGAATGCCGCGCGAGAAACGCTGGCGATAAAGCTGGCGGCCGCGCGCGACCTCGACCTCGAGATGGTCGGACAGCGCGTTGACGACGGAAACGCCGACGCCGTGCAGGCCGCCCGATGTTTCATAGACCTTGGAATCGAATTTGCCGCCCGAATGCAGCGTCGTCATGATCACTTCGAGCGCAGGCTTCTTGTATTTGGGGTGCGGATCGACCGGGATGCCGCGGCCATTGTCGGTGACGGTAAGGTAGCCGTCGGCCGAAAGCTCGACATCGATGAAGGTGGCATGGCCGGCAACCGCTTCGTCCATCGAATTGTCGATGACCTCGGCGAACAGATGGTGCATGGCCTTGTCGTCGGTGCCGCCAATATACATGCCCGGCCGGCGGCGCACCGGCTCCAGGCCTTCGAGCACCTCGATGTCGGCGGCGCTGTAGCCCTCCGAACCATCACGGCTCGGGGCCGGACGCTTGGCCGCCGCCTGGACCAGCGGATCCGCGGGGCGCGCGGGCGCGCGCGCCGGCTGCGGCTTGTCCAATTTGTCGTCATTGCCGAAAAGATCGTTCATGCCTGCCATAGCGCCCAAGCTGCGAATCACCCGTCGATACTGCCACGCTTTTCAGCGCCAAGCGACGGAGGTTCCTGTTACGTTCGGGGATTTAACCCCCTCTTATCCTAAAACCATTCGATAACCAAGCCGGCGGAAATCGGGCGAGCCGGCGGCCGGAAGATTCCTGATTCTTTAACAATGCCGCCTAGCGTGAGCCCCAACGAACAAGAAACTACGGGCATCAGGGGTTTTCGGCGTGAGGGGCAAGGCCATAACGATGATCGGCATCGCCGCCGTTTTCGGCGCGATCTCGATCTTTGCCGCGGACTTCTGGGTGAAAAGCCAGGCCAGGGCCGATGCCGAGGAGAAGACGGCCTCGATCGCGGCTCCGGCCGCGCCCAGGATCGAATTCAAGACGATCGTGGTGGCGAACGCGCCGTTGCGGTACGGGATGGAACTCGACCGCGCCAAGCTCAGCGAGATCCCGTGGCCGCAGGATTCCTTGCCGCAAGGCGCCTTTGCCACGATTGATGGACTGCTCGGCGAAGGCGGCCGGGTCGTGCTGTCGCCGATCGAGGTCAACGAGCCCGTGCTGCTGACCAAGCTATCCGGGCCGAACGGCCGCGCGACGCTGTCCAACATGCTGACGCCCGGAATGCGGGCGGTCACCATTCGCACCGACGAGATCGCAGGCGTCGGCGGCTTCGTCACGCCAGGCGACCGTGTCGACGTCATGCTGACGCGCGATGCCGGCGAAATCCAGGAAGTGGCTAAAAACGCACAAGGTGCCGCCGGTTCGACCATCACCTCCGAGATCGTCGTCGCCGACGCCAAGGTGCTGAGCGTCGGGCAGGGCGCCGACGAGCGCCAGACGACGCCGCAGGTTGCCAATTCCGTCACCATAGAGGTGACGACCGAAGGTGCGCAGAAAGTGGCGCTTGCCCGCACAGTCGGGTCGCTGTCGCTGTCGCTGCGCTCGGCCAGTGAAGGCGGCGACGGCAAGGACGGTCTCACCACCATCTCTTCCTTCGGCGGATCCGTGGCTTCCAAGGCCCAGGCCGCCGCCGGCTCGCTCTTCGATGCCGTCGCCAAGGAGCCGGAGAAGCCGAAACTCAAGACGGTTATCGTGACGCGTGGCACGAAGGCCGAGGAATATCAGGTTCCATCGCGGGACCAGAAGTAAATCCGGTGGGGACCGGGCGGGACGGGATGATGTTGATGCATACCCTATATCGAGTGACGGGCCGGTTGCGTATTATGCGCGCCCTGGCCATGGCGGCATCGCTGGCCGCGAGCGGCATGCTCGCGGTGATCGGCGCGGCCAAGGCGGACAACGACATTGTCTATGTCTCGGCGACCAAGAATGCGTCGATCAAGGTTGCCAAGGGCAAGCCCAAGACGATCATGACGAGCGCCGCCTTCTACCAGATCGTCATCGGCGATCCGGAAATCGCCAACGTCAATCCGCTGACCGACAAGTCCTTCTATGTGCTGGGCAACAATCTCGGCACCACCGGCATCGCGCTGTTCGACGAGAACAAGCAGCTCGTCGGAACCATCGACATCGAGGTGACGCTCGACACCGATCAATTGGCCAGCACCATCCGTGCCAGCGTGCCGGACGCCAAGATCAAGGTCGGCTCGGCCAATGGCCGCGTGGTGCTGTCGGGCGAGGCGGATGACGCTGTCGCCGCCGAAAAGGCAAACAAGATCGCCACCCGCTTTTCCGGCACCGAGGAAGTGATCAACTCGGTCAACATCTCCTCGTCGCAGCAGGTCCAGCTCAATGTCCGCTTTGTCGAGATCAACCGTCAGGCGGGCCAGGATCTCGGCGCCAAATACAGCGCCAATTTCGCCTATGGCATTGGCGGGCGCGACGTCTCGATCGATCCAGGAACCGTGCCGGCCGCCGGCACCGGTGAAATCATCGGCCGGCTGCTGTCGAACGGCCTGTCGATCGATATTGCCGTCAAGGCACTGGAGGAGCGCGGCCTTGCGCGCATGCTGGCCGAGCCGAACCTGATCGCCCGTTCAGGCGAGACGGCGAGCTTCCTGGCCGGTGGTGAATTCCCGATCCCGGTTTCAGAAGACAACGGCAAGATCTCCGTCACCTACAAGAAATACGGCGTCAGCCTGGACTTTACGCCCACCGTGCTCAAGGACGGCCTGGTCAGTCTGGACATCGCGCCGGAAGTCTCCTCGATCGATGCGTCGGCGTCCTACAATATCGGCAGCATCTCGGTGCCGGGGTTCATTGTGCGCCGCGCCAAGACCTCGGTCGACCTGAAGAACGGCCAGAGCTTCATGATCGCCGGGCTTCTGCAGTCCCAGAACGACATCACCACCTCGCGCGTTCCCGGTATCGGCAAGATGCCGGTGCTGGGGCCGCTGTTCTCGTCGAAATCCTACCAGCGGCGCGAGACCGACCTGGTCATCATCGTGACGCCCTATCTGGTCAAGCCGGTCGATCCATCGAAGAAAATGGCTGAGCCGACCGATGGCACGAAGCCCGCCAGCAATGTCGACTATTTCCTCAACAACACCGAAGAGGTGAAGGCGTCGGACACCGGCCGTTCGCTGGCGTTGGCCGACGGCAGTGCCGCGCAGGGCGCCGCCGTCACCAAAGTCGGTCATTTCCTCGATCTGCCGAAGGACTGAAGCCATGCGTCTGGTCCTGAGATCGAGCCTCGCCCTCATTCTTGCCGCTTTGGCAAGCGGCTGCACCAGCGACGACTATGTGCGCAACGAAGGCGTGACGTCGGGCGCCGGTGACGCGCAGGCCGCCAACACCGTCATGCAGATGGTCGACCCGTGGAAGTACGGCGTCCAGAACACGAGGCTTCTCGTGCCTGCCAAGAGCAGCAATGCCGGCCCTGTCACGCCTGACCAGGCAGCGAGTGCAAAGGCATCGCAAACAAGCGCAAGCAACTGATTTAAAAACGAAGCGATCCATAAAGCGATCGACCCCACAGGCGGCGGCAATGGCAAACGGCATCAAGACCAAGAAGATCCTGCTCGTTTCGACCGACAGGGCGTTCGTGCAGGACACGCGGACCGCATTCGCCGCCTCCGAGATCATCCAGCTCTCGACGGTGGAAAAGAATGTCACCGAACTGCGCGGCGAGGTTCAGGAAACCGAGTTCGGCGCCATCATCGTCGACATGGACGCGGCCAGGCTGGAGGAAATCGAGTCGCTGCAGCGCGTCATGCGGCGGCTCGAGGGTAAGGCGCCGGTCGTGGTCGTTACCCAGGAATTCAACGCCGCCGCCGTGCGTATCCTGGTTCAGCTCAAGGTCGCCGACTTCCTGGTCAAGCCGATCACCACCGCCGATCTGGTGCGCTCCGTCGTGCGCGCGTTGCAGGGGCCCGGGCGCGAGGAAAACACCGAGTCGCAGATCTATACCTTCATGCCCGCCGCGGGTGGCGTCGGCACCACGACACTGGCGCTGCAGACGGCGTTCCAGTTGCATCACTCAGTGACGCGCGGTGCGTCGACCTGCGTGGTCGACCTCAATTTCCAGCAGGGCGCCTGCGCCGAATATCTCGATCTGGAGCCGCGTTTCGACATCACCGAAATCGAGAACCAGCCCGAGCGTCTCGACCGGCAATTGCTCGATGTGATGCTGTCCAAGCACGCCAGCGGACTTTGCGTGCTGGCGGCGCCGACGCATCCGGCCGAGATGCGCTCGTTCAAGACCGATGTCGTGGTGCGTATGCTGGACCTCGTTTCGGCCTATTTCGACAATGTCGTCATCGATATGCCGCGCACCTGGTTTCCGTGGACGGAGACGGTCCTGCTCGGTTCCAACAAGCTCTACATCGTTGCCGAGATGACGGTGCCGTGCCTGCGCCACACGCAGCGGCTGATCCAGGCGGTCTACGAGACCGCCGGCAAGGAAGTTAAGCCCAACGTCATCGTCAACCGTTTCGAGCAGAAGATGTTCGACAATGGCATCAAGCAGGCGGACGTCCAGGAAATCCTCGGCGAGCATTTTGTCGGCGGCATCGCCAACAATTACCGGCTGGTGCGCGAGGCGGTCGACCGCGGTGTGCCGCTGCACGAGATCGACGCCAACGCCAATGTCGTCAACGACCTGAAGAAGATCATCCTTCCGGAAGAGGCGGTGACGGCCACGGCCAAGTCGAAGTCGCTGTTCGGTCTTGGCAGGGGCCTGTTGAAGAGGAAGGCGGGATGAGCAGCCGTTTTTCAACCCTGCAGAACCGCGATGCGCGCCCGCAGCGTCCGGCGGAATCGGCACCGGTGGCCAATAATGCCGTCGTCATCCCGACCAGCCGGAAGGCTTTGCCGGCCAAACTGGATGCGGCGCCGGCAAAGAGCGCCAACAAGGTGCTCGATGCCCGGGTGCGCATCCATCGGATGCTGCTCGAGGAGATCAACCTCGTGGCACTGGAGCGCTTGCCCAAGGACGAGATGCGCCGGCAAGTGCATGATTTCGTATCGGAAAAGACCCGTCAGGAGCGGATGGCCATCAACACCGCCGAGCTCGACGCGCTGGTCGACGACATCGTCGACGAGATGGTCGGCCTCGGCCCGCTCGAGCCACTGCTCAAGGACCCTGATATCAACGATATCCTGATCAACGGCCACCAGAACTGCTTTGTCGAAAAGAAGGGCAAGCTGCAGCAGGTCCACATCCCGTTCAAGGACGAGGCGCATCTGCTCAGGATCGTCAACAAGATCGTGGCCGCCGTCGGCCGCCGCGTCGACGAATCGCAGCCGATGGTCGATGCCCGCATGCTGGACGGCTCGCGCTTCAATGCAGCCATCCGCCCGGTGGCCGTCGACGGCCCGCTGGTGTCGATCCGCAAATTCTCCAAGAACAAGCTTGGTCTGCACAGGCTGGTCGAATTCGGCGCCATCACCCAGAACATGGCCGAAGTTCTGGCGGCGGCGGTTCACGCCCGCAAGACGACAATCATTTCGGGCGGCACCGGCACCGGCAAGACAACGATGCTCAACGCCCTGTCGGCCTTCATCCCGGAAGACGAGCGGCTGATCACCATCGAGGATGCGGCGGAGCTGCAATTGCAGCAGCCGCATGTCGCGCGCATGGAGACGCGCCCCGCCAACATCGAAGGCCATGGCGAGCTCAAACAGCGCGACCTGGTCAAGAACGCGCTACGCATGCGGCCAGACCGCGTCATCCTGGGCGAGTGCCGCGGCGAGGAGGCCTTCGACATGCTGCAGGCCATGAACACCGGCCATGAAGGCTCGATGGCGACTATCCATGCCAACACGCCGCGCGATGCCATTTCCCGCCTCGAGCAGATGCTGGGCATGACCGGCATGCCGATGACGGTGCAGTCGATCCGCAGCCAGATCTCGAGCGCCATCGATATCATCGTCCAGTTGACCCGGCTTTCCGACGGCAAGCGCAAGGTGACGAGCGTCGCCGAGGTGACCGGCATGGAGGGCGATGTCATCCAGATGCAGGAAATCTTCCGCTTCGTGCGCACCGGCATGGATGCCGATGGCAGCATCCTCGGCTATTTCGAAGCGACCGGCATCCGGCCGCGCTTCCTCGAGGACCTGCGCGCCATGGGCATCGACTTTCCGGGACGCTATTTCGAACCTGGCCGGCCGCAGGAGTAGCCGGGGTGTTCGACGGATTCAGCGCGATCTACGTCTTGTATGCCGGGGCAGCATTGACCGGCATCATGGTCGCCGAGGCGATCTTCCTGCTCTATGCCGGCCGCAGCGACAAGCGCACCGCGATCAACCGGCGCATGAAACTGCAGGAAAACAAGATCAGCCAGGAACAGGTGCTGCTCCAACTGCGTAAGGAGCGCGGCCTCGACGCGGGTACGTCGCTGTTTTCGCCCGACCGGTTCCGTGCCTTGCGCACGCAGTCGGGCATGGTCATGCCGGTTTCGAAATTCCTGACCATTACCTGCGGCGTGGCGCTGGCCATGGCGCTCGCCGCCATCTGGTACGGGCTGCCATTGCTGATGGGGTTTCTTCTGCTCGTCTTGCTGGTGCCCCTGCTGCCGGTCGTTGCGATGCGCTTCATGCGCAAGCGGCGGCTGAAGCGTTTCGGCATGCAACTCCCCGAAGCACTGGAACTGATCACGCGGGGCCTCAAGGCCGGGCATCCGGTCCCGGTGGCGATTGCCATGGTGTCGCGCGAGATGCCCGACCCGATCGGCACCGAATTCGGCGTCATCGCCGACGAAGTGACCTATGGTTCAGACCTTGTCTCGGCGTTGAACGCGCTTTTCGACAGGGTTGGCCACGAGGATCTGCCGCTGTTCGTCACCGCCGTCTCGATCCAGACCAGTTCGGGTGGCAATCTGCGCGAAATCCTCGACGGCCTGTCGACGACAATCCGCGAACGCGGCAAGCTGCGCCGCAAGGTGCGCGCCATTTCGACCGAAGGACGCCTGTCGGCCTATATCCTCACCGCCATTCCGGCATTGCTGTTCGCCGCCATCATGGCATTGATGCCGGGCTTCTACCAGGACGTCTGGGGCGAGCCGAAGACCTGGTATCTGATCGGCGGCTCGGTCAGCTGGTTGATGCTGGGCAATCTGATCATGTTCAAGATGTCGAACTTCAGGTTCTGACATGCAAAACGCCGTCGAATTCCTCGCCTCGCTCGCGCCGACCTCGCTGATGCCGGTGGCCATCCTGCTGCTGGCGGTGGGAGCCGCGGCGGTTGCCTGGCCGATGGTTGCGGCGAAGGGCGACCGCAACGACGTCAAGCGCCGGCTCAGGGTCGACCTCGGCGCCGTGGCCGCCCCCAAGCCCGAACCGGCGCAGAAGAAGAACAGCGGCGTCGTGCGCGAGAAGGCGGTGAAAAGGGCGCAGGAATTCTACGCCAAAAGCGATCCGGAAAATGTCGCCCGGTTGCGCCTGAAACTCATCCAGGCGGGTTACATGGAGCCGCGCGCCGTCGGCACGTTCTTCCTCATCCGCTTCACGGCGATGATCGGCACGGCGTTCGCCGTCTTCGTGCTCAACCGATGGATGGCCAGTCCCGATGCGACCATGACCAGCCGGTGGACCTTCGTCATCCTGTCGGGCGCTGCCGGCTACTTCCTGCCGGGCCTGGTGCTAACCCAGAAGGTGCGGGAAAAGATGCGCGAATATCGCAATGGCTTCCCCGACTTCATGGACCTGATGATCGTCTGCTCGGATGCCGGCATGAGCATGGAAGCCGGCGTCGAGCGCGTGTCCAAGGAACTCGCCAAGACCTATCCGTCACTCTCGCAGAACCTGCAGCTCGTCTCGCTGGAGCTTCGGGCGGGGCGCAGCCTGGACGACGCGCTCAAGGCGCTCGCCGATCGCCTCAGCCTGGATGAGGTACGCTCCTTCGCCACGCTCCTGCAGCAGTCGAAGGAACTCGGCACCAGCCTGTCGGGGGCACTCAGGGTGTTTTCGGATGAAATGCGCCACAAGCGCATGTCGCTGGCCGAGGAAAAGGCGCATGCCTTGCCGGCAAAGATGTCGGTGCCCGTCGTGGTCTGCATCCTGCCGGTGGTGTTGATGATCGCCGTCATCCCGATCATCGTCAAAATGACGAGCCACTAGGGCGCGCCACGTCGAAACGGATTCGGGCAACCGCGATCCGCGAAGTCTGCAAATGAGCGAGACGTCCATGCGAATAATGTTGCCCGCCCTTTTTTTGCTCGGTCTTGCCGCCAGCTTGTCGCCCGCCCAGGCCGCGACCGGCGATTGCGGTGATATCGGTGCTTTGCTGCGGCAGGCCTATCCCAAGGTCGCGCCGAGCGCCGACGGTGCCTCGCTCACGCTCGCGCCGCACACCGACATCTCCCTGGCGCCCCAGGACGGCGAGACGCCAACGGGCATTGCCTGCAAGATATGGCCCGCCCATGATGACCTGTTGCTGGTTGCAGTGCCGCTCATGGACAGCACCCAGTCCAGCGACGACGGGCATGTCGGCGATATCGAGCTTCTGGTCGTCGAGTGGAAGACCCTGCAGGTGCGCCAGCGTCTGCTCCAGCCCGGGCTGATGACCGATGATGCCATCGCCATCCGCAAGATCGAATTCGACACCGGTCGCTATGGTCTGGCGCCCGGTGTCACCGCCTTCGGCCTGCGCATCGAAATGGCCAACCATTCGCAACCCAATCCCTTCGGCGAAACCGACCTGCGGCTCTACGCCATCGCCGGCAACGCGCTGCGGGTGGTGCTCGACGGCCTTGTCGTAGCCGGCAATGGCGGCGAAGGCGACACCAATTGCGCGGGATCCTTTCATTCAAGCCATGTCAGCCTGACGATGAGCCCGACGCGCCATAACGGCTATCGCGACATCGTCCTGGCCGAGCGGACGGATACCGACGAACCGTCGGTCGACAAGAATGGCGAGTGCCAGTCCCATCCGGGCAAGCCTGTGAGCCGAACCTACCGGCTGCGCTATGACGGCAATCGCTATTCGGTCCCCGATACGCTCAAGGCGCTGGAACCTTGAGAACCCGGGGCTATCGAGGCGTTGCGACCCGTGGTTAATGGCCGGTGTTCGCGCAACCAAATCTTAGCCGCATTTCGGCACCGAAGCTTAATCGCTGTGCTGTAATGTCCTTGCCATAGAACGACCCGGCAAATCGGGCGACGGGGCAGGGCATGCGTCAGACGAATTTTGCGGCGGCGGCCACGATGGCCGCGGTCCTGATGATCACCGGGTGCACGACGAACAGCAACGTCGACACGACCAAGACCACGGCCATTCAACCGGCCGCCAGGGATGTCGGCACGTCCGACCTGGCGGAAGGCAAGGCGCAGTTTCGCGATGCCAATTATGGCCTGGCCGAGCAGCATTTCC
This sequence comes from Mesorhizobium sp. B2-3-4, assembly GCF_006442315.1. GTDB lineage: Bacteria > Pseudomonadota > Alphaproteobacteria > Rhizobiales > Rhizobiaceae > Mesorhizobium. The sequence continues at coordinate 204,379 of NZ_VFVY01000010.1, read as the reverse complement.
GCAAGGCGGTCGAGTTGAAGGCCGATAATGCCGAGGCCTGGATGGGGCTCGCCGCTTCCTATGACGAACTTGGCCGCTTCGACTTCGCCGATCGTGCCTATGGCCAGTTGCTGAAGGTCGCCGGCCGCAAGCCGCAGATCGTCAACAATATGGGCTATTCGCAATTGCTGCGCGGCAACAAGAAGAAGGCGCGGGCGCTGCTCTTGGAAGCGAAAGCCGGCATGGCCGATCCCACTGTCGTCAATGCCAATCTTGCGCTGCTGAACAAGGGCTGAGGCCGGGCCTCGTGCCCGCCAAGGGTGCGATTTCGGGACAAGTGGCATCGACGCTTTGTAAACCCTATCCGCAGGTTGGGTTGGGAAGTCGCCTGAAAATCATATTCGAGGGCTGTCGCTGACCTAGAATGCGTCGCAAACGCCGACGCTCGAGAGGCCCCCGCCCAATATGCTGGATTTCAGTTCGCTCCTGCTCGCAGCCGCGCTGTCGGGCATCTGTCTCAGCGTCACCATGTTCGCGATCTGGGCCACCGCGCCACGGGCCGGCTTTGTCCTGACGGTGGCGTGCGGCATTCTCGTGCTCGTCGCGCATGTGATCCTGTTCTGGCGCTACACCAGGGAGCCCGATCCGCTGCTTTGCCAGGTCGCACTGGCGCTGCTCAGCCTGGGTTTCCTGATCATCTGCATCTCGGCCATGCAATATCTCGGCGTGCCGGACCGCAGGCGTGCGGTTGCGCCGACATTTGCCGCCATGGCTGTCTGCGCGACCGTGACCTTCGTGGGTCTTGACGGTGTCGGCTTCATGATCACCTACGCGACGGTTACGGCACTGCTCTCGGCGATCGGGGCGATGTTCTGGATCAATGGCAGTCACGATCGCCGCATCCTGCTGGTGGTTTCGTTCCTGAGCGGCAGCTGTGCGCTGTCGTTTGCCCTTTGCGGCGTGGTGCTGATCGCCAAGGGCCAGTGGACACTCGGTGTCGCGCCCGACAATTGGGCCGAACGCCTCAACTCGGTCGTGGCGGTGGCCTGCATGACCGGCCTCGGCGCGTTGACGCTTTCGCTGCATCATTTGCAGGCGCAGATCGAGCTCAAGGCCGAGACCATGACCGATCCGTTGACCGGTCTGATGAACCGCCGGGGTCTGACGTCGCTATATGGTGAGCGCAGTTTCGGCCCATTCATGGCGATCGTCATGTTCGATCTCGATCACTTCAAGCGGACAAACGACATTTACGGGCATCCGGTCGGGGACCAGGTCCTGTGCCGGTTCGCCGCCGTCATCAGGAAATATACCAGGACCGGTGTCGATGCCTTTCGCCTGGGCGGTGAGGAGTTCGCCATCGTCATGTCGCGGATGACGCAAGAGAGGGCCCATGATCTTGCCAGTAAGATCGGCGTCGCGTTCGGCACGGAAATCGTGCCCACGCCGCTCGGCCCCTTGCGCAGCACGGTCAGCGGCGGGATCGGGTTCGGCGAGGCGGATGGCAGCACCCTCGATGAGGTGCTGGCCAGGGCCGACGCCAAGCTTTACGCCGCCAAGAGCGCGGGACGAAATTGCGTCATCGGCCGCAAAGGGACGGGCAAGGCCGAGCCGGTCAGACCGGCCTTGCGCTCGGCGTAACTATTCCGCCGCGCCCAGATAGTCGGACAGCGGCGGGCAGGAGCAGACCAGGTTGCGGTCGCCGGCGACGTTGTCGATACGCGACACCGGCGGCCAATATTTTGTCGCGGTGTCGGCATCGCCGGCGGGATAGGCCGCCTCCAGGCGCGAGTACGGATGTGTCCATTGACCGGCCAGTGCTTCCGCCGACGTGTGCGGGGCATTGACCAGTGGATTATCGGCCAAAGGCCATTCGCCCCTGGCGACTTTCGCCGCCTCTCCGGCGATGGCGATCATGGCGTCACAGAAGCGGTCGAGCTCACGCTTGGGTTCGGATTCGGTCGGCTCGACCATCAATGTGCCGGCGACCGGGAACGACATGGTCGGTGCGTGGAAACCATAGTCGATCAGGCGCTTGGCGATGTCCTCGACACCAATGCCGGCGCTCTCCTTGAGCACCCGGGTGTCGAGGATGCATTCATGGGCAACCCGGTCGCTCCTGCCCTTGTAGAGCAGCGGGAAGTGCGGTGCGAGGCGCGTCGCCACATAGTTGGCCGAAACGATCGCCGTCTCGGTCGCCTGCTTCAGGCCGGAGCCACCCATCATGCGGATGTACATCCAGGTGATAGGCAGGATGGACGCACTGCCGAAGGGGGCGGCGGCCACGGCATGCGCCGAGCCCTCGGTGACATGGCCGGGCAGATAGGGCTGCAGATGCGCCCTGACGCCGATCGGGCCGACGCCCGGGCCGCCGCCGCCATGCGGGATGCAGAAGGTCTTGTGCAGGTTCATGTGGCAGACATCGGCGCCGATGTCGCCGGGGCGGGCGAGGCCGACCAGCGCATTGAGGTTGGCGCCGTCGAAATAGACCTGGCCGCCATGCTCATGGATCAGCGCGCACAGATGACGCGCGCCTTCCTCGTAGACGCCATGCGTGGAGGGATAGGTGAACATCAGCGCCGCAAGGTTCCTGGAATGCTCGTTGGCCTTGGCACGCATGTCGTCCATGTCGATGTTGCCGTCTTCCAGGCAGCGCACGACGACGACGCTCATGCCGGCCATCGCGGCACTCGCCGGATTGGTGCCATGCGCGGAGGACGGGATCAGGCAGACGGTGCGATGACCCTCACCGCGCGCGCGGTGATAGGCGCGGATGGCGAGCAGGCCGGCATATTCGCCCTGGCTGCCTGCATTGGGCTGCACGGTCACTGCATCGAAGCCGGTGATTTCCGACAGCCAGCCCTCAAGTTCGCCGATCATGGCGCGGTAGCCCGCCGAGTGGCCGGCCGGCGCGAAGGGATGCAGGTTGGCAATGCTTGGCCAGCTTACCGGCATCATTTCCGCCGCCGCGTTGAGCTTCATGGTGCAGGATCCCAGCGGGATCATGGCGCGGTCGAGCGCAAGGTCCTTGTCGGCCAGCCGGCGCAGGAAGCGCATCATTTCGGTTTCCGACTTGTTTTCGTGGAACACCGGCTGGGTCAGAAACTCCTTGCCGCGCGGCTTGCCGGGCATCGTGCTGTCCGTCGCGGAGCCAGCTGTGGCCCCGAACAGGCCAGCGATCGCTTCGAGATCGGCTTCGGTCGAGGTTTCGTCGAAGCTGACGCCGATATGGTCGGCGTCGATGATGCGCAAGAGCCGGCCGCCCTTTTCGGCGGCGGCCGCGATCTGCGCGGCCTTGCCCTTCGCCTCCACCGTCACCGTGTCGAAACGGCTGGAGCCGAGCATCGAGATGCCCGCCACCGCCAGGCCGCTGGCTAGGCGGCTGGCCAAGGCGTGGATGCGCCCGGCGATCGCCTGCAGGCCGGCGGGGCCGTGCCAGATGGCGTAGGCGGTCGCCATGTTGGCGAGCAGCGCCTGCGCGGTGCAGATGTTGGACGTCGCCTTGTCGCGGCGGATATGCTGCTCGCGGGTCTGCAAGGCGAGCCGGTAGCCGGGGCGGCCCTTGCTGTCGGTCGACTGGCCGACCAGGCGACCTGGCATCAGCCGCGTCAGTTTGTCGGAGACGGCGCAATAGGCGGCGTGCGGGCCGCCAAAACCCATCGGCACGCCAAAGTGCTGCATCGGGCCGACGGCAATGTCGGCGCCGAGCTTTGCCGGCGCGTCGGTCAGCGTCAGGCCAAGCGGGTCGGCGATGAAGACGACAATCGCGCCGGTGGCGCGGGCCTTGGCTATCGCCGCCTTGTGGTCGCCGTAGACGCCAAAAGTGTCCGGCCAGGAAACGAGCAGGGCGGCGGTGTTGTCGTCGATCTCCTCGCCGTCGATCTCGATGCCGAGCGGCTCGGCGCGGGTGCGCACCACGTCCAGCGTCTGCGGGTGCGGTGTGCCGGCGAGCGCCACCTTGCCGCGCTTGTCGCGATGGTGGCGCAGCGCAATGCCGACCGCTTCGGCGACCGCCGTCGCCTCGTCGAGCAACGAAGCCGACGCCACCGGCAGGCCGGTCAGCTCCGCGACCAGCGTCTGGAAATTGAACAGCATTTCGAGCCGGCCCTGGCTGATCTCGGCCTGGTAGGGCGTGTAGGCGGTGTACCAGGCCGGATTCTCGAACAGGTTGCGCTGGATCACCGGCGGCACGTGGACGCCGTGATAACCGGCGCCGATGAAGCTCTTGAGCACCGTGTTCTTCGCCATGGTCGCGGACAATTCGGCAAGCGCCTCGGCTTCGCTGGCTGGCTCGGGCAGGGCCAGCGGCTGGTCGAGGCGTATCGACCTCGGCACGGCCTGGCTGATCAGCGTCTCGACCGAGGGAACACCGATGACGGCGAGCATGGCTCTGACATCGGCGAGGCCCGGGCCGATATGGCGGGCCGAGAAGGGGTAGGGGGAAGCGGTCATGTCAATCACGTCCTGATATCAGCCGATATGGGCTTTGTAGGCGGCCTCATCCATGAGGCCGGCGAGCTGGCTTTCGTCGGCGAGCTTCATCTTCCACAGCCAGCCGGCGCCTGAAGCGGCCGAGTTGACCAGCGACGGATCGGACGACAGCGTGCCGTTGGCCTCGGTGATTTCACCATCGACCGGCGCGTAGACATCCGAGGCCGCCTTGACGGATTCGACCACCACGGCGGTGTCGCCCTTGGCAAGCTTGCGGCCGGGCTCAGGCAGTTCGACAAAGACGAGATCGCCGAGCTGCTCCTGCGCATAGTCGGTGATGCCGACCGTGGCGATGCCGGCCTCGACGCTCAGCCATTCATGATCCGATGTGAAATAGGTCTTTGCCATGTGGTCTATCCTTTGCGGTAGCGATGAGGTGTGAAAGGCAGAGAATTGATATCGATGGGTATTTTCGTGCCGCGCACGTCGGCGAAAAGGCGCGTTCCGGGCTTGGCCAAAGAAGTGGCGACATAACCCATGGCGACCGGATGATCGGCGGACGGGCCGAAGCCACCCGAGGTGACATGGCCGGCCGGGTTGCCGTCGGCATCGAAAAGCGCCACGCCCGCCCGTACCGGCTGGCGGCCTTCCGGTTTCAATCCGACGCGCTTTTGCGCGGAGCCCCGCTCCACGGCGGCGCGCAAGGCGCCCGCGCCGATGAAGGTTCCAGAGGCGCGAATCTCTTTCGGGATTGCCCACATCAGCGCCGCCGCGGCCGGGTCGGTCTCCGGCGTGATGTCCTGGCCGTGCAGGCAGAGGCCCGCCTCCAGCCGCAGGCTGTCGCGCGCGGCAAGGCCGATCCACAATACGCGTTCGTCGTCCAGCAGTTTGGCGACGAGTTCTCTTGCGTCGGCCTCGGGCAGACCGATCTCGAAGCCGTCTTCGCCGGTATAGCCGGACCGGCTCATGAACCAGTTCTTTCGCGGCTCGACCCCGTGCATGAACAAGAGCGAGCCCGTCTCTATGCCGGCCCGGGAAAGCGCGGCCCAGGCCTCGGGCCCCTGGATGGCGAGGAAGACACGCTCAAGCGGCTCGACCTTGACGTCGAAACCGGTTGCCAGAGCACGCAAATGCTTTTCGTCGGCGACGGCATTGCCGGCATTGGCGACGACCATGAACCTCGTGTCGCCGAGCCTGGTCACGATCAGGTCGTCCAGAATGCCGCCCGCCTCGTTGAGGAAAAAGGACAGTTTCGACTGCGAGGTTTCGAGGCTGCCGGCGTCCAGCGGGCAGGCCCGGTTCAACAGCGCGACCGCTTCCGGTCCGCTGACCTCGAACAGTTTCATATGCGAGATGTCGAACAGCCCGACATGTTCGCGCGTGTGAAGGTGCTCCTTCATGACGCCGGCCGGATAGGTCAGCGGCATGGACCAGCCGGCAAAGGCGCCGAAGCGCGCGCCTGCTGCTTTGTGGATATCCTCGAGGGGAAGGTGTTTGTCGTTGTCGCCCGTCATGTCGTCTCCAGAGTCGCACGCAATCGGCCGCTGATGGCGACCAGTCCGTGCCCCTCTGTCTGAAGCCTGAGAGACTCGCGCTGCCGGAACTCTGTCAGCGGCGCTTACACCTTCGGCGCGGGGGCAAGCCCCGACTTTCCAGAGTGTCTTTCCCGTCTACGGTTCTTTTGCCTGAGAGATTTCGGGCGATTTCCCCTTCGGCGGCAGCTCTCGCTGCTCTCTCCCGCAAACAGGTAGGACTCAAACCCTGAGCCCTCGACGCGCCATCCATAGCCCGTGCGCGACGGCTTGTCACCTGTCAGCGACATCTAAGCGCGTCTCGCGCTCCAGATCTCTGTTGATGCATGTCGTTCTCCAAACCGCCGCACATTTTCGGGCGACATGCATCGTTCCGACAAGTCTTCGCTAACCACGCCGTTTGCCGGTTTTTCAAGACACCGCTGATATTGTGACGGGGTGTCGCGCCTTGGGGCTGGCGCCGGATGAGACGGGAAGGGCGGAAAATGGGCGAATTGATCATGAGCGCTCCGGTGGCGGGGCTGACTTCGAAAAACCGGATCGCGTCGGAAGACGTCGTGATGCTGCGTCGAGACGTGTTCGCCGACGGCGTGGTGACACGAGGCGAAGCCGAGGCCTTGTTCGCGCTCGACCAGACGGCACGGGATAAGTGCGCCGAATGGGCACCGTTCTTCGTCGAGGCGGTCACCGACTACATCGTCCACCAGGAAAAACCGTCGGGCTACATTTCACAGGAGAATGCCGACTGGCTGGTCCGCACCATCTCGCGCGACGGCATGGTCGACAGCCGGACCGAACTGGAATTGCTGGTCCATGTGCTGGAAGAGGCGAAATCCTCGCCGAGCCGCCTTTGCGTCTACGCGCTGGAACAGGTCGCCAACGCCGTGATCGACGGCAAGGGACCGCTGATGCTCGGCGGTGCGCTGGTGCCCGGACTGATCGCCAAGGCCGAGGTCGAGCTTCTGCGCCGTATCCTGCATGCCCATGGCGGCGATGGCAACATCGCCATCACCCGCGCCGAGGCCGAGGTGCTGTTCAAGATCAACGAGCGGACAGCCCAGGCCAACAACGATCCGTCCTGGAACGACCTGTTCATCAAGGCGATCGCCAATTTCGTCATGTGCTCGGCCGGTTACGAGGCGCCCACCCGCGAGGTGACGCTGCGCCAGGAAACCTTCCTCGATCACGCGGATCCGGAAATCGGCGGTTTCTTCAGCCGCATGGTCTCAGGCGGTCTTGCCGGCTTTATCGAGGCCTATCGCTCTCCCGGCGACATAGAAAGCGAATGGGAAGCCAAGAACAGGGCTGCCGAAGCGCTGGCCCGCCGCGCCGAGACGATCGATGCCGGCGAAGCGAGATGGCTGGTCGAACACATCGGCGCGAACAGGCCTTTGCACGAAAACGAGCGCGCATTGCTGACCCTGATCAAGCATGCCTCGCCGGAAATCCACCCGGCACTGAAGCCGTTGCTCGACAAGGTCGCCTAAGCCGCACCATCCGCCGCCAGCGTTTTACAAAGAATGATGTTGGAATGGCCTTCGGGCCATCCCGCGAGCTCGGCCATGCGTGCGAAGCCGGCCTTTTCGTAGAGGCCTGGTGCCTGGAAGTCGTGGCTGGAGACCCAGATCTTCTTAACGCCGCGATCTGCGGCCTCGGCGACAAAAGCCTCGAGCAATCGCCTTCCATAGCCGCGGCCGCGATGGACTTCATCAACCCACATCAGCGTGAGCTCGGACGTGCTCGCCCAGGAATAGCCGGCGGCAACCGCGATGGCGTGTCCATTGTTGTCGCGGATGACAAAGGCCAGTCCCCGGTCATCATCGCGGTTCGTTACACGCCGGTTGTCGCGATGGAGACGCTCTTCGAGCGAACTCAAATCCATCGGCGACAGATCATGCTCTGCCTCGATACGGACATCCATCAAATCCCGCCATACCAGTCGTAGCCATTGTCCTCCCAATAGCCGCCGCGGCCGCCGCCGACATCGGCGAAGCCGTCGACCAGTTCTATTTTGTAGAGATATTTCGGCATCTTGTAGCCGAGCTGGCGCTCGACGCGCACGCGCAGCGGCGCGCCGTTCTCGACGGGCAGCGGCTTGCCGTTGACGCCATAGGCAAGGATCGTCTGGGGGTGGCGGGCATCGACCAGGTCGATGGTGCCGTAATACTTGATGTCGCCCGACAGGCTGCGGTCGATCGTGTCGAGACAGTGGAACATGACATAGCGGGCCTGCGGCTTGACCACCGCCTGGTCAAGCAGCAGCGACAGCGGCGTGCCGGTCCATTTGGCGATGCAGCTCCAACCCTCGACGCAGTCATGGCGGGTGATCTGGGTGCGGCTCGGCATGTTCATGAGCTGCTCGCGGGTGAGCGAAAGCGGCCTTTCGACGAGGCCCGACACTTCCAGGCGCCAATCGGCGAAGTTGTTGGCGAGCAGGGCCTTGTATGCGTCGTCATCCGGCGCGGTCACGCCGTTCGGGCGCATTGGCTGACGGATATCGGCTTCGGTGAATTCCGGCGCCAGCGAATTGCCGCCGCCGAGCAGCCTTTGAGCCCTGTGGGTCAGGCCATTGGCGTTTTCGAGGAAGCTGCGCAGCCCGCTGCCGATGCTGAGCTGGCTGTCGAAGGCATCGCAGCCCGACAGCATGATGCCTGAAGCGCCGAGGCTGGCCGCGGTCAGGAATTTTCTTCTACTGATCTGAAAATTGGGGCTGATCTGGAATTTCGCCATGTCAGGCGCTCCTCTCGGATGTCTTGCCGCCATGCGCGGGAGGATCGGTGCGGTACCAGCCGGTGATGATGGAACGCAGCTCGTTGACCGGTCCGGCGGCCAGGATCATCAGGATGTGAATGATGAAGAAGGCGACCAGCAGCACCATGACGGTGAAATGGATGGTGCGTGCCGTCTGCCTGCCGCCGAGCAGGTCGTTGAGAAAGGGCAGCACCGAGTTCATGCTGGGCGACATGGCAAGTCCGGTGATGATCATCAGCGGCAGAAGCACGAACAGCACGCCGCCATAGGCCATTTTCTGCAAGGTGTTGTATTCGCGCGTGTGGTGGAACTTCAGCCTGGCATGGTTGGCGATGTCCTGCGGCAAACGCTTGAGGTCATCCAGGCGCGGCGCCAGATCGCGGCGGATATGGCCGTTGATCAGGCTGGCGACCAGCCAGACGAGCAAGGTCGTAGTCAGGATCCAGGCAAAGAAGAAATGGATCACGCGGGCGGTGCCGAGGTCATAATAGGAGGGGATCGTCGCCCAGGATGGAAAGCCACGCGCCGTCTCGTTGCCGGCCGGGCCAGACCAGCCGAGAACGCCGGTGGTGTCGAAGCGGTGTCCGAAGATTTCGGTGTAGCCGCGCGGACCTGCACTCGTGTTCTCGGCGCCGATCTCGAAGATGGTGTTGTCGTAGCCGAAACCGGATTGCTTGCCGATATAGAGTTGGGGCCGCGCGTTGAAGATCTGCAGGCCGGAAAGCAGCATGAAAAACAACGAGATGGCCCAGAGCCAGTGTGTCAGCCGCGTCCAGCGCGACTGCCGGTAGATCAGCGGCCTCTCCGTTGAAGCGGGAACGCCCGGGCCGGTGTCGGATTGGTTTCTGGCAACCGATTCCATCTTGTCTCGTCTCCCGGCCTCTCGGCTTGGCTCACATGTTCATTGTCCCCCTGATACGTCGCGATCCAAACCGATGTTTCATCCGATCACGGATTTATTACGGACCGCCCAGGCTGACGGCGAGGTTGACGGCCGCTGCGACGATGACGGTGTTGAAGAAGAACGACAGGATCGAATGGACAAGCACGACGCAGCGCATATGCGTGGTCGAGATGTTGGTGTCGGCGGTCTGCGCCGTCATGCCGATGACGGCAGAGAAGTAGAGGAAATCCCAGCCCTCGGGACGTTTGTCGCCCGGAAACAACAGGCCGCCCACGGGGATTTTCTTCTTGGTTCCGGCATCCACCTCATCGCCGTCCATCCAATAGACATGGGCATAGTGGAGTGCCGCCATGGCGTGAATGGTGAACCAGCCGAGCGGGATCGACAGCAGCGCGAAACCGAGTTCGACGGGATTGCCTTTGTCCTTCTGATTGATCAGCAGGAACAGGGATACAATCGCGACGCCGACAACGACAAGCGTCACGGCGAAGATGACCAGCACCGGCTGGTCGGTGGCGCGCGCGTTCTTGCTCAGATATTTGCCGGTGAATTTCGGCATCTGGCTGACGACAAGAACGACGTAAGCGGCGAAAAACGCATTGGCGCCGATGGAATAGGCAAGGGGGGCGTGCAGCAGCAACGCCAGAAGGAGCGCAAGCGCACCGAGACATGCCGACACCGCGAACAGCATATGGCGCTGCATGGGTTTGGCGATCGGAGTTTCGGCGGCCATGGCGGTCTCCCTGGACGGCGCCCGGTTTCTATTCCGGTGTGGCGGATTTCAGTGCGCGCCGCAAGATACGGTCGAGTTCGCCGAGGAAGCGCGAGCGGTCCTGCGGCGCGAAGCTGGCATTGAAACCCTTGCTTTCGCCGGTTTCGCGCAGATGCTGCTTGAGGTCGCGCATCGCCACCGCCATGCCGATCGTTTCCGGCGTGAAAGGACGTCCGGTCGGTCCCAGCACATGTGCGCCGAGCGCCACGGTGCGGGCGGCAAGCGGAATGTCTGACGTCACCACGATGTCGTTGGGCCTGGCATTCTCGACGATCCAGTCATCAGCGGCGTCGGCGCTTTTGGAGACGACGACATTGCGGATCATCGGATCGCGCGATGGGCGCAGGCCGCCATTGGAGACATAGGTGACCACGACACCATGGCGCTCGGCGACCTTCTCGACCTCGGCCTTGACCGGACAGGCGTCGGCGTCGACGTAGATGGCGGGTGCGGGCATTGTCTCTCCAAATGGCTGGGGCCGGAACGTGTCCGGCCCCAATATCTCTCAGTCCCGACTTTGTCAGGCCGGTAGCGCGCCTGACTTCTTCGCGGTCCAGGTGGCGATGTAGTCCATCAATGGCGGATTGAGGCAGTCATAGGGTTCGAGCCCGATCGATTTCAGCTGGGCGCGAATGCCGTCCATGCGCTTCGGATCGACACCGGATTCGATGATCGAGGACACGAAAGCGGTGAAGCCCGGCGGCGACCAGCCATCCTCCTCGAAACGCTCGGGATGGATGAAGGACAGGCCCTTGAACGGATGGTCGCGCTCGACCGGACCGTACATGTGCACGCCGCAGCCCGTGCAGGCGTGGCGTTGGATGAGCGCGCTTGGATCGACCACCTTCAGCTTGTCGCCATTCTCGGTGACGCTAACATCGCCGCTGCCGGCGACGGCAACGACCGAGAACACCGCGCCGTCAGGCTTCCAGCACTTGGTGCAGCCGCAGGCGTGGTTGTGGGCGATCTGGCCCTTGACCTTCACCTTTACCGGCTTGCTGGTGCAGGCGCAGACCAGCGTGCCGCCGGCAAAGCTTGCGCTCTCCTTCGGCAGACCGTTGTCGATCGAATGATGCAGTTTTTCCGCCATTTAGACTTCCTCCCATGTTGACCACAGAGGTCGCGGGCGTCCGGCCTGCGGCGTGTGGCTTTGCTTCAGTAAACCACCACGCTTCTGATCGACTTGCCCTCGTGCATCAGGTCGAAGCCCTTGTTGATGTCTTCCAGCTTCAGCAAATGCGTGATCATCGGATCGATCTGGATCTTCTTTTCCATGTACCAGTCGACGATTTTCGGCACGTCGGTGCGGCCGCGCGCGCCGCCGAAGGCGGTGCCCATCCAGCTGCGGCCGGTGACAAGCTGGAACGGACGCGTCGAAATCTCCTGGCCGGCACCGGCGACGCCGATGACGACCGACTTGCCCCAGCCGCGATGCGAGGCTTCCAGCGCCTGGCGCATCACCTTGGTGTTGCCGGTGCAATCGAACGTGTAGTCGGCGCCGCCGATCTGGTCGGCGCCGCGCTTGGTCATGTTGACGAGGTGAGGGACGATATCGCCGCCGATCTCCTTCGGATTGACGAAATGCGTCATGCCGAACCGCTCGCCCCAGGCCTTCTTGTCGTTGTTCACATCGACGCCGATGATCATGTCGGCGCCGGCCAGCTTCAGGCCCTGGATGACGTTGAGGCCGATGCCGCCGAGGCCGAAGACGACAGCGGTCGCGCCTTGCTCGACCTTGGCGGTGTTGATGACGGCGCCGATGCCGGTCGTCACCCCGCAGCCGATGTAGCAGATCTTGTCGAAGGGCGCGTCCGGATTGACCTTGGCCAGCGCGATCTCGGGCAAGACCGTAAAATTGGAGAAGGTCGAGCAGCCCATATAGTGAAAAATCTTGTCCTTGCCGATCGAGAAGCGCGACGAGCCGTCGGGCATCAGGCCTTGCCCCTGCGTGGCGCGGATGGCGGTGCACAGATTGGTCTTGCGCGACAAACAGGACGGGCACTGCCGGCATTCTGGCGTATAGAGCGGGATGACATGGTCGCCCTTCTTGACCGAGGTGACGCCCTTGCCGACATCGACCACGACACCGGCGCCCTCATGGCCGAGAATAGCCGGAAACAGGCCTTCCGGATCGGCGCCAGACAGGGTGAACTCATCGGTGTGGCAGATGCCTGTCGCCTTGATCTCGACCAGCACCTCGCCCTCGCGCGGCCCTTCGAGGTCGACCTCCATGATCTCCAGCGGCTTTCCGGCGGCGACAGCAACAGCGGCGCGGGTTTTCATCAGGCAATTCCTCCAGAGGCGATTTTTGTGCCCACGTTTTCAGGTTTTGGTTCGCTCTTCAACAGTCAGATGAGACGAAATATTGGCTTTGTTGACGCAGACAGCACACCGCCCGGCAATCGGCTCGGCACGGAGCGCGGTAGCGCGGCGGCAGTCGCCGCATCGATGTCGTCGACGCCGGCACTTGAGACATGGCGACATAGCCCATAGAACTGAACCGTCCGCCGGAGGGGAATTCTGCCCGCATGTTCACCAAAATCCTGATCGCCAACCGTGGCGAGATCGCCTGCCGCGTCATCAAGACGGCGCGCAAGATGGGCATTGCCACGGTTGCTGTCTATTCCGACGCCGATCGCGACGCCGTGCATGTCGAGATGGCCGACGAGGCCGTGCATATCGGGCCTTCGCCCGCAGCGCAGAGCTATCTCGTGCCGGACAAGATCATTGCCGCCTGCAAGGCGACGGGCGCCCAGGCCGTGCATCCGGGCTATGGCTTCCTGTCCGAGCGGGCAGCCTTCTGCGAGGCGCTGGAGAAAGAAGGCATCGTCTTCATCGGCCCGAAGCCCAAGGCGATCAAGGCGATGGGCGACAAGATCGAATCGAAGAAGTTTGCCAACGCCGCCAAAGTGTCGACGGTTCCGGGTTGGCTCGGCGTCATCGAGAATGCTGACCATGCCGAAAGAATAGCCGGCGAGATCGGTTATCCCGTCATGATCAAGGCCTCGGCCGGCGGCGGCGGCAAGGGCATGCGCATCGCCTGGGATCAGTCGGAAGTGCGCGATGGTTTCGACCGGGCGCGCTCGGAAGCGAAAAGCTCCTTCGGCGACGACCGCGTCTTCATCGAAAAATTCGTCGTCGATCCGCGCCATATCGAAATCCAGGTGCTGGCCGACGCGCATGGCAATGCGCTCTATCTGGGCGAACGCGAATGCTCGATCCAGCGCCGTAACCAGAAGGTCGCCGAAGAGGCGCCGTCATCGTTTCTCGATGCCGGGACAAGAAAGGCGATGGGCGAGCAATCCGTGGCGTTGGCCAGGGCTGTCGACTACCAGAGCGCCGGTACGGTCGAATTCATCGTCGACAAGGACAAAAACTTCTATTTTCTTGAAATGAATACGAGATTGCAGGTCGAGCATCCGGTGACGGAGCTCGTCACCGGCATCGACCTGGTCGAGCAGATGATCCGCGTTGCAGCCGGCGAGAAGCTTGCCATCAGGCAGAACGACGTGAAGCTGAACGGCTGGGCGGTGGAAAGCCGGCTCTATGCGGAGGATCCCTATCGCAATTTCCTGCCGTCGATCGGCCGGCTGACACGTTACCGGCCACCTCAGGAAGGGCGCTTCGGCGACATCGTCATCCGCAACGACACCGGCGTCACCGAAGGCTCCGAGATTTCGATGTTCTATGATCCGATGCTCGCCAAGCTGTGCACCTGGGCGCCGACGCGGATCGAGGCGATAGACGCCATGTCGGAGGCGCTTGACGGTTTCATCGTTGACGGCATCGAGCACAACATCCCGTTCCTGGCGGCGCTGATGCAGCATCCGCGCTGGCGGGAAGGGGCGATATCGACGGGCTTCATATCAGAGGAATATCCCGACGGCTTCGCGCCCGTCGCGCCGAATGGCGAGGAAAAAGCCGTGCTGGCCTCGATCGCCACCGCGGTGGAATTGCTGCGCCGCGACCGTCTCGACCGGCTTGGCGGGCGGCTGGCGCCACATTCGGGAGCGCTCAAGCGCGACTGGATGGTGAAGATCGGCGAGGACTACCTGTCGGCCTCCATTCTGGAAGGGATGATTTCCATTCCGATGGAGATCGACCTGTCCATCGACGGCGGCAAGACGCTGACCGTCTCGTCCGACTGGCGGCCGGGTGACCTGATCTGGCGCGGTACGGTCTGCAAACGCAGGGTCGCCGCACAGATCCGGCCGGTCGCCAATGGCCTCCGCATCGCCTGGAAAGGCATGTCGGTGACCGCCCGCGCCATGCTGCCGCGCACCGCAGAACTCGAAAGGCTGATGCCGGAAAAGGTTGCGCCGGACACTTCGAAGCTGCTGCTCTGCCCGATGCCCGGCCTTGTCGTGTCGATCGCCGTTGCGGAAGGCCAGGAAGTGAAGGCCGGCGAGACATTGGCGGTGGTCGAGGCGATGAAGATGGAGAACGTACTGCGCGCCGAGCGTGACCTCGTCGTGTCGAAGCTCAACGCCAAGCCCGGTGACAGCCTCGCCGTCGATGCCGTGATCATGGAATTCGCTTAGGCGCGCTGGAAGCCTGTGGTTGGCAGTCGTTTGTGCTGGACTGGTATCGTCCGGTCCCGGACAATACATCTCCATCGACTCAAGCCCTACGGACAGCACGATAAACCATGGCGGATGAGAGACTTCCACGCGATCCCCTGAAGCGCGAAGCAGCGATCGCCGCCGCGCGGCCGGAGGTGCCGGCGCGCCCGTTCGTCCATCTGCGCGTGCATTCGGCCTATTCGCTGCTCGAGGGCGCTCTGCAGCTCGGCAAGATCGTCGGCCATGCGGTGAAGGACGAAGCGCCGGCCATTGCCGTCACCGACACCAACAATCTGTTCGGCGCCCTGGAGTTCGCGCAGAAAGCGGTGAAGGACGGCATCCAGCCGATCATCGGCTGCCAGATCGCGCTCGCCTTTTCCGGCGAGAACAATGACGGCCAGCGCGATCGCCGCCGGCAGGGCCCGGATATGCGGCCGGTGGTGCTGATCGCGGCCACCGAAGCCGGCTATTCCAATCTGGTCCGGCTGGTCAGCCGCGTCTATCTCGAAACAGCGCCCGGCGAAGCGGTGCACCTGACCACCGAGATGATGGACGGCCAATGCGACGGCCTGATCTGCCTCAGCGGCGGGCCGCGCGGCCCGATCGGCATAGCCCTGAAGGAAGATCGCCGCGATCTTGCCGAGGCGCGCCTGCTCACGCTCAAGGCGATGTTCGGCGACCGGCTTTACGTCGAGCTGGACCGGGTTTCGGGCTATGATCGCATGATCGAGAAATCCTCGATCGATCTTGCCTACCTCCATGAATTGCCGCTTGTGGCCACCAATGAGGCCTTCTTCTCGTCGCGCGACGAGTACGAAGCGCATGACGCGCTGATCGCCATCGCAGAGGGCTCGGTCGTTGCCGTGGACACGCGCCGTCGGCTGTCGCCTGACAATTTCCTGCGCAGCCAGGCCGACATGGCGCAATTGTTCGCCGACCTGCCGGAAGCCATCGACAACACGATCGAGATCGCGCTGCGCTGTTCCTACTATCCGAAAAACCGCAGTCCGATCCTGCCCCGCTTCACCGGCGGCGACAATGCCGACAAGGACGCCGCCGAAAAGGCGGAAGCCGCCGAGCTCGCCCGTCAGGCGCGCGAGGGGCTCGATGCGCGCCTTGCCCTGCACGGGCCGACGCCCGGCTACACGGTCGAGCAATATCGCGAGCGGCTCGAATTCGAGCTGGGCATCATCGAGAAGATGAAATTCCCCGGCTACTTCCTGATCGTTGCCGACTTCATCAAATGGGCCAAGGCGCAAGGCATTCCGGTCGGGCCGGGGCGCGGTTCGGGCGCCGGTTCGCTGGTCGCCTATTCCACCACCATCACCGACATCGATCCGCTGCGCTTCTCGCTCCTGTTCGAGCGCTTTCTCAATCCCGACCGCGTCTCGATGCCCGACTTCGACATCGACTTCTGCCAGGATCGCCGCGAAGAGGTGATCCGCTACGTCCAGCAGAAATACGGCCGCGACCAGGTCGGCCAGATCATCACCTTCGGTACGCTGCAGGCGCGTGCCGTGCTGCGCGACGTCGGCCGTGTGCTGCAGATGCCTTACGGTCAGGTCGACAAGCTGTCCAAGATGGTGCCGCAGAACCCGGCCAATCCGGTCAAGCTGGCGGATGCCATCGCCAACGAGCCGCGCTTTGCCGAGGAGGCCGAGAAGGAGCCGATCGTCCAGACGCTGCTCGACATGGCGCAAAAGCTGGAGGGCCTCTACCGCCACGCCTCGACGCACGCCGCCGGCATCGTCATCGGCGACCGGCCGCTGTCGCAACTGGTGCCGATGTACCGCGATCCGCGTTCGGACATGCCGGTCACCCAGTTCAACATGAAATATGTCGAGCAGGCCGGGCTGGTGAAGTTCGACTTCCTTGGCCTGAAGACGCTGACCGTGCTGGAAACAGCCGTGAAGCTGATCCGCCGGCGCGGCATCGACATCGACCTCGCCACGATTCCGCTCGACGACCCCGAAACCTATGCCATGCTGTCGCGCGGCGAGGTGGTCGGCGTGTTCCAGGTGGAAAGTGCGGGCATGCGCAAGGCGCTGATCGGCATGCGGCCCGACTGCATCGAGGACATCATCGCGCTGGTGGCGCTCTACCGCCCGGGTCCGATGGAGAACATCCCGACCTACAACGCCAGAAAGCATGGCGAGGAGGAGATGGCCTCCATCCACCCCAAGATCGATCATCTGGTGAAGGAGACGCAAGGCGTCATCGTCTACCAGGAACAGGTCATGCAGATCGCGCAGGAGCTGTCGGGCTATTCGCTCGGCGAGGCCGACCTGCTGCGCCGCGCCATGGGCAAGAAGATCCGCGCCGAGATGGACAAGCAGCGCGAACGCTTTGTTTCGGGTGCGGTCGAGCGCGGCGTCGCCAAGCCGCAAGCCGACTTCATTTTCGACCTGCTGGCCAAGTTCGCCGACTATGGTTTCAACAAGTCGCACGCGGCCGCCTACGCCGTCGTCTCCTACCAGACCGCCTATCTCAAGGCGCATTATCCGGTCGAATTCCTGGCGGCGTCGATGACGCTCGACATGGGCAACACCGACAAGCTCGCCGACTTTCGGCAAGATGCGCTGCGCCTCGGCATCGAGGTGCTGGCGCCGTCGGTGATGACCAGCTTCCGCCCCTTCGAGGTCGGCGACAACCGCATTTATTACTCGATGGCCGCGCTCAAGGGCGTCGGCGACGCGGCGGTGGAGCACATCGTGGCGGTGCGCGGCGAAAAGCCGTTCAAGAGCCTGGCGGATTTCTGCGAGAGGGTCGACCCGAAGATCGTTGGCAAGCGGGTTTTCGAAAGCCTGATCATGGCCGGCGCGCTCGACTGCTTCGGCCATGATCGCGCCCAGATGATGGCTGGCGTAGAGCGCATGATGGGCCTGGCGTCGCTCGCCCAGCAGAATGCCGTTTCTGGCCAGGCCGATATTTTCGGCGCTTCGCTGGGCGCCCAATCGCAGGCGCTCAATCTGCCGGCGACCGATCCGTGGCTCTCCGCCGACCGGCTGCACCGCGAATTCCAGGTCGTCGGCTTCTATCTCTCGGCCCATCCGCTCGATGAGTACAAGGCGGCGCTGCAAAAGATGCGGGTGCAGAACTGGGCGGAGTTCTCTGCCGCCGTCAAGCGTGGCGCTTCCGCCGGCCGGCTTGCCGGCACCGTTACCAGCAAGCAGGAGCGCAAGACGCGCACCGGCAACAAGATGGGCGTTGTGGCCTTTTCAGACACCTCCGGCCAGTACGAGGCCGTGCTGTTTTCAGAAGGACTGGCCCAGTACCGCGATCTTCTCGAGGCTGGTCGTTCGGTTGTCATCACAGTCGCCGCGGAGGACCGACCCGAGGGTGTCAATCTGCGCATCAATTCCGTGCAGTCGCTGGAGGATGAGGCAAGCCGCATCCAGAAGGCGTTGCGCATCTTCGTCAGGAACGACGGTCCTGCTTCGATGATCCAATCGCAGCTTACCCAGCGTGGCGAGAGCCAGGTGAGCATCATCGTGATCAAGGAAGAGGCGCAGGGCGAGGTGGAGATCGCCCTGCAGGGCGGCTATCGGATATCGCCGCAGATCGCCTCGGCGATGCGCGCCGTGCCGGGCGTGGTTGAAGTGGAACTGGTGTGACCGGGGTGGTTGCCGGTTGCCCATCCGTGGAAAAGCGGCGGCTGTTCACGCCGTCGCGATCCGCATGAAAGGCGCCCGGGACAAGGCCCTGCAGGATTTCACCGCGATGGCGCGGCTGCGCGATACGCTGCGCCGGCTCTACCACGGGCGCTCGTCGGCTGCCTTCCGGTTTCAATTGGTGGCTGTCATCATCGACCTCGCCATCATCGCCTTCTTCATCGCCACGCCAATCATTCAGCAGTCGGGCTCGTTCCTGTGGCTGGATTATGCCGTGGCGGCCCTGGTCGCCGCCGACCTGGTTGCCAGGCTGCTGGCTTCCAACGACATGCTGCGGCTGATGAAGCAACCGACCTTCTGGGTGGATGCTTTCATTCTTCTGACGCTGCTGATGCCGACGGCTCTCGCCAATCTAGGCTTTCTGCGCATTCTGCGGCTGTGGTCGCTGTCGCGCAGCGGTTCGATCTGGCGGCATTTCGAGATGCGTGGCCTCAGACCCTGGCGCGACGCAAGCAACGCGGTCATCAACCTGTTGACTTTTCTCTTCGTCATCACCGGCTTCGTCTACACGTTCTTCTTTCGCAACGGCGCCGGGCTGGAAAACTACATCGATGCGCTTTATTTCACCGTCGCGACCGTGACGACGACGGGCTTCGGCGACATCGTGCTGCCGGGCATTGCCGGCAAGCTGACGGCGATCGTCACCATGATCATCGGCATATCGCTGTTCGTGCGGCTGGCGCAGGCGATATTCCGGCCGGCGAAAGTGTTCTTTCCCTGTCCCCAATGCGGGTTGCAGCGGCACGAGCCGGATGCCGTGCACTGCAAGGCGTGCGGCCACGTGCTCAACATCCCCGATAGCGGCGATTGAGAGGCGCTAGGACACCGCGGCTTCGGCCGGCTTTGGCTGCCGGCGCTGCAGGTTGAGCAGATTGCCCATCAGGATCAGCAACGCGCCGCCAGCCGTGAAGGCGTCGATCTGCTCCTGATAGAGCAGCCAGCCGATCAGTGCAGACAGCGGCACGCGCAGGAAATCCATCGGCGAGATCACGGTCGCGTCGGCATAGGCCAGGGCGCGGGCCAGGCAGA
Source organism: Mesorhizobium sp. B2-3-4 (assembly GCF_006442315.1). Lineage (GTDB taxonomy): Bacteria > Pseudomonadota > Alphaproteobacteria > Rhizobiales > Rhizobiaceae > Mesorhizobium. The sequence goes on along the minus strand of NZ_VFVY01000010.1, from coordinate 184,748 downwards.
AATGCGACGACATGCCTGAGAAACCGATCAGGATGATCCACGGCCACAGCGCAAGAGAAGGATTGCGCCACTCGTAGAGGGCCGGAACGAGGCCGATCACGGACTGGATGATCAGCATCCAGAAGATGATCCGCGTGACGCTGTCCGTGCGTGTCAGCGACTTGACCAGCACCAGAGAGACGCCGAAGCAGACCGCCGCGCCCAGCACGACCAGGTGGCCGACATCCGCCGAGCCGACGCCCGGGCGCACGATGACGACGACGCCGATCAGCCCAAGCGCGATCGCCGCGAGCCGTGGCCGGCTCAGCCTTTCACCGAGAAAAGTCACCGCCAGGATCGCCGTCCAGATCGGCGTGGTGAACTCGATCGAGATCAGCACCGCCAGTGGAATGAGTGTCAACGCGTAGAGCCAGGCGGCCTGGCCGCTGTAGTGGACGACATTGCGCACGATATGGGCCAGCGGCCGCTGCGTGCGCATCGCGGCAAGCCCGCCTGTCGCCATCACCAGCGGCAACAGAATGAAGAACCCGATCACCGAACGCAGTTCCAGCACCTGGAAGACGTTGAGTTCGGCCGTCGTGGCGCGGCCGGCGACAGACATCGCCAGAAACGAGGTGATCGACAGCGCCATCCAGAAAGCGGCCTTGGGGATCGAAGGAGTTGGTGCCATGCCAGCTATGTCGCAGGACGCGATTGCAGGAGCAATCTCTAGTCCTTGTATTCTTCTGGGCCAGGTATTTTTCTGGGCGAGGTATTTTTCTGGGCGAGGTATTCTTCCGGGGCAGTCGTGGCGGTGGGGTGACAGAACAGCCATGCCACACAAGGAACCCGAGACTGCAAAGGGCGTTGAGTTGGAATGGTCGGCTTTGTTCGGCAAGCTGGGCGTCTTTCCGCCAGTCACAGAGGGAGAGCTTCGATGAGAGCATTCGCGCAACTTGCGCTGGCCGGCGGTTTGTCGATTGCGGCAGGGGTGGCCCACGCCGATGAGGCCCAGTTCCTGAATTCGTTCAAGGGCAATTTCTCCGGCAAGGGCATCGTCAAGGTAACCACCGATGCGCCGACGGTGAACGTGTCATGCACGTTCAAGTCGAACGCGACGTCGACCTCGTTGTCGCTCGACGGCAATTGCCGCGGCCTGGTCGTGGTTACGCGTGCCATCAGCGCGGACCTGAAGGCCAGGGGTGCGAAATATAGCGGCACCTATGTTGGATCGCGTACCGGGCCGGCGCAGTTGAATGGCAGCCGCTCGGGCAATGCCATCAACCTCGGCATCCGCTGGGCCAAGGACGTCAATGGCGACCGGGCCGCGCAGATGAGGGTCGAAAAGCGCGGGGCGAACGGCATGCGGCTGACGGTCATCGATACCGATCCGAAAACCGGCAAGAGCGTGGTGACGAGCCGGATCGACCTGCAGCGCAGCTGAATTCAGTCCTCGATCGGCTCCGGCGGGTGGGCGTCACGACCCCTGCCGAAGGTGTAGCCGGTTTCGACAGCCTTGCGGCCGAACTTGTCGCGCAGCGCATCGATCGCCCCTTCGGCCATGGCGCGCTTGCGCGACTGGACATCGACCAGATCGGGTGGGTCGGCCTTGTCGTCGTCGGAAAGGTCGCTGACGCCGATGCCGAGCAGCCGGTATTTCGTCCCGTCGGTTTCCTTGCGAAGAAGGTCGACACCGGTCGAAAAGATGCGGTCGGCGAGCCTTGTCGGGTCGCCGAGCTGGCGGTTGCGGGTGCGCAGCTTGAAATCCTGGGTCTTCAGCTTCAACACCACGGTGCGTCCCGCAATGCCTGACTTCTTCAGCCGCGCCGAGACCTTTTCCGAAAGGCCCCGCAGCACCGAGACAAGTTCGTCCAACGACGCGATGTCGGTTTCGAAAGTGGTTTCGGCCGACACGCTCTTGGCGTCCTGGTCAGGGTCCACACGGCGGACGTCCTCACCGCGAGAAAGCCGGTAGAGCCGCTCGCCCATCACGCCGTAGCGGCGCATCAGGTCGCCGCGCTCCATCTTCTGGAGTTGGCCGATGGTGCGGATGCCATCCTGTTCGAGCGTGGCGTTGAAGGCTTTGCCGACCCCCCAGATCATGGTCACCGGCTGTGGTGCCAGAAAGCCGATCGCTTCGGCCTCGCCAATGACGGAAAACCCGCGCGGCTTGCGGAAGTCCGACGCGACCTTGGCGAGGAACTTGCAATAGGACAGGCCGGCCGAGACGGTGATGCCGATCTCCTTCTCCACCGCGAGCGCGAAGCGCGCCAGCACAACCGCCGGCGGCAGGCCGTGCAGGCGCTCGGTGCCGGCGAGGTCGAGAAAGGCCTCGTCGATCGACAGCGGCTCGACCAGCGGCGTCAACGCCTGCATCATGGCCCGCACCTCACGGCCGACGGCCACGTATTTTTCCATGTTGGGCGCGATCACGACCGCCTCGGGGCAGGCTTCGAGGGCCTTGAACATCGGCATGGCGGAGCGCACGCCGCGAATGCGCGCTATATAGCAGGCAGTGGAGACGACCCCGCGCTTGCCGCCGCCGATGATCAAGGGCTTGTCCTTGAGCGACGGGTTGTCGCGCTTTTCGATGGCCGCGTAGAAGGCATCGCAATCGATATGGGCCAGATGCAACCGGTAAAGCTCGGGGTGGCGGACAAGGCGAGGGCTGCCGCAGCGTTCGCAGCGGCGCGTTTCACCGCGCTGAAACGTCAGGCAGTCACGGCAAAAACCGTGATCGGGATTGTTGACAGGAGCCGCCATCGCTGCGAACATAAAGAGAACAAACGCAATGGTACGACAGTGTAAGGCCAGCGACAAGCTTCGCCTGGGGAGAACGCATGAGCACGACCATAGTGCCTCTGGCGCCAGATCTCTGGCCTGAATTCGAGGACCTTTTCGGCAAGCAGGGCGCCTGTTACGGCTGCTGGTGCACGCATTTTCGGCTGACGCCGGCTGCGCGGCGCGAGAGCAGCCGTGAACGCAACAAGGACCACATCAAGGCACGCATCGACGCCGGCCCGCCGCCCGGGCTGCTGGCCATGGAGGACGGCAAGGCGGTTGGCTGGATGCAGATCGGTCCACGCGCCGAAGTACCCGAATGGAACAACAAGGGCAGGGGCTCGGCGCCGATCGATGTCGCCGACGCTTCCGATCCTGCCGTTTGGGCGATCTCGTGCTTTTTCATTCGGGCCAAGGCGCGTGGCCGGGGGATCACGCACCGCCTCGTCGAAGGCGGCATCGATTTCGCCCGCGGCAACGGCGCGCGGCTTGTCGAGGCCTGCCCCATCGACCTGTCCCGCGATTCGCGTTCGATCGGCCTGTTCGTCGGCTCGTCGGGGGTCTTCGAGAAGGCCGGGTTCGAGAGACTGGTCGAGCGCAAGGCCGGCCGGCCGCTGATGCGGCTGGTGCTGAAGCCTGTTGCCTGACCGTCATCGTCTTGCAGTTGTGATGGTATTTCCCTACCAGAGGTACGAAACGATTTTTGCCTCTCGAGCGAACGGAGAATTCCCGTGAACCGTATGTTGCCACTTGCCTTTACGGCGCTTCTGCTCAGTGCGCCCGCTTTCGGCCAGACCGTCGACAGCCAGGGCGCGAAGCAATTGTCGCAGGATCTGTCCCGCTATGTCGGCAAACAGGCGCTCGACAAGGGCATTCTGAAGGTTTCGGCGGAAGGCGACGCCTACAAGATCGTGTTTGATTTCAAGGCTTTGGCCAGCAGCTTTCCCGACCAGAAATTGTTGAAGTTCGACATTGCGCCCTACGCCCTGCTGGTCAAGCCGCGCAGCGACGGATCCTGGGATGTGTCGATGGATTTTTCCCAGAGCGCCTCGTTTGAGTTCAACGGGCCCGAGGGAAAGCAGAGCACGCAGTTCTCGATCAAGGACGGCAAGGGCAACGGCGTCTACGACCCCAAGCTGGCGGCCTTCACCAGCGCCACCAGCTCGATGGCCGGGATGACGATGTCGTCGCAGGACGCCAAGCAAAAGATGGATGTGACCGCCGGTGCCGCCACCGCGACCCTGTCGGCGACGAAGGCGGCTAATGGCGGCGTCGATTTCACGACCTCGCAGAAGATTTCGAACTTCGTCGAAGCGATAAAATTCAATGATCCCGACAGCGGGCTGAATTTTCCGATTACCGTGAAGTCACCGGAACTGTCGGTGGAGGCCAGCGGCAAGGGCGTGCAGACCAGGCCGCTGCTCGATCTCCTGGCGTTTGCCGTGGCCAATGAAGACGAGAAGACGCTGAAGGCAAACCAGGCGCAGCTCAAGGCGCTTCTGCTTGCAGCACTTCCGATTTGGGAACGTATAGACGGAACCTACGGCTTCAAGGATTTCGCCGTCGACAGCCCGATCGGCACGTTCGGAGCTACGCAACTCAGCACCGCGTTCGGGTCCGATGGCGTCGCCCAGGACGGCAAGATCAACTACGGCATCAAGGCATCGGGGCTGACCGTGCCGCAGCAGCTCTTGCCGAGCTGGAGCGTGGCGCTTCTGCCCGCCGATATCGACCTGAATTTCGGCGGCGCCAACATCGATCTCGACAGCATGGCGAAGAAGGCGATCGCTGCCTTTGACCTCAATCAGGATCCGCCGCTGTCGGCCGAGTTCGGCGACCAGCTCAAGGCCGACTTCCTGGCCAAGACCCCGAAGGTCGTCATTGGCCACAGCACGATCAAGAACAAGGACATGGAGATCGCGCTGGAAGGCGACATGACAAGCTTTGGCCAGAAACCCGACGCCAATCTCACCGTCGATGTGGCCGGCTTCGACAAGATCATGGCGCATCTGCAGGAAGCGGCGAAGGCGGAGCCGGAGGTCGGGCAGTACGTGCCTGTCGCCCTGATGGCAAAGGGTTTTGCCAAGACGCTGCCGGACGGCAAGCTGGAATGGGTCATCAACACCAAGGCCGACGGCTCGGTGACCGTCAATGGCGTCATGCTGAAGCCCGCGGATCCGGCGGTGGATGACAGCGTCGACGATGGCGACGGCGCGGGCAATGACAATGGTGTCGATAATGGCGGCGTCGACAATGGCGGCAGCGCCAACGAAGGCAGCAACAACGGCGGCGCCGACAGCGGCAGCGATAATGGCGGCGGCGACAATGGCGGGGCAGGGGCGAAGCTGAACCCTTGAGGTTCAGCCCGCGGGCGGGAGGCGCACAGCGCTTCCCTTTGGATTAACGCGCCTGGAGACCCAGTGCGTTCGCGATCTTCGGCGCGGCTTCCTGCCAATCCTGGACGACCACGACATCGTCCGCGACCGGCGGCAGGAACGCGCGCAGCGAATTGTCGGCCATCAGATGGAAAAGAGTTGCGTCGGCTACCGAGCCCCGCACCGACGCCAGATTGGCCGGCTGGTCGTCGACGAAGACCAGCGGCCTGCCGCTCTTGCCGCGCAGTCTGGCCACCGCCGGCCCCTTGGCCATCTCCGTGGTCAGCAGCGGATAAGCGAGCCCGAGGGCGTCGAGATGCGCCCTGCGCACCGCTCGATGCCTGTGCGGCATCGCTGTCAGCAATATGATTTCCGCGCGACCTCCAAGTCCCGTCAGAGCTTCCGCCGCGCCGTCGGTGATGCTTTGCCAATCGGCTTGCGCGTCGAAGAAATCGCCCAGCAGTGCCGTGACTTCGGGTTGTTCGATGAGGCGGCCGCTGGCAGTCTCGGCAATGTTGCCGGTCAGCCGGAAGGAAGCCAGCGTCAGACCATAGCCGCGCGCCTTGAGGAAATGCGGGAAGGGTCGGATGAATTCGAGCACCACATCGTCGACATCGAGCACCAGCAGCGGCCGGTCGTCAGCCGCCAGTTCCTCGATCTGGCGTGCGGTTTCGGGATCGTCGCTCATGTGGAACGCTCGTGATTGTCGTCGCCAAGCGGCAAGGCGCGCAACGCCTTGCCGACAGCCGCCGGCGGGGTGCCGGTTTCCTCGGCAAAGCGCAGCAAGGTCGGCTCGTGGGCGAGAATGAACTGCAGGACGCCGGCCAGGAAACCCGGCTCGCCGGCCGCCCGGCGGATCGAATGCGCCTCTATTCCCGTGATCGCCAGAAAGCGCGGTAGAAGCTCGGGATCGGCGGCAACGAAGCCCAATGCCTTCACGGCAATGGTTTCGGCCTCTTCGCGCATTGACGCTGCGTTTGCCATCACTACCTTCGGTGTGTGGAATGAGTCTCTCCCGCAGTAATGGCAAGAGTTGCTTGCGGCAAGCCATTAGCGTGTGGCGCGCCTTTTGGACGCGCCGGGAGGCGAGGCGGACTTCGTGCTGCTTTGCAGGCAGCGGGTTTCCGTTTCGTCAATCATATTGCCGTATAGTGAAGCTGGGTTTGGTGCGTTCAAGCAAGGAGCGCATGACGGCCACCTCCGGGCGGAGGACGGCCGGGACGGGATGTGGATGCCTAAGAAGGTCATGATCGTCGAGGACAATGAGCTCAATATGAAGCTCTTTCGGGACCTCATCGAAGCAAGCGGCTACGAGACGGTGCGCACCCGCAACGGTCTGGAGGCGCTCGACCTGGCGCGCCAGCACCGGCCGGACCTCATCCTGATGGACATCCAACTGCCCGAAGTGTCGGGACTGGAAGTGACCAAATGGCTGAAGGAGGACGACGATTTGCACGTCATCCCGGTCATTGCCGTCACAGCCTTCGCGATGAAAGGCGATGAGGAACGTATCCGCCAGGGCGGCTGCGAAGCCTATATTTCGAAGCCGATCTCGGTGCCGCGCTTCATCGAAACCATCAAATCCTATCTGGGCGATGCCTGATGCACCCTTCCAGCCGAGCCGGAGCCTTGTGAGATGACCGCGCGGATCCTCGTCGTCGACGACATCCCTGCCAATGTGAGGCTGCTGGAAGTTCGCCTGCTGGCCGAATATTTCGAGGTGCTGACCGCCAACAACGGGCTCGATGCGATCGAGACCTGCGAGAACGGCAAGGTCGATGTCGTGCTTCTCGACGTGATGATGCCCGAAATGGACGGGTTCGAGGTCTGCCGGCGGCTGAAGAGCGATCCGGCGACGTCACACATTCCAGTGGTCATGATCACCGCGCTCGACCAGGTTTCCGATCGCGTGCGCGGGCTCGAGGCCGGCGCGGACGACTTCCTCACCAAGCCGGTCAACGACCTGCAACTGATGACGCGCGTCAAGAGCCTGGTCCGCCTGAAGTCGCTGACCGACGAACTGCGGTTGCGCGCCTCGACAACGCGCAACATCGGCATCGAGGAACTTTTGAGCCGTAATTTCGCCTCCGAGGACACGACGCCGAAAGTGCTTCTGATCGACGAACGCAAATCGTCGGTCGAGCGCATTCAGAAGATGCTGCGCGACCGGGCGGACCTCGACGTCACCGGCGATCCGCATGCCGGGTTCTTCCAGGCCGCCGAAACACCCTATGAATGCGTGATGATCTCGACGGCCTTCGCCGATTTCGATCCGCTCAGGCTGTGCTCGCAATTGCGCTCGCTCGACCGCACCCGTTTCGTGCCGATCATTCTTTTGGCGGAGGAAGGCGAGGAAGAGCGCATCATCCGCGGCCTCGAACTCGGTATCAACGACTATCTGATGCGGCCGATCGACCAGCAGGAACTGACTGCGCGGCTGCGCACCCAGGTGCGGCGCAAACGCTACAACGACCAACTGCGCGCCAGCGTCACCCAGACCATCGAGATGGCGGTCACCGATGGCCTGACCGGGCTGCACAATCGTCGCTACCTCGACAGCCATCTGCAGACGTTGTTCGATCGCGCCGTGGCGCGGCGCCGGCCGCTATCGGTGATGATCACCGACCTCGACCGCTTCAAGTCGATCAACGACGCGCATGGTCATGATGGCGGCGACGAGGTGCTGCGCGAATTCGCACGGCGGCTGCGCAAGAACGTCCGTGGCATTGACCTTGCCTGCCGGTTCGGCGGCGAAGAGTTCGTCGTGGTCATGCCCGACACCGATGGCGCCGTGGCCGAGAAGGTGGCCGAGCGCATTCGTGCCGAAATCGCCCAGAAACCGTTTGAAATCGGCGCCGGCGGCAAAACCATCGAGGTCACTGTCAGCGTCGGCGTGTCGTCGGTGCTGAAGGGCGTGGACACGGTGGCGGCCCTGATGAAGCGCGCCGATCTGGCGCTCTACGAAGCCAAGAGCGGCGGTCGCAACCGCGTCGTCGCCAAGGCGGCCTGACGGGCCAGGCCGGATTATCGGGTCAACCCAACAGGGTTACCCATTTACCTTAATCCAAGCGATTCGCGAGCCTTGGTTAAGAAACTGTTGATTTTCATAAGCTCTTGCGCAAATGTGCTGGCCAAGACGAAGCCGGCGCGAGGGAAATAGCCGGCTCGATCCCTGGGAATACCCCATGCTCAGGTCCGCCGCATCTCCTGGGTCCGTGGGGTCGGCCGGCCGGCGCTGGCACATAGTGGCCTCCTCGTACCGCTGCCAAACGCCGACCGGCCCCCTTTGTCTCAAATGACATCAAGGCTCCGTGCCAAGCCCTGAAGTTCAGGGGCTTTTTATGCGTTGAAAATCGCGATGGGCGGCCGGTTCTGCGTCTCTGACCGATGGCCCTCCGTGCTTTGCCTGACAGCTGCTCTTGCAGACGGTCATGGAGGCCAGGGGAAAACGCTACCCCTTCCACTACATACATATGGCGCACAAGGGTCTTGCGGCAAGACCTGGCTCCTCCCGTACAACCACGCCCTGGCCAACGGAAACGGGAGCAGCAAATGCCGGTATCGATACCGACGGATGGACGAGAAGATCATGCGGTGCTGATCGCCGGGAGCGGCCCGACAGGGCTTATGCTGGCTGGGGAACTCGCGCTGGCCAAAGTCGACGTGGCCATTGTCGAGCGGCGGCCGACCCAGCAACTCATCGGTTCGCGCGCGGGCGGCCTGCATGCCCGGACCATCGAGGTGCTCGACCAGCGTGGCATTGCCGACCGCTTCGTGTCCCAGGGACAGCCTTCGCGATCGGTGGGCTTCAACATGGTCAAGCTGGACATCGGCGATTTTCCCAGCCGGCACAATTATGTGCTCGGCCTGCGGCAGAACCACATCGAGCGCATCCTGGCCGACTGGGTCGGCGAGCTGAACGTGCCGATCTATCGCGGACAGGACGTTACCGACTTCGCGCAGGATGATGACGGCGTCGACCTTGATTTGTCCGGCGGCCAACGGTTGAGGGCGCAGTACCTGGTCGGCTGCGATGGTGGACGCAGCATGATCCGCAAGGCGGCTGATATCGCGTTCGACGGATGGGATCCGACGATGAGCTGGATGATCGCCGAAGTCGAAATGTCTAGGGAACCGGCATTGGGTTTTCGCAGCGACGCCCATGGAACTCATGCGATGGGTAAGCTGGAGGACGGCGGCCGGGTGGGGGTCGTGCTGACCGAGCGACAACTGACCCTCGGTGGCGAACCGACGCTGAACGATCTCAGCGAGGCGCTTGTCGCTGCCTATGGCACCGACTTCGGGGTCCACAATCCAACCTGGATTTCCCGCTTCACCGATATGACGCGCCAGGCCGCTGCTTATCGCAACAGGCGTGTCCTGCTGGCCGGCGACGCCGCGCATATCCATCCGCCGATGGGCGGGCAGGGGCTCAATATCGGCGTGCAGGACGCGGTCAATCTGGGATGGAAGCTGGCCCAGGTGGTCAAGCGGATCTCACCGGAAAGCCTGCTCGACAGCTACCATGCCGAGCGCCATCCGGTCGCCGCCCGCGTGTTGCGCAACACGATGGCGCAGGTCGCGCTTCGTCGTATGGATGCGCGCACCAAGGCTCTCGGCGACACGGTTGCCGAACTGCTCGCCATGGACGAGCCACGCAAACGGATCGCCGGGGAGATGTCTGGCCTGGGTCTGCACTACGATTTCGGGGAAGGGCATGCGCTGCTTGGGCGACGAATGCCCGACCTCGATCTGCTCACCGCCAATGGTCCGTTGCGGCTTTTTACCTTGCTGCACGACGCCCAGCCGGTGCTCGTCAACCTGGGTGAACCAGGCAGGCTGGACATAGCGCCGTGGGCCGGCCGCATCAGACAGGTCGATGCCGTCTATGCCGGCGCCTGGGAGCTTCCCGTACTTGGAACGGTCGTCGCGCCGGAGGCCGTGCTGATCCGGCCGGATGGGTATGTGGCCTGGGTTGGAATTGCAGACCAGCGGGGATTGGCCGACGCCCTAACCAGATGGTTCGGACCGGCTGCCGCCAAAGTCTGAACACAGCGCTTCACAGGCTTCAACAACTCGAGCGCCTCCTGACAAGCGATTGACAGGAGGTTCTATCTATGCAGGAATTGGTTGGACCATTGGACCACTTGGAGGAGATGTGGACCAGAACAGCCTGCCACCCATCCAGACGACGGCGCGCGATGACGCCGTGCTGAAGGCGTTGGTTGGCTTCGTTCGCGCCGAGGCCTTGCAGCCCGGCGAGCGGCTGCCGACCGAGCGTATTCTGGCCGAGCGGCTCAAGGTCAGCCGCAACACGGTGCGCGAGGCGCTGACCAGGTGGGAAGGGCTGGGCCTGGTCGAGCGCCGGCAAGGCAGCGGCACCTATCTCAAGGCGGCCGTCTCACCCGACATGCTGCATTTGCCGCTCACGCTTGCCGGCGGCAACGATTTCACCAGCTTGATGCAGACGCTGGAAATCCGCCGCGCGCTGGAAGCGGAGGCGGCAGCCCTCTGCGCCGAGCGCGCCAGCGTCGCCGACATCACCGAGATCGAACGCAAGCTCGACATCATGGAGCAGGCGTTCCGCACCCGCGACGGCATGTCTTCCGAAGAGGACTGGGAGTTCCATCAGGCGATCTACCGGGTCTCCGGAAATCCGCTGTTCGAACAGATCATCGCGGCCATGCATGAGCTGTTCCACCGTTTCTGGGAGCATCCGCTCGGCGTGCGCGACTTTGGCCACGCCAGCTTTCCCTACCATCGCACCATCTACGAACGCATTGCCGCGCGCGATCCGCAAGGCGCGCGCGACGAGGCGCTGAAGCTGATCGCCACCGTCGAGGACGACTTGAAGCGCGGTGCGGCCAAACTCAAATTCCTGGGCCAGACATGAACGAGCATCCATCAGGTTTTGACCACGATTATCTCGCCGAGGCGGCGACGCTTCTGGCGCATGACGAACCGTTTCCGGGCGGCGCTGTGGTGCCGCCGATCTACCAGACCTCGCTGTTCACCTTCGCCAACTATGCCGAAATGGCCGACACGTTTGCCGGCAAACGAAAGCAGCCGATCTATTCGCGCGGTGACAATCCGACGGTGATGGAATTCGAGGCGCGTGTCGCGGCACTAGAGGGCGCCGAGGCGGCGCGCGGCTTCTCCAGCGGCATGGCGGCGATCAGCGCCACGGTGCTTGCCTTTGTCGGCGCCGGCGAGCGCATCGTGGCGGTGCGCAACTGCTATGGCGATGCCTACCGGCTGTTCGAGCGGCTCTTGCCGCGGCTCAATATCAAGGTCGACTATGTTGACGGCTCCGATCCGGATGCGGTGGCGGCGGCCTTGCCAGGCGCCAAGCTGCTTTACCTGGAGAGCCCGACCTCGATGATGTTCGAGCTGCAGGACCTGCCGCACCTGACCCGGCTGGCGAAAGAGCATGGCATCATCACCACCATCGACAATTCCTGGGCGACGCCGGTGTTCCAGAAGCCGTTCACGCATGGCGTCGACCTGGTGCTGCACTCGGCGTCGAAATATCTCGGCGGCCATAGCGATACCGTTGCCGGCGTGGTGGCGGGCTCGGCCGTGCATATCAAGCACATCAACGAGCAGACCTATTCCTATCTCGGCGGCAAACTGTCGCCGTTCGAGGCCTGGCTGTTGCTGCGCGGCCTGCGCACACTGCCGCTGCGCCTGCCGCACCATATGAAGAGCGGGCTCACCATCGCCGAGCGGCTGAAGGCACACGGCAATGTCGAGCGGGTCAACCACCCCGCCTATTCGAACCATCCGGGCAAGGCGACGCTGGCGGGTTATGCCGGGCTGTTCTCCTTCGAGGTGACGGACGACATCGACATCCCGGTCTTCGTAGACGCGTTGAAGTTCTTCCGCATCGGCGTCAGCTGGGGTGGGCATGAGAGTCTGGTCGTACCGGCCAAGGCGTCGCTGGAGCAGACGCCGGGACTGAATTCGATGGCGCGCTTCGGCGTCAGCCCCCGAACCATCCGCTTCAATGTCGGATTGGAAAGTGTCGAGGACCTGTGGGCCGATATCGCCCAGGCCTTCGAAAAAGCCAGAAAATAACAAGCGGGTTCAAAATGGGAGTCTTGAACATGAAAAAACTGACCGTCATGCTTGCCACCGTTGCGGGGCTGGCGATTTCCGCCGGTGGTGCGCTCGCCGATTCGACCCTGAAAATGGTCGAAGTGATCACCAGCCCGCCGCGCACCGAGTTCCTGAAGAAGCAGATCGCCGAATTCGAAGCCGCCAATCCCGGCGTCAAGGTCGAGCTGGTTTCGCTGCCTTGGGGGCAGGCCTTCGAGAAATTCCTGACCATGGTGCAGGCCGGCGACACGCCCGACGTCGTCGAGATGCCGGAGCGCTGGATGGGCCTCTACGCCAACAATGCGCAGCTCGAGGACCTCGGCCCCTATATGGCCAAATGGGACGATGCCAAGACGCTCGGCGACCGTGCCAAGCAGTTCGGCTCGACCGTCAACAACACCCAGTTCATGATCCCTTACGGCTACTATGTGAACGCGCTGTTCTGGAACAAGAAACTGTTCAAGGAAGCCGGGCTCGACGGCCCGCCGGCGACGCTGGACGAGTTCGTCGCCGATTCCAAGAAGATCTCCGCCATTCCGGGCAAATACGGCTACTGCCTGCGCGGCGGCCCGGGTGCCTTCAACGGGATGCATATGTTCATGAACATCGCTCAGGGTAAGGGCGGCTATTTCAACGAGGACGGCACCTCGACCATCAACGACGAAGGCTCGGTCAAGGGCCTGCAGATGCTGGCCGACATGTACAAGGACGGCCTGGCGCCGAAGGATGCGGTGAGCTGGGGCTTCAACGAGACGGTCACCGGCTTCTATTCCGGCACTTGCGCCATGCTGAACCAGGATCCCGACGCTCTGCTCGGCATCGCCGACAAGATGAGCGCCGACGATTTCGCCGTGGCGCCGTTGCCGACCGGCCCGAGCGGCAAATCCTATCCGACGCTCGGCTATGCCGGTTGGGCGATGTTTGCCAATTCGCAGCACAAGGACGACGCCTGGAAGCTGATGGCGACGCTGCTGTCGCCGAAGGATAATCTGGAATGGGCCAAGGAGGTCGGCGTCGTGCCGATCCACAACGGCGCCGACCAGGATCCGCATTTCAAGACCGAGCAGTTCAAGGGCTGGTTCACCGAACTCAGCGACAGCTCCAAGTATGAAATGGTGACGCCGCCGACGCATCTCGAAAACCTCGGCAATTTCGTCGACCAGGTGGCGATCAAGAACTTCCAGGAAGTGCTGCTCGGCCAGAAGACGGCCAAGGACGTCGCCGACCAGTGGGCTGCCTTCCTGACCAAGGAACAGCAGGACTGGCTGGCCAAGAACAAGAAGTAGTTTTCCTTCCCTTCTCTCCGTTCACGAGGAGAAGGTGTCACGAAGTGACGGATGAGGGGCGGCGCCAGCTTCTGCCGACTCAGCGCCCCTCATCTGCCTGCCGGCATCTTCTCCCCGTTGAACGGGGAGAAGGGTGCTGTTGCCACGCCGGCATCCACCTTCCACTGTGAGCACCGTATGACCTACGCCGTGTCCGAAATTCGATCCGCAGGCAGGCCGCGAAGGAAGCGGTTCTCCTATGCGACTTTCGAGCCCTGGCTCTATCTCAGCCCGGCGATCATCCTGCTGGTCGTGGTGCTTTTGGTGCCGCTGGTCATCGGCATCAGCTATTCCTTTCGCAAGTTTTCCGCCTTCAAGTCGGAATATGTCGGGCTCGGCCAGTATCAGGCGATGCTGTCGGACCAGGTGCTGGGCCAGGCGCTGGTCAACACGCTGTGGTGGACGGTCGCCAGCCTGTTCTTCCAGTTCTTCCTCGGCCTCGGCCTGGCACTGCTGCTCGACAAGCCTTTTGCCGGTCGCAAGGCGGTGCAGGCCCTGGTCTTCCTGCCCTGGGCGGTGCCGTCCTTCCTGTCGGGACTGACATGGGCCTGGCTGTTCAATCCGATCATCGGTCCGCTGCCGCACTGGCTGTTCGCCCTGGGGCTGAAGGCCGAGCCGACCAACGTGCTTTCCGACCCTTCGACCGCAATGTGGGGCCCGATCGTCGCCAATGTCTGGTTCGGCATTCCGTTCTTCGCCATCACGCTGCTGGCGGCGCTGAAATCGATCCCTTCGGAACTGCACGAGGCGGCGGCCATCGACGGCGCTTCGCCCTGGCAACGCTTCACCAAGGTGACGCTGCCTTTCCTGGCGCCGACCATCGCCATAACCGTCATGCTGCGCACCATCTGGATCGCGACTTTTGCCGACCTGATCTTCGTCATGACCGAGGGCGGGCCCGCCGGCTCGACCAATACCGTGCCGGTCTACATCTATGTCAGCGCCTTCAAGTCGCTGGACAAGGGTTATGCCTCGGCGGTCGCCGTGCTCTTGCTGGTGCTGCTCATTGCCTATGCGATTGTTCTGATCGGTATCCGACGCAGCCTGGTGAGGCACGTCTGATGATCGCCGGACGCACAACCTCGCAACGGTTTTTCGGCGGCGTCGGCCTCTATGCGGCGATCGCGGCCTATGTGGTCTTTGCGCTGTTCCCGATCTATTGGACGCTGAAGATCTCGGTCACGCCGGAGCGGCTTCTCTATTCCGAGGGCATCACCTTCTGGCCGTCGCAGATGACGCTGCGAAATTTCGCCACCGTGCTCGAAGCGACCGACTTCCCGCGCTATTTCCTCAACAGCGTCATCGTCTCGGTGTCGACGGCGGCGCTGGTCACGGTGATCGCAACGCTTGCCGGCTACGCCATGTCGCGCTTCACCTTCCGCGGCAAGGCGGCGCTGGCGCTGATGCTGCTTCTGACCCAGACCTTCCCGTTGGTGATGGTCATTCCGCCGATCTACCGCGTGATGGGCGAGATCGGTCTGATCAACAGCCTGACCGGGCTGATCATCATCTACACCGCCTTCAACACCGCCTTCGCCACCTTCCTGATGCAGTCCTTCTTCGACGGCATCCCGAAGGATCTGGAGGAGGCGGCGATGATCGACGGCTGTACCCGCGCGCAGGCGATGCGCCGCGTGATCGTGCCGCTGACGCTGCCGGGCATGGGGGCGACGCTCGGCTTCGTCTTCACCGCCGCCTGGAGCGAGCTGTTGTTCGCGCTGATGCTGATTTCCAGCGACGACCAGAAGACCTTCGCCGTCGGGCTGCTGACCTTCATCGGCAAGTTCGCCGTCGACTGGGGGCAGATGATGGCCGCCTCCATCCTGGCGCTTATCCCGGTCTGCATCTTCTTCGCCTTCCTGCAACGCTATCTCGTCACCGGCCTGACCGCCGGTGCGGTCAAAGGATAGATCGATGGCCTCTGTCACGCTCGAAAAGGTCCGCAAGGATTATGGCGCCGTGCGCGTCTTGCACGCGGTCGACCTGGAAATCGCGGATGGCGAGTTCGTTGTCCTGGTCGGTCCGTCAGGCTGCGGCAAGTCCACGCTTCTGCGCATGATCGCGGGGCTCGAGGAAGCTTCCGACGGTGAGATCCGCATCGGCGACCGGCTGGTCAACGACGTGGCGCCGAAGGATCGCGACATCGCCATGGTGTTCCAGTCCTACGCGCTCTATCCGCATATGGATGTGTCCAAGAACATGGGCTTCAGCTTGATGCTGCGGAAAGCCGAGAAGCCCGCGATCGATGCGCGTGTCGATGGAGCGGCCAAGCGGCTGGGGCTCGACACGTTCCTGCAGCGCCTGCCCAGGCAATTGTCCGGTGGCCAACGCCAGCGCGTCGCCATGGGCCGCGCCATCGTGCGCGATCCCAAGGTGTTTCTGTTCGACGAGCCGCTGTCGAACCTCGACGCCAAGCTGCGCGTCCATATGCGCGCCGAGATCAAGGCGCTGCACCAGCAGTTGAAGACCACCTCGGTCTATGTCACCCACGACCAGATCGAGGCGATGACCATGGCCGACCGGATCGTCGTCATGCATGACGGGCTGATCCAGCAGGTCGGCGCGCCGCTCGACCTCTACGACCGGCCGGCCAACATGTTCGTCGCCGGCTTCATCGGCTCGCCCGGCATGAATTTCCTGCCGGCGGCGGTGGAGAAGGCCGGCAAGGTCGATGCGGTGCTGTCCGACGGCCAGAAGCTGCGCCTGCCTGACGGTCTGCCGTTGAAGGACGGCGACGCGATCACCGTCGGTCTGCGGCCCGAGCATATCAAGCTCGCTGACGACGGTGCGCTGCGAGGTGAGGTCGGAGTGGTGGAACCGCTTGGCCTGTCGACGCAGTTCTACGTCAAGCTGGCAGGGCAGCAGCTTTGCGTTTTTGCCATGGGCCGTGCCGGCGTGAAGCCCGGCGATGTGGTGCGGCTGGCGGCCGACCCTGCGGCGCTGCATTTGTTCGATAGGGAAAGCGGCGATCGCATCGGCTGAAGGAATTCAGCCGGGCTGAAGGAATTCAGCCGGGCTGGGATGCTCGATCTCTCGTGCAAACAAAAACGCCGCCCAATGGGCGGCGTTTTTTGCATTCCAGAGAGGAAACCAGATTACTTGATCTTGGTTTCCTTGAATTCGACGTGCTTCTTGGCAACCGGATCGTACTTGCGGAACGACAGCTTGTCGGTCTTGGTACGGCTGTTCTTGCTGGTCACGTAGAAGAAACCGGTGTCGGCGGTCGACAGAAGCTTGATCTTGATGTTTGCGGCTTTGGCCATGGTATCAGTCCGTTCGTTCGTGGAGTTTTGGCCGCTGGAGCACGGGGAAAACACCCGGACGCGGGAAACTTGGCGCGACACATAAAGAACGTGCCTGGAAAGTCAAGCCCGCAGGACCGGATGTGACGCGTCTGAAAAGCCTTGCGGGCGCAAATCAGGCGGTTTGCACCTCGACCGCCGCGAGCTTCTTCCAGTCCCCGGTGGTGTTCCACCAGCGATTCGGATTGGCGCGGTCGTCCAGCCCCTTGGAACGGCTGGCAAGGATCGGCTGGATGCGGATCACGGGCTCCTGGTAGGAATGGGCCTGGAAAATCGCCTCGACGACTCGGGCCGCCAGTTCCTGGTCGTCGGGCAATTCGAAGGAAACCTCGACCGTTCCCGGGCGGCGGCGCAATTCGGTCTCGGCACCGACAGCGGCCCCTTCAAGCGGCCTGTAGCGCTCGATGCCGTGCGCCGACTGGTACGCATTGCGGTCATACTTGCCCATGGCAAGCGGCGCGATCGCCACCACGGCGTCCATGATGCGGTCGATATCGGCGGCCGGAGCCTGGAAGCTCACGAGCAGCAGAAGCGTCATGCGCAGCGAAGTGGTTTCAAAGCCGCTATCGATCATGAGAGTATCCTCGACGTCCGAAGTTTTGGGACACTCTTTTAACCCGGCTCTGCTGACACGGTTCTGTCAGCAGCGGGGCTGCGTCAGAGAAGAATCTTGCGCACCAGCCTGAAACAGACCAGGGCGATATAGGCGGCGAAGAACAGGCCGAGCGACCAGCCGAAACCGGAAGGTCCAAAACTGTCCATGCCGATACCGATCGCCTGCGGGCCAAGCACCATGCCGACGCCGTAGCACAGCACGAAGGCGGCATTGGCCGACGCCAGCTCGTGACCGGATAGCTGCGAGCCGAGATGGGCGAGGCCGATCGTGTACATGGCGGCGACGACACCGCCCCAGACGAAGAGAAGCGCGGCCATCAAATGCCAGTTCGCGGCGAAGAACGGCATGAATATCGTGCCGACGAGGCCGACCGTGGCACAGCCAAGCAGCAGATAGCGCCGGTCGGAGACGCGATCGCTGATCATGCCGATCGGAATCTGCAACAGCACATTGCCGAGGCCGATCATGGTCAGGAGCAGCGCCGCATCGGCTTCGGAATAGCCGATGCGACTGCCATAGACGGGGAACAGTGCGAAGCCGCCGGTCTCGACCGCGCCGAATACCAGCACGGCGAAGGTCGCGGTCGGCACCAGCCAGATATAGCGCAGGAAGTGGCTGGTTTCGCTCTCCGCCACGATGGTTGGGCTCTCGTTGCGCGCGGCCAGCACCGGTATCGCGGCCAGCGTCACCAAGGCGATGATGACGCCGAACGGCCGGAAGCCGGAACTGCCGAGATGGGCGAACAGCCACGGCCCCGCGGCAAAACCGAGCGACAGGACGGTGGCATAGATGCCAAGGACAAGACCGCGGCGATGCGGCGGCGCGGACGTGCTGATCCAGAATTCCGACAGGATGAACAGGACGGTCAGCGCGATGTGCAGCACGATGCGCAGCGGAAACCACATCCAGAAATCGGGCGCGAAATGGAAGCCGACGAAGGCCAGCGCGCCGGCGGCGATCATGGCGATCATGGTCCAGGCGACACCAAAGCGCATGGCGAGCGGCGTGGCGAGCGGCGCTCCGGCAATCGACGCCAGGCCGGCGACGGCCGTGTTGAGGCCGATCATCGAGGCCGAATGGCCGCGCGTTTCCAGGATGACGCTGAGCAGCGGCATGCCGAGGCCAATGGCGATGCCGACGACGCTGATCGACGAGATCGCCGCCACCATTGGCAGCCAGTGTACGCGTTCGTCGCCCTGTGGTTGGGTATCGACCGTCATGAGATGCTGAATACTCTGTCTGTTTGATCTTGCGCAATTCCCAAGGGCAAGTGCTTCGCTCTTGTCCCGGGAAAACCGCGTCGTACTTTTCCTGGAATTGCTCTAGAGAAGTTCGCGGGTGAAGCGGTTGCGGACAAGCCGGTAGAAGGGAACGGGGCCGCCCGGCCGCAGCAGCGGATCGTCGGCGAGCCGCTTTTCCAGCTCGTCGAGGATCATTCGGGTGATGTCAGGTATGTCGGCCTGCCTGGCCCTGGCTAGCGGGAGCCAGACCAGTTCCTCCAATTCGTTGGTCGGGCCGCCATCGGGCAGTTCGATGGCGACATCGTCACGCCAGGCACTGAAGAAGCGGGTGTCGAAGCGGCGCACCCGGTTCGGCGGCGTGATGGCGCGCGCGACAAAGCGCAATGCCTCCAGCGACGGCGCCACGCCATGGTCGACGAAACCCTGCCAGTCGCGTTTCGTGGTGGTGAAGGCGCCCTTGCGGCCGATCAGCAGGCCGGCCTCCTCATAGGTCTCGCGGATCGCCGACAAGGCAATGGCACGGGCTCGAGTCTGGCTGGTGCGGCCGGGGCCGGCCGTCAGCCTGGCTTCTTCGCCGGGGTCAAGTGTGGTGGCCGTCGGGATACGGCTGTCGGCGGGGTCGGTGCGGCCGCCCGGGAAAACGAATTTCCCCGGCATGAAGGCGTGCGCGGCGTGGCGGCGTCCCATCAGCACCAGGACGTCGTCGCCCTTGCGGTCGAGCAGGATGAGCGTCGCGGCGTCACGCGGACGCAGGGGCCGGCCGCCATGCGTGGCAAGACCCTTGTCGAGCTTGTCGGCATCCGCCTTGGTCATTGCTTCCATGCGCTGGACCTAGCGGAAACTTCTTGCATGCGAAAGTGGCCTTAACGATCGGCATGTTGCGCCAGCCAATATCTCAGGCCCCGGGATGCGGCTCGATCACATCCTTTTCGCCGCCGAATCCGTGCATATAGAACGCCCATTGCAGTCCGATGACGGCACCTTTGACAGGCTGCAGCAGGGCAACCGACAAAAGGATGGTCAGGGGCACCCAGATCAGGATGTGCTGCCAGGTGGACAAGGTGGAGGTCGCCTCGACGCCCATGAAGGCGCCGAGCACGATATGGCCGACAATGACGATGACGAGATAGGCCGGCAAATCGTCGGCGCGATGGTGATGGATCTCCTCGCCGCAGACGCTGCAGGTGTCGACGGTCTTGGTGAAGCCGCGAAACAGCTTGCCTTCACCGCAATTCGGGCAGCGGCCCAGCAAGCCCCGCTTCATCGCCGTCCACAGCGGGCGGGCAACCCGGCCCGTGTGATGTTCGCCGCCAAAAACCTGTTGTTCCATCCCTAACTCTTTCGGCATCATCGTCTCCTGCCGCGCGACCCAGGTCGCGATTGCGACGCGCGGGCGCGGCCCTTAGCCTTGTGAAACGACCTTTTGGAGCCTGGCAAGGGCTTTGGGTCGGTCAACATCTCGAAGCGCATCGCGCCGGCCATCGGCGCCACCTCGACAAGCCGGACCTCGACGCGGTCCGCCAGCTGATAGCCCTTGCCCGAGCGTTCTCCGTAGAGCGAGCGGGCCGTCTCGTCGTATATATAGTAATCGCCGCCCAGAGTTGACACTGGGATGAAACCATCGGCGCCATACTGCGGCAATTGGACAAAAAGTCCTGATTTGGTGACGCCGGAGATGCGGGCGTCGAAGCGGTCGTCGATGCGCTCGGCGAGGTAGGCAGCGATCAGGCGGTCGACCGTATCGCGTTCGGCAGCCATGGCGCGCCGTTCGGTGCCGGAGATGAGCACCGCAACGTCTTCGAGGCGGGCTTCCTCGTCTTGCGTCAATCCGCCTGGACCGAGGCCCAGCGCGGCGATAAGCCCGCGATGCACGATCAGGTCGGCGTAGCGGCGGATCGGCGAGGTAAAATGCGCGTAGCGTCTGAGGTTGAGGCCGAAATGACCAATGTTCTTGGGCGAGTATTCGGCTTGGCTCTGCGAGCGCAGCACCACTTCGTTGACCAGGGCTTCATTGTCGGCACCGCGCACGCGCTCCAGAATGCCGTTGAACTGGCTGGGGCGCATCTGCGCGCCGCGCGCCAACGACAGTGAGAGCGTCTGCAGGAATTCGCGCAGCGATTCCTGCTTGGCAAGCGAGGGCGCATCATGGACGCGGTAGACCAGCGCCTGCTTCTTCGCCTCCAGCGTCTCGGCCGCGGCAACATTGGCCTGGATCATGAATTCCTCGATCAATTTATGCGCGTCGAGCCGCTCCGGCACGATGACGCGGTCGACCGTGCCGTCCGCCTTGAGCAGGATTTTGCGCTCCGGCAGGTCGAGCTCGAGCGGCTGGCGGCCGTCGCGGCCACGCTTGAGGATGGCGTAGGCATCCCAGAGCGGCCTCAGCACCGTATCGAGGATCGGGCCGGTCTTGTCGTCGGGAATGCCGTCGATCGCCGCCTGCGCCTGGGGATAGGCGAGCTTGGCCGCCGACTTCATCATGACGCGGTGGAAGGAATGCCGGATCTTGCGGCCATCGGCCGAGAAGGTCATGCGCACGGCGAGCGCCGGACGGTCCTGACCCTCGCGCAACGAACAGAGATCGTTTGAGATGCGCTCGGGCAGCATCGGCACGACACGATCGGGGAAATAGACCGAATTGCCGCGCTTCAAGGCTTCACGGTCGAGAGCCGTGCCGTAGCGCACATAGGCCGCGACATCGGCGATGGCGACGGTGGCGATCACGCCGCCGGGGTTTTTCTCGTCGAGGTCGGGCGTAGCGAAGACGGCATCGTCATGGTCCTTGGCGTCGGCCGGATCGATGGTCACCAGCGGCAGGTCGCGCCAGTCCTCGCGATGATCGAGCGTCGCGGGCTTCACCGCCTCGGATTCGGCGATGACGTCGGCCGGGAAGATGTGCGGAATGTCGTGCGCGTGGATGGCGATCATCGAGACCGCCTTTTCGCTGGTCAGCGAACCCAGCACGTTGAGCACCTTGGCGCGCGGCAATCCGTAGCGGGAGGCTCGAGCAGGCTCGACCTCGACAAGATCGCCGTTCCTGGCGCCGTTCTGGAATTCCTTGTCGACGATCAGCTCGGGTTGGCGCCGCTCCACCGGCTCGATGCGGAAGCTGCCGTCCTGAAGCACGCGAAAGACGCCGAGGACGGCATCATTACGCTTCTCGAATATCTTCATCACCCGGCCCGTATAGGCAGGCCCCGACGGATCGTCGGTCGGGAAGGTCTTGGCCAGTACGCGGTCGCCAATGCCGGGCGCCGGGCCGTTGCCACCGCGCGAAACGCGGATCGAGACCACGGGTGGCTCGCCGGGGCCTGCCAGTTCCGTCGGATGCGCCAGCAAGACCCCGTCACCGTCGCGGCCGAAGATGTCGAGAACGGCGACATGGGGCAGGGCGCCGACGCGGGCCAGTCGCTTGCGCTCCTTGCTGAGGACGCCCTCGTCCTGCAGGTCGCGCAACAGGTCCTTCAGCCAGATACGGTCGTCGCCGCGCAGCGCGAAGGCCTTGGCGATCTCGCGTTTTCCGGCACGGTCGGGATTTTCGGCGATATAGCGCAGGATTTCGTCACGCGAGGGCCGGTAGTCGTCCTTGACCTTGGCCCTGGTGTCGGCGGTGCGCGGATCGCCGTGGCTTCGTCCCGAGATCCTGCGCGCCACGCCCTGCTATCCCTTCTTCTTCGCGGCCGGCTTCTTGGCGGCCGTCTTTTTGGCGGCGGGCGCCTTGGCGGCAGCCGCTTTGCGGGCCGGCTTCCTGCCGCCACCGCCCTTGGCTTCCTTCTCGGCGATCAGCGCCAGGGCGTCCTCGATTGTCACCGATTGCGGATCCTTGCCCTTGGGCAGCGTGGCATTGACCTTGCCGAAATTGACGTAAGGCCCGTATTTGCCGTCGCGCACGACGATCTTGCCGCCGCCGTCGGGATGATCGCCAAGCTCCTTGAGAGCCGCCGGCGTGCCGCCATTGCGGCCGCCCTTGCCCTTGGACTGCTTCTCGGCAATCACGGTCACGGCACGGTTGAGGCCGATCGAGAACACATCCTCGATGCTGTCGACATTGGCGTAGGTGCCATCATGCAGCACGAACGGGCCGTAACGGCCAAGACCGGCCGAGATCATCTTGCCGCTTTCGGGATGTTTGCCGACGTCGCGCGGCAGCGACAGCAATGCCAGTGCCTTCTCATGGTCGATGGAGTCGGGCGTCCAGCCTTTCGGCAGGCTGGAGCGCTTGGCTTCCTTGCCGTCGCCGCGCTGGATGTAGGGGCCGAAGCGGCCCGAGCGCAGCGTGATTTCCTCTGCCGTGTAAGGATCCTTGCCGAGCAGCCTGGTGCCGTCCTCGCCGCCGCCATTTTCGCTATTGGGGTTGGCGGCGTCACCGAGCTGGCGAGTGAAGGAGCATTCTGGATAGTTCGAACAGCCGACGAAGGCGCCGAACTTGCCGAGCTTGAGCGACAGGTTGCCGGTGCCGCATTTCGGGCAGATGCGCGGGTTGGAGCCGTCTTCGCGCGCCGGGAAGACCAGCGGCGCCAGTTCCTCGTTCAGCGCATCGAGCACGTCGGTGACGCGCAGTTCCTTGATGTCGGCGACGGCACCCGAAAAATCCTTCCAGAAATCGCGCAGCACGTCTTTCCAGGCGAGCTTTCCGTCGGAAATCTCGTCGAGCTTTTCCTCCAGCGATGCGGTGAAATCATATTCGACGTAACGCTCGAAGAAGCTTTCCAGGAATGCCGACAGCAGGCGGCCCTTGGCTTGCGGCACCAGCCGGCGCTTGTCGATCGTGACGTAGTCACGGTCTTCGAGGGTCTTCAGGATCGCGGTATAGGTCGACGGCCGGCCGATGCCGAGCTCTTCCAGCTTCTTGATCAGCGACGCCTCGGAATAGCGCGGCGGCGGCTCTGTCGTGTGCTGGGTGGCATTGATTGCCCGGCGGGAAAGCTGTTCGCCGGCGCGGATTTCCGGCAGACGGCGATTTTCCTCGTCTTCGGCGTCGTCGTCCTTCTGGTCGGTATAGGCGGCGATGAAGCCGTCGAAGCGGACGACCGAGCCGACCGCGCGAAGTTCGGCGGTGCGGGCGCCATTCACCGCCTCGATCTCGACGGTGGTGCGTTCGATTTCGGCCGGTTGCATCTGGCTGGCGATGGCGCGCTTCCAGATCAGTTCGTAGAGCCGCGCCTGGTCGGCATCGAGATATTGCCGCACCGATGCGGGCGTGCGCATGAAGTCGGTCGGGCGGATCGCCTCGTGCGCTTCCTGGGCGTTCTTGGCCTTGGTCGTGTAATGGCGTGGTTGATCCGGAAGGTATTTCGGGCCGAATTCCTTGGCGATGGCATCGCGGGCGGCCGAGATCGCCTCGGGCGCCATCTGCACGCCGTCGGTTCGCATATAGGTGATCAGGCCGGCGGTCTCGCCGCCAATATCCATGCCTTCATAGAGCCGCTGCGCTACCTGCATGGTGCGGGTTGCCGAGAAGCCGAGGCCGGAAGAGGCGGCCTGCTGCAGCGTCGAGGTGGTGAAGGGCGGGCCGGGATTGCGCTTGGTCGGCTTGGCTTCAACCGAGAGCGCCTTGAAGGCGGCGCCTTCGAGCATCGCCTTGATGTCGTCGGCCTGCGCCTTGTTGGCAATGTCGAGTTTTTGCAGCTTCTTGCGCTCGAACGCGGTCAGCCGCGCTTCGAACGTCTCGTTGCGCGGCGTGCCGAGGATTGCCGCGATGTTCCAGTATTCTTCGCGGATGAAGCGCTCGATCTCGGATTCGCGGTCACAGACCAGGCGCAGCGCTACCGACTGGACGCGGCCGGCCGAGCGGGCGCCCGGCAGTTTGCGCCACAGCACCGGCGACAGCGTGAAGCCGACGAGATAGTCGAGCGCGCGGCGGGCGAGATAGGCATCGACCAGCGGCACGTCGATCTGGCGCGGATTGGCCATCGCCTCCAGCACCGAGGATTTGGTGATGGCGTTGAAGACGACGCGGCTGACCGGCTTGTCCTTGAGTGCGCGCTTCTGCTTCAACACTTCGAGCACATGCCAGGAAATGGCCTCGCCTTCGCGATCCGGATCGGTGGCGAGGATCAGGCCGTCGGCACTCTTGACCGCATTGGCGATGTCGGTGAGGCGCTTGCCCGAAGCGGTGTCCACCGCCCAGGACATGGCGAAATCCTCATCCGGGCGCACCGAGCCATCCTTGGCCGGCAGATCCCTGACATGGCCGAACGAGGCCAGAACCTTGTAGTTCCTGCCCAGGTATTTGTTGATTGTCTTCGCCTTGGCCGGCGATTCAACGACGACGACGTCCATGAGGTCTCATATCAGCTGTGATGCGGCAGAAGAATTCCGCTGCGCGCGACGAAATCTCGGTTCTGTTCGTCGCTCACATGGCCGCGCTTTTGCATCCGGTCAAGGGGAAGCGGCCAAAATGCGGAGGCGCCGGCTGCAATACACTCTTAGAGTGTATGGAGAAAATCACATATTTTCGAATGGGCGAGCGGTAGCCTCGGACGGTCGGGAGAAGATCAATCCGTTGCCGGTCGAGTCGGCCGGAATGCTTCGGGTCGAAGTCCGCGACAACCCGGCCGCCGGGCCTGGAGGAAAGCCCGGCGGCCGGTGGAAGCCCCGTTTTGGCGGGATCTCCCGGTGGGGAAATCAGTCAGCCTTGACGATGTGCCAGACCTCGCCGACGCCGTCGCCATTCACATCGCCGGCCTTCTTGTCCTTGATGAAGGTGTAGACCGGCTTGCCGTCATAGGCCCACATCTTGGTGCCGTCGGTGCGGTCGACGACGCTCCATTCGTCATCCGCCTTGGCACCGGCCTCGGCCTTCAGGGGCGGCCAGTTGGTCGCGCATTTGTCATAGCAATTGGTCTTGCCCTTCTCGTCCTTGTCATAGGTGTAGAGCGTCATGCCCATGGCATCGGTGTAGATCTTGGTGCCGTTGACCTCGGCTTCCTTCCACGCCTCGGCGGCAAGGGAGGCGGTGGTGCTGAGCAGGATCGTGGCCAGTCCTGCGGCTATCATTTTCATGGAAATCTCCCTGATATCTGGAGACGCGCGGGAAATCGCGGTCTCGTCCATGTCAACGTCAGGACCAGTCGATTTCTTCCCTGTCCGCGATGACTTGCCACATGATGGTGATTGGCGGACGGTCCCGGGTGCCGCTATATCGTCGCCAAACAGTCGGAGCTTTGGGAATGGCATTGGACATCGGCTATGTCAGCGCGGTCGGGGCGGGCGCCATCTCGTTCCTGTCGCCTTGCGTGCTGCCGCTGGTTCCGCCCTATCTCTGCTACATGGCCGGCGTCTCGGTCGACGATTTTCGCGGCAATACGGGGGCGACCGCCAAGGAGGGCGCCCGCGGCGCTCTTGTTTATTCCTCGATCGCCTTCGTGCTCGGCTTCTCCACCGTGTTCGTGGCGCTGGGTGCCGGCGCCTCGACGATCGGACGGCTGCTGCGCGTCTGGCAAGAGCCGCTGGCGATGGGCGCCGGCGTGCTGATCATCCTGATGGGCCTGAACTTTCTCGGCATCCTGCGCATCCCGCTCTTGTCGCGCGAGGCGCGTTTCCAGTCGCAGGGCAAGCCGGCAAGCGCGGTCGCAGCCTATGTCATGGGCCTGGCCTTCGCCTTTGGCTGGACGCCCTGCATCGGCCCGGTGCTAGGCCCGATCCTGACACTGGCCGGCGGCCGCGAAACGGTGGGCGAGGGCGCTTTGCTGCTCGCCGCCTATTCGCTGGGGCTCGGCATTCCCTTCCTGATCGCGGCGCTGTTTTCCGGTGCCTTCATGCGCTTCCTCGGCAAGTTCCGCGTCCATCTCGGCCGCGTCGAGAAAGCGATCGGTGCTTTGCTGGTCGTGGCCGGCGTGTTTTTCCTTACCGGCGGCGTGCAGAGTGTGTCGTATTGGCTGCTGGAGAATTTCCCGGTGCTTGGACGGTTGGGGTAAGTTCGAGGGCTATTGATCTGGGAGAATAGCGTTTCTAAGCGGGCGGACGAGCTTCGCCAGGACTTCCTCTGGAAACTCTGTGCTTGAGGTAATCTGCGCAGACAAGGCTTGGGCAAGCTCCATTTTGGTCTTGGTCACGGCGTGAGCCGTGACACGATCGCCGGTTATGGTTAGCTCATTGGTGGTGGCAACTCTCGCTCCAAAGATCTGACCAAGAAGTGCGGGTGGGTAGACATACTCAATTCCATTAGCGTCCCACCGAGCCACGTTCTCGTCGGGTATTCCAAGCCTGGATATCAACCGCAGCAATCCTGACTGCATCACTGAGTCGGCAACGACGAAAGTTCGGTTCCGATACGGTCCCATCTGAAGGTCACCTAGTGCGCTTGACCATGAGTTCAGGCGAGCGGCTATATCACCACCGCAGCTTTCAACAACGATATTGCGATTTGGGAACGACGCCCGCAAAACCCTCTGTAGGTAAATTTTGTCAGTCTCTCCTTCGACAAAAACTATCGCGTCTGGTAGATAAAGATTTCCTAAATCATTTCCGAGCATACGAAAGTGTATATCAATAAGCTCTTGCTTATTTTTGCAAGCATTTGCCTGTATCTTGTTTCCTTCTCTGCTAACAACAAAATTATTCGAGGGATTTTGTTTGTCTAGAAAGGTGTGTGAGTGCGTTGTTATGAAAAAGTGCGGATTGTGTGGAAATAGCTCGTCGTCCCGCTCGCGCGCAATGATCAGCGGCGCGAGTTTCGTTTGCAACACGGGTGACAACCCCAGTTCGGGCTCGTCTAGGGCCACGGCTTGAAAGCGTTCGTCCATCAAGGCTGCGATTACGCCAAGGAAAAGGCGCGTGCCGCTTGAGGTTACGCTGAGGCTGTCTCCATCAATGTCGACGTAGCGATTGCTGAACTCATTGTCCTCGAACTCTGGTTTTACCGATATCGTAACGCCAAATATATCTTCGAATACCTCAAATAGTTTTTGGCGACGTTGATTAGTAAGGCGTGTCAAGGCTCGATTTGTATCGTAAAAACTGCTTTCAAAATTTGAGTATTGTGAATTTCTCGCATTATTCATATTGTTTCGGAAATTATTCATTTCATTTTCGTCATGATTAAAAAGAGACATAAAATGAAAAGAATAAAACCGATTTGGTCCGAGGTATAAAACTTTGTCGTGTTCAGCCATCTTTTTCAGGTAGGCGGATTTTCCGGAGTTGTTGTATCCAGTAAGTACGGTGACTTTCTGTCCCTGCTGCATCTCTATGATCTGCTCTGGAGCGGGATCAAAGACGAGATCACTGAAAAACCGTGGCACCTGAAACACCCCGCTCGGTACTTTGAAATTTGCGCTTTACCCGCAATCGCATCGACGAATGGGTTTTAATCATGAGCCAAGCACTTATCCATCACGAACGTACTTTCGCTTCAGTGGCAGCTTTCGGATATCCACAGGCAAATACGAGAGAGTGCTCCACCATCTCACCGGAATTTAACCGCATTGGTACAGCATGGCACCGATGCTAGATATGCTTTGATTCCCAACCCTTTCCTATGGTTGCCCA
Source organism: Mesorhizobium sp. B2-3-4 (assembly GCF_006442315.1). GTDB lineage: Bacteria > Pseudomonadota > Alphaproteobacteria > Rhizobiales > Rhizobiaceae > Mesorhizobium. The sequence continues at coordinate 156,539 of NZ_VFVY01000010.1, read as the reverse complement.
TCCATGAGCCAGAGATCCTGCCTGTCCGTCATCCTTGCCGCCGGCGAAGGCACGCGCATGAAGAGCGCGCTGCCGAAGGTGTTGCACCAGATCGCGGGGCTGCCGATGGTCGCCCATGTGGTGAAGGCGGCCGAAGCTTCAGGCGCCAACGGGCTGGCGCTGGTGATTGGGCACGGCGCGGATGAGATGCGCAAGGCGGCGGCGAAGTTTGCGCCGAAGGCCGAGACGTTCGTGCAGGAGAAGCGGCTCGGTACGGCACATGCGGTGCTGGCCGCGCGAGAAGCGATATTAAAGGGTTATGACGACGTGCTCGTGATGTTCGGCGACACGCCGCTGATCGACGCGGACGCGCTGACCGTGGCGCGGCTGAAACTTGCCGAAGGGGCGGCTGTCGTGGTCATCGGCTTTCGCCCGCCCAACCCCACGGGCTACGGCCGCCTGATCGAAAAGGACGGCAAGCTCATCGCCATCCGTGAGGAAAAGGACTGTTCCGACGAGGAGAAAAAGATCGGCTTCTGCAATGCGGGCATGATGGCGGTGGCCGGTGCGCACGCGCTGAAGCTGCTCGACGCGGTCGGCAACAAGAATGCCAAGGGCGAGTATTATCTGACCGACATCGTCGAGATCGCCAGCGCCCAGGGTCTCGATGTCGTCGCCACCGAGGCCAGCTTCGAAAGCGCGCTCGGCATCAACAACCGCGCCGAACTGGCGCAGGCCGAAGCCATCTGGCAGGCACGCCGTCGGCAGGAGGCCATGCTGTCGGGCGTGACGCTGATCGCGCCGGAGACCGTGTATTTCTCGCACGATACCGAAATCGGCGCCGACACCCTCGTCGAGCCCAATGTCTGGTTCGGCCTGGGGGTTAAGATCGCCGGCGGCGCCAAGATACATGCCTTCAGCCACATCGAAGGCGCGACCATTGCGTCCAATTGCGATGTCGGGCCGTTCGCACGGCTGCGGCCGGGTGCCGATCTGAGGAGCAAGGCCAAAGTCGGCAATTTCTGCGAGGTCAAGCAGGCCGTCGTCGAGGAGGGCGCCAAGGTCAACCATCTGACCTATATCGGCGACGCGCGGGTCGGGGCGGGCGCCAATATCGGCGCCGGCACCATCACCTGCAACTATGACGGCTATTCGAAGTTCTTCACCGACATCGGCGAGGGCGCCTTCATCGGCTCGAACTCCTCGCTGGTGGCGCCGGTCACCATCGGCAAGGGCGGCTACATCGCCTCGGGCAGCGTCATCACCGAAAGCGTGCCGGAAGACGCGCTGGCCTTCGGCCGCGCCCGCCAGAAGACGATCCCCGGCAAGGGCAAGGAATTGCGCGAGCGCTTCGCGTCGGCCGCGGCGGCGAAGAAGAAGGCCGCGGAATGAATTGGGCCCTGCGCTAGGCAAGCCACAAATAGACGATGCGTCCCAGTGCGCCGAGAAGCAGCACGAAGGCTGCCAGCGACTGGATGAAGAAGCCGGGGTAGCGCTTCAGCGGTGCCCTGAGATAGCCGACGAAATAGGCGATGCGGCCAATCAGCCAGACGATGCCGAGGCCGGCGGCCCAGTTCGGGCTCCAGTAGATCGCGAACAGCCACATCGAGGGCAGGAAGACCGGGATCCACTCGACCGTGTTCAAATGCGCGCGGACGGCGCGCTCGAGCAAAGGGTCGCCGGTCATGGCCGGGGCGAGGATTCCGGTCCTGGAATGGGTTCGGGCCACCGTCAGTGCCATGCCGAAGACCGTCAGGCCGCACAGAAGCGTGACGACAGCCACCGGATAATATTGCTCCATCCTGAGTTCCCTCCCTGCCTGACGAATACAATAGTTGCCTGTTGGCCGCAGACAATCCGCCATCGGCATAAATGGAGCGCGGCAGGTGACGAACAATAGAGTTCGAGGGCAAAGATGACTGACCGCCGTCCGGGCACCTGAAAAACCGAACGATTTCAGTAACCGGATTGCAAGAGCGGTCTGCCATGGTGCATGCGTGCGAAAACGTCCATTACAGTGGACGAAATGCAATGTGACTTTCACGGCGGGCCGGCCATCCCTAAATAGCGCTGGTTTTCCATGGGCAATCGGGGGCTGTCTGCATGTGCGGTATCGTTGGAATCGTCGGCCACTCGCAGGTTGCGCCGCTCATCGTCGATGCGCTGAAGCGGCTCGAATATCGCGGTTATGACTCGGCCGGCGTCGCCACCATCGAGAAGGGCGAGCTCGGCCGCCGCCGCGCCGAAGGCAAGCTGATCAACCTCGAACGGCGGCTCAAGGACGACCCGCTCGACGGAACGATAGGCATCGGCCATACGCGCTGGGCGACCCACGGCGTTCCCAACGAGACCAATGCGCATCCGCATTTTTCAGACGGCGTCGCCATCGTCCACAACGGCATCATCGAGAACTTCGCCGAGCTGCGCGAGGAACTGATCCGGGACGGTTATTCGTTCTCCTCGCAGACCGACACCGAGGTCGTCGCCCACCTGGTGGCGCGGGAACTCGCCAAGGGGCTGAAGCCGGTCGAGGCGGCGCACAAGGCGCTGAAGCGGCTGGAAGGCGCCTTTGCGCTGGCCATCATGTTCAAGGGCGACGAGGACCTCATCGTCGGCGCGCGCAACGGTCCGCCGCTGGCGGTCGGTCACGGCGAGGGCGAGATGTTTCTGGGCTCCGACGCCATCGCGCTGGCGCCATTCACCAATTCGATCACCTATCTCGAGGATGGCGACTGGGCTGTAGTGCGCCGCGACAGCGTCGCCATTTTCGATATCGACGGGAAAAAGGTCGACCGCAAACGGCAGCAATCGCTGTCGACCAGCTTCATGGTCGATAAGGGCAACCGTCGCCACTTCATGGAGAAGGAAATCCACGAGCAGCCCGAGGTCATCTCGCACACGCTGGCGCATTATGTCGATTTCGTCTCCGGCGTCTCCAAGCCGCTCGACCTGCCGTTCAACTTCGCTGACATCAACCGACTGGCGATTTCCGCCTGCGGCACGGCCTATCTTGCCGGCCTGATCGGCAAATACTGGTTCGAGCGCTATGCGCGGCTGCCGGTCGACATCGATGTCGCCTCTGAATTCCGCTACCGTGAAATGCCGTTGTCGGCCAGCGATGCCGCCTTCTTCATCTCGCAGTCGGGCGAAACCGCCGACACGCTGGCCTCGCTGCGCTATTGCCGCAAGGCGGGCATGAAGATCGGCGCCGTGGTCAATGTGCGCGAATCGACCATGGCGCGCGAATCCGATGTCGTGCTGCCGACGCTCGCCGGTCCGGAGATCGGCGTCGCCTCGACCAAGGCGTTCACCTGCCAGCTCTCGGTGCTCGCCTCGCTTGCCGTGCGCGCCGGCGTGGCGCGCGGCACCATCTCCAAGGATGAGGAAAAGGCGCTGGTGCGGGCTTTGTCGGAAGCGCCGCGCTATGCCAACCAAGTGCTCAAGCTGGAAGAGCAGATCGAGCGGATCGCGCGCGAAATCTCGCGTTACTCGGATGTGCTCTATCTCGGCCGCGACACCAACTTCCCGCTGGCCATGGAAGGTGCGCTGAAGCTCAAGGAAATCTCCTACATCCATGCCGAGGGCTATGCGGCGGGCGAATTGAAGCACGGTCCGATCGCGCTGATCGACGAGAACATGCCTGTCATCGTGATCGCGCCGCACGACCGTATCTTCGAAAAGACCGTGTCCAACATGCAGGAAGTGGCGGCGCGCGGCGGCAAGATCATCCTGATCACCGACGCCAAGGGCGCGGCCCAGGTGAGCGTGAAGACGATGGAGACGATCATCCTGCCGGACGTGCCGGAGATCATCTCGCCGATCATCTACGCGCTGCCGATCCAGATGCTGGCCTACTTCGCCGCCGTGTTCATGGGCACCGACGTCGACCAGCCGCGCAATTTGGCGAAGTCGGTGACGGTGGAATAGGCAGCGATGTGGGATAGCCGATGAAGGCCTGCCCGGCCGTCAGGGATCCCAGGTGCTCATGGTGAAGCCGTTCTCTCCGCTGACGCGAAGGGTTTTTCCCCAGCACTCGCGCAGGTGGCGCTCGAATGTATGGCTCGTCTCGGTCGCCTGCAATTTGTTGTCGAAACGACCATTGTCGAACCAGACCGTGGCCTCGTAGCGAGCCCGTTGCGGTCCAATGCTTTCGACGCCCTTGGTTTCCAGGGCGACCTCGTGCGTATCGCCATTGGAGGCGCGTTTCATGGGAGCGATCTGTTTCCTGTCCGCATCATAGGCTTCTTGCAGCATTGCCCTGCAGGCCTCATGCGATGTGAACTCCTGACTGGATGACGGGACCGGCACATGACCGCTGGCGTGGGCGGCTACCGGCACGCACCAGGCCATGGCGCCCAACATCGCCGTCATGAACCTCAATCTTCCCATGCCCGCCTCCAATCGTGTGCCCGCCAACAGGATAGGCGGCCCGGGCGGGCAGCCGGCATCCGTCCGGCGGACGCGGAAACCTGCTTAACACCCGTCGCGCCTGCAAGGATTCATGCGATCCGCTTCAGGTCTTTGTGAGGCCGGTTTGGGACGACATCCGTCAATCGGGTTGGTGCCAATGTGTCTGGTCGCATGCTGCATGGTAATCCACGACCGCCGGGAAATCGCCTTCGCCTACGGTGGTGACGGATAGCTCCATGTCACCCTTGCGGTAATAAAATCCGCAGAAATTGAAGCCGGTTCCCGAGCAACTGTCGACTTCGACGATCCCGCGCCGGCTGAGGGCCAGTTCCTGCCCGTACTGCACCTCGTCCGCGGCCAGATCCTTCGGGTTCTTCAGCGGCTCCCAGCCCGACGAGCCCAACGCCTGGCGCGCCTTGTCGATCGGCTTGCCGTAGACGTTGGGCACCTTGCCCTGGCCGGCGCAGACCAGATCCTCGGCGGCAATCGCGGTGATCTGTAGCAGATGACCATCGCGCACATGGAGATCCGCGACGGGGCTGCCCACCAGCCCGCCATCCCATACGCGCAACCCGTCCTGCAGGGCCGAGATGGTCCCGATGGTCTGTTTCGAGCCCTTGCCGGCATAGGCCAGCGCGATCAATTTCTGATCCTGGAAGATGGCGACATTGCCCTTGTCGACCTCGCAGGTTCCGCTCGTGGCGGGGTCGAACTGGCCGGCGAAACTCACGGCCTGGTAGGGGCCTAGCGGCAATTCCGCCGTGACGCCCCAGCCGAGCGCGGCAACCGCTTGCCCTGATGTCGTCTTGGGTGTGATGACCAGCGTGGTGCATTCCTCCTGTGAACTGGCGGAGGCGGGCGCCTTCGGCAGATGGTCCAGGGTGATGAACTCGATGCCGGCGACATCCGACTTGGCTGAGAAGCCATCGCCATTGGCTTGCTGTGCATGGGCGGACCAGCCGGAGAAACCGACCAGCAAGAGGCCCAGGGCGAGGCGGTACTTCGAAAAGTGGGTTCGGGTCTGGAACAACATGGATCCTACTCCGCCAGCGCCTGGTCGAGAGCGTTTTTCTGGGCAGCCGACGGTCGGCCCAGATAAAGGTCGGGTTTGCCCTCTTCCTGGATTTCGGCCCAGGCGTGCGAGGCATCGGCATTGAACATCACAGCGGCTTGTCCGTCATTGGTCGCGTGCTGCTTTGCCAGCACGCTGATGGAATAGGTCTTGTCCTCGATCGACACGGTCCTGGCAGGTTCGGCGATGAACCTGTTCTCGTAACGCAGCCAGGCCGGCACGCCTTTGGCGGAGCCCAGCGCGGCCTTCCAGGCCTGCGCGTGAGCCGAACCCTTTATTAGATCATAGAAATATATGTCGTTGGCATGGGCGCCGGTAACCATTCCAGTCAGGGCGGCCGCGATAATAAGTCTGCGCATAAGCTTCTCACATTTCCTGATCGTCAATCGAGGCGGCGATGGGGGTATCCGATTCACTGTCCGACATCATCTACCTGGCCTGTTGGCCAAATTGAGCCCGGAGATTTTCTTTTTTTAAATGCGCTCACCTGGTCAAGTAACATAAAAATGCTTCGACAAGGTGTGAAGGCAAAGCCAAGGGTTGCGCTCGCAGGCTGGCGATCCCGGCCGCCATGGCAGCCCGAATACGAACGCAAAATCGGCAGGAACGACAATTTCATGATCGGCCTTCTCAAGATGACCGCATCGACCGCCGTGGTTTGCCTGGCGCTGTCGCTCTGCGGCTGCTCGACCAACAATGCCGGGAATCAACCCGGCCCCTATGTCGCTCCCCATCCCTACGCCGCTTCCAGCCCCTACGCGGCTCCCAACCCCTATGCTGCCGGCGGCGAGCAGCCTCAGGCCGTCGCTACGAATGGCGGTAGCGACGACCAGGCGGCCGAGGATGAGCAGATGCGGCAACAGCAGCAGGTGCTCGAGCAGCAAAGGATCCAGGACGAGCAACGCCGACGCAACGAGGAGGATGACGAGCAACGGCAAAAATCGCAGGAAGCGCAGGCACAGCAGGCCGAGCAGGACCAGGCTCAACAGGAACAGGCCCAGCAGGAGCAGGAACAGGAGGCCCAGCAAGAGGAGCAGGCCCAGCAACAGGAGGAGGAACAACGCCAGCAGGAGGAGCAGCAACAGCAACAGGAAGAGCAGCAGCAACAGCAAATGGGAGAGTGATCCGACCGTTTTTGCACCTCCAGCCCTGTCTCGCGCTCGCGGATTTCCGCATGGCAAGGACGGGCCGTCGGCGCGGCGTCGCGCTGCGAATGACAATTGGATTTTCGGGACGCCGAGATCGGACCCGGCCTGCCGAAACTGGGATCGCCGCGGCAGCGGCCTGATCGGCTCTTTAAAAACTTCGCAGTTCCAAAGCGCCTCCCGGTTCACTAATGTCGCGCCGCAACCCGCGCCCCGGTGAACCATGTCAGACGCTCCCAAGACTTCCGGCATGACCCGGCTGAGGAACTATTTCCTGACCGGCTTCATCGTCTGCGCACCGCTGGCAATCACCGCCTATATCGCCTGGTCCTTCATCGGCTGGGTCGATTCCTGGGTGAAGCCCTATATTCCGGCACGCTACAGTCCCGACACCTACCTGCCGTTCCCGGTGCCCGGGTTCGGGCTCATCGTGGCGCTTATCCTGATCACGCTGATCGGCTTTCTGGCCGCCAATATCGTTGGCCGGGCCATCGTCAATTTCGGCGAGCGCCTGCTTGGCCGCATGCCGCTGGTGCGTGGCATCTATGGCTCGCTGAAGCAGATTTTCGAGACCGTGCTGTCGAACAAGGGCGACATGTTCCGCCAGGTCGGGCTGGTCGAATATCCGCGCAAGGGGGTGTGGTCCCTGGTGTTCGTCGCCAGCGAAAAGGAAACCGAAATCAACGAGAAGCTCGATCAGCCAGGCGATCCGCTGATCGCCGTGTTCATGCCGTGCACGCCGAACCCGACAACCGGTTTCCTGATGTACGTGCCCAAATCGGACATCGTGCCGCTCGATATGACGATTGAGGACGGCGCCAAGCTGATCGTGTCGGCGGGGTTGGTGGCTCCCGAGGTGAAGACGAAATTGGTGACGTTGAACGGCGAGCCGATCAATGGGACCATCGCCAATCCGCCGCTAGGTCCTCATCCGGCGCGCAGGAGCCGCACAGCCTCGTCGCGGCCGAACAAGTAGAGCAGCAGGCGCAGCGCCTCGCCGCGATCCGATTGCAGTTCGGGGTCGCGCGACAGGATCAGCCTGGCGTCATCGCGGGCAGCCTCGAGCAGATCCGCATGCGCTTCGATGCGCGCCACCTGGAAGCCCGGCGTGCCAGATTGGCGCGTGCCCAGCAACTCGCCTTCGCCGCGCAATTTCAGATCCTCCTCGGCGATCAGAAAGCCGTCCTCGGTCTCGCGCATCACCGACAGCCGGCGTTTCGCGGTCTCGCCGAGGGGATCCTTGTAGAGAAGCACGCAAGACGAGGGTTTGTCGCCGCGTCCGACCCGGCCGCGCAACTGGTGCAGTTGCGCGAGCCCGAAGCGCTCGGCATGCTCGATGACCATGATGGTGGCGTCGGGCACGTCGACGCCGACCTCGATGACCGTGGTGGCGATCAGGATGCGTGTCTCGCCTTGCTTGAAGGCGCGCATCGCTTCGTCCTTCTCGGCGCCTTTCATGCGGCCGTGGACGAGGCCAATGCGATCGCCGAACGAGGGTTTCAGCGAGGCGAAACGGTCCTCGGCCGACATCAGCTTGATTTCTTCCGATTCCTCGACGAGCGGGCAGATCCAGTAGATTTTCTGGCCGTCGGCGACAGCGTCGCGCATGCGTCCGACCAGTTCATCCAGCCGTTCCAGCGGCAGCGTGACAGTGCGGATCGGCTGGCGGCCGGCAGGCTTTTCCGTCAGCTTCGACACGTCCATGTCGCCGAAAGCTGTCAGCACCAGCGTGCGCGGGATCGGGGTCGCGGTCATCACCAGCATGTCGGGCGCATCGCCCTTGGCTGTGATGGCAAGCCGCTGATGGACGCCGAAGCGATGCTGCTCGTCGATGACGGCCAGGACGAGATCGTGGAAGGAGACGGTATCCTGAAACAGCGCGTGGGTGCCGACGACGATGTCGATCTCGCCGCTGGCAAGGCCCGCCAGGGTTTCCGTTCGCTCGCGGCCCTTTTCGCGGCCGGTCAGGATGGCGATGCGCAGGCCGACCTTGGCGGCAAGCGGAGTGATCGTCGCCAGATGCTGGCGCGCCAGGATTTCGGTCGGCGCCATCAGCGCCGCCTGGCCGCCGGCCTCCACAGCGCGTGCCATGGCGAGCAAAGCCACCACCGTCTTGCCGGAGCCGACATCGCCTTGCAGCAGCCGCAGCATGCGTTCGGGATCGGCGAGATCGGCGTTGATTTCGGCGAGCGCGAATTCCTGCGACGGGGTAAGCGAATAGGGAAGGGCGGAGCGCAGTTTCTCGACGATGCGGCCGTCACCGACGAGAGGGCGGCCCGACAGGCGTCGCACCTTTGCGCGCACCAGGGCCAGCGAGACCTGGCCGGCAAGCAGTTCGTCATAGGCGAGGCGACGCCAGGCAGCCCCTTCGACCGCGACGTCGATCGGGTCGGCGGGATGATGGATGCGGGCAAGGGCGTCGCCGAAGGACGCAAAGCTCTGGCGGCGCATGAAGGCACCGTCCTGCCATTCCGGCAGTTCCGGCAAGCGGCCGAGCGCCTGGCCGATCGCGCGGCGCAAAACCTTGGCCGAAAGCCCCGCGGTCAGGGGATAGACCGGCTCAACCAGTGGCAGGTTCTCGGCTTCACTGGCGAGTGCGATATGGTCGGGGTGGACCATGGTAGGGCGGCCGTTGAACCATTCCATGCGGCCTGACACCACGACTTGCTCGCCGACAGGCATCGCCTTTTCGAGATAGGCGGCGTGGGCATGGAAGAAGGTCAGGCCGATTTCGCCGGTATCGTCATGCGCGTAGATCCGGTAGGGCACCGATTTGTTGCCGCGCGGCGGGGGCTGATGGCGGTCGATCCGCAGTTCGAGCGTGACGATGGCACCTTCGGCGGCGAGCGCGATGCCCGGCCGGTTGCGGCGGTCGATGACGGTGTGTGGCAGCACGAACAGGAGATCGCCGGCGCGCGCGGCGCGGTCGCCAAGATCAGCCGCGACGACCTTCTCGATCAGCGCGCCGACCTTTGGCCCGACGCCGGCAAGCGAGGTGATTGGAACGAACAGCGGATCGAGGATGGAAGGACGCATGATGTCAGCTTATGTCGCGACGCCCGCAGCGCAAGGCTGACACCGCCCACTATCCACGCTATATGCGCCGCTTGAAGCGAGGATGCGGCACAATGACCGGAACGAAACGATCGAGCGAAGGGCTGGACGCCCACCGCCGCAAGCTCTTGTTCCGTTCCTGGCACCGTGGCATGCGCGAGATGGACCTCATCCTCGGGACCTTCGCGGATGCCGAGATCGCTACCTTGACCGCTGCGGAAATCGACCAATATGAGAAGCTTCTCGATATTAACGACACGGAATTCCTGCCGCTGATCACGGGCGTACGCCCGGTGCCGGCGGATATCGACTGTGCCGTCCTGCAAAAAATCCTGGCTTCCCGCCGGACCATGACTTTCTGAACACAGGCAATTCCGGGAAAAGCGCGAAGCGGTTTTTCCAGGGGAATTGCGATAAACAAGACCGTGATTTGATGGCTCTCATTCCCACCATTGGCTTGCCGAAGGGTCGCCCCGGCCAGTTCATCGTCGACGGTGTAGCCGACGGCTACGAGGCTTTCGCGCTGGTGCAGACGGCGCTCGAGATCGCTCCGGACAAGCCGGTGCTGTTCGTGGCCCGCGACGGCCAGCGCCTGCCTGCCATCACCGAAGCGCTGTCGTTCGTTGCGCCGGGCCTGCCCGTGCTGGAACTGCCTGCCTGGGACTGCCTGCCATACGACCGTGTGTCGCCGGGGTCCGATGCCGCCGCCAAGCGGCTCGACGCGCTGACCGCCATGATCGCACTGGCGAAGAAGCCGCACCGTGCCGTCATCCTCACCACCGCCAATGCGCTGCTGCAGCGCATTCCGCCAGCCGAGCTTGTCGAGGCCCAGACCTTCCACGCCAGGCCCGGCAACCAGATCGACATGAACGCGCTGATCGCGCGGCTGGAGACGTCGGGGTTCGAGCGCGTGCCGACCGTGCGCGGCATCGGCGAATTCGCGGTGCGCGGCGGCATTCTCGATCTGTTCGCACCGGGCTGGACGGAAGCGCTGCGGCTCGATTTCTTCGGCGATACGCTGGAATGGATCCGCGTCTTCGATGCCGCCACGCAGCGCACAACGGGTCAGCGCAAGTCGATGGCATTGCAGGCGATGAGCGAGGTGGCGCTGACGCCCGAAACTATCAGCCGCTTCCGCCGCTCCTATATCGAGGCCTTTGGCGCACCCCAGCGTGACGACGGGCTCTACGCGGCGGTCAGCGAAGGCCGGCGCTTCGCCGGCATGGAGCATTGGCTGCCGTTCTTCTACGAGCGGCTGGAAACGGTGTTCGACTATCTGCCCGACGCACCCGTGGTTTTCGACCATCTGGCGCACGAGGCGCTGGCCGAACGCCACACACTGATCCTCGATCACTACGAGGCGCGCCGCAAGCAGGCCGACGGCGCGCTCAAGGACGCGGTACCCTACAAGCCGGTTGCTCCAGACCTGCTCTATCTCTCGCCGGAGAACCTCAAGGCTTCGCTTGGCGAGCGCGAGGACATCGATTTTACCGTGTTCGATGCGCCCGACGTGGGGGGCAAGAAAGTCTTCCATGCCGGCTCGCGTCACGGCCGCAGCTTCGTCGAGGAGCGCGCCGACCCCAACATCAACGTTTTCGATGTCGTCGTGAAACACATCGCCGACGAGCGCGCGGCGCGCCGTCGCGTCGTCATCGCCGGCTGGACCGAAGGCTCGCTCGACCGGCTTGGCCAGATCCTGGGCGAGCACCATCTCGGCAATCTCAAGCAGGTCGAGACGCTGGCGGAGGCTGAACAGCTTGAGCCCGGGCAGGCGGCATTGGCGGTGTTGCCGCTGGAATCCGGCTTCGAGACCGACAGGCTGGTCGTCGTCGCCGAACAGGACATTCTGGGCGACCGGCTGATCCGTCGTTCGAAGCGCAAGAAGCGCGCTTCCGACTTCATCGCCGAGGCCTCCGCGCTGTCGGCAGGCGATATCGTCGTTCATGCCGACCATGGCATCGGCCGTTTCATCGGGCTGCGCACCATCGAGGCGGTTGGCGCGCCGCATGACTGCCTGGAAATCCACTATGCCGGCGACGACCGGCTGTTCCTGCCGGTGGAAAATATCGAGCTTTTGTCCCGCTACGGCTCCGATACCGCCGAAGCAACGCTGGACAAGCTCGGCGGCGGCGCCTGGCAGTCGCGCAAGGCCAAGCTGAAGCGACGCCTGCTCGACATGGCGGGGCAATTGATCCGCATCGCCGCCGAGCGGCAGATGCGCGCCGCCCCGGCGCTGGTGCCGGCCGAAGGCCTCTATGACGAGTTTGCGGCGCGGTTTCCCTACGAGGAAACCGACGACCAGCAGACTGCGATCGATTCGGTGCGCGACGACCTTGGCGCCGGCAAGCCCATGGACCGGCTGATCTGCGGCGACGTCGGCTTCGGCAAGACCGAAGTGGCGCTGCGTGCCGCCTTCATCGCGGCGATGGAGGGGTTTCAGGTGGCCGTGGTGGTGCCGACGACGCTGTTGTCGCGCCAGCACTTCAAGACGTTCTCACAGCGTTTCTCGGGGCTACCCATCCGTGTCGCCCAGGCCTCGCGGCTGGTCGGCGCCAAGGAACTCGCCGAGACGAAGAAGGCGCTCGCCGAGGGGCAGGTCGACATCGTCGTCGGCACCCATGCGCTGCTCGGGTCGTCGATCTCGTTCAAGAATCTCGGCCTGCTGATTATCGACGAGGAGCAGCATTTCGGCGTCAAGCACAAGGAACGGCTGAAGGATCTGAAGAGCGATGTGCACGTCCTGACGCTGTCGGCGACGCCCATCCCGCGCACGCTGCAACTGGCCCTGACCGGGGTGCGCGAACTGTCGCTTATCGCCACGCCGCCGGTCGATCGCATGGCGGTGCGCACCTTCATCTCGCCCTTCGATCCCTTGGTCATCCGCGAGACGCTGCTGCGCGAACGCTACCGCGGTGGCCATTCCTTCTATGTCGTGCCGCGCATCAGCGATCTCGCCGAAATCCATGATTTCCTGCGGGAATCCGTGCCGGAACTGAAAGTGGCGGTGGCCCATGGCCAGATGCCGCCCGGCGAACTCGACGACATCATGAACGCGTTCTACGACGGCCAGTACGATGTGCTTCTATCGACCACCATCGTCGAATCCGGCCTCGACATACCGACTGCCAACACGCTGATCATCCATCGTGCCGATATGTTCGGACTGTCGCAGCTCTACCAGCTGCGCGGCCGCGTCGGCCGCTCCAAGGTGCGCGCCTATGCGCTGTTCACGCTGCCGGCCAACCGCAAGCTGACCGACACGGCCGAGCGCCGGCTCAAGGTGCTGCAATCGCTCGACACGCTGGGCGCCGGTTTTCAGCTCGCCAGCCATGACCTCGACATCAGGGGCGCCGGCAATCTTCTGGGCGAGGAACAGTCCGGCCACATCAAGGAGGTCGGCTTCGAGCTCTATCAGCAGATGCTGGAAGAGGCCGTGGCGGAGGTCAAGGATGCCGGCGAAGTCCAGGATGGCGGCTGGTCGCCGCAGATCGCGGTCGGCACAGCTGTCATGATCCCGGAGGGCTATGTTCCGGACCTGCAGCTGAGGCTTGCGCTTTACCGCCGGCTTGGCGATCTCGAAACCACCGAGGAGATCGATGCCTTTGGTGCTGAGTTGATCGACCGTTTCGGCCCGCTGCCGGACGAGGTGAAGCATCTCTTGAAGATCGTCTTCATCAAGGCGCTTTGCCGCAAGGCCAATGTCGAGAAGCTCGATGCCGGGCCGAAGGGCGTCGTCATCCACTTCCGCAAGCGCGAATTCCCCAACCCCGTTGGGCTGGTCAGGTATATCGGTGAGCAGGGTTCGCTGGCCAAGATAAGGGCCGACCACAGCGTGGTCTTCATCCGCGACTGGCCGACGGCCGAGAAGCGTCTGGCCGGCTCCGCGGTCGTGATGACGCAGTTGGCGCGGCTGGTGGAGAAGCCGGCTTAGCCACGCGTCAGCATTCGCCAGCGCTTAAATTCCGGTCTAGAATAGGAAATCGGCTTCGTGTATGGAGCCGCGATCCCCATATGGGGCGGGAAAATGGCGGGCAAAGGCCCTGCTGGAAAGAGCGTTTGGGTGTTGCGATGACGAAATGGTCGCCGAATTCTTGGAGAGCAAAGCCGATCAAGCAGGTTCCTGCCTATCCGGACCTTGCCGCGCTGAAGAACACGGAAGCCCAGCTCGCCACCTATCCGCCGCTGGTCTTTGCCGGCGAAGCACGCAAGCTGAAGAAGCAATTGGCCAGCGTCGCTGCCGGTGAGGCCTTCCTGCTCCAGGGCGGAGACTGCGCCGAGAGTTTCGCCGAACATGGCGCGGACAACATCCGCGACTTCTTCCGCGTCTTCCTGCAGATGTCGGTCGTGCTGACCTTCGCCGGCGCGCAGCCGGTGGTGAAGGTCGGCCGCGTCGCCGGCCAGTTCGCCAAGCCGCGCTCGTCCGACAACGAGACCAAGGGCGAGGTGACGCTGCCAAGCTATCGCGGCGACATCATCAACGGCATCGAGTTCGATCAGAAGTCGCGCATTCCCGATCCGGCCCGCCAGGAAATGGCGTACCGCCAGTCGGCGGCGACGCTCAATCTTCTGCGCGCCTTTGCGCAGGGCGGCTATGCCAGCCTGGAGAACGTGCATCGCTGGATGCTCGGTTTCGTGTCCGACAGCCCGCAAGGCGAGAAGTACGGTGCGCTCGCCAACCGCATCACCGAGACGATGGATTTCATGCGCGCGGTCGGCATCACGTCCGAGACCAATTTCGCGTTGCGCGAGACCGATTTCTACACCAGCCACGAAGCGCTGCTGCTCGGCTACGAGGAGGCGCTGACTCGCGTCGATTCGACATCGGGCGACTGGTACGCCACGTCGGGCCACATGATCTGGATCGGCGACCGCACGCGCCAGCCCGACCATGCGCATGTCGAATATTGCCGCGGCATCAAGAACCCGCTCGGCCTGAAATGCGGCCCATCGCTGACGCCGGATGGTCTGCTTGAGCTGATCGACCTGCTCAACCCCGAGAACGAGCCTGGCCGGCTGACGCTGATCGCCCGCTTCGGTTCGGACAAGGTCGCCGACCATCTGCCGAAGCTGGTGCGCGCGGTGCAGAAGGAAGGCCGCAGCGTGGTCTGGTCGTCGGACCCGATGCATGGCAACACGATCGAGGCCGCCGGCTACAAGACGCGGCCGTTCGACCGCATCCTGAAGGAGGTGCAGACCTTCTTCGAGGTGCACCGCGCCGAAGGCACGCATCCGGGCGGCATCCATGTCGAGATGACCGGCAAGAACGTCACCGAATGCACCGGTGGCGCCCGCGCCATCACCGCCGAGGAGTTGCAGGACCGCTACCACACCCATTGCGATCCGCGCCTCAATGCCGACCAGGCGATCGAACTTGCGTTCCTGGTCTCGGATTTGCTGAAGAAGAGCCATCCGGTGCAGCACAGGCAGGCGGTCAACGGCTGAGCCTGGGCACCGATTTGACCCGAAAAGATGAAGGCGCCCGGGAAATCCGGCGCCTTTTTCCGTTCACGGTTCGCGCATTCGTCGATGCCGGCTGGTGTTCGGCCCGTATCAGTCCTTCTTGTAGAGCAGCCAACTTTTGCCGGCGCGTCCTGCCATGGCCGAATGCCTGGTGACGCGGTTGCGTCCGCTGACCTTGGAGCGGTAGAGCGCTCGATCCGCCTTGGTGTAGAGGTCTTCAGGGCTTTCGGCCTCCGAAGCCATGCAAATGCCCATCGACACCGTCACCGTACCGTAATTCATACCGGTCTGGCTGCTGGTGAACGGCGTCTGCTCGATCAAGGCGCGAATGCGTTCGGCCATCTCGTAGGTGCCATCCTCGCTGGCGCCCTCGATGATGAGCGCGAATTCCTCGCCACCGGTGCGGGCGACGAACATGTCGCCACGAATGCTGGTCTGGAAGATCTCGGCGATGATCTGGATGATCTTGTCGCCGACAGGATGGCCGTAGCGGTCATTGATGTCCTTGAAACGGTCGATGTCGGCAAGGATCAGCGCGTTGAACAGGATGCCCTTGTTGCTGGTGTAGATTCGGGTGATTTCCTTGTCGAAGGCGCGGCGGTTCCAGATCTGGGTCAGGGGGTCGGTATCGGCCAGCCGTTTGTATTCCTCGAGCTTCGACTTGACGCTCTCCAGTTCGGCCGTCTTGTCGCTGAGGGTCGAGGCGACCTGCCGGCCGTGATCGAGCGTCGAATTGGTCGCGATCGTCATCGCGTTGGCGATCTTTTGCAGGAGATCCTGAGAGAGAAGGCTGCGGTTGCTCAGGCCGCTTGATGTCTCGTCGAGGATTCTGCCGTATTTTTCGATGTGGCTGCGCTCGTTGCGCAGGAGCGAAGCAACTTCCTCCAGCTCTCGGGCGATGACGTCCCTGGCATGCTCGACGATGCCGGGGCCATGGTTGTGGGCGAAGAAGGCGCGTCCGATCTTGTCGAGTTCATCTTGCGTCGGCCGGCTGCTCAACGACACGACCGCAAGGCTGAGTTCGCGGTTGGAGCCGCTCAAGGCCTCGTAGAAAATCTCGTAGTTGCGCGGCAGGCCGAGCACGCCAAGCTGGCGCATGGTGGCGACGACGGTGCTTGCGATGTCGGTGCTTCGTTCGGTCTGGGCTGTTGCCGGCTGCATGGTCTTTCACTTCCCCCTCGGAGTCGCAACGGAATTGGCGAATTCCGCGTGCCACCGGCTGGGGAATGCTATTGGGTAGTCCAGAACACTTTGCGAAGAGGCGCGCCCCCACACGCGACCTTCGCTTGTCATCACCATAAATGCAGTAGCGCTAAAGTTTCCTTAATTCGCAGAACTCGCGTCCGTTTTTGCTACTTGAGGCTGTAAGAGCATCCACCCAGAGTATCAACACTGCGAGGCAGTGCTGATTTGGCGGAGTTGTATGCAAACTCGCGTACCGATCTGCTGGGACGGAACTGAACTTCGGATTTTCCGTAACAACAGATGTCGCAATTGCTTGCGCGCATTGGCCGCGAAGCTGGAATGCTGAAGGCCATGCCGGGCGCAGCGTCTTAGGGAGAAACGAAGTGCGAGACAGCCATCAGGGATCATGTCTGTGCGGAGCGGTCCGCTTCCGGACGCGCGGAGCGCTGCGTGGCGTTGTCTATTGCCATTGTTCGCAATGCCGCAAGCAGAGCGGGCATTTCTATGCCGCGACAAATGTCGCCGATGCCGATATCACGATCGAGGGTGTGGAAAACATCACCTGGTATGAAGCATCCACTTTCGCCAGGCGCGGCTTTTGCAAGGCATGCGGGTCGTTGCTGTTCTGGAAACCCGGCGATCAAGACTATATTTCGGTCATGGCGGGATCGTTCGATCAACCGACGGCGCTTAAGGGTGAATGTCATATCTTCGTCGGCGACAAGGGTGACTATTATTCGATAGACGACGGGCTGCCGCAGTTTGAAAAGTCGACGCCATCCATCCCGGTCGCTGAATGAAATTTGGACGCTCCGCCTTATTCCATTGATCGGGGCATTGCTTTATCCCGGGCCGGTGATTCCGAGAGGGGCCAGGGCATGCAGCGGCTGATCGACGCTTTTTTCAATTCGGTGCGGGCGTTTCGCAAGCTGACCGCGAGCGAAAAGGCCTTTCAGCAGGAGCTCATGCTGCTGGTGCTCGCCTTGCCGGCAGGATGGTTCGTCTCGATCTCCTGGCGCGGCTATGCCTTGCTGATCGGCGCGGTGCTGCTGCTGATCATGGTCGAAGTGCTGAACACCGGAATCGAGGCGGCCTGCGACGCATTCAGCCGCGAGTTCAATGTCGACATCCAACTGGCCAAGGACTGCGGCTCGCTTGCGGTGCTGATTTCGGTGGTCATTGTCGCCGGCGTCTGGGGCATCGCCGTCATCGAGCGGATCACCGGCTTTCCGATCTAGTCCCGCCGCTGCCGATGCAGGCTGGCGGCCTCACTGCTCGCGTCCACGTTCCCGCTTGGCGATATGGCGGGCGGCGAACCACGCAAGCACGGCGACGGCCAGGCCGATGCCGAGCCCGACCAGCAGGCGCTCGTGGCGCAGCAATGCCTGGCCGATGAAATGTTGCGCGCTCATTCCGAAAACATAGCCGATCGTGCTGAACAATATGGCCCACGCCGCGGATGAAATGGCGTTGAGGATGACGAAGCGAGGCACCGGTATGGTCGAAAGGCCGGCGGCGATACCGCCGACCAGGCGCATACCGTAGACGTAGCGGTTCGACAGCACGAAAATGTTGGGGTGGGTGTTGAGCAGGCGGTAGGCGCGGCGGAAACCGGGCCGCCGGCGCAACCGCACGACATAACGATGATCGGCGAAGCTTCTGCCGAGGATGAAGAAGAAGGTGTCGCCGACAAAGGCGCCGAGCGCTGCCGCGAGAATGGCGTGCCACAGTACGAAAACATTCTGGTGGGCGAAGAAGCCGCCGAGGATGGCGGCGCTTTCGCCTTCGGCCACGCAGCCAAGAAACACCGCAAGCAGCCCGTATTGTTCGATGAAATGGTGGATCGCCTCGGTCATGACGCCGACTGCTGCTGCGACAGTCTTTCATCGATACGCTTGACCGTCTCGGCAAGCTTCACGATCTCGTCGCGCATGCCGATGATCTGGCTGTGGCGCAACTCGTCCAGTTTCTCATGCAGCGCCATGATTTCGATCTCGGCCTTCAGATTGACCTCATAGTCATGTGCGGCATCGATGCGGTCGCGTTCGGTCTGGCGGTTCTGCGCCATCATGATGACCGGCGCCTGCAGGGCGGCGACCATCGACAGGACGAGGTTGAGGAAGATGAAGGGGTAGGGGTCGAACGCATCGCGCGACAGCAACCAGACATTGCCCGATGTCCAGAGGAACAGGAAAGCGACAAAGCCGACGATGAAAGACCAGGAGCCGCCGATGCGGGCGATGGTATCGGCAAGCCTGTCTCCGAAAGTCTGGTGGAAGGCAACGGCTTTGTTGGTGTCGCGGGTGATCGTGGTGCGCTCGATGGTGCTCTGTAGCACCCGGTTCTCCAGGGCACTGAGACCATCCGGCTTTCGCTTCAGCCAGCGGTTCGCCAGATCGTCGATCGTCTTGTTCATGGCCGTCTCCAAGGGACTTTGCTGGCATAGAGGTAGAGGCCGCCGGCCCGGACGGGAAGTGCTAGATTGCGGCGAACAGAGGGGGACCGATGGCCGACTTCAAGAAAATTCGCGCTCGCGCGGCAAATCGCAAAGGCGGCGAGGTGGAGTTGGCTTCGCTGCTGGGGCCGATTCCCGACAATGCGGCGGTGGCCGACATCGCCGACGACCGTATCCTCTCGACGATGGCCGAGCGCGTCTTCGCCGCAGGTTTCGTCTGGCGGGTCATCGAGCAGAAATGGCCAGGATTCGAGGAGGCGTTCCTGCGCTTCGAACCCAAGCGGCTGTTGTTCCAACCTGACGATTTCTGGCACGACCTGGCTTCTGATCAACGCATCGTGCGCAATCCGCAAAAGATCAAGTCCGTGCGCGACAACGCCGCCTTCGTCGAGCGCGTTTCGAAGGAGCATCACGGTTTCGGTCAGTTCCTCGCCGACTGGCCCGCCGACGACCAGGCCGGGCTCATGGCCTATCTCGGCAAGCATGGCAGCCGGCTCGGCGGCAATACCGGGCAGTATTTCCTGCGCTGGCTGGGCTGGGACGCTTTCGTCATTTCGGCCGACATGGCGGCCGCGCTTCGCGATGCGGGTCTGGACATTGCCGAAAGCCCGACCTCGAAGCGTGACCTCGACAAGATACAGGCGCAGATCAATCGATGGGTGAAGGATACCGGCCTGCCGCGCCGCCATATTTCGCGCATCCTGGCGATGTCGATCGGCGAGAACCATTCTCCGCAATCCCTGCGGGATTACATGGGCGACGATTGAGCGCCGGCCTTCCCGGCACGACCGCGCTGCGTCTCCCCCGCGTTCCGCACACGATTGATGTCGGCCGGTCCGATTTGGTCCAAGCGAACGCCATTGCGGGGCGGATTTTGCCGCGCTAAGTCAGCAGCATGACCAAGAAGCTCGACATATTGCGCATCGCCATCGCCCAGCTCAACCCGACAGTGGGTGACGTCGCCGGCAACCTCGCCAAGGCGCGCGAGGCAAGGGCGGATGCCGCGCGCCAGGGCGCCGATCTCGTGCTCTATACCGAGCTTTTCCTCGCCGGTTATCCGCCGGAGGACCTGGTGCTGAAGCCGGCCTTCCTGAGGGCCTGCGAAAAGGCGGCGCAGGATTTTGCCGCCGATACGGCCGACGGCGGCCCCGGCGTCATCATCGGCACGCCTTTGAAGCGCAAGAGCGGCACGCACAATTCCATCGTCTTCGCCGATGGCGGCAAGATCATCGCCGAACGCTACAAGCTCGACCTGCCGAACTATGGCGAGTTCGATGAGAAGCGCGTCTTCCAGGCCGGGCCCGAAATCCAGGGGCCGGTCAATTTCCGGGGCGTGCGCATCGGCATACCGATCTGCGAGGACATCTGGGGCGAGGTCGGCATCTGCGAGACACTGGCCGAAAGCGGCGCGGAAATCCTGCTGGTGCCGAACGGCTCGCCCTATTATCGCGCCAAGATCGATGTTCGCCACCAGGTCGTCATCCGCCAGGTGATCGAAACCGGCCTGCCGATGATCTATGCCAACCAGCTTGGCGGCCAGGACGAGTTGATCTTCGACGGCGCCTCCTTCGCCATTGGCGCGGACAAGAGGCTGGCCTTCCAGATGAGCCAGTTCGAGGACGCGGTCGACGTCACCACCTGGAAGCGCACCGATGACGGCTGGGTCTGCTCGGAAGGGCCGATGTCGAAAATCCCCGAACGCGAGGAAGCCGACTATCGCGCCTGCATGCTGGGCCTGCGCGACTACGTCAACAAGAACGGCTTCAAGAACGTGGTGCTCGGCCTCTCCGGCGGCATCGATTCGGCGATCTGCGCCGCACTTGCGGTGGACGCATTGGGCGAGGAACGGCTGCGCGCCGTGATGATGCCATACCGCTACACCTCGAAGGATTCGCTCAAGGACGCCGAAGACTGCGCCCGCGCGCTCGGCTGCCGCTACGACATCGTACCGATCTTTGAGCCCGTCGAAGGGTTCCTGCATGCGCTGACGCAGCTCTTCGAGGGCACCAAGGAAGGCATCACCGAGGAAAACCTCCAGAGCCGCGCGCGTGGCACCATCCTGATGGCAATCTCCAACAAGTTCGGGTCGATGGTGGTCACGACCGGCAACAAGAGCGAGATGTCGGTTGGCTACGCGACGCTTTACGGCGACATGAATGGCGGCTTCAATCCCATAAAAGACCTCTACAAGATGCAGGTCTACGCGCTGTCGCGCTGGCGCAACGGCCATGTGCCGCCGGGTGCGCTCGGACCTTCGGGCGAGGTCATTCCGAAGAACATCATCGACAAGGCGCCGTCGGCGGAACTGCGCGAGAACCAGACCGACCAGGATTCGCTGCCGCCCTATCCGGTTCTGGACGACATCCTGGAATGTCTGGTGGAGAACGAGATGGGCGTCGACGACATCGTCGCGCGCGGCCATGACCGTGCGACGGTGACACGCATCGAGCACCTGCTCTACATTGCCGAGTACAAGCGCCGCCAGGCAGCGCCGGGCGTGAAGATCACCAGGAAGAATTTTGGTCGCGACCGCCGCTATCCCATAACCAACCGCTTCAGGGATCGCGGTTAAACGCCTGATCCAGTCAGAAAACCTTGGGGGCTTGCATGTTTATCAGCTATTTCAAGGGAACGCCTGAATTCCACATCTTGCGCTTCAAGAACGGCAAGGTCCTGGAGCAGGGGCGCGGCATCTCCTTTTGGTATGGCACGCTCGGCACCACCATCGCGACGGTGCCGGTAACGTCGCTCGACAACCCGTTCATCTTCACCGAAACAACGGCTGATTTTCAGGACCTGGCGATCCAGGGATCCGTCAGCTACCGCATCGTCGATCCCGTCAAGGCGGCGGAAGGTTTCGACTTCAGCGCCAAGCTCAGCCGAACCGACGTCGTCGGCGACGGCCGCGAGAAGATCGCGGAACGCCTGGTGCTGGCCATACAGAGCCGCGCGCGGGCCGTTGTGTCGAGCATGACGCTGGAACAGGCGCTGGCCGAGGTGACGAAGCTCGGCGGCAATCTCGCCGAGCTCCTGCGCAACGATCCGATTGCCGCGACGGCGGGACTGTTGATCGAGGAGGTTCACATCACCTCGGTGCAGCCGACGCCCGAGATCCGCAAGGCGCTGCAGACCGAATATCGCGAGGCGCTGCAGCGACAGGCCGATGCCGCGATCTACGGGCGCCGGGCCTGGGGGGTCGAGAAGGAGCGCGAGATCAAGCAGAGCGAATTGGCGACCGAGATCGAGCTTGCCGAACGCAACAAGCTGCTCGTCGACACCGAAGCCCGCAACAAGCTGACGCTGGCCGAGGCGGAAGCCAAGGCGCAGCAACTTGAGCTCACCGTCTATTCGTCGGCGCCGGCGCATGTGCTGACGGCAATGGCTTTCAAGGCCTGGGCGGAAAAGGGCGGCTCGGTCGGCAATCTGTCTATCACGCCTGACATGCTGACCAGCGCGCTGAGCCAGCTTTCCACGCCGAAAGCCGGATCCTGAGGGGTAGGCCGGAGTGGCCGGCGACCAGAGCGGCAAGCCGATCGACCGGGTGATCGTCGTCACCCGCAAGACCGAGCTCGAGGAACTGACGACGCGCTTCAACACGCAGGGTCAGGCGCGTTTCTATCTCAGGCAAGCGGGCATGAATTTCGACCCGGTCAAGGCGGCGCATGATGTCTATCATCAGGCGCTTGACCGCGTCATGGGTTCGCTTCCGCAGGGTCTCAAGCAGTTGCGGCTCGACCGGGAACTGGTGCCGCAGTTCGAGTTCGGCTCCGACGTTGTCATCGCGCTCGGCCAGGACGGTCTGGTTTCCAACACGGCCAAATATCTGCCGTACCAGCCGCTGATCGGCATCAATCCGAATCCGGCGCTTTTCGACGGCGTGCTGCTGCCGTGGAATGCCGACGATACCGAAAAAGTGCTCGATTTGGCGATCTCCGGCAAGGCCAGGCGACAGGCGGTGGTGATGGCCGAGGCGCGTTCCAATGACGGCCGCCGGCTGATCGCCTTCAACGACCTGTTCGTCGGCGCCTCAACCCATGTCTCGGCACGCTATGAGCTGACCTATGGCGACAAGAGCGAACGCCAGTCGTCGAGCGGCATCATCGTCTCGACCGGCGCCGGTTCCACCGGCTGGCTGCGCTCGGTGATGGCAGGTGCAGCCGGACTGGCTGCGGCCTATGGCGACAATTCGGTGCCGACAGTGCCGCCGCAGGGCTACGACCGTGAAGGTGAGCAACTGTTCTTCTCGGTGCGCGAGCCGTTTCCAAGCAACACGACGGGCGTGTCGTTGGTGCATGGGGTCATTACCCGAGGCCGGCCGCTGGTCGTGTCTTCGCGGCAGAGCAGGGGTGGCGTCATCTTCAGCGACGGGATGGAGGCCGATTTCGTTGAGTTCAATTCCGGCACCGATGTCACGATCGCGATTGCCGATCAGAAGGCCTATCTGGTGGTGCCGTGAGAGCCGCGCCGCGACAAGCTGAAGTCAATGTCATTTGGATGGTGAAGCATTGCCCGACTGTGAAATAAGTTTCGACCTGTCACGGATCGATTTCCGTGCGACCTCCGACCTGTTGATGGCGAGCTATTGGGGTGCCGGACGCAGCGATGCGTTTCATCGCCGAGCCTTCGCCAACTCGTTCTGCGCCGCCGCTTACATCGCCGGCAAACAGATCGGTTTCGGCAGGGCAATCACCGATCGCACGGTTTTCGCCTATCTTGCCGACATCATCGTCTGGCCGCAGCATCGCGGGCAGGGCGTCGGGGTGCGGCTGGTGCGGGCACTCATCGAGCATCCTGAACTCAGCACCGTCTCGCACTGGAGCCTGTCGACCAGCGACGCGCATGGGGTCTATGAAAAGCTGGGCTTCAAGGCGTCGACGGATGGTCGATACATGCGCCTCGATCGCGTTGCGTCCGCCGGGTGAGCAAGGCGCGACGACAATAGGTCTAAGTCGCGACTGTTGCAAAATCGCCTCATCGGCTGGGCCAGAACTGCTTTTGGCCAAGGCTTGCCTTGGCGAGCGGGCGAAGCATCCCTATAACGACGTCTCCGCGATTCCCTTTAGGGAGGACCGAATGCCAGGATTTGACATCGTTATGCGAGGCCGCGAGGCCTAGGTCTGCGCCGGTGTTCCGAAATATCGGAACCACTCCGGACGCAGAAAAGGCAATTACCGCTGCCGGTCGCCGCCCTTTGGGCGGGCAACCAACCATAGCCGAACCTCCGCATTCACGGGCAAATCGAGCCCGGCGCGGTTTTTCAATTTTCGACCTTACTGGGATCGGGCTCGTTTGCGCCCGAATGACATCATGGCTCGTTTCAAGATCGATGTGCGCGCGAGCGCCTTCCGCAGTGTTCTTGGTTTCACGCTCATCCATTGGCGGCGCCAGCCCTGGCGGCTTTCGCTGATCATGGCTGGTTTCCTGCTTTCGACGCTGGCCGACGTGCTCACGCCGCTCTACTCCGGCCGGCTGGTCGATGCCGTCGCCAGCAGCGCCGGGGCGGACGCGATCGCCTGGAATGCCGCGATGACGGCATTTCTGATTCTGATGGCGCTGGCGTTCACCGGCGTCGTTCTGCGCAACCTTGCCTTCATGGGCATCGTCGAGCTGACGCTGAAGATGATGGCCGACATCGCGGCGGACGCCTTCCACCGTGTGCAGCGCTTTTCCACCGACTGGCATGCCAACTCGTTTGCCGGCTCGACCGTGCGCAAGGTGACTCGCGGCATGTGGGCACTAGACCTGCTCAACGACACAATCCTGATCGCGCTGCTGCCGTCGCTGGTCATGCTGGTCGGCTCAACGCTGCTGCTCGGCTGGTTCTGGCCGCTGATGGGCGCGGTGGTCGCGGCTGGCTCCGTGCTGTTCATCATGGTGACGGCGATGCTGTCGCTTGGCTATGTCGCGCCGGCGGCAAGGCTCGCCAACACCTGGGACACGCGCCTCGGCGGCTCGCTGGCCGACGCGGTGAGCTGCAACGCCGTGGTCAAGGGTTTTGGCGCCGAGGAGCGCGAGGAGCGCCGCCTCGCCAAGGTGGTTGCCAAATGGCGTGCGCGCACGCGGCGCACCTGGGTGCGTGGCACCATCAACGGCACCACGCAAGGGGCGCTGTTGCTGGTCATGCGGGCCGCGGTGATCGGCCTGGCGCTGCTGCTGTGGTCGTGGGGACAGGCGAGCGCCGGGGATGTCGCCTTCGTGCTCACCTCGTTCTTCGTGCTGCAAGGCTATTTGCGCGATATCGGTACGCATATCCGCAATTTGCAGCGCTCGATCAACGACATGGAGGAACTGGTCGATTTCCAGTCCGAACCGCTCGGCATCGAGGATCGGCCTGGTGCTGGCCGGATTGCCATTACGCGCGGCCACATCGCCTTCGACAGGGTGACTTTTCACTATGGCAACCACAGGTCGCCGCTCTACCGCGACTTTTCGGTCGACATCGCGCCCGGTGAACGTGTCGGGCTCGTCGGTCACTCGGGTTCGGGCAAGACGACTTTCGTCAAGCTGATCCAGCGGCTCTATGACGTGAATGCCGGAAAGATCGTGATCGACGGCCAGGATATCTCGCAGGTCGCCCAGGCGTCGCTGCGCGGCCAGATCGCCATCGTCCAGCAGGAACCGATCCTGTTCCATCGGTCGCTGGCCGAAAACATCGCCTATAGCAGGCCAGGCGCGACGCAGGAGGAGATCGAGCATGCCGCCAGACTGGCGAGCGCGCACGAGTTCATCGCCAATCTGCCGAAGGGTTATGGCACGCTGGTCGGTGAGCGTGGCGTAAAATTGTCGGGCGGCGAGCGGCAGCGCGTGGCGATCGCGCGCGCTTTCCTCGCCGATGCGCGCATCCTGATCCTGGACGAGGCGACGTCGAGCCTCGATTCGGAATCCGAGGTGCTGATCCAGCAGGCGATGGAACGGCTGATGGTCGGCCGCACCACACTGGTCATCGCGCACAGGCTTTCGACGGTGAGGGCACTCGACAGGCTGCTGGTGTTCGATCGCGGCAATATCGTCGAGGAGGGTTCGCATGACGAGTTGATCCGGCTGAATGGCGGCATCTACCGCCGCCTGTTCGAACGCCAGGCACTCGAACTGACCAAGGGTCTCGTCATCTGACCTCGGATGGCCTCCGGGTTCGACCGGAGGCCGCCTCCATCAAGCGCTGTCGGTCGAGCGGGTTGATAAGGGCCGCTATCACATGGCAGAGCCGATCTGTCGCGACCGTATCGGCAGGACCAGCCGCGCCCGAGCCGCCCGAGCAAACCCGCGACGCCGGCGGTATCCCAATTCTTTGCCCTATCCGAAGGTTCGACACGCTTTGTTCATGATGCCGGCCGAGATACATTGTTTCAACTATTGGTTGCTATATGTTTGTTGAAAACAACCAAAGAGCGATCCATGCATTTCCTGGGATCCTGTCAGCCCAGGATTTCGCGTTTGCAGCAGCGGACCTCCATAGGCTTCAGGATGCAACTTGTTTCCAGGATTACCGGTGTGGAGAAGGTGTTCGCACCGGCTGTATTGGATTCTCGGCACGGCTCGGTTCGACCGCTCGCGGCGGAAGATCTCGAGCGCGTCGCAGCACTCTTTCTGACGAGGTTTCGCCGCCGGCGACGCCACCTGCTCGATCGCGCGATCGTGGAGACGGCCGAGTACATGAGGAAAATCTATCTGGATCCTGGCGGCCAGCCCGGTACGAGCAACGCTCTGGTCCAGATCAATCGGCAAGGCGATCTGGGTGGCTTCCTCGGCGTCCTGAATGCCCGCTACGAGCTTGACGGCGCGACATTGAGTGCAGCGATCATCGGTCCGCTGATGGCCGACACCGGTACGGATCACGGTTCGGCCGGACCGCAATTGCTGCGCGCTGTGCACCAACATGGATTCGACCTGCACCTGACCGATTCGGCCAACCGGGTATCCCTGGCCTTCGCGCGCCCGATGAAGTATCAGCTCCTGCCGGCGCATTGTCTGGGATGGACCCGCATCTTCCGCCCGGCCGCAGTGGTTTCCGCCGCGTTGCGCGGCAAATGGCCGGGCCTGTCTCGTTTCGTATTCGATCCTTGCGCCAAGGCATTCGACCCCTTTACGAGAAAGAGGTTCGAGCCACCCGTCCAGCATTCCTCGCCACACCGGGTCCATCGCGCGTCGATGGACGCCGGGCAATTCGCAGAGCAGCTGCCGACCCTGGTGTCGGACTACTCGCTTCGGCCGCGTTGGCAGGACGGCGAACTGTCGCGGTTGATCGCGCTGGCGGTCGAGAAGCGTGCCGATGGTCCCCTTCATTTCAGGGGGACTTACGATGAAGCCGGAAAAATGCTCGGTTGCTACGCCTTCTACGGTCAAGTCGGCGGTATTGCGAACCTGCTGCAGATCCAGTCTTCCGGATCGCATTGGGGCGTGACGCTGGACGCCCTGATGGCGGATGCGTGGACGATGGGCTGCGCAGGCGTCATCGGGCAGACGCAGAGCAGATTCATGCCGCAACTCTTCAGCTACAAGAATGTCTTCTTCCGATACGCCGGGGGGACGATGGTGCGCTCGCGCATCCCCGAGGTCACGGAGGCGGTTCGCTCAGGCGACATCTTTATCGGCGGGCTGATGGGCGACCGCTGGACCCGTCTTAGTTCCGACGACTTCGGCCGCTGATCGCCCGCAACGGTCTCTTGTTCGGCTCTCACTGCTGGCGGCCGGCCGCGGCCCTTGCGCCGCTCAGACCTGCC
Source organism: Mesorhizobium sp. B2-3-4 (assembly GCF_006442315.1). Taxonomy (GTDB): domain Bacteria; phylum Pseudomonadota; class Alphaproteobacteria; order Rhizobiales; family Rhizobiaceae; genus Mesorhizobium. The sequence continues at coordinate 129,059 of NZ_VFVY01000010.1, read as the reverse complement.
CCGGTCTTTTCATTCCAGCCGCCATGTTCTATGTCTGCGGCAAGGCGCGGGGGCGCATCTTGTCAACCGCAAAGGCATCCGGTACGCCCCGCTCATGACAGTTACTGTTCGTTTTGCTCCCTCACCAACCGGCCGCATCCATATCGGCAATGCGCGCACCGCCCTGTTCAACTGGCTGTTTGCTCTCAACAACAAGGGCCGCTTCATCCAGCGCTTCGACGATACCGACGTCGCTCGCTCGAAGCAGGAATTCGCCGACGCCATCCTTTACGACCTGCACTGGCTGGGCATTTTCCCCGATGTCACCGAATATCAGTCGCGACGCTTCGAAATCTACGACGCGGCGGTCGAGCGGCTGAAGGCGGCGGGCGTTCTCTATGCCTGCTATGAAACGCCGGAAGAACTCGATCTAAGGCGAAAAGTGCGCCGTACGCGCGGCTTGCCGCCGGTCTATGGCCGCGAGGCATTGGCGTTGACGACCGAGCAGGTGGCCGAATATCAGGCCGACGGTCGCCGGCCGCACTGGCGCTTCCTCTTGCCCAATTTCTCCGGCGATCCACAACAACCGGAGCGCACCGAGATCCACTGGAACGATCTGGTGCGTGGCGAGGAGACAGTGGATCTGGCTTCGCTGTCCGATCCGGTCCTGGTGCGCGAGGACGGCACCTATCTCTACACGCTGCCTTCCGTCGTCGACGACATCGACATGGGTGTCAGCCACGTCATCCGCGGCGACGACCACGTCACCAACACCGGTGTGCAGATCGCGCTGTTCAAGGCGCTTGGCGCCGAGCCGCCGATCTTCGGCCACCACAACCTTCTGACCACCGTTTCGGGCGAGGGGCTGTCGAAGCGCACCGGCGCGCTCTCCATCGAGAGCCTGCGCGAGGACGGCATCGAGCCGATGGCCGTTGCTTCGCTGGCCGTGCTGGTCGGTACATCGGAAAATGTCGCGGCCACGCATGACCTGACCGAACTCGCCGGCCATTTCGACCCGGCGGCGACCTCGAAATCGTCCTCCAAATTCGATCCAGCAGAGTTGTTCGTGCTCAACCGGGTGCTGCTGCACCGCATGCCCTTCGACGAGGCGCGGGACCGCTTGATGGTGCTGGGAATTTCGGGCGATCAGGCCGAGCCGTTCTGGCTGGCGGTGCGCGGCAATCTCGACCGGCTGGCCGACGCGGTTGCCTGGTGGCGCGTCCTGCGCGAAGGGCCGCAGGAGAAACCGGAATTTTCAGACGACGACCGCGATTTTCTGCATCAGGCACTCGATCTCCTGCCCGAGGAGCCGTGGAACGGAACGGTCTGGAAGGACTGGACCGGCAAGGTCAGGGAAGCGAGCGGCCGCAAGGGCAAGGCGCTGTTCATGCCGCTCAGGCTTGCCCTTACTGGACTGCCTTCGGGGCCGGAGCTTGCAGATTTATTGCCGCTGATGGGTCGGGAAGGAACGTTGGCCCGACGACCCTGACCTTGCGCTGTTCAGGAGGCACGGCCGAAATGGGCGATGTCACCGGCTTGGCCGAAAGGCGCTTGATTGCTTCGCGGTCGAGCCCGCCTTCCATGTTGGCCAGGGTCTCCGGGTCGGCAGCCGGATCAGGCTTGGAGACCGGTACCGGGACAAACGGCGCCGCATCGGGCTCGGGCTGGGACTGTTGCTGGCTCGGCGGGTTGCCGCCGATGATCTGGAAATTCTGCGCGGCATTGCAGCCACAAGCCGGCGGCCGCGACATGTTGGGCTGTTTGTAGAGATAGGCGGTCGGCAATTCGCCGTAGGGCCTGCCGGTGACCGACGACGTCATCGATGCCGAATCGTCGTCCATGCCGCGCGAATAAAAGACCTGCATTTCGGTGCCGGGGCAGGCCGATTCGCAATTCTTCTGGTCACGCTCGAAGTCGCCTGCCGAGGCGGCGTTCGACATGGGGAAGAAATAGCCGTCGCAGGTGCGCACGCAACTGGTGTGGAACTCACCGCCGGTGCTCGGAAAGTCCGGAATGCCGGGCTGGTTCAGAACGCGGCGGACATTGCGCTCCTCGCCGGGATCGTCCGGCTGGTCCAGCGTATCGACATGCCTGTCGTCGTCGCCAAAAAGCTGTCTGAAGAGGTCCGCGCTGCCGCCGTCCTCGCGACTGGCTTCTTCACGATCGGCTTGCCTGGGAGGTACGCGGCGAGGTGCTATCGCATCGTCGCGACAGTCATTGGCATCGAGCGCGGCCAGGATACGGCTGCGGTCGCGGCGTGAGCCGCCGCCGGCGAGTTGGGCACGCTTGGCCTGCAGGCTGTCGAGATTGGCGTTCATCCGGTCGATAGTGGCGTTCAGGCCGGCACACTGGTTGATGTTGCGCGAAAACAGCGAGAACCCACACCCGGCGCTGTCCGCCTGACCGCGAGCCTTTGAAATCTGTTCGCGCTGTCTTTCGATCGCGGCATCGTATTTGCGGACCAGCGCCGGGCCGCCGCCGCCGCGTGAGGCCGCGGCAAGGTCGGCTTCCAGTTGTCGGCAGACGCGCGAAGCGGCCTGCGGCTCGCCAACCGCCGCGCCGGACAACAAAAGGCCAAGCAGCACGGCAGCATGCGCCTGCTTCAAACCTCCGCTTGCCATCCGCCTCGATCCCGCTTGCCTGTGGTCGCCAACGCTACCCCGTTCGCGGTTAATCGTCTATTTCGCAAGTCGCCTTGTTCCCGGCCGAGAAACGGCAACCATCGCGTCTCGTCATCTCCCCAGAACTGAATCGGGCGGCCATCAAAACTTGTAGTTCATCCCGATCCTGACGGTGCTGAATGAGTTGTCGAAGGTGGTGGCGGAGTTGGGCCCGTAGGTGATCGTCTGGTCCCGCAGATCGACATACCGATATTCGGCATTGGCCGACCAATGATCGGTGATCGCCTGTTCCAGCCCCGCGCCAATGGTCCAGCCAAATTTGGTGTTCTTTTCGGAATAGCTGTTGGCGGGTCCGTCGAGATATTGATTCTCGACGCCTCCGAAGGCGAGGCCGCCGGTCCCGTAGATAAGGGTGCGGTCGAACGCGTAGCCCGCCCTGGCACGGATCGTTCCGAACCAATCCACCTTGGTGTCGTAGACGTCGCCGCCACCGGCATTGACCTCGTCGGAATGTCCCTTGATGTCGGCACCGGAAATATCTGCTTCGATCCCCAGAACCGCGGCGTTGACCTGGTAATTGTAGCCGATCTGAACACCGCCCAGGAACCCGTCGGTGTCGTAATCCTGCGTGCCCCGGATCGTCGGCGTGTTTGGCAGATTGTAGGTGGCATCGGTGTTGCCAAAGCCGTAGCCGAAATGACCGCCGACATAGATGCCGGACCAGTCATGCACGGCCGGCTCCGACCCGACGGCGTCGGCGGCTAACGCCTCTCCGCCAATCACAGTCAGCATTGCCGAAGCGAGCAACAAGGCTCTCATGATATTCTCACGGCCTAACAGACTGCCAGACCATATCAAATCGGCCCATTCCGAGAAATCCGCATTCCGTCAATGCCGAATTTCGCGGTTAACAGTTGTTGGCTCGCAACACTCGATCCGGCCACGCGTCGCCGCTGCGGGCGGATCAATTGGGCCGCGAGACCCAACCGGCCCGGCAATCAGTCTAGATTGACGACCGCCTGGGCCTTGTGCGCGGCTTCGACCACCGCCAGCGCGGTCATGTTGACGACGCCGCGCGAGGTAACCGAAGGCGTCAATATGTGTGCCGGCTTGTCGGTGCCGAGAAGGATCGGACCGACATGCAGAGCATCCATCATCGCGCGCAGCGCCGTCAGCGTGATGTTGGCTGAATCGAGGTTCGGGAACACCAGGAGATTGGCTTCGCCCTTGAGCCGCGAATGCGGATAGACGCGCTGGCGCAGATGCTCCGACAGCGCGGAATCGGCGTGCATTTCGCCGTCGCATTGCAGTTCCGGCGCGATGCGCGCCAGGATCGCGGCGGCCTGACGCATCTTCAGCGCGCTCGGTGAATCGCGCGAGCCGAAATCCGAATGCGACAGCAGTGCCGCCTTGGGCTCGATGCCGAAGCGCTGGATTTCCTCGGCCGCCAGCACGGTCATCTCGGCGATCTCGTCGGCGGTCGGGTCGACGGAGACGTGGGTGTCGGTGAGAAAGATGATACCGCGCTGCGAGATCAGCATGGAAAGCGTCGACAGGTCCCGGTCCTTGATGCCGGTGCGTGGCCCGATTATCAGCGTCACATTGCGCAGATGCCGCTCGAAACGACCTTCGAGGCCGCAGACCATGGCGTCGGCGTCGCCGCGCTTGAGCGCCAGGGCCGCGATCACCGTGTTGTCGGTGCGCACCATGGTGCGCGCCGCCTCCGTCGTCACGCCGCGGCGGCCGGCGAGTTCGATCAGGAGATCGACATAGTGGCGGTAGCGCGGATCGTCCTCGGGGTTGATCAGGCCGAAATCGACGCCGGGCCTGATGCGCAGGCCGTAGCGCTTCAGCCTGACTTCGATGACATGCGGACGGCCGATCAGGATCGGCTCGGCGATGCCTTCCTCGAGCACCACTTGCGCGGCGCGCAACACGCGCTCGTCCTCGCCGTCGGCGTAGATGACGCGCTTGGCGCTCGACGCCTTGGCGGACGAGAACACCGGCTTCATCACCAGGCCGGAGCGGAAGACGAAGCGGTTGAGCTTGTCGATATAGGCGGCGAAGTCGGCGATCGGCCGCGTCGCCACGCCGGTGTCGCAGGCCGCCTTGGCCACCGCCGGCGCAATGCGCAGGATGAGCCTGGGATCGAAGGGCGAGGGGATCAGGAATTCGGGGCCGAAGACCGGTGTCTCGCCGGAATAGGCGCGAGCGGCGACGTCGGAGGGTTCTTCGCGGGCAAGGGCGGCGATCGCCCGCACCGCCGCCATCTTCATCTCTTCATTGATGGCACTTGCGCCGCAGTCAAGCGCACCCCTGAAGATATAGGGGAAACAAAGCACGTTGTTGACTTGATTGGGGAAATCGGACCGGCCCGTGCAGATCATGGCGTCGGGACGCGCCGCGCGCGCCACCTCGGGCATTATTTCCGGATTGGGATTGGCCAGCGCCAGGATCAGCGGTTTCGGCGCCATATGCTGCAGCAGTTCAGGTTTCAGCACGCCGGCGGCCGAGAGGCCGAGGAATACATCGGCACCGGATATGACGTCAGCCAGCGTGCGCGCCTCGGTGTCCTTGACGTAAGGGTCCTTCCAGCGGTCCATCTCGTCGACACGGCCCTTGTAGGCGACGCCGAAACGGTCGGTGACCCAGATGTTCTCGACGCGCACCCCGAGTGAAACGAGCAGATTGAGACAGGCGAGGGCGGCGGCACCCGCGCCCGACGTGACGACCTTGATGTCCGAAATGGTCTTGCCGGCGAATTCCAGCCCGTTGAGCACGGCGGCCGCGACGATGATGGCGGTGCCGTGCTGGTCGTCGTGGAACACGGGTATGCCCATGCGGGCCTTGAGGCGTTCCTCGACCTCGAAACACTCCGGCGCCTTGATGTCCTCGAGATTGATGCCGCCAAAGGTCGGTTCCAGCGCGGCAACCGTTTCGACCATGCGCTCGATTTCGGGGGCGTCGATCTCGATGTCGAAGACGTCGATGCCGGCGAACTTCTTGAACAGGACCGCCTTGCCTTCCATCACCGGCTTGGAGGCGAGTGGGCCGATATTGCCGAGGCCGAGTACGGCCGAGCCGTTCGACACGACGCCGACCAGATTGGCGCGCGCGGTGTAATCGGCCGCGGTCGCCGGATCGTCGCGGATCTCCAGGCAAGGAGCGGCCACGCCGGGCGAATAGGCGAGCGCCAGATCGCGCTGGTTGCCGAGCGGCTTGGTTGCCTGGATCTCGAGCTTTCCCGGCGTCGGGTGCTTGTGGAAGTAGAGGGCGGCTTCATCGAGATCCGAACGCGCCGTTTTCTTGTTCTCGCCTTCCATGCGGCCGCTCCTCGTAACCTGCTTCGGAGTCCTTTTAGCATGAGGCCAAGGTTTTTCGCGACGCTAATTGACGCGTCGGCAGCTTTAAATGCCGGCGCGTAAAAATTCCATATTTATCAGATGGTTACGGCTGTTTCATGCAAAGCCGGGTTGCGCTGCTTCGCGGGCGTCGTGGTTAAAAGGCGCTGACGTAGAGACCTCCATCCACGGGGATGTTCTGGCCGGTAAGATAGCCGGCGTGGACGGAGCACAGGAAGGCGCAGATCTGGCCGAATTCCTCCGGCGTGCCAAGCCGCTTTGCCGGCACGTCGGCACTGATGCGGGTCTTGCGCGCTGCCGCGGCCTTGGGATCCTCCGATGTGCCGGCCTCGTGAGGACCGCGCAACCGGTCGGTGTCGAGCTTGCCCGGCAGCAGGCTGTTGATGGTCACGTTGCGCTCGATGACCGTGCGCGCCACACCGGCAAGGAACGATGTCAGGCCGGCGCGCGCGCCCGACGACAGATCGAGGCCGGGGATGGGAACATAGACCGACAGCGAGGTGATGTTGACGATGCGGCCGAAGCCGCGCGCCGCCATGCCGTCGATGACCGCCTGCACCAGTTCGATCGGCGTCACCATGTTCTGGGTCACGCCTTCGAGTATCTTGCCGCGATCGAGTTCGCGGAAATCGCGTAGCGGCGGGCCGCCATTGTTGTTGACCAGGATGTCCGGCTCGGGGAAGGCGGCGAGCAGGGCTTTCTGCACCTCGGGTTTGGAAACGTCGCCAACCAGCTCTTTTACCGTCACGCCATGGCGTTGGCGAATTTCCGCCGCGGTTCTCGCGACGAGTTCGGCATTGCGCCCATTGACGACGATGTCGCAGCCGGCCTCCGCCAGCGCCATGGCGCAGCCGCGCCCGAGTCCCTTGCTCGAGGCGCAGACGATGGCCTTCTTTCCCCTGATGCCGAGATCCATGACGATTTCTCCTGTGATTTGGCCGGCAGGCTAGCGCCAGCGCTGGACCAATCGCAACCGTCATACGGTTGTTGCATGAATCGGGGCATAGGCTGCTCGAAAGCAAGGGTGAATCCGCGATGTCAGGCCAAGAGCCCCGCACTTTCCGCAGCATGTTCATTTCCGACGTCCATCTCGGCTCGAAGGCGGCGAAGGCCGATTTCCTGATCGATTTCCTGCGCTACCACGACGCCGACATCATCTACCTGGTCGGCGATATCGTCGACGGCTGGCGCCTGAGGCGCAGCTGGCACTGGCCGCAAAGCCACAATGACGTCGTGCAGAAATTATTGCGCAAGGCGCGCAAGGGCGCTTCGATCACCTATATCGCCGGCAATCACGACGAATTCGCCCGCCAGTTCCAGGGCGTGCACTTCGGCGGCATCGTCGTCGCCGACCGCGCCATCCACGAGACCGCCGATGGCCGACGGCTGCTGGTCATCCACGGCGACCAGTTCGATACCGTCGTCCACAACCAGCGCTGGCTCGCCTATCTCGGCGACCATGCCTATGACGCCGCCATGCAGGTCAATCGGGTGATCACGCGGCTGCGCCAGCTGCTTGGCCTGCCTTACTGGTCGTTTTCGTCCTGGGCCAAGGTCAAGGTCAAGAAGGCGGTAAACTTCATCGGCTCGTTCCAGACGGTGCTCAGCGAAGAGGCGCGACGCTCGCATGTCGACGGCGTCATCTGCGGGCACATCCACCACGCGGCCATCGAAAGCTATGGCGACGTGCAGTACATCAACACCGGCGACTGGGTAGAGAGCTGTACCGCGGTGGTCGAGCATTTCGACGGGCGCATGGAAATCCTGACCTGGGCGCATGTCCTGCCCGAAGTGCATGACGAGCCCTTCATTCCCATGCTCATCGAGGACAGGGTCGTGCAAGCCGCCTGAGGCAAGGCCGACCATCTTGCTTTCTCGGGTTAAATCGAGTGGTCCAGCCGGTTTCGCTTGGTTTTCCGTCATGTTAAGGGATCGGTCCACGTCGCTGGCCAGTCGAGCGCGGCGTGATTGGATCGATTCATGTCGCTGCCGCCGCTTTCGCCAGAACAACTCGTCAAGCCGCGCCATTTCGAACTGCGCATGAGCCTGATCTTCGCGACATTGTTTGTCTCGCAAGGGACGCATCTGCCCTATTTTCCGCTCTGGCTGCAGGCGAAAGGCTTCGGCGCCGAACAGATCGCCGTCATCCTTGCCGCGCCGATGTTCCTGCGCGTGCTGACGACGCCGATGCTGACGGCGCTTGCCGACCGGGCGAAGGACCGCGCCGACGTCTACATCGCGCTGGTCGCGGCGACGATGGTTATTTCGGCCGGCTATTTCCTGCCGGCGACCTACGTGACCGTGCTGGCCGTGTCGCTGCTTTTGACGATCGTCTGGACACCGCACTCGCCAATGGCCGATTCGCTTGCATTGTCCGGCGTGCGCCGCTTCGGCTCGAACTACACCGCGATGCGCAAATGGGGCTCGATCTCCTATCTCTGCGCCAATGTGGTGGGCGGCTTCATCCTGACGGCGGCAGGAGCCAAGGCCGTGCCGGTGATCATATTCATCGCACTTGCCGCAGCCCTTGTCGCTGCCTTGTTCGCACCGCGCATGGGCCGGCCACGCAAGGCCTCGCCACTGTCAGCCGCCGAAATCCAGCACGCGGCGCCGAGCCTGTTCAACGCCTATTTTCTCTATTTCACCTTTGGCGTCGGCATCATTACCGCCAGCCACGCCTTCCTCTACGGTTTCGTTTCCATCTACTGGAAATCGATCGGCATCAGCGATTCCGTCGTTGGCCTGCTGTGGGCCTGGGGCGTCGTGTCCGAAGTCTGCATGTTTCTGTTTTTCAATCGCATTTTCGCATCCGTGTCGGTTGTCCGGGTGATGGTGATCGCCGGCATCGGCTCGATCGTGCGTTGGATCGCCTTTCCGCTGGTCTGGCCGCTCGGGCTTGGCGTCGGCGGCTTTTTCGCCGTGCAGTCGCTGCACTCGGTGTCCGTCGCGATGGTGCTGATCGGCCTGCAGAAAATGATCGGTGAAACCGTTTCCGAAGAGCGCACCGGTGCGGCGCAAGGCATCGCTTATTTCTTCAACGGGTTTTTCATGGCCGCCGTCACCCTTGCCTCCGGCCCGCTCTACGACCGGCTCGGCGTCGATGGTTTCTGGGTAATGATCCCCATTGCGATCGTCGGGCTGGTGCTGATCGGGTTGGCGGCGCGATCAGCCCCAAAGCGCGCGGTCCGGGGGTGAGACGAGCGAACCCTGGTAAACGAGGCCCGGTACACGATCGCGGGCAAGCAGCAGCGGACCGTCGAGATCGACGAAATCGGCCCCTTGCGCCAGAAGCACCGCCGGCGCCATGGCGAGCGACGTGCCGACCATGCAACCGACCATGACGCCGAAACCCAACTCCCGGGCGCGGTCGCGCAAGGTGAGCGCCGCCGTCAGCCCGCCCGATTTGTCAAGCTTGATGTTGACGGCGTCGTAAAGGCCGACAAGCGCTTCGAGGTTTTTTGCCTCGTGCACGCTTTCGTCGGCACAGAGCGGCACCGGGTGGGCAATGTGGCGAAGGATACCGTCCCGGCCCGCCGGCAGCGGCTGCTCGATCAGCGCGATGTCCTGTTCGGCGGCAAAGGCGAGATTCGCGACAATGTTGTCATCGGTCCAGCCCTCATTGGCATCGAGGATCAATCGGCTCTCGGGCGCAGCCTGCCTTACCGCCCGGATGCAGGCGATATCGTTTTCGCCGCCGATCTTGACCTTCAGCAGCGGCCGGTCGGCATTGGCGCGGGCCTGCTTCGCCATTGCCTCGGGCTCGGCGAGTGACAGCGTGTAGGCGGTTTCGAGCCGATGTAGCGAGGCCGGCGAGATCAGGTCCGCCACCGGATTGCCGTTGATCTTGGCCTCAAGGTCCCACAGGGCGCAGTCTATGGCGTTGCGTGCCGCCCCGGCGGGCATTGCATCCAGCAAGGCGATGCGGCCGATGCCGCCGGCGATCCTATCGCGCATCGCCTCGATCGCCCCGCGCACGCCATCCATGGTCTCGCCATAGCGCTTGTAGGGAACGCATTCGCCGCGCCCGACATGGCCGTTTTCGCTGATCGTGCACGTGATCACTTCGGCTTCGGTCTTGGAGCCGCGCGAAATGGTGAAGATGCCGGCGATCGGAAAACGCTCGGCCTCGACCGAAATGACACGCGCCATATTTTTCTGCTCCGGCTGTGCGAGAAGGGTTGTCGGCAAATCGACAAGGTCGGACCCATCAGGCTAAACAGGACGCCATGTTGACCATCGGCAAACGCGACGCAAGCGGCACGACCGCCTCGGGGGCTGACCACGACCCGCGCGTGGCGGTCGCGGAGGAGGGCGGCGTGCTCGTCTGCGCGTTCTCCGGCGTCTGGACGACGCGGACCGTGGCGTCGATTGACGCCGATATGCGCAAGATCGAGAAACGAAGCGGGTTCAAGAGCTTGACGCTCGATCTTTCGAAAATCGAGAAGATCGACACCGCCGGCGCCTGGCTGATCGACCGGCTGGTCAGCGTGTTCGAGAAGAAGAATGTCGAGGTCGCGCTGCAGGGCCAGAGCGAGATCGCTTCCATCCTGCTCGAGGCGGTCAGCGAGGCCGTCAGGCGTGAGCCCGAATCCGGTCCGCAACGGCCTCCCAACATCGTCATCCGCATGCTGGAGGCGGTCGGCCGGCGCGTCTACGAGATGCGCGACGATTTCCTCGCCTCGATGAACATATTGGGCGCCACCATTCGCGGCGCGCAAATGAAGCTCGGCCGCGGTCATGCGGTCAATCCCGCGGCGATCTTCAACCAGATCGATCGCATGGGGGTGGGCGCCATCCCCGTCGTGGTGCTGATGTCGGCGATCGTCGGCGCCATCGTCGCCCAGCAGGGCGCTTACCAGCTCAGTTATTTCGGCGCCGATATCTTCGTCGTCGATCTCGTCGGCGTGCTGATCCTGCGCGAACTCGGCGTGCTGATGACGGCAATCATGATCGCCGGCCGCTCCGGCAGCGCGATCACCGCCGAGATCGGCTCGATGAAGATGCGCGAAGAGGTCGACGCGCTGAAGGTCATCGGCCTCAATCCGATCGGCGTCCTGGTGTTTCCGCGCCTTGTGGCGCTGGTGATCGCCTTGCCGTGCCTGACGATCATCGCCAATTTTGCCGCGCTCGGCGGCGGTATCGTCGCCGCCTGGCTATACTCCGACATTCCGCCGGCCGCGTTCATCGACCGGCTGCGCGTCGCCATCGATCTCAGCACCATTTTCGCCGGGCTGATCAAGGCGCCGTTCATGGCCATGATCATCGGCACCATCGCCTCGGTCGAAGGCATGAAAGTCGGCGGCAGCGCCGAATCGCTCGGCCAGCACGTCACCGCCTCGGTCGTGAAGTCGATCTTTGTCGTCATCATCCTCGATGGGCTTTTCGCCATGTTTTACGCAGCGATCGAGTTTTGACCGGATGACGAAAGGCAATGGGATCAAGCTGGAGCATGAGGATGAGAGCGAGATCGTGCTGTCGGTGCACGACGTCACCGTTGCCATTGGCGACAAGCTGATCCTCGACAAGCTGTCGCTCGACATCAAACGCGGCGAAATCCTTGGTTTTGTCGGTGCTTCGGGTGCTGGCAAGTCGGTCCTGCTGCGAACCATTCTCGGATTGATGCCCAAGCAGTCGGGAACGATCAAGCTTTTCGACGTCGATGTCGACAAGGCAAGCGATATCGAGCGGCTGCGCATCGACATGCGTCTTGGCGTGTTGTTCCAGCACGGTGCGCTGTTTTCGGCGCTGACCGTCATGGAGAACGTGCAGGTGCCGATGCGCGAATATCTCGACCTACCGAGGAAACTGATGGACGAGCTGGCGCTGCTCAAGATCGAGCTGGTCGGACTGCCGCGGGATGCGGCGCAGAAATTCCCCTCGGAGCTCTCCGGCGGTATGATCAAGCGTGCGGCGCTTGCCAGGGCGCTGGCGCTCGATCCCGACATCGTCTTTCTCGACGAGCCGACGTCGGGCCTCGATCCAATCAGCGCGGCCGAGTTCGACGAGCTCGTCGTCAAGCTGCGCGACACCATGGATCTGACGGTCTACATGGTGACCCACGATCTCGATACGCTGTTTACCGCCTGCGACCACGTGGCGGTGCTCGGGAAGAAAAAGGTGCTGGTCGAAGGCACCATCGACGACATGCTGAAGAGCGAGGAACCGTGGGTAAAGTCCTATTTCCGCGGAAAACGCGCCCGGCAGCTTGATCTTGCGGCGCGCGCATAGCCATAAGTGAAGCAATGGAAACCAGAGCCAACTACGTCATTGTCGGCATTTTCACGCTGGTTGCGATCCTGGCGGCGTTCGGTTTCGTCTATTGGACGGCCGCAATCGGCGACAGGGGCGAGACGACGCTGTTGCGCGTGCGCATTCCCGGCTCGGCCTCGGGTCTCGGCCGCGGCAGTTTCGTGCTGTTCAACGGCGTCAAGGTCGGCGACGTCAAACGCGTCTATATCGACGTCGACAATCCGACTGTCGCCATCGCCGACACCGAGATCGACCGGATGACGCCGATCACCAAGTCGACACAGGCCGACATCGGCCTTGCCGGCCTGACCGGGCAGGCCAATATCGAGCTCAAGGGCGCCGATCCCAAGGAAGTGAAGCTGCTCGACCAGGCCGAGAAGGAAGGCAAGGTCGCGGAGATCGTCGCCAACCCTTCGGCCGTGACCAATCTGCTGCAGACTGCGCAGAACATCTTCACCCGCGCCGACAAGGTGCTGACGGAGCTGGAAGGCTTCACCAAGGACGTCCGCGGCCCGCTGACGCAGACGGTGCAGAACGTGCAGACGTTCTCCGATGCGCTGGCGAAGAATTCCGACGGCATCGACAAATTCCTGTCCGCCGTCAGCGCGCTGTCGGACGAACTCAAGGGCGTTTCCGGCAAGCTCGACGGCACGTTGAAGGCGGCGGAAGGCCTGCTCAATGCCGTCGACAAGGACAAGATCAAGAGCATCGTTGCCAATGTCGATGCGGTGACGGGGAATCTCAAGCAAACCTCGCAGCAACTGGATGGCGTGATCAAGAACGTCGATACGGCGGTGGGCTCGGTCAACGATTTCGCCAAGCAGACGCAAGGTACGCTGGCCAAGGTCGACGGTGTGCTCGACGGCATCGACCCGGCGCAGGTGCGCGAAGCGCTGGCCAATATCAAGAAGGCCAGCGACAGCGCCGACAAGGCCGCCGCCGACATAGCCGAGGTGACCGGCAAGATCGCCAACCGGGCCGACGACATCGACCAGACAATCAAGGATGCCAAGCAATTGGCGCAGCGGCTCAACGACGCCTCGGTGCGGGTCGACGGCATCCTCGCCAAGGTCGACAAGCTGCTCGGCTCGGGACAGGCCGATGGCGTGATGGCCGACGCCAGGGATACGCTCAAATCCTTCAAGCAGGTCGCCGATACGCTGAATGCGCGCCTGGGGGTCATCACCGACAATCTGGCGCGCTTCTCGGGCCAGGGTTTGCAGAATGTCGAGGCGCTCGTCCAGGACAGCCGCCGCTCGATCAACCGCATCGAAGAGGCGGTGACGGATCTCAGCCGCAATCCGCAGCGCATCCTTTCGGGTGGCGACGGCGAGGTTCGGCAATTCGACGGCAGGGCGCGGCGTTGACTTCGGCGCCGGCCCGCCGCAAGAACAAGGGCTCGTGAATGCGGGTTGATCTTAGTATCCGGGGACAACGGGGATCACGCGTGACGTTGAGTAGGCTTGGAACAAGCGGGTTGAAATCGGCTGCGGCGCTGCTGTTTGTCCTGGCCGTTGCCGGTTGTGCGGCGTTGGGCGGCAAGCCCGCTCCCCTCGATACGTTCGAACTGACGGCGCCATCGGTCGACGCGCACGGCCATAGCCGCAAGCAAATCCTGATCGCCCAGCCTTCGGCGCTCAAGGCATTGGACAGCCAGAACATCGTCATCAAACCCTCCGACCGCTCGATCCAGTATCTGAAGGGCGCCCAGTGGGCCGACCGCCTGCCGCTGATCGTGCAGGCTCGGCTGGCTGAGACCTTCCAGCGTTCAGGCAGCTTTGCCGGAGTCGGCAAGCCGGGCGAGGGGCTGGCGATCGACTATCAGGTGATCGTCGAGGTCCGGTCCTTCGAGGTGCGCGTCAATGGCGGTGAACATGCCGAGGTCGACCTGTTCGTGCGCCTGCTCAACGATCGCAACGGCGAAGTGAGGGCTTCCAAGAGCTTCACCGCATCCGCACCGGTATCGGGCAGCGGCAACCCGGCCTATGTCGGCGCGCTCGACGCGGCCTTCGGCGACGCGGCCAGGCAAATCGTTCGCTGGACCGAATCGCAGATCTGAACCAGTCAGGCTCCAAAGTATCGCGAAACAGCTACCTATGCCGGCACGGACTGCTGGGTGCCCCGCTGACGGCGTGTCGGCTCGGTCTGGTGAAGATGAACGGCAAAGGTGTCCCAGGGCGGGGTAATGGAAAGTTGCCAGAGGATCCGGCCAATTTCGCCCCGGTGATAGCCCCCGTGCAAGGCTACATGGGTCAGCATTTCCTCCCTGGTCATGTAGCCCTTGTCGCCGTCGGTGAACGTGAAGGCGACGGCTTGCGTCAGATCTCCGGGTGAGACGCCGCGAACATAATCAAGATACCATTGATCGGAGGATGCCACGGCGGCGCGCAGCTCGCTCAGCGTTGGCGTCCCGTCCGTGTTGTCGGACGTATAGCCATGCGGCGCGCCGGTCAGGTGCGCGGCGAAGATTCGGGCTACGACATGATAGTGGTTGACCAGCCGCAAGGCGGTGTGCAGCTCGGCCTTGTGCCTGTCCTGGTCCAGGGTCGCCAATTTGTGGAACAGGTCATTGTTGGCCCAAGCGTGATAGGCATAGAGTTTCTGGAGCAACATGCCGATGGCTGCCTTTCTAAGGTGACGTAATGCGAGTAATCTACTCACATTACGGAGGATCCTATGTCTACTCGCGTTGCCAAACAGCGGCCGGAGATGCGCAAGGAGCCACGACAGGCCCGTTCCCGCGCGACGGTCGAAACGATCCTGGAGGCTGGTACTCGCATTTTGAGCGATGAAGGATGGGCCGGATTCACGACCAACAGGGTCGCGGACCTGGCCGGTGTCAGCATTGGTTCGCTCTACCAGTATTTTCCAGACAAGCTCTCGCTGGTCGACGCCATCCGCCGGCGGCACCTCGATGACTGTCTCGCTGTGATGCGGGAATCCAGGGCTGACGGGCTGTCGCCAGTTCAATTCGTGGCTAACCTTGTTCGCGCGATGGTCGCGGCTCATGGCATCCATCCCGGATTGCACAGGGTGCTGCTCGATGAGGCGCCAGGCTCGGGCGACTACGGCAATCCCAACAGCGAATTCGAGATTGAGTATCTCGGCTACTATGAAGAGGCCGTAGCCGCCTGCCGAAATGGCCGGCGTGGCGAGGCCGACCGCACCGCCGCTCTCATCATTTCAGATGCGATAGACGGTGTGATTCACAATGCCGCGCGCCGTGGCATGTTGGCGGACCCCCTTGTACAAAGCGAGCTGATCCGGCTGGTCAGCCTCTACCTTGCCGACGGCAATCCCAAAGCCGCCGCCTAGGCTATACGCGCTCGAAGATATCGGGCAGCAGCTTTCCAGCCCGCATCGGATGCTGCAGCGTATAGGTTAGGGACAGCGCGTCATCGAGCGCATCATGGCCCCGCAGGGGCGGGTGTTCGACGCCATAATAGTCCGCGAGCTTGTTGCTCGGCGTCCTTGCCAGGTCCTCGATCGGCATGCCGGCCGCGATCAGCAGCTTGACGGCGTTGTCGAAGCGCGTGGCTGGGATGGAAGGCTCGATGCCGGCGACATAGCAACTGATGGCGACCATGTTCAACTCGTCCTTGCCCCAGGACCAGAATCGCGCTCCTGCGGAAAACCGATCGACGTCGGCGAGCGCCTCTTCCAGCCCGACGCCCTGGGCCTCGACGATCTCCTCGGTGATGCCGGTCAGCCCCGTGAAGAATGGATCAAGCGCGTATTTCCGGCCAAACCGGTCGACCGGTCTGACATAGGCTTTATGCGTGTCCAGCACGGGAAAATCGCCTTCGAGGCCGAGCCTGACCGCACCTATCTGCGCGATGATTGGATCGGGATCGTGCGCCGCGCACCAGAATCTGCGTTGTGAGCCCTCGAGGCAGAGGAATTCGCAGTCGAAGATGATTGCCGTCTTCATAAGGCGGGAGATAAATCCCGCCTTCCTTGTTTTTCAGCTCGTCGGCCGCTCAGTGGAGACGGCCGCTGGCATGGGCCAGCATGGTGTAGACCTTGCCGGTGTCCGAGGTGAGATAGGTCTGCGCCATGATGTTGTCGCGGTCGTTGCGCGAGACATCCTTGAGCAGCTTCTCGAAGTCGTCGCAGTAGCGGTCGACGGCGGCGCGGAATTCGGCCTCGGCCTGGTACTTGCGGCGGATCTCGTCGAAGGTCTGCTGGCCCTTCAGCGTGTAGAGGCGGCGCGTAAACACGTCGCGCTCGCCGCGCCTGTAGCGGTTCCACAACTCGATCGAGGCGTCGTGGTCGATGGCCCGCGCGATGTCGACGGACAGAGAGTTCAGCGATTCCACGACGTGCAGCGGCGAACGCTGGGCAGGGGCCGCACGCGGCGCTTCGGCAGGCGCCGAAGGGGCCGCCGGCCTGAGGTCGGCCTCGTTGGACGCCGCGGTCAGCAGATCCCGCACCCAGCCACCTTGCGGCGCGCGGGTGTTGGCGTCGGCTGCCCGCTGGCGCGGTGCCGCCTCCGCCGGGCGCTCCAGATCGAGCGTGCCGCGCAGTCCCGCGCCGCCCAGAGGGGCCTGCGGTGGGCGCAGGTCAGCCTGCGGCGCCGGGGCGCGGCGTGGCGGCTCGGCGGCGCGTGCCGCCGGAGCCTGCGGCGCCGGGCGCAAGGGGCGCGGCTCCGAAGAGTCGCCACCGCGACCGGACTTCGCGACGATATCCGAAAGCTCCTTCAAGGCGTTGATCTGTTCGGAAACGGCGCGGCGGATGGCCGAGGTCGATTCCTTGGCCTCTTCCGGCATCTCGATGACGCCTTTCTTGAGCTCGGCCCGGGTGAGGTCGAGTTCGCTCTTGATCGAGCCGGCGGTGCGCCGCATTTCCTCGGTCGCATCGGCGAAGCGCCTGGTTGCCGACTCGACGACTTCCGTGATGGCGTTGCGGATCTTGTCGGCCGACTCCAGCGTCTTGCCTTCGGCGTTCTGCAGCGTCTGGCCGACGAGGTTCTCGAAAGAGCGCATGACCCTTTCGAGATCTTCCGACTTCTTGACCAGGCCGACGGCGAGATCCTCGAGCGACGACTGCCTTTCCAGCGTGTGCTCGAGGTTACTCTGGGCCGAGCTCAGGAGGTCCGAAGCGCCGGCGAGCAGGCGGCTGTGTTCATCGAACTTGGTGGCGATCGAAGCGACTTCGCGCAAGGTCGACGAGGATAGTTCCGTCAGCCTCGTCGTGTTCGAATCGACCAGACGCGCCGAGCTGGCGAAGGTCTGCGCCGCCTTTTCGGTCGTCGCCGCGAAGCTTTGGGTGCTGCCGGTCAGGCGTTCATCGACCTGGCCGAGATTGACCGCGGCCTGCTCGATGAGCTGACCGAGCTGCGAGCTGGACTTGGTCATGCGGCCGATGAGATCGGCGACGCTGTCGGAGAGGGACGAACGGGCGCCCTCGACCGCCGACAAGGTTTCGGCGGTGCGGCTGGCGAGCGCGTTGACCAAAGCCGCGTTCTCGCTGCGCAGCTTCTCGGTGGCGCGTTCGGTGACCTCTTCCATGCTCTTTTGCAGTTCCGAGCCGCCCTGGGCGAAGCGCTCGACCAAAGGCCGCGCGGTTTCGTCGAGGATCTTCGACATTTCGGCGGACCGCGCCGCGAGCATGGTGTTGAGCTCGCGGGTGTTGGCTCCGATCGTCTTGGCGGCGTCGTTGGTGCTCTGGCCGATATGCTGGCCGACGGCGGTGAAGGTCTCCGCGATCACATTGGCGCGCGATACGAGTTGCGCCTCGGCGGTCGACACCTGCTCGTTGAGCCTCTGACCCATCGTCTCGGCAGTGTAGGCAAGCCTATTCTCGACGCCGGCGATCTGCTCTTCCACACGGGCGGCCGCGGCCGCCGCGCTCGATGCCAGACGCTCGTCGGCGCCAGCAAGTGCCTGCTCGATCTCGCGGGCATGCACGGCCAGTTCCTGGCCAGTCTGGCGGGCGCGATCGGCGACCCTCTGCTCGGTGCTGGCGAAGGCACCGACGATGGTCTGTGCATGCTCGCCGATCGTCGAGGTGCTGTCGGCGATGCGCGAAACCAGGCGCTGGTCGGCGTCGTCGAAGATACGGCCGATCTCGGACGCACGGCTCGACAGCGCGTCCGACCCTTCGGCGATGCGCGAGACCAGCTGCTGGTCGGCGGCATCGAAGATGCGGCCGAGGTCCGAGGCGCGGGCGGCAAGTGCCTCGGCGGATTCGCCGATGCGCATGCCGAGCCGCTGGTCGGCGCTTTCGAAGTTGCGCAGAATGTCGCCGGCGCGAGCGGCCAGCGACTGTGCGGTTTCCACCGCGCGGGCGACCAGCTTCTGGTCGGCCGCGTCGAAGGTGCCGGCAATCTCGCTTGCACGGGCGGCCAGGTGATCGGCGGTGTCCTGGGCCCTGGCAGCCAACTGGTCGGTCGTCGCCTGGGCGCGCGCTGCCAGTTGATCGGTGGTTGCCTGGGCGCGAGCGGCCATTTTCTGGTCCGCCATATCGAAGGTGCCGGCGATCTCGCCAGCGCGGGCAGCCAGCTGATCGGCCGTTTCATGGGCACGGGCCAGCAGCGAGCTGGAGGTGTCGTCGGCGCGGGCGAGCAGGGCGTTGGACGTATCTTCCGCGCGGGCATGCAAGCGGCGATCGGCCTCCTCGAAGGTGCGGGCGATATCCTCGGCCCGGGCGAGCAGGGCGGCGGACGTCTGTTCGGCACGCTCGGCGATCTTGCGGTCGGCGTCGCTGAAGGCGGCACCGGCCTGTTCGTGCAAGGTGCTGGTGACTTCCAGCACCTTTTCGCGCAAGGCACCGGCGACGAAGACCGCGCTCTTCTCGAGCACGGAGCGGACGTTGTCGACACCGGTCGACAGCGCACGCTCCATGGTGCCGGCGCGCTCCTCGATGATGCCGGTCTGGCGGCTGAACGCCTGCTCGATCTTGTCGACGTCGGCGGCGATCGCGGCAGAGATGTCGGTGCTCCTGGCGGCGATCTGGTCGATATGGCCCGACAGCGAGCGATCGACGTCCTTGCGGGTCTCGGTGAGTTTGCCGAGATCGTCTTCAAGCGCGCGGCTCAGCATATTGCGGCCTTCGGCCAGCTTGCCGACATGCCCGGCGATGATGTCGTCGATATCGCCGCGGCTTTCGGTCAGCTTCTGCAAGTCGGCTTCGAGCGCGCGCTTGAGAATGTCGCGGCCCTCGGCAAGCTTCTCGACTTGGCCGGCGACCAGGCCATCGATGCTCGAGCGGCTTTCGGCGAGCTTGGCAAGGTCGGCTTCCAGTGCGCGCTTGAGGACATCGCGGCCTTCCGCCAGCTTCTCGACTTGGCCGGCGACCAGGCCATCGATGCTCGAGCGGCTTTCGGCCAGCTTGGCAAGGTCGGCTTCCAGTGCGCGCTTGAGGACATCGCGGCCTTCCGCCAGCTTCTCGACCTGGCCGGCGACCAGACCGTCGATGCTGGACCGGCTTTCGGCGAGCTTGGCAAGATCGTCCTCGAGGGCCTTCGACAGGGTCGAACGCTCCTGGACGAGCCGTTCCGCGTGGTTGTTGACGTGGCCGCTGACAGTCAGAAGGTCGGCCTCGAGCGCTCTCGACAAGGTCGAACGATCCTGGGCAAGCCGCTCGGTGTGGCTGTTGACGTGGCCGCCGACAGTGTCGAGGTCGGCTTCCAGCGCCTTGGACAGTGTCGAACGCTCCTGCGCCAGCCGATCCGAGTGGCTGTTGACAAGGCTGTTGACGGTTTCGAGATCAGCCTCCAGCGCGCGGGCGAACTGGGCCCGGTCGTCGACCAGTTTCTGGGACTGGTCGGCAACGGTGTTTCTGACCGTGTTGAGGTCGGCTTCCAGGGCGCGGCGCAGGATGTCGCGACCTTCGGCCAACTTCTCGACCTGGCCGGCGACCAGCCCGTCGATGCCGGAGCGGCTTTCGGCGAGCTTGGCAAGATCGTCCTCGAGTGCCTTCGACAGGGTCGAGCGATCCTGAACCAGCTTGTTCATGTGGTCTGATATGACGCTGTTCACATTCTGCAGATCGGCTTCGAGCACGCGCGAGAGCTGCCCGCGATCCTCGGCAAGTCTGTCCGACTGGCTCGATATGACGTTCTTGATCGTGTTGAGGTCGGATTCCAGCGCACGCTTGAGAATGTCGCGGCCCTCGGCCAGCTTCTCGACCTGGCCGGCGACCAGCCCGTCGATGCTGGAGCGGCTCTCGGCCAGCTTGGCGAGGTCGGCTTCAAGCGTCTGCGAGAGCAGGCCGCGGTCCTCGGCCAGCCGTCCCGAATGGCTGTCGATGAGGCCGCGTATGCCCGACAGGTCGCTTTCGAGCGAACGGCCAAGTTGCGTGCGGTCTTCCGCCAGTTTCGCAGAATGCGCCTCGATGAGGCTCTTGATGCCGGCGATGTCGTTCTCGAGCGCCTTGGCGAGCACGGCGCGACCCTCGGCGATCTTCTCGACCTGGCCGGCAACGAGCCCGTCAATGCCGGCGCGGCTGTCGGACAATTTGCCGAGATCGGCCTCCAATGCGCGCGAAAGAATGTTGCGACCTTCGGCAAGCTTACCGACATGTCCGGCGACCATTTCATCAATGATCGTACGAGCTTGAACCAGTTTTCCAGAGTCTTCGTTGAGAGCCAGCGAGAGCCGGTTGCGGCCTTCTTCCAGCCTTTCGAGGTGGCTGCCGAGCGACGCGTCGATCGCCGCGCGCGATTCGTTGACCTTACGCAGGTCTTCCTCGAGCGCACGCGCTATCAGGCCGCGACCTTCGGCCAGCTTCTGCACCTGGTTGGTGACAGCCGCATCGATGCCGGCGCGCCCCTCGGCGAATTTCGCCAGGTCCGCCTGCATGGCGGCCGCCATGCGCTCGCGGCTCTCGGAGAGCTTGCGGCTGTGGTTCTCGACGGCTTCCTCGATGCCGACACGGGCATCGGCGAGCCGCTGGATGTCGCTGTCGAAGGAACGCGACACGACATGGCGGGCTGCTTCCATGCGGCCGGCGAAATCGCTGGCGCGCGCTTCGAGCATGGAAGAGGTCGAGGTGACGATGTCGGCCATGTCGGCGCCGATCTGCGTCTTGCCCTGATCGATCATGGCCGACAGCGTGTCCTTGCTCTCGGCGAAGGTGTGGGCGATCTCACGGGCACGCTCGACGAGCGTCTCGTTGATCTGGCGAGCGCGGGCCTCAAGGGCCGCATTGAGCTTCTGCGTGCCGGTGTCCAGCGCTTCGGCGCGGGTCTGGAACTCGCTGATCAGCGCCTGGCCGCGTTCGGCCAAGGTGCGCTCGATGCCGTTGAGGCTGGCCTCGAATTCGGAACTGAGGGTGCGTGCGGCACCGCCGAGCAGCGACACCATGCCGGTGGTGCGGTCGTCGAGCAGGTCGGTCAACGACCGGGTCAAGCCGTCCGTCGTGTCCGTCAGCTTGGCGATACGGGTGTCGAGCAGGCTGGCGAAAGCCTCGCCGGAGGTCGAAAGCCGGTCGGTGATGTTGTCGAGGCGGCCTTCCACCGAATCGAAGATCGACATCGAGCTTTCGTTGATGCGGTCGATCAGCGTGTCGCCGGAATTGGTGATGGTCATCGACAGCTTGGTCGAAGCGTTGAGGATCGAGTCGCGAATGATGTCGCTTGCCGCGCCGATTTCATCACGCAACGTCTCGTGCGCCCCGGCAATCGAGGCGCGCACGCGTTCGGCATGGCTGACCACCGCTTCGCGCTCGCTGCCCAATCCGTCGACCAGCGAACGGATCCGGGTCTCGTTTTCAGAATAGGAACGCTCGATCTGGTTGACCTCGCTGTGGACCAGCGTCTCCAGTTCCACGGCGCGCGCAAGCGTGCGTTCGATGCCTTCGCCCATGGCGGCCACCTCACGGCGAACGGCCTGGCCGATCATCATGACGCGATCCTGGGCCATGTTTTCCGGCTCGGTGAGGCGGAAGGCCACTTCCGTCATCGATTGCGCGGCGATGCGCATGTCCTGGGCGCGGCGGATCATCGCCGCGAAGGCCCAGAACAGGATGACCGGCACGATTGCCGCGACGGCAAGGCCGATCAGTTCGGGACGCGCAAAGAACTGGTCCAGCGTGCTGATGCGCCAGATGCTCGGCCCGAAAAGCAGGTTCGCCAGCCCGCCGGCGCCCGCGATCCAGGCGAGCGAGACAAAGGCGATGACCCAGTAGATTGTGTTGGAGGCGCGCCTGTTCAGGCTGTGCAGAAGGGTCTTGTAGTCTTTCTGGCGATCGTCGTTGGCGGGTGCGAAGCCTGCCGGCTGACCACCATTGCGTGTTTCCACCGGGCGAAGTTCGGCCGGGCGCAGTTCAGCCGGCTTGGCCTTTGGCGCCGATTTCGCGGCCTGGGCCTGATTGACGACGGGCGCCGCCGCGACGGGCGCCGGCTGCTGATTGCGTCCCTCGCGCGCCAGTTCGTCGGCGGCCTGGGATATCTGCGCTTCCAGATCTTCCATCGAAGCCGCGATGTCGAGGTCACCGCTGCCGGTATCGCCGCTCAGATCGAGGTCGAGAGCTTTTTCGAGCTCCCTGGCCACGTCGCTGTCGAGAGTTCTGGTGTTCGTCGTTGGTTTCTTCGCCATGCCTTCGCTACCCTGTACTAGCTGCCGCGGGCTTATAATTCTGGTTCTGGCACCCCCGCGCAGGAGGCTGAAAATGGACCCTCGTATCGTAATGACACAGGGGGGTAAAGAAAACATGCATTCCGCGGGATACGTAAAACTTTAAATATAAGGTTAACGGAACCGTGATTTGGGCGCCGCTTTCGCAACATTTTTCCGGGCCATTCATTAACCCGTTGTCCATTGGATTCGCCTAGTTTTCAGGCGACCGAAGAAACGGAGTTCGAGTTCATGCGTGGCGAAAGCGGCATTGCCTTCTCAATGCCCGGGGGCGACGTATCGGGAACGAGGCAGTCCCGGCCGGTCGATTTGGCACACCTTGCCCGGCAAACGATGGGCGACCGCGCCCTGGAGCAAGAGGTGCTGGCACTGTTTGTACAGCAGGCGTTGTCGGTGCGCGACAAAATAGTCGACGCCGGTATCAAGGATCGGCTCCTGCTGGCTCACGGCTTGAAGGGATCGGCCCGCGGCGTGGGCGCCTTCGCCATCGCCGATTGCGCCACCGAGATCGAGCGCCAGCCGGAGGACGTCCAGACGCTCAAGCGGCTTGGCAGGCTGATCGACGAAGTGCGCGACTTTATCGCCGCCATCAATCGCTGATCCGGTTTACGACAAAAACGTCACGGAGCGCCGCTTTCGCGCGGCAGTTGACTTGTTTGCCGGAGTGATTATCTCGGGCGAAACTCCTTTTCGTCCAGGGCGAAACGCTTCTTCGTCCCGGGCGAATTCCCTTCAGGTGACACATGACCAAACTGACCTTCATCGCCCATGACGGCACACATTTCGACGTGGATGCCGAAAACGGCTCGACGGTCATGGAGAACGCCATCCGCAACGCGGTGCCGGGCATCGAGGCCGAATGCGGCGGCGCCTGCGCCTGCGCGACCTGCCATGTCTATGTCGACGAGGCATGGACGGCCGAGGTCGGCGAACCGGAGGCGATGGAAGAGGACATGCTGGACTTCGCCTACGACGTCCAGCCGAACTCGCGCCTGTCGTGCCAGATCAAGGTGCGCGATGCGCTCGACGGCCTGGTCGTGCGGGTGCCCGAACGCCAGGGCTAAGCCAGCATCGGCAATTTTTCCCGCTGGCGCTTGGCAGCGGGCCAATGCTCATGCAGTCTCGCCCGGTCTTTCGCAGCGAGGCGCATCATGAGCGGCATCATCAGCACAGACGTCCTTATTGTCGGGGCAGGGCCGGTCGGCCTGTTCGCCGTGTTCGAACTCGGCCTGCTGGACCTGAAGTGCCATCTGATCGACATTCTCGACAAGCCCGGCGGCCAATGCGCCGAACTCTATCCGGAGAAGCCGATCTACGACATTCCCGGATGGCCCTCGATCTCGGCGCAGGGGCTTGTCGACAAGCTGCTCGAGCAGGTCGCGCCCTTCAAGCCTGATTTCACCTACAACCGGATGGTCTCCAGCCTCGAAAAGCTGGACGAAGGCGGTTTTCGCGTGACCACGGACGAGAACGAGGTTTTCGAGGCCAAGGTGGTGGTGATCGCCGCCGGCGGCGGCTCATTCCAGCCCAAACGTCCGCCGATCCCGGGCATCGAGGCCTATGAAGGCACGAGCGTTTTTTATTCGGTTCGCCGGATGGAGGAGTTTCGCGGCCATGACCTGGTCATCGTCGGCGGTGGCGACTCGGCCCTGGACTGGACGCTGAACCTGCAACCGGTGGCAAGGAGCGTGACGCTGGTTCACCGGCGCCCCGAGTTTCGCGCCGCACCCGACAGCGTCAACAAAATGTACGCCATGCAGGAGATGAAGGAACTGGAATTTAGGGTCGGTCAGGTGACCGGGCTCACCGGAGCCGATGGCCAGCTGGCATCGGCCACCATCAAGGGCGGCCCGGATGGCGACATCGAGGTACCCTGTACCCGCATGTTGCCGTTCTTCGGCCTGACCATGAAGCTCGGCCCGATCGCGGAATGGGGCCTCAATCTCCACGAGAACCTGATCCCGGTCGACACCGAGAAATTCGAGACCTCGGTGCGAGGTATCTTCGCGGTCGGCGACATAAACTGGTATCCGGGCAAGCTGAAGCTGATCCTGTCGGGCTTCCACGAGGTGGCGCTGATGGCGCAGGCCGCCAAGCGCATCATCAGCCCCGGCGAACGCATCGTGTTCCAGTACACGACCTCGTCGACCAGCCTGCAGAAGAAGCTCGGCGTTTCAGAATAGGGCTCTACTCCGACAGGATCGGCGCCGGATTGTCGACATGGCCCCGAAGCTCTTTCTCGGGCATCAGCGTCAGCGTCACGAGCCCGAGCAAAAGCGTGCCGGCGGCGACGAGAAAGATCATGACGAACGGTTGAGCCGACGCGACATGTCCAGCGACCTCGACGCCTTCGCCGGCCAGCGGCAAGCCGAAGCCCAGGGCGACGGCACCGAGCATCGCCACGCCCAATGCGCTGCCCAGCGAGCGCAGGAAGGTCAGCACGCCGGTAGCCACGCCAAGATGCATGCGGTCGACGGCATTCTGCACCGAGACGGTGGTTACCGGAAATGTGGTCCCGGTTCCCAGCCCGATACAGACGGTCAGCACCTCGACGACCAGCAGCGACGCATGGCCGGCGACAAGCGCAAGCAGGCCAAGGCACAGTATGGAGAAGGTGACGCCGAACATCGCGATTCGCTTGTAGTGCGTGAAGCGCGGTATCAG
Organism: Mesorhizobium sp. B2-3-4; assembly: GCF_006442315.1. Lineage (GTDB taxonomy): Bacteria > Pseudomonadota > Alphaproteobacteria > Rhizobiales > Rhizobiaceae > Mesorhizobium. The sequence goes on along the minus strand of NZ_VFVY01000010.1, from coordinate 103,604 downwards.
GCGGCCGCTGGAGGCGGCTCCGGCCACGGTTCCAAGCAGTAGACCAAGCATTGCAATGCCCGACTCGCTGGCGGTCAGGCCGATGATCGATTGCAGATATACGGGCAGATAGACCGCAAGGCCGATGCTGGAGGCCTGCAGCAGGAACATAGACAGCGTGCCGGCCAGCACGATCGGGTTGCCCAGCACCTCGAGCGAGATGAGCGGTTCGGCAGCCCGCATAAGCCGCAAGGCAAAGGCGGCCCAGAAAACGGAAGAGCAGGCGAGAACGCCCATCACTTCCGGCGATGTCCAGGGGTAGGCGCTGCCGCCCCAGTTCAGCGCCAGCAGCAGCAGAGCCGTGGCCACGATGAGAAGCAAAGCGCCAAGGCCGTCGATGCTGTGGTTCTTGGCGGCGATCGGCAGCTTCTTGAGCGGTTTGTTGATGATCGCCATGGCGAGAAAGCCGAGCGGGATATTGATCCAGAAGATCAGCGACCAGTGCAGATGTTCGGCGAAGGTGCCGCCCAGCAACGGCCCGGCGACACTGGCAACGGCCCATGTGCCGGAGAACCACGCCGCGTAGCGCGCCCGCTCGCGCGGCGGAACGAGGTCGCCGACAACGGTCTGCGTCAGCGCGAACAGGCCGCCGCCGCCGGCCCCCTGGATCGCGCGTCCCAGGACGAGGACGAACATGTTCGGCGCCAGCGCGCTGACCAGCGACCCGGCAAGGAAGATCAGGATTGCGGCATAGACCGTCGGCCGGCGACCGTAGACGTCTGAGATCTTGCCGTAGAGCGGCGCCACGGCGGTCGCCGTCAGAAGATAGCCGGTGACGACCCATGGCAGGTAATCGGCATGGCCAAGCGCGCGTCCGATGGTCGGCATGGCGGGCGCGACGATGGTCTGGTCGAGCGCTGCCAGCAGCATCGACAGCAGGACACCACCGATGATGGCGTTCTTCTCGCTTTCGGTCAGCGGCGTGGCTGCAGCCGCCATTGTCTGCTTGTCGACAGCCTGGTCCATGGTCGTTTGTCCGTGTGCTTGCGCGCCGTGCGGGTTACCGGTTGGGCTTGTCTGGTGTCACCGCCGCGCGATCGGTCCTGGTGCTCGTGTCGAAGATTGTGCCCTGCCAACCCGTGATAATGTCGTCCGATATAGGCCGATTTCGACCGCCATCCGACAAAAGTTTCGAATCTGGTCCTATGCTTGGGTGCGTTTGGCTCGCGGCGGTGCCACTGCACGCGCAGAGAGTCACGCCGGCGGTGGCAGCCGGCCGCTCTCGATGCGTTCCATGCGGTAGTGCAGCAGCCGCAGGATACGGCTTTCGAAATTGGCGCCCTCGACACGGTCGAACCGCACCTGATCCTGGTCGTGCCTGGCAAGCTCGGCCGCGGTGATTTCGGCCGCTTTGGCCTTGGCCGCGTTGCAGTCCTTCTGGGGATAGCTTGCCTTCAGGGCGTCTTCCAGCGCGCGGGCGTGGTTCTTGGCGATCTCGACGTGACGGTCTTCATGGCGCTTGATGTCGGCCGACAATGTATCCCAGAACAGCCGCACGTCGGCGTCGGCTTTGCGCGGGCGGCGCCATTCGGGAAGGATCACCTTGACCTTGACGGTGACGACCGCGTCGGCGATCCGGCACGAGCCGGCCTGGCTGGCGTAGCTGATGCGTGTGGTGAAGGCCATCTGGGTGGCGCCCGGATGGCGCGATCCTGTGCTTTTGACCTGCGGTCCATGTTTGGCGAGTTGCTGCTCGATATCCTCGAGGGTTCTGCCGCCAATGGCGAAGTAGCTGTATGTCTTCACCAGATTGGCCGCGTTCGCCGGAACGGCGGCAAGGGTGATCAGCAGCGCGCAGAACAGGGATCGTTTCATCATGTTGCCTCTTCGGTCAGCTTGCTTTACGGCCTTTGCCGGCGCAACGGAACTGATCCGATGCGCATCACACATCGTTGATGACCCCATGGTAGATGAGCAATGACGGCGAGGCGATGGCAGCTGGCGCATGGGCGTTATCTCGAGCTTGGCGGCAAGGCCGTGGTCGTCGGTATCCTCAATGTCACGCCCGACAGCTTTTCCGACGGCGGCCTGTTCGACGCTCCCGAGGCCGCGCTCATCCAGGCGCGCCGCATGATCGGAGAAGGAGCCGCGGTCATCGATGTCGGCGGAGAATCGACCCGGCCAGGCGCAGCCACGATCTCGGCCAGTGAGGAGCAGGCCCGTATCCTGCCCGTGATCGAGGCGCTGGCACATGCTGGCGGCGTGCTGATCTCGGTCGACACCTATCGCGCGGAGACCGCGCGGCTCGCCGTCGAGGCCGGCGCGCATATCGTCAACGACGTCTGTGGCCTGCAACGCGAGCCCGACATTGCACGGGTGGCTGCCGAGACGGGCGCCGGGCTGGTCGTCATGCATACCGGCCGGGGCCGCGACAAGCTGCCCGACGTGATCGCCGATCAGCTGGCGTTCCTGGAAAAATCGCTCGAGATCGGGCGCGGGCAGGGTGTCGCAGACGACCATATCGTCCTCGATCCCGGCTTTGGCTTCGCCAAGGAGACGGCGGAAGAAAACCTCGACCTGATGGCGCGGTTTTCCGAACTCTGCGCGCTCGGCTTCCCGCTCATGGCCGGTACGTCGCGAAAGCGCTTCATCGGCACCGTTACGGGCCGCGACGCCGCCGACAGGGCAGCGGGAACAGCGGCGACGAGCGTCATATTGAGATTGAAGGGCGCCGACCTGTTTCGCGTCCACGATGTCGCAATCAACGTGGATGCGCTGGCGGTGGCGGATGCTATGTTGGCGCGGCAAACCGGCAGATCGGAACACTGAGCCATGTATGTCATCCGCATGAAAAATTGCGCCTTCTTTGCCCGGCACGGCGTGCTGGACGAGGAAGAGAGGCTCGGGCAGCGTTTCTATGTCGACGCTTCGCTCTCCGTCGAGCCGGGGCGCGCGCTGGTCGATGACGCCATCGGCGAAACGGTCAATTACGGCGTCGCCTTCACCGTGATCGAGGAGATCATCACCGGGCACCGGCGTTTCCTGATCGAGGCGCTGGCGCTCGAGGTGGCAAAAGCCCTTACGCAACGCTTTCCCCAGATCAGGAAGGCCGAGATCACGGTTCGCAAGCCGAATGCACCGGTGCCCGGCGTGCTCGATTATGTCGAGGTGACCGTTGTCTGGCCCGAGTAACACCGTCTATCTGAGCCTCGGCGGCAATCTCGGCGATCCGGCACGGTCGATGGCGGCTGCGCTGCGCCTGCTCGACGCCGATCCCGATACCGACGTGGCCACCGTTTCCTCGCTCTACCGGACGCCGCCGTGGGGCAAGCTCGACCAGCCGGATTTCCTCAACGCCGCAGCCGGGCTGTCGACGCGGCTGTCACCGCGGGCATTGCTTGACCTCTGCCTCGATGCCGAGCGAAAGCTCAAACGCGTGCGCGAGGAGCGGTGGGGGCCGCGACTGATCGACATCGACATCCTGGTGTTCGGCGACCAAATCATCCATGAAACCGGGCTGGAAGTGCCGCATCCGCGCATGCTGGAGCGTGCCTTCGTACTGGCGCCGCTGGCCGAGGTCGCGCCGGGTCTCGCCATCGCCGGCAAAAGCGTGGCCGATCGGCTGGGCTCGGTCGACGCGGCCGGCATCGAGCGGCTGCCATCCGGCCGCGACTGGTGGCTGCGGTAGGGCCGCCGCGTCAGCCGGAAAACCCGCCGCCGTCGAGGAATGCCTTTTCCTCGGGCGTCGTTTCGCGTCCGAGCATCCTGTTGCGATGCGGGAAACGGCCGAAGCGCCGGATGATGTCACGGTGCTCCAGCGCATATTTCAGGTTGAACTCGGCTTTGGCGGTGTGCAGTTCGACCGATATGTCCTGATCGGCAAGGTTTTCCGAATGTTCGAACGGCAGGTACAGGAACACGCGTACGTTGGGTTCCAGGGCCAGGTCATGACCTGCGGTGACAGCTTTTTGAGCGAAATGCTTTGCCAGCGGATCGGTCGCGCACATGTGGCCGGTGCCGCGAAAGCAGTTGCGCGGGAACTGGTCGAGCAGGATCATCAAGGCCAGCGAACCCTCGGCGTGTTCCGACCAGGCGTCGCACTCACGCCGCGCGGCGGCGTAATGCAGGTCGAGGAAACGATCGCGGAAATCGGCGTCGAAGGCTTCGTTCTTCTCGAACCATGCATCCTCGCCGGCATCGCGCCAGAACTTGGTGACCGATAGCGCCCTGCTGTCCAATTCCATGCATGGTTCCCTGTTCAATCGGATTCGGATTTGTGCAGAACGCCGGCCGTCTCCTCATTGAGGGCCTGACCAGGACGGCGCGGGGTGGAGAGCGGTGTCGGAATCGGCGTGCCGATATTGCCTCTCAGGAAACGTTGACCGGCGCGAATGCCTTCGGCGAGCTGGGTCTCGAAACGGTCGGTATCGCGGCGCCTGACGTCATCGATCGTTTCAGCCACGTCTTCAGGGTCGACACCAAGCGATTCCAGCGCCGAGCCGCCGAAAACGAGTGCCGATTCGAAGGTCTCGCGCAGCTGATAGTCCACGCCGGCACGAATGAGCTGTAGTGCCGTGCCGCGGTCGAACGCCCGGGCGAGCACCGTGAGCAGTGGAAACTCGGCCTTGATCAGCTCGGCGATCCGAACAGCCGCATCGGCCTTGTCGACACAGATGAGCACGGCGCGCGCCCGGCCGGCCCCGGCCGCGTGCAGGATATCCAGTCTAGTGCCGTCGCCATAATAGACCTTGAAACCGAAATCGGCGGCGGCCTGGATCATCTCGACATCGTTGTCGATGATCGAGACATCGATGCCGCGCAGGAGCAAGGGTTGGCTGGCGATCTGGCCGAAGCGGCCGAAACCGATGATCAGCACGCTGCCGGTCAGGCCGTCGGCGACTTCGACGCCGTCCAGCGACTGCTCGTCGCGCGGCGTAACATAGCGCAAGGCAATGATCGCCAGGGGTGTCAGCACCATGGAGATGATGACGATCGCCGTCAGCGTCGCGTTTGCCTGGCCGTCGATGATGCCGACGGCGGCGGCCGCCGAATAGAGCACGAAGGCGAACTCACCGCCTTGCGCCATGAAGACGGCTCGTTCCAGCGCCTCGCGGTGGCCCGATTTCAGGACGCGGGCGACAATGTAGATGCCGAGACCCTTCATCACCATGTAGGCGACGACATAGACGGCGATCAGCCTCCAGTTCGCGGCCACCACATGCAGGTCGAGAGACATACCGACCGCAAGGAAGAAGAGCCCGAGCAGGATGCCGCGGAACGGTTCGATGTCGGCTTCGAGCTGATGGCGGAAGGTCGATTCCGAGAGCAGTACGCCGGCCAGGAACGCGCCCATCGCCATCGACAGGCCGCTAAGCTGCATGGCGAGCGCCGATCCGAGCACGACCAGCAGTGCGGCGGCCGTCATCACCTCACGCGCACGGGCATCCGCGAGGATGCGGAAGAAGGGGTTGAGCAGATAGCGTCCGGCCACCACCAATCCGACGATCGCGGCGAGGCCGATGCCAACCTCGGTCAGCCGCTCCGACAGGCTGGTGTCGGCGCTGCCCGGCGCCAGGAACGCGATCAGCGCCAGCAGCGGCACGATTGCGAGATCCTCCAGCAGCAGGACCGAGACAATGCGCTGGCCCTTGGGCGAGGCGATTTCGCCGCGTTCCTCCAGAAGCTGCATGACGATGGCCGTCGAGGTCAGCACGAAACCGGCGCCGGCAACGAAGGATTGCGCGATCGGAAACCCTCCGGCCATGCCGACACCGGTCAGGAGCACCGCGCAGACCCCGACCTGAAGCGCGCCAAGCCCGAAGATCTCGCGACGCAGGCCCCAGAGCCGCGACGGCTGCATTTCCAGGCCGATGATGAACAGGAACATGACCACGCCGAGCTCGGCGACATGCAGGATGGCCCCCGATTCGGAAAAGACGCCGATGCCGAACGGGCCGATCACCACGCCGGCGGCGAGATAACCGAGAATGGAGCCAAGGCCCATGCGCTTGAAGATGGGAACGGCAATGACGCCCGCGGCGAGCAGCGCCACTACCTGAATCAGATCGCTGCCCGATGTCTCTACCGCCATGCCTCTTGTCCCTGTGTCCGACAGACTTCCTCGCATGCGGTTGGAGTGGGAGCAAGGGCGGGGAGCCTGCCAGGACGGGTAGGGGGCCGTTGAGACGAATTCCCTGGGTGGAGCATGGTCTCCGCTTGTGTGCCGGACTTTTGGTGTCTATATCGGCGAAATGGCTGACCATTCGTCCCGACCGTCTCCGCCGCCACATATCCCCATGGATGCGCTTAGCGAAGTTCTGCAGGACTTTCGCTTGAGTGGTGTCAATTACGGCCGCTGCGAGCTCCGGCATCCCTGGAGCATAGAATTTCCGCAACAGTCGCTGCTGCGTTTTCACTTTGTTGGCCAGGGTCCATGCTGGATCCATACCGAAGCGCAGGGCTGGCAGGAGTTGCGCGATGGCGATCTGGTGCTGCTGCCGCAAGGCATCGCCCACCGGTTGGCCAGCGCGCCGGACGTTGCAGGTGGCTCGCTCGAGGATTGCCAGGTGACCAAGCTTGGGAGCAACGTCTGCGAAGTGGTGCGGGAAGGCACCGGCGCGGCAAGCACCCTTTTCTGCGGCTCGATGGCTTTGGGCGTCTGTGCGCTGAACCCGTTGATCACGTTGATGCCCCCCGTCATCAAGGGTTGCGACGTGGCCGGCAATGACCCGGTCGTCGGTCCTTTGCTGGCGGCTATGACCGCCGAGGCCGCGCAACCGCAGATGGGCAGCGCCACGATCCTGTCGCGCATGGCGGACTTGCTGACTGCCCGGCTCATTCGCTGCTGGGTCAATTGCACGGGAGCCTCGACCACCGGTTGGCTCGCGGCCATCCGCGACCCCCATATTGGCCGCGCCCTGGCAGCCATGCACAGAGACCCCGGCCATAACTGGACGCTCGAAAGCCTCGCCGGCCTGGCAGGCCAGTCGCGCTCGATTTTCGCGGAGCGCTTCAGCGCCGTGTTGGGAGAAGGCGCGGCACGCTATCTCGCCCGTCTGCGCATGCAGCTTGCCCGCGAGCTGTTGGGGCAAAACGGCTTGTCGGTGGCTGAGGTCGCCACCCGCCTGGGCTATGATTCCGAGGCATCATTCGCGCGCGCCTTCAAGCGCATCACCAACGTGTCGCCTGGCGTTGTGCGTCGCACAATTTCCGGACGAACAGACATGAATTTCGGATTTTAAGGTACATATGATCCGGTCGAACTCGCCTATCTAACATCTCCAAACTTTGGAGATCCTTCCGTGACAGACACAACATTACAACTTGAAGACGCCGCGACCGGCCTTGACGCCGACGCCCCAGCCGCGTGGAGCGCAGCCACCTGGTTCGCGGTCATTTCACTGGCGGCTACCAGCTTTGCCCTGGTGTCAGCCGAATTCCTGCCGGCAGGCCTGTTGACGCCAATGGCGCGCGATCTCGGCATCAGTGAAGGAACCGCCGGGCAGGTCGTCACCGCCACCGCTTCCGTCGGCGCCGTGACGGCCATGCTGAGCAACGTTCTCATCGGCCGGTTGAATCGCAAGACGGTGCTGGTTGGCCTCATGGCCTTGGCGGTCGGTTCCAATATTCTGGCGGCGTTGGCATCCAATTTCTGGTTGCTGTTGCTGGGCCGAGCCGGGCTGGGTATCGCTCTCAGCGCCTTCTGGGCGCTTTCGGTCGCTGTCGTGGCGAGGCTGGTCGGTGCAAACGCGACGGGGCGGGGCATGGCTATCGTCACCCTCGGCGTCTCCCTCGCAACCATTGCCGCGCCGTCGATGGGCGCATTGATCAGCGACTGGCTGGGTTGGCGCAGCGCCATGGCCATGACGGCGGGGTTGGCCTTGCTTGCCATGCTGTTGCAGTTGCTCAGCCTGCCGTCCTTGCCGGCAACGGCAAGCAATAGTCTTGCGGACGTCCTTCGGCTGACAAGGCGGCGTGGCATTCAACTCGGCATGCTTGCTATTCTTTTGCTGATGACGGGGCATTTCGCCGGCTCGGTCTATGTGCGTCCGTTCCTCGAACACGTGACGCTTCTTGCAACCGGCCCAATTGCCCTGGCGCTGCTTGGATTCGGCATCGCAGCCGTGATCGGCAATATCGCCGGTGGCCGCATGGCCGACGCCAATATCCACGTGGCTCTCGTGGTTACGGCTGCATTGATGGCTTTCGCGGCGCTCGCATTGGTGCTTTGGGGCGTGCATGTCGGCGTTGCCTTTGGCTTTGCCACGCTGTGGGGCTTCGCCTTCGGCATGGCGCCGGTGGTGCTGCCGACAAATCTGTCTCGTGCGGCGCCTGACGCGCTGGAGGCGGCCGGCAGCCTGATGGTCGCCTCTTTCCAGGTCGCCATCACCATCGGCGCTGTTGTCGGCGGCTATGTCGTGGACACCTATGGCCCTACGGCGCCTTTGACCGTGACTGCCATCCTCGCGGCATCGACGGCCGTCCTGGCGCTGCTGCAACCGCGTAGCTGAACTTTGCAGCCACCGGTACGGCGGGCTCGATCCGGCCGTCGGCTTGTTGCAGGCGCGTTACACAAGTTGACGGCGGTAGCGCGTTGCATCTTGCCACAATCGAAGGTTAGAGCACGCTCGGCTTCGGCCATTGGAGGGGTGAGCGACGATCAAGTCGCCCCCTTTTTGAGGAGATGACTGACATGAAGAAGTTTTTGCTTGTTGCCGTCGGCCTGGCGGTGCTTGCCGGTTCGGCCTGTTCGAAGGCACCGGAATGCACGACCGAGATCGCGACCAAGAAGGCGCAGGACATGGCCGCCGCGCTGCAGGAAGCAATCACCAAGGATCCGTCAAAGGCCGCCGACCTGACCGCCAAGGTCCAGGCGGTGACGACCAAGTATCAGGGTTCCACGACCTTGGCCGACGCCTGCAAGGCGTATGACGAGGTGACCGCGGCTATCAAGGGCTGACGCCGAATAGTCTGTTTCAAGGAAGGCGGTGGCGATGGGCTGCCGCCTTTTTTGTTTTGAGGGTATTTCAGGCTTGGCGCGCGATGCGCGCTCAGTTCGGCGCGATGGAACCGACTTCGACGGCGTCGACCCGCTTGAGGCTCATGCCGATGACAGGCACCAACTGGTCCTGAACGCGCACGGCAACCGTCACGGTCATCGAATTGTCGTCGGGAATGCGGGCTTGCATGACGCCGCGCAGCTGGTTGCGGTTGATGGTGAAAACCACCTTGCGGGCGTCGACGACGTTGCCGCCGATGATGTCGAGGCCGGCCCCGGCTGCGCCACCCATGAAGGAGCCCTTGTAGTCGCGGCCCTTGCGCTCGATCCTGGCCGACATCTGCTGGGTGAACATGCCGACCCGGCAACCGCCGTCAAGCGTCATGCCCGTCTTGCCGTCGGGCGTCGAGCCGGTGAAACTGCAGTTGAATTTCGTGCCCTTGTACTTGCCGGCGACGATTTCGCCGGGTCCGACCCATTTGCCTTCGGCCGATTGGAAAAACTGCTTGTCCGGTTCTCCGGCGCTGGCTCCGGAGGCAAGGCCGGTGACCGCTGTGATCGCCGCCGCCAGGGGCAGGATGCTGGACAGAATTACGCTTTTCATCGACGACACCCGGCAACAACGAGGCTGTTTGAAACCGGTTCGACCATGAAGAAGATTGGTTAATGCTTCGTCACCTCGAGGCCTTCAAAGCGCAATCCGGCAGTGTCTCGCGTCATTTGGCGGGCTGGTCTGTTTCGGTGTCTTTCCTGGTTGCGAACGATGTCAGCGCGGCGAGGAAATCACCCAGTCCCGGGCGCCTGGCGGCGCTGAAGGGCAGGGGGCGCGCGGTCTCCATCGCCGCGATGCCGATACGGGCCGTCATCATGCCGTTGACGACGCCCTCGCCGAGTTTGGCCGAAAGGCGCGCTGCCAGGCCGTGGCCGACGATCTGCTGCACAAAGCTGTCGCCGACGGCGATCGAGCCGGTGACCGCCAGATGGGCCAGCACGCTGCGCGCCAGGCGAAAGAAGCCCAGCGTTCCGGGCCGTCCACCATAGAGTTCCGACAGGCGGCGGATGAGACGCCCGGCCTCGAAGACCACATAGGCGACATCGACAAGCGCGCGTGGACTCACCGCCGTCACCAACGAGACGCGCTTGGCTGCCTCGAGAATCATCACCTTGGCCCTGGCATCGAGTGGCCCGAGAATTTCCGCTTCCGCCAGGCGCACCAGATTGGCGCCGTCGATGATCTCGCCGCGCAGATCGGCCAGCGCGCGCCGGCCGGCAGCCGTCTCGGGTTTGGCCGCGACAAAGGCCGATAGTTCATCGACCACGGAGCGTGCAGCCTTCGGATCGTCGCGCGCGATGGCATCGAGAGCGCGTTTCTGCAGCTTTTCGACCTCGGCGAGCCGGGCGATTGCCAGGAATTCGCGAACGAGGATCACCAGAAGCGCCAGCAGCGCGACCGCGGCCATGCCGGCGGCGAGCCAGCCCAGCCATTCGGCCCGGGCAAACAGATCGCGTATCAGCTGGTCGGTCCACAGGCCGACAGCCAGCGAAACAAGCACGCCAAACGCGCCGAAGAAGATGCTGGAGAGAGCCGAGCGCTTTCTGGGAGCGATCGACGGCGGCGGCTCGGCGGCAATGATATCGGGTTTGTCGAAGACGTCGACCTCGGCCGGGATCACCAGCGCCACATCGGCCTTCATCGAACGCGGTCTGCGCGGTGGTTCGGCCTGGCGCGCTTGCGGCGCCTCTTGTTTCGGCAAGGCTTCCGGCTCGATACGGAATGCCGCCGGTTTGCGGGGCGCGGTCATGCCAGATGGTCTCCGATCAGGAACTGCAAGGCGCGGTCGAGCCTGATATGGGGCAGCGACAGCGTGACACCTTCGGCCGTGCGTTCGAGTTTGGGCGGACGGAAGCGGACGAATCGGATCGCCGGGTCCACGGCATCCTGCCTGTGATCGGTCCCCGAAAGGTCGAACACTGCATCAATTCTTTCCGGTAAGTCGCCGGGAAATATAGCTGTTTCCGTCGCTCCGTCGAAGGTCTCGCCATTGATCTTCTCGCCGGCGATCGGTGTGCCGATGATAACGGGCAATGTTTCACGGCCCTGTTTGACGGTGCCTTCGCGCGTCGCGCGCACCGCCGCCATGGCGACCACATCGACATCGGCACCGGTGAAATTCGCCCGCGCCACGGCGCGGTCGGCCAGGCGCCGCACGATCGCCTGCAGCCGGTCATGGCTTTCGTGGTGCAGATGATCGGCCTTGGTCGCGGCGACCAGGATGCGGTCGATGCGCCGGGAGAAAAGGTCGGTGAGGAAACTGCTCCGGCCGGGGCGGAAACAGCCGAGGATTTCGGTGACGGCGCGTTCCAGGTCTGCCATGGCGCCGGGTCCGGCGTTCAGTGCCTGCATGGCATCGATGAGCACGATCTGGCGGTCGAGGCGCGTGATATGTTCGCGGAAGAACGGTTTGACGACATGCGTCTTGTAGGCCTCGTAACGCCGCTCCATCATGGCATGCAACGAACCGCCGCGCGCGCGCCTGTCACCGAGGCCGGCCAGCGGCGCAAAGGTCAGCGCGGGCGAACCTTCGAGATCGCCGGGCATCAGGAAACGGCCGGGCGGCAAGGTCGAAAGCGCCCGCTCGTCGAGCTTGCATGCCTTGAGATAGGCGGCGAAGCTTTCAGCCAGCCGGCGCGCCGTCATCTCGTCGGCCTCGGCATTCGGATCGATCTCGGCCGAGATCGCTCGCCAGGCCCGCGACAGGTCCTCGCGCACCGGCAAAACAGCCATTTCGAGGGCTTCACGCGAAAAATCGGTAAAGGACTTGCCGAGCAGAGGCAGGTCGAGCAGCCATTCACCGGGATAGTCGACGATGTCGACCGACAGTTTTCCCGACGAGAACATGCGGTTCCAGCCGGAGGCCGATTCATATTCGATGGTCAGCCGCAGTTCCGAAATGGCGCGCGTCGAGTCCGGCCAGACGCGATCGTTGACCAAGGCGGCGATGTGGTCCTCGTACTGAAAGCGCGGCACGGCGTCGTCGGGCTGCTGTTCAAGGAAGGCGCGCGCGATGCGCCCCGATTTCTGCGCTTCGAACAGCGGCAGGCGTCCGCCGTGGATCAGATTGTGGACGAAGGCAGAGATGAAGACTGTCTTGCCGGCGCGGGAGAGACCCGTGACACCCAAACGCAGCGATGGAGAAAAAAGCCCGGTGGCGCGTCCCGACAATGTGTCGAAGGCAATTCTTGCCTCGTCGGTGAAGGTGGTCAGCGATGATGCCAAAATATGATCTCTCGGACTTGCTTGCGTCCGATATAGGCGCTGGAACCCGGCTTTGAAATGGTGCTGGAAATCGGCATCAGGGATCGGCCGGCGTCAGGAAGGCTTCGAGATAGCCGGCGCCCTGCGTGGCTTTCACCAGATCGCCGGGGAACCGGACCACCGCCAGGCCCGAGGTCGGGAAGCCATGATTGAGCATGGCCCGCGCCGTTTCACCACCGTCGCCCGAAACCGCCATGGCGAGGTCCTCGGTCATCGGATTGTGGCCTATGACCAGCAACGAACCGGATCGGCCGTGATCCCTGATCAGCCGCAGATATCCAGCAGCGTCTTCGCTGTAGAGCGAGTCGAAAAAGAGCACCTTGCCTGTGTCGCTCTGGCCGGCCACCCCCTCTAGCGTTTCCCTGGCGCGCCTGGCGTTCGAGCACAGCGTCAGGTCAGGCACATAGGAGCGGGATCGCATCGCGGTCCCCATCTTTTCGGCATCGGCACGGCCGGATGCGTCGAGTGGACGATCGAAATCACGCATGCCCGGCAAGGCCCAGCCGGCCTTGGCGTGTCGTAACAGAAACAGCCTGCTCACTCGACCTCCGATCATGCCCGAAAGCTGATGTTCCGCCGTGATTAGCCATGAGAAAGGCTTCGTGCACAATGGTTCGGCTGCTGCGGTGCTGCGAATCAGTCATGGGGGATCGGCGAGGGCGTCGTACTTTCGCCATCGAAACAGATCTATTGCGCTCCAGCGAAGCCTGCGGACGCACTTTAACAATTGCGTGAGTCGGTGGCCGATTGCGCTTGTACAGGCGTCGGGCGACGAATATATAGGCGCCAAATTTGGGGCAGTTTGGGTGAGTCGAATGAACGACATCGTTACCGCCGATTACGTACCCTCCGAAGACGAGCCGTTCATGAATGAACGGCAGAAATCATACTTCCGCCTGAAGCTCGTCACTTGGAAAAATGACATCTTGCGCGAAGCGCGCGAAACTCTCGAAATCCTGCAGCAAGAGAACGCCAACCACCCCGACCTCGCCGACCGCGCCTCTTCGGAAACCGACCGCGCCATCGAACTCAGGGCCCGCGACCGTCAGCGCAAGCTCATCTCGAAGATCGATTCGGCGTTGCAGCGTATCGATGAGGGCACTTACGGCTATTGCGAGGAGACAGGCGAGCCGATCGCGTTGAAGCGGCTCGACGCGCGCCCGATCGCCACCTTGTCGATCGAAGCGCAGGAGCGGCATGAGCGCCGCGAAAAAGTCTATCGCGACGACTGACGGATCGTCTGCGCATTGATTTCAAAATGGCCGGTTCTCCGGCCATTTTTGTTTCTAGGCACGCCGCGCGCTTCAGCAAGCCAAAACAGCTTTAACGTCGACCGACTCATTTCGCCGGCAGGCGGGCCGGGCCTAAAATCATCTTTTCTGGCTTGAAAGCTCGCCCAGCAGCCTGGTCATTTCATCGTCGAGCGACGGTGGTGCCTTGGCTGCCGGTTTGCCCACCGGGCCGCCGGACCGGGGCTGGTCGAGCGAAACCTCGAGTTCCTTCATCAGCGTGTCGTCGATGCTGTCCTGCCTCGGGGGCGCGGGCGTGTGCTTGACGACATTGGCATTGGCGGAGCCATAAGCAGGCAGCGGGGTGACATTGGTCGATTGATAGGTTTGGACCGGCGGTTTCGGTGCGGGCGCCGGGGCCGGCGGGGGCGCTGCCGGACGCGGGCGGGCGGCCGGCGCCATCGCTGCCGGCTGCGGAGCCGGCGCCTGTCTGGGAGCCACGGGACCCGGTTGCGGCGAGCGTGGTTTCGCGGCCGGAGCCGCGGCGGCCGGGACAGGCTGCAGGCCGGCATCTCCGGTCAACGCCGGACGGCGCGGGGCGGCGAGGCGGATGTCGCGCTCGACGACGACGTCGGTCGGACCGCCGATCAGAAGCAGATGTTCGATGTCGTCGCGCCGCACCAGCACCAGGCGGCGGTGGCTGTCGACGGCGGTGGCATCCATGACGGCGAGCCGGGTCTTGCGGTTGCGGCCACCGGCGACAAACGTGCCGAAGGTCAGATTGCGCACGAGCCTGACGATGACGAGAACGATGACCAGCAGGATCAGCGCCGCGAAGGTCCATAGGAGTGCCGCCGCATAACCGGGGCCCGCCACGCTATCCAGCCACTGCATTGGTTTCCCCTGATCGGTTTGGAAAGAGACGCGACACTAGACCGTTGCGACTGGCCACCGCAAGTTGCCTTTCACGCATCGTGAACAGCTTGAAACACAGGCAAGGGCGGCTGGCATGATTTTTATCCGACATTTGCCGCCCGGGCCTTTTCGGGACTAGGAGAATGTGATTCAACCGGCTAAAGCGCGTCGCGCTGAAGCCGATTCATGCGACGCGCTTTAGGTCCTTGCTTTCATGCATGTCGTTTCCCAGAACCGAAGTCACTTTTGGGCGACATGCATTAGGGGCGGGTGTCGGAGCATCGGACTTCACGAGCAGGGGGCATATGGCCAAGGAAGCGCGCGGCGATTTCTATCCGGTACCGATCGTCGACCAGAATACGCGGCCGGGCGCGGTCACCCGGCTCGTCATCTTCATCGTCGTCCTGACGGGCGCGGCCATCGTCTTCGGCCTTTTCCGCGAGCGCCTCGGCGATCCCTTCCTGCTCGGCATGCTCGGCGTGTTGGCAATGATCGGCGTCGGCTTCCTGTTCGCGACGGCGATCGGCTTCGTGCAGATCACGCCGCGCTCGACGGGTGACGAACTTTCGAAGGCTTTCGTCGATTCGATGGGCCAGGGCCTGCTGGTCACGGACACCAAGGGCCGCGTCGTCTACGCCAACCGGGCCTATGCCGACATGACCGGTGCCTCGTCGGGCGCCGACCTGAAGACGGTCGAAGGATTGCTCTCGGATATTCCCGAAGCCTCGGTGACCATTTACCGGCTGGCCTCGGGTCTGCGTGACGGGCAGCCGGGCGACGGCGAGTTTCGCCTGGCGCAATCGATCCGGCCTGGTGCCGAGCCGGGAGCCCGCTGGTACAGGGCGCGCGCCCGCACCTTCAGCGTTCCGGGCCAGCGATTGCCGATGCTGGCCTGGCAACTGGCCGATATTTCGCAGGAGCGGGCCGAGCAGGAGCGTTTCTTCCTCGATCTGCAGAAGGCCATCGATCATCTCGACCACGCACCGGCCGGCTTCTTTTCGGCCGACCAGGATGGCCGCGTCACCTACATCAACGCTACGCTCGCCGGATGGCTGGGCATCGACCTCGCCTCCTTCACGCCCGGCGCTGTCGCCTTGCCCGATATCGTCGCCGGCGACGGCATGGCGCTGGTGCGCTCGGTCAAGGCGGATCCCGGCACGACGCGCAATGCGGTCATCGACCTCGACCTGACGACGATGACCGGCGAGGCGCTGCCGGTGCGCTTCATGCATCGTGTTTCGGCCAGCCGCGAGGGCGTCGGCGGGCCAACGCGCACCATCGTGCTCAACCGCACGCAAGGCGAGGATGCCTCGGCGGATCTGCGTGCCTCCGAAGTGCGCTTCACCCGCTTCTTCAATTCGACGCCGATGGCTATCGCCGGCGTCGATGCCAGCGGGCGCATCCTTCGTACCAACGCACCGTTCCTGTCGCTGTTTTCCTCGGTTGTCGACCGCGATGCCGTCGATCGCCGCGTGCGGCTCGATACGGTGATCCATGACCGCGACCGGCCGGCCTTTGCCGCCGCGTTCGAGAAAGCCCGGCAGCGCCAGGCCGATATCGATCCGATCGACACCGTGCTGCCCGGCAATGAAGAGCGGCATATCCGTTTCTACGTCAACGCCGTCGCCGACGGCACAGGCGGCGAGGGGGCTGAGGAATCGGCCATTGTCTACGCCGTCGAAACGACCGAGCAGAAGGCACTCGAAGGGCAGATGGCGCAAAGCCAGAAGATGCAGGCCGTCGGCCAGCTCGCTGGTGGCATCGCGCACGACTTCAACAATGTGCTGACCGCCATCATCATGGCCTCCGACCTGCTTTTGACCAATCACAGGCCGTCGGATCCGTCCTTCCCGGACATCATGAACATCAAGCAGAACGCCAATCGCGCGGCCTCGCTGGTCAGGCAGCTGCTGGCCTTCTCGCGCAAGCAGACGCTGCGGCCGGAAGTGCTCAACCTCACCGACGTGCTCGCCGATCTCAGGATGCTGCTTGCCCGGCTGGTCGGCAACGACATCAAGCTCAAGATCGACCACGGCCGCGACCTGTGGCCGGTCAAGGTCGATATCGGCCAGTTCGAGCAAGTGGTGGTCAACCTGGCGGTGAACGCGCGCGACGCGATGCCGGCTGGC
Organism: Mesorhizobium sp. B2-3-4; assembly: GCF_006442315.1. GTDB lineage: Bacteria > Pseudomonadota > Alphaproteobacteria > Rhizobiales > Rhizobiaceae > Mesorhizobium. The sequence goes on along the minus strand of NZ_VFVY01000010.1, from coordinate 87,038 downwards.
GGCGATCTCACCGTGCGCACCCGCAACGTAACGGCCGAGGAATGCAAGACCTTTCCTTACCGCGAACTGACCGCGGCCGATTACGTGGTTGTCGAAGTCGAGGATACCGGCTCGGGCATCGCGCCCGAAGTGCTGAAGAAGATCTTCGAGCCGTTCTTCACCACCAAGGAGGTCGGCAAGGGAACCGGCCTTGGCCTGTCCATGGTCTACGGCATCATCAAGCAGACCGGCGGCTTCATTTTCTGTGATTCCGAACTCGGCAAGGGAACAACCTTCCGCATCTTTCTGCCGCGTCACCTCGCGGAAGCGAAAAAGGCCGCCGAACCCGGCGAAGCGCCGGTCGCGGCGCCGGTCAAGCCGGCCGACAATACCAAGGACCTGTCCGGATCGGCCACGGTGCTGCTGGTCGAAGATGAGGATGCCGTGCGCATGGGCGGCGTGCGGGCGCTGACCTCGCGCGGCTATACCGTCCACGAGGCGTCCTCGGGCGTCGAGGCGCTGGAGGTGTTTGAAGCGCTCGGCGGCAAGGTCGATATCGTCGTTTCCGACGTGGTGATGCCGGAAATGGATGGGCCAACACTGCTCGGTGAGTTGCGCAAACGTCAGCCGGACATCAAGTTCGTCTTCGTGTCCGGCTATGCCGAGGACGCATTTGCGAGGAACCTGCCGGCGGAAGCGCATTTCGGCTTTTTGCCAAAGCCGTTCTCGCTCAAGCAACTGGCCACAATCGTCAAGGATGTGCTCGAATCCTAGCTATTTCCAAGGCTGCGCACTTGCAGGACGCTGTAACAGCGCCATGATTATCGATAATACGGCAGGCGGGCTTGGGGGAGCAGCTGTTGACGCCACACATCGAAGCAGGCAAGGGCGACTACGCCGACACGGTTTTGTTGCCGGGCGACCCGCAGCGCGCGGAATGGATGGCCACTACGTTTCTGGAACGGCCGCGTTGCGTCAACCGCCGCCGCGGCGCGCTTGGCTTTACCGGCTGGTTTCGCGGCAGGCCCGTCAGCATCCAGACGACGGGCATCGGCGTGGCGTCATTCCTGATCTATGCGCATGAGCTCCTGGACTTTCACGGCATTCGCACACTGATCCGAACCGGCACCTGCGGCAGCCTGACGGACGAGGCCAAGCTGCGCAGTCTTGTCATCTCGCAAACCGCCAGGCCGGAAAGCGCCCAAAGCGGCCAGGTGTTCGGTCTTTACGAGGCCGCCGCCGGCCCGGATCGCTCGCTGCTCGCCCTGGCTTTAACCAAGGCCGGCGAACTCGGCGTCGAGCACCATGTCGGGCCGACGGTCTGCAGCGACATCTTCTACCACCCGCAGGGCCGCATTCGGTTTGCCGAGGCACAGGCGGCCGGAGCCCTGGCCGTGGATATGGAAACAAGCGCGCTTTATCGCATTGCCGGCCATTTCGGGGCGCGCGCACTCTCCCTCTGCACGGTGGTCGATAATATCAAGACCGGCGAGCAGACCGATTATCGCGAGCGTCAGACGCTCTTCACCGACATGACCAGAGTGGCGCTCGAGGTTGCCGCGAATAGCTGAACCAGAGTCATTCAGCGATTCATGGACCCGTCGAACGGCTCCGCCTCGGAGTTCTCAAGCAGTTCAGGACCGAAAATACCGCTTCGTGCCGTTCTTGGACTGCCCTAAGCGGCCTCGCGCTTCAGCACCATCTGCTCCTCCACGGAGGGCCGGTGGCCGCGCAGATAAAGGGCGCAGGTGGTGCGCAGCATCGACGCGAAGTTCGGGATCTCGCCGTTGATCTCGATCGCTTCGTCGTAGAGTTTCGAGATGAATTTCGGCGTCGTCAGGTTCTGGCTTTCCGCGATTTCGTCAAGCAAGGCCCAGAACGTCGCCTCGAGCTGGATGCTGGTGGAATGACCGTCGATGCGTATCGACCGGTTGATCTGGCGATAGCCTTCCGGATCCTGTGCGGCAAACACTCTGCACATCGTTACCTCCCGTTTTTGTTGGTCTTGGGCGCCGACGGGGCGGCCGGCGCCTTTTGAACACTGCCTGCCATTTCATCTTCGACCGGACGGTCGAGAACGGCAATCAGACTTTCGTCCTTAGGAGCCGGACATAGCCGTTTTTCCTGTCTCATGCGTGGTAATCGGCTGCCACCACCTTTCTTGACCAGCGCGCATAATCACCTTCGAAGCATGAAGCCGCGGAGACTGATTTGGCGAAGGCAATCCACACCATGATCCGGGTTCTCGACGAAGCCCGGTCCGTCGATTTCTACACCAGGGCGTTCGGCCTGGAGGTCGCCCAACGGCTGGATTTCGAAACCTTCACGCTGGTTTACCTCAGCAATGCCGATACACCTTTCGAGGTCGAACTCACCGTCAACAAGGGCCGCACCGAGCCCTATGCGCTGGGCGACGGCTACGGCCATCTGGCGGTTTCGGTCGCCGATCTCGACGGCGAGCACGACCGGCTCGGCGCGCTCGGTCTCAATCCGAAGAAGATCGTCGAATTCAACCGCGACGGGTCGCTGATCGCCCGTTTCTTCTTCATCGACGATCCCGACGGCTACAAGATCGAGGTTCTGCAGCGCGGAGGGCGCTTCCAATAAGGACAACCGGCCGCGCGGACCGGCGCGGCGCCAGCAACGGCACTCTTCGAGTGCGAACAGCAAGCAGGGAGGAAATAATGGTCACGATCTATGAGAGGAAGCCCGGCCTGTCGCGGCGCGAGCTTCTCAAACGCGGCGGCGCCGGTGCGCTGCTCGTCATTACAGGCAGCGCCATCATCAGTCCGGAGCATGCCTGGGGCCTGGAGACCTCGGCGCTGAAGCCCGAGACGATGGCGACGCTGATCCAGGTGGCGCGCGACATCTACCCGCACGACCAGGTGCCGGACAAATATTACGCCGTCGCCGTCAAGGGTCATGACGAAATGGCGGCCAAGGATCCGGCACACAAGGAACTGATCGAGAAGGGCATCGCCGGACTCGACAAGAAGGCCGGCAAGGGCGGTTATCGCGGGCTCGGCTGGGAAGAGCAGCGTGTGGCGCTGCTCACCGAGATGGAGAAGACGCCTTTCTTCCAGGCGGTGCGCGGCGGCCTCGTCGTCAGCCTCTACAACCAGAAAGAGGTGTGGCCGATCTTCGGTTACGAGGGCGAGTCCTACTCGAAGGGCGGCTACATCGCGCGCGGTTTCAACGACATCGAGTGGCTCTGACGCACTCTGTCCCAAACCGCTTTTTGACCGATCTCGTGGGAGGAAACCATGGCAGCACAATTTGATCTCAAGAACGACGGCGTGGTCGTCATCATCGGCTCCGGCGCCGGCGGAGGCACACTCGGAAACGAACTGGCGCAAAAGGGCATCGATGTCGTCATCCTCGAAGCCGGCGCGCGTCACGAATATGAGGACTTCATCAACGACGAATGGGATTCCTTTGCCCAACTCGCCTGGAAGGACAAGCGCACCACCTCCGGCGACTGGCGTGTGGCGAAGGATTTTCCCAACCTGCCGGCGTGGATCGTCAAATCGGTCGGCGGCTCGACCACGCATTGGGCGGGCGCGTCGCTGCGCTTCCAGGAGCATGAGTTCAAGACGCTGTCGACCTATGGCAAGCTGGAAGGCGCCAATCTTCTGGATTGGCCGGTGACACTGGCCGAAATGGAGCCGTACTACGCCAAGGCCGAGGCCAAGATGGGCGTCACCGGTACCAACGACTGGCCCCGGCTGCCGGGCAACAACAATTTCAAGGTGCTCAAGGCCGGCGCCGACAAGCTCGGCTACAAGGAATGCCACACCGGCAACATGGCCATCAACTCGGTCGAGCGCGACGACCGCAATTCCTGCCAGCAGACCGGCTTCTGCTTCCAGGGCTGCAAATGGGGCGCCAAATGGTCGACGCTCTATACCGAAATCCCCAAGGGTGAGGCGACCGGACATCTGGAAGTCCGGCCCAATTCCATGGTGATCAAGATCAACCACGACGCCTCCGGAAAGGTTACCGGTGTCGTCTATGCCGACAAGGACGGCAAGCTGCAGGAGCAGAAGGCCCGCATTGTCGCCGTCGCCGGCAATTCAATCGAGAGCCCGCGCCTGCTGCTCAATTCCGAATCGGCCAAATTCCCGCACGGGCTTGCCAATTCGTCAGGACAGGTGGGCAAGAACTACATGCGCCACACCACCGGCTCGGTCTACGCCATCTTCGACAAGCCGGTGCATATGTATCGCGGCACCACCATGGCCGGCATCATCCGCGACGAGGCGCGGCATGACCCGTCGCGCGGCTTCGTCGGCGGCTACGAATTCGAGACGCTGTCGCTCGGCCTGCCGTTCATGGCGGCATTCCTGAACCCCGGCGGCTGGGGACGCTCCTTCACCACCGCGCTCGACCACTATGACCATATGGCCGGCCTTTGGATCGTCGGCGAGGACATGCCGCGCGAGGAAAACCGCATCACGCTGCACAAGGACGAGAAGGACGAGCACGGCATGCCGATCGCCGACGTCCATTTCGACGACCATCCCAACGATACGGCGATGCGTGATCACGCCTACAAGCAGGCCACGGCGCTCTACGATGCGGTCGGCGCCACACGCAGCTTCCCGACGCCGCCCTATCCCTCGACCCACAATCTCGGCACCAACCGGATGAGCGAGAAGGCCGCCGACGGCGTCGTCAACAAGCACGGCCAGGCGCACGACATCAAGAACCTGTTCGTGTCGGACGGCAGCCAGTTCACGACAGGTGCCGCCGAGAACCCGACGCTCACCATCGTGTCGCTGGCGATCCGCCAGGCCGACTACATTGCCGCGCAGATGTCGGCCAAGACCATCTGAAGCGGTTCGACCTTACCGCCGATCCGCTTCAGCTACTTTTTGTTTGACGCAATTCCGGATGGAAAACCGCTGAGCACTTTTCCTGGAATTGCGTTTGTCCTCCCGACTGCCTGCTGGCGCGGGACCCGAGAGGGTTCCGCGCCTTTTTTGTGGCCTTACGGTTCTATGCGCCGACCGGTTGCCCATCCTTGCGGCGGATAGCGACGACCGACGGCCGCGGCGGCTGGCCGTCCTTGAAATCGGGCCACAGGGACTGTGCCTTGTCGAGCGTCTCGGCATCCTCGGAGGGGTGCTGGACCGAAAGGAACAACGTCGTGCCGTCCGGCGTGAAGCATGGTCCGGTTGCTTCGGCGCCGTGCGGGCAGGTGAAGAGCAGTTTCGGCAGACCGCGCGCGGCACCTTCCGTGTCGACGCCATAGACGCCGTCCGGCAGGTCGAAGTCGTTGGCGCCGTCCGTTGCCACCCAGAGCCGCCCGGCCGGGTCGAAAGTGATGTTGTCGGGGCAGACGAACCAGCCATCGTCCGAGGTGCCGGGATGGAAGGTGGCGCCGACCTTGGCATCCCTGGGATTGCCGCAGAGCACAAACAGATCCCAGGCATATTTGTCGGCGGTGTGGTCGGCATCGGCGCCGCGGCCGCCCGGCGGGATCAGTTCGACGATGTGACCCCAGAGGTTTTCCGGCCGCGTGTTGGCCGGATTGACCTTGGATTCGTCGCGCTTCTTGTTCTTGGTCATGACGGCATAGACGCGTCCGGTGACCGGATTGGTCTCGATGTCCTCGGGTCTGTCCATCGGGGTCGCACCGAGCGCATCCGCCGCAAGGCGCGTCTTCAGCAGCACCTCGGCCTGATCGGCAAAGCCGTTCTCGGCGGTGAGTTTGCCCTGGCCATGAACCAGCGGCAGCCACGTCATCGAACCGTCGGCGTCGTAACGGGCGACCGACAAGACGCCGTCGTCCAGCAGGTCCTTGGCCGAAGCCGGGTTCGCCCTGTCATAAGCCTTGGTCGAGACGTAGCGGTACATATATTCGAAATAGTCGTCGTCGCCCATGTAGACGACGATGCGGCCGTCCTTGTTGACGACGACGGTGGAGGCCTCGTGCGACATGCGGCCAAGCGCGGTGCGCTTTACCGGCCTGGACTGGGGATCATAGGGGTCGATCTCGACCACCCAGTCGAATCGATTGGGCTCGTTCGGCTCCTTGTCGATATTGAAGCGGTCGTGGAAGCGGCCACGGCCGTAAATGTCGGACCCGTCAAAGCCGTAGCGGTCGAGAATGTCCGATGTCGGCGCCTTCTTCGGGTCGCCGCCAAACAGATCGGAAACGCCTTCCTCGCAGGTGAGCACAGTGCCCCAGGGCGTGAAGCCGCCGCTGCAATTATAGCTCGTGCCAAGCACTTTCGCGCCGGTTGCGTCGGCGGAGGTCTTCATCAGCTCATGGCCGGCCACCGGCCCGGAGACGGTCATTTCGGTGTTGGCGGTGATGCGGCGGTTGAGCGGGCTGTCCTCGACCATCTGCCATTTGCCGTCCTTGAGCATGACCTCGACGATCGAGTGGCCCATCGCGGCGAGGCCGAGATCGACCTGTTCCTTGCTCATCGTTTTGCCGGCGCCGTCCTCGGTCATGCCGGGAAACATCACGTTCGGCGAAATGTATTCGTTGTTGACGCAAAGCAGACCGTGGTCGGAGTTCACCGAGCCTTTGGGCAGCGGCATGAAAGCAATGTAGTCGCAATTATAGCCGAAGCGCTTTTCCTGCTCGGCGGCCGCGATTGCATTGCCATCGAACTCCGGCAGGCCGGCGGCGAGCGGATCGCCCCAGCGCGCAACGATCGTCGTCTCATAGCCATCGGCAGCGGCGTGGGTCTTGTCGTAGACGCGCTTCAGTTCGGGAAAGCCGAGTGTGGAAAGAGCGGTGGCCGCATGTGTTTCGCCGGCAAACAAGGAGCCGACAAAGCTGCCGCCGGCAATCAGGGCGCCAGATGCAAGGCTGCCCTTCAGGAGCGTGCGGCGCGAAACGCGCTCGGCGATGATTTCGCGAATGACGGGGGAGGATGAAGACGGGGAACTGGCCATGGTGTCTGCCTCTCAAGGTGGGTGTGACGGCGCACCGCTGCCTATCCAGCTTCGGCAACATCCAGATGACATGAGAGCTGACGGGATGCGCGGGTTAGATAAGCCGCGCCTGCCGGGCAGGGTGCTATTGGCTGTCGCCCCTGGTGCAGGTGGAGGCGGTGAAAGCGCCGTCGGGCTGCTTCATGATGATGTCGAAGGAGGGCGGGCTCTGGCCGTCCAGCGTTGCCTGGGTCAGTGACAGCGAATTGCCGCCGGAGGTATAGCCGCCCAGCGGGCCTAGCCAGGAGATCACGCCGTTTGCATCCATCTGGTAGTTATAGCCCTGCCGAGCCGTGCCGAAGGTGACCGGGCCGGTATAGACATTTCCCTTGATGGTGATGTCGCCGAGGTCGAGGAACAGGCCGAGCAGGTAGACTTCGCAGTGATAGGTGCCGTCGGGCATCTTGCCGTCGCTGAAGTCGGCCCGCGCGGCGCCGGTTGCCGCTGCCAGAAACAATATGCCGATGCGGATGCGTGAGATGGCTGATGTCATGATGGCGCCCGTCTGAACGACAAGCTTGCCCTATTTTTGCGCCGTGCCGCAACCTGCGTCATCCGCGACACGAGCGCCAAGATCAAAATATAGGCATTTGATGAAATTGGTCTAAAATTAGGCATATTTGCTTGTGCGCTGCGCAAATTTCTCTCAATCAATTTTTAACCAGATCCTCTTTACCTCGTTCGACATTGTGTATCAAGATATTGATAATGTTGCGCTATTTATCTGTTTTCTGCACTCCGACAGCGGTTGGCATGGGGGTTGCATTGTATTGTTGCGGTGCAAACAACCAGCTTGGGAGTCTCGGCATGAGGGGTAATTTCTCGTCAATAACAAGAATGGTCTCGGCAGGCGTTATTGCCGCCGGTTTGATGTCGGCTCCGGCAAAGGCCGCCGACGACACGATCAAGGTCGGCATTCTTCATTCGCTGTCGGGCACCATGGCGATTTCAGAGACGACGCTGAAGGATGCCATGCTGATGCTCATCGACGAGCAGAACGCCAAGGGCGGGCTGCTTGGCAAGAAGCTCGAAGCCGTGGTCGTCGATCCGGCTTCCAACTGGCCCCTGTTCGCCGAAAAGGCGCGTGAGCTGATCTCGAAGGACAAGGTCGCGGCGGTGTTCGGCTGCTGGACCTCCGTGTCGCGCAAATCGGTGCTGCCGGTGTTCTCGGAACTCGACAACATCCTGTTCTACCCCGTCCAGTATGAGGGCGAGGAGAGCGAGCGCAACGTGTTCTACACGGGCGCGGCTCCGAACCAGCAGGCCATACCGGCTGTCGATTATCTGATGAGCGAGGATGGCGGTTCGGTGAAGCGGTGGGTGCTGGAAGGCACCGACTACGTCTATCCGCGCACCACCAACAAAATCCTCGAAGCCTATCTGAAGTCGAAGGGCGTGGCGGCGGAAGACATCATGGTCAACTACACGCCGTTCGGCTTCTCCGACTGGCAGACGGAAGTGTCGGCGATCAAGAAGTTCGGCTCGGCAGGCAAGAAGACCGCCGTCGTCTCCACCGTCAACGGCGACGCCAACGTGCCCTTCTACAAGGAACTCGGCAATCAGGGCATCAAGGCCGAGGACATACCGGTCATGGCCTTCTCGGTCGGTGAAGAGGAACTGGCCGGTCTCGACACCGCGCCGCTGGTCGGCCATCTCGCCGCCTGGAACTATTTCGAAAGCGTCGACACGCCGGAGAACAAGAAGTTCATCGCCGATTGGCACAAATTCATCAAGAACGACAAGCGCACCACCAACGACCCGATGGAAGCGCATTACATCGGCTTCAACATGTGGGTGAAGGCGGTCGAAAAGGCCGGCACCACCGATCCGGACAAGGTCATCGACGCCATGATCGGCGTCTCCGTGCCGAACCTGACCGGCGGCTATTCGACGATGATGCCGAACCACCACATCACCAAGCCGGTGCTGATCGGCGAGATCCAGGCCGACGGCCAGTTCGAGACGGTGTCGCGCACGCCAGGCCTGGTGATGGGCGACGAATGGTCCGACTATCTGCCCGACTCCAAGGATTTGATCTCCGATTGGCGCAAGCCTCTGTCCTGCGGCAACTTCAATGTTGCCACCGGCAAGTGCGGCGGCAAGGGCACGAACTGATCCCGGTCTGAACCGAAGGTTCATGACCAGACCGCGTGCGTCCGGACGGTTTCCTCCGCTGTCCGGACGCCCAATTCAACCTTCAAGGGTCGCCTGACGCCGATGAGTCTGCTCCGCATGATTGGCCTGGCACTGCTGTTCCTGTCGGCGACGCTGTCGTCGTTGGGCGCGGCGGAAGCCGATCTGCGCGCCATCATAGCCAAGTTCGCGACCGCCAAGGGCTTTTCGGAAACGGGAGCCGTCGTCCATGAACTGGCGGCCACCGGCGATCCGAAGGTCGAGCGGCCGCTGGCCGCGCTTGCCGATGGCAATCTCTATATCCGCAAGGCCGATTCCCTGGTGCTGATCGGCAAGGAAGCCGGTGACGGCGTCCAGCTTTCCGATCCGCTGAGCGGCGCGGCCTCGGGCGAGGCGGCCAAGGACGACATCACCAAGATCAAGGTCAACAACACGCTGCGCCGCGCCATCCGCGATGCGCTTGGCACGCTGACGCTCGGCGCCAAGGATCCCGCCGTTCGCCTCGCCGCCGCCGGCACCATGTTCAAGACGCCCGACGCCGCCAATATCGAACCCCTCGACACGGCAATCGCCAATGAGACCGTGGCGAGCGTCAAGGCTCTGCTGGAACAGGCCCGCGCCGCGTCGGTTCTCGTCTCGGACCGGCCCGAAGCCGACAAGCTGGCGGCAATCCAGGTCATCGGCGCGCGCGGTGACCGCGACGCGGTGTCATTGCTGACCTCGGTCGACGCGAACGCCTCGGATGCGGTCAAGCAGGCCGCGGCAGCCGCGATCGCCAACATCAATTCGACCCTGGCATTCTGGGATGCCGGCCAGAACATCTGGTACGGCATTTCGCTGGGCTCGGTGCTGCTGCTGGCCGCCATAGGTCTCGCCATAACCTTCGGCGTCATGGGCGTCATCAACATGGCGCATGGCGAGATGGTCATGCTCGGCGCCTACACGACCTTCGTCGTCCAGCAGGTGATCCGCACATCGTTTCCGGGCCTGTTCGACTGGTCGCTTGTCATCGCCTTGCCGATGGCTTTCCTCGTCGCGGGCTTTGTCGGTTTCGTCATCGAGCGCGGCATCATCCGCTTCCTCTATGGCCGGCCGCTGGAAACGCTGCTGGCGACCTGGGGCGTCTCGCTGATCCTGCAACAGGCAGTGCGTTCGATCTTCGGACCCACCAACCAAGAGGTCGGCAATCCGACATGGATGTCCGGCTCCTTCGATGTCGGACAACTCGCCATCACCTGGAACCGCCTGTGGATCCTGGTCTTCGCGCTCACTGTGTTCGGTGTGCTGCTCTATGTGATGAAACGCACGCCCTGGGGGCTGCAGATGCGCGCCGTCACAGCCAACCGGCGCATGGCTGCCTCCATGGGCATCCGGACGCCGTGGGTCGATGCGCTCACCTTCGCGCTGGGATCGGGAATTGCCGGCATTGCCGGTGTCGCGCTCAGCCAGATCGATAATGTCTCGCCCAATCTCGGCCGGGGCTACATCATCGACAGTTTCATGGTCGTCGTCTTCGGCGGTGTCGGCAATCTCTGGGGCACGCTGGTCGGCGCCTTTTCGCTTGGCGTCGTCAACAAGGTGCTCGAGCCCTATGCCGGCGCCGTGCTTGGCAAGATCGTCGTGCTGGTTCTGATCGTCCTGTTCATCCAGAAACGCCCGCGCGGCCTGTTCGCGCTCAAGGGCAGGGCAGTGGAAGCATGATCACGGGACGCTTCTTCGCCGCAGGCGCCGACCGCCGCATCGCCATCACCATCTTCATCCTGCTGGCGGTGGCCGTCATCGTGCCGCTGCTCAATTTGGCGATATCGCCGGCGAGCGCCTTCCATATCCCTTCCTACATGGTGGCGCTGACCGGCAAATATCTCTGCTATGCGCTGCTGGCGCTCTCGCTTGACCTGGTCTGGGGCTATTGCGGCATCCTCTCGCTCGGCCATGGCGCCTTCTTCGCGCTGGGCGGCTATGCGATGGGCATGTATCTGATGCGCCAGATCGGCTCGCGCGGCGTCTACGGCAATCCGATCCTGCCGGATTTCATGGTGTTCCTGAATTACAAGGAATTGCCCTGGTTCTGGTACGGTTTCGACCATTTCTGGTTCGCCGGGCTGATGGTGCTGGCGGTGCCGGGCCTGCTCGCCTTCATCTTCGGCTGGTTCGCCTTCCGCAGCCGCGTCACCGGCGTCTACCTCTCGATCATCACCCAGGCGATGACCTATGCGCTGCTGCTCGCCTTCTTCCGCAACGATATGGGTTTCGGCGGCAACAACGGCTTGACCGACTTCAAGGACATTCTGGGCTTCAGCGTCCAGGCCGACGCAACGCGTTCGGCGCTGTTCGCGGCCAGTGCCGTCATGCTCGCGCTCGCCGTTTTCGTGACCTGGGCGATCGTCGGCTCCAAATACGGCAAGCTGCTGATGGCCGTGCGCGACGCCGAAAGCCGCACGCGCTTCCTCGGCTGGCGGGCGGAGAACGTGAAGCTGTTCGCCTTCACCGTCTCTGCCGTCATGGGCGGCATTGCCGGGGCGCTCTACGTGCCGCAGGTCGGCATCATCAATCCCGGCGAGTTCGAGCCGTCCAATTCGATCGAGGTCGTGATCTGGGCTGCCGTTGGCGGGCGCGGCACCATCATCGGGCCGATCATCGGCGCGCTGCTGGTCAATGCGGGCAAATCCTGGTTCACCGGCGCGCTGCCGGAACTATGGCTGTTTGCGCTCGGCGGCCTGTTCGTCGCCGTCACGTTGCTCTTGCCGAAGGGCATCATCGGCATGTGGGACGATTGGCGCGGCAATGCCAGGGCGTTGCGCGCGGCTTCCCTGGCTGAAGAGGCCCGCACGGCGGTCGGCGTGGCGTCGGCAACCTCGAAGCCCGCCCGTTCGCCGGCGAGAAATCCAGGGGAATGGTCCTGGTCCGACCCCGAACCGCAGGCGGCGGAGTAGCGACCATGAGCAAATCCAACACCATCCTCTATCTCGACGGCGTCTCGGTGTCCTTCGACGGCTTTCGCGCCATCAACAATCTGTCGCTGGTGCTCGACAGGGGCGAGATGCGCGCCATAATCGGCCCCAACGGCGCGGGAAAGACGACGATGATGGACATCGTCACCGGCAAGACGAGGCCGGATGACGGCGAAGTGTTCTTCGACGGCGAGGTGGACCTGACCAGCCATGACGAAGCCGAGATCGCCATGATGGGCATCGGCCGCAAATTCCAGAAGCCGACCGTTTTCGAAAGCCACTCGATCGAAGAAAACCTGATGCTGGCGTTGAAAGGGCCGCGCTCGATCTTCCCCGCGCTCTTCCATCGCAAATCGGCCGCCGAAGCACGGCGGATCGACGATATTATCGGCGTCATCCGGCTGGGCGACAAACGCCGGGAAGTCGCCGCCAACCTCAGCCACGGCCAGAAGCAATGGCTCGAGATCGGCATGCTGCTCGCACAGGATCCGAAGCTGCTCCTAGTCGATGAGCCGGTCGCCGGCATGACCGACGCCGAGACCGAGGAAACCGCGCGGCTGCTCAAGGAGATCGCACGCGACCATTCGGTCATCGTCGTCGAGCACGACATGCGTTTCGTGCGCGAACTCGGCGTCAAGGTCACCTGCCTGCATGAAGGCTCGGTGCTTTCCGAAGGCACGCTCGATTTCGTCTCGGCCGACGAGCGCGTGGTGGAAGTCTATCTGGGGAGATGAGCATGCACTGGCGGGTCCAATTTCATCGCTTCGATCTGTCGTTTCTCCGCATCTGGAAAAGGCGCTGAGATGCTCGAAGTTGCCAATGCCACGCTGCATTACGGCGCCGCGCAGGCGTTGCGGGGCGTTTCGCTGACGGCCGGCGCCGGCAAGATCACCTGCGTGCTCGGCCGCAACGGCGTCGGCAAGACCAGTTTGATGAGATCGATCGTCGGCCATAACAGGCTGACGAGCGGAAGCGTTGCCTTCGAGGGGAAGGCGCTCGACCGGAGCGCGGCGTATGACCGCGCCCGGTCGGGCATCGCATTCGTGCCGCAGGGCAGGGAGATTTTTCCACTGCTGACGGTGCGCGAAAACCTGGAGTCGGGCTTCGCGCCCTTGAGGCGCGCGGACCGTAACGTGCCGGCGCACGTCTTCGAACTGTTTCCGGTGCTGAAGCAGATGCTTGGCCGCCGTGGCGGCGATCTTTCCGGCGGTCAGCAACAGCAACTGGCCATCGGCAGGGCGCTGGTGATGCGGCCTAAGCTGCTGGTGCTCGACGAGCCGACCGAAGGCATCCAGCCCTCCGTCATCAAGGACATTGGCCGCGCCATCCGCTATCTGCGCGACCAGGCTGGCATCGCGGTGCTGCTGGTCGAGCAATATCTCGACTTTTGTCGCGAGCTTGCCGACGAGGTCAACATTATGGACCGTGGCCAGATCGTCCACACAGGTCCGGCAGAAGATTTAGATAGAGCTGATATTCGTAAATTCCTCACGGTCTAGAATCGGCACTGAACTTCGCCTGAAGATCCGAAGTGCTTGGCAAGTTCAATATTTCTTCAATCCATCATCCGCGTCTCTGGCACAGGCAATATCGCATGCTAGTCTTTTCCTAGGCTTTGTGAGTCGGCCGCTTCCGTATCAGTCTGGTTAACGCAGATCGAGGCGCGGCGAATGCCCTGCAAGTTCCACGCAAGCAACGCTTCCTAGCTTCCCGATCTGATTGTCGTTCAAACGCGTTTGGGCACACAGGCTAAGGGACAGCCATGGAACGTTATGTCGAGGACCACCAGAAGCGGCGGCTTACCGAGCGCGTCGACATCATCACGGCAATCAATATTTTGAGGTCGCAGGGCTGCGAATATGATGATCTGATCGAGGAGATCACCAAGGTCTTCTATGTCGACCTCGACACCTTCAATGAAATCGTCATGGCGGCATAGGGCGGCAGCTTTCGCCTGCACAGACAATCACAGGGATCGCGCACTCAGCTCGCGCGCCGGAATGGAGAGGCGGTGACGCGGTTGCGGCCGCCACGCTTGGCGTCGTAGAGCGCCTTGTCGGCAGCGCTGAGCACCTTGTCGAAGCTGAGTCCTTCCTTGCTGCCAAACGCAAAGCCGGCGCTGACGGTGCAGCTCAGGGAACCGGTTTCGGTTTCTATCAGGCGCATTGCGAAAGCCGTACGAATGCGCTCGGCCGCTTCCTCGACCGTCTCCGGCAGAGTGCGTTTCAGCACAAGTGCGAATTCCTCGCCGCCCATGCGTGCGGCAACATCGGTCTGGCGAAGATTGCCGGCGAGCTCCCCGGCGAACACCTTCAGCACCTCGTCGCCGGTGGCGTGGCCGAATTCGTCGTTGATGGCTTTGAAGTTATCGAGGTCGAAGACGACCACCGCGGTGAAGGCGCCGACAGGGACATGGCCGTGCATGTCGAACAGAGCGCGCCGGTTGAGCAGGCCGGTCAGGGGATCGGTGAGGGCATTGCGATGATGGTGCCTCGCCAGGCGCCCCTGGTTGAGGGCTAGCGAGAGCGCGCCAATACCCGTCATGCTGGCGATAACCACGATGAGGCTGAGCTCCTCGGCCCAGTTGCTTGGTGCGTGTCCCAGGATCAGTTTGCCATCCCAGGCGAGAACCATGGCGCAGAGCGCGAAGGACATGGCCGTGGCCGAATAGAGCGCGGTGATGCCAATCGTCAGGGCGGGCGCCTCATCGCGGCCTCTCCAGTATTCGAACGCCGTGGCGAACAGGAGCAAGGCGGCGAACATGTTCTCGAACATGAAGCCGAGGCCGTCATAGCCCAAAGCCATGGGAGGCAACGCTACCACCAGGGAAGCGCAACCCCACAGCGACCGCGGCAGCGGCGAACCCCCGGTCCGAAACTGATAGGCGGCACCCAGCATGGCCGAAAAGCCGATCAGCAGGAACGCCGAGGTGGCGACGCCGAGCAGGCGCCCGGGCATGTCGATATAGGCGTCATAGATAAAAATATCGCCGACCACGAATACCAGGCTGATCGCCCAGGTCAGTAGAAACCGCTCGGAGCGGGCGGTCAGCCACATGCCAAACAATGTCAGGCTCAGGCAGGCGGCCGAGAACCCGACAGCCAGCAGAAGCGAAGTGTAGTCGAGCGACATGCCCCTCTTTCCCTGCCGGTTCCAGCTCTGCGGCTTGGCGTCGATGCATTCATGCAGCAAGGAAGTGTCAATAAGGTTACGATCATGGCGAAGATGCCGCCAATAGCGGCTCCGCCACGTGCAAAACGCAAAGGCGATGCACCAACAGTGTGAGCCTGGAAACCCGCTGATGCTTTCTCAGTCGGCTACCCGCTTCATCAACGCCATCGCCCCGAAAGGCGCGCGCACCTTGCCCTCGGTGATGAAGTAGACGAAGACGTCCCTGGGCTTGACCGGTGCGTCCGTCGCCGGATCGGCACGGCGCAAATCGGCCGGCTGCTTGCCCTGCGCCCAGGTTTTCACGCGCGCTGCCCATTCGTCGAGGCCCTTCGGCGTGTAGCAATCGGGATTGTCGTCCGAGCCGGTCTGCAGCCGCGCATAGATGAAATCGCCCGTGATATCGGCGATGTCGGGATATTTGGCATGGTCGGCATAGACGATCGCCGCCCTGTATTTGCGCGCGAGAGCGGCGAATTCGGGTACGATGAAGCTGTCGTTGCGCACTTCGAGCGCGTGGCGCAAAGCGACGCCGTCCTGTTTTTCCGGCAGCAGTTTCAGAAACGCTTCGAAATCATCCGGATCGAATTTCTTGGTCGGCGCGAACTGCCACAGGATCGGGCCGAGTTTTTCGCCGAGTGCCGCCACGCCGGAACCGAGAAAACGCATCATCGATTCGCCGGCTTCGCCCAGCACGCGCCGGTTGGTGACGAAGCGGTTGCCTTTCAGCGAATAGACGAAACCGTCCGGCGCCTCATTGGCCCATTTAACGAACGTCGGCTCCTTGAAGGAGGAATAATAGGTGCCGTTGACCTCGATGCTCGGCACTTGCCGGCTAGCATATTGCAGCTGTTTGGCTTTCGACAGCTTGTCGGGGTAGAAGGACGTGTCCCAGGGCTCGAAGGTCCAGCCGCCCATGCCCGAGCGGATTGTTCCCGATTTGCTCATTGTCGTCCTCCCAAGTTCGGAATTCAGGCCGTCCCGATCCCGTCGACCGGTCTGGCCATGTCGACGAGTACCCATCCCGGCCGATATGGATTGGGCCGACGGCCCGTTTCCCGATAGCCATAAGCGAGATAGAGCGCGATGTTCCGCTCCATTTTCGCGTTGGTGTAGAGCCGCACCTCGGGCAACCCCCACAGACGCGCTTGTTTATCCGCATGATTGAGCAGCGCGATGCCGAATCCCTTGCCCTGGAAGCCGGGAGCGACGGCGACCGAGAAGATCATCGCGTGATCGGGATGGCGTTCCAGCGTGATCAGCCCGGCAAGGTCGCCGCCGCTCTCCAGAAGCCAGACCTCGCCCTGGGCGATGCGTGGGGCGTAGTCCTCGGTAACCGGGATCGGTGGCGCGTCGAGTATGGCGTTGTAGGGTGCGTAGGCCGCCTGCGTCAGCGCGACGATCGCGGCGAGATCTTCGTGCCGGGCGAGCCTCATGATCGATTCATCCCGGCGGCGGCCGCTATCACCTTCTCCATGCCGGCGGCAATCGCAGCGACGGCATCGCGGCTGGCATCGCCGAGCCCGTGGCGTTCAGCCAGCCAATGCGTATCATTGTAGGACAGCCAGACTTGGCCCTGTTCATCTTCCCAGGCCAGCGCTTTCACAGGCAGATCGATGCCGGCAATCTGCTGGTCCTGCATCAGCGGCGTGCCGCCCTTCGGGTTGCCGAAGATCAGCAGTTCGGTCGGCCGCAGCGCCGCGCCGATTTCACTTGCGCCGGCCGCGTGATCGATGCGGGCGAACACACGCAGTCCGGCGCGAGCCACAATTTCAGCCAGCCGATCGATGGTTTCGGCCACGCCGAAGCGGCTTTGATGTGAAATGATACCGTTGGTCGCCATCATTCCGCCGCTTCACGCTTGCCTCCGGGGCGTCGCTCCAGAAGCTCTTTCAGGAACTGGCCGGTATAGCTGCGCTTTTCCCGCACGATCGCTTCCGGGGTGCCCGAGGCCACGAGCTCGCCACCGCCATCGCCACCCTCGGGGCCGAGGTCGAGCACCCAGTCGGCGGTCTTGATCACTTCGAGATTATGCTCGATGACCACCACCGTGTTGCTCTGGTCGACCAGTTCGTGCAGCACTTCCAACAGTTTGGCGACATCGTGGAAATGCAGGCCGGTGGTTGGCTCGTCGAGGATGTAGAGCGTCTTGCCGGTCGCCTTGCGCGACAGTTCCTTGGCGAGCTTGATGCGCTGCGCTTCACCGCCAGACAAGGTCGTCGCCTGCTGGCCGATATGGATATAGCCGAGGCCGACCTGTTTCAGCGTGTCGAGCTTGTCGCGCACGCCGGGCACGGCGGCGAAGAAGTCGACGCCTTCCTCAACCGTCATATCGAGCACGTCGGCGATCGACTTGCCCTTGAACAGCACGTCAAGCGTCTCTCTGTTATAGCGCTTGCCGTGGCAGACATCGCAGGTGACGTAGACGTCGGGCAAAAAGTGCATCTCGATCTTGATCACGCCATCGCCCTGGCAGGCCTCGCAGCGGCCGCCCTTGACGTTGAACGAGAAGCGGCCCGGCTGGTAGCCGCGCGCCTTCGCTTCCGGCAGGCCGGCGAACCAGTCGCGGATCGGGGTGAAGGCGCCGGTATAGGTCGCCGGGTTCGAGCGCGGCGTGCGCCCGATCGGCGACTGGTCGATGTCGATGACCTTGTCGAGGAATTCCAGCCCCTCGATGCGGTCGTGCTCGGCCGGATGCTCGCGCGAGCCCATGATACGGCGCGAGGCCGCCTTGAACAGCGTCTCGATCAGGAAGGTCGATTTGCCGCCGCCCGACACGCCGGTGACGGCGGTGAAGGTGCCGAGAGGGATTTCGGCGGTGACGTTCTTCAGATTGTTGCCGCGCGCGCCGACGATCTTCAGGCGCCGGTTCTTTTTGGCTTCGCGGCGAATGGCTGGCGTCGCCACCTCCAATGCACCCGACAGATATTTGCCGGTGATCGAATTGGGATTGGCCATCACCTGCTGCGGCGTGCCCTGGGCGATGATCTCGCCGCCATGGATGCCGGCGGCCGGCCCCATGTCGACGACATAGTCGGCATGCAGGATGGCGTCCTCGTCATGCTCGACGACGATCACGGTGTTGCCGATGTCGCGCAGATGCTTGAGCGTATCGAGCAGGCGCGTGTTGTCGCGCTGGTGCAGGCCGATCGACGGCTCGTCCAGAACGTAGAGCACGCCGGTGAGGCCCGAGCCGATCTGCGAGGCCAGACGGATGCGCTGGCTCTCGCCGCCCGACAGCGTGCCGGAGTTGCGCGACAAGGTGAGGTAGTCGAGCCCGACATCGTTGAGGAAGCGCAGCCGCTCGCGGATTTCCTTCAGCACCCGGACGGCGATCTCGTTCTGCTTCTCGTTGAGCTGGGCCGGCAGGTCGGTGAACCACTGGTCGGCCTTGCGGATCGACTGTTCCGTGACTTCGCCGATATGCTTGCCGCCGATCTTCACCGCCAGTGCTTCCGGCTTCAGGCGATAGCCCTTGCAGACGGGGCAGGGCGTTGCCGACATGAAGCGCTCGATTTCCTCGCGCATCCAGGCGGATTCGGTTTCCTTCCAACGGCGCTCGAGATTGGGAATGACGCCCTCGAAGGTCTTGGTCGTCTTGTAGGAGCGCAGGCCGTCATCGTACTGGAAGGTGATCTCGCGCTCGCCGGTGCCGCGCAGGATCGCTTCCTGGGCGGCCGCTGAAAGATCCTTGAACTTGTCGCCGAGCTTGAAGTCGTACGCCTTGCCCAATGCTTCGAGCGTCTGCGAGTAATAGGGCGAGGTCGATTTCGCCCACGGGCTGACGGCGCCGTCGCGCAGCGACACGTTCTCGTCGGGCACGACGAGGTTGGGATCGATGGCGCGCTGGCTGCCCAGACCATCGCAGGTCGGGCAGGCGCCGAACGGGTTGTTGAAGGAGAACAGCCGGGGCTCGATCTCCGGAATGGTGAAGCCGGAAACCGGGCAGGCGAATTTTTCCGAGAACAGGAGGCGCTCATGCGTCTCGTTCTTGGATTTGTTGACCGAATCCTCGCCTGTCTGGCTGGCGTCGAGCGGCTTGTCGGCGAACTCGGCCACCGCCAGCCCTTCGGCCAGCTTTAGCGCCGTCTCGATGGAGTCGGCGAGACGCGTTGCAAGATCGCCGCGCACGACGATGCGGTCGACGACCACGTCGATGTCATGCTTGTACTTCTTGTCGAGCGCCGGCACATCAGCGATCTCGTAGAAGACGCCGTCGACCTTGACGCGCTGAAAGCCCTTTTTCTGCAACTCCAGCAGTTCCTTGCGGTACTCGCCCTTGCGGCCGCGCACGATCGGCGCCAGCAGGAACAGGCGGGTGCCTTCCTCGACCGCCAGAACCCGATCGACCATCTGACTGACCGTCTGGCTTTCGATCGGCAGGCCGGTGGCCGGAGAATAGGGGACGCCAACGCGTGCGAACAGCAGGCGCATGTAGTCGTAGATCTCGGTGACGGTGCCGACCGTCGAGCGCGGGTTCTTCGACGTGGTCTTCTGCTCGATGGAGATGGCCGGCGACAGGCCGTCGATCTGGTCGACGTCCGGCTTCTGCATCATTTCGAGGAACTGCCGGGCATAGGCCGAAAGGCTCTCGACATAGCGACGCTGTCCTTCAGCATAGATCGTGTCGAAGGCGAGCGACGACTTGCCGGAGCCGGACAGGCCTGTCATCACGATCAGGCTGTCACGCGGCAGATCGAGATCGACGTTCTTCAGATTGTGTTCGCGCGCCCCGCGAATGGAAAGGTATTTATGGTCGGCCATGTCAGGTCGCCGCCTCAGATCTGGAATTTGTGAGATTGGCGGGTTTCCCCGACCATCCCCTATGTAGGTATTTTCGCCGCCACGTCGAGAGACACCACACTTCTCGACCAAGTCGTTTAACCGCCTTTCGCGCGAAGGGGCAAGCGGAAAGAACAAAGGCCGAACACGCTCCTGACAAAGCTGTGCAGAAACTGACAGGCAAGGTTGGGAAACTGACCCTGACGTAAGCTCCCGGCGATCACATTTTTCGGTAACCGGCTATTGAAGGTTGACGCCGGCGGCTCATGGGAGCAGTCTTTCCACGTCAGCGAAGCCGGCCGTCTTTCGATGGCCTCGCCGCCCCAAGGCGGCCTGCGAGACGCCGCAGGCATTTGCGATTTGCGCTTCGCGACGACAATGTCGCAACGGACAAAAGGAGCGGAGCATGACGCCACCGGACAGTCCCCCAGGGCTCCACGTCTCGTTGGAGCCGCGGCAGGCATAAGTGCCAGGGTTCAGCGTTTGCGCCACCCGACAAACCGTGACCTGCCGTATCCCCCAAAATCAGAGACTGTTGGTCGGATCGTCGGCTGAATGCCGCGAAGCATCCGAAATCTAACGCCGGCAGTACACTCCCGGCAAATTGGATTTGATATCCATGAAAGCCCCGTCATTCTGCCAAGCAGTGGCGGGGCTTACATTTTGAGGAATTGGCCAAGCGTCCCGCCTTCCCTGGGCGCAGCGACGTGGCGCGGACCATGGAATGACGCTCAAGAACGTCCCGGCCGATCGCCGCGGGTCTTCAACATAGCGCCATAGGTATTTTGCGATCCCGGCAACCGCGAAGCAGAGAGATCAGTGGTTCGGAATCCTGGTTCCGCCCGTTCCCATATCGATGGTTATGCTGCCGCCAATCCTGACATCGGTATCGCCAATCTTGAACTGGCCGTTACCGCTGCTGGGGAAGGCGTCGTCGGGTTCTGGCTGCGGTGCCGGCTTGGCGATGCGATAATCGCTGTTTACGCCGGGCAGGGCGCCTTTCTGCGTCGCTGACGAGGCGTCGTCGGCAAGCGCCGAGCTGGACACAAGGCCGGCGATGGCGAGCGCCATGGCGGCCATGGCACGGTGCGACGGTCTGGATCGAAGCGTGTCGGTCATTCTCCTGTTATAGGGACGTGGCGGCACCGGAACCAGTCCGCCATCGTCAAATCTTCGAGTTTGACCTTGCCGCGGGCCTACGCCGCCTTTTTGCGGGTGTCGAAGACATGGTCGACGATACCCCATGCCTGGGCCTCGCGCGCGGTCATGAAATGGTCGCGGTCCAGCGTGCGTTCGGCTTCCTCGTAGCTGCGTCCGCAATGCTGGGCGTAGAGTTCGGTCATGTGGCGCTTGGTTTGGCCGATGCGTTCGGCATGCCGCTGGATGTCGGAAGCCTGGCCCTGAAAACCGCCCAGCGGCTGATGCAGCAGGATGGTTGCGTTGGGCAGCGCGATGCGGCGCCCCGGCGTGCCCGCCATCAGCAGGAACGATCCCATCGATGCCGCAAATCCCATGCACACGGTCGAGACCGGGCAGCTGATATATTGCATCGTGTCGTAGATGGCGAAGCCGCTGGTCACCATGCCGCCCGGCGAGTTGATGTAGAGCGAGATCTCCTTGTCGGGATTATCCGACTCCAGCGACAGGAGCTGAGCGCAGACCAGCGCCGACACGTCGTCGTTTATTTCGCCATTGATGAAGACGATACGCTCGCGCAGCAGCCGCGAGAAAATGTCGAAGGCGCGTTCGCCGCGGCTCGATTGCTCGATCACCATTGGCACCAGACTGGCAACACCGCTCATTTTTGTTCTCCGGTTTTTCCGTGTTCAGGCCGCGCGCGCCAGACGGTATGGCGTGTTCGCGACGCAGGGCTTTCCAAGTGGTCGCATTCCAAGTGGCCGCACCCCCAGCGAAAGCCGACAGCCGGCACCGGCCATCGCAACCACGGGCATAGCCTTCTTGGCAAAGCCGTCATGGACAATGCGCAGATGCGTGCCGCCCGAAGCCGTGCGGGCGAGCGTGAAGGTGACGGTGCTGTCGAGCGGATCCTGCCGCGCGGTATCCCTCGACTGCTCACGCCAGGAATAGCGCAGCAGGCGCTCGGGCTCGGCGTCCAGGATCTCGCATTCGATCGCGGCGTCAGGCCCGGCGAAGGCGAAGCGGTTGCCAGTCCGCGGCCTGATATCGTTGGGCATCATCCAGGCGGCGAGCAGTTCCGGCACGGTCAGCGCCCGCCACACCTTCTCCGGCGGCTCGGCAAGGTCATATTCGAATTCGAGCGCATCCGGTGTGACTTCGTTCCGGTCGTTCATTGATCCATGTCCTTCAAAACGGTCTTCAGCCTTTCGATGCGCTCCGGCCAGAACGTGCGATAGCGCTCGATCCAGGAGAGCAGCGGCGCAAGCCCCTGGGGATCGGCGCGATAGTAGGCGTTGCGGCCGGCCCGACGTTCGACCACGAGGCCGGCGCCCCGCAGGACGGCCAGATGCTGGGACACGGCCGGTTGCGACACCGTCAGGCCGCTGCGCAGTTCCGACACGCTCATCTCGGTGGCCGCCAGACGCTCGAACACGGCACGGCGTGTCGGGTCGGCCAGGGCGCGGAAAATCTCGGCTTCGATCATGGCAAAAACATAAGTCGATACTTATTGATTTGGCAAGCCCCGTTTTGAACCCCATATGCGTCGTCAGGGGCATTGCTGCCATTCCTTGACAATCAGTGGCAGTGCATATAGGAACGAAAAGGGAACAAAAACCTTGTGGGAAAAGCCAGCCTTGGCAGGCGGTTGACGTCGTCAGCCTGTAAGGTGCTGCGACAAAAATTTGTTTCGGATAAGCGCGGAGAAATATCATGGCGGGTAGCGTCAATAAGGTCATTCTGGTCGGCAATCTCGGCGCCGACCCTGAAATCCGCCGCCTGAACTCGGGCGAGCCGGTCGTCAACATCCGTATTGCGACGTCGGAAAGCTGGCGCGACAAGAATTCCGGCGAGCGCAAGGAAAAGACCGAGTGGCACAATGTCGTCATCTTCAATGAAGGCATCGCCAAGGTGGCGGAGCAGTATCTGAAGAAGGGCATGAAGGTCTATGTCGAGGGCCAGCTGCAGACCCGCAAATGGCAGGACCAGACCGGTGCCGACAAGTACACGACGGAAGTCGTGCTGCAGAGATTCCGCGGCGAACTGCAGATGCTCGACGCGCGCGGCGAGGGCGGTGGCGGCCAGGTCGGCAACTATGCTGGTGGCGGCAACAGCCGTGGCTCCGATTTCGGCCAGTCCGGCCCCAATGAAGGTTTCAGCCGCGGCGGCGGTGGCGGTGGGTCCAGGGGCGGCGGTGGCGGCGGCTCGTCGCGCGAACTCGACGACGAAATCCCGTTCTGATCGCGAGCCGTACAACGGCCAATGCCTGCGCTTGACATACCCCGAGGGTCCCTCATGGACTTTCGGGGTTTTGCGTTGTTGATTTCGGATCGAAAGGGTCGATCTGGGATTGAAGGACTGAGAGGGTATGGCGATGAAAGCACGGGTAAAATGGGTCGAGGAACGCACCTTTGTGGGCGAGTCCGGCAGCGGTCACAAGCTCGTGCTGGGCACGGCGTCCAGCCCCGAAGGCAAGACGCCGGGCCCGAGCCCGATGGAACTGGTGCTGATCGGCACCGGCGGCTGCTCGGCCTATGATGTCGTCCATATCCTGGAAAAGGGCCGCGAGGCGGTCGAGGATTGCGTCGTCGAACTCGATGCCGACCGGGCCGAGACCGACCCGAAGGTGTTCACGCGCATCCACATGCATTTCATCGTCAAGGGCCGGGCGCTGTCGCGCGACAAGGTCAAGCGCGCGATCGACCTTTCCATCGACAAATATTGCTCGGCCTCGGCCATGATGGCCAAGACGGCCACGCTTACGCATGATTTCGAGGTCGTGGATACGACGGCGAAGTAGGGCAGGTGATTGCCGCGCCGTCCGGGTTATGTCCCTGCTGGGGCTGCAGGGGTTCCCTGGTGGAAAACCAGCCGCCAATCGCCGTCGCTGCGTTGCCAGATGGAGCTGCGCAGGGACGCGATGGCGCTCTCCATCCTGGGGCGCAGGCGGTAGGTGAGAAGCACGACTTCGGCAGCCAGCAAAACGGTGCGAATGTCCGTCATCTCCAGGCTGTCATCCGGCGCCGGCTGATCTTTCGAGGCAGTCAGCGCCGTCAGGATTGATCGCTTGTCGTATACGTAGCCTGACTTGCCGAACTCGATCATGCCGTCGTCGAGGACGGCGTCGAGGAAATCCGGGTCCGAGCGGGTTGGCGCCTCCAGCAAGGCTAGCTCCAGCTCGACGATCCTGGGGTCGACAGCCATTTCCAGCCTTATCCCACCATCAATGCCTTGATGCCGTCCGCCACGAACTGCACGGCCAGCGCCGCCAGGATAACGCCGAGCAGGCGGGTCAGGATCGAGCGGCCGGTCTGGCCGAGGATGCGGTCGATGCGTTCCGAAAGCACGAACACCAGATAGGTAATGACGAGGCAGACGAAGATGATGCCGACCAGGGCAGCCTGGGCGGCAAAGCCTTCGAAATGTCCCGACAGCAGCACGGTCGCCGAAATCGCGCCGGGGCCGGCGATCAGCGGGATCGCCAGCGGGAAGGCGGCGATGTTGTGGATCATGTCCTTGGTTATGGCGACGTCGCCGATCTTCTCCTTGCGGTCCTGGCGGCGCTCGAACACCATTTCGAAGGCGATGAAGAACAGGAGGAAGCCGCCGGCGACGCGGAAGGCCGGCAGCGTGATGCCGAACACCGACAGGATCGAGGCGCCGGCGATCGCGAACAGCGCCATCACCAGGAAACCGATGACCGAGGCGCGCACAGAGACCTGCTGGCGCTCTTCCCGGTTCATGCCGCGCGTCACGGCCAGGAACAGCGGCGCCAGGCCGGGCGGATCGATGGTCACGAGAATGGTGACGAAGGCATTGAACAGGCTGTCGAAACTCGGCATCGCTGACCCTCCCGCCGGGCTTTGCCCGCACCAAGATATTGGTAGAGCAAAGGCCGGCCGGTGTGAACTGCCGGGACTGTGAAACTACGGCCTCTCGACGGTCAGCCCGCGACGCCGCAATAGGCTTCGAGGCGGTAGCCGTCCGGGTCGATGACGAAGGCCGCGTAGTAGTTCTCGCCATAGTCTGGGCGCAAGCCCGGCGCGCCATTGTCGCTGCCGCCTTGGCGCAAGGCCGCGGCATGGAAGGCGTCGACGCTATCGCGTGCCGGCGCCGCGAAACAGAAATGCAGGCCGGATTGCTTGTCCGCCTGCACCGGTCGCGCCGCCTCGTTCACCCACAACGCCACGGCCCGCGCGCCATAGCCGAGCGAGCCCGGGGACTGGCTGAGGCAAGTGAAGCCGAGCGGCTTCAGCGCGGCATCGTAGAAACGCCTGGAGACTGCGGCGTCACGGACGCCGATCGAGATATGATCGAACATGGCTTTCTCCGTTGTTACCATAGTTTCCCGATGTCAGCTTGCTGTTTCCCGGCGCGCCAGGAACTCGACTTCGAGGTGCCAGTTCGCGCCGTCCTGCGAGCGTTCGCCAAGCCATCGGAAGGAATTCTCGGTGATGCGTGAAAAGCTCCAGCGCACGGACGAGCCGCCGCCGTCGGCGCCGACCTGCACGATGGTGTCACCTTCGGCACGGCCGAACTGGCGGCTGAAATACTGGTTGCGCGGATCGCTCCAGAAGATGTGCCAGGCATCGGCGCCGGGGTCATAAACCCTGAGCGTCGTGCCGTAGAAGGTCCATTTGCCGAGCGACGGCGAGGGGCCGGCGTCGCGTGCGGGCAGGATCCAGACATCCTGGATCGCCTTGCCTTCCAGCACCCAGCCGAAATGCACTTCGCCTCTCCCCGTGAGCCTGGTGCCGTCCTCGAGTATGCGTGTGGCGTCGAACGTCCAGGCGCCGACGAAACGTCCATAGAGCGCCAGCTTCTCGGTCAGGGTCGGATCGGGACCCTCGCTGAGCAGGGCCTTGGCAAAGGAATCGGTCATGTTTGCTGCCTCGTTTGTCAGGGGAGGGCAAGCAATACGGTCGGGTCGGGGTTCCGCGCTTGGGAAAAATTGCTATCTTTCCAGCCATGACGGCAAACGCGAATACGCTTGCATCGGGACCCGGCTGGCACGTGGCGGATGTGATCTGCACGGCTGGTGCCGGCGACCGGCCGTTCGAGGAAGCGCATCGGGATTTCTGCGTTGCGGCGGTCACCAGCGGGACTTTCCGTTACCGCGCGCGGCAAGGCACGGCAATGCTGGCGCCTGGCAGCCTGCTGCTTGGCAATTCCGGCACATGCTACGAATGCGGGCACGAGCATGGCAGCGGCGACCGTTGCCTGTCGTTCCATTTCGAGCCGGCCTATATGGAGCGGATCGTGGCCGATGTGCCGGGCGCCAGGACGCTCGCCTTCGCGGCGCCGCGCCTGCCGCCATTGCCGGCCCTGGCGCCGCTGCTGGCCGAGGCTGAAGCGGCGCGCGACATGGCCGACGCGGACGCCTTCGAGGAACTCGCGCTGCGCATCGCCGGTGCGGCCGTTGCCACGGTCTGCGGCGTCACGCATGTCCGAAGCGACCCAAGCCGGCGCGATCAAAAAAGGGTTGCCGAGGCGGTGCGGCGGATCGAACTGGATGCCGAAGGACCGATCTCGCTTCCAGCCTTGGCGGACGGGAGCGCGACCAGCCCCTATCATTTCCTGCGCACCTTCCGACAGGTCGCCGGCATGACGCCCTATCAGTATCTGCTCAGGATCCGGTTGCACCGCGCCGCGGTGCGCCTGCGCACATCCAACGATGCCATTTCGGCAATTGCGTTCGAGGCTGGCTTCAACGATCTGTCGACCTTCAATCGCCGGTTTCGGCGGGTCATGGGTGAGACGCCGGGCCGCTATCGTGGCGTGCGGCAAGGCAGGAACTGAACGGTGGTTTGCGCCACCAGCCGCGGCATCAGTCCATGGTCGGGCCGCACCAGCCGGGCAGGTAGTCCGCGTCCTTGCCCTTGGCGAGCGCCAGCGCGTCCTTCATAGCCTTGTCGAAGTTTTTCGCCACCGCACCCTTGTCTATGCGCCGGCGCAGGAAATCCGCCCAAAGGAATTCGCTGAACGGGGTGGTGTCCTTGGCGTAGCCGCCCAGCCGGCGCAATTCGCCGGCCATGCTCCGGTAAGGGTCATCGACCAGGTCGCCGATGGTCTTCGGCAGGGCGGCATAGTCGCGGCGCTCGCCGTTTTCATCGAACGGGTGCATCCAGCCGCGATTGTCGAGCATGAAAAGGAACGCATCCTTGTCGAGTGCCGACAGGTCGCTGATCACCGTCACGAGCACATCCTTGACGCCTTCCTCGAGCAGGGCGCGGGCAAGATGATGGTGGTCGGTGACGTAATTGCGCTCCTTGGGCCCCAGGACGACTGGGATCATGTGCTTGCCCAGAAAGGCGCCGGTCTTGGCGGCGCTCTGCGAGCGGATCATCTGGCGCTTGAGGTCCACCTCGCGCATGCCGACGGTAATCTGCGTGGGCCGCAACTCCTTGACCGGGACGGGTGTCACCAGCGGCTCTCTCAGGACGATCATGTCGCGCTCTCCTGGTTTTCCGGCGGGCCGGAGTGCAGAGCCCTGATGGCGGCATCGACACTGTGGAAGATCCGCTGCGGGCCGACGAGGTCGATGATGCCGAACCGCTCGAGGGCGGCCTGTGCACGTACCGATTCCATCCGAGCAATGGCAAATATTGCGCCCGCATTGCGGCAATGGCTGATGGTTTCGATCAAAGCCTGGGCCGCGGTGTAGTCGATCTCGACAATGTTACTGGCCTCCAGCACGACGAGCTTCACATTGCCCTGGCCGGCGTCGACCAGGTCGCAGAAGCCGCGTTTGAAACGGTCGGCATTGACGAAGGAGAGTGGCGCCTGGAAGGCCGTGACCAGAACGCCGGGGAGCTGGTTGCCGGCGCCCGGCTTGGCTGGCGGCCACCAGACCGAGGTCCCCGGCACTTGTTCCAGTTCGATCGGCAGCGTCCGGGTCGCGCTCCAGATCCCATGCAGCAGCGACAGGCCGATGCCGACCGCGACGCCGGTTTCGATGGGCAGCGCCACGATGGCCGCCATGGTGATCAGGATCAACACGAATTCGACTGGGGCTTGCCGGTAGACGCTGGCGAACACTTTCCAGCGCAGAATGTGCTGGGCGACGAACATCAGAACTCCGGCAAGGGCGGCCTGCGGCACGTCTGCAAGCAGACCGCCGCCAAAAGCCCCCAGCGCCAGCACGATCGCCGCAGCAATGAGGCTTGAGAGTTGCGAGCGGCCACCTGACTGGGAGACGATTGCCGTGCGTGGCGGGCTGGCGTTGACGGCGAAGGCACCGAACAGGCTGGATGCGATGCTGCCGGCGCCGACACCAACGAAATCGCGGTTGACGTCGGGCGCGTCGCCCTGCGGGGCGAAGGAACGGGAGGTGGCGGCTGTCTGCACCATGACGACGATGGCGATCAGCAAGGCCAGCGGAACGAGCGCCTGGACGTCGTCGAGGCCGGCCAGCGGCGACGTTGCCCGCGGCAGGCCGTTGGGCAAGGCGCCAAGCACCTCGACGCCTTGCTCCTTGAGGCCGAAGGCGGCGACCGCCGCCGTGGCAAGCACCATGCCGATCAGCGCGCCGGGAATGCGGGCACTGATGCGCTCGGAGACGAACACGATCGCGAATACCCCAAGGCCGAGCGCAAGGCTCCAGGGGTTGGTGAGATGGAGGCCGCCGGCGATCTCGCCGATGCGCCGCACGGTCTCGCCGCTTTCGGCCGGCAGGCCAAGCAGTCCGGGCAGTTGCGAAACGATGATGTGGACGGCGATGCCGGCCAGAAAACCTGTCGTGACGGGCACCGAGAGCAGGTCGGCGATCCAGCCGAGGCGAAAGACGCCGCTCAGCATCACGATCAAACCGACCATCAGCGCCAGCGTGGCAGCCAGCGCCAGATAATGCGGTGAACCCGACGCGGCGAGCAGGGCCAGGCTGCCGGCGAACAACGGTGTGATGGTCGAATCCGCGCCGGCCGAAAGGTGGCGATTGGCGCCGAACAGGGCAAATGCCACCGAACCGGCGACAAAAGCGAAGAAGCCGACCTCGGGAGCAAAGCCGCCGAGCCTGGCCGTGGCCATCTGCTCGGGAATGGCGATGGCGGCCAGCGTTATACCCGCGATCAGATCGCCGTTGAGATCGCGTGGCCTCCAGCCACGCAGCGCCCGCAGGGGCAGCCACGAGCTCCAATCCATCGCGCCCACGGCTTTCGCTTGAGGAAAACGGTCCATTGCCGGCTTTTGCCTTGCTGGCGGCGAAAGCGCTGTGGCCATATCGTCGCAATCAGTGGTATCCTTTTGAAATTACCACTAAAAATGACACTGGAAAAGTGGCGCGGACATTGGAGTTTCGGTCTGGCTTCCTATATAAGCAGCAAGTGATTCCTGATTAGATTGTGATCCGATTTGACCGACCAGAAGACACCGCGCGGGCCCGACGGCGGCCCCACCGGCATCGAGCCGATCTCCATTATCGAGGAGATGCAGAGCTCCTATCTTTCCTACGCGATGAGCGTGATCGTCAGCCGTGCGCTGCCCGACGTGCGCGACGGCCTGAAGCCGGTGCATCGGCGTATCCTCTATGCCGCCCATGAGAGCGGCTACCACTGGAACCGCAAATATGTGAAATCGGCGCGCCCCGTCGCCGACGTGATGGGTAAATACCATCCGCATGGCGATGCCTCGATCTACGACGCCTTGGTGCGCATGGCGCAGGACTGGTCGCTGCGCGTGCCGCTGATCGACGGGCAGGGCAATTTCGGCTCGATCGACGGTGATCCACCGGCGGCCATGCGTTACACCGAATCGCGCCTCACCAAGGTCGCGCATGAACTGCTGGAAGATATCGACAAGGACACCGTCGATTTCCAGGACACTTATGATGCGTCTGACACCGAGCCAAAGGTTCTGCCGGCGCGTTTTCCCAATCTGCTGGTCAATGGCTCCGGCGGCATCGCCGTCGGCATGGCCACCAACATTCCGCCCCACAATCTCGGTGAAGTCTGCAACGGCGCCATCGCCGTCATCGACAATCCGGCGATCGATCTGCCGGCGCTGATGGAGATCATTCCGGGGCCGGATTTCCCGACCGGCGGTATCGTGCTCGGCCGTTCCGGCATCTACAGCGCCTACTCGACTGGCCGCGGCTCCATCGTCATGCGCGGCAAGGTCAACATCGAACAGCGCGGCAACGACCGTGAATCGATCATCATCACCGAGGTTCCCTACCAGGTGAACAAGGCCTCGATGATCGAGAAGATGGCCGAGCTGGTGCGCGACAAGCGCATCGAGGGCATTTCCGACATCCGCGACGAGAGCGACCGCCAGGGCTACCGGGTCGTCGTCGAGCTGAAGCGCGACGCCGTCGCCGACGTCATCCTCAACCAGCTTTACCGCTTCACGCCGCTGCAAACGTCCTTCGGCGCCAATATGGTGGCGCTGAACGGCGGCAAGCCGGAGCTGCTGACGCTCACCGACATGCTGAAGGCGTTCGTCACCTTCCGCGAGGAGGTGATCACAAGGCGCACGAAGTTCCTGCTGCGCAAGGCGCGCGACCGCGCGCATGTGTTGGTTGGCCTCGCCATCGCCGTCGCCAACATCGACGAAGTCATCAAGCTGATCCGTACCGCGCCGGACCCGCAGACGGCGCGCGAGCAGTTGATGGAACGGCGCTGGCCGGCCGGCGACGTCGAATCGCTGATCCTGCTGATCGACGATCCGCGCCACCGCATCAACGAGGACGGCACCTACAACCTCTCCGAGGAACAGGCGCGGGCCATTCTCGAACTGCGCCTGCAGCGCCTGACGGCCCTCGGCCGCGACGAGATCGCCGACGAATTGAACACGATCGGTGCCGAGATCGTCGACTATCTCGACATCCTGTCGTCGCGTGCGCGCGTCCAGCAGATCGTCAAGGACGAGCTCGCCGCCGTGCGCGACGAGTTCGGTACGCCGCGCCGCACCGAATTGACCGACGGCGGCGCCGACATGGAAGACGAGGACCTGATCCAGCGCGAGGACATGGTCGTGACGGTGAGCCATTCGGGCTACATCAAGCGCGTGCCGCTTTCGCTCTACCGGGCGCAGCGTCGCGGCGGCAAGGGCCGCTCCGGCATGTCGACCAAGGACGAGGATTTCGTCACCCGGCTGTTCGTCGCCAACACACACACGCCGGTGTTGTTCTTCTCCTCGCGCGGCATCGTCTACAAGGAAAAAGTCTGGCGGCTGCCGATCGGCAATCCGCAGTCACGCGGCAAGGCGCTGATCAACATGCTGCCGCTGGAGCAGGGCGAGCGCATCACCACGATCATGCCGCTGCCCGAGGACGAGACCAGCTGGGGCGAACTCGATGTGATGTTCGCCACCACGCGCGGCACTGTGCGTCGCAACAAGCTGTCCGACTTCGTCCAGGTCAACCGCAACGGCAAGATCGCCATGAAGCTGGAGGAGGAAGGCGACGAGATCCTCGGCGTCGAGACCTGCACCGACAATGACGACGTGCTTTTGACCGCGAGTTCGGGCCAGTGCATCCGTTTCTCCGTCGGCGACGTGCGCGTCTTCCAGAGCCGCAATTCCGTCGGCGTGCGCGGCATAACCATGGCCGAAACCGATCGCATCATCTCCATGTCCGTCATCGAGAATGTCGATGCACCGCCGGCCGAACGCGCCGCCTATCTGAAGCGCGCCGCCGCCGAACGGCGGCTTGCCGCGGGCATCGCGGCCGGCGAAGAGGAAGAGATCGCGCTGACCAATGAGGAGGTTGGCGAGGAGACGGAGCTGTCCGACGAGCGCTACGAGTTCCTCAAGGCGCATGAGCAGTACGTTCTGACGGTCACCGAATATGGCTACGGCAAGCGCTCTTCGTCCTACGACTTCCGCCTGACCGGGCGCGGCGGCAAGGGCATCCGCGCCACCGACGTCTCCAAGACGGCCGAAATCGGCCGTCTGGTGGCGACTTTCCCGGTCGGCAACGACGACCAGATCATGCTGGTGTCCGACGGCGGCACGGTCATCCGGG
The DNA here is from genome assembly GCF_006442315.1 of Mesorhizobium sp. B2-3-4. GTDB lineage: Bacteria > Pseudomonadota > Alphaproteobacteria > Rhizobiales > Rhizobiaceae > Mesorhizobium. The sequence goes on along the minus strand of NZ_VFVY01000010.1, from coordinate 54,977 downwards.
TGCCGGTCAACGGCATCCGTTTCGCCAGCCGCGCCACCAAGGGCGTCACCATCTTCAATACCGCTGAAGGTGAAAAGGTTGTCTCGGTCGAGCGCATCTCGGAGCCGCAATCGGACGAGGAAAGCGAAGACAATGGCGAGGCCGGCACTGACACCACGGCCACCACGGATGCCGGTTCCGATAGCGCCTGATAAGGCGTGGACCTGGTTTCGACATAACAACGCCGGCCAATCGGCCGGCGTGGCAGCAAGTCCAGACGAAGCTGGTTCTAGTAGTGACGGTACGGCTTGCGCGGGCCGAAGCCTTCCAAGCGCTTGGTGGTTGCCTTGACGCGGATGCGCTGTGCCTCCTGATGCAGCCCGAATACTGTGGCGATCAGCATGGCGACGGTCATTGCGGTGGCGAGCATGTAGATCAGCATATGCGTGTTCTCCTGCGCCTTACAACGGATAGATGGGATTTTGGTTTCATCTTATTAAGGTGCAACCTAGTGAACGCTGCGTGAAGGCTTCGTGATCAGCGTGTTCATCTGTCGTTCATGTGCCCGAAAAGGTTCACGGCGGGCACGCCGATCGGATTTGCCTTTGTGAGAGAGGCTCGCTAGAAGCTGCGGCATGACCGAACGCACCGCCCTTTATGCCGGCTCCTTCGATCCGTTGACCAACGGCCACCTCGATGTGCTCAAAGCATCGCTGGCCGTGGCCGATATCGTCTATGCCGCGATCGGCATTCATCCGGGCAAGAAGCCGCTGTTTTCCTTCGAGGAGCGCGTGGCGCTGATCGAGGCCGCGACCAAGGCCGAATTCGGCCGCGACGGCGCCCGCATCAAGGTCGTTGCCTTCGACGGGCTGGTGATCGATGCCGCCAGGAGAGAAGGCGCCTCGATCATGATCCGTGGTTTGCGCGACGGCACCGACCTCGACTACGAGATGCAGATGGCGGGCATGAACGAAACCATGGCGCCGGAGCTGCAGACGGTTTTCCTGCCCGCCAGCCCGTCGGTGCGAACCATTACCGCCACACTTGTGCGCCAGATAGCCTCGATGGGCGGCGACATCCGTCCCTTCGTGCCGGCGGCCGTGGCCGGTGCGCTCACCGCAAAATTCGCGAAATAAGCCCGGAGAAAATCCTCATGCAGCTCAAAAGGCTCGCCTCGTTCTTTGTCGTGCTCGCCGGTCTCCTGACCGCGTCCGTTTCCGCCCAAGCCGCCGATCCGGAAAACACCATGATCATCACGCTCAAGGACGGCGACGTCACCATCGCGCTGCGCCCCGATCTGGCGCCCAAGCATGTCGCGCAGATCAAGAAGCTGGTGCGGGACCACGCCTATGACAATGTCGCGTTTCATCGCGTCATCGACGGCTTCATGGCGCAGACCGGCGACGTCAAGTTCGGCAATATGGAGAAGGGCTTCAATGCCCAGGCCGTCGGCACGGGCGGCTCGGACCTGCCCGACCTGCCGGCCGAATTCTCGCAGAACGAGCACTACAAGCGCGGCGTGGTCGGCATGGCCCGCTCGCAGGATCCGAATTCCGCCAATTCGCAGTTCTTCATCATGTTCGCGCCGGCGCCGCCGCTCGACGGCCAGTACACCATCGTCGGCAATGTCGTCAGCGGCATGAACCTGGTGGACAAGATCAAGAAGGGCGACGAGGCGGACAATGGCACGGTCACCGATCCCGACCGGATGATCAAGGTGCGCATCGCCGCAGACAAATGAAAATTGGCGAATAATTTCGTTTTTGGACAAAAGGATATCTGACATGGCCGAGATCAAGGACCGCGAAAACGCGCTCATCATGGAAACGACCAAGGGCAAGGTCGTCATCGAACTGTTCCCCGATTTGGCTCCTGGCCATGTCGCCCGCATCAAGGAACTGGCCAGGGAAGGCGCCTATGACGGTGTCGTCTTCCACCGCGTCATCGAGGGCTTCATGGCCCAGACCGGCGACGTCAAGTTCGGCAATTCCTCGAAGCCGACCTTCGCGCCGTCGCGCGCGGGCATGGGCGGTTCCGACAAGCCGGACCTGAAGGCCGAGTTCTCCAACGCCAACCATGGCCGCGGCACCTGCTCGATGGCGCGCGCCCAGAACCCGAACTCTGCCAATTCGCAGTTCTTCATCTGCTTCGACGATGCGGCGTTCCTCAACCGCCAGTACACGGTCTGGGGCCAGGTCATCGAAGGCATGGACAATGTCGACAAGATCAAGCGCGGCGAGCCGGTGCAGGATCCCGACAAGATCGTGTCGCTCAAGGTCGCGGCGGACGTCAAGTAAGGCGAAAAGACGATGATGGGCGTTGTCTGGTCCCTGCTCGGTATCCTGTCCGGCGCCTTCATCGCCATTCAGGCGCCGATCAATGCGCAATTGGCGCGCGGCCTCGGTCTCCCCGTCGCCGCCGCGGCGTTCTCGTTCCTGTCGGGCGCGGTCGTGCTGGGCATCATCTCCATCGCGGTGGTGAAGTTGCAAGGCATCTCGCTCGACTGGAAGGCGCCGGCGCCGTGGCTGTTCGTGGCCGGCGGCATGCTCGGCGGCTTCTATGTCACGCTCTCCACCATCCTGACGCCACGTATCGGCGCCGCCGCCCTGATGGCGTTCCTGGTGGCCGGTCAATTGCTTGCCGGCATGCTCATCGACCGCGTCGGCTTCCTCGGCGTCGCGGTGCGTGAAATCTCGCTCGGCCGCATCGCCGGCGCGGTGCTGCTTCTGGCCGGAGCGCTGCTCGTCCGGCTCTACTGATGCGCGTCGACCTCTTCGACTTCGACCTGCCGGAGGAGCGCATCGCGCTTCGCCCGGCCGAACCGCGCGACAACGCCCGTATGCTGGTGGTCGAACCGGGCGCAGGGCTGGAAGACCGGACGGTGGGCGCTCTACCGTCCTTGCTGCGGGCCGGCGACGTGCTGGTCTTCAACGATACCAAGGTCATTCCCGCGCAGCTCAAGGGTATCAGGCGGCGTGGCGAGGCGGCGGCGCAGGTCGAGGCCACATTGCATATGCGCATGGCGTCTGACCGCTGGCTCGCCTTCATGCGGCCGGGCAAGCGTATCGCGGCCGGCGACCGCATCCATTTCGGCCATGACGGCAATTCCTGTTTCCTTGGCCAACTCGATGCCACGGTGATCGAAAAGGGCGAGGGCGGCGAGGCGCTGCTCGGCTTCGATCTGTCGGGACCGTTTCTCGACGAGGCGCTGCACGCGGTCGGCCACATCCCGCTGCCGCCCTACATCGCCTCGAAGCGCGACGATGACGAGCGCGACCGGGCGGATTATCAGACCATCTATGCCCGCGAAGAAGGTGCCGTGGCAGCGCCGACCGCCGGCCTGCATTTCACGCCGGAGCTGTTTGCCGCGCTCGACGCCAAGGGTGTCGAACGGCGCTTCGTCACGCTGCATGTCGGCGCGGGTACGTTTTTGCCGGTGAAGGCCGACGATACGGCAGATCACAAGATGCATTCCGAGATCGGTACGGTCAGCGAAGCCACCGCCGATGCGCTCAATGCAGCCAGGGCGAGGGGCGGGCGCATCATCGCCGTCGGCACGACATCGCTGCGGCTATTGGAGAGTGCCGCACGCGAGGACGGCACGCTGGCTGCCTGGTCCGGCCCAACCGATATTTTCATCACGCCCGGCTACCGTTTTCGGACCGCCGACATGCTGATGACCAATTTCCATCTGCCGCGCTCGACCCTGTTCATGCTGGTCTCGGCTTTCAGTGGCCTCGACACGATGCGCGCGGCCTATGCGCATGCCATCGACGGCGGTTACAGGTTCTATTCCTATGGAGACGCCAGTCTTCTGTTCAGGGAAGAGCGCGATGGACGATGATCTGCAGACTTTCGATCGTGACAGGCTGATTGCGGAAGTGAGAAAATTACGCGCCGGCATCCGCGCGCATCGCGACACATCAGGTCATGACCTGTGCTGGCATCACCCCGATCTGTGGGATCTGCTGCCTGAGAAGACCGAACCATCCATCGCCGTGCCGCCGTGGCCGAAATTCATGCGCGGCTGCGTTCAATACCGCCAGTCGCTCGACAGGCAGGCGCCCGACGCGCCGGTCCACGACAAGGAATTCAATGGCTGAGACGTTCACCTTCAAGGTGCTGGCGACCGACGGCAAGGCGCGGCGCGGCCTCATCGATATGCCGCGCGGCGAAATCCGGACGCCGGCGTTCATGCCGGTCGGTACCGGCGGCACTGTCAAGGCCATGTATATGGACCAGGTGCGCGGCGTCGGCGCCGACATCATCCTCGGCAATACCTATCACTTGATGCTGCGGCCTGGCGCCGAGCGCGTGGCGCGGCTTGGCGGCCTGCATGAGTTCGCACGCTGGCCGCAGCCGATCCTGACCGACAGCGGTGGCTTTCAGGTGATGTCGTTGTCCAAGCTCAGGAAACTGACCGAGAAAGGCGTCACCTTCCGCTCGCATATCGACGGCGCGCCTTACGAGATGTCGCCGGAGCGGTCGATCGAGATCCAGGGGCTGCTCGATTCCGACATTCAGATGCAGCTCGACGAATGTACGGCGCTGCCCGCCGAACTGAAAGAGATCGAGCGCGCCATGGAGTTGTCGCTGCGCTGGGCCGAGCGCTGCAAGACGGCGTTCGGTGAGCAACCGGGCAAGGCGATGTTCGGCATCGTGCAAGGCGGCGACAACGCCGCACTTAGGGTGCGCTCGGCGCAAGCGCTGAGCGCCATGAACCTCAAGGGCTATGCTGTCGGCGGCCTTGCGGTCGGCGAACCGCAAGCGGTGATGCTCGACATGCTCGACATCACCTGTCCGGAACTGCCCGCGGACAAACCGCGCTATCTCATGGGCGTCGGCACACCCGACGATATCCTGAAATCCGTGGCGCGCGGTATCGATATGTTCGACTGCGTGATGCCGACGCGGGCCGGCCGGCATGGCCTCGCCTATACAAGGCGCGGCAAGGTCAACTTCAGGAATGCCCGGCATGCCGACGACCACCGTCCGCTCGACGAAGAGAGCGACTGCCCCGCGGCGCGCGACTATTCGCGTGCCTATCTGCACCATCTGGTACGATCGCAAGAGGCGCTCGGCGCCATGCTGCTGACCTGGAACAATCTTTCCTATTACCAGAAGCTGATGCAGGACATCCGCGCCGCGATCGAGACAGGCAGCTTCGAGGCGCGTGGGGCCGAGATATCAGAGGGCTGGGCGAGGGGCGATATCCCGGCCCTGTGACGCCAGACGCCGCCGCCCTTCAGGTGCTCAGCGAGTTCGACGCCCGCAAGCTGCAGCCGGTGATCTGGAACGTGCCGTCGGGCTGCTGCTGCAACGTGTAGACCGCCTCGTAGTCCTTGCCGTCGGGGCCGACGATCAGCACTTGCTGGACGATCGAGCCCGGGCCGGTCTCCTCGACCTTGCCGAAGGCATAGGATTGCGGCTTGCGCACCGGTGGATAGCCGTTGGTCACCATGTTCATGAAAGCGTCGACGGTCGGGAAGACTTGCTTCACGTTCGGGGCGGCGAAGCTGTAGGCCTTGGCGCCGTCATCGGCGATGAGGGCCTTCAACTGGCCGTCGATAACGGCCTGACCAGCCTTGACCTCGGCATCGCCGGCAAACGCCGAGGAAGTCAGCATGAGCGGAACCAAGGCGAGTGCGAAAAGCGTGCGGCGCATGTCCCGTCTCCGTTGTCTCTCCAAAGCTGCCTTTGGAAATCCGTTCCGCGGGCATGCTAACATACGCACAGGAGCGCTTCCCGGTTTCATCGGCGGCGAACATTCATCTCGCCTTGGCGCATTCCACAGGCTTAAGCTTGCTTTAAGGCGGGGCGCTCATCGTGAATGCGAGGGAAGAGAGTGAGCAGACAATGGGACGACCACTGTTCGCGCCGCCTGTAGATCGGCGTTTTTTGCTGAAAGGCGCTGCTTCATTTGCCGCCTTGGCTCCGCTGCCGGCCTGGGCAAGGATTGCGCCGACGGTCAACGAAGTGGCTTTCGATCCGGCGATACCGGCTCTTGGCAATCCCAAGGGCGATGTCACCATCGCCGAATTCGTCGATTATCAATGCCCGATCTGCAAGCTGGTCTTTATCGAGTTGAAGACGCTGATGGCCGAGGATCAAGGCATCCGGCTGGTGATGAAGGATTGGCCGATCTTCGGCGAGGTGTCGCGGGACGCGGCGCGGATGGCGCTTTCGTCCGGAGAGCACTATGCGGCCGCCGTCGATGCGCTGATGGCGAACCAGCGCGGCCTCTCCGAGCACCGCACCAACGATATTCTGGGCTCCGTCGGTGTCGATGTCGATCAGGCGCGGGCCGGGCTTGCGGCGCGCCAACCGCGGATCGACGCGCTGCTGTCGCGCAACGACACGCAGGCGGCAGCTTTCAAGTTGCGGGGTACGCCGGCGCTGGTGATTGGCGGCAAGCTGTTCAAGCGCGGCATGCCGGTGGCGGAGCTGCGGGATGCCGTGGCAGCGGCCCGGGCCGGCTAAGTACGGTTCCGGCGCTTGAAAGCCCGCCTCCAGTCTGCCAGAAGGGCCGCTTGGACCTGGAAGTTTAGCGGGACGAAGCCATGAAGGCGTTTTTCGTGCAGATCAAATGCGAGCTCGGCAAATCCTACGAGGTTGCCAGCGCGCTTGCCGACGCCGAGATCGCCTCGGAAATCTACTCCACCGCCGGTAATTACGACCTGCTCGCCAAATTCTATGTCGATGACGAGGAAGACGTCGGCCATTTCGTCAACGAGAAGGTGCAGATTCTGCCCGGCATCAAGGACACCTTCACGGTCGTCACCTTTCGCGCGTTCTAGCCGCGCGAGGCATGTGCCCGGGTGCGAGGCAAAGGCTGATCGGGCCTATGGTTGAGCTGCTCCAATTTTAGGCAGTTGCAACATACTGAACGCCCGCACCCCTCAAATCACCGATTGCGCTTGATTTTCTTCGGCGACGCCAGTGAAATGGCGTCACAGGGGAGTATGCGATTGGCAGCGTTCGATGAAATGCTTCCGGAGGTCTCCGGATTAAGAAGACCGTATTCGGCTTACGATCGCTGGCTGAAGGAGCAGGATCCGGCCAGGCTTACCGAGAAGATGCAGGATGCCGAACGTGTGTTCCGCAAGACCGGCATCACCTTCGCCGTTTATGGCGAACAGGAAGCCTCCGAGCGGCTCATTCCCTTCGACATCGTTCCGCGCATCATTTCGGGCCAGGAATGGCGGCGCCTGACGCAAGGCATCGAACAGCGCGTGCAGGCGCTGAACGCCTTTCTCGACGACATTTATCACCGCCAGGAAATTCTGCGCGCCGGCCGTGTGCCGAGAGATCTTGTTGCGAGAAACGAGGCATTCCTGCCGGAGATGATCGGGGTCCGGCCGCCGGCCGGCGTCTACACCCACATTATCGGCGTCGATATCGTGCGCATCAGCGAGGACGAGTTCTACGTGCTCGAGGACAATGCCCGCACACCCTCCGGCGTCTCCTACATGCTGGAGAACCGCGAGACGATGATGCAACTCTTTCCGGAGCTGTTCCAGAAGATCAAGGTCCGTCCGGTGGAGAACTATCCGCAGCTGCTGCGTCAGTCGCTGGCGGCGGTTCGCCCGCAGAGCACCAAGGGCGCACCGACCATCGCCGTGCTGACCCCCGGCAGCTACAATTCGGCCTATTTCGAGCATGCCTTCCTGGCCGACCAGATGGGCGTGCAGCTGGTCGAAGGGCAGGATCTTCGCGTCGTCGACGGTCATGTCGCGATGCGCACGACCGAGGGCTACAAGCAGATCGATGTGCTCTATCGCCGCGTCGACGATTCCTATCTCGATCCGCTGACCTTCCGACCGGATTCTGCACTCGGCGTGCCCGGCATCATGGACGTCTACCGCGCCGGCAACATCACCATCGCCAACGCGCCGGGCACCGGCATTGCCGACGACAAGGCGATCTACTCCTACATGCCCGAGATCGTCGAGTTCTACACCGGCCGCAAGGCGATCCTCGGCAACATCCCGACCTGGCGCTGTTCGGAACCGGACAGCCTCAAATACGTGCTCGAACACATCCACGAACTGGTGATCAAGGAAGTGCACGGCTCGGGCGGCTACGGCATGCTGGTCGGCCCGGCGGCGACCAAAAAGGAATGCGAGGCGTTCGCCAAGAAGCTGGCGGCAAGACCCTCGAACTATATCGCGCAGCCGACGCTGGCCCTGTCGACCTGCCCGATCCTGACCGAGAAGGGCCTGGCGCCGCGCCATGTCGATCTCCGACCCTACGTGCTGGTCTCCGATCGTATCCAGCTTGTTCCCGGCGGGCTGACGCGCGTCGCGCTCAAGGAAGGCTCGCTGGTCGTCAATTCGTCCCAGGGCGGCGGGACGAAGGATACGTGGGTGTTGGATGATTGAGTGAGTGAGTAGGGATTGGTGAGTAGTCAGTAGTGAACTGTAGAGGGGAAGCGCATGCCATATTCCGTTGAGATTCAATTATTTCCTGCTCACTACTTCCTATTCCCTACTCACTAGCCCGAGGGCCTCCCCATGCTTCTCGGCCGCACCGCCAACGGGCTCTACTGGATGAACCGCTATATCGAGCGGGCTGAAAACATGGCGCGTCTGGTCGACGCTGGCCTGCGCATGGCGCTGACCCGCACCCAGAACGCATCCGAAGAGTGGAATTCGGTGCTGCTCAGCGCCGGCTCCGACGTCGCCTTCAAACAGAAATATTCGGAGTATACGGCCGCCAACGTCGCCGACTTCCTGCTGCGCGACACATCTAACCCGTCGAGCACGATGGCCTCGATCGAGACCGCCCGCAACAATGCCCGCATGGTGCGCACCGCGCTTACGCGCGAGACCTGGGAAAGCATCAACGAGGCCTGGATGGCGCTGAAGCGCATGCTGGCGAGGCCGATCGACGAGCGCGATCTGCCAAGCGTGCTCGACGCGATCAAGCGCGAGACGGCACTGATCCGCGGCTCGTTCTACGGCACCATGCTGCGCAACGAGATCTTCGATTTCTCGCAGCTCGGCACCTATGTCGAGCGCGCCGACAACACGGCGCGTATCCTCGACGTGAAATACTACGTGCTGCTGCCGTCGATCTCATGGGTGGGATCGAGCCTGGACAACTATCAGTGGGAATCGATCCTGCGTTCGGTTTCGGCGCATCGCTCCTATCGCTGGGTCTACGACGCCGATTACAAGCCGACCAACATTGCCGACTACCTGATCCTCAACGTGCGCATGCCGAGGTCGCTGACCTTCTGCTACCGCTTCCTGGCCGAGCATCTGAAGTTCCTCGGCGACGACTATGGCGAGCGCCATGCCTGCCATGCGACGGCGGAGAAGACGCAGACGATGCTGCGCGCGGGATCGATCAAGGACATATTCGACGCGGGCCTGCATGAGTTCCTGGCCGGCTTCATTCGCGACAACACCAGGCTCGGCGACGAGATCGCGCAGGACTACAGGTTCTATTGAGCATGATCCCGAAAAGCGGGTGCTCACAAACGGAAGATAGCCATGCGGCTCAAGATCACCCACAGCACCGAATACAGCTATGACGCGCCGTTGCAGTATTTGCTGCAGCGGCTGCGCCTGTTGCCGCAGAGCGGGCCGACGCAGACCGTGTCGTCCTGGGCGATCAAGATCGACGGCGCACGCGAGGAAGTGCGTTTTGCCGATCATTTTGGCAACGACACGAGGCTGGTGAGCATCGAGGGCGGCCACAATACGGTGACCGTCGAGGCATCGGGCGAGGTGCTGACGCGCGATACATCGGGCGTCTGCGGGCCGCATCAAGGCTTTGCACCGCTATGGCTGTTCGCGCAGGAAACGCCGTTGACGACGGCCGGCGACGGCGTTCGTGGCCTCGCGGAGGCGGTCGGCAAAGGGACCGACATCGAAAGACTGCACCGGCTCATGGCGGTCATCGGCGAGCGTGTCGCCTATACGCCCGGCACCACCAGTGCGGCGACGCCGGCTGAAGAGGCCCTGGCGCTCAAGTCAGGTGTCTGCCAGGACCATAGCCACATCTTCGCCGCCGCCGCGCGCGCCATGGGTTTTCCGGCTCGCTATGTCAGCGGCTATCTGATGATGGATGCCGCCGTCGAGCAGGCGGCGAGCCATGCCTGGGCTGAAGCCCATGTTCCGGGCCTCGGCTGGGTTGCCTTCGATCCCGCCAACGGTATCTCTCCCGACGAGCGCTACGTGAAAATAGCGATCGGGCGCGATTATCGCGACGCGTCGCCCGTTTCGGGAATTCTGCTCGGGCAAGCGCAGGAGAAGCTTGCGGTGACGGTCAGGGTCGAGCAGTAATCGGCCAGTGCCGGTTGATTTCCGGTCGAACAGACCTGAAATCCGAATCTCACCGCCGGAAAGGCAATCATGACTTATTGCGTCGGGCTCAAGATCGATCGCGGGCTCGTCTTCATGTCGGACACTCGCACCAATGCCGGCATGGATTCGATCTCGACATTCAAGAAGATGCACGTCTGGGAACAGCCCGGCGAACGCGTCATCGTCTTGATGTCGGCCGGCAATCTGGCGACGACGCAGGCCGTGGTCAGCCTGCTCGACGAGCGCACCAAGGCGGTGACCGATCGCCACGAGAAGCTGCTCGAAACGCCATCCATGTACCAGACGGTGCGGCTGGTCGGCGACACTGTGAAAGAGGTGATCGCGCAATCGTCGCCCGCCGGTGAAAAGGCTGATTCCTATTTCAACGCCTCCTTCATCCTGGGCGGGCAGATCAAGGGCAGCGCGCCCCGCCTGTTCATGATCTATCCCGAAGGCAATTTCATCGAATCGACCGATGACACGCCGTTCTTCCAGATCGGCGAGACCAAATATGGCAAGCCGATCATCATCCGCGCCTATGAGCGCACGATGAGTCTCGCCGAGACAGTGAAGCTGCTGCTTGTGTCGTTCGATTCCACGCTGAAATCCAACCTGTCGGTCGGCCTGCCGCTCGACCTGCTCTTCCTGGAGCAGGATGCTTTCCAGGTCGGGCTGAGGAAACGGATCGGGCAGGACGACGCCTATTACCGCGCCATTTCCGAGGGCTGGTCGAACGCATTGAAGACTGCCTTTGCCAGCCTGCCGGACTTTCCGGGGTAGGGTGGCTCGTCCGTCGGACATGGCTGTTGTCGCGATATAATTAACGTGTTAATGAAATGACAACGCTATTTTGACCGCAATGCCATGCGCGGTCCGGGAGGATGTATGAACAACGACGAGTTTCGGGACTGGTCGCGGCGCGCCGCCGACTGGGGCGCGGATTACCGCGCCACGCTGCGTGATCTGCCGGTTCGTCCGGCGGTTGCCCCCGGCGAAATCTTCAGAAGCATCGAAACATCGCCGCCCGAGCAAGCGGAACCGATGGACCGGATCTTCGCCGATTTCGAGGCCAAGATCGTGCCTGGAATGACGCATTGGCAGCATCCACGCTTCTTCGCCTATTTCCCGGCAAATGCCGCGCCGGTTTCTGTCGTGGCAGAGTATCTGGTGTCGGCAATGGCCGCGCAGTGCATGCTCTGGCAGACATCGCCAGCGGCAACAGAACTCGAGACCCGCACCGTCGACTGGATGCGCCAGGCGCTTGGCCTGCCGGAAGGCTTTGCCGGCGTGATCCAGGATTCGGCCTCGTCGGCGACATTGAACGCGGTTCTGACCATGCGTGAGCGCGCGCTCGACTGGCAAGGCAACAGACAAGGCCTGGCCGGGCAGGCCCGGCTTCGCATCTATTCCTCCGACCAGGTGCACACGTCGATCGACCGGGCGATCTGGGTATCGGGTATCGGCGAGGACAATCTCGTGCGCATCCCGGTCGCCGGACGCTTTCGCGCCATGGATACGGCAGCCCTGGAGGCCGCGATCGTTGCCGACAGGAAGGCCGGCATGCTGCCGGCGGGCATCATCGCCTGCGTCGGCGGTACCAGTACGGGCGGCACGGACGACATCGCGGCGGTTGCCGAGATTGCCAGGCGGCACGGGCTCTATCTGCATGTCGATGCCGCCTGGGCCGGCTCGGCGATGATCTGCCCGGAATATCGTCACTTCTGGGTGGGCGTCGAAGGCGCGGATTCGATCGTCTTCAACCCGCACAAATGGCTGGGGGCGCAATTCGACTGTTCGATCCAGTTCCTGCGCGATCCCTCGAGTCATGTCAGGACACTGGCCATCAAGCCCGACTACCTCAAGACCCACGGCCATGACGGTGTCGTCAACTATTCCGAATGGTCGGTGCCGCTCGGCCGGCGCTTCCGTGCGCTGAAGCTGTGGTTCCTGCTGCGGGCGCACGGGCTGGAAGGCCTGCGCACGATGATCCGCAATCATGTCGCCTGGAGCGAGGGTCTTGCCGCGCGCCTGGCCGGCGAGCCGGATTTCGAGATCGTCACCGAGCCGATGCTGTCGCTGTTTTCATTCCGGCATGCCGCGCCGGCCGGTACGGAGACCGACAAGCACAATCTTCGACTGGTCAACGCCATCAATGATGACGGCCGCATCTACCTGACGCAGACAGGGGTGAACGGGCGTGTCGCCATCCGCTTCCAGGTCGGCCAGTTCGAGGCAACCGCCGCCGATGTCGATTCGGCCTTTGCCGTCATCACCGAAATCGCGCGCGGCCTGACCTGAACGTGGCTCATGGAGTTATGCCCAAGTTTGCCTTTGCAATCATCTGATTTCCATTAGCCGGCTTACACCCTTTCATCATTTTCGTTTTCGTTTATAATCAAGAAAAACGAAAAGGGGAGGTTGTGAAATGTATCTGTCGCCGCGCCATGCCGAAATCATCCAGATGGCCAAGGATAATGGTCGGGTGCTGGTCGACGATCTGGCGACACATTTCAACGTGACGCCGCAGACCATCCGCAAGGATCTCAACGATCTGTGCGACCAGCGCCTGCTTTCGCGCATCCATGGCGGCGCCTTGTTCCCATCCGGCATCGAGAACATGGAGTATGAGGCAAGGCGCAAGATCGCGGCCGAGGAGAAAGAGGCGATCGGCAGCGCGGCGGCCAGGCTTATCCCGGACAACGCTTCGCTGTTCATCAACATCGGCACCACGACGGAAGCGGTCAGCAAGGCTTTGCTCGATCACAGCGGCCTCATGGTCATCACCAATAACATCAATGTTGCCAACAGGATGCGCATCTATCCCTCGATCGAAGTGGTGATCGCGGGCGGCGTGGTGCGCGGCTCCGACGGCGGCGTCGTCGGTGAGGCGGCGGTCGATTTCATCAAGCAGTTCAAGGTCGACTATGCCGTCATCGGAGCCTCCGCCATCGACCATGACGGGGCGCTGCTCGATTTCGATTTTCGCGAGGTGAAGGTGGCGCAAGCGATCATTGCCAATGCAAGGCATGTCATCCTGGTGTCCGACCAGACCAAATTCGAGCGTACCGCGCCGGTGCGGATCGGCCATCTGTCGCAGGTCAACACCTTCATCACCGACCGTTGCGACATCCCCTCGGTGCGCAGGATCTGCCAGGAAGCCGAGGTTCAACTCATCGAAACGTCGCTCGGCTAAGGCATTCACGGCCGTTTCACGGGCTTGTGATATTTCGTTTGACATTCGTTATCAGTTCGAAATAATTCCGCCACGGTTTCGCAAAAGACCCAAAATGGTGCAATGCGAAATCGTGGAGGAACTGGTGGACGCATCTTCGATCCGTGACATTTTCGTCATAGGCGGTGGCATCAACGGCTGCGGCATTGCCCGCGACGCCGTCGGCCGCGGGTTTTCGGTTTTCCTGGCTGAGATGAATGATCTCGCCAGCGGGACATCGTCGGGCTCGACCAAGCTCATCCATGGCGGCCTGCGCTATCTCGAATTCTACGAGTTCCGCCTGGTGCGCGAGGCGCTGATGGAACGTGAGGTGCTGTGGCAGAACGCGCCGCACATCATCTGGCCGATGCGCTTCGTGCTGCCCTATGCCAAGGGTCTGCGCCCGGCCTGGCTGATCCGGCTCGGCCTGTTCCTCTACGATCACATTGGCGGCCGCAAATTGCTGCCGGCGACCAGGACGCTCGACATGACGCGCGATCCGGCCGGCAAGCCTCTGAAACCCTTGTTCAAAAAGGCCTTCGAATATTCCGATGGCTGGGTCAATGACGCGCGGCTGGTGGCGCTCAACGCGCGCGATGCCGCCGACCGCGGCGCAACCATCCGCACCCGTACCAAGGTGGTCGGCGCCCGCCGCGAAAACGGCCTCTGGACAATCAAGATCGAAGACGTGCGGACCGGCGAGACCGAGGAGGTCAAGGCGCGGCTGCTGGTCAATGCCGCCGGACCATGGGTCGACCATGTGCTGTCCGGCGTCGTCGGGCTCAACGACGTGCACAATGTGCGCCTGGTGCAGGGCAGCCATATCGTCATCGCCAAGAAATTCGACGACCCGCGCGCCTATTTCTTCCAGAACAGGGATGGCCGCATCATCTTCGCCATTCCCTACGAGGACGAGTTCACGCTGATCGGCACCACGGATCAGGATTATCCCGGCGATCCGCATGACGTGAAGATCAGCGAGACCGAGATCGATTATCTCTGCGCCGCGGCCAGCGAATATTTCGCGGTTCCCGTCAAGCGTTCGGACATCGTCTGGACCTATTCGGCCGTGCGCCCGCTCTATGATGACGGCGCTTCGAAGGCGCAGGAAGCAACCCGCGACTACGTGCTGAAGGCCGATGGCGGCGAGGGTGGGGCGCCGATCGTCAATGCCTTCGGCGGCAAGATCACCACCTATCGCCGGTTGTCCGAATCGATGCTGGAGAAGATCGAGGGTTTCCTTGGCAAGCGTGGCAAGCCGTGGACATCCAATGCGCCGCTGCCTGGCGGCGATTTTCCGGCCACCGGTTTCGATGCGCAGGTCGCCAAACTCAAGGGTGTCTACCCCTTCCTTGACCAGCGCCTGGCTCGCCGGCTGACGCGGCTTTACGGGACGCGCGCCCAGGTGCTGCTCGGTCTTGCCAAGTCGATCGGCGACCTAGGCCGCAATTTTGGTGGCGATCTCCACGAGGCCGAGGTGCGCTATCTCGCCGAACACGAATGGGCGGTCACGGCCGAAGACGTGCTGTGGCGGCGGACCAAGCGCGGCTTGCATCTCAGCCGCGAGCAGGTCGCGGCACTCGATGAATTCATGCGCGGCATCAGCCGCCAGCATGTCGCGGCCGCGGAATGAAGAGGGGCTCGAGCTGATGCGGAAAGCCTGGGAGGAGGCGTCATGCTGGAATTGAGGAACGTCACCAAGGCGGTCGGCGCGGTCGAGCACATCCGCGACGTATCGCTGACGCTGCAGCATGGATCGCTCAACGTCCTGCTCGGACCGACCCTTTCCGGCAAGACCAGCCTGATGCGGCTGATGGCGGGTCTCGACGTGCCGACCTCCGGTTCGGTCTGGTTCGACGGCCATGACGTCACCGGCACGCCGGTGCAGAAGCGCAAGATCGCCATGGTCTACCAGCAGTTCATCAACTATCCGGCGATGACCGTCTATGAGAACATCGCCTCGCCCTTGCGCGTGGCCGGTGTCGAGCAGGCCAAGATCGACAGCCAGGTGCGTGAAGCGGCGGCACTGCTCAAGCTGACGCCCTATCTCGACCGCACGCCGCTCAATCTGTCAGGCGGCCAGCAGCAGCGCACCGCGCTGGCGCGCGCCATCGTCAAGAATGCCAGCCTGGTGCTGCTCGACGAGCCGCTGGCCAATCTCGACTACAAATTGCGCGAGGAGTTGCGTGCCGAACTGCCGAGGATCTTCGCCGCCGCCGGCACCATCTTCGTCTACGCCACCACCGAACCGCACGAGGCGCTGCTGCTCGGCGGCAACACGGCGACACTGTCGGAAGGCCGCATCACCCAGTTCGGCCCGACCATCGACGTGTTCCGCAAGCCGGTCGACCTGGTGACGGCAAGGACCTTCGCCGATCCGCCTCTCAACACCATCGTGCTCGCCAAGAAGGGCCCGGACTTCCTGCTCGAAGGCGGCGTCAAGCTGCCGGTGCCGGCGGAGCTCGTCTCCATCGCCGATGGCAATTACACGATCGGCTTCCAGCCGCACCATTTGTCGCTCGAGCGGCCCAATGACTTGGCCGTGCCGGTGCGGGCCAAGGTCACTATCACCGAAATCACCGGGTCCGAGAGCTTCGTCCATCTCGATTTCGCGGATGCGCGTTGGGTCATGCTGACCCACGGCATCAGGGATTTCGAGACCGATCAGGTGGTCGATGTCTTCATCGATCCGCGTCACATCATGGTCTTCGACGAGCACGGCCGCGCCGTGACCGCGGCGAAGCTGGCGGCTTGAGGAGGGCGATATGGCACGCATCGACGTCAACCATGTCAGGCATTCCTACCTGCCGAACCCGCAGAAGGATGCCGATTTCGCGCTCAGGGAGGTGCACCACACATTCGAGGATGGCGGCGCCTATGCGCTGCTTGGGCCTTCCGGCTGCGGCAAGACCACGCTGCTCAACATCATTTCGGGGCTGCTGCATCCCTCTCACGGCCAGCTGCTGTTCAACGGCAGGGACGTCACCAATCTGTCGACGCAGGAACGCAACATCGCGCAGGTGTTCCAGTTCCCGGTCATCTACGACACCATGACCGTCTACGACAATCTGGCTTTTCCGCTGCGCAATCGCGGCGTGCCGGAGGCCGACGTCGACCGCAAGGTGCGCGAGACGCTCGACATGATCGACCTGGCGTCGTGGGCGAAGAAGAAGGCGAGGGGCCTGACCGCCGACCAGAAACAGAAGATATCGCTCGGCCGCGGGCTGGTCCGCTCCGACGTCAACGCCATCCTGTTCGACGAACCGCTGACGGTCATCGACCCGCACATGAAGTGGGTGCTGCGCTCGCAATTGAAGCAGCTTCACCGCCGCTTCGGCTACACCATGGTCTATGTCACGCACGACCAGACCGAGGCGCTGACCTTCGCCGATCAGGTGGTGGTCATGTATGATGGCGGCATCGTCCAGATCGGCACGCCGGCGGAATTGTTCGAGCGGCCCCGTCACACCTTCGTCGGCTATTTCATCGGCTCGCCCGGCATGAACGTCATGCCGGTGGCGATCGACGGCAAAACCGCGACGCTCGGCTCGCAACGCATCGAGTTGCCGGGCGCGCCCAAGGCTGGCAGCGGCGCGATCGAACTCGGCATTCGGCCTGAATATGTCCGGCTGGGCCGCGACGGCATGACCGTACAGGTCAGCAAAGTGGAGGATCTCGGCCGCCACAAGGTGGTGCGTGCCAAGCTCGAAGGCCGCGACATCGCAGCCGTCATCGGCGAGGACGAGGCTGTTCCGGCCGAGCCGAAGGTGCGGTTCGATCCGGCCGGCATCAACATCTATGCCGATTCCTGGCTGGTTGAGATGGCGCGCGTCGAGATGGGGGCCTAGATGGAAAAGACCTGGAATAACAAGGCCTGGTTCCTGGTGCTGCCAGTGCTGGTGCTGGTGGCGTTTTCGGCGGTCATTCCGCTGATGACCGTCGTCAACTATTCGGTGCAGGACACGTTCGGCAACAACGTCTTCTTCTGGGCCGGAACGGAATGGTTCGAGGAACTGCTGCATTCCGACCGCTTCTGGGAGGCGATGACCCGCAACCTGATCTTCTCCTTCATCATCCTGGCCATCGAGGTGCCGCTCGGCATCTTCATAGCGCTGAACATGCCGAAGAAGGGCTGGGGCGTGCCGGTCTGCCTGGTGCTGATGGCGCTGCCGCTGCTGATCCCGTGGAACGTCGTGGGCACCATCTGGCAGGTGTTCGGGCGCAACGACATCGGCCTGCTCGGCTACTACGTCAACGCGGTCGGCATCGACTACAACTATGTGCAGGACCCGTTCGACGCCTGGGTCACGATCATCGTCATGGATGTCTGGCACTGGACCAGCCTTGTCGTGCTGCTCTGCTATGCCGGGCTGGTCTCGATCCCCGACGCCTTCTACCAGGCGGCCAAGATCGACGGCGCCTCGCGCTGGGCTGTCTTCCGCTACATCCAGCTGCCGAAGATGCAGCGCGTGCTTCTGATCGCCGTGCTGCTGCGCTTCATGGACTCGTTCATGATCTACACCGAGCCCTTCGTCGTCACCGGCGGCGGACCGGGCAATTCGACGACCTTCCTGTCGATCGATCTCGTCAAGACGGCGCTCGGCCAGTTCGACCTTGGACCGGCGGCTGCAATGTCGCTGGTCTACTTCCTGATTGTCCTGTTGTTGTCGTGGGTGTTCTACACCGTGATGACCAATTACGACGCGGAGCGTTGAGATGGCCGGCGCCAATGAACGCACTGAGCGCAACGCCATGAACGGTACCGCCGCCTCGGGGGCGCTCGCCAGTTCGCTGTCGCACAGCGAGCTCGACAGGCGTATGCGGCGCCGAGGCGAGGAATCGCGCTGGTGGTGGATCGTGCCGACGCTCTACATCTTCGTGCTGTTGCTGCCGATCTACTGGCTCATCAACATGAGCTTCAAGACCAATGCCGAGATCGTCAACTCGCTGACGCTCTACCCGCATGCGCCGACGCTGCACAATTACTATACGATCTTCACGCAGTCGGCCTGGTATTCCGGTTACATCAACTCGATCACCTATGTGGTTATGAACATGGTGATTTCGGTATCGGTGGCGCTGCCGGCGGCTTACGCTTTCTCGCGCTATCGCTTCCTTGGCGACAAGCATCTGTTCTTTTGGCTGTTGACCAACCGCATGGCGCCGCCGGCGGTATTCGCCCTGCCGTTCTTCCAGCTTTACTCGGCATTCGGCCTCATCGACACGCACATAGCGGTGGCGCTGGCGCATTGCCTGTTCAACGTGCCGCTGGCGGTGTGGATTCTCGAAGGGTTCATGTCGGGCGTGCCGAAGGAAATCGACGAGACCGCCTATATCGACGGCTATTCGTTCCCGCGCTTCTTCATCAAGATCTTCATGCCATTGATCGCAAGCGGCATCGGCGTCGCCTGCTTCTTCTGCTTCATGTTCTCGTGGGTCGAACTCCTGATCGCGCGCACGCTGACCACGACGGACGCCAAACCGATCGCCGCGACCATGACCCGCACCGTTTCGGCGTCGGGCATGGACTGGGGGCTGCTCGCCGCCGCCGGCGTGCTGACGCTGATCCCCGGCGCGCTCGTAATCTGGTTCGTCAGAAACTACATCGCCAAGGGCTTCGCCCTGGGAAGGGTTTGATCCATGAACCTCGACTTCTCCTGGATGGCGTGGACCTGGCCGACGGCCGCCTTCTTCACCGTGATCGCGCTGCTCCTGTTCGGCATGGGCGTCTGGGAATATGCCTCGCCGGGCGGCAATCCGCGCGTCGGCGTGCTGCGCTTCGAGACGACGCGCGGCGACCGTCTCTTCGTTTCGCTGCTTGGCAGCGCCTTCATCCATCTCGCTTGGCTGGGTCTTGTCGGATCCAACCTCTGGTGGGCTCTCGCTCTCTCCGTGGTCTACGCCATCGGCGTGTTCCGCTACGTATAGAGGGGGAAACTGTTGGAGCGGCCGCGTGCCGGCGACCGCTCCAGATCGCACTTGAAACCTTAAACTGTGGAGGAAACTAATGCGACGGCAACTTCTAACATCAACCACCGCCCTCGTACTATTGCTTGGGGCGGGACATGCCTATGCTGGCATGGACGAGGCAAAAGCCTTTCTGGACAAGGAGATAGGTGACCTTTCGACCCTATCACGCGCCGATCAAGAAAAAGAGATGCAGTGGTTTATCGACGCCGCCAAGCCGTTTGCCGGCATGGAGATCAAGGTGGTCTCGGAAACCCTGACCACGCACCAGTACGAGTCCCAGACACTGGCACCGGCCTTTACCGCCATCACCGGCATCAAGGTCACGCATGACGTCATCCAGGAA
This sequence comes from Mesorhizobium sp. B2-3-4, assembly GCF_006442315.1. Classification (GTDB taxonomy): domain Bacteria; phylum Pseudomonadota; class Alphaproteobacteria; order Rhizobiales; family Rhizobiaceae; genus Mesorhizobium. Next base: position 35,161 of record NZ_VFVY01000010.1, on the reverse strand, counting down.
GGCGACGTCGTCGAGAAAATCCAGACCCAGATGCAGACCGGGCAGAACCTCTATGACGGCTGGGTCAACGATTCCGACCTGATCGGCACCCATTGGCGCTACCAGCAGGTGCGCAACCTCACCGACTGGATGGCCAATGAAGGCAAGGACGTCACCAATCCGGGCCTCGACCTGAAGGACTTCATCGGTTCCTCCTTCACCACGGCGCCGGACAAGAAGCTCTACCAGCTTCCCGACCAGCAGTTCGCCAACCTCTACTGGTTCCGCTACGACTGGTTCAACGACGAGAAGAACAAGGCCGACTTCAAGGCCAAATACGGCTACGACCTCGGCGTTCCGGTCAACTGGTCGGCCTATGAGGACATCGCCGAGTTCTTCACCGGCCGCGATGTCGACGGCAAGAAGGTCTATGGCCACATGGACTACGGCAAGAAGGATCCGTCGCTCGGCTGGCGCTTCACCGACGCCTGGCTGTCGATGGCCGGCAATGGCGACAAGGGCATCCCGAACGGCCTGCCGGTCGACGAATGGGGCATCAAGGTCAATGAAAAGTCGCAGCCGGTCGGCTCCTGCACGGCGCGCGGCGGCGATACCAATGGCCCGGCGGCGGTCTATTCGATCCAGAAATACCTCGACTGGCTGAAGGCCTATGCTCCGCAGGAAGCGCAGGGCATGACTTTCTCTGAATCGGGTCCGGTGCCGGCGCAGGGCAACATCGCCCAGCAGATCTTCTGGTACACTGCCTTTACCGCCGACATGGTCAAGCCCGGCCTGCCGGTCATGAACGACGACGGCACGCCGAAGTGGCGCATGGCCCCGTCGCCGCATGGCGTCTACTGGAAGGACGGCATGAAGCTCGGCTACCAGGACGTCGGTTCCTGGACGCTGATGAAGTCGACGCCCGAGGACCGCGCCAAGGCGGCCTGGCTCTACGCGCAGTTCGTCACCTCGAAGACGGTCGACGTGAAGAAGAGCCATGTCGGCCTCACCTTCATCCGCGACTCCACCATCCACGACAAGAGCTTCACCGACCGTGCGCCGAAGCTTGGCGGCCTGATCGAGTTCTACCGCTCGCCGGCTCGCGTGCAGTGGTCGCCGACGGGCACCAACGTGCCTGACTATCCGAAGCTCGCACAGCTCTGGTGGCAGGCGATCGGCGACGCTTCTTCCGGCGCCAAGTCGGCACAGGAGGCCATGGATTCGCTGTGCGCCGAGCAAGAGAAGGTTATGGGCCGCATCGAGAAGTCCGGTGTCCAGGGCGACATCGGGCCGAAGCTGGCGGAAGAGCATGATCTCGCCTACTGGAACGCCGACGCGGTCAAGGCCGGCAATCTCGCTCCGCAGCTGAAGATCGAGAACGAGAAGGAAAAGCCGCAGACCATCAACTACGACGAACTGGTCAAGAGCTGGCAGAAGTAAGACTGTCTATGCGGGCGCTCGCGCCCGTGTGAAATTGAGGGAGACGGCGCGCTGCCGTCTCCCTCTTTGTATCAAGGCGGAGGAAGGGAATGAGCGGTTTTGTGCTGGCGATCGACCAGGGCACGACATCGACCCGGGCGATCCTGTTTGACGGCCGGATGAAGGTGGTCGGCAGCGGGCAGAAGGAATTCACCCAGCGCTATCCGGCCTCGGGCTGGGTCGAACACGACCCGGAAGAAATCTGGGCAAGCGTCGTGGCGACAGTGAAGGCAGCTCTGAAAAAAGCCGGCCGCACCGCCTCCGAAATCGCTGCCATCGGCATCACCAACCAGCGCGAAACCGTCGTCATCTGGGACAAGGCGACCGGCAAGCCGATCCACAACGCCATTGTCTGGCAGGATCGCCGCACCGCGCCGCTGTGCCAGAAGCTGAAGAAGCTGGGGCTGGAAAAGAAATTCACGCGCAAGACCGGCCTGCTGCTTGATCCCTATTTCTCGGGCACCAAGATCGCCTGGATGCTGGACAAGGTGAAGGGGGCCAGGAAGCGCGCCGAAAAAGGCGAATTGCTCGCCGGGACCATAGACAGTTTCCTGATCTGGCGACTGACGGGCGGCAAGGTGCATGCCACGGACGCCACCAACGCCTCGCGTACGCTGGTCTATAACATCGCCGAGAATAGTTGGGACGACGAGTTGCTGTCCATCCTGCGCATTCCGGCGGTGATGCTGCCTGAAGTGAAGGATTGTGCCGATGACTATGGAACGACGGAGAAAAATCTGTTCGGCGCCGAGGTCAGGATTCTCGGCGTGGCCGGCGACCAGCATGCCGCGACCATCGGCCAGGCCTGTTTTGAGCCGGGGATGATGAAGTCGACATACGGCACCGGCTGTTTTGCGCTGCTCAACACCGGCACCGATCTGGTGCGTTCGAAGAACCGGCTTCTGACGACCATCGCCTATCGATTGAACGGCAAGACTACGTACGCGCTGGAGGGCTCGATCTTCATTGCGGGCGCCGCCGTGCAATGGCTCCGCGACGGCATCAAGGTGATCGGCAAGGCCGAGCAGAGCGGCAAGCTGGCCGCTGAAGCCGATCCGACGCAGAACGTCTATCTGGTGCCGGCCTTCGTCGGCCTCGGCGCGCCGCACTGGGACGCCGAGGCGAGGGGGGCGATTTTCGGCCTGACCCGCAATTCCGGCCCGGCGGAGTTCGCGCGTGCTGCTCTGGAATCCGTCGCCTATCAAACCCGCGATCTGCTCGATGCCATGCGCAAGGACTGGAAGGGCGCCTCGGCGAAGACCGTGCTGAGAGTCGATGGCGGCATGGTGGCGTCGGATTGGACCATGCAGCGACTTGCCGACATTCTGGACGCACCGGTCGACCGCCCGACCATTCTTGAGACGACCGCGCTGGGTGCGGCCTGGCTCGCCGGTTCGAAAGCGGGCGTATGGCCAAAGGCGAAGGAATTCGCCAAGAGCTGGGCGTTGGAGCGGCGTTTCAAGCCGGAGATGGACAGCTCGACACGGTCGATCAAGCTCGCAGGCTGGCGCGACGCTGTGCGCAGGACGTTGAGCGTGCAATAATCAAATTATCAAGGTTCGGGGGGGAAGAGCGAAATGAGGCCGGACTGGTATAATGCTTGGCGCGACGAAGCCATCAGGCAGCTGAACGTCAAGAATGACCGCTTGGAGAAAGACTTTCGGGTCGGTCACTGGTCTCGCTACGACTATGACGTAGACACGAGACGGCTTCTGTTTTCCGAAGACGGAGAAATTAAAGTGACGGCGGAGGTCCAGATTGCCGGCTATACGAGCGCCAAGTCACAGGGTGGTTCTGGGCTTGGGTAAATGCAAATTGGCCAGACGACGTCATGATCGACGCAAAGTTGGTCCGGTCCTTCGGCGAGACGAACAACATCGATGAACTGGCCCAGTCTTATGTGTTGGATGAAGACAATGACCCCGAAGTGCTTGGTTGGGAACTGACCGCCGTGGCGGTCCGACTTTGCAACGCCCTTGGAGCGTATCGCTCGCCGGATGGAGGCGGCAATGCTCGTTATTATATCGTCAAGACCATCGGATGGCCAAGCTGAGGCTGGCTAGCCAATCATGCTCGATGAATCGTTGAGCATACCCGAGCCAGATTCTGTCTCGGGTATGCTCTAAGTTACCTGTGCTCAATCAATAGGGCGAACGGCACTCCTGGCGCGGCCCATTGTAGGGCTGGAAGGTGTTGTCCGACGCACGGTAGCTCTTGTATCGATCGTAGCACCACTGGACGTGCGAATTGCCTTCATAGACACGATTGTTCCCACTGTTGACGATCGCGCCGGTGATCAGCGCGCCAGTCGCGAAAGCGGCCAGCGGGAACCAATAGTCGCCGTGGCGGCGATAGCCGCGATGGTATTCGCGATAGCCGCGATGACCGTTCCAGTAGCTTCCGCCATCATAGTTTCGCGCAAAATTACGGTTGCCGAAGTGGCGATTGCCGAAGTTGCGATTGAAGTGGCGATTGCCATGGCGCCACTCATTGCCACGAGACTCGACATTCACGATGTCCGACGAATTGGCCGACGCTTGTGGCACGAACATCTGGGCCGCATTGGCCGGCATGGCGGCCGCCGCCGCGAACGAAACTGACAGGGTGGCCGCCAGTATACCCGTTGTGATCTTGTTCATGGTCTTCTCCTTGGAAAGGGTGATTGACGTCCCTTGTGGCGAGGTAACGAGCGATCATGCCTATGGTTCCTCATGAACCACCAAGTTACTGATTTGTAACGTCTCCACCCTGTCAGGAATCTCGATCGGAGGACGAAACATCATTTCGTCAGATGCGAACCTCCCTTGATCGATGTGGTTTGTCAGGCACGGCGGCAGGCTTGAAAAGTCTGGAATGCCGGCACGTTTTCCGGTTGACCGGCGGAAGCACTCTCCCTATGTTCCGCGCAATTTCGAGGGCGGCCCTTTCAAGCCCGCGGGAGCGCGTAGCTCAGCCGGTAGAGCAACTGACTTTTAATCAGTAGGTCATGGGTTCGAATCCCATCGCGCTCACCACATCGCGACAAACTGCCAAAACAGCGTTGAGATGATGCCTCTGAGCCGTTAAACTCAGTGGTTAAAACTGCTCCTGAGTGGAAATGAAATGGATCGAGACACGTTTGCGTTCTGCGTTTCGGAGCATAAGAAAGAATTTATAACGAACCCCGAATTACGAAAACTTGCCGAGCACACCTCTGGAGGCTTGCTTTATGATCCCCCTCTTTCAGTTGATAGTCTAATATCGATAGTTGAGAAAAAGATCTCTGATAATAAATCCTTCTCCCTTGTCAGGATAGGAAATGGCGAGGGAAATGCTTTTGGCATGACTAAGCCATTAACGCATAAATCTATATATGAGACATTCTGCGCGGAATTCGGTAGTCAGAATTATCATATTATTGATGAGGTATCTGGAATTAATTTTTGCAAAAAAATTATAGATGCCCTTGATGACGCTGATATGATTGGCGTGAGATGCTTTCGTTTTGATGAAAATGAATTCATTGACCGATCCATCGCCAACGGAGACACATATGCCGCGTTAGGTCTGATATACTCCCGTGAATATTTTGTTGGAAGATTGCGAGCAAAGGCATTGTGTCAAAAAATAATAACGTCAGCGTGGATTCATCTGGACATTATCAGCCGGCTCGACGACCTGCTTGCGCTCGGCAAAAGCACAATCATCATCACCGGGCGAAGTGAGCTGCGCGAAGGATTTGCGAGTCGGTTAGGAGGTCGACTTAGTGCATTCATCGACGTACCAGTTCAGGGCTATAGGCCTGATGACTTCGAACAAACACACTACGCGACGAGATTCAATGAGGTTTGTAACCAGCTCTCGACAGACTTGTCTGGTTGCGTGGTTTTGGTAGGCGCGGGATTATTTGGCAAGATATACTGCCATGTTGCAAAGCAGCATGGGGCCATCGCAATCGATCTCGGAAGCATGTTTGATGCACTGTGCGGTCTGCATACGAGGCCGGTGTTCGCGTACTATGATTTTGATAAATATAAATGGCTTTGATAGTCGGTGAGTATTTTATTATTTTCGCATGAATATTATATGGAGGCGGAAATAGGCAGGGGGATGCTCCCGGACCCTTTGGGATTGCGCTATCGGCAGCGGTAACACTGAAGCCGTGTTAATGATGAGCCGGTTGTTTTCGCTGTGGCCGGGTGAGCGGCTCTCCCGCAGCGGCAAACCGTACCGGCCGGCTTGAAGAGCGGCCCCGATATCATTACGCCGGAACTGGCGCCGACGCTGTTGCGCTCACCATTGTCGAATTGTCTGCCAGGCGCATCCCGTTGTCCAGGAAGCCTGACGGCGTAAGACAGCCGGCATTCAGCCGTTCTATGACAAATGCACGTTCAGGACGGCGGCTTTCTTGGCGATCAAGCCTTCCAGATCCGCGTCGGATCGCTTGGTGCCGGTCCGTTCGCGCAGCAGCGAAATCACCGCGCTCATTGACATCTGCGCAGTCTGGGGACGCAGGGCAGTCTGGCCGCCGAGAATCGTATCCACCGCCCTGGCAACGTCCGGGGTCTCCGTCGGTGCTCGCATGGTCGCCTCCTTTCTGTTCAGGTCGGCCTCGGCGCTGTCGGCCGGTCCTCGCACGCCACGGTCGAAGATGACGGCGAGACCGTTCTTGACGGCGAGGGCGGCGACCATGTCGTCGAGGTCGTGATCGGAAAGCGCTGGCTCCGAAGGGCCGGGTTTCAGGGTTCTGCGGATCACTCGCGCGGCCTGGTCCGTCGACACAAAGCCAAAGCGGTGTTTTCTGGCCTCGACATATTGTTCGATGATCATGCTCAGACGCCGGGCCGCAACGTCCTTCGGTTCTTGCAATGGAATCTCCTCGCGCCGTCGTCAGTGCGAATGGCGGCAGCAGAGGAAATAGGGCGGCCTGATGGAACATCAAACCGGGGGGCATCGACCTTTTCGCCGCATCCGCCAATAAGGCAGGAACGATCCCGCCGCTGATGCATTCTCGCTCCATGACCAGCTTGTTGAGGGAATGCCGGGCGATGAAAATTGCCCATGTCGCGCCGCTTTACGAATCCGTGCCGCCCCGGCTCTATGGCGGAACCGAGCGTATCATCTCCTACCTTACCGAAGCCCTGGTCGGCCTTGGTCACGAAGTGACCTTGTTCGCCAGCGGTGATGCCAAGACCTCCGCCAGCCTCGTGCCTTGCCGCGAACGCGCGCTTCGTCTCGACCCTCGGCCGCTGAAGTCCGAGATCGCGGCGCATTTGTCTATGCTCGACGAGGTCAGGAAGCGGGCCGACGATTTCGACCTCATTCATTTCCATCTCAGCCATTTCCTGCATTTCCCGTTTTTCCAGCACATGCCGCTGCGGACGGTGACGACGCCGCATGGCAGGCTGGACTACGCGGACCTCGCACAGGCCTACGACCGGTTCCCGCGCTTTCCCCTGATTTCCATATCCCGCAGCCAGCGGGCGCGGTTTGCCTCGGCGAACTGGCTGGCAACGATCCATCACGGGCTGCCGACAGAGCTCTATGAACCCGATTTCGAGACGGACGCGGATCACGGCTATCTTGCTTTCCTCGGCAGGATGTCGCGCGACAAGCGACCGGACCGGGCGATCGAAATCGCGCGCCGCACCGGCCTGAAACTCAAGCTCGCCGCCAAGATCGGCGATGGCGATCGCGCCTATTTCGAGGAAGTCGTCGAGCCGATGATCGATGGCGAACAGGTCGAATATGTCGGCGAAATCAACGAACAACAAAAGGCATCGTTTCTGGGAAACGCCGCCGCGCTGCTTTTCCCGATCGACTGGCCCGAGCCGTTCGGCCTTGCCGTGATCGAGGCCATGGCCTGCGGGACACCCGTCATGGCCTGGAGTTGCGGCGCCATGCCGGAGATCATCGAGCACGGCGTGACCGGTTTCGTCGTCGAAACCATGGAGGATGCGGTTGCCTCGATCCCGGCGCTGCTGCAACTCGACAGGCGCGGGGTTCGGGCGGTTTTCGAGCGGCGCTTTTCAGCGCGCAGAATGGCTCAGGATTACGTCGCCGCCTATTCTGAACTGGTCGACAGCGACGGCCACGTCAAAGCCTCGTAGCAGAGCTGCCTTGCGCAATAACAGGGACATGCCCATTGACCATCAGCCCACTTGATGAACGCAAACTCGACCCGGCCATTGCGCTGGCGTCGCTCGACGACACCGCTCCAAGGGAGCCGCACCGGCTTTTCGCCCTCAAGCACGGCGACTGCTTTGCTGTCGCCGACGGCTATGGCGACATACGTGGCGTGGGGGACGGTTTCTTCCGCGACGACACGCGTGTGCTGTCCGAATTCCGCCTGACCGTGGGCGGGCGCTCCACCTCATTGCTCGGCGCCTCGCTCAGCCAGGACAACGTCCTGTTCACGAGCAATCTGACCAATCTGCCGATCGAGAGCGCCGCCGGCCGCCAGATTCCGCAAGGTGCCATTCATATCGAGCGCGTCAGGCTTTTGTGGCAGGAAAGGCTCTATGAACGCATAACGCTCTCCAACTACAGCCGGGAGCATTCGACCATCCTCTTGTCGCTGCGCTTCGGGGTGGATTTCCGCGACATGTTCGAGGTGAGGGGCTCGACACGCCCCAGGCGCGGAATTGCCCATACGGCCGAGATTGACCGCAACGCGGTCGTGCTGCGTTACGAAGGCCTGGACAAGGTGGTGCGCACGTCGGCGATATCGTTTTCGCAGACGCCCGATCAATTGACCGCCGAGCGGGCGGATTTCTCCGTGGCGATCACCAAGCGCAGCAGCCAGACGCTTTATGTGGAAGTGGGCGGCGAAACGACCGACCGCCCCGAAAGCAGCCGGTTTCGAGCCGCTGCCGCCCGCGCCCGTTTCGGCATGCGCGCCAAGCGCCGGCATGGCGCGACGCTGCACAGTTCGGGCCGCGTCTTCAACGATTGGATGGAGCGTGCCCGCGCCGATGTCGCGTTGCTTACGACGGAACTGGCAACCGGTCCTTACCCCTATGCCGGCATTCCCTGGTTCTCCACGGCCTTTGGCCGGGATGGCGTGATTTCGGCCTTGCAGATGCTTTGGCTCAATCCCGGCCTGGCGCGAGGCGTTCTAGCGTTTCTCGCCCAGCACCAGGCAACCGAGACCTCTCCCTTCAGCGATTCCGAACCCGGCAAGATCATGCACGAGACGCGCAAGGGCGAAATGGCGGCGCTCAGCGAGTTGCCGTTCGGGCGCTACTATGGCGGTGTCGATACGACGCCGCTCTATATCCACCTCGCCTGCGCCTATGCGGACCGCACGGGAGACACGGCTTTCATCGATGGCCTGTGGCCGTCGCTGTGCGCCGCCGCCGAATGGATCGAAACAGCGAGCCGGTCCACGGGATTCCTCACCTACCAGCGCGCCGCCGAGTCCGGTCTTGCCAACCAGGGATGGAAGGACAGTTTCGATTCCGTCTTCCATGCCGACGGCCGCATTCCGAAGGGGCCGATCGCGCTGGTCGAGGTGCAGGGCTATGTCTTTGCCGCGTTCCAGGGATTGGCGAAACTGGCACGGCTGCGCGGCGAGACTGAACGGGCAGAAGGTTGGGAATTGCGCGCCGATACCATTCGCCAGCAGGTGGAACACCGCTTCTGGGTCGAGGAGCTTGGTTACTACGCGCTGGCGATCGATGGCGACGGGAAGCCGTGCAAGGTGCGCACGTCCAATGCCGGTCATTTGCTCTATGTCGGCCTTCCCGAACCGGATCGTGCACGCATGGTCGCCGACCAGCTTTTGTCGGCTTCGTTCCAGTCGGGCTGGGGGCTGAGAACGCTGGCGGACGACGCGATCTTCTTCAATCCGATGTCCTATCACAATGGGTCCATCTGGCCGCACGACACCGCGATCTGCGCCGCCGGGCTGGCGCGATACGGCATTCGCGACAGCGTGGTGCGGCTGATGAGCGGAACCTTCGAATCCGCGGTTCATTTCAACATGCGGTTGCCCGAATTGTTCTGCGGGTTCACGCGTGCGGCCGGCGAAGCGCCGATCGCCTATCCGGTGGCCTGCCTGCCGCAGGCCTGGTCGGCCGGCTCCGCCTTCATGCTGATGCAAGCCTGTCTCGGCCTCCAGATCGACGGCTGGACGAACGAGATTCACGTGACCCGGCCGCGCCTGCCTATCGGTATCGACAATCTCGTCTTACGCCATCTCTCGGTGGGACATGTGGCGGTGGATCTGACGTTTCAGCGCGTCGGGGATCGTGTCGGTGCCTTCCTGGCGGATGCGCATGAGGGGCTCGTGCCGCTCGTGGTCAGGAGTTGAAAAGTCGGAACCATCGAGCGTGGGACGCGTTGGACCATCACGCCATGGGTGCCGGAGGTTCGGTCGGTGGGCCTGCCGCGCTATCCCATTGAAAGGTAATCAATTCCAAAATGCCCGACAACAGTTCGTACCTGGTCGTTCCCTCGGCCGCGTTGTGGTTTATCCTCGTCGTAGCCCTTGGTATCTCATGCATGGCGCTCGCGGTAATGCTGTCGCGGGCATATCGGGGCAGAACCGCGATGCCGGCCAGTGCCGAACCGCAACCCGCTCGCGGTCCGTTGCCGGAGTTTGAAAAGAACGGGCAGTCCGCGACGGCCGCGCTTGTTCAATGGTCGCCGGAAACGTTGCGTCACATATTGGCCAACGAACTTCCCGACGCGCAGGTGATCGTGGTTTCGAATCGCGAACCCTACATCCACAACCGCAAGGGCGACGATATTCAACTGGTCGTGCCGGCCAGCGGGCTGGTCTCCGCGCTTGAGCCGATTACGCGTGCCTGCGCGGGCACATGGATCGCCTATGGCGGCGGTTCGGCCGATGACCTGGTGGTCGACGAGAACGGCCGCGTCGAGGTGCCTCCGGAAAATCCGTCCTACACGTTGCGCCGCGTCTGGCTGAGCGAGGAAGAACAGCAGGGCTATTATCTCGGCTTTGCCAATGAAGGGCTCTGGCCACTGTGCCACATAGCCTTTACCCGGCCGATTTTTCGCGCCTCGGACTGGGAAGCTTACGAGGCGGTCAATCGGAAATTCGCCGACACCGTCGTCGCCGAGGCCCGCAACGAGCGGCCGATCGTGCTGGTCCAGGACTATCATTTCGCGCTGTTGCCGCGGATGATCCGCGAGCGCCTGCCGGAAGCGATCATCATCACCTTCTGGCATATTCCGTGGCCGAATTCCGAGGTGTTCAGCATCTGCCCATGGCGCGAGAGGATTCTGGAGGGATTGCTGGGCAGTTCAATCGTCGGCTTCCACACCCAGTTCCACTGCAACAATTTCATCGACAGCGTCGACCGCTTCCTGGAGAGCAGGATCGAGCGCGAGGACTCCGCCATCTCCTATGGCGGCCAGATCAGCCTTGTCCACGCTTATCCGATTTCAATCGAATGGGAGCCGCCGCATCTGAGCAAGCTGCCAGCCGTTGCCGAATGCCGTCGACTTGTTCGCGAGAAATTCGGCCTGTCGGAAAACGTCAAGCTGTGCGTGGGCGTCGAACGCCTCGACTACACCAAGGGTATCGTCGATCGCCTCAATGCACTGGACGAACTGCTGCAACTGCATCCGGAATGGATCGGCAAGGTTTCGTTCCTGCAGGTAGCCGCCCCCAGTCGCGGCACCTTGCCTGCCTATCAGCAATTGTACGAGGAGTGCCTTTCCCACGCCGAGGATATCAACCGCCGCCACGGGCGTGAAGGCTATACCCCCGTCGTGCTGGTGACAGAGCACCACTCGCAAGCGCAGGTCTATGAGATCTATCGGGCCGCCGACGTCTGCATGGTCACCAGCCTTCACGATGGCATGAACCTGGTTGCAAAGGAGTTTGTCGCGGCGCGCGAGGACGAACAAGGCGTGCTGCTGCTCAGCATGTTCGCCGGCGCGTCGAAAGAGCTGCTCGAGGCGCTGATCGTCAATCCCTACGACGCGGCGATGATGGGCGACGCCTTGCTGCAGGCGCTGACCATGTCGGCGGAAGAACAACGTCAGCGCATGCGGCGCATGCGCGAGGTCGTGCGTGAAAACAATGTCTATCGATGGGCCGGCAGCATGCTGTTCGATGCGGCGCGCCTGCGCAAACGCGACGCGGTCGATCGCGCGGTCAGCGCCGCCCCGGCGGCTCCGGGCAATGTCATATCGCTGCTCGACCGCAAACGGGTGGCGGCGCTGTGATGTCGACATTGTCAAACTTGCCCGAGCCCCAGACCCCGCAAGCGCCTTGGGCGTTGTTCCTGGACATTGACGGCACGCTTCTCGAACATGCGGCACATCCCGATGCGGTGGTCGTCGGCGACGAGTTGCGCACCCTGTTGGCGGGGCTGGACCTTCAATTGGACGGAGCTCTGGCATTCATCACGGGACGCTCGATCGCGGCCGTTGACCATCTCTTCCAGCCTCTCAGGCTGCGCGCTGCCGGGCTCTATGGTCTTGAGCACAGGCTCACACGCGATGGTCGGGTCGAGGCGGCGGACGAGCCGGCCGACATCGCCGCGCTTGCCGGGGAAATCGAAGCGGAACTGGCCAGTGCCGACGTCTATATCGAGCGCAAGGGTCCGATCCTGGCCATCCATACGCGTGCGGCGCCCCATTTGCTCAAGCGCGCGACGCAACTCGTCGAACAGGCGCTGAGCAGGTTGCCCACGGGGTATCGGGTGCTGGCCGGCAATGCCGGCGTCGAACTGATGCCGCTGGACGCCGTTAAGGGTGCGGCCATACGCCGTTTCATGCAGCAACCGGCTTTCGCAGGCCGCAGACCGGTTTTCCTGGGAGACGATACTTCGGATGAAAACGGTTTTGACGCCGTCAATGAGATGGAGGGCGTCTCGATCCGCATCAAACCGCGCGGGCCGACCACGGCGCGCCATGCGCTTGCCGGCGTTGGCGAAGTCTTGGCGTGGCTGGGTACGGTGAGCGAGCGCAATGGGGCCGGGCCGGCAGCTTTGGTCCCCCGATGAAGCGAAGGAGCCGGCGATGACCCAATTCACCAGCCTCGTCCAGGAGATCATGCCCAGTTGGCTGTGCCGGCGGTCGGTCCATGATTCCAATGAGAGTGAGCCGGACTTGGCATCGTTACGCCCGCGGGACGCAGACGATATCTGGCGCCAGATTGTCGAAAAGAACCTGTTTGGCGCCAACACGCAGGACTATGCGCAGACCGGGGATAAAATGGCCAGCCGCCACTGATGGCGGGTCAGCCTTCCCCGAAAACCAGCGAAACATTGCCGGCGGGGTGACGCTCGAGGCGGCCGGCCAGATCCAGTTCCAGCAACACCATGAAGACCTGGGCCGGGTGCAGTCCGGTGTGGCGGATGATCTCGTCGATCGGCACCGGCGTCGGGCCGAGCGCCTCGATCACCCTGGCTCGGTCGCTCTCGCCTGGCGGCGGTGTGGCCGAAAAATCAGGAGGATCCTCAAACGGCGGAAGATCCGGCGCCCGCATGCCGGTCAGCGGAAGGATGGCCCTGGAAATGTCGGAAGCTTCGGTGACCAGCGTGGCGCCGTCCTTGAGGAGCCCATTGGTGCCGGCGGCGCGCGGATCGAGCGGGGAGCCGGGCACGGCAAAGACCAGCCGTCCCATCTCGCCGGCAAGCCTGGCGCTGATCAGCGAGCCTGAGCGCTGCGCTGCCTCCACCACCACCAATCCGAGGGCTGCGCCCGCGACAAGGCGGTTGCGGCGCGGGAAATCCTGGGCACGCGGTTGCCAGCCGAATGGCATTTCGGAGATGACTGCGCCGCGTTCGGCAATCTCGTCGCAGAGGCCGGCATTTTCGGGCGGATAGGGCAGGTCGAGGCCGCCGGCGAGAACGCCTACCGTGCCGGTCAGGAGACTGCCCCGATGCGCTGCCGTGTCGATGCCGCGTGCCAGGCCGGAAATGATGCCGTAACCTTCACCGCCAAGTTCCGTCGCCAGCATGCGCGCCATCTTGATGCCGGCGAGCGATGCGTTGCGGGCGCCGACGATCGCGACCCCCGGCAAGCGGAACACCGCGGCATTGCCCCTGAGCGCCAGCAGCGGCGGCGGATTGTCCATGCTGCGCAACAGCGGTGGGTAATCCGCCTCGCCAATGCCGACAAAACGCGCGCCAAGCCGTCGGGCGGCCTCCATCTCGGCCTCTGCTTCGGCAAGGGACGGGATGCGCACGATCCGGTTGGCGCCGCCGGAAATCATCAGCTCCGGCAGCATTTCCAGCGCGACCTCGGCCGAGCCGAAGCGGTTGATCAAGTCACGGAAGGAGGCAGGTCCGACATTCTGGGTGCGGATCAGCCGCAGCCAGCTCAGCCGCTGGCGATCGCTGAGACGCGGCCCGGCGGCCGGTTCGCTCGCCGCGGCGGCGTGTTCGCTCACCCCTTGGCTCCGATTTTGCCTTCCGTACCGGCCATCAGCCGCGAAATATTGGCCCTATGCTTGATGAAGACGATGATGCTCATCACCACGAACAGCACCGCGATCTGCGGCGTGCTCATGAAATAGAGGGCAATCGGGACAATGACGGCCGCCGTCAGCGCCGCCAGCGAGGAGAAGCGAAACACAAAAGCCATCACCAGCCAGACGACGGCGAAGATCAGCGCCACCTGCCAGGCGAGGCCGATCAGCACACCGAGATAGGTCGCGACGCCCTTGCCTCCTTTGAACCCCAGCCATGCCGGGAACAAATGGCCAAGAAAGGCGCCGAGGCCGGCCCAGACCGCAGTTTCAGGCGCGAAATGGCCTGCTATCAGCACGGCTGCCGTGCCTTTCAGCGCATCGAGCAGCAGTGTCGCGGCGGCAAGCCCCTTGTTGCCGGTACGCAGCACATTGGTGGCGCCGATATTGCCGGAGCCGATTTTGCGCACGTCGCCAAGGCCAGCCGCGCGGGTGAGCAGCAGGCCGAACGGAATTGAACCCAGGAGATAGCCGAACACCAGCGCCAGGATCAGGCCATAAGTCATTGTTTCCCCCGCATTTCCCCTGACCATGCTTTATGTCGCATGGTTATGCCTATGCCGGCTCAGGCGGAAAACACTCTGCGGCCCGCCACCAGCGTTTGCAAGACCTTGCCCTGCAGCCGCGCGCCTTCGAAGCAGGTGTTTTTCGAACGCGAGCGAATGCCGCTTTCGCTGACGATCCAGGGTTCGTCGAGATCGACAAGCGCGAGATCGGCCACCGCCCCCGGCTTCAGCGTGCCGCCAGGCAATCCAAACAGCCTCGCCGGAGCCGTGGACAGGGTTTCGATCAGCCTGGGCAAAGGCACGTCGCCATTATGGTAGAGCCGCAAGGCCGCGCCCAGCAAGGTTTCGAGACCGATCGCACCGGCCGCGGAATCGGCGAAAGGCAGGCGCTTGGTATCGACATCCTGCGGGTCGTGCGAGGAGACGATGACATCGATGGTTCCGTCCTTCACGGCTTCGATCATCGCCAGCCGGTCTTCCTCGGCGCGCAGCGGCGGCGTCAGGCGGAAGAAGGTGCGGTATTCTCCGACGTCGTTTTCGTTGAGCGACAGATTGTGGATCGAGACGCCCGACGTCACCGCCGCGCCGTCGGCCTTCGCGCGCGCCACGGCGCTTGTCGCCATGGCGGTCGAGATTTTCGCCGCGTGATAGGAGCCGCGCGTCAGCCGCGCCAGCGCGAGGTCACGCTCGAGCGGAATGGATTCGGCTTCGCGCGGAATACCGGAAAGGCCAAGCCAACTGGCGTACAGGCCTTCATTCATCACGCCCGACGATCCAAGGTCGGCATCCTGCGTCTCATGGACGATGGTGGCGCCGAAATCGCGCGCATAGGTCAGGGCGCGACGCATCACCAGGGCGCTGGCTATGGTGTGCCGGCCATCGGTGAAGGCGACCGCACCTGCCTCGCGCAGCAGACCGAACTCCGTCATCTCGCGCCCGTGGAGGCCCTTGGTGATGGCGGCGGCCGGAAAAATGTTGACGACAGCCGTGTCCTTGGCGGTGCGCAGCACGAACTCGACAAGCGCCACATTGTCGATCACCGGATCGGTGTCGGGCATCATGACGATCGACGTCACCCCGCCGGCCGCCGCGGCGATGCTGGCCGAAGCGATGGTCTCGCGATGCTCGCCGCCCGGCTCGCCGATAAAGACGCGGCCATCGATCAGACCTGGCACGACCGCCTTGCCGGCGCAGTCGATTGCCGTGGCCCCGTCGGGGACGCCCTGGTTCAGCGCCGCCTTGCCGGCGGCAACGATTTTCTTGCCATCGACGATGACGGAGCCGACTTCGTCGATGCCGCGCGAAGGGTCGACGATGCGGGCGCGTTCGAAGACCGTGATGCTCATGCGCCGCGACCCTCTTGATTACGACGCGGATCCAGCAGCGCTTCCATCACCGCCATGCGCACGGCGACGCCCATTTCCACCTGTTCCTGGATGACGCTTTGCGGCCCGTCGGCGATTTCGGAGGCGATCTCGACGCCCCGGTTCATCGGGCCGGGATGCATCACCAGCGCATCGTCCTTGGCCGCCTTCAGCTTCTCGGCATCGAGGCCGAAATAGCGGAAATATTCGCGAACCGACGGCACGAAGGCGCCTTCCATGCGCTCGCGCTGCAGGCGCAGCATCATCACCACATCCGCGTCCTTCAGGCCTTCCGCCATCGTGCGGCAGACGATCACGCCCATCCTGTCGATGCCCGAAGGCAAAAGCGTCGAGGGCGCGACGACCCGTATTTGTGCGCCGAGCGCATTGAGCAGCATGATGTTGGAGCGCGCCACGCGCGAATGCAGGATATCGCCGCAGATCGCCACGATCAGCTTCGACAGCGGACCCTTGGCACGGCGGATGGTGAGCGCGTCGAGCAGCGCCTGTGTGGGATGTTCGTGCGCGCCGTCGCCGGCATTGACGACCGAGCAGCCGACCTTCTGCGCCAGCAGGGCTGCCGCTCCCGCCGACTGATGCCGGATAATCAAGATATCGGGCCGCATGGCGTTGAGCGTCATGGCCGTATCGATGAGCGTCTCGCCCTTCTTTACCGATGAACTCGCCACCGACATGTTCATGACATCGGCGCCGAGCCGCTTTCCGGCCAGCTCGAACGAGGATTGCGTGCGGGTCGAGGCTTCGTAGAAGAGGTTGATCTGCGTGCGTCCGCGCAGCGTCGAGGTTTTTTTCTCGGACTGCCGCGAGATCGCGACCGCCCGGTCCGCCCGGTCGAGCAACAGCTCGATGTCGGCAGGCGAAAGGTCGCTGATGCCCAGAAGATGGCGGTGAGGGTAGAGTGGCAGGGACGAAGCGTCGGTCATCTCAAGGGGCTGCTATAGGGTGCGGATTTTGCGCCCGCAAGCGCCTGCTTTGGATTGGGGCCGTTCTCCTCATTTTTTTCGTGGAGACAGTCGATCAAATCGGCCGGTATTTTGATCGCGCGCGCGGCAACGCTTGGCTATATCTAGCCGACGGCCTCGGATTCGTGGCTTTCGGACGATAAGGCCTTTCTACCGACAGAAGGATTGGGCGTGACCGACGACGTAACGAACCAGCCGCCGCCGCTGACGGGCGGCAACGCCTGGCGAGGCGATCCGTTGCTGATCCAGCTTGCCGAGCGCTTTTCGGATCCGGTGCGCAAGGATCTCGACGGTCTTGGCCGTTTCGTGCTCACCCAGGAAGCGCAGGAACTGGCGCGCCTTTCAAATGTCGAGACGCCGAAGCTCAGGACGCATGATCGCCAGGGACGGCGTATCGATCTGGTCGAATTCCATCCTGCCTACCACGCCCTGATGCGCCGTTCGGTGGCCAATGGGCTGCACTCTTCGGTCTGGGAAAATGGCGAAGCCGAAATCGGCCGCCGCCACCAGGTGCGGGCCGCGCGCTTCTATTTGACCGCCGAGCTCGAGACCGGGCACCTTTGTCCCATCACCATGACCAGCGCCTCGCTGGCGGCACTGATGGCCAGCCCAAAGCTGTTCCGCGAATGGGCGCCGCGGGTGACTACCCGCAAATACGACCAGAGCCAGAAGCCGCCGGTCGAAAAGACCGGACTGACGCTCGGCATGGGCATGACCGAGAAGCAAGGCGGCACCGATGTGCGGGCCAATGTCACAAAGGCGGAGCGCGCCGGCAGCGGGTTCTATCGGCTGACGGGGCACAAATGGTTCATGTCGGCGCCGATGTCCGACGCGTTCCTGGTTCTGGCGCAAGCGCCGGAGGGATTGTCCTGTTTCCTGGTGCCGCGCGTGCTTGGCGACGGGTCGGGCAATGGCTTCCGCTTCCAGCGGCTGAAGGACAAGCTGGGCAACCGTTCCAACGCCTCTTCCGAGGTCGAGTTCGTCAATGCCATCGGCGAGATGGTCGGCGAGCCCGGCGCCGGCGTGAAGACGATCATGGACATGGTGACCTTGACCCGACTCGACTGCGCGGTGGCGTCCTCGGCGATCATGCGGGCGGGGCTCGCCGAAGCGATCCATCATGCCCGCCACCGCCAGGTGTTCGGGACCAACCTGATCGAGCAACCTTTGATGCAGCGCGTGCTGGCTGACATGGCGCTCGATGTCGCCGCGGCAACCGCGCTGTCGTTCCGGTTGGCCCGTTCCTTCGACGAAGCGGCCAGCGACCGCGGCGAGGCGGCCTTCGCCCGCGCCATGACGCCGGTGGTGAAGTACTGGGTGTGCAAGATCGCGCCGCCGCTGCTTTACGAGGCGATGGAGTGCCTCGGCGGCAATGGCTATGTCGAGGAAGCGCCGCTTGCGCGTTATTACCGCGAAGCGCCCGTCAACGCGATCTGGGAGGGATCCGGCAACGTCATGGCGCTCGATGTGCTGCGCGTGCTTGGCCGCGCGCCGGGCCTCTTCGAAGAGGTGCTGGCCGGCATTGACCGTGATCTTGGCGCCGGCGGACGCGGCACGATCGGCGTTCTGAAGGCGGCCATGCAGGTGGCTTCGACGGACGAGGGCTCTGCGCGGCTGCTCACCGAGCAACTGGCTCTGTCGGCCGCGGCCGCCGAGTTGCGCAGGCTGGGGGCAGGGCGGATCGCCGATGCCTTCGTCGAAACGCGGCTCGCGGGCCAATGGCGCAATACCTATGGTATGCTCGATGCCCGTCACGACGCGCGCATGATCATCGATACGCTTTATCCGCCGGTGAACTGACGGGCATTGCCATTCATTTCAAGCAGCGTTGCCGGGATATTCACCGGCTCGATCAGCGCCGTTAACCTTAACAAATGGTTTCCATTGCGGCGACGAACCGCAAAGCCCACTGTCATTCCTGTCGAAGCAGGAATCACGATGCGACACGTATTGACCTCGTTTTTGTCCGTGCACTGGGCGATCGTCTTCGCTCTTCTCGCGCTGATCTGCATCGACGGAAATCGCGGCGTGGCGGCGGCACTTGGTGTGCTGGGCGTGACCGTTGAGAGCGCGCGCGTCGCCAACCTCGATAGCATTGCCGTGGTCGCTCCGTTGGCGACCGCATTGCTGGTGGTGGCGGTGTTGTTTTTCTGGGCTTTTGTCGACACGCTGATGAACGACGGGTCCAATCCCGGCGCCGACAGCGTGGTTCGCATCGCCTTCATCAGCGCCTCCGGTGTCTTGTCGATGATCCTGATCGGCGGCGCGGCGCAGGGTATCAATGGCCTGTTCATGGTGGTGGCGGTGCAATTGGCCGCACTGCTGGCCTCCTATGTCGCGATGCTCGCCGAACGGCGCTCAGTGGCCGCATCGGACGAGAGCGACTTCCGCGCCACGGCACACAGCATGGCCAAGGCCGCGGCGCACAGTTCATTGCTCTCCCTGATATCGGGCCGGCCCGGCCCAAGCGGCAAGGGAGGCCGCTGATGCGCTACATCTTCGCATTGTGGGCCGCCCCGATGGCCTTGTTCTGGGGCTGGTTCTACCTGTCGCTCAACGACATGAATTTCGGCTATGTGATGCTCAGCCGGCAACTGCACGATTTTGTCTTCCAGCTCTATGGACAGATGCTCGGTATCGACCCGGCAACCATTCCGGGCATGGTGGCGAAGGCATGCGTGTTCGACGGCTTGCTGCTCGTGGCGATATGGGCGTTTCGCCGGCGTCGCGAGATTGCGGGCTGGGTCAGGCAGCGGTGGACGGGCCCGATTCCGTTCGAGCGGCTGCATCGAGCGACTGAAGCCGATCCAAAACTCCCTGCAGAATAAAGGCGGCCGCCGCCGAATCGATCTTGCCGGCGCGTTTGGCGCGCGAGAAGTCCATTTCGATCAGTGTCCGTTCGGCGGCGACCGTCGACAGCCGCTCATCCCAGAACACGAAGGGCAGGTCGCTCAACGGCGCCATATTGCGTACGAAAGCCCGCGATTTCTGTGCGCGCGGGCCTTCGGACCCGTCCATGTTGATCGGCAGCCCGATTGCCACCGCACCGACGTTCTCCTTCGCCAGCATCGCCAAGAGGGCGGCGGCGTCGAGCGAGAATTTCTTTCTAAGAATGACCGGCCGGGGGTGAGCAAAGGAAAAACCGCGGTCGGAAACGGCGACGCCGATCGTCTTGTCGCCGAGATCGAGCCCCGCCAGCGTCCTGCCTTCGGCGAGACGTTCGGGCAATTGCTCAATCGTGATGATAGCCAACGGTTTTCCCTTGCCTTTTTCAGCGGCGAGCGTTCTTCCGGATGCGTGGCGAACACTGTAACCTTTGATCTCTGGGCTGTCGGCGTTCTATCCTGCGGCAAGGCAAAAATCGAGGAAATGCATTCATGAAACTGACCTGGTACGGCCATTCGGCCTTCCGCATCGAAACCGGTGCCGCGAAGATCCTCATCGACCCCTATCTGATTGGCAACCCATCCTGGACGGATGGCTGGGAAGGGCCGGCCGAAGGGATCACGCATGTTCTCTTGACGCATGGGCATAGCGACCACATCAGCGGCGCGCTGGAAGTGCTCGGCAAGAGCGGCGCCCAACTGGTCGCCAATTTCGAGATCTGCATGTATCTGGTTGGCAAGGGTGTCAGCGGCGACAAGATCAACCCCGGCAACATCGGCGGTACCGTCGATTGCGGCGGCTTCACCACCACCTTCGTCCAGGCGCAGCACTCCTCCTCGTTTGGCGAAGAGGGCGGCAGGAATGTCTATCTCGGCAATCCGGGCGGATTGGTCCTGCATTTCCCGGAGGACAGGACGCTCTATCATATGGGCGATACCGACATCTTCTCCGACATGGCCCTGATCAATGAATTGCACGAGCCGAAGATCGGCATCGTGCCGATCGGCGATCGTTTCACCATGGGCGGCGCCGTGGCGGCCCTTGCCTGCCGCCGCTTCTTCAAATTCGACACCGTCGTTCCTTGCCACTTCGGCACGTTTCCGATGATCGATGCGACGCCCGAGAAGTTCGAAGCCGGCATGGAGGGATCCGGCGTCAAGGTCGCATTGCCTGATATCGGTCGAACGATTACCATCTAGAAACAGATAAAGCGGAACAAATCCATGGCGTTGGGGCGATCTCTTTGTGTTTCGATGTTTGTCGCGGCGTCGCCCGCTATCGCCGCGGATGACTTCATTGAAGGCGTTTACCTCCAGTCGGAGGAACTCTGCGCGCAGGCCAAAAAGGATACGCTGCAGACGTTGATCGATGCCGGCAACATCGTCCTTTCGAAGGACGGCCTGCAAGGCGTGGAGTATAATTGCGAGTTCGTGCAGGTCAGCAAGGCGACACGCTCGCCGAGTTGGGCGGTGACGGCCATCTGCCAGGAGCCGGGCTATGTCTTTCCCGATGTCCTATCAGTGACGCAGATGAACCCGACGCAGATCGATCTCGTATCGGTTCGGCCGATCGACGATGAAAGCGAGGCGAGCGGCAACAGCGGCAGCTACTATCTGTGCGAGGGCATGGCCCTGCCATGACGATGCTGAACCGCGTCAAGTCGCTTCTTCGCGGTGACCGGCCCGCTCTCAGGCGGCTGGAACTGCATGTGGCGCATGGCTGCAATCTGTCGTGCGAAAGCTGCTCGCACTATTCCAACCATGGCCATGCCGGCACGGTCTCGCTCGAAGAGGCGGACCGCTGGATGGGGCTGTGGAGCCATCGCGTGTCAGTCAAGCGGTTCACGTTGCTGGGAGGCGAGCCCAGCATTCACCCGCAACTGCCTGGCTTTGTCGGGCTGGTGCGGCGTCACTGGCCGCGCGCCAGCCTGGAGATCGTCAGCAACGGCTTCTTCCTGCACCGCCATCCGACCCTGCCTTCTGTTCTTGCCGCCGATCCCGACGCGCGATTGATCGTCTCGGTCCATCACGATTCCGAGGAGTACCGGGAAAGATTGAAGCCGGTGTTCGTCTTGCTGGATGAATGGCGGCAGGCCCACAAGGTCCTGATCGAACTTCGTCCGTCGGACAAGAACTGGACCCGTCGCTACGAAGGGTTCGGCAGCGCCATGGTGCCGTTCGAGGATGGCGATCCCCGTGCCAGTTGGAAAATATGCCCGGCTCGCCATTGCAAGCAACTTCATGACGGTCAGATCTGGAAATGCGCGCCGCTGGCTTACCTGCCGATGCAGAAGGCAAAATACCGGCTGTCCGAGAAATGGGACCCTTATCTTGCCTACCAGCCGCTCGAGCCGGGGTGCTCCGATGCCGAGCTGAGGGCATTCGCGGCGCTGGAGGACGAGGATGCCTGCGGCATGTGCCCGGCAACGCAGCGCTTTTTCGAATTGCCCAATCCCTTGCGCCGTCCCAAGGACCGGGTCGGCGCCTCCGCCTAGGCTGCGCACGATGCATGTTGCGCGGCGCGCGCGGCGCCGCTATAGCCCGAACTGGTTTTCCCCGAGGCAAATACATGTCCGTTGATGTCAAGACAGTAAAGCGCGTCGCGCATCTCGCCCGCATAGCGGTGAGCGAGGACGATGCCGAGCGCATGACCGGCGAATTGAATGCCATTCTGGGCTTCGTCGAGCAGTTGAACGAAGTCGATGTTTCCGGCGTCGAGCCGATGACGTCGGTGACGCCGATGGAGATGAAGAAGCGCATTGACGTCGTCACCGACGGCAACAAGGCGGCCGACATCGTCGCCAATGCGCCGGCGACCGACGAGAACTTCTTCCTCGTGCCGAAGGTCGTGGAGTAGCACGCCAATGGCAATCGAGATCGCCATCGAGACGCCGCTGCAGGACGATGTGCGCGGCCTGGTCGAGGAACTCAACGCGACCTTGCTGGAACTGACGCCGCCGGAGCATTGCTATCACCTCACGGTCGAGCAGATGGCGGGCCAGGACACCACCGTTTTCATCGCCCGTGACAATGGCATCGCCATCGGCTGTGGGGCGCTGAAGCGCCACGGTGCCGGGATCGGCGAAGTCAAGCGCATGTATACGCGGCCCACGCATCGGGGCCGCAAGATCGGTGCCGGGATCGTCGAGCGGGTCGAGGCGCTGGCGCGCGATGAAGGGTTGAAGCGGCTGGTGCTGGAAACCGGCGACCGCCATCCCGCGGCCTGGACCGTCTATGAACGCGCCGGGTTCTCGCGCTGCGGCCCGGTGCTGGATTATCCCGATTCCGAGTGGTCGGTGTTTTACGAAAAGAGCCTTTGATGAGCGACCTGACCCGACTGACGATTTCGCAGGCCCGCGCCAAGCTGCACGGCAAGGAAATCACCGCCACCGAGATCACCGAGGCCTATCTCTCGGCGATCGATCGCGCCAATCCCGCGCTCAATGCCTATGTCGCGGTCACCGGCGACAAGGCGCGCGACATGGCCAAGATATCGGACGCCAGGCTGGTCAAGGGCGAGGGCGGTGCGCTGGAAGGCATTCCGCTTGGCATCAAGGACCTGTTCGGCACCGAAGGTGTCCATACCCAGGCCTGCAGCCACGTGCTCGACGGCTTCAAGCCGCGCTATGAATCGACCGTCACATCCAATCTGTGGGCCGACGGCGCCGTCATGCTTGGCAAGCTCAACATGGACGAATTCGCCATGGGTTCGTCCAACGAAACATCCTATTACGGCCCGGTCATCAACCCCTGGCGGCGTTCGCGCCTCGACACGGTGGTGATGCCGACGACGCATCAGGGCGACGGCGGTTTCGTCTCGGCCGGCGGCACCAAGACGCAGCGTAGCCTGGACAATGCGCAACTGGTGCCCGGCGGTTCTTCCGGCGGCTCGGCGACCGCCGTCTCCGCCTTCCTGTGCGCCGGCGCGACGGCGACCGACACCGGCGGCTCGATCCGCCAGCCGGCCGCCTTCACCGGCACGGTCGGCATCAAGCCGACCTATGGGCGCTGCTCGCGCTGGGGCATCGTCGCCTTCGCCTCGTCGCTCGACCAGGCCGGGCCGATCGCACGCGACGTGCGCGACGCCGCGATCCTGCTCAAATCCATGGCATCGGTCGATCCGAAAGACACCACCTCGGTCGACCGGCCGGTGCCGGATTACGAGGCGGCGATCGGCAAGCCGATCAAGGGCATGAAGGTCGGCATTCCCAAGGAATACCGCGTCGAGGGCATGCCGGAAGAAATCGAGGCGCTGTGGCAGAAGGGCATAGCCTGGCTGAAGGACGCGGGCGCCGAAATCGTCGACATCTCGCTGCCGCACACCAAATACGCGCTGCCGGCCTATTACATCGTGGCGCCGGCGGAAGCTTCGTCCAACCTCGCGCGCTATGACGGCGTCCGTTACGGCCTGCGCGTTCCGGGCAAGGACATTGTCGAGATGTACGAGAAGACCCGTGCCGCCGGCTTCGGCCGCGAGGTCAAGCGCCGGATCATGATCGGCACCTATGTGCTGTCCGCCGGCTATTACGACGCCTATTATCTGCAGGCGCAGAAGGTGCGCAATCTGATCAAACGCGACTTCGAAAATGTCTTCGCCGCCGGCGTCGACGTCATCCTGACACCGGCGACACCGTCGGCCGCCTTCGGCATCGCTGACGAGGACATGGCCGCCGATCCGGTCAAGATGTACCTCAACGACATTTTCACGGTCACCGTGAACATGGCCGGGCTGCCGGGCATCGCCGTGCCCGCCGGTCTCGACCCCAAGGGATTGCCGCTTGGACTGCAGCTGATCGGCAGGCCGTTCGAGGAAGAAACGCTTTTCCAGACCGCCGCCGTGATCGAACAGGCGGCCGGCACATTTCAGCCGGAAAAGTGGTGGTAAGGATGTCGCCCGTCTGACGCATGGCCCCGAAAATCGCTCGCGATTTTCGGGGCCATGCGCAAAACCAAGGCATTGCAGCGTCCTGGCGGCGCTGTAGTGAGGAAGCGATGTTCTACTATCTTTCCAAGATCTTCTGGTTCTTCATCCAACCGCTCAACCTGACGATCTTCCTGCTTCTGGCGGGGCTGATCGCGGGTATGGTCGGCCGGCGGCGACTTGCCGTCACGGGCAGCACTCTGGCTTTCCTCATCCTTGCGCTATCGGCCTGGACCTCGCTCGGCGCGATGATGCTCACTCCGCTGGAGGAACGCTTTCCCAAGCCGGCATTGCCCGAAAAGGTCGACGGTATCGTCGTGCTCGGTGGCGGCTTCGAGGGCGCCATCAATTTGGCGCGCGGCGGCTATGAATTGAACAGCAGCGGCGATCGCATGGTCGAGACCGCAATCCTGGCCCGGCGCTTCCCACTGGCCAAGGTCGTCGTGTCGGGCGGCAATGGCTCGCTTTTCCTCGACGGCGAGGGCGACGCCGATACAGCGCCCCGCCTGCTCGGCGCGCTGGGCGTTTCGGCCGATCGTCTCGTCCTCGAGGACAAGTCCCGAAACACCTACGAGAATGCCGTCTTCAGCCACGAACTCGTCAAGCCGAAGCCGGGTGAGACCTGGCTCCTGGTGACATCGGCCTTCCACATGCCGCGCGCCAAGGCGCTGTTCGACAAGGCCGGGTTTCCAACCGTCGCATGGCCGGTCGACTATCGCACCTCGGGCAAGGAGGGTGTCGGCCTGTTTCGCGACAACGCCGCTGATTCGATGCAGAACACGACGATGGCGATCCGTGAGTGGATCGGGCTTTTCGCCTATTGGCTTTCCGGCCGGATCGATCGGCCGTTTCCGGCGCCGGGCGGCTGACCGATGACGGCGCGCCGCGCCGCCGAGAAGAACTGGCGCCGCACCAGCACGGCCAGCAGCAGGAGCGTCGACAGCACGAACACCACCGGGTCGACGAACCAGCCGAGATAGCCGATGGAGAAGAACACGCCGCGCAGGCCCGAGTTGAAATGCTTGCCGGCCAGCATGTTCATCTGCGTCGCGCGCCAGACCGCCGTCTCGGAGACCGGATTGCGCGAGGCTTCGCCATGCGGGATCGGAACCGCCCCGATCAGGATCGTGCAATAGTTGAACAGCCGATAGGCCCAGCCGAACTTGAAGAAGGAAAAGGCGAGGATCAGCACCAGCCCCAGCACCTTGATCTGAAAGGCCGAGCGTGACGGCACACCGCCGAGCGGCAGGTCGCTCAGCACTTCGATGACACGGTCGGACGCGCCGAGCAGGGCGAAGCAGCCGCCCAGCGCAATGAGTGAACTGGAGGCGAAAAAGGCGGTTCCCTGCTGCAGGCCGCTCATGATGGCGGTGTCGACGATGCGGATCTCGCGCTCGGCCATGGTGCGCATCCAGGCTTCACGCTGCGCATTCATCGCGGTCGTCAACGAGATGCGGCTGATCAGCCTGCCGTCGGAGGCGAGGGTGTGCAGCACCCATGCCAGCAGGAAAAAGCCCAGCGCCGCGATATCGGCCGCCGACAGATAGGAGGAATCGCCCATGCTTTGTTTCTATCCGGCTATGTTGGCAAGGTTTCGGCGACCTCGATCCGCAACGCGTCCACGACCATGTCCGTGCTGGTGACCCATCCCAAGGCGTTCTCGAAATTCCACAATGTCGACTGGCGGTTGAAGTCCGGACCCGAATGGTTCATCGCATCCTCGACGAGGATCGGCCAAAACTCTCGCGAATAGGCGTCCCGCGCGGTCGCGTCGACGCAGATGTTCGTCGCCACGCCGGTGAACAGGAGATGACGGATGCTTCGGGCGCGCAAAAACGCTTCCAGGCCGGTATTGCAAAAGCCGCTATAACGCGACTTGCGAATGACATGATCGCCTGGCGCCGGTTTCAACGCGTCGACGATCTGCCAGTCCCAGCTGCCGTCGATCAGCAGCTTGCCGCGGAGTTCGGGACGCTCGCGCATCATAACCAGCCCCAGTTCCTTGTGATGGTTCGGGGAGGAGGTGTCTCCGCCATCGCTGAGGTCGGCCCGATACGACATCTGCAGATAGACTACCGTCACCCCGCTCTTGCGCGCGGCCGCAAGAAGTCGCTTGTTGGCTTCTATCGCCGGGGTCGCGCCTGAAATGTCGATCCCCGCCAAATCGAACATGCCACCCATCGAGGCAAAGGCGTTCTGCATATCGACGACGACCATGGCTGTCCGGGCGGCGTCGATGGCCACCGGCTGCGGCCTGGCATTCAAGACTGGCATGGTGTCCCCCTTGTGCGTGTCGGCAGAATAGCGGTGCCCCGATGGCCGGGCAACCAATGTCGCTGCGGGAGCAAACAAGGTCGGCAGGCGTTGCGCCGGGATTATCAAAAGAGCGGAAACATCGCGGGAATTCCTATATGTAGTCCTCGACGCACGACCCAGGAGACAACGTGTTCCTTTCGGTTTTCGACCTGTTCAAGATCGGCATCGGTCCTTCGAGCTCGCACACGATGGGCCCGATGACGGCTGCGCGGCGGTTCCTCGACGAGATAGCGGGCGATGACTGGCCGCGTCCGCCCGGCGCCAAGGTCGCCCGTATCGGCGCCAGCCTGCATGGCTCGCTCGCCTATACCGGCATCGGCCACGGCAGCGACCGCGCCGTCATCCTCGGCCTTGCCGGTCAGACGCCCCAGACGGTCGACCCCGACCAGGCCGATGCCATCGTTGCTCGCATTGCCGCGGACAAGCAGATCTCTCCGCCCGGTCATCCATCCTACCATTTCGACCCGGCCGCAGATCTGGTGCTCGACCGCAAGACGCCGCTCAGCGGTCACGCCAACGGCATGGCGTTCTATGCCTATGACGCCGGCGGCCGGCTGCTGCTCAAGCGGATCTATTATTCGATCGGCGGCGGCTTTGTCGTTTCGGAAGAGGAACTACAGCGGATGAAGGCCAAGGGCTCGGTCACGACCGAGGGCAGACGAGTGCCGTATCCCTTCAAGAACGCGGTCGAGATGCTGAAGATGGCGGCCAGGAGCGGCCTTTCCATCGCCGAGATGAAGCGCACCAACGAGGAAACCCAGATGTCGCGCGAAGAGCTCGACGCCGGCCTCGACGCCATCTGGGGCGCCATGAAAGGCTGCATCGACCGCGGCCTGTCGCAGGACGGCATCATGCCGGGCGGCTTGAAAGTGCGCCGCCGAGCCCGGCAGTTGCACGACAAGTTGCAGGAACAGTGGCAGCAGAACCGCCCCAATCCGCTGCTCGCCAATGACTGGCTGTCGATTTACGCCATGGCCGTCAACGAGGAGAATGCGGCGGGTGGGCGCGTGGTCACCGCGCCGACCAATGGCGCGGCCGGCACGCTGCCGGCGGTGCTGCGCTATTGGCTGCATTTCCATCCCGAGGCCGACCAGCCTAGTATTCGCGACTTCCTGCTGACGGCGGCGGCCGTCGGCGGCATCATCAAGTCCAATGCGTCCATTTCCGGCGCCGAGGTCGGCTGCCAGGGCGAGGTAGGTTCGGCCTCGGCGATGGCCGCGGCAGGCCTGTGCGCCGTCATGGGCGGCACGCCCGAACAGGTCGAGAATGCCGCCGAGATCGCGCTCGAACATCATCTCGGCATGACCTGCGACCCGGTCGGCGGGCTGGTGCAGGTGCCTTGCATCGAGCGCAACGCGCTGGGTGCGGTCAAGGCGGTGACGGCCGCGTCATTGGCCATCAAGGGCGACGGCGTCCATTTCGTGCCACTCGACGCGGCGATCGAGACCATGCGCCAGACCGGCCTCGACATGAACGAGAAGTACAAGGAAACCAGCCTCGGCGGCCTGGCGGTCAATGTCGTGGAGTGTTGATGGGTGAGCCTCCGGCGCCTCTCTGGCACTGTGGAGAACTCGTTCAGGCCGTTGACGTGCCGGCACTCCGGACTAAACCTTAGTGCATGGCTCTCAACCTCCTAAAGCTTTGCGTCGGCTGCGACAGCGTCGAGGATCTCGAAGAATGGATCGAGTTCCGCCTCGATGAGCGGCGCCGTGCCGGCGAACCGGCCGAACACTGGCACACCACGCGCATGGTGCCGACACGTGGCGACGAGGTCACGGATGGCGGCTCGCTCTACTGGGTGATCAAGGGCAGCGTGCAATGCCGCCAGTTGATCACGGAAATTCGGCCGTTCACCGATGATGATGGCATCGGCCGCTGCCATCTGATGCTCGATCCGGAGGTGGTGCGCACCGACTGGCAACCACGCCGTGCCTTCCAGGGCTGGCGTTATCTGAAGCCGGCCGACGCGCCGCTCGATCTCGGCAAGGGCAAGGCCGGGCTGGTCGAGATGCCGCCCAAACTCAGGCGCGAGCTTGCCGATCTGGGGTTGCTCTAGGCTTTCGCGCCGACGCGCTGCCGATTTCGGTGCCAGGCTCTTTCTGGCCCTGCATCTTGCTTCGCACTGGACTTGCAAGCGGCACGACAACGCCACATCTTGAAATCATGCGCGATGAAGAGCTGCCCAAGTGACGGAAGCGGTGACGCTGGCCGAACCGGCTTGCGTGCCTGTCCCTTCTGTCGCGGCGAAGGCCATCATTCCGGCGCAGAACAGGTGTTGAAGGGCATCACGCGGCTGTCCGGGCGGGCAGGGTATCTGCGGGGTGATAGGATATGTTAGGCGCAATTATCGCTGTGGTCGCGTTGCTGCTGGTGCTCCTGGGGGTAGCCACGGCCTTTGTTCGCGCGGATCCGGCGCAACTGGCGGGCGGGACGAGAAAATTGGGGCCGGTCCTGCTGGCGCTGGCGGGCGGCGCCGTGCTTCTGGTCGGGCGTCAAGGCATCGGCGGCATCATGCTGTTCGCGGCAATCGCCTGGTACGCCGCCACGCGTCCCAGCCGGCCGAACACCGGGCCGGCTCCGGGAAAACGCTCAACCGTGCGGACAGCAGCACTCGAGATGGAACTCGATCACAATACGGGCGGCCTCGAAGGGCTGGTTCTGGCTGGCCGCCACGATGGCAAGATGCTCGGCTCGATGACGCTTGCCGAATTGCAGCATCTCTACCGCGAGCTCTCCGGTGATCCGGAGAGCCGGCAATTGCTAGAGACGTATCTTGACGGCAGATTTCCCGTCTGGCGCAAACACGCTGAGACGAACGGTGGCGAAGGGCTGGGTGTTACGCCAGGTCCGGGCACCATGACTAAGGAGGAGGCCTACAAGGTCCTTGGTCTTGAAGCGGGGGCCGCCGCGGCGGATGTCCGCAAGGCGCACCGCCGCCTGATGCAGCGCCTGCACCCCGATATCGGCGGCACGTCTTTCCTGGCGGCGCGGATTAACGAAGCCAAGGACGTCTTGCTCTCCAATCACAACTAGTCTCCTTCGACGCAGTATTTTTCCGGGAGATTTGATCCACGCTGTCCCTATTGCTGGACGGCGTAGCACTCGATGCTCTTCTTCTTCAAAGCGGTGCAGGCCTTCCAGGCCGCGGTCTTCGAACCGAACCCGCCGAAGCGCGCGCGGTAGTAGGTGACGCCGTCCTTGTCGAAGGCGACGGTGAAGCCGGAGGCGTCGGCCAGTACCTTCGGAGCCTGCTTGACGGTCTTGTCGAGGAACGCCTGGGCCTCGGACTGCTTGGGCGAGGAGGCGACCTGGATCGCCCAGCCCGAGGGAACCGACGCCGTGTTGACCGGATCGACGGCCGGGGTTGGCTCGGCATAGGCGGCCACGACCTGCGCGGTGGCGACCTTGGGGGCGGCGACGATGACCGTCTTCACTTTCTTTGCCGGGACAACCAGTTTCGGCGTTTCGGCCTCAGCCGTGTCCTCGTCGTCGCTGTCGCCCTGGGCAACGGTCGCGTCGTCGGCAACGGCCGTATCGTCCTCGGCCACGGTGACCGGCTTTTCGTCGGGGGTCGGCGCGTCATGCTTGGGCAGGAGAACCTTCGCAAGTGCCTTGATGGGATTGCTGTCGGCCTTGGCGACCAGGTCGCCGCCGCCGCGGGTCGAGGCCCTCGGCATGTAGGTATTGATCAGGCCAGCCATCTGGTTGTCGCGGCTGCCGCCCGACGTGCCGCCCATGACGACGGCGACGAGGCGGCGATTGCCATCGTTCACGGACGAAACGAGATTGAAGCCGGAAGCGCGGGTATAGCCGGTCTTGATGCCGTCGACGCCCTTGATGCGCCCGAGCAGGCGGTTGTGGCCGTTGATGCGCTGGCGACCATAGAGAAAGGACCGCTGCGAGAAATAACCGTAGTACTGCGGATAATGCTCCCGCAGCGCGATGCCGAGCGTGGCCATGTCGCGCGCGGTGGTGAACTGTCCCGGATCCGGCAGGCCGTTGGCGTTGCGGAAGACGGTGCCGTTCATGCCGAGCTGCCGCGCCTTGGCCGTCATCATGCGGGCGAAGTTGGTTTCGTTGCCGCCGATCATTTCACCGAGCGCCGTCGCCGAATCGTTGGCCGACTTGGTGACGATCGACAGGATCGCGGTCTCGACCGTCACCGACCCGCCTGGCTTCACACCGAGCTTGGTCGGCGCCTCGGCGGATGCGTGGGCCGAAAACACGACTGGCGAATTTCTGCTGATCTTGCCCTTCGCCATCGCTTCGAAGGTCAGATAGAGCGTCATCATCTTGGTCAGCGATGCGGGATAACGCCGGCCATCGGCGTTAGCCGAATACAGCACCTTGCCGGTCTTGGCGTCGACCACGATGGCTGCCGATTTCGCCGCGAGCGACGAGGCGGCGTCCGCAACGACGAACGTCATCGCCATGGCGATGATCATGATCGTTTTGAGAGGGGACGCAGATTTGGAAACGATGCCCGACAACGCCTGACGCACTGGTAGTTCCTTTGGATTTCTCGTTGCGTTGGAGGCGGCAAAGGGATCCTGCCTCACGTCTGGCCAAGCTAGCGGGGCAGCGTTACCAATCCGTTTATGGTAACCACCGCGTTCACCATTTTCTGGCGGTTTGAGCCTTCCTTTATTCGAATTTTAGACATTGCCGGTGGCGGCGGCGCCGCAGGCCAGGGAATTCTTGACTTTTGTGCGGCGCACAATATATTTCGTGCATTGCACAAGGGCGCTCCAACCGGGCGCTTCAACGTCCAGGGAGAGTACGAAATGACCCAGACCTATGAGGACTTCTCGAAATACGGCAAGGAGTTCGCCGACACCGGATTGAAGAGCTTCGCCTCTTTGTCCAAGGGCGCGCAGGCGATCGCCACCGAGGCCGGCGAGTACACCAAGAAGAGCCTCGAAGCCGGCAGCGCCGCGTTCGAGAAGCTGTTCTCGGCCAAGTCGCTGGACAAGGCGATCGAGATTCAGTCCGACTATGCTAAGCAGTCCTACGAGGCGTTCGTCGCCGAGGCCACCAAGATCAGCGACCTCTATGCCGAGCTCGCCAAGGAGGCCTACAAGCCGTTCGAATCGATCGTTGCCAAGGCGAAGTGATTTTCGCCTGACAATTTTCAGATCCGGCCCGTTGGGCGCGGAACAAAACCCGGTCGCGGAAACGCGACCGGGTTTTTTTATGCCGATTTCAGATCCGCTTCCGCATAGCGCTTCACGATTGCGAAAATCCGCCAAGAAAATCAGCGAAGTTGGTCACCTAGCCATATTGTCAGCTAACCAGAAGGGCTTAAAATCGTCCATCGAACACCTACATGTCGAACTCGCATGAGGATTCGAAGAGGCAGGATTACGTGACTTCAGGTTTGACTGCCACGAGATGCGTGGTGCGGATGCAGAACGGCGGCGGCGACGGCAATGAAGCCGGCCGCGGGACGGCCGTCATCACGCGCACCAAAACCAAGACCAAGAAGCCCAGCCTCTACAGGGTCCTCATCCTCAACGACGACTACACTCCGATGGAGTTCGTGGTTCACGTGCTGGAGCGTTTTTTCCAGAAGGACCGCGAAGCCGCCACACGCATCATGCTTCATGTTCACAATCATGGAGTGGGCGAGTGCGGGGTCTATACATTCGAGGTGGCCGAGACCAAAGTGTCCCAGGTCATGGATTTCGCCCGACAGAATCAGCATCCGCTGCAATGCGTGATGGAGAAGAAGTGAGGTAACATGCCGGCTTTCTCCCAAGGCCTGGAAAAGGCGCTTCACCAAGCGCTGACGCTCGCCAATGAGCGGCACCATGAATACGCAACCCTTGAACACCTGCTGCTCGCCCTCATCGACGACACCGAGGCGGCCGCCGTCATGCGCGCCTGCAATGTCGATCTCGACGAGCTGAAGCACACTGTTCTGACCTATATCGACACCGAGCTCGACAATCTGGTCACCGGCTATGACGAGGATTCCAAGCCGACCGCCGGCTTCCAGCGCGTCATCCAGCGCGCGGTGATCCATGTGCAGTCGTCCGGCCGCGAGGAAGTGTCGGGGGCCAACGTGCTCGTCGCCATCTTCGCCGAGCGCGAGAGCCATGCCGCCTATTTCCTGCAGGAACAGCAGATGACCCGCTACGACGCGGTCAACTACATCTCGCACGGCATCGCCAAGCGTCCCGGCGCGTCGGAGAGCCGCACCCCGCGCGGCGCCGACGACGAGCAGAACGGCCAGAACGGCGCCGAGCCGCAAGAGGAAGGCGGCAAGAAGAAGCAGCAGCAGGATGCGCTGACGGCTTACTGCGTCAACCTCAACAACAAGGCCAAGGCCGGCAAGATCGATCCGCTGATCGGCCGTGAGTCGGAAATCAACCGCACCATCCAGGTGCTGTGCCGCCGCTCCAAGAACAATCCGCTCTATGTCGGTGATCCCGGCGTCGGCAAGACGGCGATCGCCGAGGGGCTGGCCAAGCGCATCGTCGAGGGCGACGTGCCGGAAGTGCTGCAGAATGCCACCATCTTCGCGCTCGACATGGGCACGCTTCTGGCCGGCACGCGCTATCGCGGCGACTTCGAGGAACGGCTGAAGCAGGTCGTCAAGGAACTCGAGGACTATCCGGGCGCCGTGCTGTTCATCGACGAGATCCATACGGTGATCGGCGCCGGCGCGACGTCGGGCGGTGCGATGGACGCGTCGAACCTGTTGAAGCCGGCTCTGTCGTCGGGCGCGATCCGCTGCATCGGCTCGACCACCTACAAGGAGTTCCGCCAGTTCTTCGAGAAGGACCGCGCGCTGGTGCGGCGCTTCCAGAAGATCGACGTCAACGAGCCGACCATCGAGGACGCCATCGAAATCATGAAGGGCCTCAAGCCCTATTATGAGGAATTCCACAAGGTGAAGTTCACCAACGAGGCGATCAAGGCCTCGGTGGAGCTGTCGGCCCGCTACATCAACGACCGCAAGCTGCCGGACAAGGCGATCGACGTGATCGACGAAACCGGCGCCTCGCAGATGCTGGTGCCGGAAGCCAAGCGGAAGAAGACGATCGGCATCAAGGAGATCGAAGCCACGATCGCCACCATGGCCCGCATCCCGCCGAAGACGGTTTCGGCCGATGACGAGAAGGTGCTGCAGGGTCTGGATGTCGAGCTGAAGCGCGTCGTCTATGGCCAGGATACGGCCATCACCGCGCTGACCTCTGCGATCAAGCTGGCACGCGCCGGCCTGCGCGAACCGGAAAAGCCGATCGGCTCCTACCTGTTCTCGGGTCCGACCGGCGTCGGCAAGACCGAAGTGGCCAAGCAGTTGGCGGCCTCGCTCGGCGTCGAACTGATCCGCTTCGACATGTCGGAATACATGGAGCGCCACACCGTATCGCGGCTGATCGGCGCGCCTCCCGGCTATGTCGGTTTCGACCAGGGCGGCCTTTTGACCGATGGCGTCGATCAGCATCCGCATTGCGTGCTGTTGCTGGACGAAGTCGAGAAGGCGCATCCGGACCTGTTCAACATCCTGTTGCAGGTGATGGACCACGGCAAGCTGACCGACCACAACGGCAAGCAGATCGATTTCCGCAATGTCATCCTGATCATGACCACCAATGCGGGCGCATCCGATGCGCAGCGCGCGGCGATCGGTTTCGGTTCGACCAAGCGCGAAGGCGACGATGTCGAGGCGATCAACCGTCTGTTCACGCCGGAGTTCCGCAACCGTCTCGACGCGATCATCCCGTTCGGCTCGCTGCCGGTGCCGGTGATCCATCAGGTGGTGCAGAAGTTCGTCATGCAGCTGGAAGCCCAGCTTTCCGAGCGTGGCGTTACCTTCGACCTGTCGCCGGACGCGATCGCCTGGCTTGCTGACAAGGGCTATGACGAGCGCATGGGCGCACGGCCGCTCGGCCGCGTCATCCAGGAGCACATCAAGAAGCCGCTGGCCGACGAGGTGCTGTTCGGCAAGCTCAAGAAGGGCGGCACGGTGCGCGTCACCGTCGAGAAGAAGGAAACCGGCGAGACCGGCCTGAAGCTCGAATCGCTCGCCGACGAGGCGCCGGTGCAGCCGAAGAAGGAAGAGCCGGAAGACGCGCCTAAGCCCAAGGCCGTGGCGAAGAAGCCCGCGGCAAAGAAGGCCGTGGCGCAGAAGCCGGAGCCCAAGGGCAAGGACGGCGGCAAGCGCAGCCTGGTGCCGCAACTGCCGAGAAAGAACTAGCTCCGTCAGAACCAGAAAAGCCCGCTCGATGAACTGACCCCCGAAAGTTGGACGGTTCATTGAGCTGGTAGATTTAAGGGCTGGTTCCTGTA
>NZ_VFVY01000001.1 GCF_006442315.1 Mesorhizobium sp. B2-3-4 | reverse complement strand
CGAGCGCTTGAAACTCGCACTGTGTCTGGACATACAAAACCCCCGAAGGTTGTGTCCAACTTTCGGGGGTCAGTTCAAAACGGGGCTTTTCTCATTGGAGCGGGCGGAGCGGCTTATGGCTGGCCAGATCATCATTCTCAACGGCGCGCCGCGATCCGGGAAGTCGAGCATCGTGCGGGCCATTCAGGACAGCTTCGACGCTCCCTGGATGAATCTGGGCGTCGACAGCTACGAGCAGATCACGCCGCCGCGATATCGTCCGGGGATAGGCCTTCGTCCTGGCGGCGAGCGGCCCGATCTCGAAGATTTCGTGCCGCGCTTCTATGCCGCTCTCTACGACTCGATCGCCGCGCACAGCCGGTCAGGGCTCAATGTCGTGGTGGATGTCGGCCACCATGACGCCTACTCGAAACCCCTCAGTATACTGGCGGATTGCGCGCGACGGCTTGCCGGCCTACCGGTCCTGTTTGTTGGCGTTCGCTGTCCGATCGAGGTCATCATGGAACGGCGCGCTGCCAGCGAGCCGGGCAGGGGCTACGTCACCGCCCCGCCTGGTGATCCCGTGCCTTCGCCCGTCCACCTGTGGCAGGAAGAAGTGCACAAACCCGGCATCTACGACCTGGAAGTCGATACATCGCTGTTGAGCCCGCAGGACTGCGCCGGGGCAATCCAGCAGCGTCTCGCCGGCGCACCGGAGCCATCGGCGTTCCAGACTTTGGCGCAATGGCCGATCGACGGACGGTAGAGGTCAGTTCCCGAGCGCCGCGCCAACTTGTTGTCGCATCTTCGACCAAACCGGAAACCGGCTGCCACCAGTCTCTTGGATCAATGGAAAGACGATACGCGGCTTTCGGTGCGGTCGCATCCCGTCACCGCGCATGCTATGGCCGGCACATGTCGAGCCCAGACGCCACAGCGCCTCGTTCCACCTGGTTCCTGCGTGGTGTTCGCGCGGCCTTCTCCCTGCCTGGCCTGATCCTCATCAGCTCGTTCATCGGCTTCGCCGCCCTGGCGAAAGACGCCGGGGTCACAGCGACACAGGCCGCTTTCATGACCGCAACGGTGTGGGCGTTGCCATCGATGGTGGTGCTGGTGGGCGCGGTCACATCGGGTGCGGCGCTGCCTGCGGCGATGTTGGCCGTCACATTGTCCGCCATACGTCTGATGCCGATGGTAATGGTGCTGGTACCCGAGATGCGCACCAGAATGACCCGGCAGTACGTGCTCTATCTCCTCGCGCATTTCGTGGCTGTGACGTCCTGGGTGCTGGCCATGGAGCGTCTGAAACGCGTTCCGCCTGGCATGCGTACGACATATTATGCCGGCCTTGGCGCCATGCTGGTGACGACGAACGTCATTGTCGTGACAGTCGTGTATGCCGTCGCGGATGCGCTGCCGTCCGCGGTTTCAGCGGCATTGCTGATGCTGACGCCGATGTATTTCCTGACCTCGTTGTGGGGTTCCGCACGCGAACGGGTAGGGCATGTGGCAATGGTCCTGGGCCTCGTCCTCGGGCCGTTCTTCCACATCCTGCTGCCGCGGATCGACTTGCTGGCGGCCGGACTTATCGGTGGCACGGCCGCCTATGGCTGGCACCTGTGGCGGCGCAAGGCGCGCGCGGCGTGAGTTATTTTTCCAACGGCGCTTGGTGGTGGCCATACCTGTTCATTCTCGTTGCCGGCTTCGCCGCGACCGATGTCTGGCGCTTCCTCGGCGTCTATCTCGGCGGCAAGCTTTCCGAAGATTCAGACCTGCTGGTGCTGGTTCGCACTATGGCGACGGCGCTTGTCGCCGCCGTCATCGGCAATTTGATTGTCTTTCCGGGCGGCGCGCTTGCGCATACGTCGCTTGCCTTGAGGATAGCGGCGGTGGCCCTGGGCTTCGTCGCCTATCTGGCGTCGGGGAAGCGCATGGTCGTCGGCATTGCCACAGCCGAGCTTCTGCTGCTGGCTGGACTTTACCTGAACTTTTGATTGCTCGCCGCGTCAGCCCGCCAGAGCCGCTCGGATCTTGCCGGCGTTTTCGGCCAGAACTTCCGGTTTCTCCATCTGCCCGGTATGCGGCTTGAGCGGCACGCCGTCGAAGCGCGGAAGGACATGGACGTGGAGATGATAGACGGTCTGGCCCGAGGCCGGTTCGTTGAACTGCATCAGCGTGAGACCGTCGGCGTCGAAAGCCTTTTTCACAGCAACCGCCACCTTCTGCACGACCGTGAACAAGGCGCCGAGCGTTGCCGGATCGGCATCGAGCAGATTGCGCGACGGCGCCTTCGGCACCACCAGCGTATGGCCCGGTCCTTGCGGCATCACATCCATGAAGGCCACGACAGCCTCATCCTCGTAGACGCGGTGCGAGGGGATTTCTCCACGCAGGATCTTCGCGAAGATGTTGTCGGTGTCATAGGCGGCCTCAGCCATGGCGAACGCTCCGGAGTGTGCCTTGCGTCCGGTGTAGCGAAGCCGCCCGCGAGCGGCAAGACGAAGCTGCGGTGCGATCAGGCGAGATCGACCATTCCGGCTTCGACCAGGGCGCGGTGGAAGCGTCTTTTGCGCCGCGATGTGCTGCCGAAATAGGATGCGGCGCAGTCGGCCAACAAAGCGGCCCGCGTGGCGGATACCTGATCGAGCGGAAGCCCGGCGGCCAGCAAGGTCAGTGTCGACAGGAAGGCGCAATCGAGGACCGGCGGAGCTGCGACGTCGTCCGGCAGGCCGCAATTCACGGCCTCGATCGCATAGAATGTCCGGTGCAGGGCAGGGTCGGAAGGCGGCAGCCCGGTCAGCGCCGTGGTGAATGACGGCTGGTGATCGCCATAGCGCACGATGATGGCCGGCTGGCCGTCCAGCATGGTTTCGAGACGCCTGCGAAACGTGGCGTAGGCTTCGACGCTCTCGGCCAGCCGCACGATATATTCGCCATAGGACGGAACGCCGGTCGCCGCGACGGCCTGGCGACGAAGGTCCGCATGACGCTCGACCGGGAAGATACGACGGCGATGGTCGCCATGGTTCATCAAGGTGGCGATCGAAAGGAAGCATGGCTTGCCGGCGGCGAGCCGGTTCGAAAGCTGGCCGAGCGCGTGATCATAGAGTTGCTCGTCATGATTCTCCCGCTTCCAGCGTTCGGCATCGAAAGGCGGGGGCAGGGTTTCGGCGTAGCTGATCGCCTCGAAGCCGACAGATTGGTAGAACCGGCCGCAATTGACGAAGGAAGGCCGGTCGCAACTGATATGGCAGGCGCCGTAGTCCAACCCGTTCAGCGTGGACGGAAGCGTGTGCCGCATGCGCCCGCTCAGGAGATGGAACACGTAGCGGCCGTCATTGCCGAAGGAAAGCGATGACAGGCCGGTCAGCACCGAAAACTCGGTCTGCAGCGTGCTGCCGCCGAAGACGTCGACATGCAGCGCGCCGGACAGGGCGCCGGGTGGCGTGAAGAACCGTCCAAACGCCTCATTGACCGCGATGCCGAACCGCCTCGGGTCGAAGGTCGACTCGTGCAGGATCATGACAATGTGCGGCATGCGTTCGCCTGCCGGCCGCCTTGACGGCACAGGCGGCAGCAGCGGCAGCGGATCAGGATCGATATCGACGAAGGCCGGGCGCCGCGATGGCCCCGCGCCAAGCCATGAAGCGACAAAGGCCGAAAGGTGAAACCGGCCGTCCGTCAGGTGGTGAAAGTGAAATCGCTTGGGACCGCCGCTTGCCCACAGGACGCACAGATAGAGAAGGACCGCTGCGCTGAACAGGGCAAGGCGCTGCGAGAGCGGCATCGCCGGTTCGGCAAGCGTCAACGCCATGGCAATTATCGCCAGGACGATCGCGATCATGACCGCCAGGGCAGGGATGGTCATGCGCGCGTGATCGGCCAGCACGCCTCGAAAACTGCTTGCCGCCAGATGGTAGACGTCACCGGCGAGGAAATTGAAGCCGAGGTGGCGATATTTCAGTTTGGAGACGATGCCTATGATCGCCGTCAGCACCACCGCGGCCCACAAGGCGACGATATTGCCCGCAAACAGGAGATGCGCGAGGCCGAAAAGGAGAAAGAAGGTCGCGAAGCCGAGAGGCCAGGCCGTGCGCTTGCCCTCAAGCCAGGCAACCAAGGGCGGTGCGATCGCCAGGCCTGCCGCACCAAGCCATTGCCCGACACCCAAAGATGCCAAACCCTGCATGTTTCCCCCAGGGTGCTGGCGCACCCACGTCCCCGGGGGATGGCTTAGCGGATTCCGATGAGGCGGTAAACAGCGGTGGCAGGCGCGCAGGAACCGCGCTATTCCTCGATATCCCTGCGAAACGGGGTGTGTTCTTCAAGATATTCGCCCATCCGTTCCACCTCGCGGCGCTCGCGACGGAGATAGTCGGCGACCGCGTTGCGCAGGCCGGGATGGGCAATGTAATGCGCCGAGTGCATGGTCACCGGCCGATAGCCACGCGCCAGCTTGTGTTCGCCTTGAGCACCCGCTTCGACCACTTTCAGCTTGCGTTCGATGGCGAAGTCTATGGCCTGGTGGTAGCAGACCTCGAAATGCAGGAAGGGATGGTCCTCGATGCAGCCCCAATTGCGGCCGTAGAGCGCATCGGCGCCGATGAAATTGATGGCGCCGGCAATGTAGCGACCGTTGCGCTTCGCCATCACCAGCAGAATGTCGTCCGCCATGCGTTCGCCGATCAGCGAGAAGAACTGGCGGTTCAGGTAGGGACGCCCCCATTTGCGGCTGCCGGTGTCCATGTAGAAGGTGAAGAAGTCGTCCCAGGCCTTTTCGGTCAGGTCCTTGCCGGTCAGCCGGTCGATGGTGATGCCATCGGCAAGCGCCTCTCGCCGTTCCTTCTTCATCGCCTTTCGCTTGCGCGAGGCGAGCGTGGCGAGGAAGTCGTCATAGGTGGAAAAACCGTCATTGAAGAAATGGAATTGCTGGTCGGTACGATGCAGGAAGCCTGCCGCCTCCAGCGTCACGACGTCGCTTTCCCGCGCGAACGTGACATGGGCCGAGGACACGCCGAGCTTGTCGGTCACCATTTTCAGGCCCGCGGCCAGTCCGGCGCTTACGGCCTCCTGGTCCTCTCCCTTGGCGACGAGCAGGCGAGGACCGGTGACGGGGGTGAACGGCACGGCACATTGCAGCTTCGGGTAATAGCGCCCGCCGGCACGCTCGAAGGCGTCGGACCAGCCGTGATCGAATACATATTCGCCCTGGCTGTGCGATTTGAGATAGCAGGGGACGGCACCGAGCAACTTGCCTTGTGCCGTCTCCAGCCGCAAGTGATGTCCTTGCCAGCCGGTGCGCCGCACGGCGCATCCGGAATCCTCCAAGGCGCTCAGAAAAGCGAATGAAACAAGTGGGTTATAGGCGGTTTCTGCATCGCCGCGCGTGGTTCCGGCAAAGCCGTTCCATTCGTCGGCGGTAAAGGCACCGATGCCGGCGGCGATGCGGATCGAATAGTCCGCATTCGCTGTTTGTCCATCGCCGTCGTCGCCCTGATCCATGAGGCTTATTTAAGCTCCATTCGGGCCGCTACAAGTCACGTTTCAGGCAGACTCTCAGGCGACTTTGACCAGGTCGGGCTCAAACCCTTCGAATGTCATCTGGTCGGCATATCTGAACGTCAGGTCGACCGCCGGCTGGTCATGCACCGTCCAGGTGATGACTGGCATCTTCAACTTTTCGCGCACGAAGCTGACGAACGGGTTGGGCAGGTCGCCGGCGGCATAGGAGGTGAAGGAGAGTTCGTGCGCCAGCATGGAAAAATGCGCCTCGATCAGCTTGGCGTCCTTGCCATAGGCGGTCAATCCAGCCGGAATGCCCGGCGCGTGTTTGGGGAAATCCCGGATCAGCCAGTGATCGAACGACATGATCGCCGCCTTGCCCTTGTAGCGCTTCAGCATCTTCCCGACCCGCGCCACCAAGCCTTCGTCACGGCCGGGAACACCTTTCAGCTCGACGACCATGGGCACGCGGCCGTCGACGAGATCGAGCGCTTCCTGCAGGGTCGGCACGTGATCCGACGTGCCGCCCACCTTGAGCGCGGCCAGTTCGGCGGCGCTGCGCTGCCAGACGAAGCCGTCCTGTCCGGTCAGCCTTTGCAAATCGTCGTCATGGATGACGATGGGGACCCCATCCGACGACAGATGCACGTCGCATTCGATCGCATAGCTGCGTTCGGCCGCGGCAGCGAAGGCCGAAAGCGTGTTTTCCCAGCGCGTCTTGTTCATGTCGTGAAAGCCGCGATGGGCAACCGGCCGGGCGGTCAGCCAGGAGAGGTCGGTCATATCAGCACCTTCACTCATTCGACTTCGAAGATCGCTTCGATTTCCACCGCGGCATTGAGCGGCAGGCAGGCTGTGCCGACGGCGGAACGTGCGTGCTTGCCACCTTCGCCAAGCGCGGCAACCAGGAAATCGGAGGCGCCGTTGGCGACCAGATGCTGCTCGACGAAGTCGGGCGTCGACGCCACGAAGACGGTGATCTTGACCAGCCGGCGGATCTTCTCAAGATCGCCAAGCGCCGCCTTGGCCTGTGCCAGGATGTTGATGGCGCAATATTTCGCCGCGTCCTTGCCGGCTGCCGTGTCGACGTCGCGGCCAAGCAGGCCGCTCGCCTGCAGCTTGCCGTCCTTGAGCGGCAATTGTCCCGCCGTGAACAGCAAATTGCCGGTCCGGCAGTAGGGCACGTAATTGGCGGCGGGTGCGGCGGCGACAGGAAGCGTCACGCCGAGATCACTTAGCCGCTTTTCGATTGTTTCACTCATTGCTTTTCCCTATTGCTGGAAGGTGCTGCGCTGGCCGGGCCGAAATTGCTATTTTTGCCTCGCTTCCGCCACGACTTTTTTTAAGCTGGACCATCTTTCCCTGCGGCCTGCCATCAGCCGCGACGATCGGAGTACCTCATGCGCGCAGCGCGCCTCGCATTCCACGCCGTTCTGTTGTCGGTGCTCTTTCCCGTGGGCTCGGCCTTCGCCGTACCGGCGCTGCAGGCGCATCGCGCCGTCTACGATCTCACCCTCAAGAAGGCGGATGATAGATCCGGCATTACCGGCATCACCGGCCGCATGGTCTATGAGTTCAACGGCTCCGCCTGCGAAGGCTATACGGTGAAGTTTCGTTTCGTCACCCAGATCGCCACCAACGACAACACGAAACTGACCGACCAGCAAACCACCACCTTCGAGGATGCGGAGGGCAAGATGTTTTCCTTCGTGACGAAATCCTTCGTCGACCAGAACCTCGACAAGGAGGTCAAGGGCGTCGCAACCAAGAATGCCAAGGGCCTGAAGGTCGATATCGACAAGCCGGAGAAGAACAGCCTGGAACTCGCCGCGACGCAGTTTCCCACCCAGCATCTGGTCGAGCTGATCGGCAAGGCCGAGAAGGGTGAAAACTTCTACCAGACCAATTTGTTCGACGGCTCGGAGGACGCCAACAAGGTGATGACGACCACGGTCGTCGTCGGCAAGAGGACCGAAGCCGACAAGGCCGACCCGGAAGCGCCGGCGCTGGCCAAGCTCGCCACCGACAAGTACTGGCCGGTCGACATCGCCTATTTCGACGACAGCGCCCAGAACGGCGAGGAAGTCCCGGAATACCGGATTAGCTTCAAGCTGCACGAGAACGGCATCACCCGCGACCTCACCATGGACTATGGCGATTTCTCCATGACCGGCAAGCTGGTCAATCTTTCGCTGTTCGACCAGACCAAGCCTTGCCCCGTATCGAAATAGCAGGGGCTGAGCAATTGAGCTCTCCGCGGCGGGCTTGATGGCGGTCTATGTCGATGCGGCGATCTGGAAATGGGCCGGTCATCTCTGGTGCCATCTGCTGGCCGATGACACCGACGAGTTGCATCGCTTTGCCGCCGAACTCGGCATCAAGCGCTCGTCTTACCAGGGCCCGCCCAAGACATCGGCTCCGCACTATGACATAACCGGCTTCGAGCGCGACCGCGCGGTGCGGCTCGGCGCAATCGAGTGCAGCCGCGAGCAGATCGTCGCCATCTTTCGGCGCGTGCGGGTGCCCAACGGAAAGGCCAAGCGATGACACCAACGGCATTCCTGGCTTATTGCGCCGCTGTCACGCTCGCCGCCGCCACGCCAGGGCCGGCGATGTTCGCCGTCATCACCAACGGCGTGTCGCGCGGGTTCCTTCGGGCCTTCATGGCCGGCGTTGGGGTCGCCGCCGGCGACGCCGTGCTGGTCACCCTGGCGCTGCTCGGACTGGTCGCCCTGGCCCAGACCTTCGAATGGATTTTCCTCCTGCTGAAATATGCCGGCGCCGCCTATCTGATCTTTCTCGGCGTCCGGATGTGGCGGGCCTCGGCCGCGCAATCGAACGAGCCGCGGACGGGGCAGGCGAAATTGTCACGACCCTTCCTGCTCGGCGCGTCCATAGCGCTCGGAAACCCGAAGGCGATCCTGTTCCATGCCTCGATCATGCCGCTGATTCTCAACCTCGATACCATGACGTTTTTCGATGGCCTGCTGGTGGTGGCCACCGTCATCAGCGTCAATATCGTGACCATGGGGGTCTATGCCGCGCTCGCGGGCCGGGCTTCGGGCTGGTTCAGGACACCCAAGCGCATGCGGCTGATGAACCGCTTTGCCGGCAGCGCCATGATCGGCACGGCAGCACTGATTGCCGCACGCTAGGCGTTAAAGCGCCGTCCCGCTTGCGTTTGTCGGACTTCCCCTCTATATGCGCGCTCATTCCACACACGGACTTTGGTGTCTGCCCGGGAGAAATCCGGCTGAAACCTCCGGTGGCGTTGAACGACCTCGGTCCGAAAATGCCTGTGTCCGTGGAGGCTAACCGGAAAGGAAATTAAGAATGGCACTGCCTGATTTCAGCATGCGCCAGCTTTTGGAAGCTGGCATTCACTTCGGCCACCAGACCCACCGCTGGAACCCGAAGATGGCGCCTTACATCTACGGCGCCCGCAACAACATCCACATCATCGACCTCTCGCAGACGGTGCCTTTGCTGCACCAGGCGCTGAAGCAGGTTTCCGATACTGTCGCCAAGGGCGGCCGCGTTCTGTTCGTCGGCACCAAGCGCCAGGCGTCCGACATCGTGGCTGATGCCGCGCAGCGTTCGGCCCAGTACTACGTCAACTCGCGTTGGCTCGGCGGCATGCTGACCAACTGGAAGACGATCTCGAACTCGATCCAGCGCCTGCGCAAGCTCGACGAGATGCTGGCCGGCGAAGCCCAGGGCCTGACCAAGAAAGAGCGCCTCAACCTCGACCGCGAGCGCGAGAAGCTCGACAAGGCGCTCGGCGGCATCAAGGACATGGGCTCGACGCCTGACCTGATGTTCGTGATCGACACCAACAAGGAAGCGATCGCCATCCTCGAGGCCAAGCGCCTCGGCATTCCGGTCGTCGCCATCATCGATTCGAACTGCGATCCGGACAAGATCGACTTCCCGATCCCCGGCAATGACGACGCCGCGCGCGCCATCCAGCTTTATTGCGACCTGATCGCCAAGGCGGCA
Organism: Mesorhizobium sp. B2-3-4; assembly: GCF_006442315.1. Taxonomy (GTDB): domain Bacteria; phylum Pseudomonadota; class Alphaproteobacteria; order Rhizobiales; family Rhizobiaceae; genus Mesorhizobium. The sequence goes on along the minus strand of NZ_VFVY01000001.1, from coordinate 662,085 downwards.
ATCGACGGCATCGCCCGCCAGCAGGGCGCGCTCGGTGTCGACATCGGTGCTTCGGTCGAAGCTCCGGTCGAGCCCGCGCTCGATCCGGCCCCGGCTTCGGAAGCTCCAGAAGCTTGATAGCCATCCGGGCTTGATAATCGAAGGCCGGTTCACGGCCTTCATCTTTCTCATATTTTGGCACGCTAAACAGACGCATCATCGAGATTCGATGGTGCGTCGGTGCATTTAAAAACAAAGAGGCGACAATGAGCATTTCGGCTGCACAGGTCAAAGAACTCCGCGACTTGACCGGCGCGGGCATGATGGACTGCAAGGCGGCGTTGAACGAGACCAACGGCAACATGGAAGAAGCCGTCGACTGGCTGCGCAAGAAGGGCATCTCCAAGGCCGACAAGAAGGCTGGCCGCACCGCCGCCGAGGGCCTGATCGGCGTCGACGCCGGCGTGCGTGAGGCCGCGGTCGTCGAGGTCAACTCGGAAACCGACTTCGTCGCCCGCAACGCCGCTTTCCAGGAAATCGTCGCCCACGTCGCCAAGGTTGCGCTTGCCTACGGCACCACCGAGGCGGTCGCCGCCGCGAAATATCCGGGCTCCGACAAGTCGGTCACCGACACCATCAAGGACGCGGTCGGCACCATCGGCGAGAACATGGGCTTCCGCCGTTCGGCCAAGCTCACTGTGCCGCATGGCGCGGTCGCGACCTATGTCCATAACGCGGTTGCCGATGGCTTGGGCAAACTCGGCGTGCTGGTCGCGATCGAGACCACTGGCAACGAGCATGCCGCCAACGCCTTTGGCCGCCAGGTCGCCATGCATGTCGCCGCCACCAATCCGATGGCGCTGACCGCCGAGCAGATCGATCCGGCCGCCGTCGAGCGCGAGAAGGCGATCTTCTCCGATCAGGCGCGCCAGTCCGGCAAGCCGGAAGCGATCATCGAAAAGATGGTCGAGGGTCGCCTGCGCAAGTTCTATGAGGAAGTCGTGCTCCTCAAGCAGGCCTTCGTGCTCAATCCCGACATCACCGTCGAGAAGGCGCTGAAGGATGCCGAGAAGGAAATCGGCGCCCCGGCCAAGATCACGGCCTATCTGCGCTTTGCGCTGGGCGAGGGCATCGAGAAGGAAGAGACCGATTTCGCCGCGGAAGTCGCGGCGGCGGTCAAGAAGTAATCACTGGAACTGGTCCCTGAACAGGGACCTTCAAGCTCAGGCAACTCGGCCGGGTGTCCGCAAGGACGTCCGGCCGATTTCTTGTGCGGTGTCGATGAAAGCCCTGAGCTTTGGCGCCATCGACGCCCGGCGCGGGAAGTAAAGGAACAGGCCGGGCTCCTCCATCGCCGTCTGCGGCAGGATCTGAACCAGGCGGCCAGCGGCCAACGCCGCGCGCACCAGCGGCTCGAAGACGTAAGTCAGCCCGACCCCCGCCAGAGCCAGGTCGATAGCGGCCAGCGAATCGGTGACGATGACCGTGCCCTTGGTCTCGACCACGACATCCTTGCCATCTTCGGTCAGGTCCCAGCGGTAGAGCGCGCCGGAGCGGACGAGCCGGTAGCCGATGCAATTGTGATTGGCGAGATCGGCCACGTTGCGTGGACGGCCATGCCGTCCGACATAAGCGGGGGAAGCAACGATGACGGCTTTGAAGGGCGGCGTCAGCCTGACAGTGACCATATCCTGCGCGATCATTTCACCAAGCCGGATACCGGCATCGAAACCCTCGCCAACAATATCGACAAGTCTCTGATCGGTGAGCAACTCGACGGTGACGTCCGGATAACGCTCGGCCATCGCTGCGACCACTGAGGTGACGGCGAGCGGAATGGCGATATTGGGAACATTGAGCCTGAGCAGGCCCGAGGGCTGGCCCCTTATCGCGCGAATGCGATCCATCCGCTCCAAAATGTCCTGAAGGGCAGGGGCCGCCGTCTCCACCAGCGCCTTGCCCGCCTCCGTTAGCGACACGCTGCGCGTCGTGCGGGCAAACAACGGCTGCCCTACGCGCTCCTCGACGAGGCGCACCGCATGGCTGACGGCGGACGGGCTCATGCCGAGTTCGGCCGCGGCAAGCGCGAAGCCGCCGCGTCGCGCAACGGCGACGACGACAGGCAGATGAGTGAGCAGGTCCCGGTCCATTCATGAATGATATCGCATAGTCCATGCAGACAATTCAATCTTCTCGATGGCCGCGGCGAGGTTCACGTTGTCTCCGACAGGGCGGCGGTGGCCGATGCACAAAGGAGAGACGAGATGAGTGCCTTGAAACACGTTACCTTCGCCGCGGGCCTTGCACTGGCACCCGTCGATGCCGGCGGCGCCGAGCCGGCCGGCTGGCAGGCGCTTGCCGACGAGCGCGCCGTGATCCGCATCGCCGATGGCATCGACCGCGCCGTCGATGCTCAGGACTGGAAACGCGCGCGCGCTTATTTCGCCGATCGGGTCACCGCCGATTTCAGCAGCCTGTCCGGTCAGCCCGCCGCCAACATTGCCTCCGACGATCTGATCGGCGCCTGGGCCGGCAATCTCAAGGGCAGCAAGAGCAGCCTGCATCTGCGCACCAATCATCAGGTCGTTCTCGACGGGGACAAGGCGACCGTTCTGTCGAACGGCTATGCCTGGAACCGGATGGAGGGCAATGGCGACCCGCTGTGGGAAGTCTGGGGCACGTATGAGCACCACCTGACACGGTCCGGCACCGCCTGGAAGGTCGATGGCTTCACCTTCCGCATGACGCATGAGCGCGGCAATCCCTGGGTCAAGGCGACATCAGGTCAATGACATCAGCATCAACCGGACCAGGATCGGAAAAAGACGATGGCGATGAACTATTACACACTTGGCAATAGCGGCTTGCGCGTCAGCAGGCTGGCGCTGGGCACGATGACCTTCGGCACGGAATGGGGCTGGGGCGCGGACCGGGATACGGCGCGCGCGATGTTCGATGCCTATGTCGAGGCAGGGGGCAATTTCTTCGATACCGCCGATCTTTATACGGGCGGTACGGCCGAGACCTGGCTCGGTGAATTCGTGGCCGAGCGGGGTTTGCGCGACAAGGCGGTGATCGCCACCAAATTCACCATGAACTCTAACGCCGGCAATCCGAACGCCGGCGGCAATGGCCGCAAGAACATCATGCGCGCCGTCGACGCCTCGCTGAAGCGCCTGGGCACCGACTACATCGATCTCTACCTGATGCACGTCTGGGACAGGCTGACGCCGGCCGAAGAGGTGCTGCGGACGCTCGACGATCTGGTTCGGGCAGGCAAGATACGTCATATCGGCCTGTCCGACGTGCCGGCCTGGTACGCCGGGCGGGCGCAAGCCATCGCCGAACTGCGCGGCTATGAGCCGATCTCGGCGTTGCAGCTCGAATATTCCCTGGCGGAGCGCGCCATCGAGCATGAGTTCGTGCCGTTCGGGACGCGTCACGGCGCCGGCATCATGGTCTGGAGCCCGCTGGCCAGCGGATTGCTGAGCGGCAAATACCGCCCGACGCAAGCCGGCAATGCCGGCCGGCTCGACGGTTTCCGCAACACCACGCATCCGGGTTTCCAGAAATTCACGGAGCACAACTGGGCTGTCGTGGCGGAGCTGGAAAAAGTCGCCGCCGAACTTGGCCGCGGCATGGCTCAAGTGGCGCTCAACTGGGTGGCGACACAGCCGGGAATCGCCACCGTCATCCTTGGCGCGACGCGACTTTCGCAACTGCAGGACAATCTTGCGGCACTCGATTTTTCGATACCGCCGGCGCTTCGCCAGCGGCTGGACGAGGTGAGCGCCAGGCCAGCGCCGTTCCCGCATTCCTATTTCGGGCCGGAGATCCAGGTCCGTGTCGCCGGCGGTGTCGTGACCGGCGACAAGCCATCGGGCTACGCATTGCCGGTCGTGGTCGAAGGCGAGGCCGTCGCCATCAGCAGCAACTGATCAAAAAAGCCTGGGATTTTGCACAAGGGCGCGGCGTGACATCGCCGCGCCCTTCGTGTATCCGGTCAACCCGTCATGACAGCACCGCCGGGCGAAGCAGGGGGCGTTTTCGCCTTCAGAGCTTGCCGCGCCGGGATTTTCGAGGAACCAGATGACGGTGAAGCCCCTCTACCGACGTGTTTTGCTGAAAGCTTCGGGCGAAGCGTTGATGGGCGAGCAGCATTTCGGCATCGATGTCTCGGTGGTCGATCGCATCGCGGCCGACATCGCCGAAGCCCGCGCGCTGGGCATCGAGGTGGGTGTCGTCATCGGCGGCGGCAATATCTTTCGCGGCGTGGCCGTCGCCTCCAAGGGCGGCGACCGCGTCACCGGCGACCATATGGGCATGCTTGCCACGGTCATCAATTCGCTGGCGTTGCGCACGTCGCTGAACAAGATCGGTGTCGAGGCCGTCGTGCTGTCGGCGATTGCCATGCCGGAACTTTGCGAGAGCTTTTCGCAGCGCCAGGCGACCGCCTACATGAACCAGGGCAAGGTGGTGATCTTCGCCGGCGGCACCGGCAATCCGTTCTTCACCACTGATTCGGCCGCGGCACTTCGCGCGGCTGAAATCGGCGCCGATGCGCTGTTCAAGGGCACACAGGTCGACGGCGTCTATTCGGCCGACCCGAAAAAGGACCCGCACGCGACGCGTTTCGAGCGCATCAGCCACGCCGAAGTCATAAAACGCGGCCTTTCCATCATGGATACGGCTGCGATTGCACTTGCGCGCGAAAACAACATTCCGATAATCGTCTATTCGATCCACGAAAAGGGTGGTTTCGGCGATATTCTGAGGGGCGGCGGCCGTTGCACGGTCGTCGCGGACGAGTGATCGGGGCCTGATCCCCAAAAGGGAACCGGCTTTCGAAATCAGGCTCGAACACGGGGCCTTGCAGTGAACCCGCGGCAGACGGGTCGAGGAGACTAGGATGAGTGGTGAGTACGACGACCTCAAGCGGCGCATGGATGGGGCGGTCGCCGCGTTCAAGCACGACCTGGCCTCGCTGCGGACCGGTCGCGCTTCCAGCAATCTGCTCGATGCGATCCAGGTGCAGGCCTATGGCACCACCATGCCGATCAACCAGGTGGCCAACGTCACCGTGCCGGAGCCGCGCATGATCTCGGTGTCGGTCTGGGACAAGTCGATGGTGGGCGCCGTCGACCGCGCCATCCGGGAATCCAATCTGGGCTTCAACCCGATCGTTGACGGCACCAATCTGAGAATTCCGCTGCCGGAACTGAACGAACAGCGCCGCAAGGAACTGGTCAAGATTTCGCACGGCTACGCCGAGAATGCCCGTGTCGCCGCGCGCCATGTGCGCCGCGACGGCATGGATTTCCTGAAGAAGGCGGAGAAGGACGGCACGATCAGCGAGGACGACCAGCGCAAGCGTTCCGACCAGGTCCAGAAACTTACCGACGAAACCATCAGCATCATCGATCATCTGCTTTCCGACAAGGAAGCCGAAATCATGCAGGTTTAAGGGTTGGCCCCCGGCTGACCCGAAAGCGAGACCATGACAACGCCCGCGCATGTCGCGATCATCATGGATGGGAATGGACGCTGGGCCAAGGCGCGCGGCATGCCGAGGCTCGCGGGTCATCGCGCCGGCGTCGAGGCGTTGCGCAAGGCTGTGCGCGCCGCTCCCGGCCTCGGCATCTCCTTCCTGACCGTCTATGCTTTTTCCTCGGAAAACTGGTCGCGGCCGAAATCCGAGGTCAGCGACCTCATGGGGCTATTGAAGCTGTTCATCCGTCGCGATCTCGCCGAACTGCATCAGAGCGGCGTGCGGGTCAGGATCATCGGTGATCGGGCAGGGCTGCAGGCCGACATCAGAGGGCTGCTCGAGGAAGCCGAATCGCTGACGATGCACAACACCTCGCTGACGCTGGTGATCGCCTTCAATTATGGCGGGCGCGACGAGATCGTGCGCACAGCGCGCAAGCTTGCCGCGGCGGTCGCGCGCGGGGAGATCGACAGCGAAGCGATCACAGCGGAAAGCTTTGCCGGCGCTCTCGACACGCAAGGCATTCCCGATCCGGAACTTGTCATCCGAACCAGCGGCGAGCTTCGCCTGTCCAATTTCCTGCTGTGGCAGGCCGCCTACAGCGAACTCGTCTTCCTGCCGTGCTACTGGCCCGATTTCAGCCGCGAGCATCTCGCCGAGGCCTTGCGCGAATTTGCCGGCCGCGAGCGCCGCTTTGGCGGACTGGGACCGCAGGACGTCGCTTCGCGGCCGGCCGCGGGATGAGCAACCTTCAGCTGCGTGTCATCTCGGCGGTCGTGCTTGCCATTGTCGCCCTTGGTCTGACCTGGCTTGGCGGCCTGCCTTTCCGGCTGCTGTGCGCGGTCATGTCGGCATTGATCTTTTATGAGTGGACACGCATGGCGCGGCCCGCCGCGGCCGAAGGGCTCGGTTTCCTGCCGGAAGCGCTGATGGTCATTTTCATCGGCGGCTTGATCGCCGGCCTGCCTGCCTTGTGGTTGCTGCCGCTCGTCGTGGTCCTGGTTGCGGTAATTGCGATCACCGCCGGGGTTCGCAAGATCGGCCAGTGGGACGCCGGCGGCCTTGCCTATGCTAGCATGTCCGGCCTGTCGCTTGCATTGCTGCGGGACGGCGACCATGCAGGCCTCGTCGCCATCCTGTTCCTGTTCGCGGTCGTCTGGGCGACCGACATTTTTGCCTATTTCGTCGGACGCGCCGTCGGCGGTCCCAAGCTGGCGCCGTCGATTTCACCTGGCAAGACCCGCAGTGGCGCGCTCGGAGGAGCGGTCGGCGGCGTCGTCGCCGGGCTCGTGCTCGCCGTGATTGCCGGCGCCGGCAATCTGGCGTTGCTCGGCCTTGTGGCACTCGTTCTGTCCGTCGTCGCCCAGGCCGGCGACCTTTTCGAATCCTGGGTCAAACGGCGGCACGGCTGCAAGGATTCGGGTGTGCTGATCCCTGGCCATGGCGGCATCATGGATCGTGTCGACGGGCTTGTCGCGGCCGCCCTTGCCCTATACGTCATCGGCTGGATCTCGGCGGGCGCCGAGCATCCGGCGCAGGGGCTGTTTCCCATTTGAAGGATGCCGTTCCACGATCTGGCGCGTGCGCCTTGGATTCGCCTGGATTGATGTCACAGTCACAGCGCGACCGCGGAAGAATTTGAGGGCCTGAATTGAACGAGATTCTTCACGCGATTTTCAGCACGGAAGGCTTCTTTCTCGGCACGCTGGTGCCGTTTCTCTTCGTGCTGACCGTGGTCGTGTTCGTCCATGAAATGGGCCACTATCTCGTCGGCCGCTGGTGCGGCATCGGGGTCCGGGCCTTCTCGATCGGCTTCGGCCCGGAACTCGTCGGCTTCAACGACAGCCATGGCACACGCTGGAAGCTTTGCGCCATACCGCTTGGCGGCTATGTCAAATTCGTCGGCGACATGAACGCCACCTCCACCCAGCCGTCGTCGGAAGAGCTTGAAACGCTCACCGACGAGGAGCGCAAGATTGCCTTCCACACCCAGGCGATCTGGAAGCGCGCGGCGACGGTGGTGGCCGGGCCGCTGTTCAATTTCCTGCTGACGATCGTCGTCTTTTCCGTTCTGTTCGGGGCCTATGGACGCTATGTCGCGGAGCCGATGGTGGCGGAGGTCACCGCGGACAGTCCGGCGGCCAGGGCCGGCATCTTGCCTGGCGACCGATTCGTCAGCGTCGACGGCAGCAAGGTCGAGACGTTCGGCGACGTGCAGCGGCTGGTTTCGGGCCGGGCCGGCGACATCATCACCTTCGTCATGCTGCGCAACGGCAAGGAAGTGACGGTGACCGCGACACCGCAGCTGATGGAGCAGGAGGACGCGCTCGGCAACAAGGTCAAGGTTGCGGTGATCGGCGTCGTCAACAACAAGGAACTCGGCCAGCCTCGCCTCATCACCTACACGCCGGTTGGGGCGGTGGCGGCGGCCGTCGAGGAAACGGGCCATGTCATCCAGCGCACGGGCCAGTTTTTGCAGCGTTTCGTGGTCGGGCGCGAGGACAAATGCCAGTTGGGCGGTCCGGTCAAGATTGCTGACATGGCCGGCAAGGCCGCCAAACTCGGTTTCGAGTGGCTGGTGCAGCTTGTCGCGCTCTTGTCGGTCGGGATAGGCATTCTAAACCTTTTGCCGATTCCCCCCCTCGACGGCGGCCATCTGTTGTTCTACGGGGTGGAGGCTGTCATCCGCCGGCCGGTGTCGGAACGGATGATGGAAATGGCCTATCGGGCCGGTCTGCTCCTGGTGCTGTGCTTCATGGGTTTCGTATTCTGGAACGATCTGTTTGGGTGCTGAAATCATGAAGGAATTTGGCTTTGGCATGGGCGATGTTGAGACGCCGTTTACCATGCACGGGGATATGAGTGACGCGAAAGCCACGCAACAGGGTTAAGTAAATACAAATTAACCAGAAGCCTTGCGTGTAGGGAAAATCCGGTTAATACGGTAGGGGAAATGACCGCACGTCCGGTTTTCTCGCCGTGGGGACTACGAGAAAAGGTTATTAAGCCCGATGAAGGCAGCATCCAAGTTTCTAAACGCCGCGTCAGCGGCGGCACTGTCCGCCGCTCTGGTCGTACCAGGTGCGCTCGCAGTGCAGTTCGTTGCCACATCGGCGGCCGAAGCCGCTGTCGTCAGCAGAGTGGAAGTGAGCGGCAACCAGCGCGTCGACGCTGAAACGATCCGCAACTACATCACCATCAAGCCCGGCAAAGCCTTCTCGAGTTCCGATATCGACAGTGCGGTCAAGGCGCTGTTCGGCACCGGCCTGTTCTCGGATGTCCAGATCAACCAGGTCGGCTCGACCCTGGTGGTCAAGGTTTCCGAATACAAGGTCGTCAACCAGGTGCTGTTCCAGGGCAACAAGAAGCTCAAGGACAACGCACTCCAGGCCGCGGTTCAGCTGAAGCCGCGCGGTACCTTCTCCCAGGCGACGCTCGATTCGGACGTCGAGGCGGTCAAGGCAGCCTACAAGCGCATCGGCCGCGACGATGCGGGCGTGACCTCGCAGGTCATGGAACTCGGCGACAACCGGGTGAATGTGGTGTTCCACATCACCGAAGGCGACCGCACGCAGATCGCGGCGATCAATTTCGTCGGCAACAGCGCCTATTCCAGCCGTCGCCTGTCGGATGTGATCAACACCAAGCGTTCGTCCTGGGTCTCGTTCATCCTGCGCGACGACGTCTATGACGAAGACAAGCTGCGCGCCGACCAGGAGCTGCTGCGGCGCTTCTACTACAATCACGGTTATGCGGATTTCCAGGTCGTATCCGCTGTCGGCGAGCTCGACAGTGCAACCAACAAATACACGGTCACCATCACCGTCCAGGAAGGCGATCGTTACAATTTCGGCGACATCAGCGTCGAGAGCACGATCCCGGAAGTCGACTCGAAGTCGCTGGAATCGGTGGTCGAAACCCGCAAGGGCGACGTCTACAATGCCAAGGACGTCGAAGACTCCATCATCGCGCTGACGGAGAAGGTGGCCGGCTCCGGCTATGCCTTCGCGCAGGTGACGCCGCGTGGCGACCGCAACTTCGAGAACCACACGATCTCGGTGGTGTACACCGTCGACCAGGGCACCAAGGCCTATGTCGAGCGCATCGAGATCCGTGGCAACGACCGCACGCGTGACTACGTGATCCGCCGCGAATTCGACGTCAGCGAAGGCGACGCGTTCAACCAGGTGCTCATCCAGCGCGCTAAGAAGCGCCTGGAAGACCTGAATTATTTTGACAAAGTCGATATCTCGACTGTGCCTGGCTCCGCGCCCGACCAGGTCGTTCTGGTTGTCGACGTGGTCGAGAAGTCGACGGGTGAGTTCTCGATCGGCGCCGGCTATTCGACCGGCGGCGATTCGGCGGGACCGACCGTCGAGGGTTCGATCACCGAGCGCAACTTCCTCGGCCGCGGCCAGTTCATCAAGGTGTCGGCCGGCGGCGGCAAGAACTCGCGCGACTACAGCCTGTCCTTCACCGAGCCCTATTTCCTCGGGCGGCGCATCGCGGCCGGCTTCGACATCTACAAGTCGACGCGCGAATACAACAACAATTACGACAGCGACACCACCGGCGCGACGATCCGCTTCGGGCTGCCGATCACCAACAACATCACGACACAGCTCGCGTACAACATCTCGCAAGAGAAGTATAAGGTTGACGATAGCTGCAACCCCACCGATGCGGTTCCGCAGGGTACCTGTAACATCTCTCAGGCCATCCTGGACGGCATTGAACAGAGCCCGTGGATCAAGTCGTCGGTCAGCTTGGGGCTGGTCTACAACACCATCGACGACATGAAGAACCCGCATGAAGGTATCTATGCCAACACGACCGTCGAGGTCGCGGGTCTCGGCGGCGATGCCAAGTTCGTCAAGATCACGGGGCGCGGCAGCATCTACCAGACGCTGTCGGAACAGCTCGACCTCGTCGGCCTCATTTCGGGTGGCGCGGGTCACGTCGAGGGTTATGGCAGCGACGGTGAACTGCGCATCTTCGATCAGTTCCAGAGCACCGACCGCATCATCCGCGGCTTTGCCTATAACGGCATCGGTCCGGTCGCATCGGGCACTAGCGGCGATCACCTGGGCGGCACGACCTATTTCAATGCTTCGGCTGAAGCCCAGTTCCCGCTGCCGGTCATTCCGGAAAGCTTCGGTCTGCGTGGCGCGGTGTTCGCGGACGCGGCGACCCTCTATGGCAGCAAGATTGCAGATCAGAGCCTGGTCGATCAGTCGTCGACCGGCATGAAGTTGCGCGCCTCGGTCGGTCTCGGCCTGATGTGGGCGTCGCCGTTTGGGCCGATCCGCATCGACTATGCGATCCCGGTCAAGAAGGAAGCGAGCGACGACGTGCAGGAATTCAACTTCGGCATATCGACCCGCTTCTGATCGGGCGGCCAACGATGCTCCCGGATTTTCTGGATCCGGGAGAAATGTTCCGACCTAGCTGGATATAGCTTCTGGAATGACCGATCCGGTGTTCTTCGCGCCATCACGCCGGTATACGGCGGCCGAAGTCGCGAATCTGACCGGCTCGGTGCTTGTCGATTCCGGCCAGTCCGACGTTTTGATCGAAGCGCTGGCGCCAGCCAATGAAGGCGGTGAAAATGCGCTCGTCTTCGTCGACGGCAGGCGTAATTCCGCGCTGATGCCTTCGCTGCGGGCGGCCGCGGTGCTGTGCCCGGCCGAGTTCGCCGGCAAGGCGCCCTCCAGTGTTGCCGTTCTCATACATCCGCGGCCGCAACAGGCGTTCGCGCTGATCGGGCGCCTGCTGTTCCCGACAGCCGCCACGCCTGGACCGATGACCGGCGAAACCGGCGTTTCACCGCACGCACATGTCGACCCGAGCGCGCATGTCGAGCCCGGCGTCATCATCGAGGCAGGCGCGGTCGTCGGGCCGGGGGTTTCCATCGGCAGGGGCACTGTTATCGCGCCCAACGCCGTCATCGGACAGTCCTGCCAGATTGGCCGTGACGGCTATATCGGCCCGGGCGCCAGCGTCCAGTACGCGCTGATCGGCAATCGGGTCATCATCCATGGCGGCGCCAGGATCGGCCAGGACGGCTTTGGCTTTGTCGGCGGCGCCAAGGGGCCGGAACGCGTGCCGCAGATCGGACGGGTCGTCATCCAGGACGATGTCGAGATCGGCTCCAATTCCACTGTCGATCGCGGCGCCATGTCCGATACGATCATCGGGCAGGGCTCCAAGATCGACAATCTCGTGCAGATCGCCCATAACGTCCGCATCGGTCGCAATTGCATAGTGGCCGGGCTTTCAGGTATTTCCGGTTCCGTGGTGGTGGGTGACAATGTCACCATGGGCGGTGGCGTCGGGCTCGCGGATCATCTGACGATCGGTACGGGTGCCAAGCTTGCCGCCAGAAGTGGATTTATGAGCAACGTTCCGGCCGGCGAGATCTGGGGTGGCTATCCGGCACAGCCGATGGCGGAAGCCATGCGAGAGATAGCCATGTTGCGCACGATGGCCAGGGCACGCAAGCAGGGCAAGGACAATGGCTGACATGGTGGCGGCGACAACGCTGGAAGCGGTCGACATATTGGGGCTGATGAAGCTCCTGCCGCACCGCTATCCCTTTCTGATGATCGACCGCATCGTCGACATCGATGGCGACGATTCCGCCGTCGGCATCAAGAACGTGACCATAAACGAGCCGCATTTTCAGGGGCATTTCCCGGAGCAGCCGGTGATGCCGGGCGTGCTGATCGTCGAGGCCATGGCACAGACGGCTGGCGCCATCTGCATCCGCAGCCTCGGAGCGTCCAAGCCGTCGCTGGTCTATTTCCTGACCATCGACAACGCCAAATTCCGCAAACCGGTCGTCCCCGGCGACCAGTTGAAGATCCATGTCAAGAAAATCAAGAAGCGCGGCAACCTGCTGAAATTCGCCTGCGAGGCCCTGGTAGAAGGCGCCAAGGCAGCCGAGGCCGAGATTTCAGCGATGATGGTCACCAGCGACTGACGATCGAGTGCCTATGAAAATCAACACGTCAATCCACCCTTCCTCCGTCGTGGAAGAAGGCGCCCAAATCGGCCAGGGTGTGCGCATCGGGCCGTTCTGCCATGTCAGCGCCGAGGCGGCGATCGGCGACGGTGTCGAACTGGTCAGCCATGTCTCGGTGATGGGCGCGACCACCATCGGCGCCTCGACCAAGGTCTATCCGATGGCGACATTGGGTGCGCCGCCGCAGAACACCAAGCACAAGGGCGGGCGCACCACGCTCGTCATCGGTGCCAACTGCACCATCCGCGAAGGCGTCACCATGCATGTCGGCACCGATACCAGCCGTGGCGAAACGACGGTCGGCGACAATGGCAATTTCCTGGCCTATGCCCACATCGCCCATGATTGCGTCGTCGGCAAGAACGCCACCTTCGCCAACGGCGCAACGCTGGGCGGACACTGCGAAATCGGCGACAACGTCTATATTGGCGGTCTCAGTGCCGTCCATCAATTCGTGCGGGTCGGCGACAATGCCTTTCTTGGCGGGTGCTCGGCTTTTGTCGGCGACGTCATTCCCTATGCCATCGCCGTCGGCAACCGCGCCAGCTTGCGTGGCCTGAACATCATCGGTCTCAAGCGGGCCGGCCTGCCGCGCTCCGAGATCTATCTGCTGCGCAAGGCTTACAGGACGATCTTCGACCGCTCCCGCACCGTCGGCGAGAACATCGAGCTCGCCAAGGCGGAGTTCGCCTCGTCAGCGACCGCGATGAAGATCATCGACTTCATCGCCAGCCGCGGCAAGCGGCACTATGCGGTGCCATCGCTCAAGGGCGGTGATGGCGACGATACCGATGACGAAGGCTGAGGAAGCCGCGACCGGTTTTGATCTCCCGCGCGATGCCAGGGTCGGCATCATCGCCGGCGGCGGCAGCCTTCCGGTCGAGGTCGCCACTGGTCTGGCCGAACAGGGCCATCCGCCCTTCATCGTGCTCATGGAGGGTGAGGCCGACCGTCTGGCCGAGCTCTGCCGATACCAGCATGAGACCCTTGCACTCGAGGCGATCGGATCGCTGGTTCCGCTGCTCAAGCGAAACCGCATTACCCATCTCGTGCTTGCCGGCGAGATAAAACGCAGGCCGAGACTGAGCCGGCTGCGTCCGAGCCTCAGCCTGCTTGCCGTGATCCCCGTCGTTTTCATGGCCTTGGCGCGTGGCGACGACGGTCTGCTCAAGGTGGTGGCGCGCGGGCTCGAGGCCCGGGGGATAAGGGTCGTGGGCGCTCACGAGATCGTGCCCAACCTTGTCGCCGCCGAGGGGGTGTTGACCAGGGCCGCGCCCCGGAAATCGGACTGGCGCGACATCGAGGCGGGTTTTACGGCGGCAAAGGCCATCGGTGCGCTCGATATCGGCCAGGCAGCGATCGCGATCGGCGGCCGAACCATCGCGCTTGAAGGCATCGAAGGCACCGCCGGATTGCTGGACCGCGCCCGGCTGCTGCGCGACCATGGCCGGATTGCCGGCAAGACGCGCGGCGTTCTAGTCAAATGCGCCAAGCCCGGCCAGGAGTTGCGCGCGGATCTCCCTTCTATGGGACCGCAGACGGTGGATGCAGCGCATGCGGCCGGGCTTGCTGGCATTGCCGTCGAAGCGGGGCGCTCGCTGATCCTCGAAGGTCCCGCGACCCTCTCGCGTGCCAATGAGCTTGGACTGTTCATCGTCGGCCTGGCCGCAGCGGAGTCCTGATATGGCGGAGAGAGCGCTGAAGATCGCGATCGTCGCGGGCGAAGAGTCCGGCGACCTGCTTGGCGCCGACATCATCAAGGCGTTGCGTCAGACGACAGGCCGGGATGTGCAACTGGTCGGCCTCGGCGGCCGCCATCTGCAGGCACTTGGGCTGGTTTCGCCATTCGACGCCGGCGAGGTCGCGCTGATGGGCTTCAGCGCGGTCCTGCGTGACCTGCCGCGCCTGATGCGGCGGATCGGACAGATGGCGGGGCTGGTTGCGGATGCCAAGCCGGACTGCCTGATCACCATCGACAGCCCGGATTTTTCGCTGCGCGTAGCCAAGAAGGTGCGTGCGGCCAACCCGTCGATCCCGATCGTCCACTATGTCTGCCCGAGCGTGTGGGCGTGGCGGCCGTGCAGGGCGGTGGCGATGAAGCCCTATGTCGACCATATTCTGTGCATCCTGCCCTTCGAGGTAAAGGAACTCGAACGGCTGGGCGGCCCGCCCGGCACCTATGTCGGCCATCGCCTGACGCATGATCCAGGTGTGCAGTCGGCTGCCAGGGCGCAGGCCCAGCCACGCGATCTTTCGCCAGACCGCGTGAAGACGCTGCTTGTCCTGCCCGGCTCACGGCGTGGTGAGGTCAGGCGGCTGATCGAACCCTTCGGCGAGACGGTGTCGATGCTGCGCGCGCGCGGACATCGTCTGCGGCTGTTGCTGCCGACGGTTCCGCATGTCGCCGATACCGTGCGGTCGGCGGTTACGCGCTGGGACGAAAAGCCCGAGCTTATCCTCGAGCCGGAGCGCAAATGGCAGGCCTTCGGCAAGGCCGATGCGGCGTTGATCGCATCCGGCACCGTCTCGCTGGAACTGGCGCTGTCGGGCGTGCCGATGATTTCGTGCTACCGGCTTGACCCGCTTGCTCGCATCGTCGCGCCCTATCTGGTTTCCGTCTGGTCGGCCCTGCTGCCCAACCTGATATCGGATCGCGCGTTGATCCCGGAATTCTACAACGAATACGTCAAACCGAACAATCTGGCGCGCCAGCTCGAAGCGCTGCTGGCCGACACCGGCATGCGCGCCTGGCAGAAAGACGGTTTTGGCGAGATTTCACGACGCATGACAACGGACAAGCCATCGGGAGACATCGCCGCGCAGGTGGTGATGGGGTGCATCAAGAGAGCGAAGTAGTGAGTAGTGAGTAGTGAGTAGTGAAGCGGACCATCACCACTGACTACTCACTTTTTCTCGTTACCGCTTGGCAATCGGCACGTAGTCGCGCTCCGGCGCGCCTGTGTAGAGCTGGCGCGGGCGGCCGATCTTCTGGCGCGGATCCTCGATCATTTCCTTCCATTGCGCGATCCAGCCGACCGTGCGGGCGACCGCGAACAGCACGGTGAACATGGTGGTGGGGAAGCCCAGCGCCTTCAGCGTGATGCCGGAATAGAAATCGACGTTGGGGTAGAGCTTCTTTTCGATGAAATAGGGATCGGTGAGCGCGATCTTTTCCAGTTCCATCGCGATGTCGAGCAGCGGATCGTCCTTGATGCCGAGTTCGCCCAGAACCTCATGCGCGGTCTTCTGCATGATTTTCGCGCGAGGATCGTAGTTCTTGTAGACGCGGTGGCCAAAGCCCATCAGGCGGAACGGATCGTTCTTGTCCTTGGCGCGGGCGATGAATTCCGGGATGTGATCGACATGGCCGATCTCGCCCAGCATGTTCAGCGCCGCTTCGTTGGCGCCGCCATGGGCCGGACCCCACAGGCAAGCGATGCCCGCGGCGATGCAGGCGAACGGGTTGGCGCCCGAAGAGCCGGCGAGACGAACGGTCGAGGTCGACGCGTTCTGCTCATGGTCGGCATGCAGGATGAAGATGCGCTCCATGGCGCGCGCCAGCACCGGGTTGATCTTGTACTCCTCGCAAGGCACGGCAAAGCACATATGCAGGAAGTTTGCCGCGAAACCGAGGTCGTTCTTCGGGTAAATGAAGGGCTGGCCGATGTGGTATTTATAGGCCATGGCCGCGATCGTCGGCATCTTGGCGATGAGCCGCATGGAAGCGACCATGCGCTGGTACGGATCGGAGATGTCGGTCGAGTCGTGATAGAAGGCCGACAGCGCGCCGACCACGCCGCACATGACCGCCATTGGGTGAGCGTCGCGGCGGAAACCGGTGAAGAAGCGCGACATCTGCTCGTGCACCATGGTGTGGCGCGTCACGCGGTAGTCGAAATCATCCTTCTGCGCCTTGGTCGGCAGTTCGCCGTAAAGCAAGAGGTAGCAGACTTCGAGAAAGTCGCCATGTTCGGCCAACTGGTCGATCGGATAGCCGCGGTGCAGGAGAATGCCGGCATCGCCGTCGATGAAGGTGATCTCCGATTCGCAGCTTGCCGTCGAGGTGAAGCCGGGGTCGTAGGTGAAGGCGCCGGTGGTGCTGTAGAGCGAGGCGATGTCGATGACGTCAGGTCCGACCGAGCCGCTTCGCACCTTGAATTCGTGGGTCTTGCCGGCGAATTCCAGCGTTGCCGTGGCCTCTTGGCTCTTGCCGCCCACATCCAGTTTTTTCGCAGCTTCGGTCATTGCAAACTCCTTCTCGTTTCCTCATGCCGGCAAAGGCAATTCGTGCAAAGCGACACGTCGAAATCACCGCAATGCGCGTATTCGCCACCGCATTTTAGGAGGTGCGTGCCAGATTGGGCCAAGGCCTAATGTTGCACTGCGAAACGCGCCTTTCAATGCCAATCTTCTTGGGCCAGTTTGCTCCTAATCGATTTGATCGGCTATGCGCGCCAGGCTTTCCTCACGTCCCAGCACCGCCAGCACGTCGAACACGCCCGGCGAGGTGCTTTTGCCGGTCAAGGCAGCCCGCAGCGGCTGGGCCACGGCGCCAAGCTTGTGGCTGCCAGCCGTCGCATAGTCGCGGATCGCCGCCTCTGCCGTGGCCGCCGTCCAGTCGCCGGACAGCGACTTCAAAGCTTCGTGAGCACCACGCAGGATCTTGCGGGCGTCATCGTTGAGAAGGAGTGCCGCCTTGTCGTCGATCGGCAGTGGCCGCGTGGCAAACAGGAAAGCGGCCCCATCGACGAGCTCGACCAGCGTCTTGGCACGCTCCTTCAGGCCAGGAAGGGCTGCCAGCAGCTGCGCCTTGTTGTTCTCGTCGA
Source organism: Mesorhizobium sp. B2-3-4 (assembly GCF_006442315.1). Lineage (GTDB taxonomy): Bacteria > Pseudomonadota > Alphaproteobacteria > Rhizobiales > Rhizobiaceae > Mesorhizobium. The sequence goes on along the minus strand of NZ_VFVY01000001.1, from coordinate 644,768 downwards.
GGCGCGCCGCCATCGCCGACCCACCTTCGAGATAGGGCAACGTCGCTACGAAGATGTCGAACAGTTCGGTGTCGGCCATGCGGCGCATATGCGCGCCGTTGATCGCTTCCAGCTTGGCGAAGTCGAAGCGTGCCGCGCCCTTGTTGACGTCGCCGATGTCGAACCATGAGACCATGTCCTTGATCGACATGATCTCGTCGTCGCCATGGCTCCAGCCGAGACGCGCCAAGTAGTTCAGCAGCGCCTGAGGCAGATAGCCCATGGCGCGATAGGCCTCGACGCCGAGCGCGCCGTGCCGCTTCGACAGCTTGGCGCCGTCGGCGCCGTGGATCAGCGGGATATGCGACATCGACGGCACATCCCACCCCATGGCGTTGTAGATAACGGTTTGGCGGGCGGCGTTGGTGAGATGGTCGTCGCCACGGATGATGTGGGTGACGCCCATGTCGTGATCGTCGACGACGACGGCATGCATATAGGTCGGGTTGCCATCCGAACGCAGGATGATGAAGTCGTCGAGATCCTTGTTGGGGAAGCGCACCTCGCCCTGGACGCGGTCCTGCACCACCGTCTCGCCCTCGGTCGGGGCCTTGACGCGGATCGCGCCCTTGACGCCGGCGGGTGCCTCCGACGGATCGCGGTCGCGCCAGTGGCCGTTGTAGCGCGGCGGCAGGCCCTTGGCGCGCGCGGCCTCGCGCATCGCATCGAGTTCAGCCGGCGTCTCATAGCTGTAATAAGCCTTGCCCAGGCGCACCAGTTCCTCGGCCACCTCGCGGTGGCGTGGCGCACGCTCGAACTGGGAGACAGCATCGCCGTCCCATGAAAGGCCAAGCCAGGTCAAACCGTCGAGGATGGCCGCGGTAGCCGCATCGGTCGAGCGCTCGCGATCGGTGTCCTCGATGCGCAGCAGCATCGTGCCGCCGGTGTGCCTGGCATAGAGCCAGTTGAACAGCGCCGTGCGCGCGCCGCCAATGTGCAGGTAGCCGGTGGGCGAGGGGGCAAAACGGGTGACGACCTTGTCGGACATAAAACTCTCGGAAAACGTCTGAAGCTGGATGTGGAATGCGCGGACTTTCGCGCGTTGCGGGTTCATGTAGCATAGGGTGTCGAGGGCGCAAGGGGCAGACCCGATGACTGGAGGAGGCAGGGGCTCGGATCGGGGCGAGGACGCCGTTGTCGGCGTCAGCGAGCGGTCCCTGTTTGCCAATCCCGCGCTCGCGCCACCGGCGCCGGCAAAATTGCCCGCGCCGCACCCCGGCGAGCAGTTCTTGCCTGAGGGCGACAACGCGCCGGTCACAGTGTCGAGAACCCATGCGGTGGTTCGCCTGCGCCGCCATCTCGGCCGTCTTTCACGGCCGCGACTGCAAGCGGGCGTGGCTTCTGCGGCCGCGTTGGAGCTCGATCGCGGCATCGCGTTCCTGCTGGTGCCGGTGTTCCTGGCCTTCGGCGTCATCGTCTATTTCTCGATGGCGGCCGAACCGGGCTTTGTCCAACCGATCGCCGCCGTCGTGCTGATGGCGTTGCTTGCGCTCGTCACGCGATCCTGGCCCAGAACCCATCTATGTCTGATTGCCGGGCTGCTATGCGCCCTTGGTGTGCTTGCCGCCAAGGTTGAGACCTGGCGGGCGGGGACCCGGATGCTCGGTTCGGAGATCGCCACGCAGGTCACCGGCCGGGTGGTGTCGCTCGACTATATGGAAACCGGACGTGTCCGGTTGACCATCGACGTGACATCCACCGCGCGGCCGAAATTGCGCTATGCACCGGAACGGGTCCGCATTTCCGCCGCCAGGATACCACCTGGCATGAAGGCTGGTTCGCTGGTGAGCGGCTACGCCAGACTGTTGCCGCCGACCGGTCCGGTGCGCCCGGACAGTTATGATTTTTCTTTCGACAGCTATTTCGCCGGGATCGGCGGCAGCGGCTTCTTCATGGGAACGCCTAGGATCGTTGCCGCCGACGATGAGGCACCGCTGTGGTCGCGCCTTTCCTCGTCGGTAGAGAACACCAGGCAAGACATCGCCGACCATATCAGAGCCAGCGTCGGTGGCGCCGAAGGCGAGATCGCGGCGGCGCTGATGGTCGGGGTGCGCGCGGGCATTCCCGATGAAATCAACGAAGCCATGCGGCGGACAGGCATTTATCACATCATTTCCATTTCCGGACTGCACATGGCGCTGGTCGCGGGCACCATCATGATGCTGATGCGCGGCGCATTCGCGCTGTTTCCGGACTTTTCCTCGCGCCGCCCGGTCAAGAAATATGCTGCGGCCGCCGCATTGTTGTCGATTGCCGCCTATCTCATCATTTCAGGTGTCGTCGTTGCCGCCGAGCGCAGCTTCATCATGCTGGCCGTGATGCTGATTGCCGTCCTGTTCGATCGCGCGGCACTGACCATGCGCAATCTGGCGATCTCGGCCATTGCCGTCATCGTGGTGTCGCCGCACGAAGTCGTCGGCCCGAGTTTCCAGATGTCTTTCGCGGCGACCGCCGCGCTGGTCGGCGCCTATGCCGGCTGGGCCGACCACCGTGGTGGAAAGACGCGGCCACCACCGACCAAGCGATCCCTGGCCGGGTTCCTGACGCGGAAACTCCTTTTGGGGGCAGGCGGACTGGCCATGACGTCCATCATCGCCGGCAGTGCCACGGCGCTGTTTGCCATCTGGCACTTCCAGCGGGTGTCGCCGCTCAGCCTGTTCGCCAACCTGGCCGTCATGCCGATCGTGTCGGTCGTGATGTTCCTGGCGGTCGCCAGCGCGTTGCTGATGCCAGTCGGGCTGGATTGGCCGGCTCTCTACCTCATGGGCAAAGGTCTGACGGCGATGATCGCCATATCGGCGTGGATATCGGAGCGCTCGCCAATTGATGGGGTCGGACTGATTTCGCTGCAATCCGTGCTGCTGGTAACCGTCGCGCTGGTCATAGCGACGATGGCGACGACCTGGTTGCGGCTTGCCGCGCTGCCCTTCGCACTTGCCGGCCTGCTGAGCGTGTCGGACACGCGCCCGCCCGATGTGCTGATCTCGGAAGACGCGCGGCTGGTCGCGCTGCCGATCGGCGGTGGCGAACTCGCGGTCAGCCGGGCTCGTCCGAACGAATTCACAGTCGATAACTGGAAGCGCGCGCTGACGTCCGAAGCCATCGTCGTGCCGGAGACATTCAACGAGGCGGATGGGCAATTCGCCATCGGCGATGCGGTAGAACTGCCGGCGGGAGCGCCGTTCTACTGCACCGAAGGCGTCTGTCTCGCCAGGCACCCTTCAGGTGCGATCATCGCGCATGTGGAGGACCGCAAGGATACCTGGAAGGCCTGCGCTTTCGCCGACCTGATCGTCGTCAACGACGCAACCGCCTACGACGCCTGCCACAATCCGCTGGTTCTCGTCGTCACGAAAAGGCAGCTCGCCCGCAAGGGAAGTGCCGCCGTCTTCTTCAACCCTCAATCGGCCACCACCCCGGCCAAGATCGAATTCGCCGTCGACAGCCCATACCGGCCCTGGCACGAGCAGCGTAAATTCTCACGCGAGGCGAGGGGATTGCCGCCCTACAAAAAGCCTGACAAGCCCGATGGCAAGCCGGCTCAGTAGCGTCTGATCAACCCGACCAGCCTGCCTTGCACCTTGACCCTGTCGGGCCCGAAAATGCGTGTTTCATAGGCTGGGTTGGCGGCTTCGAGCGCGATCGATGCGCCCTTGCGGCGGAACCGCTTCAGCGTCGCTTCCTCCTCGTCGACCAGCGCCACGACGATTTCACCCGGGCTTGCCGTATCGGCATTTCGGATAATGACCGTGTCGCCGTCGAAGATACCGGCCTCGATCATCGAGTCGCCCTTGACCTCCAGCGCGTAGTGCTCGCCACCCATGATCATTTCAGGCGGCACCGAGATCGAATGCGTCTGGTGCTGAATGGCATCGATCGGCACACCGGCGGCGATACGGCCCATGACCGGGATCGACACGGCTGAAACGGCATCGTCGTCATTGCCGGCCGCGGGCAGGCGCGAAGGTGCCGCCGCCGGCTTGATCTGGCGGCCGAGATTGCCCTGGCCAAGACTGCCCTGGATGACGCTTGGCGAGAATTTCTTCGCCGCGTTGAGGCCGGGCGCGATCGAGTCCGGCAGCCGCAGCACTTCGAGCGCGCGTGCCCGATTGGGCAACCGCCTGATAAAGCCGCGTTCCTCCAGCGCCGTGATCAGGCGATGGATACCCGACTTGGAGGCAAGATCGAGTGCCTCTTTCATCTCGTCGAAGGAGGGCGGTATCCCGCTCTCCTTGAGCCGTTCGTGGATGAACATCAGCAATTCATGTTGCTTGCGTGTCAGCATGGCGGCCCCCAAGGCATCCGAACAAGGGTTCTGTTCAGAATCAGAAAAACAAACCCAGAACAAACACTATCTGTTCCAGTTGTGTTCCGCAACTGTTTAAAGTTTAATGAATATGGTGAGCCGACGGTAACCATAGTGAGGGCTACGCGGGAAGGCCGCGAACGTATATCGCCGCCATGCGAACGTTTCAGGTAGCTGATTTTATTGCATTTTTCGGCGCACAATGAGGTTCTGCGCCACAATCTATGCGGCTCGCCCGGAAGGGCGGACAATCATGTTTGGACGCGCCTCGCCGCCATCGACCTGGCCAGTTTCCGGAGAACGAAACGAAGCCAAATCGCCAACCGGCGCCGTTGCCGGTCTGTTCCAGGCCCACGCGACCGAGGACGATTGTGTTCGCTGCGCCAGGAGGGAAACGCACAGCCACGGCTCTGTGGCCGCGGCTTCAGGCTGATGGGATATTGCCCGCCAGCACCTGCGCATAGGCGGCAGCGTCGATATTGCCGCCGGAGATGACGCAGACGACGTTGCCGGTCGCCTGCCTGCCGTTGAGGGCGGCCGCCAAGGCGGCGGCGCCAGCGCCCTCCGCGACGACTTTGGCCTTGGAGAACAGAAGCCGCATCGCCTCCGTAACCTGATCCAGGCTGACGGCAATAGCGCCGTCGATAAGCTGGTTTGCCAACGGCCACAGGTCGGGCACCAGGGAGGGGCCGCCAATGCTTTTGATGAAGGAGGGGCGTGTGGCGATCTCGACAATCCGCCCCGCCGCCAGCGCGGCGCTGACCGGTGCCGCGCTCTCATCCTCGACGGCGAATATCTTGGCCTCGCCGCGCAGCGCCTTCACCGCGCTGGCGACACCCGACGTCATGCCGCCGCCGCCATAGGGCGTCAGCACGCAATCGACGTCAGGCAGATCCTCGACGATCTCGAGCCCGATCGTCCCGTTGCCGGCCAGAACCGCCTGATCGGTGACGGGATTGACGAGGAGCTCCGGACCATCGGGCCGTTCGGCACCGACGATGTAGCGCCACCAGGTGTCATGGGAAACGAAACGCACGTCGCCGCCAAGGCGGCGGACTCCGTCGATCTTGGTCTGGGGCGCGTCGGCATACATGTAGGCCGCCATTGGTACGCCCAGCGCCCTTGCCGCCCAGGCCATGCCATAGGCCATGTTGCCGGAGCTGACTGTCGCAACGCCATGGCGCAAGGCATCCGCGTCGCGGGAAAGCAAGGCATTCAGCGCCGGCCTGATCTTGAAGGCGCCGATGGGCGACAAGGTCTCGAGCTTGAGGAACATGCGCTGGTCGGGACGGCCGAGATCGAGATGCAGCAGCGGGGTTCGCGGCAACCATGCAGCAAGCCGCTCGCGAGCTGCCTTTATCTCGTCGAGCGTCGGCCGACGCACGGGCGCCGGCATCATCTGGCGACAGCTTTCAAGCTGCCGGCGCGCGCCGCATGTCTTTCGGTGCCGCTGTCTTCGCTGTGGACATAGACGTGCAGCGTGTAGCCGATATGGGCCGCCATCAGCGCCTTGGCCCGCTCGATGTCACGATCGAGCGCGGCTTCCATGATCGCCGTGTGATGTTCGATCGCCATCGCCTCGCGCAGTGCCGCCATCGCCTCTTCATAGCCATCCTTGAGGCCCGCCGCGGCCCGCAATGTCGGCGCCAGACCGAGAAAACGATGATGGCGGCGCAGCTGATCCGAGATTGTCGAGCGGAAACGCAGCAGCCAGTTGCATGTGGCCGCACTCAGCAGCGCTGCATGGAAGGCTTCATGGCTTTCGTCCCATTTGTCGACGGCCGCATCCGAGGGATCGTCGACCGCGGTCTTGCAACGGGAGAGCCGGTAATGGGCGGTGACGACTGCATCCTCCCACGCCTTGCCGCCCTTTTCCATCGATTCGAGGAACAAGGGTATCTCGACCACCATCCTGGCCCGCGCCAGATCTTCCAGTTCAGCCCGCGATACCGGAGCGACGGTAAAACCGCGATTACTGATGGCGGTGACAAGCCTTTCGGCCTCGAGCCGCGACAAGGCTTCGCGCAATGGCGTCCAGCCGACGCCATAGGTGCCGCGCAGCGCACTCAGCTTCAGCGGAGCGCCGGGCATGAGGCGCGTGGTGAGTATATCGCGCCGCAACAGCTGATAGGCTGCCTCCGTCTTCGTGGAGTTGGTCTCATCCTGCATCACAGTCCATCCGTCGTCGTCTGGCTGGCCAAAATTATATATGAAGTCTGGGCATGGCAAGAATTATATATAATGTTGACAGCAGCCGACAGACTGACCATGATCGCAGCAGTAGCCGCGGTTCCAAGCGGCGCTGATCAAATCTGGGAGGAAATGATGTTGAAGTCGAAATCCGCTTGGCTGTCGGGATTGGCCCTGGCAGGCGCGTTGATGGTCAGTGCCGGCAGTGCGGCCGCCGATCAGATACGCATCGGCATTGCCAATTTCGGCGAACACCCTCAGCTCAACGCCGCCATAGCCGGCTTCAAGAAGGCGCTTACGGACAACGGCTTCGCTGAAGGCAAGGATGTCGTCTATACCGAGAGCCACACCAATTTCGATGCGTCGCTGGTGCCGCAGATGATCGCCAAGCTGCAGGCTGAGCAGCCTAAGCTGATCTACACCATCACGACGCCGGTCTCGCAGATCGCCAAGAAGGCGCTCGCCGGCTCCGGCATCCCGATCGTCTTTGCCGCGGTCACCGATCCGGTGGCGGCCAAGCTCGTGCCGTCATGGGACGCCGGTGACGACGGCATGACCGGCGCCACCGATCTGCAGGACGTCGCCGCTGTCATGCAGTTCACCAAGAAGCTGCTGCCGAACGCCAAGCGCTTCGGCGTGCCCTACAATCCCGGCGAGGCCAATGACGTTGCCCTGATCGAGAAGATCAAGGCGGCGGCACCCGCCGCCGGCTTCGAGGTCGTGGAAGTCGGTATCGACAACGTCAATGACATCCAGCAGCGCATCGCCTCGCTCGCCGGGAAGGCCGACGTGATCTACGGACCGACCTCGAACCTGATCCAGCCGGCGATCGCCGCTGTTTCCGCGGCCGCCCGCCAGGCCGGCATCCCGGTCGTCAACGCCGATGACAGCGCGGTTCGCAACGGCACAGTGCCTGCAAGCTTCGCGGTCAACTACACGCAGGTCGGCATCAATGCCGGCAATATCGCGGCCGAAATCCTCAAGGGCAAGGATCCCAAGACGATCGCGCCGTCGCGCCCGGCCTACAAGGATCACATGGCGCTGATCTCGCGTAAGGCGATGGCCGCCTTCGGCATCGAGATCCCGGCTTCGATGGCCGATTGCGGCTGCATCGTCGACTGACATCGGGCTGAAGAGGTGACGGCGTGGATGCCGTCACCTCCGAAGCCAGGGAGGAACGATGCTCGAGATCCGCTCCGCGCGCAAAGTGTTCTACAAGGGCCAGCCGGACGAGAAGGTCGCGCTGGACGGTCTCAGCCTGTCTTTGGCGACAGGCGAATTCGGCATCGTCATCGGTTCCAACGGAGCCGGCAAGAGCAGCATGCTCAACGCCATTTCCGGTGCGCTGATCCTCGATTCCGGCCAGATCCTCATCAATGGCGCCGACGTGACAGGCATGCCGGTGCACAAGCGCGCCGCCAAGCTGGCGCGCGTCTTCCAGGATCCGATGCGCGGCACCGCCGCTAGCATGACGGTTGCGGAAAACATGCTGCTGGCCGACCTGCGCAGCAGCAAGCGCACCTTGCGCCAGGGACTGAATGCCACCCGGCTTGCGTCCTACAGGGAACGCCTGGCGATACTGGGGCTCGGCCTGGAAAACCGTCTCGACACGCGCGTCGACCTGCTCTCAGGCGGGCAGAGGCAATCGCTGTCGCTGATCATGGCGGTCGGCGGATCGCCTGATCTGCTGCTGCTCGACGAACATACCGCGGCGCTCGATCCGCGCACGGCCGAGATCGTCATGCAGGCGACGGTGCGCGCCGTCGACGCGCTGAAGCTGACCACTTTGATGGTGACCCACAACATGCAGCACGCCGTCGACTATGGCAGCCGGGTGATCATGCTCGACGCGGGCCGGGTGCGGCTGGAAGTGGCAGGCGAGGAGAAAGCAAGGGTCACCGTCGTCGATCTGATCGGCCATTTCTCCGTCAAAACCGACCGCATGCTGCTGGCGAGCTGATCATCATGGGCTTTATCGAGGGCGTTCTCACCAGCTTTGTCGCGATCATCCCGGTCACGCTGGCACAAAGCCTGATCCTGGCTTTCGTCGTGCTCGGGATCATGATCCCGTTTCGGATGCTCAACTTTCCCGATCTCACCAGCGAGGGCGCCTTTCCACTGGGCGGCTGCGTCTGCGGCGTTCTTCTTGCCGCCGGCGCATCGCCCGTGATCGGCATAGTCGCGGCCCTTGTCGCCGGCTTCGCGGCGGGCTGCTGCACCGCCTTCATTCATCTGCGGTTCCGCATCCACACGCTGCTTGCCGGCATCCTGATGATGACGATGCTCTACAGCATCAACCTTCGCATCATGGGCAAGTCCAACCTCTCCGTCTTCGGCTCGCCGACGGTGTTCGACTGGGTGCCGTTCGCGCGGCCGGGTTTTCCCGCCAGCAAGATCGTCGTCGCCGGCCTTCTCGCACTTGTCGCCTTCGTCCTGCTCTACATGTTCTTCAGGACAGAGAAGGGGACGGCGGTGCGCGCCGTGGGCGCCAATCCCGACATGGCCGAGGCGCAAGGCATCAATGTCTGGGCAGCCACCATAGGCGGTGTCGGGCTGGCCAGTGCCTTTTCGGCATCGAGCGGTGCTCTCATGGTGCAGTCGCAGGGATTTGCCGACGTCAATATGGGACTGGGAATTCTCATCAACGGCCTTGCCGCGCTGATGATCGGCGAGGCTGTCGTCGGCAAGCAGACGGTCTGGCGTCAGCTGCTTGCCCCTTTCGCCGGCGCTGTTATCTACTACCAGCTGGTGTCGTTCTGCCTTGCCGCCGGCATGCCGCCTCCCGACCTCAAGCTTGCCACCGGCCTGTTCGTGCTGGCCATGCTTGCCTTGCCCAGCCTCAAGCGCAGCCGAGGCCCGGCGCCGGCTCGCGAAGCTATTCGTGAATAATCAGGGAATGTCACAAATCATGCGTGCACCGCTCGATCTCGCAGCCGTCGAAGCCATGGATGCGGCAGACCCGTTGCGGGCCATGCGCGAGCGGTTCATCCTGCCGGAAGGCGTCATCTATCTCGACGGCAATTCGCTTGGCGCAGCCGCTCCCGCCGTCTTCAACGAGCTGCAGAAGGCGGCGACGCAGGAGTGGGCTCAGGATTTGATCCGCGCCTGGAACACCGCCGGCTGGTTCGACATGCCGGTCGCGCTTGGCGACCAGCTCGGGCGGCTGATCGGTGCCGCGGCCGGACAGACCGTGGTCTGCGATACGACCTCGATCAACATCTACAAGGTGCTGCATGCGGCTTTGGCCATGCGGCCGGACCGCTCGGTCATTGTCGCCGAGGGCGACAGCTTTCCGACCGATCTCTATATGGCCGAAGGCGTGGCCTCGACGCGACCCGGCACCGTGTTGCGGCTCGAGGGCGTCGACGCGCCCGACATAGAGGATCTGATCGACGAGCGTGTCGCGGTCATCCTGGTCAACCACGTCAACTACAAGTCCGGACAGCTGCGCGACATGGCGGCATTGACATGCAAGGCCCATCAGGTCGGCGCGCTGATTATCTGGGATCTCTGCCATACGGCCGGCGCGTTGCCGGTGGAGCTCGACAGCGCCAATGCCGATTTCGCCATCGGCTGCACCTACAAATACCTCAATGGCGGCCCGGGCGCGCCGGCTTTCATCTACGCCGCCAAGCGTCATCACGACAAAGTCCAGCAGCCGCTCAGCGGCTGGTGGGGCCATGCGCGGCCCTTCGCCTTCGAACAGGGCTATGTGGCCGGCAGCGGCATCCGCCGCTTTCTCTGCGGCACGCAGCCCGTGCTCTCGATGCGGGCGCTGAAAGGGGCGCTGGATGTCTGGGACGATGTCGACATGGCGGCGGTGCGCAAGAAGAGCATCGCGCTGACCGACCTGTTCATCCAGCTCGTCGAAGGCCGATGCGGTGCCTACGGGCTTGAACTGGAAGGCCCGCGCGACGGCAAGCAACGCGGCAGCCAGGTGTCGTTCCTCCACGCGCACGGCTACCAGGTCATGCGCGCGCTGATCGAGCGCGGGGTGATCGGCGATTTCCGCGCCCCATCGACGATCCGCTTCGGCTTCACGCCGCTCTATGTCGGTTACAAGGACGTCTGGCAGGCGGTCGAAGTGCTGGAGGATATTCTGCGCACCGGCGCCTGGCAGGACGCGCGCTTCGCGGTCAAGACCGCGGTGACTTGAAACCGGCGCAATTTTTCCATCCGGAATCGCATCGGGCGGAGAACTTCAGAGCCGCGTACGGACGTTCCAGAGCTCCGGAAACAGGACGACCTCGAGCATCTTCTTGAGGTAGGAGGCCCCCGATGTGCCGCCGGTGCCGCGTTTCAGGCCGATGATGCGCTCTACCGTGGTGACGTGGTTGAAGCGCCAGCGGCGGAAATAGTCCTCGAAGTCGACCAGCTTCTCGGCCAGTTCGTAGAGCATCCAGTAGCGCTGCGGGTCGCGGTAGACGGTCTGCCAGGCAACCAGTACCTCTTCATTCTCGGTGCGGGTTTCGCGCCAGTCGGTACGCTTGGCATCGGCGCCGATGTCGAAGCCGTTGCGCGCCAGAAGCAGCAGCGCTTCGTCATAGAGTGACGGCTCGGCCAGGATCGCCTCGAGCTTGCCGCTGAGGTCGGGCCGGTGCTTGTGGGGGCCGAGCATGGCCAGGTTGCGGTTGCCGGCCATGAACTCGATGGCGCGATACTGCCAGGACTGGAAGCCCGATGACTGGCCGAGCGCGTCGCGGAATTCGGTGTATTCGCTCGGCGTCATTGTGCGCAGCACGTCCCAGGCATTGTTCAACTGCTCGAAAATGCGGGCGACGCGAGACAGCATTTTGAAGCTCGGCTCGAGCCGGTCGGCGCGGATGGAGCGGATCGCGGCGCCGATCTCATGCAAAGCGAGCTTCATCCACAGTTCCGATGTCTGGTGCTGGATGATGAACAGCATCTCGTCATGCGCCGAAGACAGCGGCGCCTGCGCGTCGAGAACCTTCTCCAGATGCAAATAGTCGCTGTAAGACATGCGCTCCTTGAACGACATCTGCGCGCCTTCGGACGCCGGATCGTAGGGCTCGCTCAATTGAGTTTCTCCGTGCGCAGGCGGAAGCGCTGGATCTTGCCAGTCTGGGTCTTGGGCAAGGCGGCGATGAATTTCACCGAGCGCGGATATTTGTAGGGCGCGATGGTCGCCTTGACGTGGTCCTGCAGGCGCTTGACGGTCGTTGCGTCCGGCGCGACACCTTGCACCAGCACGACATGCGCCTCGACGATCTGGCCGCGATCGCCATCCTCGGCGCCGATGACGGCGCATTCGGCGACGTCGGGATGCGCCAACAGCGCCGCCTCGACCTCGGGCCCGGCGATGTTGTAGCCGGCGCTGACGATCATGTCGTCGGAACGCGCGGCGAAGTGGAAGAAGCCGTCCTCGTCCTGCCAAAAAGTGTCGCCGGTGAGATTCCAGCCGCCGCGCACATAGTCCTTCTGCCTGTCGTCGGCCATGTAGCGGCAGCCGGTCGGCCCGCGCACCGCCAGCCGTCCGGGCTCGCCGCGGGGCACCTCGTGCATTTCGCCGTCGACGATGCGCGCCTCGTAGCCGCCAACCGGCTTGCCGGTCGAAGCCGGTTTCCTGTCATCGAAGCGGTTGGAGATGAAGATGTGCAGCATTTCGGTGGCGCCGATGCCGTCGAGTATCGGTTTGCCGGTCTTTTTCGTCCACTCTTCAAAGACAGGACCCGGCAAGGTTTCGCCGGCCGAGACGGCAACGCGCAGCGACGACAGGTCGGCGCCTTCGTCCATGGCCTTCAGCATGGCGCGATAGGCGGTCGGCGCGGTGAAGGAAATGGTCGCCTTATAGGTTTCGATGATGTGGATCATGTTGGGCGGCGTTGCCTGTTCCAGCAGCGTCGCCGCAGCACCAAAGCGCAAGGGGAAGATGGCGAGGCCGCCGAGGCCGAAGGTGAAGGCGAGCGGTGGCGAGCCGACGAAGACATCGTCCGGCGTCACCCGCAGCACCTCGCGCGCATAGGCGTCGGCGATGATCAGCAGGTCGCGGTGGAAATGCATCGTCGCCTTCGGCACGCCTGTCGTGCCCGAGGTGAAGCCGAGCAGGGCGACGTCGTCGCGGCCGGTGTTGACGGCGGTAAAGGTGACCGGCTTGTCCAGCGCGGCGCGGTCGAGTTCGGCGTCATGGTTGGCGGTGCCGTCGAAGCCGATGACCTGTTTGAGGAATGCGCTGTCCTTGGCGCAGGCGGTCATCTCGTCCATCAGCCTGGTGTCGCAGAGCGCGATGGTTATCTCCGCCTTGTCGACGATCTTGGTGAGCTCGCCGGCGCGCAGCATCGGCATGGTGTTGACGACGACGGCGCCGACCTTGGTGGCGGCGAGCCAGCAGGCGACCATGGCGGGGTTGTTGGCGGAGCGGATCAGCACCCGGTTGCCCGGCTTGACGCCATAATTCTCGACCAGCGCGTGGGCCAGCCGGTTCGTCCAGTCGGACAGTTCCTTGTAGGTGCGGCGGCGGCCATTGCCGATCAGGGCGGTGTGATCACCCAGGCCCTTCTCGACCAGCCTGTCGGTCAATTCGACACCGGCGTTGAGGCGCTCGGGATAGTCGAAACCGTCGAGCAGGAAGTCAGGCCATTGATCGGGCGGCGGCAGGTTATCGCGCGTGAACGTGTCGGTATGCGCAGAAGGCCCAAGCATGTCGCCGCTATCCCATATGATGCCCGGCCAGCGTGCAGGGGCACCTGACCGGAGGCGGTGAATCTGAAATTCCTGTCTTTTCGGGAAGCTTCGTGCGGTCGGCTACACCTGCTCGACCATGGCGCCGGGAAGGCGACAATCGGCAGATTCGGACAGCACGGCGACCTCCCATTGTCGACTGTTCCGCCAGGCAGGATCGCACCAGTCGAAATTTGTTTCAAGCCTAAAATGTTTTTGGTGGAGCATTGACGCAGCTCTTGCCGGCGGCCATTCCTGTCGACTGAAATCCAGCCATCTGGGAGGGTGCAGATGCTCGAACATCGCGTTGCCGATTGGGACAATGCCTACGCCAACGGCGACAACATCGCCGGCAGCGACCGCTGGCCGGCCGCCTGGGATGGACCGGCACAGGCTTTCCGCGACGCCCGGACGTCCGCCGGCCGGGCCAAGCTCGACATCGCCTACGGAGACAGCCCGCGCAACCGGCTCGACCTGTTCCTTCCCGACGCCATGCCCAGGGGACTCGTCGTCTTCATCCACGGCGGCTACTGGAAGGCATTCGACAAGAACGCCTGGTCGCATCTGGCCAACGGCGCGGTCGCCAGCGGCTTTGCCGTGGCGATGCCGACCTACACGCTTTGTCCCGACATCAGAATTTCAGGCATTGTCCGGGAAGTCGCTGCCGCGATCGGCGAGGCGGCGACCATGGTCGGCGGACCGGTGATGCTGACCGGACATTCCGCCGGCGGCCATCTCGCCTCGAGAATGGTGACTACGACGACGCCTCTGGCAGCCGATGTCGCCGGCCGCGTCCGCAATGTCGTCTCGATCTCCGGCGTGCATGACCTCAGGCCGATCATGCGCACCGGAATGAACGCGACGCTGGCCATCGACGAAGCCGAGGCGCTGGCGGAAAGCCCGGCGCTGCTGCGTCCGATGGAGGGCGCACGCATCACCTGCTGGGCCGGCGGTGGCGAGCGCGCGGAGTTCCTGCGCCAGAATGAACTGCTCGCCAATATCTGGACCGGCCTTGGCGCCATGACCAGCACGGTGATCGAACCGGACCGGCATCATTTCGATATTATCGACGGGCTTGCCGATCCGGCGCATCCGCTGACGCGAACGCTGCTGGCGGAATAGACGAAGCCGATTTTTCTAACAAGATTGGTGGCTTGGACGCCTGATCTTTATCGCAACATAAGGACGTTGCAGATATCTCCGGCAGCGGAAGCCGGAGCGAAGGGCTCGCGCACGACCAGTCCATTGGCGTCGGCAAGCATCCTCAGCATCGAAGAATCCTGGATGCCGAAGGGCGTCGCGACCAGGGCGCCGGCATCCCCCTTGACCACGGCGCGCACATAATCCTGACGCAGATCATTGGCCTGCATCGCCGCGCCGAGCCGTGCCTGCCTGATGTCCTGCTTAAAGGCGCGGCCGCCGAGCCTTGCCAGAAGCGGCTTCAGGAACAGTTGCGAGCAGACCAGGCTCGCCACCGGATTGCCGGGCAGGCCGATGCACCTGATGCCGCCGAGGCGCCCGAACATCAGCGGCTTGCCGGGACGCATGGCGATCTTCCAGAAGCCGAGCGTCATGCCTTCACCGGTCAGCACGTCGTGGATGAGGTCATGATCGCCGACCGAGGCGCCGCCCAGCGTGACGATGACATCCGCGCCTGCCGCGACCGCCTTCCTGATCAGGCCGGCAATGGCCTCCTTGCGGTCGGCGGCAATACCGAGGTCGAGCGCGCGGGCGCCGACGGATTGCGCGGCGGCGGCAACGCCGTAGGCGTTGGACGAGATGATCTGGTCCGGCCCGAGATCGCTGCCGGGTGGCAATAACTCATCGCCGGTGGCGATGATGGCGACCAGCGGGCGTTTCACCACGCTCAGCCGGGGGTGGTTGGCCGATGCCGCCAGCGACAATGCCGCGGGGTCGAGCACACGTCCCTTTTCCAACAGCACGTCGCCTTTGGAAAAATCGAGGCCGATGCGGCGGATGTTGCGCCACTCGGGGGTGGGCTCGATCACTTCGATAGTGCCACTGCCGAGATCCCGGACATTTTCCTGGATGACGATGGTGTCGGCGCCGTCAGGCAGCGGGGCGCCGGTGAAGATGCGCACGGCCTGGGCCTTGCCGACCGTACCCTCGAAGCCGCTCCCGGCCGGCGCCATGCCGATCACCGAGAGTTTCGACGGTATCGAGGCCACATCGGCGGTGCGGACGGCATAGCCATCCATGGCCGAAGCGTTGAAAGGCGGCTGGGTGCGAAGCGCCACGACCGGTTCGGCCAGCACACGATCGACCGCCTCGATGAGAGGGACGCTTTCACCGGCCAGCGGCACAGCGCCGTCGAGCAGACGTTCGAGCGCCTCGGCGACCGGAACCAGCGCCATCAGGCACCAGCCTTGTAATCGCCGGACTTGCCGCCGGTCTTTTCCACCAGCCGGATGCCGGAGATGACCATGGCCCGGTCCACGGCCTTGGCCATGTCGTAGATGGTCAGGCAGGCCACGGACGCCGCCGTCAATGCCTCCATTTCGACACCGGTCTTGCCGGCGACGCGCGCCAGTGCGGTGACCTTCAGGCCCGGCAGCGTATGATCAGGCTCGATATCAACGGAAACCTTGGTCAGCAGCAGGGGGTGGCAGAGCGGAATCAGTTCATGCGTCTTCTTCGCCGCCATGATGCCTGCGATGCGCGCGGTGCCAAGCACATCGCCTTTCTTGGCGTTGCCGGAGAGGATGGTCTTCAGCGTCTCGGGCTGCATCGAGACGAAGCCTTCGGCGATCGCGGTGCGCGTCGTCTCTTCCTTGTCGCCGACGTCGACCATGTTGGCCTCGCCCTGTGCGCCAAGGTGCGTGAGGGTGGCCGCCACGATCAGATCGCCTCGGCTACTGCCTTGCCCGTCAGGAGCAAGCGCGTCGCGGCGGCGACGTCCTGTTGCCGCATCAGGCTTTCGCCGACGAGGAAGGTGCCTATGCCGCTCTTCTGCATCCTGAGGCAGTCGGCGTGAGTGAAGATACCGCTCTCGCTGACCAGCAGGCGGTCGGCGGGTACCATCGCCGCCAGCCGCTCGGACGTTTCAAGGCTGGTTTCGAACGTTCTCAGATTTCGGTTGTTGATACCGATCAGCCGCGACGACAATTTCAACGCCCGTTCCGTCTCGGCCTCGTCATGCACCTCGATCAGCGCATCCATGCCGAGTTCGAATGCGGTCGCTTCCAACTCGTGCGCCATGGCGTCGTCGACGCCGGCCATGATGATCAGGATGGCGTCCGCGCCCCAGGCGCGGGCCTCGTGAACCTGGTAGGGATCGAACAGGAAGTCCTTGCGCAGCGCGGGCAGGGCAACGGCTGCTGTTGCCCTGGTGAGGAACTCGGGCGCGCCCTGGAAGGACGGCGCATCCGTCAGCACAGAAAGGCAGGCAGCGCCGCCCGTCTCATAGGCCTTCGCCAGTGCCGGCGGATCGAAATCGGCACGGATCAACCCTTTGGACGGGCTTGCCTTCTTGATCTCGGCGATCAGGGCGAAATCGCCTGATCTGCGCTTCGCCTCAAGCGCGGCCATGAAGCCGCGCGGTGCGTCGGCATCCTTTGCCCGCGCCTTGATCTCGGCCAGCGGTATCAGCGCCTTGGCGGCGGCGATCTCGTCGCGCTTGTAGGCTTCGATCTTGCGCAGAATGTCAGACACCGTTCATCCGTTCGAAATTTCGACCAGCCGGTCGAGCACCTGCAGCGCCCGGCCGCTGTCGATGGCCTGCGCGGCGATGGCAATGCCGTCACCCAGTGTCGTCGCCTTGCCGGCAATCACCAGACCGGCGCCGGCATTCATCAGCACCGTGTCGCGATAGGCGCCGGGAGCGCCCGCCAGCATATCGCGCAAGGCCTTGGCGTTGTAGGCGGCGTCGCCGCCGCGCAGCTCGTCCTTGGTATGGCGCATCAGCCCAACCTCTTCCGGAGTCAGCGTGAAGCCGCGGATCTCGCCGCCGACCAGTTCGGCGACATGCGTCTCACCAGTGGTGGTGATCTCGTCATAGCCATCGCCATGGGCGACCCAGGCGTGCTCGGTGCCCAGCGCCTTCAATGTCTCGGCCACCGGCATGATCCATTCCGGCAGGAAGACGCCGACCATCTGCCGCTTCACTCCGGCCGGATTGGAGAGGGGGCCGAGCAGGTTGAAGATGGTGCGGGTGCCGAGCTCGACGCGGGTCGGGCCGACATGCTTCATGGCTGGATGGTGCGCGGGCGCGAACATGAAGCCGACGCCTGCTTCGTGAATGCATCGGCCGATGAACTCGGGCGAGAGGTCGATCTTGACGCCGAGCGCGATCAGCACATCGGCCGCGCCGGTCAGCGACGACAGGCCGCGATTGCCGTGCTTGGCGACCGGAACGCCGCTGGCGGCAATGACGAAAGCCGATCCCGTCGAGATATTGACCGAGTGGGAATTGTCGCCACCGGTGCCAACGATATCGATCGCGCCGTCAGGCGCGTCGACGCGAAGCATCTTGGCGCGCATCGTGGCAACGGCGCCGGAAATCTCGCCCACCGTCTCGCCGCGCACGCGCAGCGCCATCAGGAAGCCGCCGATCTGCCCCGGGGTCGCGTCGCCCGACATGATGATGTCGAAGGCCTCGCGCGCTTCCTCGAAGGACAGCGCGCTGCCGGTCGCGACCTTGGCGATATGGGTTTTCAGCGCGCTCATCTTGTCGAGGCTTGGGCTACGGCGGCCTGGTCGACGCGGACGTCGTACTGCGTCTGCAACTGCGCCACCAACTGGTCGAGCAGATCGTCGGACATGCCGGAGGTGAACGATTTCTGCGCGTCCTCGGGCACCGAGCTGGCATCGGCGCCGGCCGGTTCGAACACTTCGGCGACCTTGAACAGGATCTGGCCGTCGCCAGTGGGCGAGGGGATCAGGCCGGTGCCGCCTTCGCCGACGCCAAACATCACGGCGGCGCCCTCCTTGCCGAAATCGGCATCATCGGCTTCGCGCTTCAAGCCGCGCTTGGTCTGCTTTTCCAGCTTGAGCTCACCGGCGATGACATCGAGCGTGGCGCCGGCCCTGAGCCTCTTCTCCAACTCGTCCGCCTTGGCCGCGAGCCGCTTGGTGGTCTCGGCCGCCATCCAGTCGGCGACGACTTTCTGGCGCACTTCGTCAAGAGTGCGGTCGCGGGCCGGCGTGATCGAGCCGACCTCGTAGAAGACGAAGCCGTTGTCGGCGGTGGTCAGCGCCTCATTTTCGGTGTTGGGTTCGGCATCGAAGACGGCCTTGATCAGCGCCGGCGATTCCGGCAGGTCCTTGACGATGGAGCCATCGGGCCGCAGCCCGCTGCGATCGATGGCGTCGATGGTGATGTCCTTCAACTTCAACTTGGCGGCCGTGTCGGCCAGCGAACTGCCCGATGCGCGGGTGTCCTCATAATTGTCGTGCACATCCAGTAGGATGCGGCTTGCCTCGCCGAGCGCCAGGTCCTTGCGGATCTGGTCGGACACTTCCGTCAGCGGCTTCACCACCTCCGGCTTGATCTCGGTCACGCGCAGCAACACCGGACCGAAGGCACCCTGAACGACCTGGCTGACTTCATTGGCGTTGAGCGCGAAGGCGGCGTCGGCAACCGCCTTGTCGGCGATCTTGTCCCTGGCGAGCGTGCCAAGCAGCGTGTCCGCCGGAGTCTTGCCTTCGGCGGTGACGAGCTTGTCGAAAGTCGCGCCGGCCTTGAGCGAATCGAGCGCGGCCTTGGCCGCGTCCGGCGTCTTGAACACGAGTTGCTCGATGGTGCGCATTTCGGGCGTAGTGTAGCGCGCCTTGTTCTTGTTGTAGTCGTCGCTGACCTGCTGGTCGGTGACGGCGGTCGTGTCCATGATGTCCACCGGTTCGAGGCGGACATAGGAGAATTTGCGGTACTCGGGCGCGGCGTAGGTTTTCTTGTTGGCCTCGAAATAGGCCTGAAGCACACTGTCGCTCGGCGCCTCGATCGGCTCGACCAGGGTCTTTGGCAATGTCACATAGTCGACGGTACGGTCTTCGCCGCGATAGAGCGCGACCGCCTTGAAGAAGGTGTCGGGGGCCTTGAGCCCGTCCGAAACCGCTTCGACGATCTGCTGGCGCACCGCGACCTGGGCCTTGTTCTTCAAATAATCTTCCGGCCGCATGCCAAGATCGCGAAGCCGCCCTTCGAAGACCCTGCGGTCGAACTGGCCGTCCGGACCCCGGAAGGCGGGCTCCTCGCGCGTCAATTCGGCGAGCTTGTCCTTGGAGAACCCAAGCCCGAGCTTGCGTGCCTGTTCGTCGAGAACGGCTCCCGAGACGAGCTGCGCCAGGACCGTGTTGTCGATGCCGAGCGCTTTGGCCTGTTCATGGGTAAGGCGCTGGCCGAACTGCTGCGACATCACCGCGAGCTGACGGTCGTAGGCGAGGCGGTATTCGTTGATCGATACCTTGGTGCCGCCGGCCGTTATCACCGAGTCGTGGCCGGCAAAGCCGCCCATCAGGCGTCCGGAGATACCCCAGGCGGCGAAACTGACCACCAGCAGCGAAAGCAATGTCTTCGCGACCCAGGTGCCCGCCGCGTTTCTCAATATACCAAGCATGGACAATTCCGATTTATGCGCATTTTCGCATGCGCCGAGTCTGAAACAAGCGCAATAGCGCCCTTCCGGTCCACTGTCGATTGCTTTGTGGCCTGATTTTGGTAGTGAGGGCGCTGCTTAATGTCGCCCGGAGAGACCGCCCCATGACCCCTGGAATTCGTCCGCTCGTCGCAGGCAACTGGAAAATGAACGGCACCAGTGCTTCGCTCAACGAACTCAGGATGATCGGCAACGGCTTCATGAGCGGGCTCGACGCGGAGACCGAGGCGCTGGTCTGCGTTCCAGCGACGCTGCTTTCCCATGCCGCGGAGATTCTGTCGCGCACGCCCGTCCATGCCGGCGGCGAGGACTGCCACACCAAGGAAAGCGGCGCCTATACCGGCTGCATTTCAGCGGAGATGTTGAAGGACGCGGGCGCGAGCCATGTCATTGTCGGTCACTCCGAATGCCGCGAACAACGCGGCGAGGACGATGCGATGGTCCAGGCCAAGGCCACCGCGGCCTGGCGCGCCGGGCTGATTGCCATCGTCTGCATCGGCGAGACCCAACAGCAACGTGAGGCCGGCGCGACGCTGGAGGTGCTGTCGCGTCAGGTCGCGGGCTCGGTGCCGCCAAGTGCCACGCCGTCCAACACCATCATTGCCTATGAGCCGGTGTGGGCGATCGGCACCGGCTTGACGCCGACCGTGGCCGATGTGGCCGAGGCGCATGCGCATATCCGTGAAAAGCTGTCGGAAAAGCTCGGCGCCGCCGCCGCTAAAATGCGCATCCTCTATGGCGGCTCGGTCAAGCCGTCCAACGCCGTGGAACTGCTGGGCGTCAGGAATGTCGATGGCGCGCTGGTCGGCGGCGCCAGCCTGAAAGCGGCCGACTTCCTCGGTATCGCCGAAGCCTATCGCAGCATTTCGGGATGAGATTTACGGGGATGGGCAGGGCTCTTACCATCCAAATTCGTTGCAAAGAGCGCGTTGCTTCCCATATTCCGGCCACGGGCTTGGAAATGCCGTGAAAGCATTGTATTGAGCCGCCTCCAATTCACCGGTCGTGTCCGCGGCCGGGCAAGGCCTTGCCAGGATAAACTATGCAAACCGTATTGATCGTCATCCATCTCATGGTCGTACTCGCCCTTGTCGGCGTGGTGCTGCTGCAGCGCTCCGAAGGCGGCGGCCTTGGTATCGGTGGCGGCTCGGGCTTCATGACGGCGCGCGGCGCCGCCAACGCATTGACCCGGGCGACGGCGATCCTGGCCGCGGCGTTCTTTGCGACCTCACTGACCCTGTCGATCATTGCCCGCTACGGCGAAAAGCCGATCGACATTCTCGACCGTGTTCCGGCGACTTCGGACAATGCCGGCAAGGGCGTGCTCAACCAATTGCCGGGCACGACCACCCCGGCACCGGCCGGCAACGCCACGCCGACGCCGCCGTCCGGCAACGATGCCGGCGCGACGCCCCCGGCAAACGCTCCCGCCACGGCACCTGCCGCCGGCTCGACGGCGCCCGCCGCCAACGGCACCACCAATACCGCGCCGGCGACCACAGCGCCAGCGGCGCCGCAGGTCCCGAACCAGTAACCTCCACGTCTCCAAGTCGCGATCTGTGATCGTTTGAACACAGTCGCGGCAAATGCGGCGCGATCACGAAGATTCGACGGGGGCTGTTGCGGCCCCGCGCTTGAGGCATCCGCGCTTATTCGACTATAGATTGCACGCGGCATTTTCGGTGTCCTTGGGGGACGCCGGGCGACGCCGTGGGCAACAAGCATTGAACGATCGGATCTTCGCCATGCAGCTTCGCAGCTTCATTTTCCTGGGACTTTGCGCCGCAATCGGCCTGAGTTCCCCGGCCTTCGCCGCCATGCCGGCAAACATGGCCGCACAACAGTCGGTGTCGCTTGAAAAGACCGATGCCATCCCCGTCGCAGCCAAAAGCGATGCGGCGCAGCTGAAGCTTCTCAAGAAGAAGAAAAGCCCGACGCCGGACGATCTCGCCCAGATCAAGAAGATCGAGGCCAAGATCGCCGCCGACAAGGAGGACGCAAAGGCCAAGGCGCTCGAAGCCAGGAAGATGGCGATGCGCGAGGCGGCCAAGGCCAGGGCCGATGCGGACCGGCAGGCCTTCCTGGCCAAGAAGGGCAAAAGCGCCCCGGCTGCCGAAGTGGCCGAGGCCAAGCCAGCCAAGAAGACCACCAAGGTCATCGAACCCGTGGCACCGATCGAGCCCATCCAGTCGGCCGAGCCGATACCGGCCGAGGCGATGAACGTCGCCTTGACCGGCAACAATGGCGAGCTGCGCAGCGAGGTCGTCGGTGGCCAGACGCAGCCCAGCGGCGGCATTTTTGCCGGCCTGTTCGGCGGCACCTCGTCAGGATCGTCGATAAGCTACCTGCCGGAGACCCGCGCGCTGGACGCGGCACTCGCCAAGAAGGATGCCAAGAAGCCCTTCAAGGTGAAGCCGGAATTCGTGCCGCAGGACGTGGAATTCACCGGCTACGACGCGGGCACGATCGTCATCGACACCAGCGCTCGCCGGCTCTATCTCGTCGAATCGTCCACGACCGCGCGCCGCTACGCCATCGCTGTCGGCCGCGAAGGCCTGCAGTTCAAGGGCACGGTTGCCGTCGGCGACAAGCAGGAGTGGCCGCGCTGGATTCCGACGCTCGACATGCAGAAGCGCGAGCCCAATCACTATGGCCGGTTCAAGGACGGCATGGCCGGCGGCGGTCAGAACCCGCTCGGCGCCCGCGCCATCTACCTTTATGACGGCAAGAAGGACACGCATCTGCGTATCCACGGCACCATCGCGCCGCAGTCGATCGGCACCAGCGCGTCCAACGGCTGCTTCCGCATGATCAACGAGCACGTCATGGACCTCTACAGCCGCGTCAGGGTCGGCACCAAAGTCGTCATCATCTGACGACTTCGTCATCATGCCGAAAGGGCCGGCTCAGCCGGCCCTTTTGTTTTGTCCAAGCTCCCGATCGAACCTTTCTGGTCGTGATGCCTTCCAAAGCCGGATTCCATTTGGGATCACGGTCCCAAGCGCCTTCTTGGGAAAAAACCTTCGCGGCGGTTTTTTCTCTGGCGGAATCAATCAGGCCGCGTTAAGCGATGACTCCCATGGCGCGATATGTATTCATCACTGGCGGCGTGGTTTCCTCACTCGGAAAAGGCATTGCCGCAGCGGCCCTTGGGGCTCTCCTGCAGGCGCGAGGCTATCGCGCACGCATCAAAAAACTCGATCCCTACCTCAATGTCGACCCCGGCACGATGTCGCCTTACCAGCATGGCGAGGTGTTCGTGACCGATGACGGTGCCGAGACCGATCTCGATCTTGGCCATTACGAACGCTTCACCGGCCGTTCCGCCAACCAGCAGGACAACATCACCACCGGGCGCATCTACAAGAACATCATCGAGCGCGAGCGGCGCGGCGACTATCTCGGCGCCACGGTTCAGGTCATCCCGCACGTCACCGACGAGATCAAGAATTTCGTTCTCGACGGCAATGACGACTATGATTTCGTGCTGTGCGAGATCGGCGGCACGGTCGGCGACATCGAGGCGATGCCGTTCCTTGAGGCGATTCGCCAGCTCGGCAACGATCTGCCGCGCAACAACGCGGTCTATGTGCATCTGACCCTGATGCCCTACATCCCGACGGCGGGTGAGCTGAAGACCAAACCGACCCAGCACTCGGTCAAGGAACTGCGCGGCATCGGCATCGCGCCCGACATCCTTCTGGTGCGCGCCGACCGTGCCATTCCCAAGGAAGAGCGCAGAAAACTGTCGCTGTTCTGCAATGTCAGGGAAAGCGCCGTCATCCAGGCGCTCGACGTGCCGCACATCTACGACGTGCCGATGGCCTATCACAAGGAAGGTCTCGATTCGGAAGTGCTAGCCGCCTTCGGCATCGATCCGGCGCCGAAGCCGCGCATGGAGCCGTGGCAGGCTGTCTCCAATCGCATCCACAATCCCGAAGGCGAGGTGACCATCGCCATCGTCGGCAAATATACCGGCCTCAAGGACGCCTACAAATCGCTGATCGAAGCGCTCTCGCATGGCGGGCTGGCCAACCACGTAAAGGTCAAGTTCGACTGGATCGAATCGGAAATCTTCGAAAAAGAGGATCCGGCGCCGTGGCTGGAAAAGGTGCACGGCATCCTGGTGCCTGGCGGCTTCGGCGAGCGCGGTTCGGAAGGCAAGATACTGGCGGCGAAGTTCGCCCGCGAGCGCAAGGTGCCGTATTTCGGCATCTGCTTCGGCATGCAGATGGCCTGCATCGAGGCGGCGCGCTCGCTGGCCGGTGTCGATCATGCGTCGTCGACCGAGTTCGGCCCGACTAAGGAGCCGGTCGTCGGCCTGATGACCGAATGGCTGAAGGGCAATATGCTGGAGAAGCGCAGGGCATCAGGCGATCTCGGCGGCACCATGCGGCTCGGCGCCTATCAGGCGGAGCTCGCCAAGGGCTCCAAGATCGCCGAGATCTATGGCGACACGCAGATTTCCGAGCGCCACCGCCATCGCTACGAGGTCAATATCGACTACAAGCAGCGGCTGGAGGATTGCGGGCTGGTGTTTGCCGGCATGTCGCCTGACGGCGTGCTGCCGGAGACGGTCGAATATCCCGACCATCCCTGGTTCATCGGTGTGCAATATCACCCCGAGCTGAAGAGCCGGCCGCTCGATCCGCATCCGCTGTTCGCCAGCTTCATCGAGGCGGCGGTGGAGCAGAGCCGCCTGGTTTGAGCGCTTCCGGCCGGGCCATGCGAACCTACGTCGCGCTGCTCTACAGCATCGGCCTGGGCGAAGGCCGCAGGCTGGTCATGTCCGATCTCAAGGCTATGGCCGAGAATCTCGGACTGACAAATGTCCGCACGCTGGTGGCGACGGGCAATCTGGTCTTCGAGTGCGAGAAGGTCTCGATTGCCGCGCTTGAACGGCGGCTGGAGAGGGCGTTCGAAAAGACCTTCGGCCGCCACGTCGATATTCTTGTGCGCAGCGCGGCTGACTGGCGCAAACTGGCTGGCCAAAATCCATTCCCGGCCGAATCGACGCAAGCCGGCGACCAGGTCGCGGTGCGGGTGATGCGCGAGCCGGTGGCCGAAGATGCGTTGTCGACGCTGCAAGCCCGTGCCGCCGCCGACGAGAGGGTGCTTCTGGTCGGCGGCGACATATGGCTGGTCTTCTCGCGCGAAAGGCCAAGTTCGCGGCTGCTCGCGGCGGCCAACCACAAGCGCCTGGGCATCGGAACGTCGCGCAACTGGAACACGGTGCGCAGGCTGGCGGAGATGGTGGCAATAGGCAGTAGGCAGTAGGCAGTAGGCAGTAGGATAGTCTCTATGCCTACTGCCCAAAGCCCTACTGCCTAAGCCCTGCGTTTCAAGCCTTCGCCGTCTTGGCGCCGGCGCTCACGGCTGCAGTGCGCAGCACGTAGTAGATCGCCCCGGCAATCGCCACGCCGAAGAACCAGCCGTAGACGCCCCACCAGGACGGCAGCCAGTTGGTGAAATTCGGCAGGATCGAGGAGAAGATGGCGCCGATGCCGGCTGATATGAAGGCATTGACGTGCCAGCCGCCCTGGAAACGGAATTCGCCGTCTTCGCGGTAGAGCGCCTCGACGTCGACCTCGCCTTTGCGGATCAGATAGTAGTCGACCATCATCACCCCGAAGATCGGCCCCATCGTCGCGCCGATGATGTTGACGAAGGAAGCAGCGCTGCCTTCCCACGGCGCGAAGGGATAGAGCACCAGAGCAATAAGCGCCGCGATGTAGCCGCCCTTCTTGAAGTCGATCTGGCGCGGGAAGACGTTGGAGAAGTCGAAGGCCGGCGAGACGAAATTGGCCACGACATTGATGCCGAGCGTCGCCACCGCGAAGGTGAGCGCCGCGAGCGCGGCGAGGAACCAGCTGTCGAATTTGGCCGAGATCTGGTCGGGGTGCAAAAGCACCTCGTGGTAGACGTCGTAGGCGGCGATGGTGGTGACGCCGGCAACCAGCGAGAACAGGATGAGGTTGACCGGCAGGCCCCAGATATTGCCCTTGCGCAACGCAGCCTGGTCCGGTGCATAGCGGGCGAAATCGCAGAAATTGAGGTAGAGCGCCGAGAAGTAGGTGACCCAGATCGCGGCCACCGCGAACAGCGAGGTCCACGAGCCCGGCGTTCCCGGCACGCCGGCGTCCTTGGTCTTTTCCAGAAGCACGTCCATCGGGATGTCGCTGGTGAAGGCGAAGGTTCCCGACTTGACGCAGAGATAGACGGCGAGCAGCAGCATCATCACCCAGACAGCCGGTCCAGCCCAGTCCTGGAAGCGGCGCACTGTCTCCATGCCTTTCTGGATGATCAGCAGTTGCAGCGCCCAGATGACGACGAAGCAGATCACCTCAAGCCCGGAATGGCCGAGGAAATGGGTGTTGGCATTGAAATCGGCGAACCATTGCGACCGGATCAGCAATGCCACGATGGCGCCGGAGGCGGCGGCTGTCTGCGCGCCGTACCAGAAGCAGGCGACGATGGCGCGCACCAGGGCCGGGATGTTGGCGCCCCAGATGCCGAACGAGGCGCGGGCGAGCACGGGGTAGGGTACGCCGGTCTTCACGCCGGCATAGCCGACCATGTTCATCAGCGCGTAGATGATCAGCGAGCCGATACCGATGGCGATGATGAAGTTGACGAAACCGCCACAGAACAGAAACAGGCTGGCGGCGAGATAGTAACCCCACAGGCTGTGGACGTCCGACGTCCACACATTGAAGATCGAGAACGGTCCCCAGTTTCGAACCTTGGCGGGTGCGAGGTCTTCATTATAAAGGTCAGGCGATGCGCCTTGTATCGTCATTGCAATATCCCCTTCTTGCAGCACGCGCCCTCACGCGTTGACCGCGAAGGTTACGCCTGACGCTGGGGAACCGACAAGCAACCGATTTGCCGGCTTTGGCCTTAAAGATATTCAATGCGAACCGCGATTATCGGCGGCCCGTGATGGTGGGTCGACGTTGAAAAAATGGCTTGGATGATTCGAGTTGCGGCCGATCAGGCGATGGCCATCGTCCGCTTGTGGTCCTCGACTTCGGACAGCAGCCAATCCTGGAACAGGCCGGTACCCGGCTTGTTGCCGATGCTGCGACGCTGATGCAGGTAGATGCCGGCCGGATAAGTATGGCGGGCGCTGAACGGGGCGACAAGCTTGCCTTGCTGCAGCAGGTCCTGGGCCATCATGGTGTCGGCAAGCGCTATTCCGGCGCCATTGATCGCCTCGCGCATGATCAGCGTGCAATCGTCCAGCGTCGTCGAGGATTTCGGTGTCGTGTCCAGGACGCCTTCCTGCTCCAGCCAGCGTTTCCACCGCATGGACTCGCATTCGTGGATGAGGTGGTGGTGGACAAGGTCGGCTGGCGATCGCAGCGGCATCGGCCCTTCGAGCAGCGAGGGCGCACACACCGGCGTCAGAACCAGCGGGATCAGCAGCGTCAGGGCCGGGCCGGCCTTGTAGACGAACTCGTCGACAATGGCCAAATCGAAATTGGCGCGCTTGCCCGATGTCGAGATCTCAAGGTCGACGGTGGGATGCAGTCGCCGAAAATTCGGCAGCCGATCCGCCAGCCAGAGGTTCAAGACAGCGGGCACGCACAGGACACGGACACGCTGGGTCCTGCCATGGCTCGGGCTTTCGATGAGACTGACATCGTCGGTGGCGCGCCAGATGGCTTCGAACGCCTCGGACAGGCTGCGCGCGTAATACGACCCCCGGATGGTCGGCGTTATCTGGCGAAAGCCGCGTTCGAACAGATCCTGACCGAGATTTCGCTCGAGCGCCCGGATGTGGCGGCTTATGGCTGAGGGCGTCAAATGCAGCTCTTCGGCTGCATCCTTGATGCTGCCGAGACGTGCGGCGGCCTCGAAAGCGCGCATGCCATTGAGTGAGGGTAGGGCCATCGACCGATCATGAATTGTCAGTTGAGTTTTTGTCAATCGACATGGACAAAATTGGCGTTTGATCGCCCGGCCCGTTCAGGGATACCCAAGAGGCAAGAGCAACTAAGTCGTCTTAAGAAAACGACTATTCGGGAACTTCGGCACCATTCCACCAACGGCGGCGACCGGTTTGACCGGCTTCCACCGGTGGCGGGCGGAGCATTGCACAAGCGGCAAGCAACGCCTCGTCCAAAGCCCGTCACGAGGAGGACGCCCGCTTATGCCTCAATCGCCAGTGCCGGTCTTTGAAACGGCGGACGAGATTTCCGCGGAAACCTCCGTCGTCGTGATCTTGCAGACTGCCCAGGCAGGCTTTGGCCCGCGGGCAGCGGCACTGGATACCGAAACGGGAGGTGCACTCTCGCGTGCCTGTTCGGACGCGACCGTCCTTGCTGAATCAGGCGCCTGCATCGATCTCATCACACCGCGGGCCGTGCCGGCCCGGCGCGTGATCGTGTTGGCGCTGGGCAAGGCCGATGCCGTCACCGCACTTTCCCTGGCATGCGCCGGCGGTGCGCTGGCGGCGCATCTGGAGGCCAAAGGTGAATGCGCGGCGACCCTGGTCCTCGATCCTGTCTCGGGCGTCGAACTGCCCGGGGCGGAAATCCTGGCCCGGGTCGCGCTCGGCATGCGGCTGCGGCGCTATCGGTTCGACATGCGCAACCGGCGCGCCGGAGCGGGCGCCGATCGGACCCTGCGGGTGCAACTGGTCGGGGCCGGCGGCCAGGAGCTGAATGCGGCGCTGGCGCGGATCAATGCCATCGCCGACGGCGTCGAATATGCGCGCACCCTGGTCAACCTGCCGCCCAATCATCTGCATCCCGACAATTTCCACGATCATCTGGAGCCGTTGCGTGAAGCCGGCATCGATGTCGAGATCCTCGATACGGCAAGGCTCAGGGAATTAGGCATGAACGCGATCCTGGCGGTAGGATCGGGTTCGGTGCGGCCGCCGCGTGTTGCGGTGCTGCGCTATCGCGGCAAGGGCGCTCCCGCACAGCCCATGGCTTTCGTCGGCAAGGGCGTGTGCTTTGATTCCGGCGGCCTGTGCATAAAGCGCGGCGAGCAGATGTTCGACATGAAGGCGGACATGGGCGGTGCGGCCGCGGTGGTCGGCCTGCTCATCGCGCTGGCCCGGCAAGGCAGCCCGGTGCATGTCGTCGGCGTGCTCGGCATTGCCGAGAACATGCCATCGGGCACCGCGCTCAAGCCGCGCGACATCATCACGACAGCGTCCGGGCAGACGGTGGAGGTGTTCGACACGGATGCCGAAGGACGGCTGATCCTGGCCGACTGCCTCTACTATGCCGCCTCGCGCTTCAACCCGTCGGTTGTCGTCGACCTCGCCACCTTGACCTATTCTGTGATGCGGGGGCTCGGATCGGTATTTGCCGGCCTTTTCAGCACCGACGATGCCATCGCCTCACGGATGATCGCGGCCGGAGAGAAGGTCGGCGAGCGGTTCTGGCAATTGCCGCTCGACCGGGCCTATGACGAAGGGCTGCAATCGCCGTTCGCCGACATCAGGCATCACGCCAAGGACATGGAAGACGGCGACGCGCCCTACGCCGCGGCGTTCCTGCGCCATTTCACGGAAGACCGCCCCTGGGTGCATCTCGACATCGCCGGCAAGGAACTGACCGACAAGGATCAGCCCCTTGGCCGGGAAGGCGCCACCGCATTCGGCGTGCAAATGCTGGAAGAGTGGGTTCGAACCAGCCGGGTTGCAAACTAGGTGACCAGCGGCATGTCTTCAAACGGTCAGGAGATCGGAATGTCATCGGAAATAGCCACCAGGGAAGGACGTGCCGGCTTCGGCGACTACGAAACCTGGTATCGCGTCAGCGGCGAGCTCGATGCAGCCAAGTCTCCCGTCGTTATCCTGCACGGCGGGCCCGGCGCTGCCCACAACTACGTCGATGCCTACAAGCTCCTTGCCCGGACAGGCCGCGCCGTCATCCACTACGACCAGTTGGGTTGCGGCAACTCCACCTTGCTGCCGGGCAAGGGCGCCGATTTCTGGACACCAAGGCTGTTCATCGACGAGCTTGAAAATCTCGTCGACCATCTCGGCATCCGCGGCGGCTTCCATGTGCTGGGGCAAAGCTGGGGCGGTATGTTGGGCGCCGAGTACGGGGTGACGCGGCCGAAGGGCCTGAAGTCGCTCACCATCGCCAATTCACCGGCTTCCATGAAACTTTGGGTGGAAGAGGCCAACCGCTTGCGCGCCGACCTGCCCATTGATGTGCAGGAGACGCTGACCCGGCACGAACAGGCCGGCACGACGGACGATGCCGCCTATCAGGCCGCGACCATGGTGTTTTACGAACGGCATGTCTGCCGGGTCGTTCCGTTCCCGCCCGAGGTGACGGAGACCTTCGCCCAGGTCGTACGCAATCCGACCGTCTACAACGTCATGAACGGGCCCAACGAATTTCACGTCATCGGCACGCTGAAAAGCTGGAGCATCATCGACCGCTTGCCCGCCATCGATGTTCCAACGCTGATCATCTCGGGCCGTTACGACGAGGCCACGCCCGCGACCGTGCAGCCCTTCAAGGACGGCATCAAGGGATCGCGCTGGCAGATATTCGAGCATTCCAGCCATATGCCGCATGTCGAAGAGCAGGATCTGTGCATGCGGGTGGCGGGAGACTTCCTGGACGACAACGACAACTGAGAAAAGGGGAATAACGACATGAAGAAACTGCTTTTGGCGGCGTCGGCCGCGGCATTGCTGGCCGGCATGTGGCTGACCCCGGCGCAGGCCGAATATCTCAAGGAACATCGCGGCGGCACCATCCGGCTGCTCGCCCGTTCGGCGGCGGGAACGCTCGATCCGCACATCAACTACACCGACCAGGGCTGGCAGATGTACCAGCCGATCTATGACGGGCTGGTCGCCTTCCGCAAGGCAGAGGGCATGGACGGCTTCACCATCGTCCCGGACCTTGCCGAGACGCTGCCTGCCGTCACCAATGATGGCAAGACTTTCACCTTCAAGCTGCGCAAGGGCATCAAATTCTCCGACGGCAAGGATCTCGGCGTGAAGGACGTCGTTGCCTCCTTCCAGCGCATCTTCAAGGTCTCCGGTCCGACCTCGGGCACCTTCTATGCCGGCATCGTCGGCGCCGACAAATGCCTTGCCGACACCAAGAGCTGCACGCTGGAAGGCGGCATCGTCGGCGACGAAGCGGCCGGCACCATCACGTTGAACCTGACCAAGCCGGATGCCGAGATTCTCTACAAGCTTGCCTTGCCGCATGCCGTGGTCCTGCCGGCCGACACGCCCGCCGAAGACATGGGCTCCAAGCCCATCCCCAGCACCGGCGCCTACATGATCTCCGCCTTCGACCCCAACAAGGGCATGACGGTGACCCGCAATCCGAACTTCAAACAGTGGAGCGAGGAAGCCCAGCCGGACGGTTATCCCGATGTCGTCCAGTACGATTTCGGCCTGTCCGAGGAGGCCGCCGTCACCGCGATCCAGAACGGCGAAGCCGACTGGATGTTCGACGCGCTGCCCAGCGACCGCCTTGGCGAGCTCGGCACCAAGTCCATGGACCAGCTCCACATCTCGCCGCTCTCGGCATGGTGGTATGCGCCGCTCAACAACCGCCTTGCTCCGTTCGACAATGAAAAGGCGCGCCAGGCCGTTGCCTACGCGGTCGACCGCAACACGCTGGTCAAGCTGTTCGGCGGCAAGGTGCTTGCCTCGCCGGTCTGCCAGGTCCTGCCTCCGGACTTCCCCGGGCACGAGGACTACTGTCCCTTCACCAAGAACCCCGGCGCCAAATGGTCGGCGCCTGACCTCGACAAGGCCAAGCAGCTGGTCGAGGAATCCGGCACCAAGGGCCAGAAGGTGACCATCATCGTCGAGGATACCGCCATTTCGCGGTCGATCGGCGTCTATCTGCAGAGCGTGCTGACCAGCATCGGCTACGCCGCCGACGTCAAGCCGATCTCGTCCAACATCCAGTTCACCTACATCCAGAACACCAGCAACAAGGTGCAGATGTCCGTCACCCAGTGGTACAAGGACTATCCCGCGGCCTCGGACTTCCTGAACATCCTGTTCAGCTGCGCCTCGTTCCGCGAGGGCTCGGACGCTTCGATCAACATCGCCGGCTTCTGCGACAAGGATATCGACGCCAAGATGCAGAAGGCGCTGGACCTCGGCGTGACCGACCAGAAAGCCGCCGACAAGATGTGGGCTGAGATCGACAAGCAGGTCACCGACAAGGCGCCGGCCGTCGGCCTCTTCACCCCCAAGCGGCTTGACTTCGTCAGCAAGCGTGTGGGCAATTTCAAGTTCAACCGGCAGTTCAACTGGATGATCACCCAGTCTTGGGTGCAGTAATGGCCTGGGTACAGTAATGGCCTGGGTGCAGTAACGAACCGCGGAGGGGCACGTCCCGTGTCGAACCAAGTCGCTGCCATGCCGCGCAGGACGCGGGGGCCCTGGGCCGTCGCGTTTGCGAAGCTGGCAAGAAACAGGGCCGCCATGGCGTCCCTGGCCGTGTTCCTCCTCATTGTCCTTGCCTGTTTCAGCGCGCCTCTCTACGCGAAATGGGCTGGTACAGACCCCTTCGCCTCGACGCTCGACGCCGTCATCCAGATCGACGGCGTCGACGTTCCGGTGATGGAACAATCGACCGAAGGGCTCGGGCTTGGCTACACGCCCATCGGCCCGACCTGGCGGCTCGGCAACTATTTCCTCGGCGCCGACAGCCAAGGGCGCGATGTCATGGCGCGGATGCTCTATGGCGGGCTGAGTTCGCTGCTGATCTCGGGAGCCGCCACCATCTTCACCCTGGTCCTCGGCACGGCGGCGGGACTGGTCGCCGGCTATTTCGGCGGCATCACCGACACGGTGCTGTCGCGCTTCCTGGACGTGCTGTGGGCGTTCCCGATCTATCTCCTGGCGATTTCCCTCTCCATCGTCACCATCGCGCAAGGCATTTCGATCGGACCGATCGAGATCGAGTCCGGCAGCCTGTGGCTGCCGGTCATCATCATCGGCATCGTCTACGTGCCTTACGTGGCGCGTCCGATACGCGGGCAGGTCCTGTCACTGCGCCACAGCGAATTCGTCATGGCCTCGATCAATTTGGGCGTTCCGGGATCACGGATCCTGTGGCGCGACATCCTGCCCAACATCACCACCACGCTCATTGTCTTCATCCCGTTGATGATGGCGCTGAACATGCTGACGGAATCAGCACTTTCCTTCCTGTCGATCGGCGTCCAGCCACCCGCGGCGAGCTGGGGAACCATCATTCAGGACGGGCAGGCGCTGCTTTACACCAGGCCGCTTGTGGCGCTGGCGCCGGGTCTGGCGATCGCTGTCTCCGTCATGGCGCTCAACGTCTTCGGCGACGGGCTGCGTGACGCGCTCGACCCGCGCTCCAAGGTTCGGCTGGGGCGCGACTGATGATCTACGCCATCCTGCGCCGCTTCGGTCAGATGCTGTTCGTGATGTTCGGCATTTCGGTCATCGTGTTCCTGATTTTCTTCGCGACGCCGGGCGCCGACCCCGCCGCCCGCATCGCGGGCCGCAACGCGTCGCCCGAAGTGCTGGAAGCGGTGCGTCACAGCTTCGGCTTCGACCGGCCGCTCTATGTGCAATATGTGACGATGATGGAGAAAATCTTCGTCACGGGAGACCTGACCTCCTTCGTCAATCGCGGCTGGAAGGTGGTGCCGGCGGTGATGGATTCAATTCCGGTCACCCTCTCGCTGGTGTTCGGGGCCGCGATCCTGTGGGTGGTCGTTTCAATCGTCATCGGCATCGTTGCCGCCGCAACGCGCGACAGTTGGCTGGACCGGCTGCTGATGGCGTTGGGATTGCTCGGTATTTCCATGCCGGTCTACTGGCTGGGGGAGGTGATGAACCTGATCACCCAGAGCCGCTACCACGATAGCTGGGCATTCTCCTGGGTGCCGCCGCTTGGCTACAAGAATTTCTCCGACGATCCGAAAGGTTGGTTCCTGACGCTGGTCATTCCCTGGATCACGCTGGCCATCCTCTATATCGGCATCTACGGGCGCGTCTTGCGCGCGGCGATCATTGAATCGATGCAGGAAGATTATATCCGCACCGCCCGGGCCAAGGGCCTGTCGGAGACCCGCATCCTGCTGCGCCATGCCTTGCGCACGTCGCTCATCGCCTTCGTCACGCTGTTCGGCCTCGACTTCGGCGCGCTGGTGGGCGGCTCGGCGCTTTTGACCGAAGTGGTGTTCGGACTGCACGGCATCGGCAAGCTCACCTATGACGCGCTGCAGAACCTCGACCTGCCGATGATCATGGCGACGGTGATGTACGCGTCCATGTTCGTGGTGGTCGCCAACGCCGTCGTCGATTTCGTCTACATCCTTCTCGATCCGCGCCTGAGGACATCATGATATTGTCGGTGCGCGATCTCAAAGTATCGTTTCGGACCGATGACGGGCCCGTGAGGGCCATCGACGGCGTTTCCTTCGACCTCGCGGAAAGCGAAATCCTCGGCGTCGTGGGCGAGTCCGGCTCCGGCAAGACGGTGTCGCTGCTGGCGGTGATGGGGCTCATCACCGATCCCAACGCCATCATCGAAGGCTCGATCCGCTACAAGGGCCGCGAACTGGTCGGACTGCCCGCGCGGGAGCTTCGTCGTCTACGCGGCAACGAGATCGCGATGATCTTCCAGGATCCGATGACGGCGCTGACACCGGTCTACACCATCGGCTGGCAGATCGCCGAACAGATCCGCGCCCATCGCAACATCAGCAAGTCCAAGGCCATGGAGCGGGTGGAGGAACTGCTGGCGGAGGTGAATTTTCCCAATCCGCACGAAGCGATGTCGCGCTATCCGCACCAGCTCTCCGGCGGCATGCGCCAACGCGCGGTGATCGCGATGGCGCTGTCCTGCAACCCGGCGCTGCTGGTGGCCGACGAGCCGACCACCGCGCTCGACGTCACCGTGCAGGCCGGCATTCTCGATCTCGTGCGCAAGCTGCGCGCAACGCACAAATCGGCCGTCGTCTTCATCACGCATGACATGGGCGTGGTCTCCGAACTCGCTGACCGGGTGATGGTCATGTATGCCGGCCGCATCGTCGAACGCGGCAGCCGCACAGAGTTGTTTTCCGACCCGCAGCACCCCTATACGCGTGCCTTGCTCGGCTCTATCCCGCCGCTGACCGGTGCGAAGCCTCGTCGCCTGCCGGCCATCCCAGGGTCACCGCCATCGCTGCTGCGATTGCCGCAAGGCTGCGCCTTCGGGCCGCGCTGCCCGGTCCGGTACGAGCCCTGTCTGACCGGCAAGCCTGACCTTGGCGCCGCCACCCACGCGGCGGCGTGTTTCCGAGTGGCGCAGGCATGAGCGGAGAGATGACCGACACTGACCGTCCAATCCTCGAAACACGCTCGCTCGGCAAGCGCTTCTCGATCGGCACCCGCTTTTCGGCCGAGGGCAGGCGAACCGTCCATGCCGTCGACAATGTGTCGCTGACGGTGCGGCGCGGCGAGACCGTTGGACTGGTCGGCGAGTCCGGATGCGGCAAGTCCACACTGGCGCGTTGCCTGGTGAGGCTCTACGACATATCGGACGGTCAACTCCTGTTCGAAGGCGACGACATCACCTCGAAGTCGCTGTCGGAACTCAGGCCGCTGCGGCGCCGCCTGCAAATGGTCTTCCAGGACCCGTCGGCCTCGCTCAATCCGCGCCGGCGTGTCGGCGATCTGGTGGCGGAGCCGCTGCGCATCCATGGCAAGCTTTCGTCCCGCGAGATTTCCGCGCGCGTTGCGGAGCTGTTCGACCTTGTCGGGCTGCAGCCGGACCATGTCATGCGCTATCCCCATGAATTCTCCGGCGGGCAACGCCAGCGCGTCGGCATTGCGCGGGCGATTGCGCTCAATCCCGATCTCGTCGTGCTGGACGAACCGGTCTCGGCGCTCGACGTGTCGGTGCAGGCGCAGATCGTCAACCTGCTTGCCGACCTCCAGGAGAAGCTGAACCTCACCTATGTCTTCATCGCCCACGATCTTTCCGTGGTGCGGCAGGTCTCGACCCGTATCGCCGTCATGTATCTCGGCTCGATCGTCGAAGAGGGACCAGCAGAAGAGGTGTTCGCATCGCCCGCCCATCCCTACAGCCAGGCGCTGATCTCGGCCGTTCCTGTCGTCGAGACGACACCCGGCGGGACGCGCAAGCGCATTATCCTCACCGGCGACGTGCCGAGCCCGCTCAATCCGCCTTCCGGATGCCGGTTCCATCCCCGCTGTCCGATAGCGGCGGAGCGGTGCCGTACGGAGCGGCCCGAGGTCGTTGAGTATCGACCTGGCCGCAAAGTCGCGTGTCATTTCCCGACGATCAGCCCCGCGATTCTGCCCGCGCACGGATGATCTCGCCCGACAGGCGAAAAAAATTCGACTTGCCATGGAACCGCCTGCGTCGCGGCGCGTTTTGTGTGGTTCGGCCGCGTATCGCGACCGATCGGGAGGAAGTCATGGACTATCTGCATTTCTTTTCACCCGTGCGGATTTCGCGCGGGCAGGGGCACCCTGTAGAAGAAGTCGATAGCGTTGCCGAGGCCATGGTTTTTTTGCGTAAATGGCCAGCAGGACGGCGCGGTCCTGTCTATCAATGCGCGCTGAATTGCTGCGCGGCTGCCTTGTCCGGCCAAATGTCGGCGGAAGAAGCAAGGAAAGCCTTCACCGGCTTTGCCCGAATTACGCGACTCCTGGACGACGACATGGCTTTGCCGATCGCCGGCAACAGCATGGCGAGCATACACGCGCTGCGTCGATAAGCGGCGTGCCGTTCTGCCGATGATGGTTCGTGCCCGTTGCGGGCGCGGGAGGGTGGTTTTCGCGCCTCGAGCCAGGCGGTCCCGGCATCCGCATCACCAGTCGACGCGGTAGCGGTCGATCACCCAAAGCCATGATCCGTCTGCTTGCCGGCGCGCGACCTCACTCGTCACGTCGCCATCCGGAAGGCGGGTCGAGGTCAGCGCCAGATCACCGCAAATCAAGGCCGCACGCTGCTCACCGACGGCGAACTTACGGCCCGAGGCGGTGATGTCGGCATAGTAGCGGCGAATGGCTTCATGGCCGCGCACGAATTGTCCATCGCCACAGTCGATCACCGCATCCGGTTCGAACAATGCCGTCATGCCGTCGACATCACCCGCATGTTGGCGCGCAATCAGCGATGGCTCCAGTTCCTGCGGATCGTAGATCGGGTTTGCCGGGCTTGTGTCGTTCATGGCGGTAATTCCATTGTTGGGAAGGAGCCTATCGCAACCGGCTCGAATAGGCTCCTGGCAGGTCGAGGCATTGCTTGGCTCAACAAGCCAACAGGCCCGAACGCGCACGGGTTTGGCCGGGGATGGCGGACAGTTTGAAAGCAGCGGCAAATACGCTACATGTCGCGGCAAGACCCGATCCGAGTAGATCGGACTACCTGGAAAACCAACCCGAACAATATGTTGAACGCCAAGATCGCCATAGCCCCGATGATGGACTGGACGGACCGGCATTGCCGCTTCTTCCATCGCCGGCTGACGACGCATGCGCTGCTCTACACCGAGATGGTGGTGGCCGACGCGGTCATTCATGGCGCGCGCCAGCGCTTGCTTGGCTTCGACGAGGCGGAGCATCCGGTCGCCCTGCAGCTTGGCGGTTCGGATCCGGCAAAGCTCGTCGAAGCGGCGCGCATCGGCGAAGCCTTCGGCTATGACGAGATCAATCTCAATGTCGGCTGCCCGTCCGACCGCGTCCAGTCGGGCACGTTCGGCGCCTGCCTGATGAAAGTGCCCGATCTCGTCGCCGATTGCGTCGCGGCGATGAAGGCGGCAGTGAAAGTTCCAGTCACGGTCAAATGCAGGATCGGCGTCGACGAACAGGACCCCGAGCCGGCGCTCGACGCGCTGGCGAATGGCGTTTTCGATGCCGGCGCCGACGCCTTGTGGGTGCATGCGCGCAAGGCGTGGCTGGAAGGGCTGAGCCCGAAGGAAAACCGCGACATCCCGCCGCTCGATTACGGCAGGGTCTATCGTCTGAAGAGCGGAAAACCGAGCAAATTCATCGGCATCAATGGCGGCATTCAGTCGCTTGAAGAGGCGCGGACGCATCTCGATCATGTCGATGGCGCCATGCTTGGCCGCGCTGCCTACCACACGCCCGGCATTCTGACCGGTGTCGACGCCGCCTTCTACGGCGCACGGCCGGAGACATTCGATTTCGCGGCGCTGATCGATGCGATGGCGCACTACGCGGCACGGCATATCGAACAGGGCGGCAGGCTTGGCCATGTCACCCGCCATATGGTCGGCCTGTTTCACGGCCTGCCCGGCGCGCGCCGCTACCGCCAGATCCTGTCGACCGACGCAACGCGGCCTGGCGCCGGGCCGGACGTGCTGAAGACCGCGTTCGCGGCCATCGAATTCGGCGGGGCCGCAGCCGAGGCTGCCTGATCTCAGTCCCTCAGGATCATACGGTCGCCGCGCACGTCGAAACCCGACAGCGAGCCGATGAAGTTCATGCCGAGCAGGCTTTGGCTCAGCATGCCGGGAGCCGCCACCATCACCGACATGTCCTTGCGCACGATGCCGCCGATCGCCAGTTCGTCGGTCTTGACCGCCGCGGCGCGTGCCATGCCGTTGGCCGTTGAAACCGGTATGGTGTAGTTGAGCGTTGCGGGGTTGAAGCCTGCGGCCTGCGCGTCCTGCGAGGTCAGTACGGTGCTGGTCGCGCCGGTGTCGACGACGGCGCGGACCGGGTTGCCGTTGACCAGGATACGCGCTTCGAAATGACCGTTGTCGGCCTTGTCGAGGGTCACGGTGGCGTGGCCATCCTCGACGCCGAGCGCCAGCGGGCTGCCAGGAACGAGGCCGGCGGTCACCCGGCTGGCGACGTCCTGCAGTTCG
The DNA here is from genome assembly GCF_006442315.1 of Mesorhizobium sp. B2-3-4. Taxonomy (GTDB): domain Bacteria; phylum Pseudomonadota; class Alphaproteobacteria; order Rhizobiales; family Rhizobiaceae; genus Mesorhizobium. The sequence goes on along the minus strand of NZ_VFVY01000001.1, from coordinate 606,098 downwards.
TAACGATATTGATAGCCGGCGATCAGCACCAGCACGATGGCCGCCCAGGCGCCGAGGTTGCGGGCCACCACGCCGAGCGGCGCCGACCGCAGCAAGCCGGCGCCGATGAGGGCGCCGAAGGCGCCAAACCAGATCAGCCGGCCAAAATCGTAATTCTCGACGCCGAGCGTGCTGCCGGCCGGATCATTCAGCATCAGCAAGACCACTCCCACGCCGATCACAGCCATCACGGTCCAGAACAGCCGGCTGCTCATTCTTGCCTCGCTAGAGTGCGTCGCGCTCGCGCGCCATGCGGGTGCGGCGCGTTTCCCGACGCGGCCGGCGTTCGACGGTTTCCAGCCGGGCCGGCAGTTCGGCCATCACGCTGCGGCGCGTCTCGGGCGTCATCCCCATCCAGGCACCGATCTCGTCGCGCGTGCGGCCGCAACCGAAGCAGAAGCCGGTTTTCATATCGATCGAACAGACCAGGATGCAGGGAGATTCGATGGTCGTCATGACTTTCTCTGAGGGAATTCCATCCGCAGATCCGCTCTTCCTCCTCCACATGGTGCAACGGCAATGCCAATGCAAGCCCTCGCGATCGCGCCTTCCGCGGCTGCCTTTGCGGCAAACCGGCAAGGACCATCGAGGAGGTTGTGCCGATGACGCAAGGCGGCTATGCCGCTCGCCAACTCCAGAAGTGATTTGCCTCCGATATGACCAGCGCGCTGCCTTTCGACGATTTTCGCAACCTGCTCGACAATTTGCCGGCCGGGGACCTCAATGCCGAGGCGCGCGTGCGTACGCTGTTTGCCAGGGCTGACAAGCCGGCCAACTCGCTTGGCCGCGTCGAGGACATGGCCGCATGGCTTGCCGCATGGAGCGGCCGGGCCCCGCCCGCCGTGACCAGGCCGCTAATGGCCGTCTTTGCCGGCAACCATGGCGTTGTCAGGCACCACATTTCGCCAAGGCCGGTGGCGGCGACGGCCAACGCGGTCGAGCTTTGCGCGGCGGGCGGTGCGGCGATCAACCAGATCTGTATCGCCAACGATCTCGGGCTGAAAGTGTTCGATCTTGCCTTGCACATACCGACCGGCGACATCACGGAGGATGCCGCGCTCGACGAGCGTGGTTGCGCGGCGACCATGGCCTTCGGCATGGAGGCGATCGCCGGCGGCACCGACCTGCTTTGCCTCGGCGATCTCGGCGTCGGCAACTCCACCGTGGCTGCCACCTTGTTCACCGCGCTGTTCGGAGGCAGGGGTGCCGACTGGGTTGGTCCGGGATCTGGCGCCGATGCCGCCATGCAGATCCGCAAGGCCGAAGTGGTCGACGCCGCGCTGGCTCTTCACGGCGCTCAACTGGAAGATCCGCTCGAAGCGCTGCGCAGGGTCGGAGGCCGCGAGTTCGCGGCGATAGCCGGCGCCATCCTCGCCGCGCGCATGCAGCAGATACCGGTCCTGCTCGACGGCTTTGCGGCAACAGCCGCGGCGGCCGTGCTGTATGTGGCCAATCCCGCCGCCCTCGATCACTGCCTGCTCGCCAGCCTGTCGCCGGAACCGGCGCATGGCAGGGCAGCCGAACTCCTCGGATTGCGTCCGCTGCTCGATCTGGGCATCGGCCATGGCGAGGGGGCAGGAGCGGCCCTGGCGGCCGGGCTCGTCAAGGCATCGGCGCTGACCAGTTCGGGCATGGCGGCGGCGGTTCGGGGGTAACGACGCCGTACTCAGTGTTGGCCAGTCCCTACCGCCGCCGCGCGGCGACAGCGGCGGTCGGCAGCGCCGGCAGTTCTTCCATCACCCGGCTCAGCGGAAAGATGGCTATCGCTTCCGTGCCTTCGCGCAGCTTGGAATGAAGCTCGAACTCGCCGCCATGCATGGCAAGCAGCCCTTGCACGATCGGCAGGCCAAGCCCAGTGCCCTGTTCGGCGCTTTTGATGGCGATCGACCCCTGGCCGAAGGCTGACAGCACGACGGGAATCTCGTCCTCGGGAATGCCAGGGCCATTGTCCTTGATCGAGATGTATTGGCCACCGCCCGCCGTCCAGCCCACGCGGACGCGGATTTCGCCGCCGGTGGCGGTGAATTTTATGGCGTTGGACAGAAGGTTGAGCGTGATCTGGCGCACGGCGCGCTCGTCGGCGAACAGGCGCGGCAATGTCTGTTCGAAATCCTGGATGACGCGGATATCCTTGTTGCGCGCCTTCAACTCCATCATGTGGCAACAATCCTCTACGATGTTGAGCAGCATCACCGGCTCTTCGTTGAGCTGATAGCGGCCGGCCTCGATGCGCGACAGGTCGAGTATCTCGTTGATCAGGTCGAGCAAATGCTGGCCGGAATCATGCACGTCACGGGCATAATCGCGATAGGTGGGATTGCTCATCGGTCCCAGCACCTCGTTCGCCATCACCTCGGAAAAACCTAGAATGGCGTTGAGCGGGGTGCGCAATTCATGGCTCATCGAGGCGAGGAAACGTGATTTCGCCAGATTGGCGTCCTCGGCCCGCCGTCGCGCTTCGTCCGACATCGATTTCGCCGTCTCCAGTTCGACGATCAGCGCATCCTTCTCGGACCGGAAAGACAAGAGCATCAGCGAGGAGCGGTTGAGGTGGCGGGCGACATAGGCGAAGAAGGGCAGTGACAGCACCAGCAGTCCGGCCATGATCACATCGACCGGCATCCACGCTTTGGTGCCGACATAGGCGTAAAGCGCCACCGGGACGGCAAAGGTTGCCAGCAGGGCGCCGCTTAGGGACGAGGCCATGACGGCCGTTCCGGCCATGGCCAACAGCAACACCACCGCCTTGACCACCTGGAACTGGTCGACCGCGCAGACACCGCAGCCCAGCAATACGAACCAAGCCCAGCCGAGGCCGCACAGGAAGTGGGCGACCAGGAATTCCCTTCGCGTTTGCAATGGGTTGAGCGCGGAAGCTTCAGTCCGCTCGATCCGCCTCGCCATGAAGGCGACAATGGTGTAGCAGGTGAGCGTGACCAGCGCCCAAAGCCCGATCTCGTTGCCGACACCGGCGAGACGGCCGGCCGCGGCGATCGCCAGCACAAGCAGCGGGATGACCACGGCGCCGCTAGTCATGGCCCGCGCGTGGAGCTTCAGCAGTTCGCGATCGAAATCGGGGTTGCCGGCCTGCTGCGAAAGACGGTCGCGCGTCTTGCGCACCGCGCGCGCGACATCGCTGTTGCGATGCCGTTTCATGCGGTCCACAATGAACTTGTCCGCTGTGTTCGAGCGTTGCAAGGGCATCAAAAACTTCAGTTTATGCGTGCAGCGGTTTCAAGGTGTTAAGCTACGTTCGAATGATTAACCAACCGTTTGCCATATGAGCCGTTCGTGGTCGCCGAGGTCGCGCCGGCGGTACGCCGCACCGCGACCGAGAAGCCTGTGGCGCAAGCTGCTCGACTACGGGCTGGCCGTCATCATCCTGGGGCTGCTGATCCTGCTTGCGGCGCGTCTCGACCGGGTGGAGACGCGCAAGACACAAGGTACGGCCGTCATAAACGACGGCGATTCGATCACGCTGGGCACGGAGCGCATCCGCATGCGCGGCATCGATGCTCCAGAATACACCCAGACCTGCCGCAAGAACGGCGTCGATTATGCCTGCGGCACGCTGGCGCGCCAATCGCTGGTGCGCCTGATTGCCAGCAGGCCGGTCACTTGCAGCGGCTGGCAGCGCGATCGCTACGGCCGGTTGCTTGGCGACTGCAAGGCCGGCGACACCAACCTCAACCGCGCCCAGGTCGAAGCGGGCTGGGCTGTTGCCTATGGCGACTTCGAGGGCGAGGAAGCGACGGCGCGCGCGGCGAGGCTCGGCATCTGGGCAGGCACGTTCGACCGGCCGCAGGACTGGCGCGACAGCCACCATGGCGAGGTCGTCGAACGAAAACACGGGACGCTGGCGTCGATCGGCGACGCTGTTCGCGAGATCTTTCGCTTCTGGTGAAGCCTTGTCTGGCGTAACGAAAAGGAGGATGGACATGAAGCTGTTCGACGGCGGCCGGGCGCCCAACCCGCGGCGGGTTCGCGTTTTTCTGGCCGAAAAGGGGATCGCCGTTCCACTGGTGCCGGTCGACATGGGCGCACTGGAGCACAGGCAGCAGTCGGTCAGTTCGCGCAATCCGCTGCGGCGTCTGCCGGTTCTTGAGCTCGATGACGGCACCATCCTTACCGAATCCGTCGCCATCTGCCGCTACTTCGAGGAACTCCATCCCGAGCCGGCATTGTTCGGGCGCGGCGCGCTCGGCAGGGCGCGGGTCGAGATGTGGCAGAGACGGATGGAGTTCAACCTGCTCAGCAGCGTCGCGCAGGCCTTCCGTCACATCCATCCGGCCATGAAGGAATGGGAAATCCCGCAGATTCCAGAGTGGGGCGAAGCCAACAAGCCGAAGGCGGTCGAATTCCTGAAAATTCTCGACGGCGAGTTGGCAGATCGGGAATTCGCCGCCGGCGACAGCTATTCGATCGCCGACATCACGGGGCTGATCGCGATCGATTTCATGAAGCCGGCACGCATCAAGGTGCCGGAGGAATGCACCAATGTGTTGCGCTGGCACCAGGCTGTCTCCGGCCGGCCGAGTGCCGCCGCTTGAGCGTCGAACTGGACAAGCTCGCGGCAACGGTCCGCGCCTGCCGCATCTGCGTCGACAATCCCATCGGCAAGCCGTTGCCGCATGAACCGCGGCCGGTGCTGCGACCCTCGTCCAGCGCCCGCATTCTGATCGCCAGCCAGGCGCCCGGAACCAAGGTGCATCTGTCGGGCATGCCTTTCACCGATGCGTCCGGCGACCGCCTGCGCAGTTGGCTTGGCGTGACCAGCGAGGAATTCTACGACACCGGGAAGTTCGCCATCGTGCCGATGGGCTTCTGCTTTCCCGGACAAGACGCCGAGGGTGGCGACCTTCCGCCGAGACGCGAATGCGCCCCGGCGTGGCGCGCGCCCCTGATGGCGCTGATGCCGCGCATCGACCTGGTGCTGACGATCGGCATCTATGCGCAGACCTGGCACATGGGCGCGGCGCGGCGCCCCTCGCTGACGGAAACGGTGATGGACTGGCGCGCCATCTGGGAGAGTTCCGTCAGCCCCAAAGTGCTGCCATTGCCGCATCCCTCCTGGCGCAACACCGGCTGGTTGAAGCAGAATCCCTGGTTTGAAATGGATTTGCTGCCCTTCCTGCGGTCGGAAATCCGCTATCGTCTCCATTAGCCATTCAGCAAGAAATCACTCGCTTTTTCGCCTGATGGCAGAATTTCTTTCTTGTGAACGGCCTAGATAAAAGGGATTATGGCGAAACTATTCCACGAGGAGCCTCCGATGGACCGCCTTGACCGAAAAATTCTCCGCCTCCTGCAGGAGGACGCGACGCTCGCGGTCGCCGATGTTGCCAAGAAAGTCGGCCTGTCGACCACGCCGTGCTGGCGGCGTATCCAGAAGCTCGAGGAAGAGGGCGTCATCAAGCGCCGCGTCGCCATTCTCGACCACGAAAAGGTCAATGTGCGCGTCACCGTCTTCGTGTCGATCCGCACCAATTCGCACAGCCATGAATGGCTACGGCGGTTTTCCGAGGTCATCCAGGAATTCCCGGAAGTGGTCGAATTCTATCGCATGAGCGGCGATGTCGATTATCTGCTGCGCGTTGTCGTGCCCGACATCGCCGCCTATGACGCCTTCTACAAGCGGCTGATCGCCAAGATCGAAATCCGTGACGTATCGTCGTCCTTCGCCATGGAGCAGATCAAATACACGACCGAGATCCCGCTCGACTACATGGTGCTGGACAAGGAATCGGGCGCCAACGCGGCCTGAGGCCGCGCTCAGTTCTTCTTGTTGAGGAACGTCCAGGGCGAATTGACCGGCAGGACTACGGAGTCGGGTACGGTATCGATTGCCACGACCTCGGCCTTGCGCACCGAATAGCCGGACTGGATGACGCTGACGCCGTCGAGGATGAACAGCTGGCTCTTTTCCATGTCCGGCTTCAAGGCGCCGGTGACGGAGACGGATTCGTATGCCTCCGTCATCTTGTACGGATGGGCTGGCGTGACCAGCACGATCTGGTTGGGCGGCGGCGTCGGCATGTGGCTGCAAGCGCCGGTCCAGGGCACCAGCAGGAACTGGTAGACGAGGTCGCCGTCGCGATCGACCGGTAATACATAGCCGGCTAATTGTACCGTCTTATCCTGCAGTCCGACCGATAGCGTTTCACCGTGGTCGGGCAATTTTGCCGCGATCATCGGCAGTTCGGCGTCCTGTGCGACCGCCTGGGTTGCCGGGCGCAGGTCCTTCCAGAAGATGTGCATGGTCTCTGCCGAAGCGCCACCAGCGTCGAACGCGAATGTCGCGGCAGCGAGCGCGATGACGGATTTGAGATGAGTGCCCATTGGCCGTTTCCCTTCGCTGCGGAGTAAAGACGCCAGCGCCAGTCGCGTCAACGCGCCGGCGCAATCAACAGGTCGTCATCCGCGGCCCGAGGATAGCGAGGCATGGCGCGTTCGACCCCGTCAGGACACGCTCTCAAGCCTTGGCGGCGATACGCTGAAGCGTCCTGGCATCCGACAATTCCCTGACCGCATCCTTGCCGATCCAGCGCGACGTCTTGTCCGGGGAAGCCGCAAGTTCCTGCGCCAACGCAAGGGCAGAGGCGTGCAGTTCCGCCGATCGTTTGCCGATCTGCCGCAGCGCCCAGTTGACCGCCTTCCTGACGAAATTACGCTCGTCGCAGGCATGCGTTTCGATCAAGAACAGATAGGCCTGGAAGGTCGCATCTGGCTCCTTCTTCAGATGCACCGCTGCCCATGCCAGCATGGCGAATGCCGTGCGGCGGACAAATTCGCGCTCGTCGGAAGCGAATTCGTCGATCAGTTCGCGCCAGAACGGCGTATCGACGAACATGTCGGAGACGGTATCGACCACTTCCCAGCTGTCGAAATCGTCGGCCCAGCGGCGGCATGTCGCAATGGTGATCTTCTTCGGCTCGCCGGTGAAGGCGGCCATCAGCCGTGCTTCGCGAATGCCGCTGTCCCACAGCGCCTGGGCTCGCTCCTGGTCGCGTTTCACCTTGCGCGCCAAGGGTCGCAAGTCCGCATTGCCAACGCCGAGCGCGGTCGCGGTCTTGATGCCGAACCGCGCCATTCCGGCCCGGTTTTCCTCTGTACCGATCGAGCGCAAATGCGCGACGATCTCCTGCGCGGTCCAGTTCGGAGCGGGCAGGGACATTGCCGCCTACTTCTCCAGCCGCGCCAGCAGCGAGGACGTGTCCCAGCGCTTGCCACCCATCGCCTGCACGTCCTTGTAGAACTGGTCGACCAGCGCGGTCACCGGCAGCCGGGCGCCATTGCGGTCGGCCTCTTCAAGGCAGATGCCGAGATCCTTGCGCATCCAGTCGACGGCGAAGCCGAAATCATATTTACCGGCATTCATGGTCTTGTGCCGGTTTTCCATCTGCCAGGAGCCAGCGGCGCCCTTGGAAATCACCTCGATCACCTTCTCGATGTCGAGCCCGGCCTTCTTGCCGAAATGGATGCCTTCCGACAGTCCCTGCACCAGTCCGGCGATGCAGATCTGGTTGATCATCTTAGTCAGCTGGCCGGCACCCGCCGGCCCCATCAAGCCGACCATGCGGGCATAGGCGTCGATGATCGGCCTGGCCTGGTCGAACGCAGCCTGATCGCCGCCGACCATGACGGTCAGCACGCCGTTCTCGGCGCCGGCCTGGCCACCGGAGACCGGCGCGTCGAGAAACGAGAATCCTCCCGACTGCGCGGCTTCGGCCAACTCGCGCGCGACTTCGGCCGAAGCCGTCGTGTTGTCGATGAAGACCGAGCCCTTCTTCATTGCCTTGAAGGCGCCTTCCGGCCCCGTGGTCACCGAGCGCAGATCGTCGTCATTGCCGACGCAGGAAAAGACGAAATCCTTGCCTTCGGCGGCCTGCGCCGGTGTCGCGGCATGGCTGCCGCCATGTTGGGCGACCCATTGCTCGCCTTTCGCGCCGGTGCGGTTGTAGACGGTGACGTCGTGGCCGCCCTTGTTCTTCAGGTGTCCGGCCATGGGATAGCCCATGACGCCAAGACCGAGAAATGCCACCGATGCCATACCTTGTCCTTCCGGCGAAACAGAGTTTTCAGTCGCGGAAGCTCTAGGCCATGCGGCGAATTCGTCAAGGCGCGCGCCACCCGCATCGACTGGCACAGGCCAGGCGGAAACGGCTGGCTGAGGTCAGCGATGCAGATGGATGGTGATCCGGCGCTCTATCCATTCGACGCCATGGCGCAGAATCTCGACCATCACCAGATAGACGATGGCGACCCAGACATAGGCCTGGAAATCGAAGGATTTGGCATAGGCGAGCTTGGCGTTGCCCATCAGGTCATAGACGGTGATGATGGCGACGATGGCCGAAGCCTTGATCATCAGGACTAGCTCATTGCCGTAGGGCCGCAAGGCCACGATGAACGCCTGCGGCAGGATGACCTTGCGCAGCGTCTGCAGCTTGTGCAGGCCGAGCGAGGCAGCGCCTTCCCACTGGCCCCTGGGCACGCTCTCTATGGCGCCGCGCAGGATCTCGGCCTGGTAGGCGGCGGTGTTGAGCGCGAAGGCAAACACGCCGCAGTTGAAGGCTTCCCGGAAGAACCACCACAATCCGACGGATTCGAGCTGTGGCCGGAAGGAGCCCAGCCCGTAATAGACCAGGTATACCTGGACGAGCAGCGGTGTGCCGCGGAAGAAATAGACATAGCAATAGGCAAGGCCGGACAAGAACCGGTTCCGCGACATGCGGCCATAGGTGACCGGCAGCGAAAAGATCGCGCCCACCACCATGGAAATCGCGACGAGCGACAGCGTGGTCCAAAGCCCCTGCAGATAGGCCGGCGCATATCTGGCAAAGAACTCGCCATTCCAGGCGTAGATGAGATAGGCGAGGATGCCGATGCTGAAGAGGATCCATAAGCCGACGAGCGCATAGCCCACGATACGGGCGCGCGGCCAGCCGCGTGCCCGCGGCGGCGGCCGTTCGACTGAAATGGCCTCGCTGACGCTCATCGCGGCTGCCTCCGTCCCAGCGAGCGCAAGATGAACCCCGTCGCGATCGACGACAGGATCGCCAAAACGAGGAACACCAGGGCCGCCACGCTGTAGAACAGGAACGCGTGTTTCGTGACGCGCGCGGCCACGCCCGCATTGCGCAAGGTTTCGGCGAGGTTGACGACCGAAACCAGGGCGGTGTCCTTGAGCAGGCTGAGCCAGCAATTCTCGAGGCCGGGAAAGGCGATGCGCAGCAGTTGCGGCAAGATTATCTTGCGCATGGTCAGCCACTTCGAAAGGCCGATCGCGTAGCCGCCCTCATACTGGCCCTTGGGAATGGCGCGAAAGGCCGAGAGAAACACCTCGCTGGCATAGGAAGAAAAGATCAGCGACAGCACGATCATGCCGGCAATGAAGCTGTCGACGTCGATCGTCGCCTCGGGCTTGAAGAGGCGGATGACGTATTGCAGCAGAATGGGCATGCCGAAAAAGAACAGGAACAGCGTCACCAGTTCAGGCAGGCCTCGAAACACGGTGGTGTAGATATTGGCGGCCACCCGCAGCGACGGTTCTTCGGACTGTTTGGCCCAGGCTACGAAAAAGCCGATCGTCAGGCCGATCGGCAGCGTTGCAAGTGCGAGCGCGATGGTAACCAACGCGCCATAGGCAATATCGTCACTCCAGCCCTCGGGTCCCCAACTGAGCAGTGTCCATATGCTTTGGGCTGGCATTGACCGGTGTTACCCCCACGGCGCTCCCGAGACGAAAAAGGCGGCAGGGTATCCCTGCCGCCTTGGCATGACTATCAGGACTCGGCGCCGTAGACGTCGAACTTGAAGTACTTGTCGTTGATTTCCTTATATTTTCCGTTGGCGCGAATGGCGTCGATGGCGGAATTCAGCTTGTTGACGAGGTCTGTGTCGCCCTTGCGGACGGCAATGCCGGCGCCAGGCCCGAAGATTTCGACCGGTTGCGGCTTGGGCTGGCCGAGAATCTTGCAGCAGGCGCCGTCGGGCGAATCCAACCACTGCTGCAGCACGACAATGTCGTCCTCGATGGCGTCGAGGCGGCCATTGGCCAGGTCAGCCTGTTCCTCGGGGCTGCTCGGATAACCCTTGATGGTGCTGTCCGTATAAGTCTTCGAGGCATAGTTGAAATGCGTCGTCGTGGTGGCCACGCCGATGTTCTTGCCGGCAAGGTCTTCCTTGGTAACGCCCTTGAGCGGCGAATCCTTCGGCACGGCAAGCGCCGACGGGGTATTGTAGTATTTGTGCGAGAAGTCGACCTTCTCCTGACGCTCCGGTGTGATCGACATCGAGGCAACGATGGCGTCGAACTTGCCGGCTTGAAGAGCTGGAATGATACCGTCCCAATCCTGGGCGACGAAGGTGCACTTGACCTTCATCTCATCGCAAAGCGCCTTGGCGATGTCGATATCGAAGCCGACAAGCTGGCCATCGGCGGTGAGGTTGTTGAATGGGGGGTAGGCGCCTTCGGTGCCGATCCGCAGGGTCTTTTCCTGGGCCTGGGCTACGCCGAGCGTCAGCAGCGCAGCCGATGCGGCGAGCGCGATACGCAGTGCAATACGCATGATAGTCCTCTCTTTATGGTCCCGGCCGTCGTTCCGAAACGGCTCTGTGGGGCGGTGCTTTTGACCGCCCGCTGACGGCGATACTCCCACTCTTTCCAAGAAAAAAGCAACTGCAAAACCGCCGAAATCGGTAATGAGGTTCTGCCGTTACGTTACTTCTCAAGCAACGAGGCCGGTCGTGCGCTCGATGAAGTCGGCTATGGATTTTGCGTCGTCGAGGTCGAACACCGGCAGATGCTCGCCGGCAATGACGAAATCGGCGGCGATGGCGACAATATTGGGATCACCTGCTGAAAGCGGCGTGCGGTCCTTAGCCTCCAGCCGCCGCGCTTCGACCTTGAGGTGGGCTTCGCGCTTGTAGCCTTCGACCAGGACGATGTCGCAGGGGGCGAGCCGTGACAGGATGGCGTCCAGCGGCGGCTCCTGCTCGCCTCGCAGCTCATGCATCAGCGCCCAGCGATTGCCCGATACGATCGCAACCTCGGTTGCGCCGGCCTGACGGTGGCGGAAGCTGTCCGCGCCGGGCTTGTCGATGTCGAAATCATGATGGGCGTGCTTGACCGTGGAGACTGTCCAGCCGCGCCGCACGAGCTCTGCGACCAGCTTTTCGGTCAGGGTGGTCTTGCCGGAGTTTTTCCAGCCGGTGATGCCGAAGACGCGTCTGTTCATGATGTCATGCTCTGCAACAGGTCTTCGGCCCGGGCAAGATCGTCCGGCACGTTGATGTTGAAGAAAGGATCGACGGGTTGGCCGGCGGATTGCAGGACCGGGAATTCGACCTCGACATGGCCCTGCCTTTCGATGAAGGCCGAAACCCGCCTGTTGTCCTCGCCGACCAGGAAATGCCGCAAGGCGCCACGGCATTCGACGGGCCACAGCGCGAAAGTCGGGTGGCGCCTGCCTGAGGAGAACGCGACGGCGATCGAACCGGGATGTCCACCAGCCGCGGCCACCAGACGATCGACAAGATCCGCTGGCAGGAAAGGCGTGTCGCCGGCCGCGCTGACGATTGCCTTGCAAGGCGTACCGGCAGCGGCCCATTCGAGGCCGGTGAGTATCCCGGCAAGCGGCCCGGCAAAGCCTTCGACGGTATCGGCGAGCACCGGCAGCCCGAAACGGGCGAATCGTGCCGGGTCGCCATTGGCGCTCAGCGCCAGCATGTCGAGTTGCGGACCAAACCGGGACAGGACTTCATCAAGCACGCAGCCACCACCGAGCGGCAACAGGCTTTTGTCGCCGCCGCCCATCCGCCTCGACTGGCCACCGGCCAGGATGATCCCCGCTACATCCAGATTCATGCAATTCAGCCTGTACCCCGGCCGCCGGAAACCGCAAGCAACTTCACCACAAGCAACTTCAAGGGCCGTGGCTAGATTCCGTCCGGCGCCATGGCCGGACCGGTGGTTTCGGCGACGATCCTGCGCCGGCCGACCACCCGCTCGCGATAAAGCGCGTAGAGACCAGAGCCGACGACGATGGTGGCGCCGGCGATCATCGGCATGTCCGGTATGTCACCGAATATGATCAGGCCAAGCAATATCGACCAGAGCAGTGCGGTATAGCGGAAGGGCGCGATGAAAGAGATCTCGCCCGAGCGCATCGCCATGATGATGAATTGGTACCCGATGAGCACCAGAACCGCCGCAAGTGCCAGTAGCGCCGTGCCCTTGCCGGTCATCGGTGTCCATCCACCCATGGGAGACAGCAGCGCCGCGCCGACGATGGTCATGGCAAGCGCGGTGGCCGTCGAGACCAGCATCGTGGGGATGGCTTTCGGGATGCGCTTGGTCGAGAGGTCGCGCACGGTGCAACACGCGACGGAGGCAAGCGCCCAAAGAGAATAGACGCTGAAGCCGTCGAAGCCCGGCCGCACGATAACCAGCACGCCGATAAAGCCGACCGCGATCGCGAGCCAGCGCCGCCAGCCTACCGCTTCGCCGAAAAACAGGGCGGCCCCCATCGTCACGGCCAGCGGCAGCGCCTGCAGAACGGCGGAGACGCTGCCGATCGGCAAATGGGCGAGTGCGACCAGGAAGGACACCGTGGCGCCCGCTTCACCCAGCACACGGATCGCCACCATCGGATGCAGCATCAGGCGAGGCTGGACGAGGGCGCCGCGTTGCCAGGCAAGCACGCCGACGAAGAGCGAGGCGAATGCCCCTCTGATCAGCATGACCTGCGCCATGTTCATCGACTGCGAAGAGTATTTGGTAATGGCGTCGTTGAGCGTGAAGCCAACCATCGCCACCATCATGAACAATGCGCCGCGAAGATTTGGAGAAAGGGGCAAGACACCTACCGGTTGCTTTGGCAAGCAAGCCTGTAACAGCCCGCCACGAAACAGCAACGGCAAAGGGCTGGGCCAGAACCGGATATCCATCTTCGCCGGCGTGAAATCATCCTGCGGTCAGGTTACACTTGGTATCGGAAGGCGGTATCGCCTCCCGATACGTGTCCAGCCGCGGCGGCGGCTATTTCTTCGGTGTCAGCACTTCGGTGCCATTGCCTTCCTTGCCGGCAATGGTCCACAGGCCATGCAGCGACCCGTCATCCTCGACCTTGTAGACGACGAGGCCGATATCCTTGTCCATGACGTAGCCGGCGGAGAATGCGTTGTCGTTGCGCATGCAGATGCCATCCGAGGACGAGCCGCCCGTCTCCCAGTGGATCGTGCAGGTGGTGCCGCTGGTCAGCGTGATGGTGGCTTCGCCGCCATAGGTCGAGCCGTCGAAATTGGTGCCGGCGACGGTGTAGGTGCCGCCGATCGACTGGGCAGCCGCAGGCAAGGCAGCGAAACCGAGGAAGGCGAAGGAAAGAAGAAGTTTGCGCATGATGTCATCCCCCACAGAGCGATAGCCGCTACGCGACGTAGGCTAGGCGGGAAAATTCCGGGGGTAAATCAGGCGGGCATTCACTGACGGAGATTTGTTTGCGGTGTGGCTAAAATACTCGTGGTCCACCTAAGGTTCACGGTCCCTTGAGGCTGCCGGCGATGGCGCCGACCAGCGGATTATATTTAGATTTCAACGCCGGCAGATAGTCGATCCAGACCGTCCGGATCACGCCATCCCTGCCAAACAGACGCCGCTCGTAGAAGATCTTCCCATCCTTCATGCCCGACAGCACCGCCCAGTCCTTTCCGGTCTTGCTGTAGGTCACCTTGTAGCCTGGCTCCTTGCTCGCCTTTTCGCCGGCGACGAAGTTTTTCGGCGTGTCGTCGTCGATGTTGAGGATGCCCGAGCATGTCAGGCTGGCGCCGTCCTTGCTCAGCCATATCTGGCCATCGCCGTTTTCTGGCTCGGGCTGGCGATCGGTGAAGATTTCGTCGGGAAAGGTGCAGACGGTGCCGAAGCGCTCGTTCACGTAGGTGGATTGCGCGGCAATCGCGGCGCCCGCCGAGATCACGACCAGAGATGTAGCGATTGAAAAAATCCGTCGCATGTCTTGCCCCGAAGCCAATGATTGCGAGGCAATTCTCGCACAGGCAGGCGAGAAGGTCAGCCGCCCGTAACACTCATATGCCGCGATACCGATGGTCGGCTGGTGCGCCGGTCGATGATGAAGTCATGGCCTTTCGGCTTGCGGCCGATAGCCTCGTCTATCGCCGCGGCGACGAGTTCGTTGCCCTCGGACGCGCGCAGCGGCGCGCGCAGGTCCGCAGCGTCCTCCTGGCCGAGGCACATATAGAGCGTACCTGTGCAGGTCAGCCGCACGCGATTGCAGCTTTCGCAGAAATTATGCGTCATCGGCGTGATGAAGCCGAGTTTGCCGCCTGTCTCGGCGACGTGGACGTAGCGCGCCGGGCCGCCGGTCTTGAAGGGAATGTCGGTCAGCGTGAACTGGCGCTCGAGCGAGGCGCGCAGCAGCGACAGCGGCAGATACTGGTCGGTGCGGTCGGCGTCGATCTCGCCCATCGGCATGGTTTCGATGACCGTCAGGTCCATGCCGCGGCCATGCGCCCAGCGCATCATTTCGGGCAGTTCGGCGTCATTGAAGTCCTTCAGCGCCACTGCGTTGAGTTTGACCTTCAGTCCGGCCGCCTGCGCGGCATCGATGCCTGCCATGACCTTGCCGAGGTGGCCCCAGCGGGTGACGGCGTGGAATTTGTCGGCATCGAGCGTGTCGAGTGAAACATTGATGCGCTTGACGCCACAGTCGGCGAGTTCGGCGGCGAAGCGCGACAGCTGCGAGCCGTTGGTGGTCAGCGTCAGCTCTTCCAGCGCGCCGCTTTCCAGATGCCGCGAAAGCTGGCGCACCAGATGCATGATGTTCTTGCGCACCAGCGGCTCACCGCCGGTGAGGCGCAGCCGCCTGACACCCTTTTCGATGAACACAGTGCAGAGGCGGTCGAGTTCTTCGAGCGACAGCAGGTCCTTCTTGGGCAGGAAGGCCATATCCTCGGCCATGCAATAGGTGCAGCGGAAATCGCAGCGGTCGGTGACCGACACTCTGAGATAGCTGATCGTGCGACCGAAGGGGTCGATCATGTTCATGTTTGCGCGCTTCCGTGGCCGTTGCCGGCGTCGTCATATGCGTCGTTATATACAGCTATGTGATACGATCCAGCCCGCCATTCAAGATAGCCGGCCTCGATCTTTGGTAACATCTCCCGACCGACATTGCGTGTCGGACACCTTCCACGCCCTTTGCGCACGGCGCGAAGCAGAGTACGGAAGGACATTCAAGCAGGACCGACCATGACAGCGCCAAAAGAACTGAGGGTCTCCATGGACCGCAAGCTGCTTACCGTGACGTTTCCCGGCCATCAGCCGTTCGAACTGCCAGCGGAGCTTTTGCGCGTAGCCTCGCCCTCGGCCGAGGTACAGGGCCATTCGCCCGAACAGAGGGTGACGGTTCCCGGCAAGCGCAACGTGGCCATCCTCAAGATCGAGCCGGTCGGCAATTATGCCGTGCGCATCACCTTCGACGATTTCCATGACACCGGCATCTTCACCTGGAACTATCTGCACACGCTCGGCCACGAGAAGGACGAGCGCTGGAACATCTATGTCGCGGAACTCGCCGAGAAGGGCCTGAGCCGCGATGGTTAGCCGCCGTCGTCGTCGTCAAAACGTCATGGATCGGGAGTAGGGGGCGGCGGATCGGGAGACGAAGAAAGATGTCGGTCATCACCACAGTCGAGCAGCTCGAAGCCCTTTACGGGCTGCCCGGTGAAGCGTCCGTGGTCAAGGAACTCGACCATGTCATTCCCGAGTATGCCGCCTTTATCGAAGCCTCACCCTTTGTCGCACTCGCGACCAGCGGGCCGGAGGGGCTGGACTGTTCGCCGCGCGGCGATCTCGCCGGCTTCGTGCGCATTGTCGACGCGAAAACACTGATGATGCCCGACCGGCGCGGCAACAACCGTGCCGATTCGCTGAAGAACATCATCAGGGATCCGCGCGTCGGCCTTCTGTTCCTTGTGCCGGGGTCCGGCACCACGCTGCGCATCAACGGCCGGGCGCATATCACCACCGACGCAACGCTGTGCGCGTCGTTCACGGTCGACGGCAAGCCGGCGCGTTCGGTGACCGTGGTCGATGTCGATTCGGTCTATTTCCAGTGCGCCCGGGCGATCGTGCGGTCGGAACTCTGGAATCCGGCCAGGCACATCGATCCGAAATCGCTGCCAACACCCGGACAGATCCTGGAAATCACCAGCCGCAAGAACATCGACGGCGAAACCTACGACAGGGAATGGCCGGAGCGGGCGAAGAAGTCGATGTGGTAGCCGAACGGGCAGGGGCCGCTCACGCCTCGTTCAGCACTTCATAAATTTTGCGCATCTGCTCGCCGATCATGTCGCATTGCTCCGGCGTCGACTGGCTCATTGCCTTTTCGATCAGCGCCATATGGACTTTCAGCGCCTGCATCAACAGCGCCTCGCCGGCTTCGGTCAGCGTAAGCCGCAAGATGCGCTTGTCCTTCTCGTCGCCTTCGCGCCGCAGCAGGCCGCGCGCCTCCAGTTGCGGCAGCAGCATGGTGATGTTGGAGCGGCCGACGAGCAGCTTGCGGGCAAGGTCGTGCTGCGACATGCCGGGATGCCGGTAGAGGTTCATCAGCACGTCGAGTTGTGCCGGCTTCAGGTCGAGCGGCGCGAGCTTCACCGCCAGCGTGCGCTCCAGCACATGGCAGGCGCGCGCCACCGCGACCCAGTTGCGAAAACGCGGGTTGTCCCAGGGTAGCTCTTGTTTATTGTTCATCTTTGAACTATTATGTTCATGCTTGAACGTATGGATGGATTCCCACTATGGCATCATTCGGACTGAAGGTCATCCGAGGTGTGTTTGGTGCGGCCGAACATGTGGCGCCACGCCTGAGCGGCCGTGCCGCCTTCGAACTGTTCTGCCGCACGCCGAGTGTGAAGACGCTGAGCGACGGCGAACGCCGCGCGGTCGACCGCGCCGCTGGCTTCATGGCCGAGGCGCGCCATCACCGGCTCAAGACCAAGACCGGCTGCGTCATGGTACACGAATTTCGGCCTGAGCCGGGGAGAGCGTCCATGGGCACGGTGCTGGTCGTCCATGGCTGGCGCTCGCGCACCGAATATATGCGCGCGCTGATCGAAGGGTATCGCAATGCCGGCTACAGGGTCGCCTCGCTCGACCTGCCGGGCCACGGCCAGTCGCTCGGCCGTCATCTCAATATGGTCAATGCGGTCGAGGCGGTGAGCGTGGCGTCCGACTGGTTCGGACCGTTCAAGGCGATCGTGGGCCATTCCTTTGGCGGCGCCGTCGCCGCCAACGCCATTGCCGGTTCCATCAAGGGCATCCTGCCGGTGGCGGCCGGGCGGCTGGTGCTGGTTGCCGCACCCAGCTCGCTCCCGGCAATCTTCGCCGACTTCAGCCGCATGCTCAATGTCGGCCCGCGTTCGCAGATCTCGATGGCCAATCAGGTGAAGCGGCTGTCAGGCCGGCCGCTCGACGAATTCACCGGCGACCGCCAGCTGGCCGAGGCGCCGGTGCCGACGCTGGTCATCCATGCGCCCGACGACCGTGAGGTGCCGGCGGAACATGCGCGCCGCTATGCCGGTGCCGGCGACCATGTTCAGCTGCATTGGGCCGACGGGCTCGGCCACCGCCGCATTCTGGCCGACAAGGGCGTGGTTGAAAGCGCCGTCGGCTTCGTGACCACGCAGCCCGAGCCGTCGCGGCTCCACTGATCGCCATTCAGGCTATTTCTTCTTTTCGCCAGGCTCGACGGGCAGCCCGGCCGCCTTCCAGGCGGTATAGCCGCCCAGAATGTGCTTGACCGGGGATAGACCCATGTCCTGCGCCGTCTTGGTGGCGAGCGCCGAACGCCAGCCGCCGGCGCAGAAGAAGACGAAGCTTTTGCCGGAAGCGAAGAAGGGCTTGTGGTACGGGCTTTCGGGGTCGATCCAGAATTCCAGCATGCCGCGCGTGACATGTTTGGCGCCGGGAATCCGGCCGTCGCGTTCGATCTCGCGCGGATCGCGCAGATCGACAAAAACAGTGTCCTCGTCGTCGAGCAGCCCGGCTGCTTCCTCGGGCGATACCACTTCGATCTCGGCATTGGCCTCGTCGAGCAGCTCGCGATACCCTTTTTTCACGGACGATCCCTCCCGGCGCTCTTTCGCCGCAGACCGGATTTCCAGCACAACGCCGACGCTTTGTCACGCCGTTCCGGCAAGTCCCTGCCATGCCGCCATCGCTCCGGCGACGGTCGCCATCAGCGCGTCACACGACGCGCCGTCCCGGGCCTGGATCGACATGCCGTGCTGGACCGTCGCATAGAAGGTCGCCGCTGCATCGCTGTCGAACCCCGCCGGCAGCTCGCCTTCGGCAACGCCGCGTTCCAGCCGCCTGAGCAAAAGGGTGTGGTTTTCGGCGCGGCGGCGGCGCAGATCATCGCAAATGGCGCCGCTGCTTGAATCCTGGTGCAGCGCGCCAAGCGCGATCAGACAACCCTGCGGGCGGTCGTTCTGCGAATAGGCCCTGGCTGTCTGGCGCAGGAAATTCTCGATCGCCTGACAGGCCGTCGGTGCTTCGTCCAGCGTGGCCCAGATCTCCGTGCCTTCGGTGCTCGTGTAATAGTCGGTCGCTTCGAGGAACAGTGCCTCCTTGCTGCCGAAGGCGGCATAGAGGCTGGGTGAGCCGATGCCCATCGCCGCCGTCAGGTCGGCAATCGAGGTGCCTTCATAGCCTTTGGCCCAGAACAGCTCCATCGCCCGCCGCAAGGCAGCGGTTCGATCGAAAGTGCGGGGACGGCCTCTTTCCGGCATGGCGCTCGTTTGTGTGTTGATCGATACATAATTCAGTTGACGTCACCCGGCAAGGCTGCCAGATATTTATGTATCGATCGTTACAGAAAAGGAGAATGACATGTCAGCGAACGGATTGAACGGCAAGGCGGCCTTGGTCACCGGCGGCAGCCGCGGCATAGGTGCCGCGATTGCAAAGCGGCTTGCCGCCGATGGCGCGGATGTCGCCATCACTTACGTCAATAGCGCGGCGCCGGCCCATGCTGTCGTGGCCGAGATTGTCGCGGCGGGCGGGCGCGCTATTGCGATCCAGGCCGACAATCGCGACGCCACCGCCATCGAAGGCTCGGTCACCGAGACGGTGAACGCCTTCGGCCGCCTCGACATCCTGGTCAACAGCGCCGGTATCTGGCGCGCCGCACCCGTCGATCAGATGTCACTCGCCGACTTCGACGAGACCATGGAAGTCAATCTGCGGGCACCGTTCGTAGCCTCGAAGGCGGCAGCCGCTCATATGGGCGAGGGCGGCCGCATCATCTCGATCGGCAGCAATCTGGCCGAGCGCGTCACCGACACCAGCCTAAGCGCTTATTCCACCAGCAAGGCGGCGCTGGTGGGGCTCACCAAGGCATTGGCCCGCGACCTCGGCTCACGCGGCATCACCGCCAATGTCGTCCATCCCGGCTCGACCGATACCGACATGAACCCGGCCGACGGCCCGCATGCCGATCATCAGCGCCAGAAAATGGCGACCCCGCGATTCGGCAAGGCGGAGGATATCGCCGGCATGGTTGCCTGGCTTGCCGGTCCGCAAGGGCGCTTCGTCACCGGGGCCGCGCTGACCATCGACGGCGGCGCCAACGCCTGAAGCGCCCGCATCCCAACGGCCGGCGCGGCAGTCTGGCCGCGCCGGCCGTCACGATGTTGTGAAACCGTTCTGCAACAGCCCGGCCGAAATTTATGAAAGCTTAACGAAATCGGTATGAATCGGTATAGTCGCGCCCTACATCCGCCATGCGGTGAGCGGGACGGTCTAGCGTGCGGAACGGGAACCGGTTGCGACCGGAGCGGGTGATCCATGAAATTCCTCGGTAAAAAAGCAACCGTGATGCCGCTGGTGGCGATTACGGCGACGCTTGCTTTCGGCATGCCTCAGGCGGGAGCCCAAGGGCTTTTCGACATGCTGTTCGGCGGCGGCATCAGGCATGAGCCGAAAGGCGAGTTTCCGCCCCCTCCGCCAAAGCACAAACCCAAGCCGAAGGCCCCGGGCGGCGGTGGCGGCGTGAGGATCAGCAGTCCGTCCTACTATACGTACAAGGCCGACAAGCTGGTGCGTATCGACTTCTCGACGCTTGCCGCCGCGCCGCAGCCGGCGACGCCGCAAGACGCCGCTTTCGTTCCCTCGGCAACGGGTGCGGCCTTCCATGAAGCCATCGCCGGGCTCTCCGATTACGAACTCTACGCAGAGCCGGACATTGCCAAGGCGCTGATCGCCTATTACTCGGCCAACCCGGATTTCATCTGGGTGAGCGGAACCAGCCCCAACAACCGCGCTCAGGACGCCGTCCGGGTGCTTGGCGAGGCGGCCAGCTACGGTCTCGCGCCCGCCGACTACACCGTCGACGTGCCTGCCGCCGCTTCGTCCTCGACGGACGACGCAGCCAAGCTCAGGGAACTGGTCCGTTTCGAAATGGCGCTGTCGGCACGTGTCCTGCGCTACGCCCATGACGCCCAGAATGGCCGTGTCGAACCCAACCGGATGACCGGCTATTACGATTTCCCGGCCAAGCCGCTCGACCTGGGTGGCGTGCTGAAAACACTGGCGCATACGCAGGAAGTGCGCACCTATCTGGAATCGCGCCATCCGCAAAATGCGGAATACCAGGCGCTGCGGGTCGAACTGGAATCGCTGCAGGCGAGCGCCGAGAACGAAATCGTCGTCGATCCCAAACTGCTTTTGAAGCCCGGCGAAACCAGCCCGGAACTGCCGAAGCTGCTGTCGCTGATCGCGCGCAATCTCGATGACGAGATGGGCGGCAGCTATGGCGAGATCCTGTCGCGGCTGGCAACCAGCGAAGTCTATGTCCCCGAACTGGTGCCGCTCATCAAGGCGGTGCAGGTCAAGGAAGGCATGAAGGGCGACGGTGTCATCGGACCGCGCACCGTCGCCTCGCTGGCCGGCACATCGAAGGCCGACAGGCTGCTCAAGGTTCAGGTGGCGCTGGAAGAACTGCGCTGGCTGCCGTCGGACCTCGGCAGTCCGAGGGTCTTCATCAACCAGCCGGCCTTTACCGCGAGCTATATCGACGATGGCCAGGAAAAGCTGAAGACGCGCGCCGTTATCGGCCGGGTCACCAACCAGACAGCCTTCTTCTACGACCAGATCAAGCAGGTCGACTTCCATCCCTACTGGGGCGTGCCGCAGTCGATCATCGTCAACGAAATGCTGCCGAGGTTGCGCAATGATCCCGGCTATCTCGATCGTGCCGGCTACGAAGTGACGGATTCGCGCGGCAAGCGCATTCCGTCGTCGGCGGTCAACTGGGGCGCCTATGGCGCCAACATTCCCTACAATGTGCGCCAGCAGCCGAGCGAGGCCAATGCACTTGGTGAATTGAAGATCCTGTTCCCCAACAAGCACGCGATCTACATGCACGACACGCCGCAGAAGTCGTTCTTCAAGCAGGATATGCGCGCGCTCAGCCATGGCTGCGTGCGTCTGCAGGATCCGCGCGGCATGGCCGCGGCGGTGCTTGGGACTTCGGTCGACTATGTCGCCGAGAAGCTGAAGCATGGCCATTCGACCGAGGATGTGACGCGGAAGATTCCAGTCTATGTCGCCTATTTCACCGCCTGGCCCGACATGTCCGGCAAGGTCGAGTATTTCAGCGATGTCTACGATCGCGATTCGCGGCTGAAGCAAGCCCTGGACGCAACCGAGGCGGTGCGCTCACCCTCGAGCTAAGGCGAAACAGCTCGCGCTTTGCCTGCCTGTTTTGTGAATTATCGCTCCGATAGCGGGCGCCGGAACCCGGCGTCACGCCCGGCGATCAGCCAATAGACGAGCCCGGCGACCAGACCGGCGGCGGCTATGATGCCGATGTCGGCCCAGCGCTCCGGGTCGATGTCCGCCAGCGAATCCGGTTGCCCGATCAAGGCGAAGCCGCCGGCGGCGGCGGCCGCGCCAAGGAACATGTGCATCAGGAAATTGCGCAGCGAAAAGAACTCGGCAATCAGCGCAAAGATGAGGGCCTGCAGGCCGGTGACGACGATCGCGAGGAAATAGACGAACATGCCAAGCGGCGGCACGAGCAGGAGGGCGACCGGTGTCATGCTCATGGCGCCGAAATATTCAGGTGCGTTTGGCAGCGAACTCAACGCGACGTAGAACACCACGATGGCGATGAGGCCGACGAGCACGGCGACGAGATAGCCAGCCAGCATCATCAGGACGCGTTTCAATATGTGCTTTGCGGTCGACATGCCCACCCCCGTGAAGCCCGGTCCGTTCACAATCAGCCATCAATGGTGACTTGACGCAAGGGGACACAGGAGACGGCGGCCAGCGTCATGGCCTGCCGGGCGAAATCCCACGTTCAAGCGCCGCCGCACATGTGCTGGGAATCCGGCAGGGCCCAGGACCCTTTCGCGACGAGGTCGACGGAATAATAGACCCGGCCACGGTCGTCATCCCTGGGACAGTCCCTGGGAATGGAGATCAGGCACATCATGACGGGGTCCCCGACCTTGGAGGCGGCCAAGCCGGCTTCGCGATCATAGGAGACAGCCCCGCCACCATTGGTGAACGTGGCCGCGCTGCCCGCGTCGGCAGTGGCCGTCTCCAGCGGATCGTCGCCAAGCCGCGTGGTAAGCGTCTTGATATGCGTCGACGCGCATTGGCCGATCGCCGAGGGCAGGGACTGGTCCTTGTTGCCCGGGTTGCGAGCGGCTGCGTCCAGCGCCTTCTTGCCGATCAGCGAGATGTTATAGTCCTGCACCCAGGACGGCGCGTTGCCGTAGGTCTGCAAAGCGTTGTTGAGCGCGCTGACTATACAGGCCGTATCGCTCTTGCAGGCGTTGCGGTCGGCGATCAGGCCGCGGGCGATCTTGCGCTTGTCGCCGCCGAACGCCGGCTCAAATCCCCTGTACGCCTTCGAAACCAGCAGGTCGATCGCCGACAGCTGCGGATCGGCGCAGATCGCCTTTTCAGCGGGCAAAACAGCCTTGGTGCAGTCGAAGGACGGGCCATCAGCCCGCGCGGGAACGGTTCCAAGGATGGCCGCGGCCAAGATCAATGCCGGCCCGACAAACCAGGTTCGAACAGAAAATCGCATCATCCCCCCGCATGCCCAAGGCGCTGTTCTCGCGCCCGTGCACACTTCAAGCGCCAAGGATGGATATTTTTAGGCAGGGCTGCGCGCGCTTCGCGGCAAGGAGCGCGAGAAACAAGCGCCGGAGGTTCCGCCTACGCCCTATTTGGGCTCGGCTGTGACCGGGTCGTAGGTGATTTCGACCTTCGCCTTGTCCGAAGTGTAATAGGTGACGGTGTAGGCGCCATTGTCCCAGTCGACTTCGTTGACGTAACGAAACCCGTCACGCTGTTCGACCTTGGCGATGATCTCAGACAATTTCTTGGCATTGGGCGGCGGCAACGGTTTTTCATCGGCGGCCAAAGCAGAACCCGCACCACAAAGAAGTGCGACGCCGGCCACGAGAACCAATCTGGACATGATTTCCCTCATATTCGAACGCAAGGAAACGTCCGGTCAAAGCGTTTGTTCCGCCACATGGCCTCGCCGTGGGATGACAAATAGCTTTGGACGTTGATGCATTCCAATTCCGGCTGCGCTAATATGCTTGCGGGGACATATCTGGCGGGCGGAAAGACCGGACGAAGTTCCCGGTTTCCAGCCCCTTGGGGTGGGGCAATCGCCTAGGATGAGACGTCTGTTGTTTGTCGGCGGCAGCCCCGAGCCGGGCGGCCTGCAGATTCATACGGCCGATGTGATGCAGGCCATCGCCGCACTCGGTCATTGCGTGGCGATGGTGAGCGGCGAAAGAGACTATTTCGCCAAAATCACCCCGCGCGACAGGGTGCCCTTCGAAAGGATCCGCCACCTCTCGGTCGGCCGGTTCATCAAACAGCCAGTGCTGAATGGGCTGATGCGAACAGTCGCGCTGATATCGGTGCTGTCCCGGTACAAGGGCTATGATGTCGTCCTCTGCAGCGGCAGGTTCGGCGAGACGCCTTGCCTGGACATGCTGCTGGCAAAAGTCTTCGGCAGGACGATCTATGCGATCGAGCACGCGCCATGGGTGGCGGGTTGGCCGTTCCTGGTCTCGAAGTCGCGCTACGGGCGCGTCATGGACAGATGCCTGCACCGGATCATTACGGTCTCCGGGGAACTGGCGGAAATCGCGGCGAGCGATTTTCAGATATCGCCGGACAGAATGCGCATCTGCCGCAACTGGGTCGATCCAATATTTCGCCCTGCCGGCAGCGAGCGCAAGCGTGAGGCGCGCCGCCGTTTCGGTCTGCCGCAGGATGCGACGATCATCGGTCATCTCGGCCGGCTGGGACCTGAAAAACGCGTCGATGTCCTCATCGACGCCTTTCGGCAGCATCGTGCGCGCCGGGAGGCATCCAATCCTGTTCTCGTGATCGCGGGAGAGGGGGCGACGCGAGCCGGGTTGGAGGCACAGGCCGCCTCGGCGAGCATCGACCGACATGTCCGGTTTGTCGGCTGGCAGAGCGATCCCCGCGATGTCTTCGATCTGCTCGACATTTTCGTCCTGCCAAGCCTGGTGGAAGGCTTTCCGCTCGCCCTCATGGAGGCGATGGCAAGCGGGCTGGCATGCATCGCCCACCCGATGTCGAGCACCGGGGAGTTGATCGACAGCGGCCGGAACGGAATGCTGGCGGACCTGTCGGCTGCGCAATCATTAGCCGAACAACTGACGGCGCTGCAGGATGCCGGCCGCGACCATCGGGCCGTGATGGGCCAGGCCGCGGCCGAGACGATCACGAAACACTTTTCCCGCGACGTCAGGCTGAAGGCAGTGCTCGACGCCCTCGACATCGACCTTAATGGCGCCGCAGTGCCTGCGCCATATCAGCGAAACATGGACTATCGGGGTTGAACGGCTGGCATCACCGGCTGGCCATATCGTGTCGACGAATAACAGGGGGTCTCAATGCGCACGCGCCATCTCGTCATGCTTGCAGCTTCGGTGCTCGCCATACCGGCCGTTTCGGTCCCGGTGCAGAAAGCCAGGGCGCTGGAACCGGAGCGATATACTGTCTACTGCGCCGACGACCGTATCGAGGTGTCGTTCTGGGATCTCGACCAGATGAAGGTACGGCGCGGCTCCAACGTCTGCCAGTTCCAGAGCTACACCAGCTATTCGAGTGCGCTGAACTTCGCGCAGAAGAATTTTGGTGGGGAAGGGGCGGACTGCAGCTGTTAGCCGTGCTGGCGCGAACGTGCTTTTCAGTAAGGTAGATGGTGGGCGATGCAGGGATTGAACCTGCGACCCCACCCGTGTGAAGGGTGTGCTCTCCCGCTGAGCTAATCGCCCGCTCGTTGCCCGAAGGCCAAGCGAGCCGCGATATAAGGTAGGCGGGCTCGGGAAGTCAAGGCGATCTCTGGCGATCTTTGAAGGATTGGATCCGCCGGTTCGAAGGCCGCCCGTGCGCGGCCCGTTACTGCGCCGCTGCGGCGATCAGCCTGTCCGCCAGATCGACCGTCAGCGCGTCGAAATGCGAGATCACCACCGAGGGCTCGAACTCGCTCACATGGCGGTCGGTGTAACCGAAATCTACGGCCACGACCGGTATGCCGGCGGCCTTCGCCGTGTCGATGTCGGTCTGCGAATCGCCGACCATCACGGCGCGGTGCGGGTCGCCGCCGGCAAGCTTGATCGTTTCGATCAGATGGCGCGGGTCGGGTTTGCGGAAGGCGAATGTGTCCTGTCCGGCGATCGCGGCGAAATGAGAGGTCAGCCCGAGCGCGTCGATCAGCGCCAGCGAATTGGCTTCGTATTTGTTGGTGCAGACGGCCAGGAGATAGCCGGCCTTCTCGAAGCGGGCGATCGCCTCGATCACGCCGGGGTAGGGGCGCGATTTGCCGGGGATGTTGAGCGTGTAGTGGTCGAGGAACAATTTCAACAGCCGGTCGTGCTCGGCGACGTCGAGCGACCGCTGCTGGGCAGTATGCGCCCGCTCGATCATGACGCGGCCGCCATGGCCGACGAAGCGCTTGAAGCCGGCCTCGTCGACGGCGGCGAGTTCGCTGGCGGCCAGGCTGTGGTTGAGGCTGTCGAGCAGGTCCGGCGCCGTGTCGATCAGCGTTCCGTCGAGGTCGAACACGATGATCGGTCGGGTCATGGTCTGTTCCTGTGCAGATTTGCTGTTTTGGACGCGATAGCGGCTGCGGGCCCTCTAGGCAAGCATTCGCACATGCGGGACGACACCTGCGCGCTCAAGGGCTTTGACCCGCCCGGCAAAAATGCTAGGAGCCCAAACACCAGTTTCCCGGGGCAGCAAGCGGCATGGATGCAAGGCAATTGAAGGTCGAGGCCGCGCGTGCGGCGCTTGCCCATGTGAGCGACGGCATGCGCCTCGGCATCGGCACCGGCACCACGGCCGAAGAGTTCGTGCGGCTGCTCGCCGACAAGGTCGCCACCGGCATGAAGGTCATCGGCGTGCCGACCTCCGAACGAACCGCCGCGCTCTGCCGCGACCTTGGCGTGCCGCTATCGACGCTGGAGGAGACGCCCCAACTCGATCTCACCGTCGACGGCGCCGACGAGGTCGATCCGGAGCTGACATTGATCAAGGGCGGCGGCGGCGCGCTGCTGCGCGAGAAGATCGTGGCGGCGGCCTCGCAGCGCATGATCGTCATCGCCGACCGTTCGAAGATGGTCGAGACGCTCGGCCGCTTTCCACTGCCGATCGAAGTCAATCAGTTCGGCCTGCGCGCGACCGAGATCGCGGTGGCCGCGGCGGCTGGAAATCTCGGCCTTTCAGGTCCGGTGACATTGAGGATGACGCAAGGCCAGCCTTTTGTTACAGACGGCGGCCATTTTATCCTTGATGCATCTTTTGGCCGCATTCCGGATACAAGAGCGCTTTCGAATGCTCTCCACGCCATTCCGGGTGTGGTCGAGCATGGTCTTTTCATCGGGCTGGCGTCAGCGGCCATCATCGCCGGGGGCGATGGCATCCAAACCGTCCTTGCCGCCTGAAAAACAGGGAGTTCTACCAATCATGATGTTGCACAACCGGGTCCGCCGCCTCTGCGTCCTTATGACGGCTTCGGCCGTCTTCGCGTTCTCCTCGCCTGTCTTCGCGCAGGACGTCACGGAATCGCATCTGAAGGCCGCGCGCGCCGCCGTCGCCGCCATCCACGCGACCGACCCGTTCGACAACATCCTGCCGCAGGCGGCCGCCGCGCTCGAATCGCAGCTCATCCAGAAGAACCCCGACATGGAGGAGCTGATCGGCAAGACCATCGCCGAGAAGGCACTTGCCCTGGCCTCGCGCCGCGCCGACCTCGAGAAGGAAGCCGCTCTTGCCTATGCGAAGGTGTTTTCCGAACAGGAACTCAACGACATCGCGACCTTCTACGGCTCCGAGGCCGGCAAGAAGCTGCTCGACAGCGGCCCGGCCGTGACGCGTGACCTCGTCAAGGCAGCCGACATCTGGCAGAACGGCGTCGGCCGCGATCTGGCCCAGCAGGTCGGCGAGACGCTGGCCGCAGCCGCCAAGGCCAAGGCCGCCGCGGCAGCTCCCGCGGCGCCGGCCGATGCAACGGCTCCCGCCGATGGCGCAGCGCCTGCCGATGGTTCTGCTCCGGCTGACAATTCGGCGAACTGATCCCGTCTTTTTCGAACGGCCTCGCGGCCATCTCGGAAAGCCCGGCTTGTCCGGGCTTTTCTTTTGATTGTTTGCGGCCTACCTGTCACTGACATTTTCGACGTTCAAGGAGCCGTTTCATGGCCGGTTATGACTACGATCTCTTCGTCATCGGCGGCGGCTCCGGCGGGGTGAGGGCGGCACGGGTCGCGGCGGCGCTTGGCAAGCGGGTCGGTATCGCCGAGGAGTACCGGTTCGGGGGCACCTGCGTCATCCGGGGCTGCGTGCCGAAGAAGCTCTACGTCTACGCCTCGCAGTTTCCCGAGCATTTCGCCGATGCCGCCGGCTATGGCTGGACGGTTCCCGAAGCCAGTTTCGACTGGCAGACGCTGGTCGCCAACAAGGACCGCGAGATCAGCCGCCTGGAAGCGATCTACAAGAAGAATGTCGAGGGCTCGGGCGGCGAGACCTTTCATTCGCGAGCGATGATCGTCGACCCGCATGTGATCCATCTCCTGGGCGAGGACCGCACCGTGACCGCCGACCAGATCCTGATCGCCACCGGCGGCCGTCCGGCGGCGCATCCGGCGCTGCCGGGCCATGAGCACTGCATCTTTTCCAACGAGGCTTTCGACCTCGAGCAGCTGCCCAAGGCGATCATGATCGAGGGCGGCGGCTATATCGCGGTGGAGTTCGCCAACATCTTCCACGGCCTCGGCGTCGACACCACGCTGGTGTACCGCGGCAAGGAGATTCTCGGCCGCTTCGACATGGACCTGCGGCGCACTTTGCACGAGACGATGGAGAAGAAGGGAATCAAAATCCTTTGCCACGCCGTCTCCGAATGGGTCCGCAAGCGGCCGGACGGGCGGCTCGACGCGCTGGTTACCGGGGGACGGGTGCTGACGGTCGACCAGGTGATGCTGGCCATCGGGCGCCTCCCCAACACCGAAAACATGGGGCTGGAAGGCATCGGCATCGAGATGACCGAGACCGGGGCCATCAAGGTCGACGATTATTCACGCACCAACATCGACAACATCTGGGCGATCGGCGACGTCACCAACCGCGTGCAATTGACGCCGGTGGCGATTCACGAAGCCATGTGCTTCGTCGAAACGGCGTTCAGGAGCAATCCGACCGCGCCCGACCACGATACGATCGCGACAGCCGTCTTCTCGCAACCTGAAATCGGCACGGTCGGCCTGTCGGAGGACGAGGCCATCAAGCGCTTCGCCGACATCGAGATTTACCGCGCCAGCTTCCGGCCGATGCGGCACACTCTATCGGGCCGTGACGAAAAGATGCTGGTGAAGCTGGTGGTCGACGGCGCCTCGCGCAAGGTGCTCGGCGCCCACATATTGGGGCCTGATGCCGGCGAAATGGCGCAGTTGCTCGGCATTCCCCTGAAGGCGGGGCTGACCAAGGATGATTTCGATCGCACCATGGCCGTGCATCCGACCGCGGCCGAAGAACTCGTCACCATGTATAAGCCGACCTATCGGGTGAAGAACGGCGAGCGCGTCTGAGGCCTCGCAGGAATGACGGGCGCCTTTCCGGATGCGCTGCGCGATGCGATCTGCGGCAGTCGGGCCTTGAGACAATACCCCGCCGCCGGACGATCGCCGGCAGCGGGGTATTGGCCGCAGCCTACAGCAGCGTGCCGCGCAGGATGACCAGGGCAACCGAGAAATAGATCACCAATCCGGTGACATCGACCAGCGTGGCCACGAAAGGCGCGGATGCGCTGGCGGGATCGAAGCCGACCCGTTTCAGCGCGAAAGGCAGCATCGACCCGGACAGCGAGCCGAAGGTGACGATGCCAACCAATGCGGCGCCAACCGTCGCGGCGATCAGCGGCCAGTGCGGACCGTAGTCGTAGAAGCCGAAATACTGCCACAGCGTTATACGGCAAACCCCGACGACGCCCAGGATCGAGCCCAGCACCAGCCCTGTCGGCAGTTCGCGCAAGGCGACCCGCCACCAGTCGCGCAAACCGATCTCACGAAGCGCCATCGCACGGATAACCAGCGAGGTCGCCTGCGAGCCGGAATTGCCGCCGGAGCTCATGATCAGCGGGATGAACAGCGTCAGCACGATCGCCTTTTCCAGTTCGCTCTCGTAGCTCTGCATCGCATTGGCCGTCAGCATCTCGCTTAGGAACAGCGCGCACAGCCAGCCGGCGCGCTTCTGGATCATCGCGAGGAAGCTCATCTTCATATAGGGTTCGTCGAGCGCCTCCATGCCGCCGAACCGGTGCACGTCCTCGGTGGTCTCTTCGATCATCGTGTCGATGATGTCGTCGATTGTGACGATGCCGAGGATCTTGCCGTGGTCGACGACCGGGACGGCCAGCAGATCGTATTTGGAGATCGTCTGCGCCAGGTTTTCGCGATCGGTCAGCGGGGTGACAGTTACAGGCATGCGGTCGGGCGCGACCGACAGGATAGGGTCGTCCGGCTCCCCGGTGATGAGCCGGCGCAAACCGGTCGAGCGGACCAAGAGGTGCGTTTGCGGATCGACGATGTAGATCGCGTAGACGGTTTCGCGCGTCCGCTCGACCTTTCTGATGTAGTCGAGCGTGCGCCCGACGGTCCAGTCCGAAGGGACGCTGACGAACTCCGTCGTCATGATCGAGGCGGCACTGCCTTCGGGATAGCCCAGAATGGAAAGCAGGGTCGCCCGCAGCGGCGGCGCCAGCGCACCGAGCAGCTCTGAGCGTGCCGGCTCGTCGAGCTCGCGCAGGATGTCGGCCGCGCGGTCGACGGACATTGCAGTGATGAGCTTGCTCGCCTTTGGGCGGGGCAGGGCTTCCGCGAGTTCCGGTGCGCCTTCAAGTTCAGGCTGGTCGAAAATCTCGACCAGCCGCTCGAAGGGCACGGCGCAGAGCAGATCGACCGCGGTTTCGCGCGTTTCATGATTGAGCGCCTCGACAACGTCGGCGACGTGGTCGTTGGCAAGGATGCGGGCGATGGCGACGGCTTCGTCGTCCGCTACGGGGGAAAAATCGTTCATGGTTCACTCCTTGCCGTCCGGCAGGACATGAACCAGTCAGGTCACGTCTAGGCGGACGGCGGTTGCGTTCGACTGTGACTGTCGCCAGGCATGGCGCGGTGACCTTTCTGCTTGCGGGTTCGCTTCTTGAATGGCTGCAAGCCGGCGCAACATAGGAGCGCCGCTTGCCGAGTCAATCGCGGTGAAGACGGAAAACCGTGCCGGACGGCTCTGATCGCGAGACTGTGATCAGCGTGGGCCGCTCAAGGCGGCAAGCCACGGTGAAATCATCGTTATTTCTGCTTCAGCCGCCGCGAGAAACGCGTCCATTTGTCCTCGACCGGCCTGGGCTGGGCCAGAATCGTGGTGAGTTCGAGAGGCAGGCTCGGAGCAAGCGGCTTCTTGGTGGCGACACCATCGGCGATCAGCACCATCGAGTGGTAGAACTCGGTGCCGGTTGCCGATCTCGGCGCCACGGCCTCGTGCATGACACTGATCACGGTAACATCGGGGCAATTGTCCTTGATGGCCTGATGGAAGGCAATCTTGCCGTCAGGGTCGAGGGCACCGGTCGCCTCGTCGAGGAACAGCAGCCCCGGCTGCTGCAGGATGATGCGAGCCACCACGAGCTTCTGCTTCTGGCCGCCCGACAGGACCTGGTCCCAGCTTTTGCCCTCGCGGCTTTCATTGCCCATGTGTTCGATGAAATCGCCAAGGCCGGCCTTGTGCAGCGCCGCCGCGACCTGGGCATCGCCATGGTCGCCTTCGGAGCCGGGCAGGCAGACCAGCTGTTTCAGCGACACTTGCGGCAGCTTGACTTCCTGGGCGGCGTAGAAGCTTTTTACGCCCTCGGGGAAGACGATGGTGCCGCGGCCATAGGGCCACAGGCCGTTGATCGCCTTGATCAGCGA
Organism: Mesorhizobium sp. B2-3-4; assembly: GCF_006442315.1. GTDB lineage: Bacteria > Pseudomonadota > Alphaproteobacteria > Rhizobiales > Rhizobiaceae > Mesorhizobium. The sequence continues at coordinate 574,505 of NZ_VFVY01000001.1, read as the reverse complement.
GGTCTTGCCGCAACCGGATTCGCCCTTCAGGAAGGTCCATTCGCCGCGCCGGAAGCGCAGGTTGGCGGAACTGAGGAACGGCGTCGCATCCTCGCCCTGATGGGCCAGTTCCAACTTCTGGATGGTCAGGCCGAAGACCGGATTCTGGCTGGCATAGTGGAAGTCGGAGCGACCGCTCTGGCTGTAGAATTCCTGCGGGTGCTGGACATTCTCGATCGCGGTTGCGAGCTCCGTCACGCGCTGGCTGTTGGCGCGCAGCGTGGCGATAGCGGGCATGACATGGATGAACCACGAACATTGGCTGATGAGCTGCGCAACCATTTCGGAGCCGGTGATGTAGCCCTTGTAGTCGAGGCGGCTGTGGATGAACGGCACAAGGCCTGGAGCATAGGCGACGATACGGGCGCCGACGAAATTGTAGATCAGCTCGAAAGACATATAGCTGCTGTTGACGACATTCAGCCGCCCCCATGTGCGGTCGATGTCGACATAGAGCCGGTCGTGCATCTTCTTCTGCACGCCCTCGCCGTGCGAGGCGGCGACATGGAAGCTGCGGCGCAGGAATGTCGTCAGTTCGCTGCGATAGCTTCCCTCGGCCTTCTGCATGCGAATGTTGAGACGTTCGAGCAGGCTGCCGAGCTTGACGGCGACCCAGGTGTTGAGGGGCACGTAGATGGCAACCGCGAGCAGGGCCAGGACAGCGCTGCCGTAGCTGCCAAGGAACTCCAGGCCTTTGACCTCCACCGACGACTGCAGCAGGTTCTGGCCGATAAAATAGAGCGAAGTCGCAAGGCCCAGCACGCCCATGGCCAGACCGATCGCACCACCGGTCATGTCCTTGATCGATTCCTGGATGCGCTGGTCAACATTGTCGGGCGCAACGATGCCACCCTCGGCGGACCCATGTTGAGCATGAAAATGGGTATGGTTGCCGTCGAGCAAGGCCTGGTTGAATTGGTCATTGAGCCAGCCACGCCATTTGCGGTGCAAGGTTGCCGAGACGAGATTGCGTATACCGGTGAAGCCGGCGTCCTTGAGCACGACCAGCAGCACCAGAATGCCGGCGTTGGTCAGGATTGTCTCCAGCGGGCTCGTATTGGCGGCGTCGTGCAGGAAGGCGATCGAATTCACCAGTTCGCCCGAAGCCATCGCGAACCACACGCTGGCTTTGCTGGACAGCGCTGTCAGCAGCGCAATCACCAACGTCAGCGTCCAGGCTTCCTTCCAGCGGTCCGAAACCCAGTAGGCCCGCATAAGCCCCCAGAAATTGCGCATCGAGGATACCGGCGTCATATGCGACCGCCCAGCGGCGTCGCCCTGTAGTCCATCCGGTACTGACTCCCGCGATCGTCTGCCGATCCGAATCACGATCCCGCCCAAACCTTTTTTGTTTTGTTACGGATGGTAACACCAATTGATCATTTTCCATTAATTTTTAAAGCGGGCAGACGGGATTGCTCCCGCCGGCGTTGCCCAGAGGCAACAGATCGGGGGCCGTGCCGGCCAGGAACGGTTTTGAGGAATCAGGAATCTTCTATATATTTCAGCCTGTTGGCGCATCTGCTACGGGCGGCCGATATCTTCCCCTGGGGAAGGTCCGCGCACGGTTTTGTGACTCAAAAAACGTATGCGTCGGAGATTTTTCTTATTGGGGACCCACCAGAATTCCCGAAAACGCGCCGTCCTTGACGACTGATTCCTTACCGTCGTCGTCCTTGCCGGATGCTGAGAAATGACCCGAGACGGTATTTGTCGCGGCGTCGTACTTGTCGATCACCACTTCGCCGGTTTTGAACCTGACATGCCCGACCATGGCGCCGGAATCGAGGATGTTGAAATTGCCGGCATTGCCCGGAAAACCGCCACCGAATTGGTAGGCGCCGACATAATCGCCCGGTTTTTTGAGCGCCAGCATCGCGTTGAACGTCATTGTCGGCGAACCCTGTTGCGTCCCTGACAGGTTCAAGACCGGCTTGCCGCCCACGTCCAAAGTGGTGCCCTGGGCAAAGGATGCCGCCCATGGCTTGCCATCCACCGTCGCCGTCATGACCGCGTCCTCGGCCCTGGCATCAGGCATGATATCAGTGCATGCCAAAGTCGTCAGGCAAAGCAGGAGGGACAAGCCACCACCGCGAAATCCCGTGAGCATGGAAGGCCTCCATCCGACAACAGATGGCGACATTAGCGCAGACACTGGCCGCAGGCGACTCACCCGATCGCGGGCGAAGCCGTGGCATCCGTTTCGATCGGATCAGGACGCGTTGACAATTCCTTCGCTTGGGACTGAACCTCGGCAGGCACTGCCGACACCCATGCATACCGGTTCTCCAAGGAGGAATTGCATCATGCTGACACGCTCGGCCGTCTTTATAGCCCTGTCTTTCCTGGCCTGGCTGCCGCCGGCTCATGCCGCCGACCAGGCCATCGCGGAGAGTACAGGCGGTCAGATCGAGTTCAACACGCCGTCGGACAATATCGGCTGCATCTACACGCCGAAGGGAGGCACCAGCACCTATGAGCCGCAGGACGGTGGCCCGGAACTGAGCTGCTCGCGTGTCGAGCCGAGCTACATCACCATCATCCTGGGTCCAAAGGGGCCGGCAACACTGATCAAGAATCCCGGTGAGCAATCCTGCTGCAGCGACGTCGCCAAACTTGCCTACGGAAACAGCTGGAGTGCCGGACCGTTCTCTTGCCAGTCGTCGACCAAAGGGTTGACCTGCATCGGCGCCAATGGCCACGGTTTCTTCATCAGCAAGGCCAAGGCGACGGTGAAATAGCGGCTGGTCTTGCCATCGGGAAAGGTGCTTGCCTCAGCCGGCCGTTTCCAGTTCGCCGCGCGCTTTGGCGGCCGCGACCTGACGGATGGCATCGGCCAAGGTGTCGGCGTCCTGCGCGCCCATCACGGCATATTTGCCTTCGAGCAGGAAGCACGGCACCCCCGTAATGCCCATGCGTGAAGCGGTGGCGATCTCGGTGCGAACAGCCTCGACGTCGGCGTCGCTCGGCAGGAGTGTTTCAACGACCGAGGCGTCCATGCCGGCCTCGCGGGCGGCCTCGACCAACACGGAGTGGTCGCCGATATTGGCACCTTCCTCGAAATTCATCTGGAACAGGCGTCGCACCAGCCGGTTCTGAACGTCCTCGCCGGCGGCACCAGCCCAGCGGATCAGCCGATGCGCGTCGAGCGTGTTCGGCGCCATTTTTATGGCGTCGAAGGCGAAGGAAATGCCCTCGGCCGCGCCAAGCGGTCCGATACGCGCGTGAATGTCGCGAATGCGTTCGTCACTGCCGAACTTGGCCAGCATGTATTCGCGGCGGTCCTTGCCTTGCGGCGGAATGGTCGGATCGAGCTGGAACGGCCGCCAGCGAATATGCACCTCGACGTCACCGGCCGCGGCCACCGCCTTGTCCAGCCGTTTCTGACCGATGAAGCACCAAGGGCAGACGACGTCCGACACCACATCGACGGTTATGGCGTTCGCTTCGCTCATCTCGATCTCCGGATTTTCAGTTCGGTTTGCGCCACCAGGTCGGCAGCTGATAACCGAATATGGGCGTCTTCTTCGGATGTTCCAAGTAGCTCCAGTAGGCGATCCATTGCTGTGTGTTGTACTGTGTCGGCACCATGTAGTTGCCGGAGATCAGCAGGCGGTCAAGAACCCTGACGGCAGCGACGTAGTCCTCCTTCGAGCGGGCACGCAGCATTGCCTCGATCGCCGCATCGACCGCCGGGTCGGCGACCCCGGCGAGGTTGAAGGAGCCTTCGGCCTTGGCTGCTTCTGATCCCCAGCGCCCGAGCTGTTCGAAGCCGGGCGACAGCGAATTGTTGAAGCCGCTCGATCCGATCAAGGCCTCGAAATCGAAGCGCTGCTTGCGGGACTGAATCTGGTCGCCGTCAAGGCTGCGAATGCCGACATTGATGCCAATTTTCTCCAGTGTTCGCTGATAGATGCCGGCGAGGCGCTCCTCGTCCTGGGAGGCAACCAGTATTTCGAAGCCGAAAGGTTGCCCGTCCGGGTCGAGCATCGTCCCGTCCTTGACGTGATAGCCGATGCTTTTCAGCAGATCGAAGGCAACTTTCAGCACTTTGCGGTCCTGACCTGAACCGTCGGTGACCGGTGGCCGGTATGTACCGTCCATGACATCGGCCGGCACGCGGCCGGGGTAGGGTGCCAGGAGCGCCTTTTCCCTGTCGTCGGCCGGGTGGCCGAGCGCCGAAAGTTCGGAATTCTGCCAGTAGCTCATTGCGCGCGTATATTTGCCGCCGAACAGGCTCTTGTTGGCCCATTCGAAATCGTAAAGCATGCCGAGTGCGCGCCGGACGACCGGGTTGGAAAATTTCGGCAGTCTCGTATTGAACAGAAAACCCGTCACCACGGGCGGAATGCCGGTGTCGAAGGTTTCAGCAACCACGTCCCCCCTATGGAAAGCCGGGAAGTCGAGATCACGCTCGCGCTTGACCGGGTCGCTGTCGTCGTCGATGGCGCAAAGGCCTTTCTTGAAGGCCTCGAGCTTGGCGTTGGCGTTGAGAAAATACTCGATGGTGATCTGGTCGTAATTGTCGAAGCCGCGCTTGGCTGGAACGTCCTTGCCCCAATAATCGGGGTTGCGCTTGAACACGATGCGCTGGCCGGGCTGCACCTGGGCGATGGTATAAGGTCCGCTGCCGATCAGCGGCTTCAACGTTGTCTTGTCGAAGGTCTCCTTGTTGAAGGCATGTTTCGGCAGGATCGGCGTCAGAGCGATGATCAGCGGCGTTTCGCGATTGGCCTTTTCATTGAAGGTGAAGCGCACGCTGTGGTCACCTGTTTTTTCAAGCTTCGCGATCAGGCTCATGCGTGCGCTGTAGGGCGGACGGCCCTTGTCGGTGTAGACATCGTAGGTGAACAGCACGTCTTCCGGCGTCACCGGCTCGCCATCAGACCACTTCGCTTTGGGGTTGAGGTGGAATTCGATCGACTTGCGCTCGGAATCCATGTCGGCGCTGTCGGCGAGCAGGCCGTAGAGACTGAAGGGCTCGTCGTAGTTGCGCTGCATCAACGGCTCGAAAACGAGGTTGCCGTAGTTCAGATCCATCATGCCGCGCGCAGTTGTGCGCAGGCTCTTCAGGATGAATGGGTTGAGGTTGTCGAAACTGCCAACCACGCAATAGGTGATGTTGCCACCCTTCGGCGCATCGGGATTGACATAGTCGAAGTGGGGAAAGTCGGGCGGCAATGCCGGCTCGCCCTGCATGGCGATAGCGTGCTTCGGTTCCGACATGGCCGGCCGCGGCGAAAGGGTGAAAAGCGATATCGCGGTGGCCAGCCAAACAAGAACGCGGCTCATGACCGTCTCCATACCGGGTCGGCTTGATGATTCGGTGCGCACCCTAACATGAGCCAACCGTGCTCCTGCCAATCTCGTTGCCAAGATTCACGGATAGCGGGCTGGATTCGACACGGCTTGCAGTGTAACACGCCGACCGAAGTCATTCTGTTGCCTCATTTCGGCAACAGGTAGCTGGACCACACGGCGCGAAGAAGCCGGTCCCGGGATCATTTGAGAGGAAGTGCACGACATGACGAGCCTGAACAGCAATGCGTACCGCCTTTCGGTCATGGCCGCAGGCGTGGTCGGCTTTCTGGGCGCTGGACTTCCCGCTGCTTCCGCACAGCAGCAACAGCAGATTCCGCAGGGCTGGTTCAAGGCCTGCACCAAGCAGGAAGACGTCGACATCTGCAACGTTCAGAACATCACGACGGCCGGCAACGGCCAGTTGGTCACCGGCGTCAGCCTCATCGAGCTCAAGGGCAAGGTGAACCGCAAGGTGTTCCAGGTCACCGTCCCGACCGGCCGGCTGGTTCCTCCCGGCATCGGTTTGCAGATCGACACCGGCAAGGCGCAGAAACTCGACTATGTCATCTGCTTCCCGGACCGTTGCGTGGCCGAAGTGCCGCTGACCGACCAGCTCGTCGCCTCCTTCAAGAAGGGCCAGGCGATCACGCTGACCTCGATCAACTTCCAGAACCAGGCCAACCCGATCAAGATCGCGCTGCAGGGTTTCAGCGGCGCCTATGACGGCCCGCCGCTGCAGCAGTCGGACATCGAGGACCGGCAGAAGAAGCTGCAGGACTTCGTCGCCAAGAACAATCAGGACTTCGCCAAGAAGCTGAAGGACGAGCAGGACAAGGCCAAGACCGCCAACTGATCGCCCGTCAACGGGTCATCGCAACGAAAAAGCGGGGTCATGCCCCGCTTTTTCGTTTCCGGGCTTTTTCTTTTCTCGCCTTGGCGAAACGGCCTGATGGTCAGTGCCTGGATTGCCGCTTCGGCGCATAGCGCCCATCCGGCTTCTTGTCGAACATCTCCTTGATCTGGGGATGGCGGACCGGCTCGCCCGACTGATCCTCGAGCAGGTTCTGCTCGGAGACGTAGGCGATGTACTCGGTCTCGGCGTTTTCGGCGAGCAGGTGGTAGAAGGGCTGGTCCTTGCGCGGACGTACGTCGGCGGGGATGGCCTCGTACCATTCATCAGTGTTGGCGAATTGCGGGTCGACGTCGAAAATGATGCCGCGAAACGGAAACAGCCGATGGCGAACCACCTGTCCGATAGCGAATTTGGCTGTTTTCATCGTACTCACCACTGAATTCCTTGGCTTTATTTGGCGCAGACTCCGCGTCAATTCAATCCCGACGCGCTTGACGCGCCGTGAAGCTACGGGCTAGCCGGTCAGGAAGGTTTCGAGCCAGCTTTCAAAATGTCTGACGTCGTCGGTCTTGTTCTTCCGTTCTTCGGTCTGATTTTCGTGGGTTTCCTGGTGGCGCGCATCACCAGGCAACCACTGGAAGCGCTCGGCTGGATGAACACCTTCGTCGTGTATGTCGCGCTGCCGGCACTGTTCTTCCAACTGCTCGCCAGGACGCCGTTCGAAAGATTGACGGAATGGCGCTTCATTTTCGGCTCGGTCGTTTCGACCTATCTGGTTTTCTCGTTGATGTTCGTGGGATCCGTGCTGACATCACGCGGCGAGATCGCACAGTCGACCATCAAGGCGCTGGCGGCCGCCTACGGCAATATCGGCTATATGGGGCCGGGGTTGGCACTCTTGGCTTTCGGCGAAGAGGCGGCCGTGCCGGTCGCCCTGATATTCTGCTTTGAAAACATCATGCATTTTGCCATCGCGCCGATGATGATGGCGCTGTCGGGTGCCGAAAAGACCGCCCCACACCGGCTTGTGCTGGACGTCGTGCGCAAGATCGTGCTGCACCCGTTCATCATCGCGACCGCGCTCGGCGTCGGTGCGGCCTATATCGGCTTCAAGCCGCCCGTGCCGGCGGAACGCTTCCTGGACTATCTTTCCCGGGCCGCGGCACCTTGCGCGCTGTTTGCCATGGGCGTCACGCTGGCGCTCAGGCCGCTCAACCGGGTGCCGCATGAGGTGGGTGCGATCGCGGTGCTGAAACTGATCCTGCATCCGCTGCTCTGCTATGTCATGTTGAGCTGGATCGGCAATTTCTCTCCGATCTGGATATTCTCGGCGGTCCTTTTAGCCGCGTTGCCGACCGCTACCAATGTCTTCGTCATTGCCCAGCAATATGGCGTCTGGGTACAGCGCGCTTCCGCGAGCATACTGATCACCACCTGCCTCTCGGTGGCGACAGTAACAGGGCTGCTCTACATGATCCGCCACGGCGTGCTAGCGCCGGACCTGTTTCCTTAAACCGCCGCCAAGTGCCGCAAAGCCGCTGCCGGGGCGCAGTCCTTCGCGCATGAAAAAGGCGCGTAGCGGCGCAAAGCCGCCAAGCACGCCAAGACCCGCGCCGCGTGCCATCTGTGCCGGCAACATGTCGGACAGAAGCGACATGTTGAGCAGATTGACCGCGCTGCTGCGCGCCAGAATGTCAGGCCGACGTTTGAAATCATAGGCGGCAAGAGCCTTGGGAGCGCCAGGGTCTCCGCGATTTTCAGACGCAATTCCAACCAGATCGTCGATATCCCTGATGCCAAGGTTGAGACCTTGCGCGCCGATCGGCGGGAACACATGGGCAGCTTCGCCGACAAGCGCCACACGGTCCCTCGCGAAACGCAGGGGGGTCACGGTCGAGAGCGGATAGATCTGACGGCCGGGCTCCACCGCGACCCGCCCCAGCATCGACTGCATCCGCCGTTCGACCCGCAGCGAGAGCGTTGCGTCGTCCAACGCGGCGAGGTCCCTGGCGCTCTCCGGTTCGACCACCCAGACAAGGCTGGAGCGATTGCCTGGCAGCGGAACCTGCGTGAATGGACCTGTCTCGGTATGGAACTCGGTCGACGTGAAGCCATGTTCGCGGCTGTGGCCGAAATTGAGGACGAGTGCCGCCTGCGGGTAGGCGCGTGCGGCTGTCGAGATGCCCGCGGCCTCGCGGGCCGGCGACAGGCGGCCATCGGCAGCGACTGCAAGGGAGGCATCGACCTCGCTTCCGTCAGCCAGTTCCGCATGGGCCTCGGCGGCGCCGAGATGCCAGGTCTTCACCATCGATCTGCGCCATTCGATCCCCGAATGCGCGGCCACCTTGCCGGCAAGCGTCGGCACAAAGACACTGTTGGGCAGGTTCAGGCCGAACTGTTCCTCGTCGATTTCGCTGGCGCGGAAAGTGACGACGGGGCTGCGGATCAGCCGGCCGGTCGCATCGACAATGCGCATGACCTTCAAGGGCGCTGCCTGGGGCCTGATATCACCGAGGATATCAAGCCGTTCAAGCACCTTCAGGGCAGGCGTCATGAGCGCCGTGGTGCGGCCATCGGGCGCCGAAACCTCGGGTCCGGCAATCGTCACGGGAAAGCCGGCGTCAGCGAAGGCAAGTGCTGCGATCAATCCCGCCGGCCCCGTGCCCGCGATCAGTATCCGCGCTGTATCCAAGATCGGCTTCCGGCTTGCTGTGCGAGGCGGCCACCAGGACCCGCCAGTCGAGAGACCGATATAGGGCAGATCATGTGGCTTGATCAACGCGGCGATTCAGCCCATTCGAATGTCATGACCGGCCACCAGGACGATTTCAGCCACCTCGACCGCGCCGGCCGCGCCGCGGCTGATATCGCGGGCAACCCGCGCCTGATGGTCAATGTCGTCGTCGGGGCCGGCATCGCACTTGCCTGGCTGCTGCTTGCCGCGATGGCGATTCGGGGCGCCGAAGCTTGGGGAGGGGCGCCCGGCGACACTTTGCTGCGTGACTTGCCGCAGCTTCCGCTGCCCGCCTTTCTCGAACGCTTCTTCGCCCTGTGCCTCTCGCCGGCGTCGCTGGACGGGAGCATCGGGTCGCGTGCCCTGGCGCTCACCGCGATGTGGTTTCTGATGGCGATCGCCGCGATGCTGCCGTCGGCCGCGCCAATGATCCGCACCTATTGCGAGATAGCCGACACGGCGCGGATCAAGGGGGAGCCAGTCGTCCATCCACTGGTGCTGGTTTCCGGCTACCTCTTCGTCTGGCTGGCCGCCTCGTTGCTGTTTGCGGCGCTGACACTTGCCGTGCACGCACTGGCCGCCTCGGGCGGGATATTCGATCCGGTGCTCGGCATTGCCGGCGGGCTCGCCTTGCTGGTTGCCGGTCTCTACCAGTTCAGCGGCTTGAAGGAGGCCTGCCTGACCAAGTGCCGGAACCCGTTTTCCATCCTGTTTTCGAACTGGAGCGCGAGACCTGTCCGCATCTTCCGGCTCGGCGTGGCGCAAGGCATATGGTGCCTGGGATGCTGCTGGGCGCTGATGCTGGTGATGTTCGCCGTGGGCGTGATGAACGTCTTCTGGATGGCGCTCATCGGGGTGTTCACCCTGATTGAAAAACAGACGACGGGCAGTCTTCCAACCCGGCTGGCTGGTGCGATACTGCTTGTCTGGGCAGCCGCGCTGCTAGTAGTCTCGCTATGACTGGGGGAAATTCGATGGCGGATCAGAGCTGGGCAATGAAGGGAGAGCTCGTACTCTCCTGCAATTGCACGGTTTTTTGCCCTTGCGTGCTGTCGCTCGGCAATCATCCTCCGACCGAGGGCTATTGCCAGACCTGGGCTGGTTTTCGTATCGACGCCGGGCATTTCGGCGAGGTTGACCTGTCCGGCCTCAATCTTGGGCTGATCATGGAAATCCCCGGCTATATGAGCCGCGGCAACTGGACCGCGGGCCTGTTCATCGATAGCAGGGCCTCGGTCTATGCGGTCAAGGCGCTGACCAAGATCTTCACCGGCAAGGCCGGCGGGACCACATCGCTGCTGTCGATTCTCGTCGGCAAATTCCTCGGTGTCGAACAGGTGCCGATAAGCTACGAGACGCGCGACAAGACGCGTATTTTCCAGATACCGAAGATCATCGACGGGGCGGTCACGCCAATCGCGGGCAAGGACCGCGAGAAGGACACGGTGATCACCAATTCCGAATACTGGATCGCGCCGGAGATAATCGTGGCGAGGTCCGACAAGAGCAAGATGCGGGCCTTTGGCCGCAACTGGAATTTCGCCGGCCGCTCGGCCGAGATATGCAAGCTGGATTGGCGGGGCCCGTGAGGAAGAACACCAAGGCCCGCAAGATCGCAGAGAAGATCACCGAACGGATTCCACGGCCGAAGAAGAAGGTCACCTGGCCGCAGGCGCGCGCCTTTTCGGTGCATCTGCTGACCGCCTCCGGTTCGTTCCTGGCTTTCCTGTCGCTGGTGGCGGCGAGCGAAGAGCGCTGGACGGCGATGTTCTGGTGGCTCGGACTGGCGCTGTTCGTCGATGGCATCGACGGGCCGATCGCCCGCAAACTGGAGGTCAAGGAGATCCTGCCGACCTGGTCGGGCGAACTCCTCGACAACATCATCGATTATGTGACCTACGTGCTGATCCCGGCTTTCGCGCTCTATCAGCGCGGCTTCATGGGCGAGGGTCTGTCGTTCCTGTCCGCGGCCATCATCGTCGTCTCCAGCGCCATCTACTATGCCGACACCGGCATGAAGACGAAGGAGAATTTCTTCAAGGGATTTCCGGTGGTCTGGAACATGGTGGTGTTCACGCTGTTCGTCATCGAGCCGGGACAATGGGTTTCGTTCGCGGTGGTGGTGGTGGCCGGCATTCTGACGTTTATTCCGATAAACTTCATCCATCCGGTGCGAGTAGTGCGGTTGCGGCCGATCAATCTCGGCATGACCCTTTTGTGGTGCGCCTTCGGCGCGCTTGCGCTCGCGCAGGCGGCGCTCGCCGCTTTCTACGACCAGATCGGCGTGCTGGGCGAACAGGTCAGCACCTTCACCAAGATCGGCATCACCGTTGCCGGGCTCTATCTGGCTTGCATCGGCGGCATCATGCAGTTCTTTCCAAAACTCGGTGCCAAAAAGGCCTGATCAGCCGCTCTTCAAGGAAACCAGCCCATGTCCAAAGCGATCCGCATCCACGCCAATGGCGGTCCGGAAGTCCTGACTTATGAAGACGCCGATCCCGGCCAGCCGGGTTCGGGGCAGATCCTGGTCAGGCATACGGCGATCGGCCTCAACTTCATCGACGTCTATCATCGTTCGGGCCTCTATCCGCCGCCCGGCGGATTTCCGCTCGTTGCGGGCAGCGAAGCCGCCGGCTCGGTGCTGGAGGTCGGTAAGGGCGTCGACTGGCTGAAGCCTGGCGACCGGATTGCCTATGCCGTGACGACGGGCGCCTATGCCCAGGAGCGCGTCATCGATGCCGGCAAGGTCGTCAAGGTGCCGGACGGGATCAGCGACGAGCAGGCCGCCGCCATGATGCTGAAGGGGATGACTGCGGAGTATCTCCTGCGCCGCACCTTCAAGGTGAAGGCAGGCGACACCATCCTCTTCCATGCCGCGGCCGGCGGCGTCGGGCTCATTCTCGGCCAATGGGCAAAGCATCTGGGCGCGACCGTCATCGGCACCGCCAGTTCCACCGACAAGATCGAACTGGCCAAGGCACATGGCTTCGACCATGTCATCAACTACAAGGAGCAGGATTTCGTCGCCGGGGTTGCCGCCATAACCGGTGGCAGGAAGTGCGACGTCGTCTATGATTCGGTGGGCAACGACACGTTTCCGGCCTCGCTCGACTGCCTGAAGCCGCTCGGCATGTTCGTCAGCTTCGGCCAATCCTCGGGCCCGATCCCGCCTTTCTCGATGTCGCTGCTGGCGCAGAAGGGCTCTCTGTTCGCCACGAGGCCGACGCTGTTCGTCTACAATGCAAAACGCGAGGATCTCGACGCCTCCGCGGCCGCGCTGTTCGAAGTCGTGCTCAGCGGTGCCGTCGAGATCAAGATCAATCAGCGCTACGCCCTCAAGGACGCCGGCAAGGCGCACGCCGACCTTGAAGGCCGTAGAACGACAGGCACGACCATCCTGGTTCCCTGACGGAAGTTTGCCTTGGTTTTCAGCGCCCTGCCGTCGCCATGGGCAGGGTTTGGAGGAAAAGCCGGCGGGTCGCGTCCTTGTGCGAGGAGGACAAATCTTTGCCCTTGAGTTTCCGCTGAAATTCTTGAAGCTCTTTCAAGTTGGGTGCTGCTTTCGCACCAGAGCCGGCCGCGCATACGATGCTTGCGGGAACACAGAACATATCCGGTAATCCGGATGGGAGGCACTGTGAGTGCAAATCATGATGGAACGAACCTGCTCGAGGTTCGTGGCCTGACCAAGATATTCGGCGCGCTGACAGCGTGCGATCACATCGACCTCAACATCGCCAAAGGTGAAATCCACGCTTTGCTTGGTGAGAACGGCGCCGGCAAGTCGACGCTGGTCAAGATGTTGTTCGGCTCGCTGGAGCCCAATTCGGGTGAGATCTTCTGGAACGGCCAGGCCGTCCGGATCACCAGCCCGGGCGTCGCCAAAAAGCTCGGCATCGGCATGGTGTTCCAGCATTTCTCTCTGTTCGAGGCGCTGACGGCGGCCGAAAACATCGCGCTGTCGCTGGATGACGGCTCGCCGATCAGCAGCATCGCTGCCAAGGCGAGGGCGCTTTCCTACAGCTACGGCCTGCCGCTCGATCCGGAATCGCTGGTCGGCGACCTGTCGGTCGGCGAGCGCCAGCGCATCGAGATCATCCGCTGCCTGCTGCAGACACCGCAACTCATCATCCTGGACGAACCGACGTCGGTGCTGACGCCACAGGAAGCGGACAAGCTGTTCGAGACGCTGGAGCGGTTGCGCGCGGAGGGCAAATCGATCCTCTACATTTCGCACCGTCTGGAAGAGGTCAAACGCATCTGTGACCGCGCCACGGTGCTGCGGCATGGCAAGGTGGTCGGTCATTGCAATCCGCGCGAGGAGACAGCCGCCTCGCTGGCCCGCATGATGGTCGGCAACGAGGTGAAGGCCGTGGTGCGGGCACCGGTCGACGGCATCGAAACCGCGCAGCCGCTGCTCGAAATCCGCAGCCTCAACCGCAAACCGGCAACGCCGTTCTCCATTCCGCTCAAGAATGTCAGCCTCAATGTGCGGGCCGGCGAGGTGATCGGCATTGCCGGTGTCGCCGGCAATGGCCAAGGCGAGTTCTTCGAATCCGTCTCCGGCGAGGTGTTGCAGCAGGATAGCGCCTCGGTGCGTATCCGCGGCAAGGACGCCGGTGGCCTCACCATCACCGGAAGGCGCCTGTTGGGCGCGGCCTTCGTGCCGGAAGAACGTCTTGGCCACGGCGCCGCGCCGCGCATGAAACTCTCGGAAAACCTGCTTCTGTCGCGCCACGCCACCGACGGCAAAGCCTTTGTCGGAAGCGGCGGCATGGTCAAGGGCGCGGCGGTCTATGCCGCGGCTCAGCGCATCATCGAAGTGATGGATGTCCGCAAAAGCGCGCCCGATCCAGAAGCGGCCGCGCTGTCAGGCGGCAATTTGCAGAAATTCATCGTCGGCCGTGAGCTCGACCGCCGTCCAAGCGTTATGGTGGTGAACCAGCCGACCTGGGGTGTCGATGCCGGTGCCGCCGCCCACATCCGCCAGGCGCTGATCGAGCTTTCCCGCAGCGGATCGGCGGTGCTGGTGATCAGCCAGGATCTCGACGAGCTGTTCGAGATATCCGACGCGATCGCGGTGATGCACAATGGAGAATTGTCAAAGCCGATGCCGATCGCCGATGCGACTTTCGAGAAGGTCGGCTTGCTGATGGGCGGCGCCGAACCCGGCCACGCCGAACATACGCTGGAGACGGCATGATGCGCCTCGAACTCGTCAAACGCCCGCAGCGCTCGGCGCTGTTTTCGATGCTGTCGCCGTTCATCGCCTTCGCGTTGACCATCATTGCCGGCGCGGTTCTGTTCGCGCTGCTCGGCGTCAATCCGCTCAACGCTTTCAAGATCTATTTCGTCGAGCCGATAAGCCAGGTCTGGCAGTTGCATGAACTGGCGATCAAGGCGGCCCCCCTGATCCTGATCGCCGTTGGCCTGTCGGTCTGCTACAAGGCCAATATCTGGAACATCGGCGCCGAGGGCCAGTTCATTTTCGGGGCCATCTTCGGCTCGGCCATTCCGGTGCTGTTCCCACAATTCGAAGGCCCGCTGGTGCTGCCGCTGATGCTGCTGCTCGGCATGGTCGGCGGCGCGGCCTATGCGGCCATCCCGGCTTTTCTGAAGACCCGGTTTTCCACCAACGAAATCCTGACCAGCCTGATGCTGGTCTATGTCGCCCAGTTGTTCCTCGACTGGCTGGTGCGTGGCCCCTGGCGCGACCCGCAGGGACACGGCTTCCCGCAGACGATCCAGTTCGGCGACTCGGCGGTGCTGCCGGAACTGATGCCGGATGCCGGGCGCGCCAATTGGGGCTTCGTCTTCGCCCTGGTGGCGGCGGTGCTGGTCTGGATCCTGATGGGTCGCATGCTCAAGGGCTTCGAGGTGCGCGTGCTGGGCTCCAGCCCGAGGGCAGGGCGCTTCGCCGGCTTCGGCCTCAACCGGATGGTGTTCTTCGCCTTCCTGCTGTCGGGAGCGCTGGCCGGCCTTGCCGGCATCTCGGAAGTCTCCGGCGCCATCGGGCAGCTTCAGCCGGTGATTTCGCCCGGCTACGGCTTCACCGCCATCATCGTGGCCTTCCTCGGCCGTCTCAATCCGCTGGGCATCATCGGCGCGGGCCTCGTCCTGGCGCTGACCTATCTCGGCGGCGAGGCCGTGCAGAGCGCGCTCGGCATTTCCGACAAGGTGGCAAGGGTGTTCCAGGGGATGCTGCTGTTCTTCGTGCTCGGCTGCGACACACTCATCCATTACCGCATCCGGTTGATCGGCCTGGCGCTGACGAAACAGGAGCCCGCCGCCAAGATCGAGGCCGCGCCCAAGCTGAAGGAAGCCCGCTGATGGACATCACCGTCAACATCCTCCTGACCATCGCCACGGCGGCGACCCCGCTTTTGATCGCCGCGATCGGCGAATTGGTGGTCGAACGGTCCGGCGTGCTCAATCTCGGCGTCGAAGGCATGATGATCATGGGCGCGGTCGGCGGCTTCGGCGCCGGCTATCTGACCGGTTCGCCCTGGCTGGGCCTCCTGGCGGCGATCATCATGGGGGCGCTGTTCTCGCTGCTGTTTGCCGTCATGACGCTGTCGCTGGCGACCAACCAGGTGGCGACCGGCCTTTCGCTGACGCTGCTCGGCCTCGGCCTCTCCGGCATGATGGGCACGAGCTTCGTCGGCCAGCCAGGCGTCAGGTTGCCCAATCTCGACATTCCCGGCCTCAGTTCGATCCCGGTGGTGGGCAAGCTGCTGTTCGGCCAGGATCCTGTATTCTACATCTCGATCGCGCTGACGGCAGCCGTCATGTGGTTCCTGTTCAAGACGCGTACCGGGCTGACGCTGCGCTCGATCGGCGACAGCCACACGTCGGCGCATGCGCTCGGCATCAAGGTCATCCGCTACCGCTATCTCGCGGTGATCTTCGGCGGTGCCTGCGCCGGTCTCGCCGGCGGCCACCTGTCGCTGGTCTACACCCCGCAATGGGTGGAGAACATGTCGGCCGGACGCGGCTGGATCGCGCTGGCCTTGGTGGTGTTCGCGTCCTGGCGGCCGTGGCGGGTGCTGGCCGGCGCCTATATTTTCGGTGCGGTGTGGATCGGCCAGCTTCATGCACAGGCTTTTGGCATTCCAGTGCCCTCGCAGGTGCTTTCTTCTCTGCCCTATCTGGCAACCGTCGTGGTTCTCGTTCTAATCTCGCGCAACAAGCGTCTGACGATGATGAACACGCCGGCATCCCTGGGGCAGCCATTCGTTCCGGATCGTTGACAACAAAAACAAACGGGAAGCTCCAAGGCTAAACTCAGAGAGGTAACACAATGAAAAGACTGCTTATTGCTCTTATGACCACGACCGCGGCCATGTCGCTGGCGGCGTCCGCCCAGGCCGCCGACAAGCTGAAAGCGTGCTGGGTCTACACCGGCCCGATCGGCGATTTCGGCTATTCCTACCAGCATGACCAGGGCCGCCTCGAGGTCGAGAAGGCGCTCGGCGACAAGGTCGAGACCGCTTATCTCGAAAACGTCTCCGAAGGCCCGGATGCCGACCGCGCTTTCGAGCGGCTGGCACGCGAGGGCTGCAAGATCATCTTCGGCACCTCGTTCGGTTTCATGGACGCCGAAGTGAAGGTCGCCAAGAAGTTTCCCAAGGTGATGTTCGAGCACGCCACCGGCTACAAGACCTCGGACAATCTGGGCATCTACAATGCGCGCTTCTATGAAGGCCGCTACGTGCTCGGCCAGATCGCGGCCAAGGAATCGAAATCCGGCGTCGCCGGCTACATCGTCTCCTTCCCGATCCCGGAAGTGGTGATGGGCATCAACTCCTTCATGCTCGGCGCACAGTCGATCAATCCGAACTTCAAGGCCAAGATCGTCTGGGTGAACTCGTGGTTCGATCCGGGCAAGGAAGCCGACGCCGCCAAGGCGCTGTTCGACCAGGGCGCCGACATCATCGTCCAGCACACGGACTCGACCGCCGCCCTTCAGGTCGCCGAGGAGCGCAAGCTGCACGGTTTCGGCCAGTCCTCAGACATGATCAAGTTCGCGCCGAATTCGCAGCTGACTTCGCTGACCGACGAATGGGGCCCGTACTACATCAGCCGCGTGCAGGCAGCCATCGACGGCACCTGGAAGCCGGACAATGTCTGGCTCGGCATCAAGGACGGCGCCGTCAAGCTCGCGCCCTACACCAACATGCCTGACGACGTGAAGGCGATGGCGCAAGCCACCGAGAAGAAGATCGCCGGCGGCTGGAACCCCTTCACCGGACCGATCGCCAAGCAGGACGGCTCGCCCTGGCTGAAGGACGGCGAAGTCGCCGACGACGGCACGCTGCTCGGCATGAACTTCTACGTCAAGGGTGTCGACGACAAGCTGCCGCAGTAAGCGGCGCATCCTTTGCCGAAAGTCGAAAGGGCGCCTCGCGGCGCCCTTTTTCATTCAAGGCGTCCGCCGCCGGTCGCGACCGTCCGCCCGTGGCGTTCAAACAGCCGAACCGTAGAGATCGTAGGCGTCGGCGCGCTCGATCTTAACGGTGACGATGTCGCCGGCGCGCATCGGACGGCGCGACTGGATGTGGACCGAGCCATCGATCTCGGGCGCGTCGTATTTGGTGCGGCCCTTGGCCGAGGTGCCATGCGCTTCGTCGATCAGGACCGGCAGGCGCTTGCCGACCTTCCGGGCCAGCTGCGTCGCCGAGATCCTCTGCTGGCGCTGCATGAAGCGATGCCAGCGCGCTTCCTTGATCTCTTGCGGCACCTGTTCGAGACCGAGGTCGTTAGAACGGGCACCTCTGACCGGCTCGTATTTGAAACAGCCGGCGCGATCGATCTTGGCCTCGTCCAGCCAGTCGAGCAGCATCTCGAAATCGTCCTCCGTCTCGCCGGGGAAGCCGACGATGAAGGTCGAGCGGATGGCAAGATCCGGGCACACGTCGCGCCAGCCGCGAATGCGCTCGAGCGTCTTTTCGCCATGTGCCGGCCGCCGCATGTTCTTCAGCACCTGCGGCGAAGCGTGCTGGAAGGGGATGTCCAGATAGGGAAGGATCTTGCCCTCGGCCATCAGCGGGATGACGTCGGCGACATGCGGGTAGGGGTAGACATAATGCATGCGCACCCAGATGCCGAGCTTGCCCAGTTCCTCGGAGAGATCGAGGAACTTGGCGCGGACCTCTCGGTCGCCGAACATCGACGTCTGATATTTGATGTCGATGCCGTAGGCGCTGGTGTCCTGCGAGATGACAAGGAGTTCCTTGACGCCGGCCTTGGCCAGTTTCTCGGCTTCGCGCAGCACGTCGGCGGCCGGCCGTGAAACGAGATCGCCGCGCAGTGCCGGGATGATGCAGAAGGTGCAGCGGTTGTTGCAGCCTTCGGAAATCTTCAGATAGGCGTAGTGGCGCGGCGTCAGCTTGACGCCTTGCGGCGGCAGCAGGTCGATATAGGGATCGTGCGAAGGAGGGGCTGCCTCGTGCACGGCGGCCATCACGCTCTCATAGGCCTGCGGCCCCGTAATCGCCAGCACATTGGGATGCTTCTCGCGGATCACGTCCGGCTCGGCGCCCAGGCAGCCGGTGACGATGACCCTGCCGTTTTCCGAAAGCGCGGAACCGATGGCGTTGAGCGACTCGTCGCGGGCGGAATCGAGGAAACCGCAGGTGTTGACGACGACGAGATCCGCGCCGTCATGCTTGCGCGCGATTTCGTAGCCCTCGGCCCGCAAACGCGTGATGATGCGCTCGGAATCGACGAGGGCTTTGGGACATCCGAGACTGACGAAGCTGACGCGCGGGGCGGACATGGGCAAGTTTCCAAAGGACGCGAACCGGAAACACAGATCCGGCCGGCAGTCTCAACATATAACGGTTTGCGTGGCTCCTGGCAGGAGCTCAATTCGGGCGGCGCAATAGCACGGCTTCCCCAATCAGGCAAACGGAGCCCGAACGGCCTGCCTGAGCGTCAGTGCCCGCTTGACCCGAACCACGGCGACAGGAAGGCGAAATGATCGGGAAATTGCTGCACTGCCCCGTCAAGCAGCATCTTGACCGCGACGTAGAGGATGATCACCAGGCCGATATAGGCAATCCAGCGATATTTGTGCAGCAGGCGTGCGACGAAAGATGCGGCAAAGCCCATCAACGCGATCGACAGCGCCAGACCGACGATCAGCACCGTCGGGTGGTTCATGGCGGCGCCCGCCACGGCGAGCACATTGTCGAGCGACATCGAGACGTCGGCGATGACGATCTGCCAGGCGGCCTGCGAGAAGGTCTTGCTTGGCCCCTTGCCGCCAACGACCCCATCCTTGTTGAAGTCGCCGTTCGACAGCGCCTCGGTGGCATCGCGCTCGTCGTCGTGGCTGACACGCAGTTCGCGCCACATCTTCCAGCAAACCCACAGCAGGAGCAGGCCGCCGCCGATAAGCAGCATCGGCCCGATAGTCAGCAGCCATTGCGTTATCAGGGCGAAGAAAATGCGAAGGACGGTGGCAGCCGCAATGCCGACGAGAATGGCCCGTTGGCGTTGGGTTGCCGGCAGGCCGGCGGCGGCGAGGCCGATGACGATGGCGTTGTCGCCCGCGAGCGCAAGGTCGATAGCGATGACCTGAAGGAGAGCCGAGAAGCCCGCGGCGGTAAATATTTCCATCGACCTGGAAGCCCTTCGTCGAGTGTTCGTCGTCGATCGTCCGAACGGGCCTAAAGGCATGGTCCGCTGGCGTCAAGTCGCAGCAACGGACAACGCTGGAAAACCATTTGCGTGGCAGTGGAATTACAGGAGATTTTCAACAACCGCGCGCGGCAGGCCAAATGCCGGCGCAAGCCCGCCAAAACTAATCGTAGAGATTGTACTTTGCCCAGTCGGCTTCGGGAATCTCATCGCCGATGCGGTAGCGGAGCTGGAGAACCTCCATATGGTCCGGTCCCGTCTGGCATTTGAACTTCAGCCGGTACCACTGTCCCTTGCTGCGGAAGGCAGCACCTGGACTCCTGATCGCATCGGCGCTCATCTCGGGCGTCGCGAAGGCGTAGGCGACGACGCGATCGGCCTTGAACTTGCGATCATCATGGGTGATCCGATCCAGGATCTCGGCGTCGCAACGCTGCTCGAGGCGAGTCTGCGGATCAAGTTTCATCAGCCCGGCACGCAAGGCGTTGTCCATCGCACTGGCCGGAAAAGCCAGCGTCAGGGACGCGATGGCCATCATGCAGAGTGTCTTCATGGGCGGGACTAGCAGCATATTTTGTCTGAAAAATCAACCAACAGGGGCGCTTCATGCTCGCCAAACCGGGCATTCAGGGGGCCGGCGCAATCAAAATCTCGTGTCGGGCCTCATCGTGAGGGAGCTGCGGCCAACGAACCAGCGAGTCGCGGCCGGCGTCCGTCAGATCGTAGAGACCGCGCTCGACCCGGGCGAACCAGCCATAGACATTGTGCTGCAGAATCTTGGGCGCGATCGGCGTGACGGCTTTCAGATCGCGCGGCCGTCTGGGACCGTCGGCGAGGGCGGCGGCACAGGCGAGGGCGCTCTGCCGGTAGGCGGTCATGATGGGATTGCGCGATCCTCCGCCCACGACAGGATCACCCCGGCGGCGCCGGTGCTCGTCGACAAGGCGAGAGCGCCGTCGCGCATTCTTGCGCGGAGCCAGGGCGATCGGGCTGAGAAGCACCTCGATCCGGTCGGTGGCCGTCACGCCGAGCAGGCCGAAGCCGAGCCGGCGGCAGAGATTGCGGAACCTGGCATCGCTTTCGCGCCCCTTGCCCCGCGCCGACATGCGCGCCGCCAGCCACACTTCGTCGCAAGCAGCCGCACGGTCGACGCCCTGCAGCACCAGTTCGAGATTGAACTGCAGTTTGAGTTCGCAGATGACGACGATCGGCGGCTCGCCCTCGCGCAGCGCGACGATATCGCATCCGCCGATTTCCCCCTTCACGACGAAGTCGAGGTTTTCGAGGAAACGCTTCACCGGCGCATAGAGTGAGGTCTCGTTCATCCCGCAAGGCATAGCCGATTCGATACGAAAAGCCTCCCAGGCGCGTGACGTCTCACGCCTTCCGGCCGGAGTGAAGGATTGCGCAAGCGGTGTGGCGGGGTCTCAGGAACGAATTTTCGAAAGGAAAGACAACAGGACACGGTTGAACTGTTCGGGACGCTGCAGCGGCGCGAAATGGCTGACGTCGGGCAGCATGATCAATTCCGATGCCGGTATGCTGCCGGCCAGATAGGCGGCATGCTCGTCCTTGATAAACTCGTCATGCTCGCTTTGGACGACAGCCACGGGCACACGGATTTCTCCAAGCTCGGCGGCAGAATAGTTGGGTTCGCTCTTCATCATCAGGCTGACGGCTTCGATAAATGCGTCGAACCGGTCTGGCGTCGCCGACAGTTCCACATAGTCCTTCCTGTGCCGTCCGAAACAGCGCTCGATGGTGGGACTGGCCTCGAATTCCTTGGTGCCGCTGGGGTCCATATTGCAGCCGAAGAAGAACACGCCCGCGATGCGCTCGGCGGCCTTCATGCCAAGGATCAGGGCAACGCATGCGCCATCGCTCCAGCCTGCCACGACCGCCTTGTCCAATCGCAGGCGATCCATCACGGCCAGGACGTCGGACGCCATCAGTTCGTATTTGTATGGCCGTCCGTCACGGGTGCTGCGTCCATGGCCGCGGCTGTCGATGGTGATGACCTGATAGCCATGCTCTACCAATGCGGGGACCTGAAATCCCCAATTGCCGCTATGGCCGAGGCCGCCATGCAGCAGGATCACGGGATAGCCCGCTCCAAACGTGGCGTACCAGATTTTCGCACCGTCGTGCTCCACCTGGCCTTCATCCGCCGTGGCCGGCAAGGGAGCGGCGCCATGCGCTTCGAATTTCCCGAGGTCGTCGTCGCGATAGTCCATGCCGAAACAACCTCAAGATAAGCGCAGGAACTTACATCTATGGCTGGCACGCGCCAGCACCAACCCATGATGGGGTTTCTGCTGCCACCAGGTGACATGGCAAGCGGGATAGCGCCTGCCTAACGGCCGATATTGACCGCGCTCGCCGCCTCGCTTTTTCGCGCCGGCTGGCTTTCATGGAGGACTTCGCTGTTTTGCGCCGCCCGTTTCGACCGTTTCACGCGGCGTCGGAAGGGATAGGCTACCTGCCCGAAATAGCTGGCGGGGATCGGATCATCGACGCCATATTTCTCCGGCACGCTGTTGCCGGTCGAATTATACGTGCCGAAAACCACGTCGAGGAACGGCAGCTGGCCGGCAAAATTCTTGTCGTAGGCCTCGCGCTGGTTGGCATGGTGCCAGCGATGGAACTGCGGGCTGGCGATGAGCCACTTCAAGGGTCCCAACGGAATGCGCAAATTTGAATGAACAAGCAGCGTGTGCCCGAAATAGATAGCGGAAAAGACAGCGATCGAGCCCTCGGAGAAACCGAGAAAAAAGACCGGCGTCAGCGAAATGGCCTTCGTGACGATGGCGTCGACGGGATGAGAGTGGAAGGCACCCAACCAATCCAGTTCCTCAATGCCGTGATGGACCGCATGGAACTTCCAAAGCGCGGGAATTTCGTGGAACGCGCGGTGTGCCCAGTAAACACCGATGTCGGTGATCAGGATGATTTCGGCGACCTGCAGCCAGATGGGCTGGCCGCCGACCGCCTGCGTTATCCATTGCGGGACCAGCATCGCAGCGGCTTCGAGCGTGTTGGCCGCTATCAGGATTATCGCTGCTTTCACGATCAGGCCGTTGAACAGCACATAGATCAGGTCGACGCCCAGGCCCTTGCGCAGGATCTTTTGCGGCCGCTCGGCGAACAGGTGCTCGAACGGAATGAAGATCAGCGCGCAGATCAACAGGCCCTTGATGCCAAAGATATCCATTCGACCGTTTCTATCGCCTTGCCCTTGGCCGCCGCGACGCGCGCATCAGCTCGCGAACACAACCACATTTCTCCTTTCCAAAGGCTTGACGCAGGCTGCCCGGATGGTGCTCGCGACCGGTGATGTGAAAAGGCACGGACGCCTTTGTCACATCGCTGTCGCAACCTGGCGATATTTCGTCATTGCGCGCTTGACGAACGCAGCGCAACGCGCGTCCTCCCAGGACTAACCCCTCCGGTCCCTGCCGGTGGGGTTTTTCATATAAAAAAGCAAATGCCGTGCGGCTGAGCAGGCTGAGCCGTATCGGTCAGGGCTCGTCGGCGCTCCACAGTCCCTCATGCACGGGCGTCGGGATGAACTGCGCCGGCGTGAACGGTCTTATCGACCTCGGCGGCTCGACGAACTGGCTTGGATAGAGCGCGACGAGCGCCAGCTTCCCGGCGGCCTCGCCGATCGGCCAGAACGAGCGCCGGAGCCGCAGCGATGCGGCGAGGCTTTGGAACCGCAAGAGCCCGTCCGCCCGCGCACGCCAGGCCGCCGCATAGTGAAGATCCTCGTAGAAGGCGATACGCCAGCGCGTCCGCAAGGCCTCATGGTGCCGCAGCACGGTCTTGAGGACCACGAGATGATCGAGGTGGCCGCCGATGGCCATCGGGCAGAAAAGCCAGGGACGGCGGCCTCCGGGCTCTTCGGGCCTCGCCGCGAAGATGGCGTCGATGACGGCATCGCCCAGCAGCCGCGCGTCCTCGTCCGCCCTGGCGGCCTCGAAAGGCCCGCGCCCGCGCAGTGGCGCCTCGTCGAGCCCGCCAAAGCGGGAGGTCAAGCCTGCTTCCCGCGCGAAAGTCAGGTCCTCGCGCTGGCGCAGATTGGAAATCACCGCGATACGCTCGTCGCCCTCGGCCGCGATCGTCCGTGGCCGGGCCACATAAGCCGATCTCGAGAACAAGGTGAGCAGCATGCCCTGCCGGCGCCTGTGCACGAAAGCCCCAAGCGAAAAGCAGATGTCGTCGAAATGCGGGGCGAGATAGAGATCTTGCGCCGAAGTCTCCGCGAGGTCCGCCGGGGCAGGGCGCCGGCGCGCGGCGACATCCCGCGCGGCGAGTCTCAAGTCATGGAAAGCCTTGGGGCCGAAGGACGCGACGGCGTTCCAACTCATGCTGCTGCAATCCACCTGGCTCATGAACTCGGAGCATGCTCTCGCAGGTCATGGCTCTGCTTTGCAAGGAACATTCTGGGGCGGCAACGGACATTTGCCGGCACGACACTCTTCGGACACAACCGCCCGGCATTTCAGCCCTTGGGCCCAGGTCTCAATACCCCCCTAATCTGCGATGCGCCGTAATCGACAGGCCGCGAACATGGCTGACGATTTGACGGGCGCAGACGACCAAAGCGATCACGAACGGCTTTTTCAACTTATCAAGAGCGAGTCCCTCCGCATGACGCCATCTGCACGCGTACGTACCGCAAAATCGCAATGAGCAGCGCAATCCGCTCAACTCCACCAACCTGGCAGTGATCGTAACAGAAATTTAATGACGGAATCGGCAAAAACTTTTGACAGCCGATTTGTCAAGGCTATTTAAAAAGTGACTTCCGCTTATGGTACCAAATAGTATCAACCGCAACATCGGACGAGGAGCGATCACATGGCGAAGACGGCTACGATGGTAGATTCCGCAGGTCTCTACGGCGCGCGTACGATTTCATCAGAGCGATTGTCATCGGTTTCGAGCGTAAAAATCGCATCGAAAAGTGACACAAAAATTGCGATAGCCGCAACACAAAACAGCGGCAGCAAGCGTGGGGGAAATGGTGACAACGCGGACAAAGCTCTACGAAAAGGGTGACTGGGAACGGGAAGCAGCCATACGAATTAGCGCAAACTTAGGCGCTGAAAAATATCGAGCTGAAGCGCGAAGAGATTATGCGCGCCTAATCCACTCACCGTCATTTCGGCGGCTTCAGGGAAAGACGCAACTCTTTCCCTCTCATGAAAGCGACTTCTTTAGGAATCGGCTTACGCACTCGTTGGAAGTCGCCCAAATAGCAAAATCTGTTGCAATACGGATTAACAGCACCAACCCGTTCTTCTCCAAAAATCCCATCAATGTTGATCTCGTGGAGTTCGCCGGACTTGCCCATGATCTCGGCCATCCTCCGTTTGGCCACAACGGCGAGGCAACGCTTGATCAGTTGATGCTCGAACACGGCGGGTTTGAAGGCAATGCACAGACTCTACGGCTACTAAGTCGAATTGAGAAAAAGGCCACCACCGAATATCCTGCAATATCTGCTTATCCGCGCTCGGTGGACGCAACAGCGTCGAAGGACTTAAGGCTCGGATTAAATCTCACCTATCGTAGCTTGGCTTCGATCCTAAAGTACGATCGATCGATTCAGGAGACTCTGACGGCGCGCCAACAGGCCAACAACGATAAAAAGCCTGTCAAAGGCTACTATGCCAGCGAGCAGTCGCTGATATCCGCGATCAAGGCCAACGTCGCTCCTGGGTACTCTGGCGATTTCAAAACCGTTGAATGCGCGATTATGGATGTAGCGGATGACATCGCTTATTCTACGTATGACCTCGAAGACGCATTCAAAGCTGAATTCCTGTCGCCACTAATTATGATTTCAAAGGATGATGCTTTTAAGGAGCGCATTGCAAAAAAAGTAAAATCGAACCTCGATGAGAAATACAAAGCCTCCCCAGAGAGCGATCGAATTTTCGACGTTAGTCACGTCAATGACATTCTGGCCGAATTGTTTTATCCGCTTTTCAAACCCGACGACGCGACATTGAAACGGCTTCTGGATGGCGTGACTCCGGAGGAAGCAGCGTTTCTGCTGTCGGCCCAGACTGCTGATCGTTCACAACGCCTTGGCCAAGTCGGCTATTTCCGAACTTCATTCACTTCTGATTTGGTCGGTAGGTTTATAAGAAAGATTGAAGTCGAACCTAATCCTGATTTCCCTTCCATGTCAGCGGTGAGTCTAAATATTTCGACATTCAAATATGTGGAAACTCTTAAGCACTTTGCATTCGAGCTCCTAATATCATCTCCAATGCTGAAGATAGCTGAAAAACGCGGCGATCAGATAATACGTACGCTATTTAAATGTTTCATTGACGATAGGGCGCTCCTGCCAAATGACTGGAGAAACCTATTCGTTGAAATAGATAAAAAAGACTGGCAAGCTCGAGTAGTATGCGACTATATTTCGGGAATGACCGACCGCTATTGCGTAGAAATGTACGCCAGATTGACGAGCGAAAATCCACAATCTATCTGGAAGCCGCATTAAGCACGCCAATTGGTACGAAATTGCTTTAAACGAACTCTATCAGACTTAGCAGCCGCCCGTAATCACGCTACCAGCGTTTGATTTGTTAGTAGCCTATGGTTCTAGAGAAGGAACCACGTGAAAATATCAATAAATCAATGTGAGCTGGCGGAGGGAGTGGGATTCGAACCCACGGTGAACTTGCGCCCACGCCGGTTTTCAAGACCGGTGCCTTAAACCGCTCGGCCATCCCTCCAGTGACTGTCAGCCACTGGCGTCTGCTCTAGAGTGCGTGGCGAAGGCCTGTCAACCGGCTTGCACCATGCGGGCCGCTGTGTGTCGGACGGGGATGGCAGCCGGCGTCACAATCTTGCCCGGTTCCGGCCACAATCGATTAATACCGTGATAAACAATTCCTGCGCACAAAGGATCGGGGTTCAAAGGCGTCGTTGTCGTTGTCGAGTGAGCGCTTTGGCTCCTTCAATGGTCGGATACGATGTCTTTGGTTGAGACTTTAGGGGGCAATCAAGAATGCAGGCTGTGACGCACCCGCGTCTTCGTCGCGTTGCCACAGTTGCGTTGCTGGCGGCTTCGGCTGCATTGCTTGCCGCTTGCGCGTCACAACCCGAGCCGAAAGCGATGGTCTACAAGAAGACCCGCTCCAAGGAATATTTCGCCGAGACCGAATATGGCGTGAAGGCGAGCCCGCGCGTTCAATTCATGCGCCGCGGCGGCGGGCGCGACCAGCTTGGCAAGCCCTATCAGGTGCGCGGCAAGTGGTACTATCCCAAGGAAGACAAGAAGTACGCCAAGGTCGGTCTGGCCTCCTGGTATGGCGACGCCTTCCATGGCCGGTTGACGGCCAATGGCGAGGTCTACGACACCGCGCAACTGACGGCGGCGCATCCGACCATGCCGCTGCCGAGCTACGCCCGCGTCACCAATCTCGAAACCGGCAGCTCCGTCATCGTGCGCGTCAATGACCGCGGCCCCTATCACGAGGGTCGCATCATCGACGTCTCCGAGCGTGCCGCGCAGATGCTCGACTACGCCAAGGTCGGCACCGCCAAGGTGAAGGTCGAATATGTCGGCCGCGCACCGCTCGACGGCAATGACGACCAGTATCTGATGGCCTCCTACCATCCAGGCAACCGCATACCGGATCCATCGGATGGCTTGCCAACCGGCGTCATGGTGGCCATGAACGGACCTTCGCCAAGCCTCCCGGTCGGGGCCGCCGCCGTGCCGTTTCCCGGCCAGCTGATCGATTCCGGCACCCCGGTCCAGGCACAGATGTCGCCGCCGGCCTTCGGCGATCTGGCGCTGCCCGATTTCGGGCCGATCGTGCCGGAGCGGCCGGAGATCGGCCTGCCGCCGCAATCGCCGTTCGCCATGGCCTCGCTGTCCTATGCCGACGAGCGGGTGCGGCGCGCGGATGTCTTTGCCACCCTGGACGACAGCGGCATGGCGCCCGCCGACATCCTGCGGTCGTGGAAAAAGTCCAACCCGCAAGCAGCGCAGCCGAACACCGACTATGTCGCCGCCGGCACCTTCGACGATGCCGCCGAAGCCAAACGCGTGGCCTCGGCACTGAAGCCCTTTGGCAGAATAGAGATCCAGCGTTCCGATCTCGACGGCAATGACTGGTATGCGGTCAATCTCTATCCGAACGGTCATGGCGGGCTGGACGATTTGCTGAAGGCTGCATGGTCGCATGGCGCGCCCGACGCGCTGGTCGTGCGCGACTGATCGCAAAGCCGGCCTTGCGTCCGGCAGTTGATCCGTCACCGAAAAAGCCCGATAGTTTCGGCACGCCGGAGGGGCCGGCCAACGGGTCGCATTTCATGCAGTTTCGCTTGCTTCAGCCTTTCGCCGCGGTTCTTCTTCTCAGTCTCCTGCTTTCCCTGGCGCCGGCCCGCGCGCAGCTTTTCGAGACCAAGGCCGCACAGGCCTTCATGATCGATGCCGACACCGGCACGGTGTTGTTTTCCAAGGACGCCGACAAGCCGATCCAGCCGGCCTCGATGGCCAAGCTGATGACGATGGAAATGGTCTTCAACGCCTTGAAGTCCGGGCGCCTCAAGCTCGACGATGCGTTCGTGGTGAGCGAGAACGCGTGGCGCAAGGGCGGGGCGCCGTCGGGAACCTCGACGATGTTCGCCAAGCTCAAATCGGCAATCCGCATCGAGGACCTGATCCAGGGTGTGACTGTGCAGGCAGCGAATGACGGCTGCATCGTCATCGCCGAAGGGATGGCCGGGTCCGAGGACAATTTTGCCGCGCAGATGACCGAACGCGCGCGGCAGATCGGCCTCAAGACGTCGATTTTCGTCAATTCGACCGGCCTGCCGGCCGACGGCCAGCAGACGAGCGTGCGCGAACTGACGCAGCTCGCCCTGCATCTGTGGCGCGAGTATCCGGATTTCTATCGTTATTACGGCTTGAAGGATTTCAGCTGGAACAAGATATCGCAGAAGAACCGCAACCCTCTGCTGGCGATGGACATTGGCGCCGACGGCCTGGCGGTCGGCGCCAGCGAGGCCTCCGGCTTCGGCATCGTCGCCTCGGTCAGCCATGGCGGCTCACGGGTCATCGCAGCGATGAGCGGGCTGGCCAATGACAAGGAACGCGCCGAGGAGGCGCGCAAGCTGCTCGATTGGGGCGGGCGGTCTTTCGAGAAGACCGAGATTTTCGCCAAGGACGAAGTGGTCGGCGAAGCCCAGGTCTTCGGCGGCGCGAAATCCGGCGTGACGCTGAAGGCGAAAGGGCCGATCGACATCTTCCTGCCGATCACCAATCGCGACAAGCTGACGGCCAGGATCGTCTATACCGGTCCGGTCGCCGCGCCGGTGGCGGAGGGGCAGCCGGTGGGTGCGCTGCGGGTCTGGATCGGCGATACGCTCAGCCAGGAGACACCGCTGTTCGCGGCCGAGTCGATCGGCGTGGGGACGCTGCCGCAGCGTGCCCTCGATGCCGTCAAGGAACTGGCGATCGGCTGGCTGCGATAGCACCGATGGCATGGATTTTTTCCCGGGCGCGGACTATCTAGAGCGCAACAATCCACTCAAACAGGAACAAGGGCCCTCGGTTGGCGCGCGGATTTTTCATCACCTTCGAAGGCGGCGAAGGCGCAGGCAAGTCGACGCAGATCGAGCGGCTGGCCAAGAAGATGCGCGCCAAGAAATATGATGTCGTACGCACGCGCGAACCGGGCGGCTCGCCGGGCGCCGAGGCGATCCGGCATGTGCTGCTTTCAGGAGCCGCCGAACCGTTCGGGCCAAAGATGGAAGCGCTGCTGTTCGCCGCCGCGCGGTCCGACCATGTCGAGCAAGTCATCCGTCCGGCCGTCGAGCGCGGATCGATCGTGCTTTGCGACCGTTTCCTGGATTCCTCGCGCGTTTATCAGGGCGTCACCGGCGGAATAGAGCCGGCGTTCATGGCCACGCTGGAGCAGGTTGCGATCAACGGCATGATGCCCGACATGACGTTGGTCTTCGACATAGACCCGGCCGAGGGCTTGAAGCGCGCGACATTGCGGCGTGGCAGCGATGCCGGTGCCGACCGCTTCGAAAAGGAGACGTTGGCCATCCACCAGGCGCGCCGCGAGGCGTTCCTGGCGATCGCCGCGGCCGAGCCGGGGCGCTGCATCGTCATCGATGCGTCCGCCGATCCGGACACGGTGGAGGATGTCGTCACCGCCGCCGTATTCGCGGCACTGGAGGCGAGGGCGCCGGCGCGCAACAGGCAGGCCGCGCCCGTATGATCTTCGAACGCATCGCGCCCGAACAGCACGACACGCTGGACGGCGTGCCGGAACCCTCCGAAACGCCGCGTCTGGTCGGGCACGGGCAGGCCGCCGCCATGCTTGCCAGCGCCTATCGTGCCGGAAAACTGCCGCATGCGCTGATCTTCGCCGGACCGGTCGGGATCGGCAAGGCGACGCTCGCCTTCCATCTTGCCCATCACCTTTTGAAGCATCCGGCCGTCGACCAGGCACCCGCCAACCTTGCGGTTCCCGATCCGGCCTCGTCGCTGTTTCGCCAGATCGCCACCGGTGCGCATCCCGGCGTGCTGCATCTGACCCGCCCCTTGAACGACAAGACCAAGAGCTTCAAGACCGTCGTCACCGTCGACGAAATCCGCAAGGTCGGCCGCTTCCTGTCGCTGACGTCGCACGACGGCAGCTACCGGGTGGTGATCGTCGATCCGGCCGACGACATGAACGCCAATGCAGCCAATGCCTTGCTGAAGAACCTCGAGGAACCGCCGGCACGGACCCTGTTCATTCTCATCGTCCATGCGCCGGGTAGCCTGCTGCCGACGATCCGCTCGCGCTGCCAGGTCGTGCGGCTGACGCCTCTGGAGCCTGACGACTTGCTGGCGGTGCTGGAGACCGCCGAACCGCCGCCGCCGGTCGATCCGGCCGCGCGCGCAGCACTGGTCGAGCGGGCAGGGGGGAGCGCCCGCAACGCGATCCTGTTGACGCAATATGGCGGGCTGGAGATCGCGCAGACGCTCGATGGCCTGGTGGCGACGGGAAGAAGCGATATCGGCGGTGCCTATCGCCTCGCCGAGGCGGTCGCGGGCAAAGACCAAGCGATCCAGTTCGACATTTTCAACCGCCGGGCGCTGGACCTGCTGTCCGATGCGGCAAGCCGGGCGGCGCTGGCTGGCGATCTCGATCGGGCCAAAACGCTCTCGGATACTTGGCACGAGGCGCTGGACGCGATATCTGAGACGGACACCTACAATCTCGACAAGAAGCAGCACGCCCTGACCATGATCGACCGCCTGAATTCTGCAATGCGAATGTGACGGCCTTTTCGGTGCACGCCGTTGGCCCGCAACCGGGGCCACTTTTGGGCGGCATGCATCGGTCTCGGGATGGCAATCGCCATTCCGATGCGATATCCACCGCCACGGCTTCCATTCAGACATTCATGACGGTTCATTCATGTCACGCGACACATTCTACATCACGACCGCGATCTCCTATCCGAACGGCAAGCCGCATATCGGCCATGCCTATGAACTGATCGCCACCGACGCGCTTGCCCGCTTCCAGCGGCTCGACGGCAAGCAGGTGTTCTTCCTCACCGGCACCGACGAGCACGGCATCAAGATGCTGCAAACGGCCAAGCGCGAAGGCATTTCGGCGCGCGAACTGGCCGATCGCAACTCGGCCGAGTTTAGGCGCATGGCGACCGCGCTCAACGCCTCCAACGACGATTTCATCCGCACCACGGAAGATCGGCACTACGCATCCTCGCAGGCGATCTGGAAGGCCATGGACGCCAATGGCGAC
This sequence comes from Mesorhizobium sp. B2-3-4, assembly GCF_006442315.1. GTDB lineage: Bacteria > Pseudomonadota > Alphaproteobacteria > Rhizobiales > Rhizobiaceae > Mesorhizobium. Next base: position 543,130 of record NZ_VFVY01000001.1, on the reverse strand, counting down.
ATCTACAAGGGTGGCTATGCCGGCTGGTATTCGGTGCGCGACGAAGCCTATTACGGCGAGGAGGAGACCGAGGTCCGCCCCGACAATGTCCGCTACGGGCCGCAGGGAACGCCGGTCGAATGGGTCGAGGAAGAGAGCTACTTCTTCCGCCTGTCCGCCTATCAGGACAAGCTTATCGCGCTTTATGAAACCCAGCCGGACTTCATCGGCCCGGCCGAGCGCCGCAACGAAGTGATGAGCTTCGTCAAGGCGGGACTGAAGGACCTGTCGATCTCGCGCACCACTTTCGACTGGGGCGTGCCGGTTCCGGGCGACGAGAAGCATGTGATGTATGTCTGGGTCGATGCGCTGACCAACTACATCACCGGCGTCGGCTATCCCGATGAAAAAGATGAGAAATGGAAGTTCTGGCCAGCCGATGCGCATATCATCGGCAAGGACATTGTGCGCTTCCACGCCGTCTACTGGCCGGCCTTCCTGATGTCGGCCGGCATACCGCTGCCGAAGCGCGTCTTCGGCCATGGCTTCCTGTTCAACCGCGGCGAGAAGATGTCCAAGTCGGTCGGCAATGTCATCGATCCGTTCACGATGGTCGAACATTACGGCCTCGACCAGGTGCGCTACTTCTTCCTGCGCGAAGTGCCGTTCGGGCAGGATGGCAGCTACAGCCACGAGGCGATCGTCAACCGCACCAATGCGGATCTGGCCAATGGTCTGGGCAATCTGGCGCAGCGCTCGCTGTCGATGATCACCAAGAATTGCGGCGGCGTGGTGCCGAAGCGTGGCGACCTGACCGAAGCCGACAGCGCGATCCTGGACCAGGCGGTCGACGCCTTGGCCACCGCGCGCAAGGCCATGTCCGAGCAGGGCATCCATCTGGCACTGGCGGCGATCTTCGGCGTGGTGGCGGAAGCCGACCGGTATTTCGCCGGGCAAGAACCCTGGGCGCTGAAGAAGACCAATCCGGAGCGGATGGAAACGGTGCTTTGGACGACGGCTGAAGTGGTGCGGCGCGTGGCGGTGCTGTGCCAGCCTTACATTCCGGGATCGGCCTCGAAGCTGCTCGATCTGCTGGCGGTGCCGGCCGACGCGCGCGACTTCGTGCATGTTCATGCCGATCATGCATTGGTGTCCGGTACGGCATTGCCGGCGCCGGAGGGCGTGTTTCCGCGCTATGTCGAACAGACGGACGCGAACGCCTGATGCTCGTCGACAGCCATTGCCATCTGGACTTTCCGGATTTCGCGGAGGAGCGGGCGGCCATTGTCGCCCGCGCCTTAGCCGCCGGCATCGGCCGGATGGTAACGATCTCCACGCGCGTGAAGCGGTTTCAGCAAATCCTTGAAATCGCGGAGACTTTCGACGAAGTCTATTGCTCGGTCGGCACCCATCCGCACAATGCGGCGGAAGAGCTCGACGTCACCACCGCCGACCTTGTCCGCCTGTCAGCCCATCCCAAGGTGGTGGCGATCGGTGAAGCAGGGCTCGACTATTTCTATGACAAGGCACCGCGCGATGCGCAGGCGCAGGGTTTTCGCGCCCACATCGCCGCAGCGCGCGAAACCGGGCTGCCTCTCGTCATCCATTCCCGCGATGCCGACGACGACATGGCCGCCATTCTTCAGGACGAGACAGGGAAGGGCGCCTTCCCTTTCATCCTGCACTGCTTCTCCTCGGGACGGCGGCTCGCAGAGGTTGGCGTCTCTTTAGGCGGCTATGTTTCGTTCTCGGGTATCCTCACCTTCAAGAACTCGGTCGAATTGCGCGCCATCGCCGCCGATGTGCCGCATGACCGTTTGCTGGTCGAGACCGACGCGCCGTACCTGGCGCCAGTGCCATTTCGCGGCAAGCGCAACGAGCCGGCTTACGTCGCCCAAACCGCCCGGGTTCTGGCCGAAACGATCGGTGTCGACGAGGCTGAGATCGCGGCGTTGACAACCGGTAATTTCTTTCGGCTGTTTCGAAAAATGCCCCGCCCCGACCAGCGGGCGCCCGAGGCATGAGCGACCGGCTGCGCCTGACCATTCTCGGCTGCGGGTCGTCACCGGGCACGCCACGTATCACCGGCGACTGGGGCAATTGCGACCCGACCAATCCCAGGAACCGGCGCATGCGCACGGCCGCACTTGTCGAGCGCATTGCCGCCAATGGTGGCCGCACCACGGTCGTCATCGACACCGGCCCGGATTTTCGCGAGCAGATGCTGATGGCTTCGGTGAGGCGCATCGACGGCGTGATCTACACCCATCCGCACGCCGACCACATCCACGGCATCGACGATTTGCGCGGCTATGTGTTGGAGCAGCGGCATCGCATCGACATCCATGCCGACCAGCCGACCATGCTGCGGCTGCGCGAGGCGTTCGGCTACTGTTTCGAGACGCCGCCCGGGAGTTCCTATCCGCCGATCGTCGATGCTCACATCATCGACCATGGCAAGCCGGTCGTGATCGAAGGAGAGGGGGGTGCCCTCACCTTCGATCCGCTGCCACAGATTCACGGCGACATCATCTCGCTCGGTTTCCGCATCGGTGGGCTCGCCTATTGCCCCGATATCAGCGATTTTCCCAAAGCCACCGCCGAGCAGCTGCGCGGTCTCGATGTGCTGGTCATCGACGCGCTGCAATACCACACCCATCCCAGCCATCTGTCGCTCGGCCAGGCACTTGCCTGGATCGAAAAGCTGGCGCCCAGGAATGCCGTGCTGACGCATATGCATGTGCCGCTGGACTACGTCACGGTGATGGCTGAGACGCCAGACCACGTGGCGCCGGCCTACGACGGCATGGTGATCGAAATCTCTTATGACTCAGCGTGATGTGAAGCGCGGTTCATGAAGACCGTTGTTTCTTCGGCGCGAAAATAAACAGCGTTCCAATCTGCTCATAGCCCATACGGAGATACAGCAGCGCTCCGGCATGCATGGCCATCAAAACCGAACTGCGCGCGCCGTGCGCCCGGTCGTCGCGCAGCATTTTTGCCATCAGCGCCTGACCAATGCCGCGCCGCCGGTGCGAAGGTTCGACATCCATGGCCTCGCACCAGGTGATGCCAAGCCCATGAAAATCCCCGGCAATTCCCGGCGGCCTATCAACGTGTTAGTTCCATAATCTATCTTATGCGACTTTTGGACATGGGTCCCGAGGTAAGCCTGGTGGTGTCAAATGCAATGTCGCGCTGGCCCTGCTCTCCAACCTCACTTACAGTTCCGGCAGACCAGTAATCCCGGGATGGATATCCGCAAGAATGGCTAAGCTCGTCTTCGGAATGAACCTGTCTCTAGACGGCTATGTCGACCATCAAGCCTTTGCGCCCGATGTCGTGCTCTTCCGCCACTGGATCGAGCACGTGCAAGGCCTGACGGGCAGCGTGTACGGTCGCCGCATGTATGAGGTCATGCGCTATTGGGACGAGGACCATCCAGAGTGGACGCCGGATTTGCGAGAGTTCGCAGCGGCATGGCGGCGCCTGCCGAAGTGGGTCGTGTCGCGATCGCTGAAATCAGTCGGCCCTAATGCGACGCTTGTCGCTGAAGACACGGAGGCAGCGATACGCAGGCTGAAAGACGAGCTGGCGGGCGAGATTTCGGTTTCAGGACCAGAGATGGCGCAGAGCCTGACCGATCTTGGCCTCATCGATGAGTATCGGCTCTACTTCCATCCCGTAGTACTCGGTAGCGGCAAGCCTTTCTTTGCCGGCCCCCGGCCGCCGCTGCGTCTCGTGGCCAACGACTTGATCGGTGAAGACGTGATCAGGTTGACATATGTTCCCGCCTGAAAGGCTCAAGGCATGACAGCTCCGTCCACCTTTCTCGGCTTGCCCGGCCGCCTCACCGATGGCGCGAAGCCTCGCGCGGTGATCTTCGGCATCGGCCACGGCACCGCCTATCCCGCTGAAGACAGCAGCGGCTATGCCTCGGCGGCCAACACCGTCCGCGCCGCGAGCCTTGATGACGCCGGGTTCCTGGAACACTGGGATTTCGACCTCGGCGGTCCGCTATTCGACGGCAAGCCGGTCTGCTGCGTCGATGCCGGCGATATCGCGTCCACCATGCATGACAATGCCGGCAATCGCGCCCGGATCGAGGCCAGGACGCGCGAAATCCTGGCGGTGCCGGCCGTGCCCATCCTGCTCGGTGGCGACTGCTCAGTGACCATCCCCTTCCTCGCCGGCTTTGCGGATGAAGGACCGGTCTGGGTGCTGCAGATCGATGCCCATATCGACTGGCGCGACGAAGTGCATGGCGAACACCACGGCTATTCGAGCCCGATGCGGCGCGCGAGCGAGATGGCACATGTCGTCGGCATGGTGCAGGTCGGTCTCCGCAGCGTCGGCAGCGCCCGCGCCGGCGACGTCGAAGCAGCACAGCGCTATGGCAGCCGCTTCGTGACCGCCCGTGAGATCCACGCCCAAGGTATCGAAGCCGCTCTGCGGCATATTCCGGAAGCGGCGCAAGTTGTCGTCACCCTGGATTTCGACAGCCTCGACCCTTCCATCATGCCGGGCGTGGCGGCCCGCACCCCCGGCGGCCTTACCTACACGCAAGTGATTGACCTGATCGCGGGCCTTGGCAGGCGGGCCAGAATCGCCGGTTTCGACCTCGTCGAGTACTACCCTCCAGCCGACATCGACAATCTGTCGGCGCTTACCGCCAGCCGGGTCCTGGTCAATGTTATTGGGACCATCGTCCGGCAGGCTTGAAACCCTGGTTTTGAAATTGAATTCGGTCTCGGGCGCCCGTCCGCGGCTCCCTAGCCAAGGCCGATGCGATAACCAAGCAAGCGCCTGGCACCGGGCTCGATCAGCATCACGCCCGGCTTGTCGGCGAATTCGCCGTCAAAATCGACCGGGCTGGCGATGCCGTGCCAGGGCTCGATGCACAAAAACGGCGCGCCGCCCGGCTTGGACCAGATGCCCAGTTCGTTGCACCCGTGCCACGACACTTCGATTGCCGGCCCACGCTCGGCGGAATAGCGCACGCTGGTGCTGGCCGGCCGGTCCAGAATGACGGCGTCATCGTCGAACAGCCGCTCAGAGAGTGCCAGGGTCTTGCCCTGGATCGGCGTGGGTTTTGTCTCGGGCAGCAGCAGGCCGTCCTTCAAACGGCGGATCGGCGCAGGCTCATCCTCGGCAAAGGTCAGGCAATAATCCTCCTTGGGCACCTGCGGCAGCAGCGGCCAATTGAACGCCGGATGCGCGCCGATCGACGCAGGCATCGGCTCGTCGCCTGTGTTGATGATCTCGAATTCTATGTCGAGTTGCCCCTCGCCCAGCCTGTAGGTCACGGCCAGGCGAAACGCGAACGGATAGCGCGTCCGGGTTTCGGCATCGTCGGTGAGCACCAGGGTACAGGATCGAGAACTCCTCTGGGCCCAGGCAAACGGCTTGTCGCGGGCGAAGCCGTGCTGGGTCATCGGATAGGCCTGGCCGCGATGGCGCAGCTGATCGCCCTTCAGGCGGCCGACGATCGGAAACAGCACCGGGGAATGGCGCCGCCAGGCCGGTCCGGCCTGCCACAAAAGCTCCAGCCCATCCGCATTCCGCAGCGAGACCAGTTCGGCCCCCTGCCCGACTATAACGGCCGAGATTCCCTCGCCATGAAGTGCCTGGCTGTCCTGTGCCATATGTCCTCGCGGTTTGCCCTGGCGTGGTCCGCAGGCTAGCAAATGGCCGGACGTAAACTCAAGGCGGCGGTTCGCATTCGTCTTTCACACAGTTGCGATAGACGTGCGACGGCAGAAGCCAGCGGAGGTCGCTCCAGACGAAAAAGTGGCCGGAGGTTTCCCTCCGGCCACGGCAGAACCGAAATGTTGCCTGCTACGGTTCGGACTATTCGCGCTCGCCGGTGAAATTCAGCAGCAGCTGGAAGATGTTGACGAAGTTCAGATAGAGCGAGAAGGCGCCGAACACGGCGAGCTTCTGGCGCGATTCCGCATCGAAATTCTCCGCATACTGTTCCTTGATCGTCTGCGTGTCCCAGGCGGTCAGGCCGATGAACACGGCGATGCCGATCACCGAGATGGCGAACTGCAGCGCCGTCGAGCCGAGGAAGATGTTGACGATGCTGGCGATCACCACGCCGATCAGGCCCATGATCAGGAAGGACGAGAACTGGGTCAGGTCACGCCTGGTCGTGTAGCCGTAGAGGCTGGTGGCGCCGAACATGGTGGCGGCGATGAAGAAGGTGCGCGCGATGCTGGTTCCGGTGAAGACCAGGAACACCGAGGCCAGCGACAGGCCCATGACAGCGCAGAACGCCCAGAACATCGCCTGTGCGCTTGCCGCCGACATGGTCTGCATCTTGAACGAGAACAGGAGCACGAAGGCGAGCGGCGCCAGCATCACCACCCATTTCAGCGGGCTGGAAAAGATCGGCACGTAAAGCGCCGGCGTCGACGACACCATGAAGGCGATGAGGCCGGTGACGACCAGGCCAAGGCCCATATAGTTATAGACGCGCAGCATATGCTGGCGCAGGCCCTCGTCGTAGACGGCTCCGGACTGGGCGCCCGCGCCGACGCGGTATCCCATATTGGGGGTATTCATCTCAATTCTCCTTTGCGGGTCGATCAGTAAAGCGTTCTGGCGAGCGTCTCGGCGGCGCGGTCGAGGTCATGGACCCCGCTTTTCGCGACCACGGCATAGGCGACCTCGCCGATCTGGAAATAGGCCGACGAGATGTCGCCCGAGGGCGCCACGGCCGGCTTGACCACGTCGAAGCTGCCGGGCCGGATCGCGAACAGCGACACCAGCCCCATCTCCTTCGTGTCGAGCGCCATCTCGACGCTCGGTCCGAAGCGCGACGGATAGATCTGCACGTCGCGGACCTTCCAGTCCGCAGGCAGCGAAGGCATGACGATGGCGGTGGCGGCGCGGATTTCGCCGGCATTGTAATTGGGCGCCTCGGTTTGCGAGGGCATGCTCTCGCGCACCAGCGTCGTCCTGTGTGCCCGCACCGCTTCCTCGACATAGGCAGGCGGCTGTGGCGAGGCGACGACCTTGGTCACCGACATCGGCCCGATGATGCCGTTGGCCAGCCAGCCGGCGCCGATCAGGGCGGCAATCGTCGCCGCGCGCTGCAGCACGGCAAAGATACGGCCCTGGCCAAGCCCCCTTTCCAGCCGCCGCGCCGCATCGGCTGTCGCCGGACGCGCCATGCCCTCGGAGCCGGCCAGCGCCACGCGCAGCTCGTCGCGGGTCCTGAGATCCAGCATCACACGCGCGGCCGTCTCCGGGCGCGCCGACAGGAAAGCCTCAACCTCGATGCGGCGGGTGACGTCAAGCTGATCGTCGACATAGGCGTCGAGATCGGCGTCTGTAACCGGGTCGACCAGAGCGGTCATGAGTCGCCTCCCACGATCCTGAGATGATTCTTGCCGCGCGCCGGCGCCTCTTCCATCTGGCGCAACGCAGCGCGCGCCCGGCCGATGCGCGACATCAGCGTGCCCAGCGGCACGCCGCTGGCATTGGCGGCCTGCTGGTAGGAAAGCCCTTCGATGGCAACCAGATGCAGCGCCGAGCGCTGCTCTTCCGGCAGTCTGAAAAAGGCTTCGCGCACCTCGGCCAAACGCACCGAATGCTCCTGCGGCGCCGGCGTGCTGCCGTCGGCAAGATATGCCGCCTGTTCGAGGCGCGCCGCTTCCGACCGGCGCGAACGCACGCGGTCGATGAAGGTGTTATGGACGATCGACAGCAGCCATGCACGAAGGTTTCCGCCGGAGCGGAACGTGCCGCGCCGCTCATAAGCGCGCACCAGCGCGTCATGCACGAGATCCTCGGCCTCGACGCCGTCGCGCGTCAGCGAACGCGCGTAACGCCGCAGCGACCCGAGCTGTCCTATGATGTCAAAGCGTGGCATCGACCGTTTCATGCCCTGTTTACGGAGCATGTGGGGATTTTAATCCCGGCCGCCGGCTTTTTTCTTCGCCTGAATCTGCCGCCGCCTGTCAGACCTCGCGCGGATCCGCCCTTTTGGGAGCGCTCACGCCGCAGGCGCGCAACACCCACCGGCGGCCGTCGCTGCGAAAATCGGTGATGCTCAAGGGCTCGATGTCGATCCTGGCAGCAGCGGCAAGCGGCGCACCGAGAACGTGCAGGATCGCGGTACGGATGACGCTGGCATGCGTCACGGCGATGGTGTGGCCAGCCTGAGCAATCAATCCGTCCATCAGCTTTGACGCCCTGCCCGCTACGTCGGCCAGCGACTCGCCGCCATGCGGGGCCGCATTGGGATCGGTAAGCCAGGCGGCGATGCCGTCGGGCTGTAGTTCCCGTACGTCCTCAAAACCCCTGCCCACCCATCGGCCATAATCCTGGTCCGCCAGCAGCGGTTCGACCGATGCTTGCAATTCCAGCGCCTCGGCGGTCTGGCGCGCCCGCAGCGCCGGAGCGGTCCAGACGCGGTCGGCGCGGCGCAGTGTTCCGCGCATGGCTTTGGCAGAGGTCAGGGACCGAGGCTCCAGCGGCTCATCGACTGGGAACGCGCCCTTTCGGGTCGCGGCCGTTGCGCCGTTGCAGATCATCGTCAGACGTACGAGCATGGACATGCTTTCTGCAAAGTGTGGAAGGCTTCACCATCAGGCGCCCTCTTTCGTACCTGTGCGACCAAAACCGCTGGTGAAACGCGTTCGATTTGCGTATCACTCCGCCGCGCCAACGGAACCATAATTATGTTCGAAGACCTGCAGCCAGCTCCCGCCGACAAGATTCTCGCGCTGATCGGCCTCTATCGTGCCGATCCACGGCCCGGCAAGGTCGATCTCGGCGTCGGTGTCTATAAGGACCGCGACGGCAAGACGCCGGTCATGCGCGCGGTGCGCGAGGCCGAGAAGCGGCTGCTGCAGGGACAGGACACCAAGACCTATCTCGGCCTTGCCGGCGATATCGGCTTCAACACCGTCATGGCAAAGCTCGCCTTCGGCCCGGGTGCCGACCTGACGCGCATCCGCGCGGCACAGGCGCCTGGCGGCTCCGGTGCGCTGCGGCTGGTGGCGGAGCTGCTCAAGCGCACCCGGCCCGACGCGACGGTCTGGGTCTCCGACCCGACCTGGCCGAACCACATGCCGGTGATGCGGGCCGCCGGCCTGCAGATCCGCGAATATCCCTATTTCGATGCGGCTTCCGGTGCCGTTCGTTTCGACGACATGCTGGCCGCGCTGCGGACGGCGCAAAGCGGCGACGTGGTGCTGTTGCATGGCTGCTGCCACAACCCGACCGGCGCCAATCTGGATGCGGCGCAGTGGGCTGCCGTGACCGATCTTGTCGTGGAGCGCGGTCTGTTGCCGTTTGTCGATATCGCCTACCAAGGCTTCGGCGACGGCCTCGAAGCCGACGCCCTCGGTCTGCGGCTGTTGGCGGCGAAAGTCCCGGAGATGGTCGTCGCGTCGAGCTGCTCGAAGAATTTCGCCGTTTACCGTGACCGCGTCGGCGCGGCGATGGTCCTGGCCAGGGACGGTGCCCAGGCCGACGTGGCGATGAGCCAGATGCTGTCGGCGGCGCGCGCCATGTATTCGATGCCGCCGGATCACGGCGCCGCCGCCGTCCGCATCGTGCTCGAAGACGCCGCGCTGCGGGCGGATTGGGAAGCGGAGCTTGAAGAAATGCGCCTGCGCATGCTTCGGCTGCGCGTGCAGTTCGCCGAGGCACTGCGCCGCCAGTCCAACTCCGACCGCTTCGATTTCGTCGCCGATCACCGCGGCATGTTCTCTCGCCTCGGCCTGACCGAGGCACAGGTCGAGCGGCTGCGCGCCGAGTACGGCGTCTATATGGTCGGCGACAGCCGCATCAATGTCGCCGGCCTGCCCGAGGACGGCATGGACGACCTTGCCAAGGCGATCGTTTCGGTTCTCGACTGAAGAGCCCCGCTGACTTGTGGACAAGGCGCGCCGGCCGGCCGACAGCGTTGGCCGCGCAGCTGGCGGCGCGCTAGAATCCGCGGCATGACGCCATCCAAAGACATCTCACGCCTGATCGAGATCATGGCTGCATTGCGTGCGCCAAAGACCGGCTGCCCGTGGGACATCGAGCAGGATTTCTCCTCCATCGCCCCCTATACGATCGAGGAGGCCTATGAGGTGGCCGATGCCATCGCACGCGGCGATCTCGACGATCTGCGCGACGAACTCGGCGACCTGCTGCTGCAAGTCGTCTATCACGCACAGATGGCTGAGGAGGCCGGCGAGTTTGCATTCGGCGACGTGGTCCAGGCCATCACCACCAAGATGATCCGCCGCCATCCGCATGTCTTCGGCGACGAGAAGGCTCGCAGCGCCGGCATGGCCAAGGGCATGTGGGAGAAGATCAAGGCGCAGGAGAAGGCCGAGAAACGGCAGTCCCGGCTAGCGCGCGGGCTCGACCCCGAAGACAATGGCAAGGGCTTCCTGGATAGTGTTCCGGTCGCCCTGCCCGCCTTGACCCGCGCTTTGAAACTTCAGGAAAAGGCCGCCCGCGTCGGCTTCGACTGGAGCGAGGCGGCCCCCATCCTGGACAAGATCGAGGAAGAGATCGGCGAACTGCGCGAGGCGCTGGCAAAGGGCGAGACCGCCGAGATCAAGGACGAGTTCGGCGACATGCTGTTTGCCGTCGTCAATCTCGGCCGCCATTTGAAGCTCGATTCCGAGGCCGCGCTCAGCGGCACGAACGAGAAATTCCGCTCACGCTTCCACTATGTCGAGCAGGCGCTGGAAAAATCCGGCGGCACGCTGGAACAAGCTACGCTGGAGGAAATGGAAGCGCTCTGGCAGGAAGCAAAAACCGCGAAATAACCGAGATTACCCGTTGTTTTTACGGCGCAATCGGCTCTCTATCTCTTCGCGGGCGCTCTGCGTAGCCTTCAATGAAATGGTCGCGCTGCCATCCTCATTGTCGGTCCGCGAAACCACATCACCATTGCGGTAAAGCCAGTCGACCAAGCCGAACTGGGCCGGCTCGATCGTCACTGTCAAATCTTCAAGCTCACCGGCCATCCGCGTTTCGATGATCGCCTTCAGCGCATCGATGCCCTCGCCCGACACCGCCGATACGGCGATTGGCGGCTCCTTGCTGTCGTCGGCACCATCGGCAAGCAGCCTCGCCCTGTTGCCTTCGTCCAGCAGATCGATCTTGTTCCAGACTTCGATCACGCGCTTGGTATCGCCGGCGTCGACGCCAAGGTCGGCGAGGATCCGCTCGACATCTTCGGCCTGCGCCGCCGTATCGGGGTCGGAAATATCGCGCAGGTGGATGACGAGATCGGCCTCGACTACCTCTTCCAGGGTCGCGCGGAAAGCCGCGATCAGATGTGTCGGAAGGTCCGAAATGAACCCGACCGTATCGGAAAGAATAATCGGCGTGCCGTGCGGCAGGCGCACGCGGCGAAGCGTTGGATCGAGCGTGGCGAAAAGCATGTCCTGCGCCAGCACGCCTGCCCCGGTCAGCCGGTTGAACAGTGTCGACTTGCCGGCATTGGTATAGCCGACGATCGCCACCACCGGAAACGGCACCTTCTTGCGCTTGGCGCGGTGCAGGTCGCGGGTGCGGCGCACGGTTTCCAGCTCGTGCTTCAGCTTGATGATCTTTTCCTGCAACTGCCGCCGATCGGATTCGATCTGCGTTTCACCGGGGCCGCCGAGGAAGCCGGCACCGCCGCGCTGACGCTCCAGGTGGGTCCAGCTGCGTACCAGGCGGCCCTTCTGGTAGTTGAGATGGGCAAGCTCGACCTGCAGCGTGCCTTCCTTGGTGCGCGCCCGCTCGCCGAAGATCTCCAGGATCAACCCCGTGCGATCCAGTACCTTGGCGTTGAATTCCTTCTCGAGATTACGCTGCTGAACCGGCGTCAGCGGATGGTCGACGATGACTACTTCCGCGTGCCCTTCCTTGACGATCGCGGAGAACTCCTCGACCTTGCCGCTGCCCAGCAGCGTCGCCGGGCGCGGGTCGTTGACCGTCACGACCGCCGTATGGATCAGATCGAGGTTGATGGCTCGGGCAAGGCCGACCGCTTCGTCGTGACGCGCCTCGGCCGAACGCGTCAGCCGGGGACGGTTGGTGTCGTCGTCCCCGCGCGGCTGGCGGGTCAGCACCGGCACGATGACAACGGCACGGGTCGGGGCTTCGGCTTCCGTCCCGTGATGATGCGCTGTTTTTCCGCGAACCGTGGCGTCCGCGTCTCTCTCACGTGCCAATCAGGCGCCCTGGCTTTCCTCGCCATCGAACATCTGAACCGGCTGGCTCGGCATGATCGTGGAAATGGCGTGCTTGTAGACGAGCTGGGAGTGGCCGTCGCGGCGCAGCAGGACGCAGAAATTGTCGAAGGAAGTGACCACGCCGGTCAGCTTCACGCCGTTGATGAGAAAGATGGTGAGCGGGTTCTTGCTCTTGCGAACTGAATTCAGGAACAGGTCCTGAAGGTTTTGCGATCGTTCCGCCATTGTTCTTGTCTTTCGCCGATCCCCTTCGGTTTGCAGCCAATGCGCCAAATTAGCGGGCACATGTCAAGCGCGCAAACACCCTCTTGCCGTCAGTAACGACAAGCAGAACGAGATATATTGATGTTCATTCCACCTGTGCGGTTATCAGGCTGGACTTTTTTCCGCAATGTCAAAAAAGGCTTGCCGCAACGAAAGTGTTACAGAACCGGGGTGTCCATTGGCCACGGGAACACCGTCAATGGCCACGATCGGCATGGCAATTGTCGTTGCCGAGCTAATGAATGCTTCCCGCGCCGCCTTGGCCTCGGCGACGGAAAATCCGCGCTCCTCGATCTTCAGGCCGAGCTTTGCCGCGACGTCGAACATGGTGGTGCGCGTGATGCCGCGCAGAATGCCATGTTCGGCCGGCCTGGTGACCAGAACGCCATCCCGGGTAACGATCCAGGCATTCGACGAGCCGCCTTCCTTGACGTTGCCGTCGGTATCGACGAACCACGCCTCCTGTGCGCCGGCTTCCTTGGCTTTCTGCTTGGCCAGCACATTGGGCAGAAGCCCGACGCTCTTGATGTCGACACGGTCCCAGCGATTCTCCGGCACGGTGATGACGGCGATGCCGGTTTCGGCCCGCTTGGCGGCGGCGGCAGGATCAGCCTTCTTGGCTGTCACGACCAGAGAGGGCTTGGTGTCGGCCGACGGAAAGACAAAGTCGCGGCTGGCGACACCGCGCGTCACCTGAACATAGACCAGACCATTGACGACCTGATTGCGGTTGACCACCTCGCGCAGGATCAGCGGCAGCACGTTGCGCGTCACCGGCCAGGCGATCGACAGCTCGGAGAGCGAACGGTTCAGCCGGGCCAGGTGGCGCGGCATGTCGACGATGAAGCCGCGCGCCACCTCGCAGACCTCATAGACGCCGTCGGCGAACTGATAGCCACGATCCTCGATATGCACGGCGGCATCGGCATGAGCGATGTAGCGCCCGTTCACATAGGCAATGCGCGGCATTTGTCACCTCGGGGAATTCGGTTCGGCCTGTTTAAGCGATTCCGCCCTGGACGTAATGGACAATCGCGTGGGCCACTGGACGTCTAATCAGACGCCCAGCGACTTCAACTTGCGGTGCAAGGCGGAGCGCTCCATGCCGATGAACTCGGCGGTCTTGGAAATGTTGCCGCCGAACCGGTTGATCTGGGCAATCAGATAGTCCTTTTCGAACTGTTCGCGTGCCTCGCGCAGCGGAAGCGCCATGATATGCTGGTCCGACTGGTTTGGCGTGCGCGGCATGACATCGCCGATCTCGGACGGCAGCAGGTCCGCGGTGATCGGTGCGTCGACGTCCTCGCCCCGCGCCAGGATCATCAGCCGTTCGACATTGTTGCGCAGCTGGCGCACGTTGCCCGGCCAGTTGTGCGCCTGCAACACCGCCAACGCGTCGTCGCCGATACGGCGCGGCTTGATGCCGGCCTGCCGGGCGATCTGCTTCATGAAATTGTCGACGAGATAGGGAATGTCCTCGCGCCGCTCGGCCAGCCCCGGCACCATGACCGGAACCACGGCGAGGCGATGATAAAGATCCTCGCGGAACCGCCCGTCGGCGATCATCGCCTCCAGGTTCTGCGAGGTCGAGGAAATGATGCGGACATCGACCTTCACCCGCTTGGTGCCGCCGACGCGCTCGAACTGCTGTTCGACCAGCACGCGCAGGATCTTGTTCTGCGTCTCGCGCGGCATGTCGGCCACTTCGTCGATGTAAAGGATGCCGCGATGGGCTTCCTCCAGCGCTCCCACCTTGCGCTCGACCCCGTTCGATTCGGTGCCGAACAGTTCGATCTCCATGCGTTCGGGCGTGATGTTGGCGGCGCTCAGCGTCACGAACGGCCCGCTCTTGCGTGTCGACAGCGTGTGGATGGCGCGCGCCGCCAGCTCCTTGCCCGAGCCGGAGGGGCCAACGATCATCACCCGGCTGTTGGTCGGGGCGACGCGTTCGATCGTCTGGCGCAACTGGCTCATCGCCGACGACATGCCGATCAGGTCGAAGGTCTCGCCGCTGCGCTGCTTGAGGTCGGAAACCTCGCGGCGCAGTTTCGAGGTCTCGAGCGCACGTTCGGCAATGAGGATCAGCCGGTCTGCCTTGAATGGCTTCTCGATGAAGTCATAAGCGCCGCGACGTATGGCGGAAACCGCCGTTTCGATGTTGCCGTGGCCTGAAATCATCACGACTGGCAGGTTCGGGTGCATGGTCTTGATCTCATCGAGCAATGCCAGCCCGTCCAGACGCGAGCCCTGCAGCCAGATGTCCAGGAAGATCAACCTTGGCGCGCGATCGGCAATGGCCGCCAGCGCGCTGTCGGCGTCGAATGCCGTCCGGGTTTCGTGACCTTCGTCGCTCAGAATCCCTGCGACGAGTTCGCGGATGTCTTCCTCGTCATCGACGATGAGAATATCAGACGCCATTACCGACCTTTTCAGTTTCTCTTTCGTGTTCCGCCTTGCTTTCGCCGCGTGGTAGCGCGCCGGCCGCAGGCGGCAGGATGATGCTGATCATCGCGCCCCGCCCGCCATGGAAATCGGCGGGCGCATCATGGAGTTCCAGCCGACCGCCATGGTCCTCCACGATCTTCTTGACGATAGCCAGACCAAGTCCGGTGCCCTTTTCGCGTGTCGTCATATAGGGCTCCAGCAACCTTTGGCGATTCTCGCGCGGCAGGCCTTTGCCATTGTCGATGACATCGATTCGAATCGTCCCATTCTGACGGCCGGCTTGAATCCGGATTATGCCGTGCGAGCCGTCCTTCTGTTCCAGCCCGTCGATCGCCTCGGCGGCGTTCTTGATCACATTGCCGAAGGCCTGAGCCATCAACCGGCTGTCGAACGTGCCCTTCAGCGGTTCGTTTCCGAACATCCGCTCGAAGGTGATGTCGGCACGGCTGACCTCGACCAGGAAGGAAGCCTCACGCAGGGATTCACGCAGGTCGATCGCTTTCATCTCGGGCTTAGGCATGCGCGCGAAGGCCGAGAATTCGTCTACCATGCGGCCAATATCCTCCACCTGCCGGATAATGGTATCGGTGCACTGGTCGAAAACCTCGCGGTCTTCGGTGATGACCTTGCCGTAGCGGCGCTTGATGCGTTCGGCGGAAAGCTGGATCGGCGTCAGCGGATTCTTGATCTCGTGGGCGATGCGCCGCGCCACGTCGGCCCAGGCGGACGAACGCTGGGCCTGAACCAGATCGGTGATGTCATCGACCGTCACGACGTAGGACTTCTCCTCCGAGCCGTCATCGCCTGCCTCGATGGTGATCTGCACATTGAAGGTCCGTTCGGCCCCGGTGCGGTAGAAAGTCACCTGCTCGCGGTAGACGGGCTTGCCGGACTTGCGGCCGATCTCGAAGACACGGCCGACATGCGGCAGAATGGCGGAGAGGTTCTGGCCAAGGGCCGCGCTGGCGGAAATGGCCAGCATGGTTTCAGCCGAACGGTTGACGATGGTGACGATGCCGTAGGGATCGACGCCGATGACGCCCGCCGTGACGCCGGCAAGCACCGCCTCGGAAAAGCGGCGGCGCTCGTCGATCAGGTCCTTGGCGGACAGGATTTCGTTGCGCTGCGACTTCAGCTCCAGCAACATCTTGTTGAAGGTGTCGCCAAGCGAGGCAACATCGCCGTCAGAGGGCCGCACCGGCACGGCCACGTCGAGATTTCCGGTCGCGACCTCGTCGGCCGCGCCGATGAGCTGGCGGATCGGCCGCACCAGACGGTCGGCCACGGCAATGCCGGTCCAGATCGCCGACAGGATGACAATCAGCGTCAGCGACAGATAGGGCAGCGCGAAGGCCACTTGCGAGGTACGGCGATTGTCTTCCAGACCACGGTATTCATCGGTGTTGGAGCGCACGATCTGGCGCGCCTTGATCACATCGGGATCGACAAGTCGGATGGTGTAGAGATAGAGCCCTTCGATCTCGCGCAGCTTGACGATGGCGCCCATGATGTTGCGCGTGCGCGGTTCAATCAGCACGGGCTTGCCGTCTTCGGCACTCGACACGGCGCCTTCGGGCGGTTCCGGCATGGCGAAATCAGCATCAGTCTTGGCGCTCATGACGAAGGAGCCGTCGGGCTTGATGAGCGCGGCATGAGCCAGCGAGCGGCCCACGGCCTCCTTGTTCATGAGATCGAGAAAACCAGTTCTATCAAGGCCATAGAGCGTGCGGGAGGCATCGAGGTCGTAGGCCATGGACAGCGTCGTGCCTTGCAGGTTGCGGGCGTTCTCCTGCACGTAGGCGTCGGCGATCGACAGCGACGAATTGACGATCGTCTTGGTGCGAATCTCGAACCAGCGATCGAGGCCGATGTCGAGTGTTATCGAGGCGATGATCGCCACCATGATGGCCGGAATGGCGGCGACCAGCGCGAACATGGCAACGATGCGCACATGCAGCCGCGACGCTGCCTTGCCGTGGCGGCGTGCCATGACGATGCGATGGACCTCACGGCCGATCAGCGCAATCAGGAACAGCACGAAGGCAGCGTTGAGCGCGATCAGCGCCCAGGTCGCCTTGGCGTCAGGCGCGATCGGTGTCGCACCGACCAGGATGGCGAAGGAAATGGCGGCCATGACCAGGGCACCGGCGATCGCCACCACGCCTGGCAGCGCCAGCAGCCGGCGGCCATCGCGCGCGCCGGGTTCGCTGAAAAGCGGTTGGTTGAGTACAGGTGCCTGCGGAGCCATGTCGCCGTCTAGAGCCAATGATTGCGTCCGATCTATGCAACGCATTGTGGCGATTATGCAACAAGTGTGACAATGACGGGACTCTTTCCCGGATCGTTCCCCTGAAAAGATCGTGCGGCTGGCGCGGGCCTCAGGTCTGGCGCGACGATTTGTAGACGTTGACGCCCAGGTCGCGGATCTTCTTGCGCAAGGTGTTGCGGTTGAGCCCCAGCAATTCCGCGGCCTTGATCTGGTTGCCGCGCGTTGCGGTCATGGAGGCCAGGACGAGCGGATATTCGACTTCGGAAAGAATGCGCTGGTAGAGGCCGGCCGGCGGCAGGTCGCCGGCAAACGAGGCGAAATAGCGCTGCAGGAAGTGCTCCACCGCCTGGCCGATCGACAGATCGTCGGGGATGAGGTTGCCGCCGCCGGGCACAACGGGTCGCTCGCCGGTTTTGAGCTCCGCCTCGATGATCTCGGCGGATATTTCGTCCTGGGAATAGAGCGCGGCGAGCCGGCGCACGAGATTCTCCAGCTCGCGCACATTGCCCGGCCACGGGTAGCGCTTCATCAGTTCGATGCCGCCGGACGAGATGCGCTTGGTCTGCAGCCCCTCCATCTCGCCGAGCTTGAAGAAATGCCGCACCAGATCCGGCACGTCCTCGGAGCGTTCGCGAAGCGCCGGCAACCTCAGCGGAACGACGTTGAGACGGTAGAAAAGGTCCTCGCGGAACAGGCCCTGGTTAATCAGGGTGCGCAGGTCCTTGTTGGTGGCGGCGACGATGCGCACATCCGTCTTGATCGGCGTGCGGCCGCCGACCGTCGTGTATTCGCCCTGCTGCAGGACACGCAGCAGGCGCGTCTGCGCCTCCATCGGCATGTCGCCGATCTCGTCGAGGAACAACGTGCCGCCCTCGGCCTGCTCGAAGCGGCCGGTGGAGCGATTCTGGGCACCGGTAAAGGCGCCCTTCTCGTGGCCGAACAGTTCCGATTCGATCAGGTCGCGCGGGATGGCCGCCATATTGATGGCAACGAACGGACCGCCACGACGGCGTCCATATTCATGCAGCGCACGCGCCACCAGTTCCTTGCCGGTGCCCGATTCGCCCGAGATCATCACCGTCAGGTCGGTCTGCATCATGCGCGCCAGCATGCGGTAGATGTCCTGCATGGCGGCCGAACGGCCAACCAGCGGCATCGTTTCGGGCTGTTCTTCGGGTCGTGCGTCGATCTTGGGGCGGCGCGGCTCCGACAGCGCCCGGTTGACGATGTTGAGGAGTTCGGTCAGGTCGAAAGGCTTCGGCAGATATTCGTAGGCGCCGGTTTCGGAGGCGCGGATCGCCGTCATGAAGGTGTTCTGGGCACTCATGACGATGACGGGCAGTTCCGGCCGCGCCTTCTTGATGCGCGGCAGCATGTCGAACGCATTTTCGTCCGGCATCACGACGTCGGTGATGACGAGGTCCCCCTCGCCGGCCGCCACCCAGCGCCACAAGGTCGAGGCGTTGGAGGTGACGCGCACCTCATGGCCGACGCGCGAGAGAGCCTGATTGAGCACGGTGCGGATCGCCGCGTCGTCGTCGGCGACGAGAATATTGCCGCGAGCGGTCATTTGCGGTCTCCTTCGCCGTCCTGATCGGCGCCCAGCGCCGTTTCTTTCCAGGCCGGCATCAAGACCCGGAACGTCGTCGCGCGCGGTGTCGAATCGCATTCGATGATGCCGCCATGTTCACCGACGATCTTGGCGACCAGCGCCAGTCCCAGCCCGGACCCGTTCGGCTTGGTGGTGATGAAGGGATCGAACAGGATCGGCAGGATGTCTTCGGAGACACCGGAGCCATTGTCGCGCACACAGAACTCCAGCGGCAGCGACACGCGATCCTGCGTGCCCGGAACCGAAACACGAATGCCCGGCCGGAAGGCCGTGGACAGGATGATCTCGCCCTGGGGGTCGCTGCCGATCGCCTCGGCGGCGTTCTTGACAAGGTTGAGGAACACCTGAATCAGCTGATCGCGGTTGGCGAAAACCGGAGGCAATGATGGATCATAATCCTCCAATATCTTGATTTTCTTCGCGAAACCGTTCTTGGCAATTGCCTTCACATGGTCGAGCACGACATGGATGTTGACGGGATAGCGATCGATCGGCCGCTCGTCGGAAAACACTTCCATGCGGTCGACCAGAGACACGATGCGGTCCGTCTCGTCGGTGATCAGCCGGGTGAGCGCGCGATCCTCGTCGGACGCGGACAATTCGAGCAGCTGGGCCGCGCCCCTGATGCCGGAGAGCGGGTTCTTGATCTCATGCGCCAGCATCGCCGCCAGGCCGGTCACCGAGCGCGCGGCGCCGCGATGCGTCATCTGGCGATCGATCTTGTCGGCCATCGACCGTTCCTGGAACATCACCACCACGGAGCCCGGAAATTCCGGCACCGGCGCGACATAGAGATCGACGACCTTCTCGATGCCCAGACGCGGCGACGACACGTCGACCCGATATTCGTTGACGGGCGCCCGGCGCTCGCGCACCTGGTCGACCAGCGTCAGCAGCGGGCTGCCGAAAGGTATGAGCTTGGACAGCGTGTTGCGTGCCAGCATGGTTGCGCTGGAGCGAAAGAAATCCTCGGCATCGGCGTTGGCGAAGGTGATGAAGCCTTCCTCGCTGATCATGATCACCGGGCGGCGGATCGTGTTCAGCACGATCTGTGCGGCATCAGCCATTTCAGCGCCCTGGCCGGCGGTGGCGGTCATGCGGCGCTCCGCAGGTGCGAGCTTTGCGGATCGCGGGAAAACACGTCGCGCAGCAAAGCGATGACGCGGGCCGGTTCAAAGGCGGTCAATATCGCTTTTCTGCTGTCGCCAGTGACGTCTCCGGCATGACGGTCGAGATACCAGCCCAGATGCTTGCGCGCCTGGCGTAGGCCGCTCTCGATGCCGTAAAGCGCGAGCATGTCTTCGTAATGGGCAACGACATAGTCGGCGAGCGCCTGGCGGGTCTCGGGAATGCCGGATGCAAATGCCCCGGCGGCTGCCGCAGCGATGCTGCCTGCGATCCAGGGCGCGCCATAATGGGCGCGGCCGGCCATCACCGCGTCGGCGCCCGACTGTTCGAGAATGGCCGAGGCTTCGGCCGGGGAGCAGACATCGCCATTGGCGACGACCGGGATGGATACGGCTTCCTTGACGCGGGCGATGGCGCGCCAGTCTGCCTTGCCCTGGTAGAACTGGCAGCGCGTGCGGCCGTGGACGGTCACCATTTTGACGCCCGCCTGCTCGGCGCGGCGTGCCAGGATCGGCGCGTTGAGCGCGCCTTCATCCCAGCCGAGCCGCATCTTGACCGTCACCGGCACGTCGACGGCGCCGACAACGGCCTCGATCAGCGACAGCGCATGGTCGAGATCCAGCATCAAGGCCGAGCCGGCATAGCCGCCGGTGACCTTCTTGGCCGGGCAGCCCATGTTGATGTCGATGATGTCGGCGCCCTCGCCGGCGGCGATCCGGGCGGCCTCGGCCATGTGCGCGGCCTCGCGGCCGGCGAGCTGCACCATGTGGACGGGCAGGCCGGAATGCCGTATGCGCAGGTCGAAGCCGGCACGGCCCTTGGCAAGCTCGCCGCTGGCCACCATTTCGGACACGACCAGACCGGCGCCATGCGCATGGGCGCGCTGCCTGAAGGGCTCGTCCGTGATCCCGGACATCGGCGCAAGGAAGACGCGGTTGCGGATTCTCACGCCGCCGACGTCGAGAGGTTCGGCCAATCTGATCAAGTTAACCATGCACAAAAACCAAGCATGTCCAATCGTTGCACATTCTCTAGCCAGATAGAGAGAAATGTGCAACGCGCAATGACGCCACATTAAGGCGCAATTGGGAAAAAGCTGGCCTTCGGCCTTGGCCGCGACTAGGACCAGACGGCATGACGGGCGCAACTGAAAATCAGGCTTCGGATCGAGGTGGCAAGGTCGCGGTGGTTATCGTCGCGGCGGGCCGCGGCGCGCGCGCCGGACAGGCCGATGGTCCCAAGCAATATCAACGGATCGGCGGCCGCGCCGTCATCGCCCGTGTCATCGACATTTTTCTGGCCCATCCGCTCATCGGCCCGATCGTCGTGGCCATCCATGCCGAAGACCAGGAGCTTTTCCGGCAGGCCGTCGGCACCGATGCCGATCGGGTAACGGCAATCGCCGGTGGTGCAACGCGGCAGGATTCGGTTCGGCTCGGGCTGCAGGCGCTTAGAAGCCACGCGCCTGACAAGGTCCTCATCCACGATGCCGCGCGCCCCTTCGTCGATATGGACCTGATCGACCGCACCATCGCAGCCATCGGCGAGCGCGAAGGCGCCCTGCCCGCCCTGCCCGTTGCCGACACGCTGAAACGGGAATCGGCCACCGGCACGGTCGGCGAAACGGTCCCCAGGAGCGGGCTGCACGCGGCGCAAACACCGCAAGGCTTTCCATTCCTCGCCATCATGACGATGCATGAGGAAGCCTATACCAGCGGCAAGACCGACTTCACCGACGACGCGTCGATCGCGGAATGGATGCAGATGCCGGTAAAGCTCGTTCCCGGCTCGTCGGACAATGTTAAACTCACATGGGCACGGGACATCGCCATGGCGCACCAGCGGCTTTCCAGCGAGAGGGCACAGTTTCCCGATATCCGCACCGGCAACGGCTATGACGTCCATGCCTTCGAGCCCGGCGACCACGTCACGCTCTGCGGCGTTGCCATCCCGCACGACAGGAAGCTGTCAGGCCATTCCGACGCCGATGTCGGCCTGCACGCACTGACGGACGCGCTACTCGCCACCTGCGGCGCTGGCGACATCGGCACGCACTTTCCTCCCTCCGACCCGCAGTGGAAGGGTGCCGCGTCGCGGATCTTCGTCGAGCATGCGGCAAGGCTGGTGCGCGAGCGCGGTGGGCGCATCGCCAATGCCGATATCACGCTGATCTGCGAGGCGCCACGTGTCGGCCCGCACCGGGAGGCGATGACGGCGGTCCTCTCCCGGATGCTGGGCATTTCCGCCGACCGCATTTCGGTCAAGGCGACAACCAACGAGAAACTCGGCTTCGTTGGCCGCGAGGAAGGCATAGCGGCGATCGCCACCGCGAGCGTGGTGTTCCCCGGCGAGGTTCCCGAATGAGCAGTGGCGACCTGGCGATTGCCCTGTTCGAAGCCTGCCGCGAGCGCGGTATCATGCTGGCCACCGCGGAAAGCTGCACCGGCGGCATGATCATCGCGGCAATGACCGACATCGCCGGTTCCTCGGCCGTGGTCGATCGCGGCTTCATCACCTATTCCAACGAAGCCAAGATGGACATGCTCGGCGTTTCGGCCGCCACGCTCGACGCGCATGGCGCGGTATCGCGCGAAACAGCCATCGAGATGGCGAAGGGCGCGCTCGGCCGTTCCCGCGCCGGTCTTACCCTGGCCGTCACCGGGATCGCCGGACCTGGCGGCGGTTCGCTGGAAAAGCCCGTCGGCCTGGTCTGGTTCGGTGTCGGCGTGGCCGGCGGGACGGTGACCGCCGAACACAGGCTGTTCGCCGACAAGGGGCGCGACTTCATCCGCCGCGAAACGGTCGCCCATGCGCTGGAGCTGGGTCTGCGTGCGCTCGACGAGGCCTAAGCCGACGGCGTGACACCATAGATGACGTCGGCGCGCTTCTCGAAAGCCTCGGCGAACATGCGGAAGGCACGGTCGAACATCGTGCCCATCAGGACGCCCAGGATACGGCTCTTGAATTCGTAGTCGATGAAGAAGCGCACGGCGCAGCCGGCGCCGTCGGGCTCGAAACGCCAGACATTGCTCAGATATTTGAAAGGGCCATCGATATATTTCACGTCGATGGCGTTCTCGTCGGGCTTCAGCAGCACCTGCGTGGTGAAGGTTTCGCGGATCGCCTTGTAGCCGATGCTCATATCGGCGACGAGTATGGTGCGCCCGTCACGCTCCTTGCGAGAGCGGACCGTCAGCGCCTCGCAAAGCGGCAGGAATTGCGGATAGGCCTCGATATCGGCGACCAGCGCGAACATCTGCTGCGGCGTGTGGGCAACGCGGCGGGTGGCTTCGAATTTCGGCATGACCCGGCTCTAGAGGGCGTCGCGTCGGAAATGCATCAGAGCGATTTCGCGAGTTGCGCTTCGCGTGCCGCACGCAGCCTGGCGAAATCGTCGCCGGCATGGTGCGAAGACCGGGTGAGCGGGCTCGACGCCACCAGCAGGAAGCCCTTGGTCCTGCCAACCGTCTCGAAGGACTTGAACTCCTCCGGCGTGACGAAACGGATCACCGGATGGTGCTTCTTCGACGGCTGCAGGTATTGGCCGATGGTCATGAAGTCGACATTGGCGGAGCGCAGATCGTCCATCAATTGCAGGATCTCGTTCCGCTCCTCACCCAGGCCCACCATGATGCCGGACTTGGTGAAGATCGACGGATCGAGTTCCTTGACCCGCTGCAGGAGCCGGATCGAGTGGAAATAGCGGGCGCCGGGACGGACCTTGAGATAGTTCGACGGTACCGTTTCAAGGTTGTGGTTGAATACGTCAGGCCTAGCGGCCACGACGATCTCCAGCGCGCCGTCCTTGCGCAGGAAGTCGGGCGTCAGGATCTCGATCGTGGTCGACGGTGTCGCCGCGCGGATCGCCCTGATAACGTCCGCGAAATGCTGCGCTCCGCCATCGGCAAGATCGTCGCGATCGACCGAGGTGATGACGACGTGGCTCAGCCCCATCTGCTTGACGGCGTGTGCGACGCGGGCCGGCTCGTCCGCGTCGAGCGCGGTTGGAATGCCGGTGGCAACATTGCAGAAGGCGCAGGCGCGGGTGCAGATCTCGCCCATGATCATGAAGGTGGCGTGCTTCTTTTCCCAGCACTCGCCGATATTGGGGCAACCGGCCTCCTCGCACACCGTCACCAGCTTGTGCGATTTCACGATCTCGCGTGTCTCGGCATAGCCCTTCGATACCGGCGCCTTGACGCGGATCCAGTCAGGCTTGCGCAACACCTCCTGGTCGGGCTTGTGCGCCTTCTCGGGATGCCGCAGGCGCGGTGCGTTGGCGATCGTGTCGAGGACTGTGACCATCTCAAACCTGGCTTGGTTCCGCGGCCATCGCTTGCGATAGCCGCCTAAACGTCATCTAGGACTTTTCAACGCAAAGAAAAAGGCCGTCGCGGCGCATGCCGCCACGGCCGTTTTCGCATAGCGGGGATCGTCCGGCCTTAACGGCGCACCAGCCGCCCGGCGAAGATCAGCAGGCAGGCGCCGATGAAGCCGGTGATCAGATAGGCTGTCCAGCCGATGCCGAAGGGCTCGATATTGAGGGCTCGCAGAATGGCGTTCAGCACCACCGCGCCGGCTATGCCCATAATGATGTTCATGAAGATGCCGGTATTGCTCTTCATGACCATTTCGGCGAACCAGCCCGCCAGGCCACCGATGATGATGGCTGCGATCCAGCCCACGCCATTCACGTCCATATGCGCTCTCCTTGAGTAGGTGAAAAAGCACCCGGAAACGAACTACCTTGCCGACGGGTTCCCAAGGCTTGCAAGCCTGAGTCCCGTGCGGCCAATCTATCACGCGTTGAGCGCCCGGCCATAGGCGTCGAGCACGCTCTCCTTCATCATCTCCGACAGGGTCGGATGCGGGAAGATGGTGTGCATCAGCTCTTCCTCGGTCGTCTCCAGGTTCATCGCCACGACAAAGCCCTGGATCAGTTCGGTCACTTCGGCGCCGACCATGTGCGCACCCAGCAGTTGACCGGTCTTCTTGTCGAAGATGGTCTTGATGAAGCCCTGGTCCTCGCCGAGCGCGATGGCCTTGCCGTTGGCGGCGAACTGGAAGCGGCCGACGCGGATGTCCTTGCCTTCGGCCTTGGCTTTCGCTTCCGTCAGGCCGACCGAGGCGACCTGCGGATTGCAGTAGGTGCAGCCGGGAATCTTCAATTTGTCGATGGCGTGCACGCCCGGGAAACTGGCGATCTTTTCAATGCACACAACGCCTTCGTGCTCGGCCTTGTGAGCGAGCATCGGCGGGCCGGCGACGTCGCCGATGGCGTAGATGCCTGGGATGTTGGTCTTGCCGTAACCATCGACGACCACGCATCCGCGATCGGTCTTCACGCCGAGCGCCTCGAGGCCGAGGCCCTCGATATTGCCCTGGACGCCGACGGCCGAGATCATGCGGTCGGCGGTGATCTTCTCGACCTTGCCATCCTTCATCTCGACATGCGCGGTGACCGAGTTCGCACCCTTCTCGACCTTGGTCACCTTGGCCTCGAGGATGATCTTCATGCCTTGCTTCTCGAACTGCTTCTGCGCGAATTTCGAGACTTCGGCATCCTCGACAGGCATCACCGCCGGCAGCAGTTCGACGACCGTCACCTCGGCGCCCATCGTGCGGTAGAAGGAGGCGAATTCGATGCCGATTGCGCCGGATCCCATCACCAGCAGGGATTTCGGCATCTCCTTCGGCACCATAGCCTCGAAATAGGTCCAGATAAGCTTGCCGTCCGGCTCGATGCCGGGCAGTGCGCGCGGCCGCGCGCCCGTCGCCAGGATGATGTGCTTGGCGGTGTAGGTGCCCTCGCCCTTGACGCCCTTCGGCACCGGCGGCTGCGGCTCCATCGGCTTCTTGGCGGTCTTCGAGACAACGATTTCGCCGGGCTTGGAGAGCTTTGCCTCGCCCCAGATCACGTCGACCTTGTTCTTCTTCATCAGGAAGGCGACGCCGCCATTGAGGCGCAGCGAAACCTTGCGCGAGCGATCGACGACAGCTGCGGTATCGGCGCTGATCTTGCCGCCATCGAGCTTCAGGCCGTAATCCTTCAGATGATCGGAATAGTGCATGATCTCGGCCGAGCGCAGCAGCGCCTTGGTTGGGATGCAGCCCCAGTTCAGGCAGATGCCGCCCAGATGCTCGCGCTCGACGATCGCCGTCTTGAAGCCAAGCTGGGCGGACCGCACCGCCGTGACGTAGCCGCCGGGGCCGGAGCCGATGATGATGACGTCGTAGTTCTCAGCCACGATTTTCTCCTTAAAATCACAATTCCAGCATGACGCGCACGAGCGGCGTCAGCGCTTTGCCGATATTTCGCGTGTTTTCGGCATCGAGGTGAACGCCGTCGAGCGGCGTGGTTTGCGCCACCGTGCCGGCATCGAAGAAGCCGCAGCCCGCTTCGTCGGCAAGTGCTTCGTATTGCGGTGCAAGTTGCTTCGAGGCGTCGTCGCCGCCGGCGAACATCTCCTTGAAATCGGCATTATCGGTGCGTGTGACAAGGGGCGGGGAAACGATCAGGATCTGCGGCGCGGCCGAGCCGAATGGATAGTCGTGGCCACGCACAATATCGATCAGCCGCTGGATGCCCTGCTTGGCCGCGACCGGATTGCCGTGGATCCATGGCTTCATGTCGTTGGCGCCAAGCATGATGACAATCAGGTCGATCGGCGCATGCGTCATCAAAACCGTCGGCAGCAACCGCGCGCCGTTGCGGTCGGCTCCGGCCAGATGATCGTCGAAAGCCGTGGTGCGGCCGTTGAGACCTTCGGCGATCACCTCAACGCCGCCACCGAGCCCAGCTTGCAGCACGCTCGGCCAACGATCCTCAAGCGCATGGCGGCCACCCTCGGCATTGTAGCCCCAGGTCAGCGAGTCGCCATAGCAAAGCACCGTCTTCATGCGCTCACCTGTGCTGTGGCCAACCGCGCCGTACCCGCCAGCGCACGAACAGCCATTGTGTGATGATGGTCACCAGACCCGGCAGGGCGAGGCCGATAACCAGGGGCATGTCCTTCTTCACCACTGCGGCGCTGCTGTCGGTATAGAGGATCAGGGCAATCAGAAGGGCTATCAGCACCAAAAACACGATCAGCAGCCACTTGCCTGACGTGGCCACCGCCGCGAGCGGGTCGTTCATGAACTGCGCCACGAAGAAGACGAAGGTGACGACGAAGGTCACCAGCATCGAGGCCATGAAAACGAGGATGTACTCTTCCTGCGCGTCAGCCGCGACAGCAAGCCATTGCGCCACCAGCCCACCGGCGAAGCCGGTGAGCACGAAGGCAAAAAGGCTGGTGAAGAATTTCCGCACCGCCCCCTCCCGTTTCTAGACGAGCATGCCCATCGGGTTCTCGATCAGCCGCTTGAAGGCGACCAGCAGTTCGGCACCCAGCGCTCCGTCGACGGCGCGGTGATCGGTCGACAGCGTCACCGACATCACGGTGGCGATCTTGATCTCGCCGTTCTTGACCACCGCCCGCTCCTCGCCGGCACCGACCGCCAGGATCGTCGCGTGCGGCGGGTTGATGACGGCGGCAAAGTCCTTGATGCCGAACATGCCGAGATTGGAGACGGCCGTCGTGCCGCCCTGGTACTCTTCCGGCTTCAGCTTGCGGCTGCGCGCGCGGCTCGCCAGGTCCTTCATCTCGTTGGAGATGGTGGACAGCGTCTTTTCGTCGGCCTTGCGGACGATCGGCGTGATCAGACCGCCAGGGATCGACACGGCAACGCCGACATCGGCATGCCTGTGCTTGACCATGGCGCTTTCGGTCCAGGACGCATTGGCGTCCGGCACCGCCTTCAAGGCCATCGCCATGGCCTTGATCACCATGTCGTTGACCGACAGCTTATAGACGGGTGCATCGCCCTTGTCGGTCTTCTTCATCGGCGCGGCCGCATTGAGCTGCGAGCGCAGCGCCAGCAGCGCATCGAGCTCGCAGTCGAGCGTCAGGTAGAAATGCGGGATCGTCGACTTCGCTTCGACCAGGCGGCGCGCGATGGTCTTGCGCATATTGTCGTGCGGGACGAGTTCGTAGGAGCCTGCCTCGAACAGTTTCAGCACCTGATCGTCCGACATCGCCTTCACGGCAGGGGCGGATGCGGCGGCGGGAGCACCAGCCGGAGCCTTGGCCGCAGGTGCTGCCTTGGCGCCGCCGCCGGCGATCGCGGCGTCGACATCGGCCTTGACCACGCGGCCATGCGGACCGGTGCCGGTCACCGCAGACACATCCACGCCGGCGTCCTTGGCAATGCGGCGCGCGAGCGGCGATGCGAAGACGCGCTCGCCACCGGCATGCCCACTGGCTGCCGGAGCGGGTTCAGTTTTCGCCGGCGCGGGTGCGGCGGACGCCGACGGCTTGGCTGCTTCCTTGGCTGCCTCGGCCTTCGGAGCATCGGCTTTCGCAGCTTCAGCCTTGGGCGCGGCACCGCTTCCGCCCTTGGCAGCTGCGCCCGCATCCTCGCCTTCACCGGCCAGGATCGCGATCAGCGCGTTGACCTTGACGCCTTCGGTGCCGGCCGGCACGACCAGCTTGGCGACGGTGCCTTCATCGACGGCTTCGACTTCCATCGTCGCCTTGTCGGTCTCGATCTCGGCGATCACGTCGCCGGGCGAAACCTTGTCGCCCTCCTTGACCAGCCACTTGGAAAGATTGCCCTCTTCCATCGTGGGCGAGAGCGCCGGCATGGTGATGTTGATTGGCATTTTGTCCTCCCGCCCGGTTCAGCGATACGTGACGGCTTTGACCGCTTCGATGACCTCGCCGACATTCGGCAATGCCAGTTTCTCGAGGTTTGCCGCGTAAGGCATCGGCACATCCTTGCCGGCGATGGTGATGACCGGCGCGTCGAGGAAATCGAAGGCGCGCTGCGACACCTGGTTGGCGATATGGTCGCCGACCGAGTTCTGCGGGAAACCCTCTTCCACCACGATCAGCCGATTCGTCTTCTTGACCGATGCGATGATCGTCTCGAAATCGAGCGGCCGGATGGTCCTGAGGTCGATGATCTCGGCATCGATGCCCATGCCGCGCAGCTCGGCCTCGGCCTTGACCGCATAGGTCATGCCGATGCCGAACGAGACGATGGTGACGTCTTTGCCCTGTTTGTGGATGCGCGCCTTGCCGATCGGCAGCACGAAATCATCGAGCTTCGGCACATCGAAGGACTGGCCGTAGAGGATCTCGTTCTCGAGGAAGATGACCGGGTTCGGATCGCGGATCGCGGCCTTCAGCAGACCCTTGGCGTCGGCGGCCGTGTACGGCATCACCACCTTCAGACCCGGGACGTGGCTGTACCAGGCGGCATAGCACTGCGAGTGCTGGGCGGCGACGCGGGCGGCAGCACCGTTGGGGCCGCGAAACACGATCGGCGCACCCATCTGGCCACCCGACATATAGAGCGTCTTGGCGGCGGAGTTGATGATCTGGTCGATCGCCTGCATGGCGAAGTTGAAGGTCATGAATTCGACGATCGGCTTCAACCCGGCCATCGCAGCGCCGACCCCGACACCGGCAAAGCCGTGCTCGGTGATCGGCGTATCGACGACGCGGCGCGGGCCGAATTCCTGCAGCAGGCCTTGCGTGATCTTGTAGGCGCCCTGGTATTCGGCCACCTCCTCGCCCATGACGAAGACGTCGCCGTCGCGGCGCATTTCCTCGGCCATGGCATCGCGCAACGCTTCACGCACGGTGGTCGAGACCATCTCCGTGCCGGCCGGGATGTCGGGATCGGCAGCGATTTCCGTTTTCGGCGCGGCCGCGACAGGTGCGGCGGCCTCGCTCTTGGCCGCAGCCGGCGCAGGCGCCGTTGCCTGAGCCTTCGAAGGCTCTTCGCCAATGCCCTCGCCGGCCTTGTCGGTATCTTCGCCGTCAACCGCAAGCACGGCAATCACGGCATTGACCTTGACGCCCTCGGTGCCGGCGGGAACCACGATCTTGGCCAGCGTGCCTTCGTCGACGGCTTCGACTTCCATCGTTGCCTTGTCGGTTTCGATCTCGGCGATCACGTCGCCGGCGACGACCTTGTCGCCCTCGTTCTTCAACCACTTGGAAAGATTGCCCTCTTCCATGGTCGGCGAGAGAGCGGGCATGAGAATTTCGATCGGCATGTCCTGGCCCTCCCTTACAATACGATATCGGTCCAGAGCTCGGACGGATCCGGCTCG
This sequence comes from Mesorhizobium sp. B2-3-4, assembly GCF_006442315.1. Lineage (GTDB taxonomy): Bacteria > Pseudomonadota > Alphaproteobacteria > Rhizobiales > Rhizobiaceae > Mesorhizobium. The sequence goes on along the minus strand of NZ_VFVY01000001.1, from coordinate 513,065 downwards.
GCATCGTTCTGGGCAAATTCGGCGGCGTCGGCGACGATGTCGCGAACCTCCTTGTCGACGGCTTTGAGCTCGTCCTCATCAGCCCATTTCTTCTCCATGAGCCGCGCCTTGACCTGTTCGATCGGATCGTGCTCGGAGCGCATCTTCTGCACTTCCTCCTTCGAGCGATACTTCGCCGGATCGGACATGGAGTGGCCGCGATAGCGATAGGTCTGCATTTCGAGGATCAGCGGGCCATTGCCGGAGCGGCACCATTCGGTGGCGAGATCAGCGGCGGACTTGACGGCACGCACATCCATGCCGTCGACCTGGATGCCGGGAATCTTGAACGAAGCGCCGCGGTGCGAGAAGTCGGTCTCGGCCGAAGAGCGCGACACCGAGGTGCCCATGGCGTAGCGGTTGTTCTCGATGATGTAGATCACCGGCAGCTTCCACAGCGAGGCCATGTTGAAGCTTTCATAGACCTGGCCCTGATTGGCGGCGCCGTCGCCGAAATAGGTCAGCGAGACGTTCTTGTTCTCGCGGTAGCGGTTGGCGAAGGCAAGGCCGGTGCCGAGCGATACCTGCGCACCGACAATGCCGTGGCCGCCATAGAAATGCTTCTCCTTGGAGAACATGTGCATGGAGCCGCCCTTGCCTTTCGACAGGCCGCCGCGGCGCCCGGTCAATTCAGCCATGACACCGCGCGGCGACAGGTCCATGGCCAGCATGTGGCCATGATCGCGATAGGCGGTGATCATCTGATCGCCTTCGATCAGCGCCATTTTCATGCCGGTGACGACGGCTTCCTGGCCGATATAGAGGTGGCAGAAGCCGCCGATGAAGCCCATGCCGTAGAGCTGGCCGGCCTTTTCCTCGAAACGGCGGATGAGCAGCATGTGCCGGTAGGCGGACAGCTCCTCCTCCTTGGTGAAGTCAGCAGGCTTGGGTGCTGAAAGACCGGATTTGCCGTCGGATTTCGATTTGGCAGGCGCTTTTCTGGCTGCGGTGGCCATGCATCACTCCCTGTTGGCGTCTCTTTGCGGACACTGGAGCAGACTGGGTCTGCTCCGGGGAGATCGCCCTCCCCTTCGATTTATGGGAGGCTAACACGGAAAAATGCACTCCGCCATGTCGAAATTGCATAGCTGGCATGCGCCTAAGCGATTAAAATCATTGAAAATATTGTCGATTAACCGAAATACGATTAATTCGCTGAAGCCGGCAGCATTATGGTTATTTCATCCGCCTGGGACAGATTGAGCGCCCTGCGCGCCTGCTCGTCAAGCATGTCCTTCTCCAGCGTGCCATCGTGCATGAGCTTGACGCGCCGCTCAAGCTCCATCCGGCGCGCCTTGATCGCGTCGAGCTGACCCTGCAGCGCGACCGTCTCGGCCTCGAGCTTATATTTGGAATTGATGCCGAATTCACCGTGATAGGCATGGAAGCCGAAATAGGCCAGGAACACCGCGCACAAAGAGGGGATGATCAGCCGCCCGGTGTTTCTCTGCTTGTGCTGACGCGTCCACATGACCGATTCCCCGTGGCCGCGAACTCGAACGGCTCCCAGCCTTTTTCGCCTGATTGTGCTTAACGGACGGTTACGGGGCACCGCGCGGGCCGGCGTGAAATGAAAAAGGGCGGGATAGCCCGCCCTCTCCGTAGCAACGATGCGCGGCCGGATCAGCCCTTGATCACCGACTTGCCGGCATAGCGCGCCTGCTTGCCGAGTTCTTCCTCGATGCGGATCAGCTGGTTGTATTTGGCCATGCGGTCGGAGCGCGACAGCGAGCCGGTCTTGATCTGCCCGCAATTGGTGGCGACGGCGAGATCGGCGATGGTCGAATCCTCGGTCTCGCCCGAACGGTGCGACATGACGGCGGTGTAGGCCGCCTTGTGCGCGGTCTCGACGGCGTCGAGCGTTTCCGTCAGCGAGCCGATCTGGTTGACCTTGACCAGGATCGAATTGGCGACACCCATCCGGATGCCGTCGCGCAGGCGCGCCGTGTTGGTGACGAACAGGTCGTCGCCGACAAGCTGCGTCTTCTTGCCGATCAGGTCGGTCAGGTATTTCCAGCCTTCCCAGTCGTCTTCGGCCAGGCCGTCCTCGATCGAAATGATCGGATAATCGGCAGCGAGCTTGGCGAGGTATTTGGCCTGCGCCTTGGGATCGCGCGTCTTCTTCTCGCCCTCATAGACGTAGTTGCCGTCCTTGAAGAACTCGGTCGCGGCGCAATCGAGGCCGAGTGCGATCTCCTCGCCCGGCTTGAACCCGGCTTTCTCGATCGATTCCATGATGAAATCGAGCGCAACCGGCGCGCTCTTCAGGTTCGGCGCGAAACCGCCCTCGTCGCCGACATTGGTGTTGTGGCCGGCATCCTTCAGCTTCTTGCGCAGCGTGTGGAAAATTTCCGAACCCCAGCGCACGCCTTCGCGCAGCGTTGGGGCGCCGACCGGCAAGATCATGAATTCCTGGAAGTCGATCGGATTGTCGGCATGCGCGCCGCCATTGATGATGTTCATCATCGGCACCGGCAGGACATGCGCCTTGGTGCCGCCGACATAGCGATAGAGCGGCAGGCCGGCGGCATCGGCCGCGGCCTTGGCGACCGCCAGCGAAACGCCCAGAATGGCGTTGGCGCCGAGCCGGCTCTTGTTGGGCGTGCCGTCGAGCTCAATCATGGTCTGGTCGATGTGGATCTGGTTTTCGGCTTCCATGCCGCCGATCGCCTCGAACAGTTCGCCGTTGACCGCCTCGACGGCCTTGAGCACGCCCTTGCCGAGATAGCGGGCGCCGCCGTCGCGAAGCTCGACGGCTTCATGGGCGCCTGTCGAGGCGCCAGACGGCACCGCGGCGCGGCCCATCGAACCGTCTTCGAGAACGACATCGACCTCGACGGTCGGGTTTCCACGGCTGTCCAGGATTTCACGCCCGACAATATCGATGATGGCGGTCATTGCGATGTCCTCGATTTTGATCTGGAGAAAACGTCGCGCCCGTCTTAGCCAAAGCGACGCAAAACGCAATCGGGCCGCGGCCGAATATTGCCGGCCGCCCGATTCACGAAGCGCAAATCTCTGTCATCATAAGTCATGCCATCGAGCATGGTTTTTCGGCTATGGCTATCGCTGCGCGGGGCGAAACAGGAGGAGTTTCGCCATGTCCGAGTTGAGCGGTATCGTCAGTCTGTTCCTGATCGCGGCAGCGTTCCTGACGTCATGCGACAGTCAGCCGCCGGCCAAGGCCGCGACGTCGCTGCCGGCGTTGCACCTCAGCGAATAGGCTTAGTCTTTGAATCAAAGAGGGCCCCGCTGAACGAGGCCCCTTTTGATTGCAGTCAGTGCAGATATTGCAGTCAGTGCCAATAGGGCGTGACCTTATAGTATTCATAAGAGGCGTCGCGCGCGCTCTCGCCGTCCGCTCCGGCCAGTTCGTTGATCGAATAGGCGGGCGCCGCCTTCAGCTGTTCCTTCGAGAAGGGCACGACATAACCGCCCTTGTCCTCGTTGTAATCAAGGCTTGCCCAGGGAACGGCGTGGTATTTCTCGCCGATGCCGAGAAAACCGCCAAAACCGATCACCGCGAACATGATGCCGTTCGACGTCTTGTCGAGCATGATGTCCTCGATACTGCCGATGCTGGTGCCTTCGGTGTTGTAGACCGACGTGCCGATGACCCGCGAAGCGGCAATGGCTTCGGTGTGGCCTGTCTGGGTTGTCATCATCATACTCCTCGTTGTCGTTGATCTCTGCTTCGACAATGAGGGGCGCGGGCGAAAGTTCCCGACTTTCTGGCTATTGTCCGATCACTCTGCCAGGATGAAAGTCACCTTCATGTTGACGCGATAGGCCGCGATCTTGCCGTCTTCGACGACGATCTTCTGGTCCTGGATCCAGGCGCCCTCGACATTCTTCAGGGTCTTCGAGGCGCGCGCGATTCCCTTCTCGATGGCGTCCTGAAAGCTCTTCTTCGATGACGAGGTGATTTCGGTGACGCGGGCAACGGACATGGCTTCCTCCTGCCAAAACGCTCATTTGCCAGCCAAGCGTACAACCGCCGCTTGCCGGCCACAAGCCGGGCGGCGGGGCTGCCTGCCCGCCGCAGTCTTCGCGTCGAGATAGAGGCTGGGGCCTAGCGGCCCTTCGCTATACGGTCGAATGCCATCAGCTTTTCCAGCAGCGCCGGCATGTCTTTCAGCGGCAGCATGTTCGGCCCGTCGGACGAGGTCGAATTGTCGGGATCCTGATGGGTCTCGATGAACACGCCGGCAACGCCGACGGCGACCGCGGCACGGGCCAGCGTTTCGACAAAGCGGCGCTCGCCACCGGACGAACCGCCCTGCCCGCCCGGCTGCTGGACCGAATGCGTGGCGTCGAAGATCACAGGAGCGCCGATCTCGGCCATGACAGGCAGCGCCCGCATGTCGGACACCAGCGTGTTGTAGCCGAAGGAGGCGCCGCGCTCGGTGGTCAGGACATTGGCATTGCCGGAGCCGGTGATCTTGGCGACCACGTTCTTCATGTCCCACGGCGCAAGGAACTGGCCCTTCTTGACGTTGATCACCTTTCCCGTCCTTGCGGCGGCGACCAGCATGTCGGTCTGGCGCGACAGGAAGGCCGGAATCTGCAGCACATCCACATGCGGCGCGACGATCGCGCACTGCTCCTCGGTGTGGACGTCGGTCAGCACGGGAAGCGAGAATTCCTTCCTGAGTTCGTCGAAGACGGGAAGCGCGGCATCCATGCCCGCCCCCCGCGTCGCCGACAGCGAGGTGCGGTTGGCCTTGTCGTAGCTGGTCTTGTAGACGAGACCGATGCCGAGCTTGCCGGTCAATTCCTTCAACGCGCCGGCCATGTCGAAGGCGTGCTGGCGAGATTCGAACTGGCATGGCCCGGCTATCAGCGCCAACGCCGCATTGTTGTCGAAGACAACGTTGCCGACGGTGACGGTGGCGTTGGGCGCCGTCGAATTTGAGGCTTGGGGCTTGCTCATTTGGTCTCCCGGAAGATGAAAGCGGCACCTTGGCCGGCTGTCGGCGGCACGACAATGTCTGTGCCCGCTATATCGTGCTGGATTGCGTTGGCTGCAAGCAGCCGCGCCGCGGCATCGGCACTGCGGACAGCAAAGATGACGGCAGCGAAGCGAAGTTCCGTCGCCGGGCCGGCCGGGATGCCAAAATGCGTGGCGAAGGACGCGGGATCGAGCACACGCAAGTCTGCATTCGGCAAGTGGAACGCGCGGTCTTGGCGGCCGGCGGACGGATCGTTGATCGCCACGGCGATCAGCCTGCGCTGTTCGGCGGGAGCACTGCTGATGGCGATCACCTCGACGATCCCGTCGACGCCGTTGGGATGAGCCTGCAAGGCCGTGCGGTCGACATCGGGCGCGTTGATGCGCTGGCAGGCGAAGAGAAAAGCGTCCCCGGCGTGACTGGCCGAGGCAAAGGCGAGCTTGAAGGAGGCGGTATCGCTTTTGCCCGCCGTGTCGGTGAAAGCGCGCGAAAAGCTCAGCATGTCTCCCGCCGAGAGCCCGGCTTCGGCATAGCGTTCATAGTCGGCATCGGCATTGTCGGTGCCGAGAACCACGGCGGAAAATCCCTCGTCGCCATGGCTTTCACGATAGAGGCGGTCGCGCGCAACGAAGACATTGCCCTTAGCCGCGGCCTCTGCCGTCGCCGCTTCACTGCCGATCGCAAGCGGCTCCATATAGGTGCCGTCAGCAAGGAAAACGCAGCAGTTTTGCGTGCCGAACGGATGGATACCGATCGGGGCGACGACGAAGCCCAATGAACCAAGCCGGGTGCGCGCCACATCGAGGCTCCGTGTCGGCAGAACCAGATGATCGAGTGGATGAATGCCTGATGCGCTCGATGTCATGCAGGCGCGATGTGCATCATTCCAAAGATCGGTTCAAGACTTGATCGCAACGCGGCCGCCGGCAATATCGCAACGCCCCCACGGATAATCATGGACTTTCCCTTCTGCCGTATTCGGATTTGACGTAAGGATATCCCCCGCATGGGGGATGTTCCGAATTCCGGCCTGGACGATTGTCCCAACGTCGCGAGTCGATGCCGACCGCGCCCTGTTGCCCTGCTTGCATGGCTGGAACCACGGATGACGGGCAGACGCATGCTCAGGATCTTGCGGATCACGCCGCATTTCTACCGGCCCGGCAAATGGCCTGTCGCCTTTGATCCGGTCGGCGGATTGCAGAACCAGTCGTGGACGATCGCGAAAGGCATGGACCAGGCGGGCGCCAGCCAGACGATCCTCACCAGCTACATCCCCGGCAGCCCAAGGCACGTCGAATTGTCGCCAACGATGCGGGTCAAATGCGTGGGCCCATGGCTGCCCGGATTCCTCGCCGGCCCGATGCTCTGCTTCAGCTGGTTTCTGGGTGTGATACCGGAATTGCTTCGGGCTCGACGGCACTACGACGTCGTCCACATCCATTTCAACCACTCGATCTGGTGCAGGATCACCGCCATTGTCGTCGGCAGGCTGAAGATACCGCTCGTCGTGTCCATGAATACGCCGCTGTGGTCCGGATTTCGCGATGCGCTTGGCCTCGAAGGCAAGCCGTACGACATCACCTGCTGGTTCGAGCGGATGGCCTTGAAGTCGGCGAACCGGATCGTCGCACTGACCGAGACATATGGCAGGAATGCCGCAGGCGCGTTGGACCTCGATGCCTCGCGCGTCGAGGTGATCCCGGATGCAGTCGACGTCGAGGCGTTCCGGCGGCCAATTGCTCCGACCGCGCTTCAGGCCTTTCGAACCGAGCACGCCATTCCAGAAGGACGTCGCGTCGTCAGTTTCATCGGGCGGATCAGCGCGGAAAAGGGCTGGCAGGATTTGCCCGCGCTCGTCCGGCACCTGTCCGAACAGGGCGTGTTCCTGCTGGTTTGCGGCGACGGTCCCGACCGTCATAGGCTGGAAGCGGCGCTGACCGCGATCGCGCGGCCAGGCTGGTGGACCATCACCGGATTTGTCTCGCCGGCCGAGGTCATGAAGGCGCTCAGGATTTCCGACCTCATGGTCCTGCCGTCCCGGCGCGAAATGTTCGGCAGCGTCCTGCTCGAAGCGATGGCCGCCGACGTGCCGGTGGTCGCTTATGCCGTCGGCGGCGTTTCCGACGTGGCCGGTCGTCCCGAGGCGCTGGCGCTCGTGCCCGAAGGGCGGCGGGAAGACTTCATCGACCGGACGCTCCGCTTGCTTGCAGACGGGCGGGAACGGGGCGTGCTGACCGCAAGAGGGCGTCGGCGCGTCGAGGCGTTTTCGCTGGCTTCGGCCGTAGCGCTCAACCTTGCCCTTTTTTCCTCGGTTCTCGCGAACTCGGCGAAGGGATCGCGACAGGTCGTCGGCGCCCTGACATGGCAGGAGGACGGCGGCCCGCCGGATGGCGCTTGATCAATTTCGTCACCACGCGCAGTCACGGCTACACCGTTCGCCATCTGGTACGCCAGTTGGGCAACGCTTGCCATTGGAGCTATGAACGCCTCTTCCGGCAGAAGAGCCTGCGCTCCGGCACCTGGGTTTTCACGGACCACGAACGGCTTTCGAGCTTCGAGATCGCGCTGGCGGCCAAGGTCGCCAATCGGCTCCAACGCGGCGGTGCCCGTATCCTCAACCATCCTGCCCACGTGCTTGGCCGTCATGACCTGCTGAAAGCGCTGAACGCGGCCGGGATCAACCATTTCTCGGCCTGGCGCTGTGAAAGCGGGCCGCGTCCAAACACCTTTCCGGTCTTCATCCGCAATGAGTTCGACCACCTTTCCGCCGATCTGGAGTTGATCGCGGACCAGCCGGCGCTCGATGCACAGCTCAGCCGAATGAAGGAAGACGGCATACCTTTGGCCGGCAAACTGGTGATCGAATATGCCGGGCAGGAGGTGAGCCCCGGCGTCTGGCAGCGTTTTGCCACCTATCGCGTCGGTCACCGGCTGATTGCCCATCACAATGCCGTCGATTTCCGCTGGGCCGCAAAGGACGTGAAGGACACACAGCGTCTCGTTGCCCACCCTATGTTTTCAGCCTTCCTCGAGAACGAGCGCCGGTTCGTCGAAGGCAATCTCTATGAAGACGTGCTGCGCCGGGCCTTCGATCTTGCGGGAATCGACTATGGACGCGCCGATTTCTCCCTGGTCGACGGACGCCCGCAGATCTTCGAGATCAACACCAATCCAGCGCATGGTTCGCACGCCGTAATCTATCGGGAAACGCACCCGCAGCGGGCCGACACGCAAAGACTTTCCGAGGACAGGCTGTACGCCGCCTTGCGTGCCGTGAATTCGGCGGCGGGCAACCGCATCGCCCTGGACGATCCCGCCCTTGTCCCACAGCAGGCATTCAGAAGACTTTTCACGGGGCTGAAACGTGCTTGACCTCGCCGCCCCGCAACATCCGATCGACGATCGGCCTCTCATTATCGAGGTCGCCGATGGTTTTGACTTCAGCGGCGAGGAATATCGGCGGCTCTATCGCAACGCGTCGGCATCGGCCTTCCAGCATCCCGACTGGCTCGCCGCTTTCTATCGACACCTTGCGGCCGCCCTTGACGCCGAGCCGCTGGTGGTCACCGGCAGGGACAGTGATGGAAAGCTCCAGTTGCTGGTTCCCTTGGTTAAGCGCAAGAGTGGCGGCGGAGCGGGGTTGATCGAATATGCATTTCTGGGCGTCACCGACTATGTCTGCCCGATCGTGGCCAAGGGCGTGACGATCGGCGCCCGGACCAGACGGCATTTTCGCGATGCCCTTGACCCCGACGCGGGCTTGAGAATCGGACCTGTTCATCACGCCCATCTGCAGCAATGGCGGTCATTGCTCGATGCCGAACCCGCGACCATGGGCTTCGGAGCACATGCCGTGCGCTACGGCCATCCCTACGCCGTATGGCGTGGATCCAATCTTGGGTCCCGTCGCGCGGCTGAGCTCGACCGCAAGGCACGCAAGCTCGCCGAGGCAGGCAGGCTCCGGCTGGAATTGCTCAAGCCGCACGAGGCGCGGCAAGCCTTGCTGACAGCGCGCGATTTTCGCGCCGGCCGTTTTCCCGACGATCCGCTGCAGACGAAGCACGGCCTCGAATTCTACATCGAGGTCGCCACCAACGGCGCGTGCTCGGGCCTTGCCAGGACCTATCGCCTCGCCTCGAAGGATGATCCGATCGCCTTTGTCTTCGGCCTGGTCGACAGCGACTGCTTCCGCTACATCCTGCTGGCCTGCGACTACGCTTCTCATGCCCGCTTTTCTCCAGGTCGAGTGGCACTCGACCAGGTGATGGCGGCCTGGGCCGCCGAGGGCGGCAAGGCATTCGACTTCACCATCGGCGATGAACCCTTCAAGGCGCAATTCGGCTGCGTCCGCACCGCCATGCACGAGTTCCGGCCATGACAATGGCGTCGAAAACGCTTCAGGCCGAAACGGACGTCGTCGCCATGCCTCGCCTGGCGGTGGTCATCCCTTCCAGGAACCGCCGCGAAAGCCTGCCGCGCGCGCTGGCGTCGATCCTTTGCAGCCGGCGAACGGACATAGAGCTCGCGGTCATAGACGACGGATCGAACGATGGCACCGACAGCTATCTCGCCTCGCTCGACGATGCGCGCCTGAAATGGCGCCGCTTGCCGGTGCCGGCTGGCGCCAATCAGGCGCGCAACGAAGGCGCGGCGCTGTCCAGCGCGCCGCTCATCGCGTTTCTCGATTCGGACGACGCCTTCCTCCCGGGCCGATTGGACAGGCTGATCGCCTTCTTCGACGAGAACCCCGAAATCGCCTGCAGCATCGATGGTTTCAGCGACATTTCCGGCAACGGCGAACGCATACATCGATTGCCGCTGGTCACTCCCGATGGCGAAAAGCTACGCCAGCTTTTGCTTTGCCATTGCGTGCCGCTGACCAATTCGACGCTCACGGTTCGCCGCGCGGCCTTCGATGCGGTCGGTGGTTACGACGCGAATCTGCGCCGTCATCAGGATCGGGAGTTGCTGCTGCGGCTGGCCAGGCAGCATCGCATCGCCTTCGGCTCCGCCACCGACGTCCACAAATACCGATCGACGAATTCGATCTCGCGCACCCATTCGGGCTATATAAAGGGGCTGGACGACTTCGTCGGCCGCTGTCCCGACTATCGGTCAGCCGGCTATGGGTCGATCCTCAGCTATCTCACCGTGCGCGGTACGCTGAAAGCGGTGGCGCAAGGCCATTTCGGCGTCGCGCTGGCCGAATTGAGGGCGTGGCGAAAGGCCGACAACCTGCCCGGCGGTTTTCACGTTTTGCCGGGCTATTTCGTGGGGCGCCGCGAGCGGCACCTCCTGGAGCAGGCGCTGGATCAGCCGCCGGCCACGACATCGGCGGAATAACGCAGCTCGCGCAATGGTTTGACCTTGCTGGTGGTCTGCGCATAGAGAGGGTGCGCCTTGTAGGCGGCCAGCGCCGCGTCATCGGCGAATTCGGCGTAGACGACGACATCGACTTCATCCGACAGCGGGTCCACCTTGGTGTTCAACGTGACCTCGAAGAGGCTGGAATGAGGAATGCCGCCGAGCGCCAGCAGCCCGGTGCGCACTGCTTCAACATCTTGCCTGTGCCGCGCGCTGAAGAAAACGATATGCCGGATCAATCCCGCCTCCTCGATCTGAATGTCGGGATCTTTTGTGACGGCGGTCTCCTGGCGTCAACCGGTCATGGCGCCACGCGTCCTTGCGACGCGCCTCGATGGTGCTGGATCCGATTTCGCGCATCAGGCACGAAATGCGGGCCGCTTATCCAGAGGGAATGTCTAGACCTTGCCGGTGACGTAGCGCACCGCATGGGAAACTTCCCTGACCGTGACGTCGAGGTACCGGCCCTGATTGTAGAGACCGTCCCAGATCAGGAAGAAAGCGATGGCGGCAATGACGATTACATAACGCATGACTAAAGCTATCGCACAAGCGCAGCGGCTCTCATAGCGTTTTTGATGTTGGGCCGCACCAATCCGACGCCAAGACGGCGGAGGCCAGGCACCGCTTGGCACAGTCCAGCTCTCGGCATGCCTCTTGAAGTTCCCCTCGTGACGTAGAAGATTGTGACAGGTATTCGCCGGGAAACGCTGAAACTTCGGCTAGCAGGCTGCGTTTCTGTTCGAACAGTCCGTCGCCGAACCCTGAAGCAAGCGGGACGAGGCAACGGCGTTCGAATTCGGCGGATGATCCAAGAGAACCGTGGCTCGGCAATTGCGCCGGCACCGCGGAAATCCAGGGGCATGGTATGGCACACAGGGAACATCATGGCGTAGCGCCGGGCGACGCGGTCAGGCTCGACGAGTTCAATTTCGCCGAGATCGTCAAGGGCTTGCCGGCCAAGGCGCGCATGGTGCTGTCGGCGGCGATGAACCTGCCGCGCGGATCGCTGAAGGTCAGGATGCCGGACGGCCGCGCCGTTCTCGTCGGTGGCAAGGCGCCGGGTCCGGACGCCGAACTCGTGCTCAAGAACTGGCGCCTGCCGGGCCGCGCCTTTTCGGGCGGCACGATCGGCGTTGCCGAATCCTATATGGACGGCGACTGGGAAAGCCCGGATGTGACGAGTTTTCTCGAACTGTTCGTGGTCAACTCCGCCTTCGGCGAAAAGGTCGCCGGCGGAGCAAGCTGGCTCATCAACACCGTCCAGCGCATCCGCCACTGGTTCAACGAAAACACACGCTCCGGGTCGAAGCGCAACATCTCGGCGCACTACGATCTCGGCAATGCCTTCTACAAGGAATGGCTCGACCCGAGCATGACCTATTCCTCCGCGCTTTACGCCAATGGCGCCAACGATCTCGAAAGCGCGCAGGCCGCCAAATACCGGGCGCTCGCCAGGGATACGGGCATCGGCGCAAAAGATCATGTGCTGGAGATCGGCTGTGGCTGGGGCGGCTTTGCCGAATTCGCGGCGCGCGAAATCGGGTGCCGGGTTACCGGGCTCACGATCAGCCGCGAACAGCATGACTTCGCCAAGGCGCGCATCGCCAAGGCCGGGCTCGCCGACAAGGTCGACATCAAGTTGCAGGATTATCGCGACGAGACGGGAACTTACGATCGCATCGCCTCGATCGAGATGTTCGAGGCCGTCGGCGAGAAATACTGGCCGGTTTTCTTCTCCAAGATGAAGGCCTGCCTGAGGCCGGGCGGCACGGCCGGGCTGCAGATCATCACCATCAACGAGGCCGCATACGATACCTACCGCGCCAGGCCGGATTTCATCCAGCGCTACGTCTTCCCGGGCGGCATGCTGCCGACGCCATCCATTCTGAAATCGCTTGGCGCGGCACACGGCCTTGCCCATTTGCGCGAACGGGTTTTCCCCGAGGACTATGCCCGCACGCTCGCCGAGTGGCGCCAGCGCTTCTGGGGATCGTGGGAGAAGATCATGCCGCTCGGCTTCGACGACCGTTTCAAGAAGCTCTGGGAATTCTACCTGCACTATTGCGAGGCCGGCTTCCGCGCCAGCTATATCGACGTGCGCCAGGTGGTCTACAAGGCTTAAGCCTTCGTAGCAGAACGATTTCCTCAGCCTAAAGCAATGTCGGTCATGTTCTCGACATTGCCCTACGATGGTCGTCAAAAAGTCCGATCCTGAAGCAGGATGCCGTGCCGGACAGGCGAGCGGGAATCATGCGCAAACGGACAATCTTCTTCACCGGCATTCTCTTCGCCACCGCATGCATCTGGCTCAATAACAGTTCATTGCTGTCGAGCCGTCCCGGCGGCATTCCCACGGTACTGGCCCATCGCGGCCTGGCGCAGGATTTTGACCGCACGGACCTTGGCCCGGACACCTGTACGGCCAGTCGCATGCTGCCGTCGCGACATGCTTACCTTGAAAACACGATCGCCTCGATGGAGGCGGCCTTCGCGCTTGGCGCGGATGCACTCGAGCTGGATATCCACCCGACGACCGATGGCAAGTTCGCGGTCTTCCATGACTGGACCCTGGATTGCCGCACCGAAGGCAAGGGAGAGACGCGCAGCCATTCCATGGCTGAACTGAAGAGGCTGGATATCGGCTACGGTTACACGGCCGATGGCGGCAAGACTTTCCCCTTTCGCGGCAAGGGGATCGGCATGATGCCATCCCTGGATGAAGTGCTGGCCCACTTCCCGACACGCCGCTTCAACATCAACGTTAAGAGCAACGATCCGGGCGAAGGCGAAGCGTTGGCGGCGTGGCTGGGCACGCTGGCGCCTGCCCAGCGCGACTATCTGTCGGTCTATGGCGGCGACAGGCCGGTCGCAGCGGTCAAGAAGGCCCTGCCCGATATGCATACGCTGAGCCACGCGTCACTCACGCAATGCATCATCCGATATGCGGCATTGGGCTGGAGCGGCTATGTTCCGGATGCCTGCAACAAAGGTACGTTGCTTATACCCGTCAACATCGCGGAATGGATGTGGGGTTGGCCCAACCGCTTCCTCGATCGCATGCGGAGTGTCGATACCCGCGTCTATCTGCTGGGGCCGTATTCAGGCGGCGATTTTTCTCAAGGGCTCGATGATCCGCAAATCATCAGACAGCTTCCGGACGGATATTCCGGGGGTATTTCCACCGATGCCCTGGATCTCGTCATGCCGGTGATCAGGGATCGTTTCGGAACGGGGGCTCCCCCACGGAGCTGAATTGCCCAAACGGCCCGCTCGCGATTTCCTGATGCGGCGTGATGAAACCGCGATCATGGAGCCCGCGTTCCGCGGCATCCGACGCCCGCGCCCCAACACCCTCAATGCCCGAGCGCCTCTGGCCATAGGAGGCTTTGTTGAAACGAACCGCCGTCACCGTCCTGATTCTGCTTGCCGCCATATCCGCCGCTGAAGCGCGGCGCATGTCTCCCCCCACCGTCATGAATGATCCTCTTGGTGTCAGCATCAGCCCGACCATGAAACCTGGCACCGGCGACCTCATCGACGACACGCCGACTTCGACCATCCACGAGATCCACGCACCCACGGGAATGACGCCCCTGACCGTGCCGAGCGACCCGACAGGCTCCTCCCTCGAGCCTACGCTACCAGTCAGCCCGCAAGCTCCGGCGACGGCCTTGCCGCTGACGCCAGCCAACTGAATGCATAGTCATGGGAGGGCCCCGCGCCGCTTGTCGCGGCGCGGGGCCCAGGCTGTCGGTGCCGCGGCTCACCAGGGCCAGATGCAGCGCTCGCAGGGCTGACAGGAATATTGCAGGCATTCGGGAATGCAGCGTCCGTCGCCCGTGTACCAGCAATTGCCCCAGAGGATGCAATCGCAGCACTCCGATTCCCAACAGCCCCAGGCGTTCAGGCCGCCATTGCCAAGGCCGCCAAAACCACCGAGCCCGCCGGCGATGCGCGCCGCGGTCTGCGGCCGCCCACCGGTCGAGCCGGACGGCGAACCGCGTCCTTGACCCGAAGCGGCCGCGCGACTGAAACTTGCGCCTGATCCCATCTGGGGCATCATCTGCGGCTGCATCGGAGGCGCTCCCGCGCCCTGCGGGGGACGCCCGCCACCTTGCGGCACCGCGGCCAACAAAGCGGCAAACACCTTTGCCTCGGCATCCTTGGGTTCCTTCAGCGTCAGCTTGAAGATCGGATGCCAGTGGTCCTTGCAAGGCGCCTTGCCGAGTTGCTCGGCCTTTTCGATGACACCAACCGGTATGTCCACCCAGTTTTCGCAACCGGACCGGGTGAAGGCGATATGCCCCGCCTTCTTCGATGCCTTGACCATGCCGGTCATTTCCGTGCCGGACAGGCCAAAATCGTCATTCTTCAAAGCTTCTTCGAGAGTTGCTCCCGTAAAGATCTTGTCGGTCATGCAAGGGCTCCTTTGATCCCCAAAGGGTCCCACCCATGGATTTCCGACGCGGCGCGTCAGGCCGGCCCGCCCGTCACAGGCACGGCTTCGTTGTGCCGGCGGCACGCCGCCGGTCAGTTTCAAAACAAGCTTGAAATGTCACAATCCTGGTCGCCCGACTGCAGGGCTACCAGGAGCCGCGATGATGCCACGACATCAATGGCGAGGTCATCTCCCACACGGGAGATGCGGTCAGAGATCGACCGCATCAGGCCTCGACAGCCGCATCAGAGAAGGATGCGGTACCTGGCAAAGCCGGCTTCGCCGTCACCCGCCGGCTCGATCTTTAGCGACTTCACATCGGCGATGAAGTCCTTTGCCTTGACGCCTGTCTCGAAGACGACACTGGTTCCCGGCAACGGCGCGAACGACCAGTTGGCATCGGCCGAAGGATTGATGGTGCCCTGGCTGACGACGTAGCGGACGATGACGTCGCGGTTGGTGTCCGGCGCCTCATAGATGATCTTGGAAGCGTTGATCTCAGGAAAATTGCCGCCGCCGCCGGCCCGGTAATTGTTGGTCGCGACGACGAATTTCGCCAAGGGATCAATTGGTTTGCCGTCGAACTTGAGATCGACGATGCGGTTGGAACCGGCATTGGCGATGCCGCCCTTGGCATCGTATTTCGGCGGCTGCGACAGGTCTATCCTGTAGCTGACGCCGTCAATAACGTCGAAATTATAGGACGGAAAATCGGTGTTGATCAGGATCTGGTCGGCTTTCCCCGGTTCGATCCGGTTGAAGATGCCGGCTGACATTTCCAGCCATTCCTTGACCTGAGCTCCGGTGATTTCGACCGCGCGCACGGTGTTGGGATAAAGGTAGAGGTCGGCGACGTTTTTGATGGCTATGTCGCCCGCGGGCACGTCGGTATAATAGTCGGCGCCATTGCGGCCGCCGGCCTTGAAGGGCGCGGCCGCCGACAACAGCGGTACGTCCTTCCACTGCGTGCTCTTCAAGATGTCCTTGAGATACCAGGTCTGCGCCTGGCTGACGACCTGCACCGACGGATCGTCCGCGACCAAGGCGAAATAGGAATAGAGCGGCGCGGAGGTCTTGCCGACGGGACGGCGCACATAGGCGAGCGTCGCCTCATGATCCTGTTCGAGCGCGGCGATGATGCGTTTGTCGTCAGGCACTGTCGGCTTGTTCTTGTTGTCGACCCGTTCGAAGATCGGGCGCGCCTCGGAGGTCGCCGAAACCACTTTCCACTTGGCCCCGTCGCGCTCCAGCATCAGGTCGATCAGGCCCATGTGCGAGCCCCAGAAGCCGCCCATGACGGCGGGCTTGCCTTGCAGCGTGCCCTTCTGCGTGTCGACGCCCTCGAGCGCCTGGAAATCCTTCTTCCCAGGGAAAACCAGGTGCTGGTGGCCGGTGAAGACCGCGTCGATGCCCTCGACGCCGGCGACGAAGAACGAGGCATTCTCCATCATGTCGCCATGCTTGATGTCGATGCCGGAATGCGAGAGCGCGATGACGATGTCGGCGCCCTCCTCCTTCATCTGCGGCACCCAGGCCTTGGCCGCTTCGACGATGTCGCGCGTCTTGACGTTGCCTTCGAGGTTCTTGAGGTCCCAGACCATGATCTGCGGCGGCACGAAACCGATGATGCCGATCTTGATCGGCTGCTCGGAGCCTGAACCGTCCTTGATCTTCTTGTCCAGGATCACATAGGGCTTGAGATAGAGCTTGTCGTCGCGCGGATTGGCGGCAAGCTCCGTGCCACGGATCAGGTTGGCGCAGACAAATGGAAAATTAGCGCCGGCCAGCACCTTGTCCAGGAACGACAGGCCGTAGTTGAACTCATGGTTGCCCAGCGTCGAGCACTCGTAGCCGAGCAGGTTCATGCCTTTCATGATCGGATGCAGGTCGCCTTCCTTCAGGCCCTTCTCATAGGCGATGTAGTCACCTATCGGATTGCCCTGCAAAAGATCGCCATTGTCGATCAGCATCGAATTGACGGCTTCCTTGCGCACCGCGTCGATCAGCGACGCCGTGCGCGACAGGCCCATCGTGTCATTGGCTTTGTCGGCGTAGTAATCATACGGCAGCACGTTCACATGGATATCGGTGGTTTCCATGATCCTCAGATGCGCCTGGTTGGCCTGCGCCCGGGCGGAGAAGGGATGAAGCATGATCAGTGCCCCTGTGGCGGCGGCTCCCGCAAGCAGACCACGGCGGGAGATGGGGTGGAGCAGTTGCGACATGTTCTCTCCTTCTTCGACGACCTGAGAAGCCCTGCCCGAAGCGAACTTCGCGCTGAAACCCTGTCGAGTCCATTCAAGAAGTTGCGCGCATCGGAACCGGCAATCGATCAGCAACAGATGACGCGCGGATGAACAGGTGCCGACGTCGAGATCAGCCCTTGTCGTCGTCGCCCTGCGTAATCAGCCGGGCGCTGCGCTGGCCGGTGACATAGATCCATAGCCAGCTCAGCGAAACGGCAAGCCGGTTGCGAAAACCTATCAGGAAATAGATATGGGCAATGCCCCACAGCCACCAGGCGAGCCAGCCGGTGAGCTTGATCCAGCCGAAATCGATGGCGGCGGCGCGCTTGCCGATCGTGGCCAGATCGCCGGCATGCTTATAGTGGAAAGGCCGCGGACTCTGGTCGCCGGCAAGCCTCGACTTGATGGTCGCGGCGACGTGCCGGCCCTCCTGCTTGGCCGAAGGCGCCACGCCGGGCACCGGCCGTCCATCGGGCCGCAGCACGAGAGCAGCGTCACCGATGACAAATATCTCCGGGCTGCCCGGCACGGTCAGGTCGGGTTCGACCAGGACCCTGCCGGCACGGTCCGCCTTTGCTCCCAGCCATTCGGCGGCGGGCGATGCGGCAACGCCGGCTGCCCACAGGATCGTGCGGGCCGGCAGAACCGTGTCGCCAAAGACCACGCCTTCGGCGTCGCAGCGCGTAACGGCCCGGCCAAGCTCGACGGCAACGCCAAGCCGTTCCAGCGCCTTGCCCGCATAGTCGGAGAGCTTTGGCGCGAAATTGGCCAGGATGCGGTCGCCGGCCTCGATCAGCACAACGCGCGTCTGGCGCGTATCGATGTTGCGGAATTCGCCGCGCAACGTGTCATGCGCCAGTTCGGCGATGGTGCCGGCGAGTTCGACGCCGGTCGGGCCACCACCGACAATGGCGATGGTCAGCAGCGCCTGGCGCTTGACGGGATCGGTTTCGCGCTCGGCCTGTTCGAAGGCCAGGAGAATACGCCGCCGGATGGTGGTGGCATCCTCCAATGTCTTCAGGCCCGGCGCGAAGGGCTCCCATTCGTCATGGCCGAAATAGGCGTGCCGCGCCCCGGTGGCGAGCACCATCGTGTCGTAGGCGACCGCGCTGCCGTCATCGAGCAGAACGCGCTTGCCGGCCCGGTCGACCCCCGTGACGTTGGCCAGCAGGGTGGTGACATCCTTGCGCTTGCGCAGGAGATGGCGGATCGGCCAGGCAACTTCCGAAGTCGCCAGCGCCGTGGTCGCCACCTGATAGAGCAGCGGCTGGAAGAGATGATGGTTGCGCTTGTCGATCATGGTGATGCGCACCGGTGCTCCGGCCAGTGCGCGGGTGAATTCGAGACCGCCGAACCCGGCGCCGACAACGACAACATGATGTCTGGCATCGCTCATTTCATTCACCCCTGACGGGCAGGATTGCCTGCCCTGAATGTAGGTACTTTTGTGCAATGCAACAATGGCAGGACAGTGCCCGAGACTCGTCGTTCAATGTCGTGAACGCACAAGATGTATCGTGTCGCGAGGTATAGCGTTATCGGACACGCGATGAGGTGAGGCATGGCTAACGATCATGACGACCGGGGTGCGGCGCAGTATGCCTCGCCTCCCTGCTTCATGCATGAGCTCGATCCCGCTTTTCAGACACCGCCAGCCGACTGGACCGACGTCCGGCGCTGGCGCAAAGCCGAGCGCGAGCGGCTGATCGCCGCCCGTCTGGAAATGTCCGCCGACACCCGGGCCGCGATGTCGCAACGCATCGCGGACGGGATCGATACGATCATCGGCGACATTGCCGGCCGCATGGTCAGCCTTTACTGGCCGTTTCGCGGCGAGCCGGACCTGCGGCCCTGGATGGCCTCGATCAACGAACGCGGCGGCCGCACGGCGCTGCCGATCGTGATCGAGAAGGGACGGCCGTTGATCTTTCGTGCGTACAAACCCGGCGACAGGCTGGAAAAAGGTGTGTGGAACATCCCGATTCCGGCCGAAGGCGACCCGGTATTGCCTGATATCGTGATCTCGCCGATCGTCGGTATCGACCCGGCAAACTATCGCCTGGGCTATGGCGGCGGTTTCTTCGACCGCACGCTGGCCGCCATGCCGTTCAAGCCGCTGGTCATCGGTGTCGGCTACGAATTGCAGCGCATCGCCACCATCTATCCGCAGCCGCACGACATCCCGATGGATCGCATCGTGACGGAGGCGGCCCCGGTATAGGGCTCTAGGCCATCTCCGGCTTCAGACCCATGGCGGTGCGGTCGACGATTTCGCGCAGGGCGAAGGACGAGTTGATCTTGGTCACATGCGGCATGGCCGACAGCCATTCCTTGTGGATGCGCTCGTAGTCGACCAGGTCCTTGGCCGCGATCCTCAGTATATAGTCGTACTCGCCCGACATCAGGTGGCAGGACAGCACGTTGGGACAACGCTTGATCGCCGCCTCGAAATCCGACAGCGTCTTCTCGAACTGGCCGGAGAGCGATATGTGGACGATCGCCGTCATCTGGTGGCCAAGGGCTGCGTTGGAAAGCCGGGCGTGATAGCCGCGGATGGTTCCGGACTTCTCCAGATTGTCGAGCCGCCGCGAGCAGGCCGACTGCGACAGGCCGACCTTTTCGGCAAGGGCCGCGTTCGGCATCCGGCCATCCTTCTGCAACGTCTCAAGAATGGCGATATCGATCCTGTCGAGCGGCATTTTTCGTGATTCCTGCGAATATTTATTCATTTTGCGCAACGATTATCGAACCACACGCGCTTGCGCAAGCGCATTCGCAAACACTTGCGCGTCGATTCATGGTTCACTGCGCCAATACAGGGAGTGAGCCCAAAAGGGCCCGGATCAGGAGAAGAAAATGCGCGTCGGCTGCCCCAAGGAAATCAAGAACCATGAATACCGCGTCGGCCTCACGCCGGGCTCGGTCCGCGAGTATGTCGCCCATGGCCACGAAGTGCTGGTCGAGACCGGAGCGGGTGCCGGCATCGGCGCCGATGACAACGCCTATCGCGCCGCTGGCGCCACCATCGCCAAGACCGCCGCCGACGTGTTCGCCAAGTCGGACATGATCGTCAAGGTCAAGGAGCCGCAACCCAATGAATGGGCGCAGCTGCGCGAAGGCCAGATCCTGTACACCTATCTGCATCTGGCTCCGGATCCTGAGCAGACCAAGGGCCTGCTCGCCTCGGGCGTGACCGCGATCGCCTATGAAACCGTGACCGACGATCGTGGCGGCCTGCCGCTGCTGGCGCCGATGTCGGAAGTCGCTGGCCGCCTGTCGATCCAGGCCGGCGCCACGGCGCTGCAGAAGGCCAATGGCGGCCGTGGCGTGCTGCTCGGCGGCGTGCCCGGCGTGCTTCCCGGCAAGGTCACGGTGCTGGGCGGCGGCGTGGTTGGTCTCCACGCGGCCCGCATGGCCGCCGGCCTTGGCGCCGACGTAACCATCATCGACCGCTCGATCCCGCGCCTGCGCCAGCTCGACGACCTCTTTGCCGGTCGTGTCCATACACGTTACTCGACCGTGGAAGCGCTCGAGGAAGAATGCTTCTCGGCCGATATCGTCGTCGGCGCCGTGCTGATCCCGGGCGCAGCCGCGCCGAAGCTCGTCACGCGCGAAATGCTGTCGGGCATGAAGAAGGGCTCGGTGCTGGTTGACGTCGCCATCGACCAGGGCGGCTGCTTCGAGACCTCGCATGCGACGACCCATGCCGAACCGACCTATGAGGTCGACGGCGTCATCCACTATTGCGTCGCCAACATGCCCGGCGCCGTGCCGGTCACTTCGGCGCACGCACTCAACAACGCGACGCTGCACTATGGCTTGCAGCTCGCCGACAAGGGCCTGAAGGCGCTGATCGACGACCATCACCTGCGCAACGGCCTCAATGTCCACAAGGGCAAGATCACGAATCGCGCGGTCGCCGAAGCCCTTGGCTACGAACTGGTCGAGCCGAAGGCCGTGCTCGCGGCCTGATACACCCAGAAATAGTCAGATTGCTGAATTGCCCGCCGGTTCACCCCGGCGGGCTTTTTCTTGGCCGATCCAGGGCTGCGGGGCTGCTCACAGCCCAGATTGGCATCTGCCCAGGCCGCGGGTTTGCGTAAAACTGTTGCATATTTGTCATTCCTAATCTGGCCAAGGCCAGCTAGAAACAGTCTGGGCTTATTGATTAGGGGTACGGGCTATGTTCGTTCGCGTTTCCGCGAAATCCATTCTTCTCGGTGCAGTTTCTGCGGTGGCACTCATGTCAGCCGCGCATGCTGCCGATATCGTGCAGCCGGTCGAGGCATCCGGTTTCAACTGGAGCGGTGCCTACATCGGCATCGGCGGCGGTTTCGGCGCCAGCGTGCACAAATTCAGCGTGGATCCGCTTGTCGACTTTAACGGCATTGGCGGCAATGGCGTATTCGGCGAACTGACAGCCGGCTACGACTATATGGTCAGCGAACGCTTCCTGCTCGGCGGCTTCATCGACATCAATGGCGGGAATATCGGTCCGTCGATCAGCATTCCGGGCGCGGATATCGACCTCACAAACTCCTACGGTTTCGACGTTGGCCTGCGCGCCGGCTATCTTCTGAACCCCAGCACGCTCGGCTATGTGCTCGGCGGCTACAGCTGGCAGCACTTCAAGCTTGATGGATCGGGCTTTGCCGACGGGCTGAGCTTTACAGAGAACCGCGGCGGCTATGTACTGGGTGCCGGCATGGAAACCGTGCTTAGCGGCAACTGGACCTTGAAGACCGAATATCGTTATGCCAACTACGGCGATAAATCGGTTATTGATTTCGGACCGACGTCCCTGAACGTCGAGCCATCGACTCACACCTTCCACATTGCTGCGAACTATCGCTTCGGTGGCCAGAGCGGCGGTGGTGTGTCCTTTGCGGCACCGACCTATAACTGGACCGGCTTTTATGTCGGTGGCGCGCTTGGCGCGGGCACAGCGGTGCATGATCTCGGCGTGGACCTTGGCGGCGGCGGTCTCGACCTCAACGGTATTGGCAGCGAAGGCGTGTTCGGCGAAGCCAGTGTTGGTTATGACTACGATTTCGGCAGCTGGGTTGCAGGCGTCCAGCTTGACGGAAGCTATTCCGGAATTCGGTCGAAACTCGACATCCTTGGCGGCTCGATCAAGCTGAACAACGACTATGGTTTCGATGCACTGGCTCGCGTCGGCGCCAAGGTCAACGAATCGACCCTGGCCTATGTCATCGGCGGTTACAGCTATCAACACTTCGATCTGAAGGCCTCGGATCCGATCGGCGACATCATCGATTGGGGCAAGAGTGGCTTCACGATCGGTGGCGGCCTCGAAACGGCGGTTTCCAACAACATGACCGTTGGTCTTGAGTATCGCTACTCGCAGTTTGGCAAGAAGGACTTCTCGTCCGAATTCGGAGCGCCGGACGGCACGCTGACCGACAAGGCATCCTTCCAGACCGTGCGTATCGGCGCGAAGTACAAGTTCAACTAAGCCCCTCCAGGCAAACAGTCGAAGCCCGTCGGCCATGCCGGCGGGCTTTTTTCTTGGCGGCGAAGACTTTGGGCTGAGCGCAGGCAACAAAAAAGCGGAGCCTAGGCCCCGCTTCCTCGATATCGAGATTTCCCGCCGGTTCATCCGCGGTCGGCCAATCGATCGACAATCGCCTTATAGATCATCAATGCGACGGGAGTGCGACAATCCAGTCGAGAGCCGGCCAGGCACGCCCCGTCAGGCACGCTCGATGCGGCACTGATAGCAGTTGTTGCGCGCCGAGCGGACATGCACATAGGCAATGTCGTCGCGCTCGAACAGCGTTTCGGCGCGCGCGGCGATGGCTTCGGTCGCAATGACACCGCCGCTGCCATAGACAATGCGATCATCCCTGCCATAGCCGCGCACGATGTAGTCCGGGCTGCCGAGAATCTCGGGGAGCAATTCCGTTTCGCCAGCGCGCTCGCATTCCTGCGCATGTAGGAAGATAGGCCCGGTCTCGGCGTAGGGTTGAAGGCTTGGGAACGGCCGGTAGGCCAGAATGAGGTAGGCATCGCCGGCAGCAATGTTCTTCAGACAGTGCCTGCAGGGCATGCCGTCGCCGTCGGAAATCTTGCGCTCGGGCGTGTGACCATAGGCATCCGGCCCGCCGGACTGCAGCGCCCTTACGTCTTCGGTCGGCAAAGCCTTGAACTGGATCGTCATTGTGAAATCTCCGGTGTGTCGACCGGAAACTATGCGCTCACGCCAAAGCCTCCCACCCGATTCATGCCAAGGGGAGAGGGACTGATTTTTATACCAGTCCCTCGATAGCCGCTTCGCGTCGGCGAGAGCGCGAACCGTGAAACTTAGCCGGGTAACTAATGCGCCAGTCCAGCCGTGATCACCTGATGAAATCGTCGAAGCGGCGCAGCGTCACCCGGCGATTCTGCCAATTTTCACTCTGAGTGGGCACGAGCAGGAACTCCTCGCCATAGCCGACGGTTTCCAATGCATGGCCTGGCACGCCGAATTCGCGCACCAGCGTGCGCTTCAGCGATGCCGCGCGTTGTTCGGACAGGGCCTGGTTGGACTGGAATGAGCCGACCGCGTCCGTATGGCCCTCGATGAGCACGCGCGCGCCGGGGTCGCGGCGCAGGATGCGTTGCAGCGCGTCGGCGATGGTCTCGATCTTGCTGTACTGCGAACTGGAAATGGCAGCGGAGCCGAAGGCGAAATTGATCGACTGGATATCGATCGACCGCGCCATGCGGCGCAGATCCGGCCGGCGCTTGAATTCGCGGATGGTGACGCGCTCGTTCGGCCGCAGCTTGACCCGGGGTGCAGCCTCGAGCTTCCGCTCGATCGTCGCGGCGGAGGGTGTTGTCGCCTGGGCGGCTGCAAGGCTCGGCATGGCAATCGCCGCGATCAACGCGGCGGCAAGAGTGCGTCGGGTCAGCATGTTTTTCTCCTTCGGCTTCGGCCGCATTGGCAATGCGGACAACATGCCAAAGCCAGGCTGAAGCGCCGATGAACGGGAGGTTCAGGTTTCCGGCTGGAGTTACGGCCGCATGACGCTGGCCGAGCGCTCGGCGAAAGGCAGCGGATGCACGACTTCCTTCTTTTGCGCCACCGGCTTGAACCCGAGCTTCTGATAAAGCGGCAGGGCTGCGGGATGATCGAGCGTGCAGGTCTGCACCGTCACCCTTTTCGGCCCATGCGACCATGCGGCCGCGATCGCCGAGCCAAGGAACCAGCGGCCAATGCCTTGCCCGGTGGCGTGTTCCATCATGCCGAAATAGGCGAGTTCGACTTCCTCGGGCAGATGCGGCTTGAGATCGAAGAAGCCCGCCGGCGAACCGTCGAGATAGAGCACCCTGATGTCGCGATCCTCGCGGTGGATTCCGGCGGACAACTCCTCGTCATTCAGCCTCAGAACATTGACCCAGTGCCATTTGCGCCCCACTCGGTCCATCAGGTAGCGGTAGAAATGCAAGGGAACGTCCCTTGTCTTCAGCAGTGCGACCTGGCGGTTGTAGGGCACCGGCGGCGAAACGGCCGGAGGGGCATGCATCTCCAGAAAAGTCACGGTGACTTCGATGTCCTGCAGCACGCCGTTTTCCATCGTCTTCATTCCTTGCCGGCCGTCGCTGGGCCGGTCACGACAGCGGTATCGGAGAGCCCGCCCCATTCGGTCCAAGAGCCGTCATAGAGCCTGTTGTCGGTATGGCCAAGCGTCTCCAGCGCCAGGGTGATCACCGCGGCGGTGACGCCGGAGCCGCAGGAAGTGACCACAGGTCTGGACAGGTCGATGCCGGCGTCCTCGATCACCTTGCGCAAGCGGTTCTTCGGCAGCAGCGTGCCGTTTTCGGAGAGCGCCGAATAGGGGATGTTGCGTGCGCCTGGCATATGGCCGGAGCGGATGCCGGCGCGGGGTTCGGGTTCTGTGCCGGTAAAGCGCCCTGCCCCACGCGCGTCGGCAATCTGGCTTTCGCCCGTATCGACGACGCGGCGCATGTCTGCCAGGCTGACGACGCGCGCGGCATCGAAATCGGCATGGAAGATGCCCGGCGCGATCTTCGTCGGCTCCGCGGTTACCGGGCGGCCTGCCGCCTTCCAGCCGTCCAGGCCGCCGTCCAGAACATAAGTCTGGAAAACGCCCATGATGCGGAACATCCACCACGCCCGGGGCGCCGAGAAGAAGCCTGGGCCATCGTAGACGACGATGGTGTCATCGGCCGAAACACCCATCGCGCCGACATACTGGGCGAAATGCCGAGGCGATGCGAGCGTATGCGGCAAGGCGGCATCGGGATCCGAAACTGCATCCTGATCCAGAAACCGGGCTCCCGGAATATGGGCCGCATCATATTCGGCGCGCGCGTCGCGCTTTTGTGCCGGCAGATACCAGGACGCGTCGACAATCGTCAGGCCCGGCTGGCCCAGGCGCTCCTGCAGCCAGTCCGCATCGACGGTGAAAGCACTGTCTTCGGGCATTGTCTCTCCTGCCGCCTTTGATGGGCTGTTTGTTCAATTCGCCGGCAGTGGACCGAAGCGGATGCGGAAACGCCTGTTCTCGCGGCCCTTCTTCTCGATCTTGCCGATGTGGATTTCGCCGATTTCGCCGGTGCTCTTCACATGCGTGCCGCCGCAGGGCTGGCTATCCACCGAGGCGTTCTCGCCGATGCAGACCAGGCGGATCTTGCCCGTGCCAACGGGCGGCCGGACATTCTTGGATTTCACCAGGCCGGGATTGGCGGCCAATTCCTCATCGCTGATCAGCCTGGTGAAGATAGGATGGTCGGCCCGCACCAGATCCATCAGGCCGGCGGTTGCCTCTTCCTTGGTGAAACTGGCGTCCGGAATGTCGAAATCGACGCGGCTGTCGTCCTCGGAAACCGCCGCCCCGGTGATCGGGAACGGGCAGACCACCGTCAGCAGATGGCAAGCCGCATGCATGCGCATCAGCAGGTGCCGACGCTCCCAGTCGATGGCGAGCTTCACCGTCTCGCCCGCCTCCGGCAGCGCTTGCTCCGGCGCCGGCACATGGATGATCTCGTCCTTGGTCTCGCCGGTAATCGTGGCGGCAATTGCCAATCGGCTGCCGTCGGCGCGCTGGAGATAACCGGTGTCGCCAGGCTGGCCGCCGGAGGTGGCGTAGAAGATCGTCCTGTCGAGAATGATGCCGCCGCGATCGTTGACGGCAACGATCGTCGCGTCCGCCGTGCGCAGATAGGCGTCGTCGCGAAACAGCGCTTCCGTTTTGTGCGCCATCACGCGACCTTTTCGAACGGCACCGAGATCCTGCTCTTGCGTTCCATCCACTCCGGCACAGGCAGGTTCTTCTCGCGCAGGAATTCCGGATTGAACAGTTTCGACTGATAGCGCGTGCCGTAGTCGCAAAGGATGGTCACGATGGTGTGGCCGGGACCCAGTTCCCGCGCCAGCCTGATGGCGCCGGCTATGTTGATGCCGGTCGAGCCGCCGACGCACAGGCCCTCTTCCTGGATCAGGTCGAAGACGATCGGGAGCGCGTCTTCATCTTTGACCTGGAACGAGAAATCCGGCGTGAAGCCATCGAGATTGGCGGTGATGCGCCCCTGGCCGATGCCTTCGGTGATCGAACTGCCCTCGGACTTCAACTCGCCGCTGGTGTAGAAACTGTAGAGCGCGGCGCCCAGCGGATCGGCGAGCGCGATTTTGACGTCCTTGCTTTTTGCCTTCAGGCCCATCGCAACGCCGGCAAGCGTACCGCCCGAACCGACCGCCGAGACAAAGCCGTCGACCTTGCCGCCGGTCTGGCTCCAGATCTCCTGCGCCGTGGTACGGACATGGCCGTCGCGGTTGGCGACATTGTCGAACTGGTTGGCCCAGATGGCGCCGTTCGGCTCGCTCCGGGCCATCTGCTCGGCCAGCCGCCCCGACAGCTTCACGTAATTGTTGGGGTTCTTGTAAGGCACGGCCGGTACTTCGATCAGCTCGGCGCCGAGCAGCCTGATCGTGTCTTTCTTTTCCTGGCTCTGCGTATCGGGGATGACGATGACGGTGCGGTATCCCAGCGCCTTGGCGACCAGCGTCAGCCCGATGCCGGTGTTGCCGGCCGTGCCCTCGACGATGACGCCGCCCGGTTTCAGCAGACCGCGCTTTTCGGCGTCACGGATGATGAAGAGGCCGGCGCGATCCTTGACCGACTGTCCCGGATTCATGAATTCGGCCTTACCCAAGATCTCGCAGCCGGTCGCTTCGGAAGCTTTGTTGAGGCGGATCAAAGGCGTGTTGCCGATCGCGTCGATCACAGAACGGGGCATTCAGGATTCCTTGTGTGCGTGCGCCGAAACCCTAGAAACCCAACGCTCCGGTTTCAAGGCAAGAATTGGTCTGGTCCAGTCGCATTTCCGGCGCCATGCGCGTCAGCGCCCGCCGGGACCGGGCGCGATAGCATACAGTCCATTTGCACTTGTGATCGAAAAGCACCCTTTTCATTCGATTTCTTCGCCGCTAGAGCAAGGCACCAACAAGTCGACAGGGCGCAGCATGACACTCTATCGGGCCGATCCCAAACACGGCGTCGCCTGGGTCACGGGCGGCAGCAGCGGCATTGGCCGCTCGCTGGCCAGGGATCTTGCGTCACAAGGCTATGCGGTGGCGGTGACGGCGCTGGACAACGATCCGATCGATACGCTCATCGTCGAGACCGCGCAGATGCCGGGCAAGGTCGTGTCCTTTCCCTGCGACGTCACCGACGAGCCGCGCATGGCAAAGACGGTCGCCGCGATCGAGAAGGATCTCGGGCCGATCGTGCTCGCGGTCTTCAATGCCGGGAACTACATCTCGACGCCCGGAGAATCCCTCGTCGTCAAAGATTTCCGCCGCTCCTTCGAGGTCAACTATTTCGGCATCATCAACGGTCTGGTGCCTGTCGTCGAGCATATGCGGGTGCGCGCACGCGGCCATGTCGTCCTGGTCGGCTCGGTGACCGCCTATTTCGGCTGGCCGACCACGGCCGCCTACGGCGGCACCAAGGCGGCGATCAATATCCTGGCTGAATCGCTGAAATATGATTTCGACAAGATGAATATCCGCGTCCAGGTGATCAATCCCGGTTTCGTCGACACGCCGCTGACCGAAAAGAACATGCTGCCGATGCCGGGCCTGATGCCGGTCGGCCGCGCGACGCGCCGCATGGTGCGGGGCATCAAATCCGGCGGCTTCGAAGTCACTTTTCCGTACCGGACGAGCTGGCCGCTGAAATTTCTTGGCCTGCTGCCAAGGCCCTTATGCAGGGCGGTGATCAGCCTGATAACCAGCTGGAAGGCAAGGCCGCTGCACTACGAGCGCAAAACGCCAGGCAAATAATACGCCGTCGAAATTGTTGGGGCCGCGCCCGGCCGGCCGTTGCCTGTTTGTGGTCACCACCATACGTTGAGATCATCTAGCGTGGAGTCTGCCATGGGGCGACGGATCGTGCTTGCTGTGCTGGGCCTTGTCGCCATCCTTGCATTGGCCTTCGTGCTTGGTCCACGCGTTCCCGTCGACACCACGATCCGCTTCGATCCTTCCGTCATAGGCGACGACCCGCAAGCCTATGTGGCCAAGGAAGAAGCCGCCATACCTGGCATCCGCGACGGGTTGGAGAAGGAGATCGTCTGGGCGAACCCGATGGTGCACGCCAAGACCCCGCTGGCGATCGTCTACATCCACGGGTTTTCAGGATCCAAGGGCGAGGTCCGCCCGCTGCCCGACGAGATTGCCGACCAACTCGACGCCAACCTGTTCTACACCCGCCTCACCGGCCATGGGCAGGACGGCGAGGCAATGGCTGAAGGCAGCGTCAATGCCTGGATCAACGACTATGAGGAAGCTATCGCCATCGGCCGGGCGATCGGCGACAAGGTTGTCGTCATTTCGACATCGACCGGTGGCTCGCTGGCGGCCTGGGCGGCGACGCAGCCGAACGCATCGGAAGGCGTGGCCGCGATCGCGTTCATCTCGCCGAATTTCGGGGTAAAGGCATCCGGCGCCGAGATCCTGACCATGCCGTGGGGCAAGCAGATCGCCGAACTCGTCATCGGCAGGGAGCGCAGCTTCGTGCCGCGCAATGCTCTGCACGAGAAATTCTGGACCACCAGATATCCCGTCGCCGCGACCTTGCCGATGCAGGCACTGACCGAACTTGCCTATGGCGCGCCGGTGGAGAAAGCCGACATTCCCGCCCTGTTCATCTTCTCGGATTCAGACAAGGTCGTGCGGCCGGACCGCACCCGTGAGATTGCCGCACGCTGGGGGGCGCCGCACGAGCTGGTGCCACTGGAAGCCACGGGCGATCCCGACAATCACGTCATAGCAGGCGATGTGCTGTCGCCTTCGACGACGGCGTTTCTCGCTCAACGGATTTCGGTCTGGATCGAGGCCGTGGTCAAGTAAGCCCGCCGGTACTTAGACAACGGCCGATATGGAAAGAGCGACCACGGCCTTACCGTGGTCGCCCTTGATCCTTGCAATCGGTCCGCCTCGGAAAAGGCGTGGCCGCGACCGAGCCCGGCTTTATGCAGCCCGCGTCGCCGGCCGTTTGCCGCCGAAGCGGCGCTTGTTGTTGCCTTTGAACGGCTTGCGGCCTTCGGGGCGCTCGCCTTGCGGCTTGCCCGCGAACGGACGGTCGCCGGCCGGCTTGCCGCCGAAGCGCTTCTTGCCGTTGCCGTTGCCGCCCGGCCGCCGGCCGTCACGACGGCCATTATGGTCGGCGCGGTCATTCGCCGGCTCGTGGTGACGCTCGTTCCTCTCCGCGGGATTGCGCTGCGGATCCGGGCTGCCGAGATGGTCGGCTATGATGGGCAGCTTGGTGCGGATAATGCGCTCGACCTGGCGCAGCTTACTGTTCTCGGATGGATCGCAAAGCGTGATTGCAATGCCGTCCTTGCCGTTGCGGCCGGTGCGGCCGATGCGGTGGACGTAGCTTTCAGCCTCGTCGGGCAGATCGAAATTCACCACATGGCTGATGCCGGGAACGTCGATGCCGCGCGCCGCGATGTCGGTTGCGACCAGGATGCGCACCGATCCGTCACGGAAATCGTTGAGCGCCTTCTGGCGGGCATTCTGCGACTTGTTGCCGTGGATGACGGCGGCCTTGAAGCCGTCGCGCTCGAGGTCCTTGGTCACGCGGTCGGCGCCATGCTTGGTGCGCGAAAAGATGATGACGGACTTCATCGCCTCGTCGGCGAGCATGGTCGACAGCACCTGGCGCTTCTGCTTGGTGCGGGCAAAGACGACGCTCTGCACGATCTCGGCCGCCGCGGTGCTTTGCGGCGAGACCTCGATGCGGACAGGGTTCTTCAAAAGGCCCTTGGCGAGTTCGGCAATCTCGTCCGGCATGGTGGCGGAAAACAGCGCCGTCTGACGGTCGGGCGCGGTCGCCTTGGCGATGCGCTTGACGTCATTGATGAAGCCCATGTCGAGCATGCGGTCGCCCTCGTCCAGCACCAGCCATTTGGTGTCGGAGAGGATGAGGTCGCCCTCGCGCACCAGGTCGGTCAGGCGCCCGGGCGTGGCGATCAGGACGTCGACGCCGGGAGCGATCTTCTTCACCTGGCTGAAGCGCGAGACGCCGCCCAGCACCAGTGCCGTCGACACATGCGCCCCCTTGGCGAGGATTTTGATGGTCTCCTCGATCTGCACCGCGAGCTCGCGGGTCGGCGCCAGAATCAGCGTGCGGGTCGTCTTGGCGCGGCGCTTGGTGCCCAGCGCGATGATCTTCGACAGGATCGGCAGCGCGAAGGCAGCGGTCTTGCCGGAGCCGGTCTGCGCGATACCGAAAATGTCACGGCCTTCCAGCTGCGGCGGGATCGCCTGCACCTGGATCGGCTTCGGATCGGTGAAACCGGCATTGTGGGTGGCCTTGAGCAGCGCACCGGAAATTCCCAGCGCCGCGAAACCGGAGAGTTCCGCCGGGTTTGTGCCGGGCATAGTGTTTTCGTTGGTCAAAATAATCTTCTTTCACGCGGCCTCTGGCCGCAAACATCGATGGCGGCAGGGCGCAACCTGCCGTCGGATATCTCTTATGGAACGACAAGGCGGCGGACGATTTCGTCCGCGCGGCTGCGCTGTCGTGCCCGCAGGCATTGTGCCTCGGGGCTTTTTCGCCACCTTGCCGATCAGCCGGAAAGAGGGAAAACAGACGCAACCAGTCTCATTCGAGGAGAAGGCCGGATTCGTTCCCGGCCCAAGCGCCTATGGGCTGCATATGGCTGAGTTCGCGCTGAAATGCAAGGGCATCATGTTGCAGTGCAGCAAAACTGGATGAAAATGGGCTTGAAATGGCCGCCTAAACCTCGTCCGGCCACCGCCTCGCACCATGCTGGACGAACAGAACCTCTATCTGAGTGTCCTTCACGCGGTACGCGACGATATAGGGCGTTCCGGGAATCACCAGTTCACGGGTGCCTTTGATCTCTCCAACGCGTCCGATAAAGGGATTGGCCGACATTAGCCGAGCGGTCCTTGAGTGGATGTCATTGACGATCCTGGCGGCAGCCCGTGGGTTGCGCTGGCCGATATAGTCACTGATTGATGTAAGCTCGACCAGATAGTTTCGGGTCCAGACTATCCGCACAGAGCTTTATGCCTGGCCGTACTTGCTGAGGACCGCCGCGATCTCGTCCTCGGTCGCGAAATCACCGCGGTCTGCAGCGTCGATTCCCGCCTGAACGCCGGCAACCCACTTTTCCTGCCACGCCAGCGAACGGCCGTGGGACAAGGCATCCTCGATGATCTGATCGCGCGTAAGTGTCGAACGCGAGGTCAACATCTCGATCCGGCGGTTCAAATCCTCGGATATCTCTATGTTGTTCTTCATGGACCAATTCTGCCATATCTTGCGAATGCCTGCCAACAAACTTCGCGCATGATCGACCAACAGAAAACGATCGGAAGCCGGCGCTTGCGCACGTCTGCGGGCGTCATTACCACAAACGCAGCTTCCGTTTTGAGGGCCGAACGATGAAAGACGTGCTGAAGGAACTCGAGCGCCGGCGCGACATCGCCCGCATGGGCGGCGGCCAGGCCCGTATCGACGCACAGCACAAGAAGGGCAAACTCACCGCGCGCGAACGCATCGAGGTGTTTCTCGACGAGGGCTCGTTCGAGGAGTTCGACATGTATGTCGAGCACCGCTCGACCGATTTCGGCATGGAGAAGACCAAGATCGCCGGCGACGGCGTCGTTACCGGCTGGGGCACGGTCAATGGCCGCCCGGTCTATCTGTTCGCCAAGGATTTTACCGTCTTCGGCGGCTCACTCTCGGAAGCGCATGCCGAGAAGGTCATCAAGGTGCAGGAGATGGCGCTGCGCAACCGCGCGCCGATCATCGGCCTTTACGATGCCGGCGGCGCACGCATCCAGGAAGGCGTGGCGGCGCTTGGCGGCTATGCCGAGATCTTTCAGCGCAATGTGCTCGCCTCCGGCGTCATCCCGCAGATTTCGGTGATCATGGGTCCATGCGCCGGCGGCGATGTCTATTCACCTGCCATGACCGACTTCATCTTCATGGTGCGCGACACCTCCTACATGTTCGTCACCGGGCCTGACGTGGTGAAGACCGTCACCAACGAGACGGTGACAGCCGAGAGCCTCGGCGGCGCGTCCGTCCACACGACGAAATCCTCGATTGCGGACGGCGCCTATGACAATGACGTCGAGGCGCTCTTGCAGATGCGGCGGCTGGTCGACCTGCTGCCGGCCTCCAATACTTCCGATATTCCCGAGATCGAATGCTACCAGTCCGTGTCAGACCATGACATGTCGCTCGACCGGCTGATCCCCGACAACGCCAACAAGCCTTACGACATCAAGGAACTGATCCTGAAGGTCGCCGACGAGGGCGACTTCTTCGAGATCCAGCAGAGCTTTGCCAAGAACATCGTCACCGGCTTCGGTCGCGTCGAGGGACGCACGGTGGGCTTCGTCGCCAACCAGCCGATGGTGCTGGCGGGTGTGCTCGATTCAGATGCCAGCCGCAAGGCGGCCCGCTTCGTGCGCTTCTGCGACTGTTTTTCCATCCCCATCGTCACCTTCGTCGACGTCCCGGGCTTCTTGCCGGGCACCGCGCAGGAATATGGCGGCCTGATCAAGCACGGCGCCAAGCTGCTCTTCGCCTATGCCGAGGCGACCGTGCCGAAGATCACCGTGATCACCCGCAAAGCCTATGGCGGCGCCTATGACGTGATGGCCTCCAAACATCTGCGCGGCGACATGAACTATGCCTGGCCGACGGCGCAGATCGCCGTCATGGGCGCCAGGGGCGCGGTCGAGATCATCTACCGCAAGGACATTGGCGACGCCGAAAAGATCGCAGCCCATACAAAGACTTATGAGGATCGTTTCCTGTCGCCCTTCGTCGCCGCCGAGCGCGGCTATGTCGACGAGGTGATCATGCCGCATTCGACCCGCCGCCGCGTCGCCCGCGCGCTTCGCATGCTGCGCAACAAGGACATGCAGAACCCCTGGAAGAAGCACGACAACATCCCGCTATAGCGCTTCCGGCAGCCTACTCCTCTTCCGCCGCCCCAAACCCGGCCCCCATGGTCGCGCTGGTCGCGCTTGCCCAGGGCGTTGCGTGATTGTCGATGCGCATCTGGAAAATGAAATAGGTCGGCGAGCAGAAGCCGATGCCCTTGACCTTGGCGGCGCCCGGCGTGTCCGGCGGCAGCGACTGGCACATATAGTCCTCGCGGCAGAAACGATCGGCCGAGCAGGCCGGCCGGTTGCCGCGATTGACGGCGCCGCCCAGGCACTGGTCGAAATTGTTGGTCGCCACGCATGTGTCGAACTTCTTGCCGCCGACCATGCCGCAGATTTCGGACGGCATCGGCTTGCCCGCCTTGAAGGCGGCGAAGTTGCGATCGCTGTCGTCGCAGGCGCGGTAGGCGATGCCTGCCGGCACGCCGATCTTCGGTGGCCGGCAGGTGTATTCGGTCCGCGAAAAGGTCGGCGCGAAGGCCGCGAACTGGCCTGATATCTTGTAGCGGTCGTTGAAAGGTTGCGACGGGTTGCTGGCAATCGAGCCGGTCAGGCATGGATGGCCGGAAAACATTTTTGGGCTGTCCTTGGGCAGCAGGCATTGCGCCAGCGTGGTGCGCACGCCCGATGCCGTGGCGAGCGGCGTGCAGACAGTGCCGCCGCCGCATTGCCAGGTCGCGCCGAAGCGCTTGGCATCCTGCGGCAGCAGGCACGGCATGGTCATCTCGGCCGGCGCGTAGTCGACATCCCCGGTGTCGGTCCACGTCGCCGGCGGGGCGAAGGAGAGCGGCCGGTAGCGGTTCGGCGCCTTGCCCTCGTCCGTTGCGCGCAGCCAGGCCCGGCGGCGCGGAATTTCGGCATGGAGATGCGGCGAGATGCCGACCTCGATGCGGTTGAGCGGCGATGTCGTCTTGTCGTCGAGGCCGATGAAGTGGAAGCCGGCCGTGGACCCCGCCTGGTGACAGCCCTGGCAGGCGCCATTGTCCAGCCGCTCGACCAGCGCTTCGGGCGTACGCACCAGTTTCATCGCGGAATAATCTATCCCTGCAAAATCCGTCGGCTGGAATAATGGCGTAAACGGGTGATTGGCTTGTCTCGCGCTGCCGAAGGTCGACCACGAGATGACTTTCCTGGCCAGGAAATCGTCGGGGATTTCATAGACGCCGAGATCGATCGCCGCGACATTGGCACTGACATAGTCGCCAAGCCTTTTCTTGAGCGCGGCATCCTCCGACAACCGCTCGACATCAGGCGTGTTCTCCAGCGGCATCTCGCCGACGGCGGCGCCATCGATCCCAAAAATCCGCATGAGGTAGGCGGCCTGACCGCCGAACTCGGTCTCCTGGCCGGAGGGAAAGCGCACCACCTGCGCGTTGAGCTCGAGTTGCTTGAAGGTCAGTTCTTCCGGCGCCAGCGGCCCGCCGGTCAGCCAGCCGGCATCGACGCTTTCGTCCATCTGCGGCGTCCAGCGTCCGGCAACGCCGACGCAACCGCCATCGGCATCCGGCGCGACGCTGAAGACGGCGTTGAAATTGAACGGCAGCCGCGAGGCCAGCACCTTGCCGTTCTTTCGGAAGCTGTAAGCCAGGCGATAGATGAAGCGCACCTCGCCGCAGCTCTTGTCGCCCTGCAGGACGGCGAAGTCGCGCCGGTCGACCCGGTTGACGACACCGACCAGGCGAAAGCGCGCCGCCTCGGTCTTCAGCCAGCGCATGTCCATGACGCGGCCGACATTGCCGTCGGTCACCTCGTAGAGCGTGCGCCCGCCGGCCTTCATCTCGGCCCGCAGCGCGGCGACATCGGCCGCTATCGTGTCGACAACGGCATGATAGGCCGGCGCTTCGGTGTAGAGCGACTTCAGATCGTCCTCGCCATCGACACCGAAAACACCGGCAAAGCCAAACCCCTTGTCATCGAGGGTGGCTAGCACCGCCGGATCATCGACGATGGTCACCGGCTGTTCGGCGCGCACGCCATGCGGTGCGAACGCGATGATGGCAGCGACGACTCCTGCAAGCAGCTTCATCCGAAGGGCGCCTTCTGCCGCGCCTCGACCAGTTCGCGCAGCGCGGGCACTATCGCCGGCGGCAGATCCTCGGCGATCAGCCCTGGCCCGAACCGGCAGCCTGCCTCCGCATGGATCCACACCGCCGCGCAGGCGGCTTCGAAAGCCGGCATGGCTTGGGCAAGCAGTCCGGCCGCGATGCCTGACAAGACATCACCCGACCCCGCGGTGGCAAGCCAGGCCGCGCCGTTGGAATTGACCGCGGCCCTGCCGTCGGGAGCGGCGATCACCGTGTCGGCGCCTTTGTAGACGATGAAGGCATTGGCTTTCGCGGCGGCCGCGCGTGCCTTGTCCAGCTTGGACAAGGCATCGTCATCGGCGATATCTGGAAAAAGCCGGGCGAACTCGCCTTCATGCGGCGTTATCACCAGCGCGGGCGCGTCCGGCCGGCGGGCGGCCTCGAACAGAATATCCGGAGCCTCACGAAACGAGGTGATTGCGTCGGCATCGAACACAAGGCCATCGATTTGTGCGGCAATCTTCTTCTGCCGGCCGAAGGCGAGAAGAGTGAGCGCGAAGGTCCGTGTTTTTTCGCCGATGCCAAAGCCAGGTCCAAGAACAAAGGCCGACGGCCTGCGCTCGCCGATGAACGCCTCTATGTCCGCGACATCGTCGCTTTTGCGAAGCATGATCGACGTCAGATGTGCGGCATTGACCTGCATGGCGTTACCAGGTGACAGAACCGTCACCGCCCCTGCCCCGCTTCGCGCGGCGGCGAGCGCCGAGAGCCGCG
Organism: Mesorhizobium sp. B2-3-4; assembly: GCF_006442315.1. Taxonomy (GTDB): domain Bacteria; phylum Pseudomonadota; class Alphaproteobacteria; order Rhizobiales; family Rhizobiaceae; genus Mesorhizobium. The sequence goes on along the minus strand of NZ_VFVY01000001.1, from coordinate 476,757 downwards.
CCGCGCCGGTAGCACTGGGGCCACCGCAAAAGACGCCGACATGGCCACGCTTGTATTTGTGCGCGTCGACGGCCGGCACCGGCAAACCGCGCAACCAGAGTGCCGGCCGGTTCTCGAACGTCCGGGACTGGAGCCTTGCAATGATGTCGTCGCCAATGCCGATATCGGCAAGCACGATCTCGCCGCATCGTTCCCGGCCCGGCAGGAGCAGATGGCCGGGTTTCTTGCGTGCGAAAGTCACGGTGAGGTCGGCTGAGAACGATGTGCCGAGCACCTTGCCGCTGTCACCGGAGACGCCGGAAGGCAGGTCGACCGCGACAACCGGCAGACGTTGCCTGGCTGCGTGATCAACCGCCCTGGCTGCGTCGCCGGACAACGGCTTCGACAGCCCTGCCCCGTAAAGCGCATCGACCACGATGGAGCCCGGCGCGGCATCGAAGTCCGACAGCGGCCGGGGGTGGATTGGGCATTGGGCGGCGGCGAGTGCCGCATCGCTACCCAGTCTCGGCGCACCGGACGCCCAGACCGTGACGGCGACGCCGCTGCCCGCCAGAATGCGGGCAACGACATAGCCATCGCCGCCATTGTTGCCGGGGCCGCACAGAACATGGACATGCGCTGCCGAGGGATAGCACTTGAGCACTTGCGCCGCGACGACCTCGCCGGCACGGCGCATCAACCCAATGCCATCGGTCGGGCCGGCTGCAATCGTCAGCCGGTCCGCCTCGCCCATCTCGGCGGAAAGAAGAAGTTCGTCGCTCATGGATTGCCGATCCGCATTCGATCAAGCATTGTCCAGTTTTCGATCCGACGCAAACAAGGAGGTGTTGTCGACCTGGCGCGGCGGCGAGGATAAATGTCTGGCACAACTGCCCATGATATGGGCGATGTGCCTAATTTTTATGCGGACGCAAGTCCCGCCACTGTGTAGGCTCCGGCGGCCATGCTGCATTCAGCGCCGTGAATGGCGTGATTTTGTGCGCGGATGCGGCAGGGCTTCGAAATCGCAAGAGACCGCTTGAAATCGCTCCAATTGGCACGGTTCGTGCTTGAAGGAGGCGCAAGCGGGGGCTCACAACCCGTTTTTTTGGCAGTGGAGGCCACTTTTTACATGAAAAAGATCGAAGCGATCATCAAGCCATTCAAGCTGGACGAAGTGAAGGAAGCGCTTCAGGAGGCCGGACTGCAAGGCATCACCGTGACCGAGGCCAAGGGCTTCGGGCGTCAGAAAGGTCATACGGAACTCTACCGCGGCGCCGAATACGTCGTCGATTTCCTGCCCAAGGTGAAGATTGAAGTCGTGCTCGGCGACGATGCCGTCGAAGGCGCGATCGAGGCCATCCGCAAGGCTGCCCAGACCGGTCGCATCGGCGACGGCAAGATCTTCGTTTCCAATATCGAGGAAGTCGTGCGCATCCGAACCGGCGAAACCGGAATGGACGCGGTTTGATCCGAGCCGCCCGTCCTCTGCAAAACGCCATCCATCAAAACACGTCATCACACAGGGATACATGACATGACGACAGCCAAAGACATCATGAAGCAGATCAAGGACAACGACGTGAAATTCGTCGACCTGCGCTTCACCGACCCGAAGGGCAAGCTGCAGCACGTGACGATGGATGTGGTCGAAGTAGAGGAAGACATGTTCGCTGACGGCGTCATGTTCGACGGCTCCTCGATCGCCGGCTGGAAGGCCATCAACGAGTCCGACATGGTGTTGATGCCCGATCCGGACACGGTCCACATGGACCCGTTCTTCGCGCAGTCGACGATGGTCATCCTGTGCGACATCCTCGATCCGGTCTCGGGTGAATCCTACAACCGCGATCCGCGCGGCACCGCCAAGAAGGCTGAGGCGTATATGAAGTCGGAAGGCATCGGCGACACCATCTATGTCGGCCCGGAAGCCGAGTTCTTCGTGTTCGACGACGTCAAGTACAAGGCCGACCCGTACAACACCGGTTTCCGGCTGGACTCCACCGAACTGCCGTCGAATGACGACACCGACTACGAGACCGGCAATCTTGGCCACCGCCCGCGCGTCAAGGGCGGTTATTTCCCGGTGCCGCCGATCGACAGCGCGCAGGACATGCGCTCCGAGATGCTGACGGTGCTGGCCGAAATGGGCGTGCGCGTCGAAAAGCACCACCATGAGGTCGCCGCCGCGCAGCACGAACTCGGTATCAAGTTCGACGCGCTGGTCCGCAACGCCGACAAGATGCTGATCTACAAATATGTCGTGCACCAGGTCGCCAATGCCTACGGCAAGACGGCAACCTTCATGCCGAAGCCGATCTTCGGCGACAATGGCTCGGGCATGCACGTCCACATGTCGATCTGGAAGGGCGGCAAGCCGACCTTCGCCGGCAATGAATATGCCGGCCTGTCGGAGAACTGCCTGTTCTTCATCGGCGGCGTCATCAAGCACGCCAAGGCGATCAACGCCTTCACCAACCCGCTGACCAACTCCTACAAGCGCCTGGTGCCCGGCTATGAAGCGCCGGTGCTGCTCGCCTATTCGGCGCGCAACCGTTCGGCTTCCTGCCGCATTCCGTTCGGCTCGTCGCCGAAGGCCAAGCGCGTCGAGGTCCGCTTCCCCGATCCGGGCGCGAACCCGTATCTGGCCTTCGCCGCACTGCTGATGGCAGGCCTCGACGGTATCAAGAACAAGATTCATCCGGGACAGCCGATGGACAAGGATCTCTACGACCTGCCGCCGAAGGAACTGAAGAAGATCCCGACCGTCTGCGGTTCGCTGCGCGAAGCGTTGCAGAGCCTCGACAAGGACCGCGGCTTCCTGAAGGCCGGCGGCGTCTTCGACGACGACCAGATCGACAGCTATATCGAGCTGAAGATGGCCGAAGTGATGCGTTTCGAAATGACCCCGCATCCGGTCGAATACGACATGTACTACTCGGTCTAAGGGCCGGTTGGGATAAGATTGCAAAGCCCTTGAAGGATCTCCCCTTCAAGGGCTTTTTGCTGCCCGAACGCCCATCGAGGGATGCACGCGATCAGCCACGCGACATGGTCGATGCTTTTCGGTTTCAGGAATTTGTTAGCTTTTGCCCAACCTGCGGCCTGCCGGTGGAAGGCGAACGTCAGCGCACGCCGACGAACCGCTCAAAGCGCAATCAATCGCCAGGAGCGAGCGGTACACTGCCTCAGGCTGCAATGCCCGCTCGTCCGGCGCCCCCGCCAATGCTGTCGTTCAAGAAACCCCGCCCCGTTCGAACAGCATCGCTTTGGCGTAACCCCATGGCCACGAATACGCATACCGTGACGTGATATGTCAACGTCACCGCAGCGATCGCGCGGATCGGCGATTTCCTTGTATGAACAGTGGCTTATACAAGGGTTTGTTGGTGTACGGACGAGCCGGAAACAGGCAGTTTTCCGGGCTTTTTTGCCATATCGGGAGACGCTGGCCATCGATGGCGGCATCGCCACGCCAGTCAAAAGCCCGTTCATTCGTCGAAGTTGGCTCGACCTTTTCAGCTTGACTTTTTTTGGGGGTATTCGGGACGCTGCCGTTCGATCGTTTTGTCCGGCACTTCGGCCTTTCCGTCTGGCCACCGCCGACGCGGTATCCGCCGGGCGAGTCTCGCTGAAACGGGCGAGCGTGAGGGCAGGAGGTTGGCGAGACTCGCGCCGATGCCGGCGGCGATCTCGGCCTTGGCGTCGCCGCAGCCGCGGGCGGGTCAAAGATACCGCCTGAAAAAGAACCCCGGCAAAAGCCGGGGTTCCTGCAGGGACAGATCGTCGGAGGGTGACGCCTATCCGGCAAGTTCGTCGGGGCCATGCAGGTTCCAGTCGGATCGCCGTGCCAGGACGAGCACGTAGTAGATCGCCGCCACGGCCATGATCAGCAGCGTCGCGATCAGGCTCGGGCGTCCGAAGGCTGCATCGAGCAGGTTCTGGTAGGCGACGTAGACCAGCGCTACGAAGGCAAGGACGGCCGGGACCGGAAACAGCGGCATGCGGTAGTGTCCGCCGGCCGTGGTGCCGTTGCGGCGGCCCGCGAACACCGCCACGCACAGCAGCGCGTAGATCACCACCAGCGACGTGCCGCTGACCACCAGCAGCAGGTTGATGTCGATGAAACAGGCGAGCGCGGCCAGCACCGCCACGACGATGGTGGCGATCCATGGCGATGCGTAGCTGCCATGGACCGAGGCGACGGCGGCGTTGATCGGGCCAAACCAGGTTTTATCGCGGCCGGAGCTGAACAGCAGCCTGGCCGCCTGCAGGATAATGGCGATGACGGCGTTGAAGATCGCAACCGCGATTGCCAGGCTGATCAGAACCGTCAACGCGTGGCCACCCCGGGCTTCCAGGAAATACTCGATCTTCTGGGGCGCCGAGAGCAGACCCGGAAGATCCGGAGATCCCAGCAATACCGCCGTCAGGGGAATGAGTTCGGCCGCGACGGTAATCACCAATGCCCAGAGCACCACCTTGCCGATGTTGCGTCGGGCGTCATGCGTCTCCTCGCCGAAATAGGCGGCCGCGCCATAGCCATTATAGGCAAACAGCGAGACAGCGGTGGACGCCAGGATGATGCCGGCCGAGGCCGGAACAAGCGTGTTCGTGGTGGCATCGAGCAGTTGCGGCGAGCTGAACAGGCTGGAGAGCGGACGCTCGACATGGGCAAAGCCGAGGCCGGTCAGGATCAGCAGCGCCAGCATTTCGATGCCGAGGAAAATGCCGGTGACGAAGGCATTGAGCTTGATGCGCATCGCCGCGACCGCGCCTGCCAGCGCGATGGTCACCACGCCAACCCATTGCGGACTGAGATTGGGAATGAGCACACCGAGATAGGTGCCGACACCGAGCGCGATGACGGCCACGATCAGCACGATCGAGACGAAGACAAGCACCAGCGTGACGAAGCCCCAGAAGCGGCCGAGCGTGCGGCCGATCATGGTGTATTCGCCGCCGGCCATCGGATAGGCCGATGATAGTTCGGCATAGACGAAGGCCATGAAGAGGCCGATCACGGCGGCGATCACAAAACTGAGGAACGAACCCGTGCCGGCCAGCGCGATGACGCCCGGCACGATGATGAACACCGAGGATGCCGGCGTCACGGCCGACAGCACGATCATCAGCGTGCCGAGCGCGTTGAGCGCCCGATCCAGTCCCTTGGCGGTTGGCGCGGCCTTGTCGGCCGCCCCTGTCGTCACTTCGTTTGTAGACATTGTCCTCCCCTTTTTTTAATAAGATAAAAATTATCCTCCGCAACGGAACCTATCGAGGGAGTCATTCATCGTCAACGAATATGACGTATTGGTGCTTGCAAAATTTTGCAGGCCAGCTTTAAACTGAATTGAATTCAGGAAATAGAGATGGGACGACCCAAAACCCAGACCGATCGCCGGATCACCCTCGTCGCGGCGGCGGAATCGATGATCGCCAGGCGCGGCCTTGCCGGCGTCACGCTGCGCGATGTCGCCAACGAGGCAGGGATGAGTTCAAGCGCCCTGCTCTATTATTATCCGGGCCTGAAGGACCTGTTGGACGACGTGCAGCGCAAGGCCGTCGAACGGTTCTGCACCATGCGGGCGGCGTCGGTCGCAGAGATCGCGGATCCCCGGTCGCGGCTGAAGACGATGATAGAGAACGGCCTGCCGACCGATCCCGACGATCAGCTCTGCCGGCTGCTGCTTGAGCTCGGCGCCTATTCGCGCTCCGACGCAAGCTATGCCGCGCGCCACATCACGCTGTTCGAGCGGCAGGTGTCGATCTATGTCGGCATACTGGAAGCCGGTGCGGCCACCGGTGCGTTCAAACTTAACGCGCCCAGCGAGACAATCGCCCGCAGCCTGGTCGTTCTCGAGGACGGATTGGGCCTGCATCTCGTCAACGTCGTGCCGGCGGTCGATCAAGCCTCGGCGCTGGCGATCCTGACCGGCTACGCCGAGCTTGCCACCGGCTGCAGCCTTCGCTGAGCCGGCTTATTTCAACGGAGCACATTCCAGCATGAGCCAACGGACAGTCCCGACCACCATACCGACAGGCAAGCCGCGCGCCCGCGACCTCGGCATTCCGCTGCCGGGTACGCCCGGGCCAAACAGCGCGATCACCGATGTCGAGGGCGTGCTCGTCGGCTATTCGACCCTCATCGAGGGCGCAGGCAAACTCACTGTCGGCCAGGGACCGGTGCGCACCGGCGTCACCGCCATCCTGCCGCTGGGCCGCGAGGGCGTCGGCGTGGCCTGCGCCGCCGGCTATCATTCCTTCAACGGTAATGGCGAGATGACCGGCGCTTCGTGGATCGAGGAAGCCGGCAGCATCAGCCTGCCGATCCTGATCACCAACACCCATGCGGTCGGCCCCTGTCATCGCGGCATCATCGACTGGGTGGCGCGCCACAAGCCCGACATCGCCAATCAGTGGCTGCTGCCGGTGGTGGCCGAGACCTGGGATGGCTATCTCAACGACATCAACGGCTCGCATGTCACGGTCGATCATGCGATCGCGGCGATCGACGCAGCCGCTGGCGGTCAGGTCGAGGAAGGCTCGGTCGGCGGCGGCACCGGCATGAACTGCTACGCCTTCAAGGGCGGCTCGGGCACGGCCTCGAGGGTCGTCGACTACGGCCACCGCTCCTACACGGTCGGCGTCTTCCTGCAGGCCAATTTCGGCTCCCGCCAGGAACTGACCGTAGCCGGCGCGCCGATTGGGCGTGAGCTGGCGAACGACAATCCGATGGAGGCCTATTTCAGAGGCGGGCCAACCGGCGCCGGCTCCTGCATCGGCATCGTGGCCACCGACGCACCGCTCCTGCCCGGACAATGCAAGGCGCTGGCCCGGCGCGTGCCGCTCGGCCTGGCGCGCACCGGTACCGCCGGCTCGCATTTTTCAGGCGACATCTTCCTGGCTTTCTCGACCGCCAATCCCGATTCGCTCAACGGCCGCTTTCCGCAAGGGGTGCCGACCGAGCAAAGCTACAGCCATATGGATTTCATTCCGTGGGGTCGCATGGACGATTTTTACACAGCCGTCGTGCAAGCGGCTGAAGAGGCGGTTCTAAACGCGCTCATCGCCAACCAGGACATGACCGGCCGTGACGGCAACCGCAGCCCTGCCCTGCCGCATGAAAAGCTGGTGGCATCGCTCAAGTCGCGTGGCGTCATCGGCGCTTGACGGCACAAGGCGATCTGCCCGGTCGGCAATCGCCATGAAAAAAGCCCCGGCGGGTGTTGCGCCGGGGCTTTGCATTCAAAAGGCGGTCGCGATCAGGCAGCCGCAGAGACAGCGGCGGTCGAAACCTCCGAGATCGTCTTCAGGACCTGGGAAGCGATCTGGTAGGGGTCGCCCTGCGAGTTCGGGCGGCGATCCTCCAGATAGCCCTTGTAGTCGTTCTTGACGAAGGAGTGCGGCACGCGGATCGAAGCGCCGCGGTCGGCGACGCCGTAGGAAAACTTGTTCCACGGCGCGGTCTCGTGCTTGCCGGTCAGGCGCTTGTCGTTGTCGGGACCATAGACGGCGATGTGTTCCATCAGGTTCTTCTCGAACTGCCCCATCAACGCCTCGAAATAGGCCTTGCCGCCGATTTCGCGCATGTAGGTGGTGGAGAAGTTGCAGTGCATGCCCGAGCCGTTCCAGTCGGTGTCGCCGAGCGGCTTGCAATGGAATTCGATGTCGATGCCGTACTTCTCGGTCAGGCGCAGCAGCAGGTAGCGCGCCATCCACATCTGGTCGGCGGCCCGCTTGGAACCCTTGCCGAAGATCTGGAATTCCCACTGGCCCTTGGCCACTTCGGCGTTGATGCCTTCGTGGTTGATGCCGGCGGCGAGGCACTGGTCAAGGTGTTCCTCGACGATCTGGCGGGCAACGTCGCCGACATTCTTGTAGCCGACGCCGGTGTAGTACGGACCCTGCGGAGCCGGATAGCCGCTCTCCGGGAAGCCGAGCGGGCGGCCGTCCTTGTAGAAGAAATATTCCTGCTCGAAGCCGAACCAGGCGCCTTCGTCGTCGAGAATGGTCGCGCGGCTGTTCGATACATGCGGGGTGACGCCGTCGGGCATCATGACCTCGCACATGACGAGCACGCCATTGGTGCGGGCCGGATCCGGATAGAGCGCGACCGGCTTCAGCACGCAGTCGGAGCTGCGGCCCTCGGCCTGGTTGGTGGACGAGCCATCGAAGCCCCACAGCGGCAGCTGCTCGAGCGTCGGGAACTCGGCAAACTCCTTGATCTGCGTCTTGCCGCGAAGATTGGCCGGGGCGTAGCCGTCCAGCCAGATATACTCGAGCTTGTATTTGGTCATTCCAGTGCCTCTCGTTGCTTGGATGTCGCCATGGCGACATCGATGCGTGGCCGGACCAAGCCGGCCTGCCGATGGTTAAAAAGCAAGTCGTATGCCACTCGGGTTTCCGCGGGTGCGGCAAAATGGCTATCGCAAGGCGTTGATTTTGCTGAGCCGTCTCAGCAATGCGTCCGGATCATTCAGATATGCAATTTGCCTAAATCATAGGCAAATAGTGATCTTTTCGTAGGCATATTGCCTAATAGAATCGCAGAACCTATGTTGATCGGGAGATGAATCGACCAGCTCCTGAGAAACAGGGAGAACCGGCAGTGCATATTACGCAACCACCCCCGTCGGCGAAAATCCTGATGTTCCCGCTTGCAACGCGCAAGTCTGCCTCAAATTTAGGCGCCAAGGCGAAATTCGCGGCAGAACTCGCGGCGCTACGCGGTGAGCACCCAGACTTTGACGGCTGGTACCACCAAGCCGCCGTCGAGGAAGAGAGCCCGCGCAAGAGCTGACCGGCTCCATTCGTTTCGACGAAAAGCCCGGCGCGATCGCTCGCGCCGGGCTTTTCGTTTGGATCGGCCGATCGCCTATTCCTTGGTCTGGAGATCGGTGCCGAGCGTATCCTTGACGAAGATCATGCCGATGATCAGCGTCATGGCGGCGATCACCACCGGATACCACAGACCGTAGTAGATATCGCCCTTGTAGGCGCTGAACGCGAAGACGATCGCGGGCAACAGGCCGCCGAACCAGCCATTGCCGATGTGATAGGGCAGCGACATACCGCTGTAGCGGATACGGGTCGGGAACATCTCGACCAGGATCGCCGCGATCGGCCCGTAAACCATGGTCACATAAAGAACCAGGATGAACAGGATGCCGATGACCTTGGCCCAGTTGACCTGCGCTGGGTCGGCAAACATGGCGAACGCACCCGATGCCGGAATGCTGTAGACGGTCACTTCGGGGGCGCCGGCTGCCTCATCCTTGGTCAGCAGCTTGTCCTTGATGGCCTGGTCGACGGGAACCATCGCCTTCTCGCCGCCACGGATGGTCGCGGCATCGAGCTTCAGTTCCGGATTGGCGGCGATGAAGGCGTCGAGCTTCTGGTCGGCGACCTTGGCGGTAGCGCGCTTCAGCGGATAGCCGCCATCCTGAAGCGACATGTTGACCGACTTCTTGAACGCTGCGTCGCTTGCGGCCTTCTTGTCGCCGGCAGCCGCTGCATCATAGGATGTCACGGTTTCATCGCCGATCTTGACGGTTGCCGCCGTGCCCGCCGCCGCTGTCGAGACGATGTCGTATGGCACCGAGTTCTTGGACAGGAAGTCGGTTGCGATATCGCAGGACGTGACGGGGACGCGTGTTCCGGTCGGGTTGAACTGGAAGTTGCAGTCTCCAGGTGCCGCCGTGACCGTCGCCCGCGTGTTCTGTTGCGCGGTGGCGAGGGCCGGGTTGGCGGCCCAGGTCAGCGCCTTGAACAGCGGGAAGGTGGTGACGACCGCCAGCGCAAGCCCTGCCATGATGATCGGCTTGCGGCCGATCTTGTCGGACAGCCAGCCGAAGAAGACGAAGAAGCCCGTGCCGAGCGCCAGCGCGATGGCGATCATGACGTTGACCGACTGCGCGTCGACCTTGAGCACATTGGCCAGGAAGAACAGGGCGTAGAACTGGCCGTTGTACCAGACCACGGCCTGGCCGGCGGTCAGGCCGAGCAGCGCCAGGATGGCGATCTTGGCATTCTTCCACTGGCCGAAGGCTTCCCGTAGCGGCGCCTTGGAGCTCTTGCCCTCCTCCTTCATGCGCAGGAAGGTCGGCGATTCCGAAAGCGACAGCCGGATCCAGACCGAAATGGCGAGCAGCACGGCTGAAACGATGAACGGAATGCGCCAGCCCCAGGCCGCGAAAGCATCCTTGCTCAACGAGTTCTGCACGATCAGGATGACGACCAGCGACAGGAAGAGGCCAAGAGTTGCCGTCGTCTGGATCCACGACGTGTAGAAGCCGCGGCGATCGTCAGGCGCATGCTCGGCGACATAGGTCGCGGCACCGCCATACTCGCCGCCAAGCGCCAGGCCCTGCAGCATGCGCAGCGCAATCAGCAGGATGGGCGCCATAATGCCCCAGCTTTCCGAACCGGGCAGCAGACCGACCAGGAAGGTCGACAGGCCCATGATCAGGATGGTCATGAGAAACGTGTATTTGCGGCCGACGAGATCGCCGATACGGCCGAACACCAGCGCGCCGAAGGGGCGCACGATGAAGCCGGCGGCAAAGACCAGCAGCGTGAAGATGTAGCGGGTATTTTCAGGAAACGCATTGAAGAACGTCGCGCCGATCGCGGCCGCCAGCGCGCCGTAGAGATAGAAATCGTACCATTCGAAAACCGCGCCCAGCGAGGAAGCGAAGATGACCTTCTTCTCCTCCCGCGTCATGCCGCGGCTTGCGGCGCCTGCGGTCGATGCCAATGCCATTATACTGTCCTCCCCTGGATTCAGCCTGTCCTCGACGGCTGCGCGCCGGCATCCGTCTGCTTGCGGAAGCGGACTCGAAAATGCAGCCAGCGAAGGAAGAAATGGCAGAAAGCGCCGGCGAAAGGCACCGAGACGATGGGATTATGACTTTGGTATTAGGCGTTGGGCGAGGATGGCGCCGCGCTCAGAGCGGTTCAGCGTTTGGTGGAATCGCCGACCCGCTCTAACTCTTTGTCTTTAGGCAATTCCCAAGGGGAAGCGCTACGCGCTTCTCCCGGGAAAACCGTTGCACGCTTTTCCTGGAATTGCTCAGGCGCGCAGCGCTTCGAGCAGGCCGACGGCGGCCATCATGTCGCGCTTGCGGGCGGAGCGGCGTGCAACCGCTTCGGCGTCCTGCCCCCAATGCGCGATCTGCCAATCCTCGTCGACATGGCCGGCGGCCCAGGCTTCCTCGCCGTCGAGCTCACCGAAATCGACGGCGAGTGCCAGCAATGCCGAGCCGGTCAACGACGTCATGACATGGATCGCGGCCAGGCGCAGCGGCTCGGCGCGCTGGGCCAGATGGCTGCCCAGAACCGCAATGGTTTCGCGCGGCTGCTCGACATGGATGATGCCCTCGGCGAGATTGAAACGAACCCCGAGCGCCACGCGTGCCCAATCGATGACGGGGTCCCACTGCTCGTTCTGCCGTTCGACGAGCCCTTGCGGGGTGTCGGCGCGGTAGCAGAGCATATCCGACGACGCAAAGCGCAATATGTCTTCCAGCACCGCCTGCGGATCGGCTGCGACGCCGTCCAAGGCGGTGTTGACGAGGCGCATCACCGGCATCGATACCGGATCGATGTTCTCGCCCTGGGCGGCGAATTCATCGGCGACGAGCGATGCGGCATTCGCGGTCGGCAATGCCAGCAAGGCCTTGCCTGGCGTGCGCACCGGCCTTCCGTCGAGATGCACGGCAAAACCGGCCTCCACCGGCGCGACAGAGACCTCCTTGTAGAAGCGCTTTGGCAGCGGCGTCTTCATCTGGATCTGGGCACGGCGCAAGGGATCCGGATCGGAAAGATATTTGCCTGCTTCGAGGTCGTTGAGGATGTCGCGCATAAAATCTCTTTTCAGACCGGCGTCAGCTTGCGCGCCGGTCGGTTGACGATGATCAGACCAGCGGCGATGAGACCAAGCGCCAGGAAGATGCGAACGGTCAGCGGCTCATTCAAGAAGACCGCGCCGCACAGCACACCGAAAACCGGTGACAGGAAAGTGAAACTCGACAGGCCCGAGGCCGGATAACGGCGCAGCAGCCAGAACCACAGCACATAGGTGAAGGCGACGATGTAGATTGCCTGGAAAAGCAGAGCCAGCGTTGGCAGCAAGGCCGGATCGCGAACGGGGGGACCAGCGAGCGGCATGACAAGAACACCAACGACGGCCGCGCCGGCGAGCTGGTAGAGCAGGAGTTTCTCGGCGCTCGCCTCGACCAGCTTCGATCGCTTGATGAGGATGTTGGTCAAGGCCCAGAAAAACCCGGAGCCAAGGCTGAGCAGATCGCCGAACAGCATGTCTCCGCCCCCGCCGAGCTTGTCGGAGAAGACGGTGGCAAGACCGGCAAAAGCCAGCAGCAGGCCGAGGAACTTGCGCATGGTGATCTGTTCACCGAGCAGGAAGTGGCCGCCGACCAGCATCCAGAATGGCATCGAATTGACCAGCAGCGTGTTGCGGGCCACGGTCGTATGTTCCAGCCCGACATAGAGGCAGAGGAATTCGATGCCGAACAGCACGCCAACCGCGATGCCGGCAAACAACGTGCCGTCGCGCGCGAACAGCGCGATGCCGCGCCAGCGACACCAGAGGAAAACACAGAAACCACCGATGATCGAGCGCGCGATAGAGAGGAAGACAGGGTCGTAGCCGGCATAGGAGATCTTGGCGGCGACGTAATTCATGCCCCAGGAAAGAGTGAGGCCGACCATGATGGCGGCCGCCGCCATGTCGACCGCGTCGCGCCGATCGAGCGTGTCGGTGGCGCCGCTCACGATCAGTCCTCCGCGCTCTGTTCGTCGAAGCCGATCAGGTTCCAGCTCTGCCGCATATGTGGGGGCATCGGCGCGGTGACGTCGATGACGCCCTTGTCCGGATGTGGGATGATGATGCGGCGCGCGTGCAGATGCAGACGGTTTTGAATGCCGCCTGGGAAATCCCAGTTGGTGTCGGCCTCGAAATATTTCGGGTCGCCGATGATGGGACAGCCGATATGGGCGGCATGGACACGAAGCTGATGGGTGCGGCCGGTATAAGGTTCCATCTCCAGCCAGGTCATCGTCTGCGCCGCCTGCTCGACGATGCGGTAGTAGGACACGGCGTGATCGGCACCCTTTTCACCATGCGCGGCGATGCGTACGCGATCGCCGTCCGGCGTGGCCTCCTTGATCAGCCAGGTCGAAATCTTGTCCTCGCGCTTGGGCGGCACGCCCTTGACCAATGCCCAGTAGGTCTTTTTGGTCTCCCGCGCCCGAAACGCCTCGGAGAGTTTCATGGCGGCCAGTCTCGTGCGGGCCACCACCAGCACGCCTGACGTGTCGCGGTCGAGCCTGTGCACCAGCCGCGGCTTCTCGCCCTTCTGGTTGCGCCAGGCTTCCAGCATGTCGTCGACGTTGCGGGTGACGCCGGAGCCGCCCTGCACCGCAAGGCCAGCGGGCTTGTTGAAGACAAAGACCTTCGGATCCTCGTGGATCAGCATCTTGGCCAGTACATCGGCGTCGCCCTGGTTGCGGATCGAGTGGCCGGTCAGCGGGCTTTCGCCCTTCTTGTCCACTTCCAGCGGAGGAATACGCACCATCTGGCCAGGCTCGACGCGGGTGTCCGCCTTGACCCGGCCGCCATCGACACGGATCTGCCCGGAGCGCAACAGCTTCTGCAGATGGCCAAAGCCAAGGCCCGGGAAATGGGTCTTGAACCAGCGATCGAGCCGCATGCCCGCCTCGCCGGCCTCCACCGTGATCTGTTCAACGCCTGCCATTGTTTTCTTCGCTTATCCGTTTTCCGAGCAGGACTCGGCCTGCTCTGGGCGCGGCAATAGCATTAAGGCAGGCTTCTTGCGAGCCAAAGACCCAAAAACAGGGCTGTGATGGCGCCAATGACGCTGGCCAGCGCATATCCGAACGCCGGCAAGGTGGCGCCCCGCTCCCACAAGGTCGCGAAATCGAGCGAAAAAGCCGAAAACGTGGTGAAGCCGCCAAAGATTCCGGTGGCGACAAAAAGCCTGAGCTCGCTGGATCCGCCACGCCGCACCAGGGTCGCGATAAACAAGCCCATGGCGAAGGAGCCAAGGATGTTGATGACCATCGTACCCCAGGGGTAATTGGGGCCGACAAGGCGCAGCGCACCCAGATTGGTCAGATGACGGATACCGGCACCGATGCCGCCGCCAGTGGCGACGAGAAAGAGATTGAACATCGCCGTCTACTGCTCCCGCAAGGGGAGCGGCGTCAACCCTTTCAGGCCCGCGACGGTATTTCGGGGATGGCACAGACCGTCGAGCGGGTCAAAAACCGCCTTTCGCGCCCGTTATCGAGCGAGAACATCCCGCCCCTGCCCGGCACCACGTCGATGAGCAGGTCGGTATGCTTCCAGACCTCATATTGCGAAGCACTGATATAGACCGGCGTCTCGCCGATCTCGCCCAGCATCACGTCGTTGTCGCCGACGATGAAATCACCGCGCGGATAGCACATTGGCGAGGAGCCGTCGCAGCAGCCGCCCGACTGATGGAACAGCACCGGACCATGGTCGGCGATGATCTCCGCCAGAAAGGCTGCGGCCTCGGGCGTCGCCGAGACTTTTCCCAGGGAAGACTTGTCGGGCATGCCTGCCTCCTCGGTGAGAACCAGGGCTTGGCGCAACGGGCCAACCCCTGGTGATGGAGCGCGCATGGCCCTTCGCAAAGGACCATGCGCGGCCTTGGGAGGCGATCAGAAGAAACCGAGCTTCTTGGGGCTGTAGCTGACCAGCATGTTCTTGGTCTGCTGGTAGTGGTCGAGCATCATCTTGTGATTCTCGCGCCCGATGCCCGACTGCTTGTAGCCGCCGAACGCCGCGTGCGCCGGATAGGCATGGTAGCAGTTCGTCCACACGCGGCCGGCCTGGATAGCGCGGCCGAAGCGATAGCAGCGGTTGGCGTCGCGGCTCCAGATGCCGGCGCCGAGGCCGTAGAGCGTGTCGTTGGCGATCGACAGGGCCTCGTCATCATCCTTGAAGGTTGTAACCGAGACGACCGGCCCGAAGATCTCCTCCTGGAAGATGCGCATCTTGTTGTGGCCCTTGAACACCGTCGGCTTGACGTAGTAGCCGCCGGCCAGATCGCCCGGCAGATGGTTCTGCTCGCCGCCGGTCAGGACCTCCGCGCCTTCCTTGCGACCGATGTCGAAGTAGCTCAGGATCTTTTCCAGTTGCTCGCTCGATGCCTGGGCACCAATCATGGTCGCCGGATCGAGCGGATCGCCCTGAACAATCGCCTCGACGCGCTTCAGCGCCTTTTCCATGAACTTGTCGTAGATCTTTTCATGCACGAGCGCGCGGCTCGGGCAGGTGCAGACCTCGCCCTGGTTGAGCGCGAACATGACGAAGCCTTCGATAGCCTTGTCGAAGAAATCGTCATCCTCAGACGTCACGTCCTGGAAGAAGATGTTGGGCGATTTGCCGCCGAGTTCCAGCGTCACCGGGATGAGGTTCTGGCTGGCATATTGCGAGATCAGCCGTCCGGTCGTGGTCTCGCCGGTAAAGGCGATCTTGGCGATGCGGTTCGACGAAGCGAGCGGCTTGCCCGCCTCGAGGCCGAAGCCGTTGACGATGTTGAGCACGCCGTCCGGCAACAGGTCGCCGATCAGGTCCGCCCACAGCATGATGGTGGCTGGCGTCTGCTCCGCCGGCTTGATCACGACACAGTTGCCGGCGGCCAGTGCCGGCGCCAGTTTCCAGACCGCCATCAGCAGCGGGAAGTTCCATGGAATGATCTGACCGACGACGCCGAGCGGTTCGTGGAAATGGTAGGCGACCGTATCGTGATCGATTTCCGAGATGCCGCCCTCCTGGGCGCGAACGGCACCGGCGAAATAGCGGAAATGGTCAATGGCCAGCGGCAGGTCGGCCGCCGTCGTCTCGCGGATGGGCTTGCCATTGTCCCAGGTCTCGGCAAGCGCCAGGAGATCGAGATTGTCTTCCATGCGATCGGCGATGCGGTTGAGGATCAGCGCACGGGCCGCGGCACTTGTGCGACCCCAGGCGTCCTTGGCCTTGTGCGCGGCATCGAGCGCGGCTTCGATGTCGTTGGCATCGGAACGGGCGACCTCGCCGAGCGGCCGCCCCGTGACCGGCGAAACGTTCTCGAAATATCTTCCAGAATGCGGCGCGACCCATTTGCCGCCAATGTAGTTGTCATAGCGCTTGGCGAACGGAACCGTGCGGGAAAATTCCACCTTGTTCATAATCTTCCTCCCAAGTTACGGCGCCACGGGGGTGCGGCGCGTCGGAGGCAAGAGTTGCGGACGCCTTTAGCTTTGTCAGCCCGGTGCCGAGGCTCGACAATCCCGACTGTCGCAGATCTGCGACAGTCGTTCGGCCCAAAACTCAATGCGGGCGGCGGATGCCGAACCGGGCGAGCTTGCGGTGCAAGGTCGCCCGGGAAATACCGAGATTGCTGGCGGCAGCGGACACATTGCCCTCCGCTCGCGCCATGGCCCGCTGAACCACGCCCCGTTCGGCTTCGTCCAGATCTTCCGACGTCTTGGCGGAGATACCGAGGATGTCGGCGGCGGGAAGGCCCTTGGCCAACGCCTGTTGGGTGATGCCGAGGCCCAGACGCGCGGACCGTGTCGCCCCCACCACCAGGTCATCGGCATCGACGGCGATGAGGGCGCTTGCGTTACGTTCTGCTACTGGCGCGAGCAGGATACGGGCGTCGCAAAACGTCAGGCGAAAATTCTCGGCTTCGATGCGCCGCGCCGCATCGCCGACCGCGATGGCGATGAGGTTGACGAAACCCTCGGTCAGGTCCGACCGGCAGGACGACACATCGAGCGCCGCCGCCAGATTGCCCTCGTGATCGTAGATCGGCGCCGTCGTGCAACTCATCAGCGTGTTGCGCGAAAAGAAGTGCTGGTCGCGGTGGATGGTCAGCGCGCGCTGATCGGCAAGGCAGGTGCCGATGCCATTCGTGCCTTCGCTGTCCTCGCTCCACACGGTGCCAGTCCACAGCCCCCATTCATCGAACGTCTCGTCATCCGCGACGGCGCCGCGGCGTTCGACGGGAACGCCCTCACGGTCGGCCAGCAGCACACAGCAGCCGACGCCGCCTACAGCCAGATAAAGCCGGTCGAGGCTTGCACCCGCGGCGCGCAGCAGTGGCTCGATGCGTTTGCGCGCGTCGCTCAATTCGCTTTCGGTGAGGCGCCGGGGAGCCTTGCGCTCGGCTGGGTCGAGACCATGCAAGGTGAGTGATCGCCGCCAGGACGCGACGAGAGCCGAACGCGCGGCATCACTGCCGGCAATGGAGGCCTGGATGAAATCCGCATGAAGACCCGTCGGCTGCCGTCCGCTCACCTCATCCTCCCAAGGCGATTGTCGCTCCAACTCCGATATCCGGCGTTATATCCGTTCAGATATATCCGCTGCATCGAGTCTTAAGGGATCAAGCCTCGATAGCGCTATAGGACGATGGTGCAACAGACGGTCCCGGGATCAATCCTCCCGGAACAGCCAGCCCGCCATTCACCAGGCAGGTGTTGCCCAGTCAGGATACTTCTTCCTGAATTCACCGTATAGCGCATCGAGTTCCGGCAGCGTCACAGGGCGCATCTGCTCATAGAGATAGCCGGTAACACCGCCCGACAATTGGTACCGCGCAATACGCTTATAAGCGGCGCCGATGCCTTGTCCCTCCACAATATGCTGGTTCGGAATCGTGACGCAAATCTGCGCACCGGGCTGCAAATGAGTAACCGGCGGGTCGGTCACAATGACAAACCTGGATTTCAATACCCCCGGCTGAAAACGGTCACGACTGTCGACCTGGCAAATCCAGCCGATATGCGGAGCGAGTCGTCGATCCATGCCGAGCAACAGCGCATCGCTCATGACACCGCCCGAGGCAAAGACCGAAAAGCGATCCTCTGGCGCCAGTCTGCCGATCAGATCGCCGATCAGGCGGCGATACTCGGCAAGATTGTCGAGATGCAGAGGGAGCGTGGCCTGCCGCGCAAAAACGAATTCGGCCGGCGACAGGAGTTGACGGCCGGCCGGGAAGAAAGTGCCCAGGAAAGCGAGTCCGGCGGCAACCGCGATGCCGCCCGTCGGCCAGGGCGACTTAAGCGCCGGCACCGAAACGATGGCGACGACAGCCTGGGCGTATGCGGGGAAAAGCCATAGGAAAATTGGCAGCGAATGATGGCGGTCCGGATCCTGTGTCCGGGTGAAAATCAAGAATGTGAGGACCGAAGCGATAGCGCACAACAGTGAGAATCCATTGCGGCGAACAATCGAGATGCAAAGCCCGACAATGATCAGAAGCCAATTGAGAAAGCTGAGCCGGTCTCCCATGTCGCCGATCTGGGTGACAAAGTTCGTCCTGTATCCGTTGTAAAGGTCGCCATAGTTCGTTCCCAGAACTCTGGCGATCAGCGGCAGTTGGAAGTTCAATGCGGTTGCGCCGATAACGAAGATCGCACACAGGCCACCCACCACCGCCATGCGGAATGCCGGAAGATCCCGGTCCCTTGCGATCCGCAGCAAGCCCAGCATTGCCGCGGAAAGAGTGACGCCGATAGCGGCATAGGCATACCAGCGACGCAGCATGAACGCCAACCACAGGCTCGCGCCGACGGCTATTCCGCTCGCCACCGGTTCGCGGGTCAGGAATTGTGACTTCCACAGAAGATAAGTTGCGGCGGTGAGAACGAGGCAACCGGCAATATCGGGCAACCCACGCAGGGTCGGCGCCCAGAACGGTGTGTAGAGAAAGGCTGCGATCCAGACTGCGGGCCAGCCTCGAGACGGCACCCTGGAGACCGCCTCCAGATAGCTTATCCTGCTTACGAAAAGAGCCACAGGCACCAGATAGACCGAAACTATCGCGGCGATGAAGGAGAGTCTCGATCCGCCGAAGACGATCTGAAAAGGCATCAACGGCACCAGGATCGCCACACCATAATCTTGCATGGCGATGGAAGTGCCCAGTTGACTCAGCCAGGTGAAGGGTTCCTCGACAAGGAGCGCTCCCTGCTGGTTGAACGTATTGAAATAGGCCGCGAAATCCCAATAGTAGACGGGTTGCTCCAGACCTATGTAGGCAGCGCTGACGGCGAGGCCCAGCATCACGCCGCATAGGTAGTTTGCCGCCCAGAATCCGAAGGTTTTCTTCTCTGACACCTGGATCCGCCGGGGAAGGAAGAGACAGAACTGCGGGGAAGGGATCGAACGTCTGAAGCAGCCAGAGCCGTTCCGACAGATGCGAATCCCGACACCTAATTCTTATCGTGAATTGTCGGGAGCCTGAAGAGGCCGCTAGCGGATCGGAGATAATCCGGGATGCCGCCGGCCCGGCCGGCGGCATCGGCAGATCTTCAGCTCAGGTGGTTTCGACTTTCTTGGGCTTGGAGGAGCCGATCATTTTCCAGTTCTTGTAGAACATCGAATTGATGCGCTCGACGCTGACCGAGACGACCGCGAGCATGCCAGCGATCAGGCGCGGCACCGGAGACGGCCTGATAATGTCCATGAACACGCAATAGCGGCGGCCATCATACTCGTTGACCGAGCGATGCAGCAGCGTGTCGTCGAAAATGAACTGCGGATTCTCGTACCAGTAGTTCTTGACGCTGCCGCATTCGACGAAGATTTCGGCTTTCACCGGGATCAGGTTGTAGAGGATGCGCAGGCTGAGCCGCAGCGGCCCGAAATGCCAGGAGGTCGATTCACGCTTGCTGAAGACGGAAACGGCAATCGTCTTGATGTATTTGAAGTCCTTGTTGAATTCGGGGACGTTGTCGATCTTGTGCTTGCCGTACCATTGGTAGACATACATGCCGCGCCGGCCAGCGCCGAAATTGGCGTCGATGTCGGCGATGATCTCGTCCTTGCGCGCCTTGAAGATATCAAGGACCTCGTTGACCTCACGCTGATAGTCCTGGGGAAACTGCTCCAATTTCCACACGCCCGGATTTCTGTAGCAGAGCAGGTCGACCAGCAGGTTGAAGGGCGAGAGCAGCCAGGTGAAGAGCCCGTTGCCAAGGAAGTAGCCACTGAACAGCGCCATGTCCTTCCTGTCGTTGCGCAGCACATCGATCAGGCCACAGACGATGAATATCGTCGTCAGGATCGGGATGAAGTAGAAGCCAAGGGCGAGAAGCGGGATGGCAATGGCGAATTTGCGAAGGGATTTGCGAAGGGTTTTTGTCATTTTTCCACGCGCGGAGCGCGATCCTGTTGCGAATGAGGTGCCCAAATCATGGCAACGGCCACCGCCCGACCGTGCGCCTTGATAAGGTTTTTTGGGTCACCGCACAACGGCCATGGCATCTGGCCGGGCTGGCTGCCTGGTGGAGCCTGCCTGGCTGTCAATGCACCGCCGGCAGGCCGAGCTCGTCCCATTTATCCCTGGCGACGGGGTCGCCGACCAGGAATTCAAAGCCAATGACGCTTTCACCGTCATGGGCGAGCTGGCATTTGAACTTCAGACTGTACCAGTTTTTGCGGCTGCGAAAAGCCGCACCATCGGCGGCGATCGTCGTGCCGGCGATCTTTTCCTCGGCGGTCGCGTACGGAACCACGCGCTCCGGTTGGAAATCCGCGCGCCATTGGCGGATCTGGTCCATGGCCTCCAGATTGCACAGCTGCACCATGCGCTCATCGGACGCGAAGGTCTTGAGATCGGCGTGGGCCTGTTTGCTGCGCGGATCGGCCAGGGTCCTGGCGGACAGCATCTGGGTCGGGCGGATCATCGCGGGCACGGCGGGAGGCCGGGAGGTGACCGGAGCAGGCGCTGGCGCCGCGGGCATGGGCGCGGGCGCCGTCACCTCGACGGGCGGCGGAGGCGGCCTTGTCGAAGCCTCGAACTGTTGCGGCGTCAGGATGTCGACCGACACGCGCTCCTCTTCGGGCCGGCCCGGCCGCTTGGGCGCCGGTATCAACATAACCGTGGCGGCAAGCAGCGCGTGCAGGAGAACGGAAGTGGAAATGCCCCAGGGCGAGGCCTCGTTTCGCAGCGCCAGGGCTACCGGGCTCCGCAAGCCGGCTATTCCCGCTCTTTGCGCAGCTTCGCCCAGTAGTCGAGCCGCTTTCTGATATCGCGCTCGAAACCACGCTCGGGCGGATCGTAGAATATCTGGCGGCCCATTTTCTCCGGAAAATAGTCCTGGCCCGAAAAGGCGTCCGGCTCATCATGGTCGTAGCGATAACCGGCGCCGTAGTCCTCTTCCTTCATCAGCTTGGTCGGCGCGTTGAGGATATGCTTTGGCGGCAGCAGCGAGCCGTGCTGCTTGGCTGCCTGCGTGGCCGCCTTGAAGGCGGTATAGACGGCATTGGATTTCGGCGCGGTGGCGAGATAGACGGTGGCCTCGGCAAAGGCGAGCTCACCCTCCGGGGAGCCGAGATAGTCGTAGGCGTCCTTGGCGGCATTCGCGACGACCAGTGCCTGCGGGTCGGCAAGCCCGATATCCTCCATCGCCATGCGTACCAACCGACGGCCGAGATAGAGCGGATCCTCGCCGGCGTCGAACATGCGGGCGAGATAGTAGAGCGCGGCATCCGGATCCGAGCCGCGCACCGACTTGTGCAGCGCCGAGATCAGATTGTAGTGACCGTCCTGGCCCTTGTCGTAAATGGGTGCGCGACGCTGGACGATGCGCTGCAACCCCTCGGGATCGAATATCTCGCCAGGCTTGGCGGCACGCCAGACTTCCTCGGCGAGCGTCAACGACGCCCGTCCGTCGCCATCGCTCATGCGGATCAGCATCGTGCGCGCCTCGTCGTCGAGCGGCAGCGCCCTGCCCTCGGTCTCCTCCGCCCGCATCATCAGCTTGGCGATGCTCTCCTCGCCAAGCGAATGAAAGACCATGACGCGCGCGCGCGACAACAGCGCGGCGTTGAGTTCGAAAGACGGATTTTCGGTCGTGGCGCCGACCAGCACGACGGTTCCATCCTCCATGACGGGAAGGAAGGAATCCTGCTGGGCGCGGTTGAAGCGATGGATTTCGTCGACGAAGAGCAGCGTCTGCCGGCCATTGGCGCGACGCAGCTTGGCCGCTTCGAATACTTTCTTGAGGTCGGCGACACCGGAAAAGACCGCCGATATCTGCTCGAAGGCCATGCTGGTTTCGCCGGCAAGCAGCCGCGCCACCGTGGTCTTGCCGGTGCCCGGCGGCCCCCAGAAGATCATCGACCCCAGCGACCCCGAGCCGATCAGCCGGGTCAGCGCGCCATCGGGACCGGTCAGATGCTCCTGGCCGACGACCTCGCCAAGATTCTTCGGCCGCAACCTGTCGGCCAGCGGCCGCCCGGGCGGCGCTTTTTCCGGTTCATCGACGCTGAACAGATCGGCCATGCACTTCTTTTGGTTTGGAGCGCGATCCCTTCAGATCGAACTCAGTAACGCAACACCTGGCGCAGTATCTGCCCGCCACGCTCGACGGTAAAGCGCCACCAGCGCGTGTCCTGCTGGGCGACTTGCGCCAGTGTCGCGGCGGTGTCGATGCTGGTGCCGTTGACCTCGCGCACGATGTCACCCGGCTGGAAGCCGAAATCGGCCGCGGGCGAATCGCGATTGATGTCGATCACCGTCACACCCTTGAGATCGGTCCGCAGGCCAAGCTTCTGGGCAAGCCGCGGCGACAATTCGGAAACCTTGGCGCCCGAGAACGGGCTGCGGCCATGCAGCGTCACCTCGGCCGCCTTCGCACCTTCCGGCGCGCGTTCCAGCGCGATGTCCATCGCCGCCTGCTGTCCCTTGGTCAGGATCGCGAAATTGGCCTTGGTGCCGATCGACAGCGTCGCCATGCGGTAATCGAGCGCCTCGATGCTTTCCACCGGCTTGCCGTTGACCTGAAGGACGACGTCGCCGGGCTTCAGCCCGGCCTTGCCGGCAGGGCCTGTGGCTTCAACCGAGGAGACGAGCGCTCCCGTCGGCTTTTCCATGCCGAGCGACTCGGCGATCTGCGGCGTCACCGCTTCGAACTCGGCGCCGATATAGGGCCGCTCGAAGAAATCGAGGCCGGCCTTGGCGGCGTCGGCGAACGCCCGCACCATGTTGGCTGGGATGGCGAAACCAATGCCGATCGATCCGCCGCTGCGGCTGTAGATGGCGGTGTTGATGCCGACGAGCTGGCCACCCATGTTGATCAGCGCGCCGCCGGAATTGCCGGGATTGATGGCGGCGTCGGTCTGGATGAAGTAGCCCGAATCCGAAACGCCGATATGGCTGCGCGCAAGGGCCGAAACGATGCCGCTGGTGGTGGTCTGGCCGACGCCGAACGGATTGCCGATCGCCAGCACCAGATCGCCGACCTCGAGCGCGTCGGAATCACCGATAGCGATGACCGGGAACGGCTTGTCGGATTCGATCTTGAGCACGGCGAGATCGAGCGTCTCGTCCTTGAGCATCACCTTGCTGGCGAATTCGCGCCCGTCGGCGGTCGCCACCTTGACCTCGTCGGCGTCCTTGATGACGTGGAAGTTGGTGACGATGACACCGCTCGGGTCGACCAGCACGCCCGAACCCAGCGAGGACTGGGCACGAGGCTGCGCGCGGCCGAAAAACTCCTCGAAGAAGGGATCGCCCTCGAAGGGCGATGTCACCTTGGCCGTCTGCGAGGCATAGACGTTGACCACGGCGGGCGCCGTCTGCTTGACCAGCGGGGCGAAGGACAGCTGGACTTCCTCGCGGCCGAACGGCACGCGCTTGTCCGGCCCGGACGTGGCATTCTCGCCTTCAACGCCGTGCAGCAGGTCGGTCAGCACGTCCGAGAGCCCCGGATCGGCGGGCTTGGCGGCGTCTTCGGCCAGCGCCTGCCGGACTGCCGGCGCGGCTGCGAACACCATGAAGGCGCAGAGCAGAACGAGGGACAGTCTTTTGGCGCGCATTCGCGAATCCTCCAAGGCGAGTTCGGGCGCATTGTCCCGACGATTGTGCAAAATGAAAGGCTAAGCCGCTGAAGGGCGGATATTTCGGCTGAAAACTGCCCGGCTGCGTCCGAAACACCGGAAATAAATTTGCGATCTGCCGCATCAGATAAGAAAAAGGGGCCCGCAGGCCCCTTGAACTCTTCAGAAAAAATCGCGGCTTATGCGGCCGCGGCTTCCTCGTTGGCGCCTTCGGCCTCGAGGCGAGCGCGGTCGCCGGCGCCCTTGGCGTCGGTGTCGCGGTCGACGAACTCGATAACCGCCATCGCGGCGTTGTCGCCGTGACGGAAGCCCGCCTTCATGATGCGCAGATAGCCGCCATTGCGGTTGGCGTAGCGCGGGGCGATGGTGTCGAACAGGCGCTTGACGACGCCTTCATTGCCGATCTGGGCGATCACCTGGCGGCGGGCGTGCAGGTCGCCGCGCTTGCCGAGCGTCACCAGCTTCTCGACGATCGGACGCAGGTCCTTCGCCTTCGGCAAGGTGGTGACGATCTGCTCGTGCTCGAGCAGAGACACGGCGAGGTTGGCGAACATCGACTTGCGGTGGCTTACGCTGCGGGCGAAGCGACGGCCTTTGAAACCGTGGCGCATGGCTCTTTTCCTTCTTCAGTTGTTCAAGAGGCCACGGCCTCTGATGGTTTTCCGCATGACCGTCGGACCCGCGGCTCACGCCGCCGGTCCTCGGAATTCATGCTCAATATTGGTCTTCGTAACGCTTTGCGAGGTCTTCGATATTTTCCGGCGGCCAGTCCGGCACTTCCATGCCGAGATGGAGGCCCATCGCCGCCAGCACTTCCTTGATCTCGTTCAGCGACTTGCGGCCGAAGTTCGGGGTGCGCAGCATCTCGGCTTCGGTCTTCTGGATGAGATCGCCGATATAGACGATGTTGTCGTTCTTCAGGCAGTTGGCCGAACGCACCGAAAGCTCGAGTTCGTCGACCTTCTTGAGCAGCGCCGGGTTGAAGGCGAGCTCGGTGACGGCTTCCGCCGCGACTTCCTTCTGCGGCTCGTCGAAGTTGACGAACAGGCCGAGCTGGTCCTGCAGGATGCGGGCGGCGAAAGCGACCGCGTCCTCGCCCGAGATCGAACCGTCGGTCTCGATGGTCATGGTCAGCTTGTCATAGTCGAGAACCTGGCCCTCGCGGGTGTTCTCGACCTTGTAGGAGACCTTCTTGACCGGCGAATAGAGGCTGTCGACCGGAATAAGCCCGATCGGCGCGTCCTCGGCGCGGTTGCGCTCGGCCGGCACGTAGCCCTTGCCGGTGTCGACGGTGAACTCCATGCGGATTTCAGCGCCTTCGTCCAGCGTGCAGATGACGTGGTCGGGATTGAGGATCTCGACGTCGCCAACCGTCTGGATGTCGCCGGCCAGAACCGCGCCCGGGCCCTGCTTGCGAACGACCATGCGCTTGGGGCCATCGCCTTCCATGCGGATGGCGATTTCCTTGATGTTGAGGACGATGTCGGTCACGTCCTCGCGTACGCCGGCGATGGACGAGAACTCATGCAGAACACCGTCGATCTGCACGGCGGTGACGGCCGCACCGCGCAGCGAAGACAAAAGCACGCGGCGCAACGCGTTGCCGAGGGTCAGACCAAAGCCGCGCTCAAGCGGCTCGGCGACCAGCGTGGTCAGCGTCTTCTTCTTCGACGAGAACTCGATCTTGTTCGGCTTGATCAGTTCCTGCCAATTTTTCTGGATCATGATGCTTTCCTTCCGTTGACCCGCCACCATCCAATCGTGGCGGGCGACCTGGAATACCGTGGAGGAACGCTTTTTGGGGCGTTCGCGCGGCGTTCGATACTGTTAGACGCGGCGCTTCTTGCGCGGGCGGCAGCCATTGTGCGGGATCGGCGTCACATCACGGATCGAGGTGATGGTGAAGCCGGCCGCCTGCAGGGCGCGCAGCGCCGATTCACGGCCGGAGCCAGGTCCGCAGACCTCGACTTCGAGCATGCGCATGCCATGTTCCTGGGCCTTCTTGGCGACGTCTTCGGCAGCCATCTGGGCGGCGAACGGGGTCGACTTGCGCGAGCCCTTGAAGCCCTGGGCTCCGGCCGACGACCAGGCGATCGAATTGCCCTGCGCGTCGGTGATGGTGATCATCGTGTTGTTGAAGGTCGAATTGACGTGGGCAACGCCCGACGAAATGTTTTTGCGTTCGCGGCGGCGAACACGTGCGGCTTCCTTGGCCATGGTAGTCCTTTCAGTTGATCTCTACACCGCCGTAATGCCAGCGGCTCCACCTAGAAAGTGAGTGGCGAATTAGTGGGTAGTGACGAGACGCAACCGTTGAAGTCGCCTCTCACTACTCACTACCGGCTACTCACTCCAAATTACTTCTTCTTACCGGCGATCGACTTGGCCGGGCCCTTGCGGGTACGTGCATTGGTGTGCGTGCGCTGGCCGCGAACCGGCAGCGAGCGACGGTGACGCAGGCCGCGGTAGCAGCCGAGGTCCATCAGACGCTTGATGTTCATCGAAACTTCGCGGCGCAGGTCGCCCTCGACCTGGTAGTCGCGGTCGATCGTCTCGCGGATCTGCAGCACTTCCGCGTCGGTCAGCTGGTTGACGCGGCGCTCGGCCGGGATGCCGACCTTGTCGACGATCTCCTGGGCGAACTTCTTGCCAATGCCGTGAATGTACTGAAGCGCGATGACGACGCGCTTGTTGGTCGGAATGTTGACGCCGGCTATACGAGCCATGTTCTTCTCTTCTCCATCTGGGCCGACCAACCTTCGAAACAAGGCAGGCCTGGCGCTGTTCAAATTGCCCCGCGTCCGGTGGAGGCCGGCCCTTGCGGGAGTTTCCAGTTCAAAGCG
Organism: Mesorhizobium sp. B2-3-4; assembly: GCF_006442315.1. Classification (GTDB taxonomy): domain Bacteria; phylum Pseudomonadota; class Alphaproteobacteria; order Rhizobiales; family Rhizobiaceae; genus Mesorhizobium. The sequence continues at coordinate 450,027 of NZ_VFVY01000001.1, read as the reverse complement.
ACTGCCTTGCCCTTGCGGACAAGCAAAGTGCGCATCTGATAGGAGACGGGCCGCCATACCGCAGCGATCCGCCTCTGTCAAGCTTAATCTTTAGAATCCCTTACCGCGCCTTCGCGGCGGCCGCGAGCACCGCTTCGATCTCGGTCGTTACCGCGTCGATGCTGGCCATGCCATCGACAGTCTTGAGCTTGCCCTTGGCGTAATAGTAGCCGGTCAGCGGAGCGGTCTTCTTGTAGTACTCGCGCAGACGCTCTTCGAATACGGCGGGATTGTCGTCCTTGCGCACCGGCTGGCCGGCTGCCTTGGCATCCTCGGCGCGCTTGACGATACGGCCAACCAGGGCCCTGTCGTCGACGACGAGTTCAATGACGGTATCGAGACCGATGCCACGCTCCGAGAGCATCGATTCAACCGCATCGGCCTGGACCAACGTGCGCGGGTAACCGTCGAGGATGAACCCCTTGGCGCAGTCGGCCTGATCGATACGCTCGGCGACGATGGCGTTGACGATGGCATCCGATACCAGCTCGCCGGCATCCATCACCGCCTTGGCGCGCTTGCCGACCTCGGTACCCGCCTGGACTGCGGCACGCAGCATGTCACCCGTCGAAAGCTGGGGTATGCCGTGTTTTTCTACCAGTCTTTGTGCTTGCGTCCCCTTGCCCGCTCCTGGCGGCCCAAGCAAAATCAACCTCATCTGGCTTTCTTCCCCCCGCGCAGCTTCGACTTCTTGATCAGGCCTTCATACTGGTGCGCGATCAGGTGACCCTGAATCTGCGCGACTGTATCGAGCGTGACACTGACCACGATCAGAAGCGATGTGCCACCAAGGTAGAATGGTACGCCAGTCGCCGAGATCAGGAACTCCGGCAGCAGGCACACCAGCACCAGATAGATGGCGCCGACGACGGTGATGCGGGTGAGAACGTAATCGATGTAATCGGCGGTGCGCTCGCCCGGGCGATAACCCGGGATGAAGCCCGAATGCTTCTTGAGCTGGTCGGCGGTGTCCTTCGGATTGAAGACAATCGCAGTGTAGAAGAAGGCGAAGAACACGATCATCGCCGCGTAGAACGCCATGTAGAGCGGCTGGCCGTGGCCGAGCGAGGCCAGGATGGTGCTCGCCCAGGCCGGCATGTTGGTCGTCTGCGAGAAGCCGGCGATGGTGGCCGGCAAAAGCAGCAGCGACGAGGCGAAGATCGGCGGGATGACGCCCGACGTGTTGAGCTTGAGCGGCAGGTGCGAGGTATCGCCCTGGAACATGCGGTTGCCGACCTGGCGCTTCGGATACTGGATCAGCAGCCGGCGCTGGGCGCGCTCGAAGAAAACGATGAGCGCGATGACGACGATGGCCAGAACGATGATCGCCAGGATCAGGCCGGTCGAAAGCGCACCGGTGCGGCCAAGTTCCAGCGTGCCGGAAATGGCATGCGGCAGGCCCGCGACGATACCGGAGAAGATGATCAGCGAGATGCCGTTGCCGATGCCGCGCGCGGTGATCTGCTCGCCGAGCCACATCAGGAACATGGTGCCGCCGACGAGCGTGACGACGGTCGAGATGCGGAAGAACATGCCGGGATCGCTGACGATGCCGTTGCCGTTTTCCAGGCCCACCGAAATGCCATAGGCCTGCACAAGCGCCAGAAGCACCGTGCCGTAGCGCGTGTACTGGTTGATGACCTTGCGGCCCTGCTCGCCTTCCTTCTTCAACGCCTCCAGCGAGGGGATGACGGACGTCATCAGCTGCATGATGATGGAGGCGGAGATGTAGGGCATGATGCCGAGCGCGAAGATCGCCATGCGCTGCACGGCGCCGCCGGCGAACATGTTGAACATGCCAAGCACGCCCTTGCTCTGCGAGGAGAAGGCCTGGGCGAAAGCGTCGGGATTGATGCCGGGAAGCGGAATGTAGGTGCCGAGACGATAGACGAGCAACGCGCCGATCGTGAACCAGATGCGTTTCTTCAGGTCCTCCGCCTTGGCGAAGGCCGAGAAATTCAGATTCGAGGCTAGTTGTTCAGCAGCCGAAGCCATGCCTGATTCTCCGCTTGGTAACGCTTGATGGCCCGTGAGGTCAGGCGGTGCGTTTCACCGAAGCTCACGAGATAAGCTCCGGGCTGTAAACATGCAAGCGGCCGCGTTGACGCGGCCGCTAAATTGAGCAGATCAAAGCGCGATCGAAAGCAAAAACGAATGCCACTCTTGCCGACCGCGCTTCAAATTGCCGTTACTCGGCGGCTGCCTTTTCCGGCACCTTGACCGAACCGCCGGCCTTTTCGATCTTCTCGATCGCGGCCTTGGAGGCGCCAGCGACGTCGAAGGCAAGCTTGGCCTTCAGGTCACCGTCGGAGAGCACGCGCACGCCGTCCTTGGCGCGGCGGATGACGCCGGCGGCAACCAGGGCCTCGGCGGTCACGGTCGCCTTGGCGTCGAGCTTCTTGGCATCGACCGCGGCCTGGATCTTGGCCAGCGACACGACGGTGAAGCTCTTGGCGAACAGGTTGTTGAAGCCGCGCTTGGGCAGGCGACGGTAGAGCGGCATCTGGCCACCCTCGAAGCCGTTGATGGCGACGCCGGAGCGCGCCTTCTGACCCTTGACGCCGCGACCGGCGGTCTTGCCCGAGCCGGAACCGATGCCACGGCCGAGACGCTTCTTGGAATGCGTCGCGCCGTCGTTGTCACGCAGATCGTTGAGTTTCATCTGAGTTCTCCTGCGCTTTTGTTCAGCCCTCGTCCACGACGCGGACGAGATGCTGAACGGCAGCGATCATGCCGCGCACGGAAGGCGTATCTTCCAGGGTGCGCTGCTTGTGCATCTTGTTGAGGCCGAGGCCGACCAGCGTCGCGCGCTGTTCCTTCGGGCGGCGGATCGGCGAACCGATCTGCTCAACGGTGATGGTCTTGGTTGCTTTCTTGGCCATGGTCAAAATCCCTGGTCAGGTCGACTATTCTTCAGCCGCTACGGCGGTGCCGCGGCGGGCCTGAAGGGTCGAATACTTGATGCCGCGCGCGGCAGCCACATCCTTGGGATGCATCTGGCTCTTCAGCGCGTCGAAGGTGGCGCGAACCATGTTGTAGGGGTTCGACGACCCCATCGACTTGGCGACCACGTCATGCATGCCGAGCGTCTCGAAGACGGCGCGCATCGGGCCGCCGGCGATGATGCCGGTACCCTGCTTGGCGGCGCGCAGCAGCACGCGGCCCGCACCCCAGCGTCCTTCGACGTCGTGATGCAGCGTGCGGCCCGAGCGCAGCGGCACGAAAATCATGTCGCGCTTTGCCGATTCGGTCGCCTTGCGGATGGCTTCCGGCACTTCGCGCGCCTTGCCGTGGCCGAAGCCGACGCGGCCCTTCTGGTCGCCGACGACGACGAGCGCGGCGAAGCCGAAGCGACGGCCACCCTTGACGACCTTGGCGACGCGATTGATGTGGACGAGCTTGTCCACCATGCCGTCATCGCGCTCTTCGCGATCACGCTCGCGGCCGCGGCCGCCTTCCCTACGTTCCTGTGCCATATCCTGTTCCTTGTTCTTTTCCGGAAGCACGGGTTTAAGATTGCCGACGCCGCTTTTGGGTCGTCAGCGGCGAAAAATCAGAAGCTCAAGCCGCCTTCGCGGGCAGCCTCGGCCAGCGCCTTGACGCGACCGTGATAGATGTACGGGCCACGGTCGAAGACGACTTCCTTGACGCCGGCCTTGGTGGCGCGCTCGGCGATCAGCTTGCCGATCGCGGCGGCGGCGGCGGTATCGGCGCCGGTCTTGAGCGAACCCTTGAGGTCCTTCTCGAGCGTCGAGGCGGCGGCGATGGTGTGGCCCTTGGCGTCGTCGATGACCTGGACGTAGATGTTCTTCGACGTGCGATGAACCGACAGGCGCGGACGCTCGCCGGCGACCTTCCTGATCTGGCGGCGGACGCGCTGCGCACGGCGCTGAGTGGCTTCCTTGGTACCCATAGTGGTCTTCCTTGCCTTCAAAAAACGGGGGCCGTCCTGTGCGGTAGGCGAAAGCGCCTCCCGCGACCGCTCCCCGCGGCGTTACACTTCTTTGGCTTGGTCCTTTCCGAAAAGTCTGCAACTTTTCGGGGCCAAGCTCACTACTTCTTCTTGCCTTCCTTACGGACGATCTTCTCGCCTGCGTAACGGACGCCCTTGCCCTTGTAAGGCTCGGGACCGCGGTATTCGCGGATCTCGGCGGCAACCTGGCCGACCTGCTGCTTGTCGATGCCGGCCACGGTGATCTCGGTCGGCTTCGGCACGGTGATCGTGATGCCGGCCGGCGTCTCGTAAACGACATCATGGCTGAAGCCAAGGGCCAACTGCAGGTTCTTGCCCTGCAAGGCAGCGCGATAGCCGACGCCGGTGATCTCGAGCTTCTTTTCGAAGCCGTCCTTCACGCCCTGCAGGATGTTGACGATCTGCGTGCGCGACATGCCCCACTTGGAGCGGGCCGTCTTAGACTGGTCGCGCGGCTGGACAGCGATCTCGCTGCCTTCCATCTTGACCAGCACTTCGTCGTTCACCACGAACTTCAGCTCGCCCTTGGGGCCCTTCGCCGTCACGGTCTGGCCATTGACGGTCGCGGTCACGCCCTGCGGCAGCGAAACGGGTTTCTTTCCAATACGAGACATTGTGTTGTCCTCGTCACTTCTCTTGTTTCAGGTCTCTGTCTTCGGATCGATCCGAAGACCGGATTCCAATTCGCGGTGAGCTGCCAGATCAGAAGATCTGGCAGAGAATCTCGCCGCCGACGTTCTGCTCGCGTGCTTCATGGTCGGCCATCACGCCCTTCGGTGTCGAAAGGATGGCGATGCCGAGGCCGTTGGCGACATGCGGGATCGACTTGGCCGAAACGTAGACGCGGCGGCCGGGCTTCGAAACGCGGGCGATTTCGCGCACGACCGGAGCTCCGTCGAAATACTTCAGCTCGATTTCGATCTCGGACTTGCCGTTGTCGAAATCGGTCTGGCTGTAGTCGCGGATATAGCCTTCAGCCTTCAGCACGTCGAGGACGCGGGTGCGCAGACGCGAGGCCGGCGTCGAGACACTCGACTTCTTGCGGCCATAGGCGTTGCGGATGCGGGTCAGCATATCGCCGAGAGGATCGCTCAATGACATCTCAATGTCCTCCTTACCAGCTCGACTTGACCAGGCCCGGGATCTGGCCGTTGTTGCCGAGATCACGAAGCGCGATGCGCGATACTTTGAGCTTGCGATAGTAGGCACGCGGGCGGCCGGTGACTTCGCAGCGGTTGCGGATGCGGATCTTGGCCGAGTTGCGCGGCAGGGCAGCAAGCTTGAGCTGAGCGCGGAAGCGCTCTTCCATCGGCTTGGACTGATCCATGATGATCGCCTTCAGGGCAGCGCGCTTGGGACCGTACTGGTCGGCAAGCTTGCGGCGCCTGTTGTTCTTCTCGACTGAGCTGGTCTTTGCCATTTCAGATTTTTCCTTTTCTCGCTGCCGTTACTGGCGGAAGGGGAAGTTGAAAGCCTTGAGCAGAGCCCTGGCTTCGTCGTCCGTCTTCGCCGTCGTACAAACGATGACGTCCATGCCCCAGACCTGATCAACCTTGTCGTAGTTGATCTCCGGGAACACGATGTGTTCCTTGATGCCCATGGCGTAGTTGCCACGGCCGTCAAAGCTCTTCGGGTTCAGTCCGCGAAAGTCGCGAACGCGCGGCAGCGCGATGTTCACGAGCCGGTCGAGGAATTCGTACATGCGTTCCTTGCGCAGCGTGACCTTGGCGCCGATCGGCATGTTCTCGCGGACCTTAAAGCCAGCGATCGAATTGCGGGCGCGGGTGACGACGGCCTTCTGGCCGGCGATCATCGCCAGGTCCTCGGCCGCGACCGAGGGCTTCTTGGAATCGGCGGTCGCTTCGCCAACGCCCATGTTCAGCACGATCTTGTCGAGGCGCGGAACCTGCATGTCGTTGTCGTAGCCGAACTGCTCCTGCAGCGCCTTGCGGATGGTCTCGTTGTAGACCTTCTTCAGACGCGGCACGTTGGTGGCAGCCGCCTGCTTGGTTTCAGCCTTAGCCATTGATGACTTCTCCCGAGCGCTTGGCGACACGCACTTTCTTGCCGTCCTTCTGGAAGATGAAACCGACGCGGGTCGGCTTGCCATCCTTGGGGTCGGCGAGCGCGATGTTCGACAGGTTGATCGGCGCTTCCTTGGTGATGATCCCGCCCTCTTGGGACTGGGTCTGCTTCTGGTGACGACGGATCATGTTGACGCCGCGCACCAGCGCGGTGTCATCCTTCGGCTGCACCGAAAGGACTTCGCCGGTACGGCCCTTGTCCTTGCCGGCAAGCACGACGACCTTGTCGCCTTTTCTGATCTTCTGCATTGGTCCGGCTCCTTACAGCACTTCTGGCGCGAGCGAGATGATCTTCATGTGGTTCTTGGCGCGGAGTTCGCGCGGAACCGGTCCGAAGATACGCGTGCCGATCGGCTCTTTCTTGTTGTCGACGAGAACGGCCGCGTTCTTGTCGAAACGGATCACGCTGCCGTCCGGGCGGCGAATGTCCTTGGCCGTGCGAACCACGACCGCCTTCATCACATCGCCCTTCTTAACGCGGCCGCGCGGAATGGCTTCCTTGATCGACACCACGATGATGTCGCCCACGGAAGCGTATTTCCGCTTCGAGCCGCCCAGCACCTTGATGCACATGACACGACGCGCGCCGGAATTATCCGCGACGTCGAGGTTTGTTTGCATCTGAATCATGACTGGCCGCCTTCTTCTTTTCTAACGGGACGGGCTCTGAGCCCCTCCCCGGTCTGTCCAAAATTCGTTTGTTTACGCCTAGGATCAGGCTTGATCCGAAGTAACGACGATCCAGCGCTTGTCCTTGGAAATCGGCTTCGATTCCTGGATGAACACCTGATCGCCGACCTTGTGGGCGTTGTTCTCGTCGTGCGCCTTGTACTTCTTGGTCATGCGCACGGTCTTCTTCATCACGGGATGCGTGAAGCGCCGTTCGACCTTGACGACGACCGTCTTTTCGTTCTTGTCGCTGACGACGGTGCCCTGCAGAATGCGCTTTGGCATGGTCTTAACCCTTCTTGGCCGCGGCTTTTTCCGCGGCGATGGTCTTGATGCGCGCGATGTCCTTGCGGACCTGCTTCACGCGCGCGGTCTTTTCGAGCTGACCGGTGGCCTTCTGGAAGCGCAGGTTGAACTGCTCTTTCTTCAGGCTGGCCAGGTCGTCGGTCAGCTGGTCCTGGGTCTTGGTCCGGATGTCTTCGGCTTTCATGATTCAGCCCGTCCTTATTCTGCGATGCGCTGTACGAAGCGCGTCCTGACCGAGAGCTTGGCCGCGCCGAGACGCAGAGCCTCACGGGCGGTTTCTTCACTGACGCCGTCGATCTCGAACATGATGCGGCCCGGCTTGACGCGCGCCGCCCAGTAGTCGACCGCGCCCTTGCCCTTACCCATGCGGACTTCGGTCGGCTTCGAGGTGACCGGCAGATCCGGGAAAATACGGATCCAGACGCGGCCGGCGCGCTTCATCTCGCGGGTGATCGCGCGGCGGGCCGCCTCGATCTCACGCGCGGTGACGCGGTTCGGCTCAAGCGCCTTCAGCCCGAAACCACCGAAATCCAGGTTGGTGCCGCCCTTTGCGGTACCATGGATACGGCCCTTGAACTGCTTACGGAACTTTGTGCGCTTTGGCTGCAGCATCGTTCTAACTCCAAATTCCTAAATGTCTCAGGCGTTCTCGCGACGACGACCGCGTTCGCGCTCGCCACCACCGCCGCCGCCATGCGAATGATCACCCTCGGTGGCGCGACGCTCCGAAGCCATCGGGTCGTGCTCGAGGATCTCGCCCTTGAACACCCAGACCTTGACGCCGCAGATGCCGTAAGCCGTGTTGGCTTCCGCCGTGCCGTAGTCGACATCGGCGCGCAGCGTGTGCAGCGGCACGCGGCCTTCGCGGTACCATTCCATGCGCGCGATTTCGGCGCCGCCGAGACGGCCCGAGCAGTTGATGCGGATGCCTTCGGCACCGAGGCGCATCGCCGACTGGACGGCGCGCTTCATGGCGCGGCGGAACGCGATGCGGCGCTCGAGCTGCTGGGCGATCGACTGGGCGACCAGGGTCGCGTCGATTTCCGGCTTGCGCACTTCGACGATGTTGAGGTGCGTCTCGGACTTGGTCATCTCCATCAGCTTCTTGCGAAGCTTCTCGATGTCGGCGCCCTTCTTGCCGATGATCAGGCCCGGGCGCGCGGCATGGATGGTGACGCGGCACTTCTTGTGCGGGCGCTCGATCACGACCTTCGAGATGGCGGCCTGCTTCAGCTCCTTCTCGAGATACTTGCGGATCTTGATATCCTCATGCAGCAGCTTGCCGTACTCGCCGGTGTTCGCGAACCAGCGCGAATCCCAGGTGCGGTTGATGCCGAGGCGAAGACCGATCGGATTGACTTTCTGGCCCATTATGCGGCCTCCCCTTTTTCTTCGACTTCACGAACGACGATCGTGAGGTGCGAGAACGGCTTCTCGATGCGGCTGGCGCGACCACGGCCACGAGCGTGGAAGCGCTTCATGACGATCGACTTGCCGACATAGGCTTCCGCCACCACCAGCGCATCGACATCGAGGTCGTGGTTGTTTTCCGCGTTGGCAATCGCCGATTCCAGCGTCTTCTTGACCGTGCCGGAAATCCGCTTGGCCGAGAATTCGAGATCGGAAAGCGCTGTCGCGACCTTCTTGCCGCGGATCAGCGCGGCAACCAGGTTCAGCTTCTGCGGGCTGATACGGATCGTGCGCAGAACGGCGCGCGCTTCGTTGTCAGCAAGCCTGCGCGGAGCTTTGGCCTTGCCCATGATTATTTCCTCTTCGCCTTCTTATCCGCGCCGTGACCGTAATAGGTCCGCGTCGGAGCGAATTCACCGAACTTATGACCGACCATGTCCTCGTTCACCGAGACGGGAACATGCTTCTGGCCGTTGTAGACACCGAAGGTGAGGCCGACGAACTGCGGCAGGATGGTGGAGCGACGGCTCCACATCTTGATCACCTCATTGCGACCACCTTCACGAACCTTGTCCACCTTCTTGAGAAGGTAGCCGTCGATGAAGGGGCCTTTCCAAATAGAACGAGTCACTTGGCGTTACCTCTTCTTAGCTCTTGCGCTGATGGCGCGAGCGCAGGATGAACTTGTCGGTCGCCTTGTTGGACCGCGTCTTCTTGCCCTTGGTCGGCTTGCCCCACGGGCTGACCGGATGACGGCCACCGGAGGTGCGGCCTTCACCACCGCCATGCGGATGGTCGACCGGGTTCATGGTCACGCCGCGATTGTGCGGGCGCTTGCCGCGCCAGACCGTGCGGCCGGCCTTGCCGTCGTTGATGTTGCCGTGGTCGGGGTTCGACACGGCGCCGACAGTGGCCATGCAGGAGCCGTGAACGACACGCTGCTCGCCCGAGTTGAGGCGCAGGATCGCCATGCCCTGGTCGCGACCGACGAGCTGGGCGTAACCGCCGGCCGAACGAGCGACCTGGCCGCCCTTGCCCGGCTTCAGCTCGATGTTGTGGACGATCGTGCCGACCGGCATCGAGGCCAGCGGCATCGCATTGCCCGGCTTCACGTCGACCGCTTCGCCAGCCACGATCTTGTCGCCGGCGGCAAGACGCTGCGGGGCGATGATGTAGGACAGCTCGCCATCGTCATACTTGATCAGCGCGATGAAGGCGGTGCGGTTCGGATCGTACTCGATGCGCTCGACCGTGCCGACCACGTCGAACTTGCGGCGCTTGAAGTCGATGATGCGGTACGAACGCTTGTGACCGCCGCCGATGAAGCGGGCAGTGATGCGGCCGGAATTGTTGCGGCCGCCCGACTTGGTCAGGCCTTCGGTCAGGCCCTTGACGGGCTTGCCCTTGTAGAGGCCCGAGCGGTCGACGATGACCAACTGGCGGGTGCTCGGCGTTACCGGGTTGAATTTCTTAAGTGCCATTGTCCTGTCCTCGCGGCCTAGCTCAGAGACCCGTCGCGACGTCGATCGACTGACCATCGGCCAGCGTCACTACCGCCTTCTTGACGTCGCTCTGGCGGCCGATCGTGCCGCGGAAGCGCTTGATCTTGCCCTTGCGGACAAGCGTGTTCACGGCCATCACCTTGACGCCGAACAGCGCTTCGACGGCGGCCTTGATTTCCGGCTTCGACGCCTTCTTGGCGACGTTGAAGACGACCTGGTTCTGCTCGGAAGCCATGGTCGACTTTTCGGTGATCGCCGGGCTGACGATCACGTCGTAATGACGAAGGTCGGTCATTTAAAGCGCTCCTCGAGAGCCTCGACGGCGGCCTTCGAAAGGACCAGCGTGCCGCGGCGCAGAATGTCGTAGACGTTGATGCCCTGGATGGGCAGCACGTCGATGTTGGGGATGTTGGTCGCCGCCAGCTTGAAGTTCTGGTCGAGCTCGGCGCCGCCGATCACCAGGGCGTTGGTCAGGCCCAGCGTCGCGAAATTCGCGACCAGCGCCTTGGTCTTGGCCTCGGTCAGCTTCAGCTCGTCGACGACGATGATCGAAGCGCTCTTGGCCTTGGCCGAGAGAGCATGCTTCAGGCCGAGCGCGCGTACCTTCTTCGGCAGGTCGTGCTCGTGGCTGCGGACGACCGGGCCGTGGGCCTTGCCGCCGCCGCGGAACTGCGGAGCGCGTGCCGAATGGTGACGGGCGCGGCCCGTACCCTTCTGCTTGTACATCTTGGCGCCGGTGCGCGCGATTTCGGCGCGACCCTTGGCCTTGTGCGTGCCCTGCTGCTTCTTGGCGAGCTGCCAGCGCACGACGCGCTGCAGGATGTCGTCGCGCGGATCAAGGCCGAAAATCTCCTCGGAGAGTTTCACCTTGCCGGCGTCCTTGCCGCCCAGCGTTGTGATCTTGAGATCCATTATTCCGCTCCCTCTGTGGCCGGAGCCTCATTCTTCGTGGCGACGCGGATCGCGGCGGGCTTCGGCGCATTGGCCGGAAGCGCAACCTTGGCGGCGTCGCGAACCAGGATCCAGGCGCCCTTGGTGCCGGGGACCGCGCCGCGGATCAGGATCAGGCCGCGATCGGCGTCGGTCGAAACGACCTCGACGTTCTGCGTGGTGACCCTGGTATCGCCCATATGGCCGGCCATCTTCTTGCCCTTGAACACCTTGCCGGGGTCCTGGCGCTGGCCGGTCGAGCCGTGCGTGCGGTGCGAAACCGAGTTACCGTGGGTCGCACGGCCACCACCCATGTGGTGACGCTTGATGACGCCCTGGAAACCCTTGCCGATCGTCGTGCCGGTGACATCGACCTTCTGGCCGGCGACAAAATGCTCGACGGTGATCTCGGCACCGACATCGATCAGATTGTCGGCGGAGACGCGGAACTCGGCGAGCTTCGCCTTGGGCTCGACGGAAGCGGTCGCGAAATGGCCGCGCATCGCCTTCGACGTGTTCTTCACCTTGGCCAGGCCAACGCCGAGCTGAACGGCGGTGTAGCCATTCTTCTCCTGCGTGCGCTGAGCCACGACCTGGCAGTTCTCCATCTGGAGAACGGTGACGGGAACATGTTCCCCGGCATCGTTATAGATGCGGGTCATTCCCACCTTCTTTGCAATCACACCTGAACGCATCGGTTCAATTCCTTTAGAGTTCCGGGCCAGGGGCACCGCCCCTTACCGCGCTCTCATTCCCTTAGAGCTTGATCTCGACGTCGACACCGGCGGCCAGATCGAGCTTCATCAAAGCATCGACGGTCTGCGGGGTCGGATCGACGATGTCGAGCAGACGCTTGTGCGTGCGCATCTCGAACTGCTCGCGGCTCTTCTTGTCGACGTGAGGCGACCGGTTCACCGTGAACTTTTCGATCCGCGTCGGCAGCGGAATGGGGCCGCGGACGTTGGCGCCGGTGCGCTTTGCCGTCGACACGATTTCGCGCGTCGAGGCGTCGAGCACCCGGTGGTCAAACGCCTTCAGGCGGATGCGGATATTCTGTCCGTTCATGCGTCACTTCCTTGTTCTGGCGCGGCGCGGGCAACTTCCGCGCCCGCGACAGATCGGTTTAAGTCCAAATTACTCTTTGATGGTGACGACGATGCCGGCACCGACGGTGCGGCCGCCTTCACGGATGGCGAAGCGCAGCTTCTCTTCCATGGCGATCGGCACGATCAGTTCGACGTCGACCGTGATGTTGTCGCCAGGCATCACCATCTCGGTGCCGGCCGGCAGCGACACGATGCCGGTCACGTCGGTCGTGCGGAAGTAGAACTGCGGACGGTAGTTGGTGAAGAACGGCGTGTGACGGCCACCTTCGTCCTTGGTCAGGATGTAGGCTTCGGCCACGAACTTCTTGTGCGGCTTCACCGAACCGGGCTTGGCCAGAACCTGGCCGCGCTCGACGCCTTCACGGTCGACGCCGCGCAGCAGCGCGCCGATGTTGTCGCCGGCCTGGCCCTGGTCGAGCAGCTTGCGGAACATTTCAACGCCCGTGCAGGTCGTCTTGGTCGTCGGACGGATGCCGATGATCTCGAGTTCCTCACCGACCTTGACCACGCCGCGCTCGACGCGGCCGGTCACGACCGTGCCGCGGCCCGAGATCGAGAACACGTCCTCGATCGGCATCAGGAACGGCTTGTCCAGCGGACGAACCGGCGTCGGGATGTAGGCGTCGACCTGAGCCATCAGCTCGCGGATCGCGTCTTCGCCGATGGTCTTGTTGGAATCTTCCAACGCAGCCAGCGCCGAACCCTTGACGATCGGAATGTCGTCGCCGGGGAATTCGTTCTTCGACAACAGCTCACGAACCTCGAGCTCGACCAGTTCGAGGAGTTCGGCGTCGTCGACCTGGTCGACCTTGTTCAGGAACACCACGATCGAGGGCACGCCGACCTGACGGGCCAAAAGGATGTGCTCGCGGGTCTGCGGCATCGGGCCGTCGGCGGCCGACACGACCAGGATCGCGCCGTCCATCTGCGCGGCGCCGGTGATCATGTTCTTCACATAGTCGGCGTGGCCGGGGCAGTCGACGTGGGCGTAGTGGCGGTTCTCGGTCTCGTATTCGACATGGGCCGTCGAGATCGTGATGCCGCGCGCCTTCTCTTCCGGCGCCGCATCGATCTGGTCATAGCGCTTGTATTCGCCAAAATACTTGGTGATCGCAGCCGTCAGCGACGTCTTGCCGTGATCGACGTGGCCGATCGTGCCGATGTTCACATGAGGCTTAGTGCGCTCGAATTTACCTTTGGCCATGTGATGTCTCCATTTCCTGCTCGCCCATGCGGGCTTTGAATTGCGTTACCGCGGCAGCTCTGTTCGAGTTACGCGTATTTCTTCTGAACTTCCTGGGCGACCGCGGTCGGAACCGCCTCGTAGTGATCGAACTGCATCGTGTAGGCAGCGCGGCCCTGGCTCATCGAGCGCAGGTTGTCGACGTATTTGAACATGTTGGCGAGCGGCACCATCGCGTTGATGACGACGGCCACGCCGCGTGCTTCCTGGCCCTGGATCTGGCCGCGACGGCCGTTCAGGTCGCCGATGACGCTGCCGACATAGTCTTCCGGCGTCACGACCTCGACCTTCATGATCGGCTCGAGCAGCTGAACGCCGAGCTTGGGAGCTGCTTCCTTGAAGCAGGCACGCGAAGCGATTTCGAACGCCAGGACCGAGGAGTCGACGTCGTGGTAGGCACCGTCGATCAGCGTCGCCTTGACACCGATCATCGGGAAGCCAGCGAAGGTGCCGGCGCCCATGACGCTCTGGATGCCCTTCTCGACGCCGGGAACGTATTCCTTCGGAACCGCGCCGCCGACGATCTTGGACTCGAACAGGAACTCTTCACCCTCGGGATTCGGCTCGAAGATGATCTTCACGCGAGCGAACTGGCCGGTACCACCGGTCTGCTTCTTGTGCGTGTAGTCTTGCTCATGCGTGCGGGTGATCGTCTCGCGATAAGCCACCTGCGGCGCACCGACATTGGCTTCGACCTTGAACTCGCGACGCATGCGGTCGACGATGATGTCGAGATGCAGCTCGCCCATGCCGGCGATGATGGTCTGGCCGCTTTCCTCGTCTGTCTTGACGCGGAAGGACGGATCCTCGGCAGCCAGGCGATGCAGGGCAAGGCCCATCTTTTCCTGGTCGTTCTTGGTCTTCGGCTCGATGGCGATCTGGATGACCGGCTCGGGGAATTCCATGCGCTCCAGGATGACCGGATGCAGCGGATCGCACAGCGTGTCGCCAGTGGTCGTGTCCTTGAGGCCAGCAAGCGCGACGATGTCGCCGGCATAGGCCTCTTCCACGTCGGCGCGCGAATTCGCATGCATCTGCAGCATGCGGCCGATGCGCTCTTTCTTGCCCTTGACGGTGTTGTCGACCGAGATGCCCTTGGACAACTTGCCCGAATAGATGCGCGCGAAGGTCAGCGAACCGACGAAGGGGTCGTTCATGATCTTGAAGGCCAGCATCGACAGCGGCTCGTTGTCGTCGGCGTGACGCTCGATCTCGGCGTCGGTCTTGGCGTCGACGCCCTTGATCGCGGGCACATCGGCCGGCGACGGCAGATATTCGACGACAGCGTCGAGCAGCGGCTGCACGCCCTTGTTCTTGAAGGCCGAGCCGCAGAACATCGGGTAGAACTTGACGGCGATCGTGCCCTTGCGGATCAGCGAACGGATCTCGTCATTGGAGGGCATCTTGCCTTCGAGGTAGTTCTCAAGCGCGCCCTCGTCCATTTCGACGGCGGCTTCGATCAGCTTCTCGCGGTATTCCTCTGCACGGTCCTTGAGGTCGGCCGGGATCTCGACGACGTCCCAGGCAGCGCCCAGTGTCTCGTCGCGCCAGACGAGCGCGTTCATCTCGACGAGGTCGACGACACCCTTGAACTCGGTCTCGGCGCCGATCGGCAGCTGCATGACGACGGCCTGGGCGCCGAGGCGCGAGCCGATCATTTCGACCGAGCGGTAGAAGTCGGCACCGATCTTGTCCATCTTGTTGCAGAAGATCATGCGCGGCACGCGGTACTTGTCGGCCTGGCGCCAGACGGTTTCCGTCTGCGGCTCGACACCGGCGTTGGCGTCGAGCAGCGCGATGGCGCCGTCGAGCACGCGCAACGAACGCTCGACTTCGATGGTGAAGTCGACGTGTCCGGGGGTGTCGATGATGTTGAAGCGGCGCATCTTACCGTCACGGCCCTTCCAGAAGGTCGTGGTCGCGGCCGACGTGATGGTGATGCCGCGTTCCTGCTCCTGCTCCATCCAGTCCATGGTGGCAGCGCCGTCGTGCACTTCGCCGATCTTGTGCGACTTGCCCGTGTAATAGAGGACGCGCTCGGTGGTCGTCGTCTTGCCGGCGTCAATATGCGCCATGATACCGAAATTGCGGTAGTCTTCGATTTTGTATTCGCGGGCCATCGTAGCTGCCTCTCAGTCCTGTTCGCGCTTTACCAGCGGTAGTGTGCGAAAGCGCGGTTGGCTTCAGCCATCTTGTGGGTGTCTTCACGCTTCTTGACGGCCGTGCCGCGGTTGTTGGCCGCGTCCATCAGCTCGCCGGAGAGGCGATCGATCATGGTGGTCTCGTTGCGGTTACGGGCAGCCGCGATCAGCCAACGGATGGCCAATGCCTGGCGGCGCTCTGGGCGCACGTCGACCGGAACCTGGTAGGTGGCGCCGCCGACGCGACGCGACCGCACTTCAACATGCGGCGCGACATTGTCGAGCGCCTGATGGAAGACGGTGACCGGCTCCTGCTTGGTCTTCGACTGGACCTGGTCGAGCGCGCCGTAGACGATGGTCTCGGCAACCGACTTCTTGCCGTCATACATGACGGCGTTCATGAACTTGGTAACGATCAGATCGCCGAACTTCGGGTCCGGATTGATCTCACGCTTTTCTGCACTGTGACGACGGGACATGGCTTTTGTCTCTCAATCTTTCATAGCCCGGCGCGGTCAAAAAAAGCGCCGAAGCCGGAAAACCTTACTTCGGACGCTTGGCACCGTATTTCGAACGGCGCTGCTTGCGGTTCTTCACGCCCTGCGTGTCGAGCACGCCGCGGATGATGTGGTAGCGCACGCCCGGAAGGTCCTTGACGCGGCCGCCGCGGATCATGACCACGGAGTGCTCCTGAAGGTTGTGACCTTCGCCGGGAATGTAACCGATCACTTCAAAACCATTGGTCAGGCGGATCTTGGCCACCTTGCGCAGCGCCGAGTTCGGCTTCTTCGGCGTCGTGGTATAGACGCGCGTGCAGACGCCCCGCTTCTGCGGGTTCTGCTGCATGGCCGGGACCTTGTTGCGCTTCACCGGCGCAATGCGCGGCTTGCGGATCAGCTGGTTGACGGTAGGCATTAAACCCTCTTGTCTCTCAATTCCGTGTCTCGTGCCGGTCAAGGCTCGCTCAAAGCGTCATTTCCATACGCAAATTCGGGCCACAAACCGCGCCTCGCGGTCTTGCCCGAACAAATCGCAGAGGAAGCGGAAACCGCTTCGTGCACGCCGGAAATGTCTTTTCGCTCGTAAAACGAACCCTGTTTGAGGCAAACTCCAAAGCGTGTCGCTTCGGAAGCGAGAGCCTCACATCGGTTCTGACTGGGCGGCTTCTACTCGTAAGCCCGCGAACCGTCAACCCCGCAGCGGCAAATATTGCGTTGAAGCCGGGGCTTGGCAGCCATGCGAAAACCGCATGTAATTTTCTTTCGCCGTTTTGCAAGGACGGGGAAGAAAGTGACCGGCTTGCGGCTGTTGCCGGGCCTTTCTTCATGCGAAAAGGCCGCATGAACAGTGACAGTCCCTCGCCGCGGAGGAATCAGCCCGTGAACGACAACGAAGAACGCCCGGTCACCATCATCACCGGCCGGGTTTGGAAGAAGAAGGGCGGCAAGCCGGAAGGCGTCCATGTCATGCTGGTTGCGCCCGATGACGATTCGGCGGTGCGCCGCGCGCTCGAATCGCTCGCCACGGAAGGTTATGCCGAGGCCGAACTCGACCAAATCGGCGACATGGAGGGCGAACCCGACGACGAGCCGCATCTTTCGGCCTTCCAGGGCGCGCTCGAGGGTGAAGTGTCGATCGTGACCTTCGACGTGCCAATCTGAACACGGGCGAGGCGCGCCCTCGCCCGCCCCGCGCCATGATGCCGATTCGTTGAAACCGGTTGGCGTCGCCCGCGCTTGCCCGTCATTGCCGATCTGCTAAGAGACGCGCAGTCGTCCAAACCCGGCGGAGCCTCATGTCCTCATCCCCCATAAGAATCGGCATTGTCGGCGTCGGCAAGATCGTGCGCGACCAACATCTTCCAGCACTCGCCAAGGATCTGGACTACCAGCTGATCGCGGCGGCCAGCCGGCACGGCAAGGTCGACGGCATCGCGAATTTCCCCGACATCGAGACGATGCTTGGCGCGGTTCCCGAACTCGACGCCGTGTCGCTGTGCATGCCGCCGCAGTTCCGCTACGACGCGGCGCGCAAGGCGCTTGAGGCCAAAAAGCACGTTTTCCTGGAAAAGCCGCCCGGCGCCACGGTCAGCGAGGTCGAGGACCTGAAGGCGCTGGCGGCAAGACAAGGCGTCAGTCTGTTCGCAAGCTGGCATTCGCGCTACGCGCCGGCGGTAGAAGCGGCGCGGACATTCCTCGCCTCGACGACGATCCGGTCGGCCGCAATCGTCTGGAAGGAAGATGTGCGCCGCTGGCATCCGAACCAGGACTGGATCTGGCAGCCCGGCGGCTTCGGCGTTTTCGACCCCGGCATCAATGCGCTGTCGATCGCGACCTACATCCTGCCGGCCATGTACATCACCTCGGCCGTTCTCGATTTCCCGGAAAACCGGGACGCGCCGATCGCGGCCCAGGTCGCCTTCCGCGCGGCGAACGGCTCCGATGTGACGATGGATCTCGACTGGCTGCAGACCGGGCCGCAAAGCTGGGACATCCTGGCCGATACGGCTGCCGGCAAGATGGTGCTTTCCGGCGGTGGCTCGAAGCTCGCCATTGAAGGCCGTGTGGTCCATGAGGAGCCGGAAGCGGAATATCCCCAGCTCTACCGGCGCTTCGCCGAGATCGTGCGCGCCGGCGCGTCCGACGTCGACCTGGCGCCGCTCCAGCATGTCGCCGACGCCTTCATGCTGGGCAAGCGCAATGTGGTCGAGGCTTTCTTCGACTGATCGACGACTGGATGTAGAAGCGCGCGGCGATCTTCGCCCATGACTTGACGCTCATCGGCGCTGGCAGAAGGCAAAAGAAGAGTATATCGTCACTCCCGCCTGCATATATTGGGGGGAACGATATGTTTGCAGCAGCAATACCCGTTCTTTTAGGCGCGGCCATTCTCGGAACCACGGTTCCGTCGGCATTCGCATTGGATATTCCGCGTGGCGACCCGAGCCATCACGATACTCAGTTCGGGGGCGCGCGCGAGTATGAGAAGCATCTGGCAGGATATGGGAATGTCGCCGTAAGTGGTGACGGCAAAGCTTCCGCCTGGGCGTTGTTTACCAGTGAGCTAAAATTGCAAGGGACTCGGGACGTTGCGCTGACGACCACGTTGTGGGCGGGAGGTGCCGTGGTTGCCACATTTCCATTTGATGCCCATCTGTCCGATGCCATCCTTCACGGTGGACACGTCAAAGAACGAAGGCAGATCGATTTTGCACTGACGAAAGAACAGTGGTCGCAGGTAACAAAAATCACTTACGAGTTCACGCGCAAATCAACCATGGATTGCGCGCTTTTGCAGCAGAAGTGGCGAGAGGGCATTCTGTTTGTCGATCCCAAGGTCCTAGGCTGCAACTAGGCCGGTTCACCCGATGGAACAGTCCCGTCGTGCGACCCCTCAATCGACAACCGCGATCGCAAATCCGTCATAGCCCTTGGCTCCGACGGTCTGGATGGCGGTTCCATCCAGCCGCTTGTCGTCACCGATGAATGAAAAGGCCGCGCGGGCGCCCTCGACATTGGCATCGCGGCCATCTTCGTTGATGACAGCCCCATCGCGTATGACGTTGTCGCAGACGATGACCGTTCCGGGCCCCGCCAGCCGCATGGCCCAGGCGAGGTAGTTCGGATTGTTGGGCTTGTCGGCGTCGATGAAGATCAGGTCGAACGGACCGGCATTCTCGCCAGCCAGCGTCTCAAGCGATTGCAGCGCGGGACCGACCCTGAGCTCAACCTTGTCCGACACCCCTGCCTGCTCGAAATTCGCACGCGCGACATCGGCGTGGTGCGGATCGAGTTCGAGCGTCACGACCTTGCCGCCGTCGGGCAGTCCCCGCGCCATCCAGATGGTCGAATAGCCACCGAGCGTGCCGATCTCGAGCACGTTTTTCGCGCCGCCGATGCGCACCAGCAGCGAAAGCAGCTTTCCCTGCGCCGCCGAGACGTCGATCGCCGGCAGGCCTTGGTCGCGGTTGGCCGCAAGGACCGCGTCGAGAACGGGATCCGCCTCGAAGAGCGAGGAAACGATGTAGTTGTCGACAGCTGTCCAGGTCTTCGTACTCATCTGCTTTCCACCAACCGTTGAAACGAAAAAGCCGCCGGGTTTCCCCGACGGCTCTGTTGCCTGAGATCCTTGCCGCCGCGCCTACTGCGCGGCGGTCGTCATGTCGGCCAGCATCGGCTCGGCGACTTCAACGCCCGAGGCCTTGCGGCGCTCGTCGATGATCAATTCGTCGCGCGAGGTGGCGATGCGGCGGATCTGGCTCATCGTGCCGCCGGTACCGGCCGGGATGAGGCGTCCGACGATCACGTTTTCCTTCAAGCCCTGCAGCATGTCGGTCTTGCCGGCAACCGCGGCTTCCGTCAGCACCCTGGTCGTCTCCTGGAAGGAGGCGGCCGAGATGAAGGACGGCGTCTGCAGCGAGGCCTTGGTGATGCCGAGCAGCACCGGCTGGCCTTCGGCCGGCTTCTTGCCGTCCTCGACCAAGCGCTCGTTGACCTCTTCCAGCTCGATCACGTCGACGTGGTCGCCCGGGATGTAGGTCGAGTCGCCCTGCGTGGTGATCTCGACCTTCTGCAGCATCTGGCGAACGATCACCTCGATATGCTTGTCGTTGATCGACACGCCCTGCAGGCGGTAGACTTCCTGGATCTCGTTGACGAGGTAGGACGCAAGCGCCTCCACGCCCTTGATGGCCAGGATGTCGTGCGGCGCCGGATTGCCGTCGAGGATGTAGTCGCCCTTCTCGATGACGTCGCCGTCCTGGAGATGGAACGGCTTGCCCTTCGGGATCAGGTATTCGACCGGCTCCAGCGTCGAGTCATGCGGCTCGATGATGATGCGGCGCTTGTTCTTGTAGTCGCGGCCGAAGCGGATCGTGCCATCGATCTCGGCGATGATGGCGTGATCCTTCGGACGACGTGCCTCGAACAGTTCGGCCACACGCGGCAGACCGCCGGTGATGTCCTTGGTCTTGGCGCTTTCCATCGGGATACGCGCCAGGACGTCGCCGGGGCGAACCTGAGCACCCGGCTCGACCGAGAGAATGGCCTCGACCGAGAGCAGGAAGCGGGCATCGCCACCCTTCGACAGCTTGCCGACCTTGCCCTTGGCGTCCTGAACGACGATCGCCGGCTTCAGATCGTTGCCGCGCGGCGTCGAACGCCAGTCGATGACCTCACGCTTGGTGATGCCGGTCGACTCGTCGGCCGTTTCCTGGACGGAAATGCCGTCGACCAGATCCTCAAACGCCACCTTGCCCTCGATTTCGGTGAGGATCGGGCGGGTATAGGGATCCCACTCGGCGATACGCTGGCCGCGCTTCACCTTGTCACCATCGTCCACGAAGATGCGCGAACCATAGGTGACGCGGTGCGTGGCGCGCTCCTTGCCGGCTTCGTCGAGGATCAGCACCGCCATGTTGCGGCCCATGACCATCTGCTGGCCGTCCGAGTTGCGCACCACGTTGCGGTTGCGGATTTCGACCTTGCCCTCATAAGAGGCTTCGAGGAACGAAGAATCCACCACCTGCGCTGTACCGCCCATGTGGAAGGTACGCATGGTGAGCTGGGTGCCCGGCTCGCCGATCGACTGCGCCGCGATGACGCCGACGGCTTCGCCCTGGTTGACCGGGGTGCCGCGGGCCAGATCGCGCCCGTAGCAGACCGCGCAGACGCCGATCCTGACTTCGCAGGTCAGCGCCGAACGGATACGGACCGACTGAACGCCGGCCTTTTCGATCTGCTCGACATCGCGCTCGTCCATCAGCTTGCCGGCCTTGACCAGCAGATCTCCGGTCACCGGATGGTTGATGTCGTCGAGCGCCGTGCGGCCCAGCACGCGCTGGCCGACCGAAGCGACGACCTGGCCGGCATCGACGATCGGCTGCATGGTGAGGCCCTTGTCGGTGCCGCAATCCACGGAGTTGACGATGCAGTCCTGCGCCACGTCGACCAGACGGCGGGTGAGGTAGCCCGAGTTCGCCGTCTTCAAGGCGGTGTCGGCCAAACCCTTGCGGGCGCCGTGGGTCGAGTTGAAGTACTCGAGCACGGTCAGGCCTTCCTTGAAGTTCGAGATGATCGGCGTCTCGATGATTTCACCCGAGGGCTTCGCCATCAGGCCGCGCATACCGGCGAGCTGACGCATCTGGGTGGGCGATCCACGCGCACCGGAGTGCGACATCATGTAGATCGAGTTCATCGGCTTCTGACGGCCATTGTCCTCGAACTCGACCGCCTTGATGCGGGCCATCATCTCGTCGGCGACCTTTTCCGAGCACTTGGCCCAGGCGTCGACGACCTTGTTGTACTTCTCGCCCTGCGTGATCAGGCCGTCATTGTACTGCTGCTCGTATTCCTTGGCCAAAGCCTCGGTATCCGACACCAGCTTGACCTTGGTGTCGGGGATCAGCATGTCATCCTTGCCGAACGAGATGCCGGCACGGCAAGCATGCGCGAAGCCGAGCGCCATGATGCGATCGCAGAAAATGACCGTCTCCTTCTGACCGCAATGGCGGTAGACGGTGTCGATCATCTTGGAGATGTTCTTCTTGGTCATCTCCTGGTTGGCGGTCTCATAGGGCACATTGACGTTCTTCGGCAGAAGCTCGCCGATGATCATGCGGCCAGGCGTGGTGTCGTAGATCTTCGACACGACCTTGCCTTCTGCGTCGACCGTGCGGAAGCGGCCCTTGATCTTGGCATGCAGGGTCACGGCCCTGGTCTCGAGCGCGTGCTGGAGTTCGCCCATGTCGGCAAACACCATGCCCTCGCCCGGCTCGTTCTGGTTGACGATCGAGAGGTAGTAGAGGCCCAGAACCATGTCCTGCGACGGCACGATGATCGGCGCGCCGGAGGCCGGGTGCAGGATGTTGTTGGTCGACATCATCAGCACGCGGGCTTCCAACTGCGCTTCCAGCGACAGCGGGACGTGAACGGCCATCTGGTCGCCGTCGAAGTCGGCGTTGAAGGCCGTGCAGACCAGCGGGTGAAGCTGGATCGCCTTGCCTTCGATCAGGATCGGCTCGAACGCCTGGATGCCGAGGCGGTGCAGCGTCGGCGCGCGGTTCAAGAGAACCGGATGCTCACGGATGACCTCGTCGAGGATATCCCAGACTTCCGGACGCTCCTTCTCGACCAGCTTCTTGGCCTGCTTGACGGTCGAGGAGTAACCCTTGGCGTCGAGGCGGGCATAGATGAAGGGCTTGAACAGTTCGAGCGCCATCTTCTTGGGCAGGCCGCACTGGTGGAGCTTGAGCTCCGGACCGGTGACGATGACCGAGCGGCCGGAATAGTCGACGCGCTTGCCGAGCAGGTTCTGGCGGAAGCGGCCCTGCTTGCCCTTGAGCATGTCGGAGAGCGACTTCAGCGGACGCTTGTTGGCGCCGGTGATGACACGGCCGCGACGGCCGTTGTCGAACAGCGCATCGACGGCCTCCTGCAGCATGCGCTTTTCATTGCGCACGATGATGCCGGGGGCGCGCAGTTCGATCAGCCGCTTCAGGCGGTTGTTGCGGTTGATGACGCGACGATAGAGGTCGTTCAGGTCCGACGTGGCGAAGCGGCCGCCGTCCAGCGGAACCAGCGGGCGCAGGTCCGGCGGGATAACCGGAACCACCTTCATGATCATCCATTCCGGACGGTTGCCGGATTCCATGAAGTTCTCGACGACCTTGAGCCGCTTCAGATACTTCTTCTGCTTCAGCTCGGACGTGGTCGAAGCCAGTTCCGAACGCAGGTCGCCAGCAATCTTCTCGAGGTCCATACCGGCCAGGAGGTCATGGATGGCCTCGGCGCCGATCATGGCGGTGAAGGAGTCCTCGCCATATTCGTCGACGGCGATCATGTACTCCTCCTCGCTGAGCAGCTGGTGCTCCTTCAGCGCGGTGAGGCCAGGCTCGGTGACGATATAGTTCTCGAAGTAGAGGACGCGCTCGATGTCCTTCAGGGTCATGTCGAGCAGCGTGCCGATGCGCGAAGGCAGCGACTTCAGGAACCAGATATGGGCGACGGGCGCGGCGAGCTCGATATGGCCCATGCGCTCGCGGCGGACGCGCGACAGCGTGACTTCGACGCCGCACTTCTCGCAGATGACGCCCTTGTACTTCATGCGCTTGTACTTGCCGCACAGGCACTCATAGTCCTTGATCGGGCCAAAAATGCGCGCGCAGAACAGACCGTCACGCTCCGGCTTGAAGGTGCGGTAGTTGATGGTCTCCGGCTTCTTGATCTCGCCGAACGACCAGGACAGAATCTTCTCGGGGCTGGCAAGCGAGATCCGGATGGAATCGAACACCTGCGCAGGCGCCTGCGGATTGAAGAGATTCATGACCTCTTGGTTCATGCCGTTCTCCTTTTCGGGGTCCTCGAAAACCCCTTGCATCTGACGCGGGCCGAATGCCCGCTGAGTGGTCGGCCCACCGGCCGAAGAAATTGACGCATCCGGTCGCAAGAGCCTCTCCCGCGACCGGATGTCTTGTTACTCGGCTGCGCCCTTATTCGGCAGCATCTGGCAACCGGACAGGGGCATCGTCGAGCTTGGTATTCTCCAGCTCGACATTGAGGCCAAGCGACCGCATTTCCTTGACGAGCACGTTGAAGCTCTCCGGAATGCCGGCCTCGAACGTGTCGTCGCCGCGCACGATCGCCTCGTAGACCTTGGTACGGCCGGCGACGTCGTCCGACTTCACCGTCAGCATTTCCTGCAGCGTGTAGGCGGCGCCGTAGGCTTCCAGCGCCCAGACCTCCATTTCACCGAAGCGCTGGCCACCGAACTGCGCCTTGCCGCCCAGCGGCTGCTGGGTGACGAGCGAGTACGGACCGATCGAACGCGCGTGGATCTTGTCGTCCACCAGGTGGTGAAGCTTGAGCATATAGATATAGCCCATCGTCACCTTGCGATCGAACGGCTCGCCGGTGCGGCCGTCATAGAGCTGCGACTGACCGCTGGAGTGCAGGCCCGCCTGCTCCAGCATGGTGTTGATGTCGGCTTCGTGCGCGCCGTCGAACACCGGGGTCGCGATCGAGACGCCGCGACGCATCTGCTCGCTGAGGCGAACAATGCTCTCGTCGTCATAGTCACGGATCGGCTCGTTGCGATCGTTGGCCGGCATGAAGCTTTCCAGCGTCTTGCGCAGCGGCTTGATGTCGCCCGCCGACTTATAGGCGTCGATCATCTCGCCGATCTTGCGGCCCATGCCGGCGCAAGCCCAGCCCAGATGCGTTTCCAGGATCTGGCCGACATTCATGCGGCTCGGCACACCCAGCGGGTTGAGCACGATATCGGCATGCGTGCCGTCCTCGAGGAAAGGCATGTCCTCGACCGGAACGATGCGCGACACGACACCCTTGTTGCCGTGACGGCCGGCCATCTTGTCGCCGGGCTGCATCTTGCGCTTCACCGCCACGAAGACCTTGACCATCTTCATGACGCCCGGAGGCATCTCGTCGCCGCGCTGCACCTTCTCGACCTTATCCATGAAGCGCTGTTCGAGCGCCTTCTTGGAATCGTCGTACTGGCCACGCAGGGCTTCCAGTTCGCTCTGGAGCTTTTCGTTCTCCACCGCAAACTGCCACCACTGCGAACGCGGATATTCGTCGAGCGTGTCCTTGGACAGCGTCGAGCCCTTCTTGAAGCCCTTCGGTCCAGCGATCGCGTCCTTGCCGACGAGCATGTCGGAAAGACGCGCGTAGACGTTGCGGTCCAGGATCGCCTGCTCGTCGTCACGGTCCTTGGCGAGGCGTTCGATCTCCTCGCGCTCGATCGCCATGGCGCGCTCGTCCTTCTCCACACCGTGGCGATTGAACACGCGCACCTCGACGACAGTGCCGAAGGTACCCGGAGGCATGCGCATCGAGGTATCGCGCACGTCGGAAGCCTTTTCGCCGAAGATGGCGCGCAGAAGCTTTTCTTCCGGCGTCATCGGGCTTTCGCCCTTCGGCGTGATCTTGCCGACCAGGATGTCGCCCGGCTGCACTTCCGCGCCGATATACACGATGCCGGCTTCGTCGAGGTTCTTCAGCGCTTCTTCCGAAACGTTGGGAATGTCGCGCGTGATTTCCTCCGGACCAAGCTTGGTATCGCGCGCCATGACCTCGAACTCCTCGATGTGGATCGAGGTGAAGACGTCGTCGGCGACGATGCGCTCGGACAAGAGGATGGAGTCCTCGTAGTTGTAGCCGTTCCAGGGCATGAACGCGACCAGCACGTTGCGGCCGAGCGCCAGATCACCGAGCTCCGTCGACGGACCGTCAGCGATGATGTCGCCCTTGTTGACCCGGTCGCCCATGCGCACCAGCGGACGCTGGTTGATGCAGGTGTTCTGGTTCGAACGCTGGAACTTCATCAGCCGGTAGATATCGACGCCGGACTTGCCCGGATCGAGGTCTTCCGTCGCACGGATAACGATACGCGTCGCGTCCACCTGGTCGACGATGCCGCCGCGGCGGGCGCCGATCGCGGCGCCCGAGTCACGGGCAACGATCGGCTCCATGCCGGTGCCGACGAACGGCGCTTCGGCGCGCACCAGCGGCACGGCCTGACGCTGCATGTTCGAGCCCATCAGAGCGCGGTTGGCGTCGTCGTTTTCCAGGAACGGGATCAGGGCCGCGGCCACCGACACCATCTGCTTGGGCGACACGTCCATCAGGTCGACGTTTTCGCGCGGCGCCATCATCACTTCGCCGGCGCTGCGGCAAATGACGAATTCGTCGACGAAACCGCCGTTCTTGTCGAGCTCGGCGTTGGCCTGCGCGACATGGTGCTTGGCCTCTTCCATCGCCGACAGATAGACGACGTCATTGGTCAGCTTGCCGTCGACGATCTTGCGGTACGGGCTTTCGATAAAGCCGTACTTGTTGACGCGCGCGAAGGTCGCCAGCGAGTTGATCAGACCGATATTCGGGCCTTCCGGCGTCTCGATCGGGCAGATGCGGCCGTAATGCGTCGGGTGCACGTCGCGCACCTCGAAGCCGGCGCGCTCGCGGGTCAGACCGCCCGGTCCAAGCGCCGAGAGACGACGCTTGTGGGTGATCTCCGACAGCGGATTGGTCTGGTCCATGAACTGCGACAGCTGCGAGGAACCGAAGAACTCGCGCACGGCGGCGGCCGCCGGCTTGGCGTTGATCAGGTCCTGCGGCATCACCGTGTCGATCTCGATCGAGGACATGCGTTCCTTGATCGCGCGCTCCATGCGAAGCAGGCCGACGCGGTACTGGTTCTCCATCAGTTCGCCCACCGAACGCACGCGGCGGTTGCCGAGATTGTCGATGTCGTCGATCTCGCCCTTGCCGTCGCGCAGTTCGACCAGCGTCTTGACCACGGCCAGGATGTCTTCCTTGCGCAGCACGCGCACGGTGTCCTCGGCCTTGAGTTCGAGGCGCATGTTCATCTTGACGCGGCCAACGGCCGACAGGTCGTAGCGCTCACTGTCGAAGAACAGCGAGTTGAACATGGCTTCGGCGGTCTCGAGCGTCGGCGGCTCGCCCGGACGCATGACGCGGTAGATGTCGAACAGCGCGTCCTGACGGCTCTCGTTCTTGTCGACGGCGAGCGTGTTACGGATGTAGGCGCCGACATTGACATGGTCGATGTCGAGGATCTGGACTTCCTGCTCGCCGGTGCCGAGCAGCACCTTCAGCGTCTTCTCGTCGATTTCGTCGCCGGCTTCGAGGAATATCTCGCCGGTAGCGTAGTTGACGATGTCCTCGGCGAGATAGTTGCCCAGAAGGTCCTCGTCGGTCGCCTTGATGGCCTTGAGGCCCTTTTCGCCGAGCTGACGCGCCTGGCGGGCGGTGATCTTCTTGCCGGCCTCGACAACGATCTCACCCGTATCGGCATCGACCAGGTCGCCGACGGCCTTGAGGCCGCGGAAACGCTCGACGTTGAACGGGATGCGCCAGTGGTCGCCGGCGCGCTTGTAGGTGATCTTGTTGTAGAAGGTCGACAGGATTTCTTCGCCATCCATGCCGAGCGCCATCAAAAGCGACGTCACCGGAATCTTGCGGCGACGGTCGATGCGGGCGTGCACGACGTCCTTGGAGTCGAACTCGATGTCGAGCCACGAGCCACGGTAGGGGATGACGCGCGCCGCAAACAGAAGCTTGCCCGACGAGTGCGACTTGCCCTTGTCGTGGTCGAAGAAGACGCCCGGCGAACGGTGCATCTGCGAGACGATGACGCGCTCGGTGCCGTTGACGATGAAGGTGCCGTTCAAGGTCATGAGCGGCATGTCGCCCATGTAGACGTCCTGCTCCTTGATGTCCTTGATGGACTTGGCGCCGGTATCCTCGTCGATATCGAACACGATGAGGCGCAGCGTCACCTTCAGCGGCGCGGCATAGGTCAGGTCGCGCTGACGGCATTCGTCAACGTCGAATTTCGGTCCTTCGAACTCGTACTTCACGAACTCCAGCATCGAGGAGCCGGAAAAATCGGAGATCGGGAAGACCGACTTGAAAACGGCCTGCAGTCCTTCGTCCGGACGGCCGCCCTTGGGCTCGTCCACCATCAGGAACTGGTCATAGGATGCCTTCTGAACCTCGATCAGGTTCGGCATCTCCGCAACTTCCGGGATCTTTCCGAAGAACTTGCGTACGCGTCTGCGGCCATTGAAAGTCTGGGTCTGGGCCATCGTCGCTCCTTAGCTCTAAACTCGGGGCGAACCTCGCCGCGGTTCGCCTTGCATGCCGAGCCACCTGGGCGGCGGCTCTCTGTCTGTTCTCCGGCTTTGCTTGCCAATTGCTTGGCGGCGGCCGGCTAAAACGGGAGAAAACCCGTTTCCTGAAGGTCGCCTGGCGGCCTTCAGGAAAGAGGTTTTCGTACATCTCGCGTTACGCAGCCTCCCCGGGCACGGCCTGAGGGAGTGGCGGACGGCGCGAGGCCGCCCGCCGCTTTATGATTACTTCAGGTCGACCTTGGCGCCGGCTGCTTCCAGCTGGGCCTTGAACTTGTCAGCGTCGGCCTTGGAAACGCCTTCCTTGACCGGCTTCGGAGCCGCTTCGACCAGGTCCTTGGCTTCCTTGAGGCCAAGGCCGGTGATGGCGCGGACTTCCTTGATGACGTTGATCTTCTGAGCGCCGGCGTCGGTGAGGACGACGTCGAATTCGGTCTTCTCTTCGACCGGAGCAGCAGCGGCGGCAGCGCCGCCAGCAGCGGCAACCGCCACCGGAGCAGCAGCCGAAACGCCCCACTTTTCTTCCAGAAGCTTCGACAGCTCAGCCGCCTCGAGGACGGTCAGCTTCGACAGGTCGTCTACGATCTTTGCCAGATCAGCCATTGTTGTATTCCTTCGTTAGGTTCGAACGTGTGTTTTTGATAGCGAGGAACGGCCTCATGCCGCCTCGTCCTTCCGGGCGTAAGCGCCGATGACGCGCGCGACCGAAGCCGCTGGCGCATTGACGATCTGGGCGATCCGGGTTGCCGGCGTGGCGATCATGCCAACCAGCCTGGCGCGCAGCTCATCGAGCGACGGAAGTGTGGCGAGTGCCTTCACACCGTCGGCGTTGAGCGAGGTGGTGCCCATTGCGCCGCCGAGAATGACAAGCTTGTCATTTCCCTTGGCGAAATCGGACGCGACCTTCGGCGCCGCAATCGGATCCTCCGAATAAGCGATCAGCGTCTGACCCTTGAACAGGTCGATGATCGATGCGGAGTCCGTGCCCTGAAGAGCGATTTTGGCGAGACGGTTCTTCGCGACTTTAACGGTGCCACCGGCAGCGCGCATTTTCGACCGAAGGTCGTTCATTTGCGCGACGGTGATACCGGCATAGTGGGCCACGACCACTGAACCCGCGTTTCCGAACGCTTCGTTCAGGCCCGTGACGAGTTCGCGTTTTTCCGCTCTGTCCACTGCCTATCTCCAGTTGACCCCTGCCCCTTCGATGGGAACATTCCCATTTGAGAACAGGCGTCGGGTTGCCTTTGCCGGCCGGGCCATCCAGTAACGGATCTCCCGAACGACGCTCGAGGATCCTGCCCCCTTTCGCCACATCGACGGCCAGGCCGGCGATGCGCAGACAAAAGGCAAACACGGTTCGAACCTTTCATTGGAGCACTTGCTCCGTTGTCGGGTCTTCACCCGTCTCATGCAGGCCCACATGAATTAAGGCCCTCCTCTTGGAATCAAGACTTGGGCCGCCCGCAATCTCGGACAGGATGTCCGGAAGCCTTCCGGCTTCCGGTACCGGGCCCAGGATAAATCCGAGGCCCGGAATTCAGTCATGGATCAGCCTTCCGAAGGCCGATCCAAATGGTCTTCATCAGGACGCTGCGAGCGTCGCGACGTCGAGCTTGAGGCCCGGGCCCATCGTCGAGGTGACGGACACCTTCTTGACGTAGTTGCCCTTGGCGCCAGCCGGCTTTGCCTTGGTCACCGCATCGGCGAAGGCACGGATGTTCTCTTCCAGCGCCTTGACCTCGAACGAGACTTTGCCGACGCCGGCATGAACGATGCCGGCCTTCTCGACGCGGAACTCGACGGCGCCGCCCTTCGATGCCTTGACGGCTGCGGCAACGTCGGTGGTGACGGTGCCGACCTTCGGGTTCGGCATCATGCCGCGCGGGCCGAGCACCTTACCGAGACGGCCGACGAGCGGCATCATGTCCGGCGTGGCGATGCAGCGATCGAAATCGATCGTGCCCTTCTGGACGATGTCGACCAGGTCCTCCGCGCCGACGATGTCGGCGCCGGCGGCCTTGGCTTCCTCGGCCTTGTCGCCACGGGCGAACACGGCGACACGAACCGAGCGGCCGGTGCCGTTCGGCAGGTTGACCACGCCGCGAACCATCTGGTCGGCATGACGCGGGTCGACGCCCAGGTTCATGGCGACTTCGACGGTCTCGTCGAACTTGACCGAGGAACGGTCCTTGAGCAGCTTCAGCGCGTCACCCAGGGCATAAGCCTTGTTGGGATCGATGCCTTCGCGGGACTTGGATACACGCTTTGCAATCTTTGCCATGATCTCAGCCCACCACTTCCAGACCCATCGAGCGGGCGGAGCCCTCGACCATGCGCATGGCCGCCTCGACGTCGTTTGCGTTCAGATCCTTCATCTTCTGCTCGGCGATGGCGCGCACCTTGGCGCGATCGATCGTGCCGGCCTTGACCTTGCCCGGCTCCTTGGAGCCCGACTTCAGGTTCGCGGCCTTCTTGAGGAAATAGCTCACCGGCGGCGTCTTCATGACGAAGGTGAACGACTTGTCCTGGTAATAGGTGATGACGACCGGAATCGGCGATCCCTTTTCCATTTCCTGGGTCTGCGCGTTGAACGCCTTGCAGAACTCCATGATGTTGATGCCACGCTGACCAAGCGCCGGGCCGATCGGGGGCGACGGCGTCGCCGAACCCGCGGAAACCTGGAGCTTGAGCTGGCCTGCAATTTTCTTAGCCATCTCTTTTCCTGCCTTTGTCTATGCCGGCCCCACTAGCTGGGAAATCCCGGCGGTTGCAGTCTGGTGGTGCGGTTCACGCGGCCGGCTAAGCCGCCTTCGCCTCCCACCGTTCTCGAGGCCGCACGCTTGCGCGCCGCCTCCCCTGACCGCCGACCCGGCATCGCCGGACCAGCATCAGGGATTTCGGATCAGCCCTTTTCGACCTGTCCGAATTCCAGATCGACGGGCACGGCGCGCCCGAAGATCGAAACTTCCACCTTGAGCCGCGCCCGCTCCTCGTCCACTTCCTGGACGAAACCATTGAACGACGCGAAAGGACCATCCGAGACGCGGATCGCCTCGCCGATCTCGAACGTGACCGAGGGCTTCGGCCGCTCGACGCCTTCCTGCACCTGGTTCAGGATGCGCTGGGCTTCGGCCTCGGTGATCGGCACCGGCTTGGAGTCGCCGAGAAAGCCGGTGACCTTGGGCGTGTTCTTGACCAGCGAGAAGACGGCGTCGGTCAGGTTGGCCTTCAGGAGCACATAGCCCGGGAAGAACTTGCGCTCGGCATCGACCTTGCGGCCGCGACGAACCTCGACGACCTTTTCGGTCGGCACCACGATCTGCTCGATATCGGCGGACAAGCCCTTCTGCTTGGCCTTGTTCTCAATGTCCTCGGCGACCTTCTTCTCGAAATTCGAATAGGCGTGAACGATGTACCAGCGCGTAGCCATTTTTACGACGTCTCCGTAATCGCCGGACTTAGCGTCCAATGCCCAAAATCTGCTCGACCGCGAGGCCCATGAGCTGATCGGCGGTGAAGAAGAAGATCATCGCGATCACGGCGAAGGCCAGGACCATCACCGTCGAAATCATCGTCTCGCGACGCGACGGCCAAGTCACCTTGGCTGTCTCCGCGCGCACCTGCTGGAGAAAGACGAAAGGATTTGTGGTTTTCGAAGCCATATGCCGCCTGTCTTCAAGACCCGTTGGCCGGGCCCCCTGGATGATCCCGCTGACCGGGACGTGCCGCCTGGGTCCAAATCCGCGCCGAATCAGCGCCATTTCGCCCATGCAAATCAGACGCGTAAAGCCGGCTTCCCAGCTCCACGCGCCGCGTGTCTGTCCTGTCTACATAAAACCGATTCTTGATCCACGCAAGTGGCAAGTGCCCGCTTTATGACCAAACGCCGCCTCGGAACCATCCAGTCGTTCCGTCCCGGCTATGGCGCCCTTATGCCCCAATCGCCCTAATATGGCAAGCGGGTCGCCGATTTTCAAAGGCCCGCCTGCAAAAACCGTTCTGATCGCCATTTTTGAAAATGGCACGGGCAGCAGGGCTCGAACCTACGACCTGCGGTTTTGGAGACCGCCGCTCTACCAACTGAGCTATGCCCGTACGCGCCGCCATATCTGCGGCTGGCGCTTCCTAAAAGCTTCCGCGGGCTCTGTAAAGAGTGGTTTGTGAGCAAACTTGTCATAATCCAGCGCCAGAAATCGGACAGCGACGTCACGGCTCCCCCGGGGCGGCTCGATGCCTATTTTTCTTCCGGCGGCTTATACGGCCCTCCCGGCACACCCCAACCCCAGGCCGGCATCGGTTCCGTCTCAGGATCGCAGGTTTCACCGAGATCGGAATTCATCTTGGCCAGCCTCGATCCCCATTCGACATAGCCCATGAAGGCCGAGCGAAACTCCGGATCGTCAGGCAGGCCGACGACGTCGGCTGCGTCGGAGAGAAGGCTGATCCAGCGGCGGCGCTGCTCCTCCGTCAGGTGCCGGCCCAGATGATGCATGACCATCTCGCGATGACCGCCGAAGCTTTCGCTGTAGGTTTTCGGTCCGCCGAAAACCTCGCCGATGAAGGCCGCGACATGGGCCGGGTGGTCCGGCGACATGGTTTTGAACACCGGCCCGACGACCGGGTCCTCCGCCACCTTGGCGTAGAAGGTTTCCGTCAGCCGGTTCAGCGCCTCGATGCCCCCTGCCCACTCGTATAATGTCGGAACATCACCGCTCATTCTCGATCCTCCAGTTCCGCCGCCACAGCGACGATACCGGAAAGGCCGAGCGAGGCTCAACCTGCCTCGATGGGTAGCTCGCCTATGTCGCGGGAGCTACAGCTTGGCAGGCGTGTCGGCCTGCGCATTGGCGGCCGGCAGGCCCCGGCAATTGCCGGGCTTGGGCATGGCCTTGCAAATCGTGGCGCCGGTCAGCACGTCGACCCGATTGCGGTCCCGTAGTCAGTCCGGCCTTTTGCATTGCTCCAGGGTCAAGCTGGCGCTCGGCCGTGCGGCCCGCAATCGCGGCGAACAGTCCGGGACCGATCCCCATCTCCTCGAGATAGGCCTTGACCGTCTGCTTCTGTCCCATCGGATAGAGGCTGAGCCGCACTTGCTGACCGGCAAGGCGCCTCGCGCCGCCGGCAAGCACCAGCACACAGGCGGAATCGCACTCCACTCCGGCATCGACGCTCAAGCCGGCATAGGCCCCGTCCCTGGCCAGGCAGTTCCATGCGCCGGGATCGCAGTCTACGAAATCGGTGCGGGCAACGGCGATGTCCAGCTTCCTCTCATGGATAAGCCTTCCCATTGCGAGCGCGCTGGACAGGTCGCCTCCGCGCGAACTGATGACGACAGGCAGTCGCCGATCGCCCAGCGTCGCCAGCAGCTGGCGCAGCTTCAGCGGCGTCTGGCTCGTGACCGCGCCTTGCGCCGATATCCATTCCGGGCAGTCGGGATTGCACAGCGGATTGCTGCCGCGTACCACGACAAGGCGCATGTCCCCGCCGGCCTTCGCCTCCGTGGCCGCAGCCGTCGTTGCGGCGGCCGAAGGCGCCGCCTTGTTTCCCGGTCCCGCTATATCCCGGCAGTTCGTGGCCGACTGCTCCGGCCTGCACAGGCTCGCGGTGGTCAACAGATCTACGGCGTCCCGGCTGGTGACGAGCTTCATCGTCAACATCTCGTCGAGAGGAATCTGGCGAATCTCGCTGGCCGGTGTCGCCTTCATGACTTCCAGCACACCGCCGTCTATGCCCATTTCCTTCAGATAAGCCGAGAGCGTCTTCTCGACCGCCTTGCTCATCTCGTAGGTCTTGTAGCTGCCGGCGTTCTTGCGGCTGACCACCTTGGTGTTGATGATCTTCTTCTTGCCGTTCACGATCCGGTAGGTGGTCCGGTAGAGCAGCTTCTCGCGATGAAACGTGGTGGTGATCTGGTGGACGCCGAGATAGCCGAAATCGCCGACCACGCGGCGCACACCGCCCGAAAACATCAATGGACAGGCCGAATTGCACATGGCCCCGTCGTCGAAGGCCATGCCGAAATAAGCGGCGCCCTTACCTTTGTTGTCGCCGCAGTCCGTCGCCTCCGGCTGGCAGCCGGAAAAGACCGTCACGCCGACGGCGATATCGAGCCTGTTCTTGCGGATCATCCGGCCAAGTGCCAGCGCCGCGTCGACGTTGCCGCCGGGCGAATTGACGACAACAGGCAATTGCCTTCCCTTGAGCGCCCGGAGCGTGCGCTTGAAGAGCGCCGGCGTGCCCGCCTCTATGGCGCCGTCCGCCGATATCCATTCAGGACAGTTGGGTTCGCATCCCGGGGCGTTGCTGCGCACGACGACGAAACGCATGGGCGCGATGTCGGGAGGCCCGTCCTGCGCTCGCGCCCCAAGGACGGGCAGCGTCATGGCGACGACGAGGCAAGCAAGTGCCCACAACCGCCATGCCTTCCCATCGAAACGGCGCCCTGAAACCACAGTTGGCAAAGCTCCCTCGGTGCAACCCATACTAGTTGCAGCCATGGCGCTTGCAACAGATTTGAAACAGCCCTCGACACGGCTGCGTCGCCAAGCTCCCGAAACGAAAAAGGGCGGCCCGAGGACCGCCCTTTCCTTGTCGAACCGGCAAAGCCGGTATCGATTATTCCTTGATGGTGACGACGATGCCGGCACCGACGGTGCGGCCGCCTTCACGGATGGCGAAGCGCAGCTTCTCTTCCATGGCGATCGGCACGATCAGTTCGACGTCGACCGTGATGTTGTCGCCAGGCATCACCATCTCGGTGCCGGCCGGCAGCGACACGATGCCGGTCACGTCGGTCGTGCGGAAGTAGAACTGCGGACGGTAGTTGGTGAAGAACGGCGTGTGACGGCCACCTTCGTCCTTGGTCAGGATGTAGGCTTCGGCCACGAACTTCTTGTGCGGCTTCACCGAACCGGGCTTGGCCAGAACCTGGCCGCGCTCGACACCTTCACGGTCGACGCCGCGCAGCAGCGCGCCGATGTTGTCGCCGGCCTGGCCCTGGTCGAGCAGCTTGCGGAACATTTCAACGCCCGTGCAGGTCGTCTTGGTCGTCGGACGGATGCCGATGATCTCGAGTTCCTCACCGACCTTGACCACGCCGCGCTCGACGCGGCCGGTCACGACCGTGCCGCGGCCCGAGATCGAGAACACGTCCTCGATCGGCATCAGGAACGGCTTGTCCAGCGGACGAACAGGCGTCGGGATGTAGGCGTCGACCTGAGCCATCAGCTCGCGGATCGCGTCTTCGCCGATGGTCTTGTTGGAATCTTCCAACGCAGCCAGCGCCGAGCCCTTGACGATCGGAATGTCGTCGCCGGGGAATTCGTTCTTCGACAACAGCTCACGAACCTCGAGCTCGACCAGTTCGAGAAGTTCGGCGTCGTCGACCTGGTCGACCTTGTTCAGGAACACCACGATCGAGGGAACGCCGACCTGACGGGCAAGCAGGATGTGCTCGCGGGTCTGCGGCATCGGGCCGTCGGCGGCCGACACGACCAGGATCGCGCCGTCCATCTGCGCGGCGCCGGTGATCATGTTCTTCACATAGTCGGCGTGGCCGGGGCAGTCGACGTGGGCGTAGTGGCGGTTCTCGGTCTCGTATTCGACATGGGCCGTCGAGATCGTGATGCCGCGCGCCTTCTCTTCCGGCGCCGCGTCGATCTGGTCATAGCGCTTGTATTCGCCAAAATACTTGGTGATCGCAGCCGTCAGCGACGTCTTGCCGTGATCGACGTGGCCGATCGTGCCGATGTTCACATGAGGCTTCGTACGCTCGAATTTACCTTTTGCCATAGTCTCTTTCCTTGGACGGCCTGGACCTTCAGTTCAGTCGAATGCGGGGCGATTAGCGAGAAAGGCCAAAAAACACAAGCGTCTTTTGCCCGGGCGCTATCTCACTCGGTCAGAACCCACGGTCCGATTGCGGAGATATGGCGCGGATATAGGTGGCCGCGGTTGAAAATGGAATGGGTGACGGCCGGCCTCGACAATGGCTGCTTTGCGCAAGCCGGCGCATAAATCGGTGTCGGATTTGACGGCGGTTCATGGCCCATTGCGGCGGCGATCCCGGTCTGATTTCCTGCGCCGATGCATTTCATCCCCTCAGCCATTCGCGGCCCGCTGTTCATGATCGTCTCGACCGGGTCGTATCTGGTCAACGACACGATGATGAAACTCGCGACGGTGGGCCTGCCGTCCTACGAGGTGCTATTGCTGCGTGGCGCGGCTGCAACACTATGGGGCTTTCCGCTGCTGTTCGCGCTTGGCTACGGCAAGCAGATACCACTGATCTTCGACAAGCGGGTGCTGCGCCGGAACCTGCTCGAACTGGCGGCGATCCTCTGTTACGTCGTCGCGCTCGCCAACATGCAGATCGCCGATTCCACCGCGCTCGGCCAGATCACGCCGCTGCTGATGCTGGTCGGTTCCTCGGTCCTGTTTGGCGAGCGCATCGGCGGCCAGCGCCTGGCGCTGATCGGATTGGGCTTCCTCGGCGCGCTGATGGTGGCGCAGCCGACCATGCAAGGCATTTCGGTCTATGCGCTACTGGCGCTCGGCAACGCTGCGCTGGCGGCGGCGCGCGATCTTGCCGGCAGGCGCGTGCCTGCCGAGGTGCCCGGAATGATCGTGGCGATCTCAGCCGTGGTGGTGGTGCTCATCGGCGCGGGCGCCGCGCACCTGGTTTCCGAGCGCTGGATCATGCCTGAGGCCCGCCATCTGCTGCTGATGGCCGGCGCCGGATTCTTCCTGATCTTCGGCCACTTCTTCATCTTCATGGCCTATCGCGTCGGGCCTACCGGAGCGGTGGCGCCATTCTACTATTGCTTCACGGTCTGGGCGGTCATTTCGGGCCTGCTGGTGTTCGGGCAATTCCCGAACATGCTGGCGGTTTGCGGCATCCTGCTGGTGGTCGCCAGCGGGCTGACCATCGTATCGCTCGACCAGCGCCAGCGCCGGCTGACGGTGGTCGCCTAGTTGCCGGCCGGGCGGTTGCCGGAGGCCGTTGCCGACGCCGCCGGGATCCTCTATGCGGCTAGGACGGAACCAATCAGCGACGGGAGCTTGCCATGACCGATTTCGACCAGAACAAAGGCTCGGACGCCGAGCACAAGGCCGCCATCCGCAAGTCGCTTGTCGGCTGGGCGGTTTTTATCGCCGGAACGCTGATCTTCTTCGCCGCCGCCGACGCGGTGTTGATGCCATAGGCAAGCCGGCAGTCGGGGCGGCCCGCTCGGGGCCGCCGCCCGTCCGGCGTAGCCGGTCGCCTCGGGTTGCTAGAGCGTCCGGCTTCCGCTGAACTGGTGATAGGCCCAAAGAACAACCACGGCGCCAACCACCGCGACGATCAGGCTGTAAATGTTGAGCCCGGTCACGCCCGACGCGCCGAAGGCGCTGAAGATCAGGCCGCCGACAATCGCGCCGACGATGCCGAGCACGATGTCCATGATCACGCCCTGGCCGCTCTTGTTGACGATCTTGCTGCCGATGAACCCGGCGATGGCGCCGAGGATGATCCAGCTGATGATACCCATTTTTTCCTCTCCATCCCTCCGCGAAGCGGAGATTTTCATATGATTGTCAAAAGCTCAAGCCAGCTTGAAATTCCGCCCGGATGCGCCATTGTTGGTGATGGGCTGGGCTTGGTCGAGATGGAGGATCCACTATGGGACTTTTTGACAACGCCGTTCCCGGCGGCAACATCACTAAACCATTGATGATCGCGCTCGGCGCGCTGCTGGTCGGCAAGATGCTGAGCGGCAGGAGCGCGGAGCCGGAGCAACCTCAAGCACCGGCCCCGGCCGATCCGACCACCGCCGGAACAACAGCCGGCGACGGCGGTCTGCTCGGCGGATTGGGTGGCCTGCTCGACAAGCTCAAGGATGCCGGCCACGGCAATGTCGCCGATTCCTGGGTCGGCACCGGGCAGAACCAGTCGATCAATCCTGGTGATCTCGGCTCGGCGCTCGGTCCTGCGGTGATCCGCGAGATCGCGCAGCGCACCGGCATGAATGAGCAGGAATTGCTCCAGCAACTTTCCACGGCACTGCCCGGCATCGTCGACAAGCTGACGCCGAACGGCCAGGTGCCGCAGCAGCACCAGGTCGCGTCGGCATTCAACAGCTAGGGCGCGCGCCGCAGACCGATGGCAGAGGCGCTGCGCGCATTGCCGCGCGGCGTTTCGGCTTGGCAGTGGCTGGAGGGCAATCTGGAGCGGGTAGCGGGAATCGAACCCGCATATTCAGCTTGGAAGGCTGCTGCTCTACCACTGAGCTATACCCGCGCCTTGCACTGAAGTACCGGATTCACCCGCAAAGCGCCATGCGCTTTTTGGGTCCGATGCTTTCGCGTTTCAGGGCTTCCGGGCCGGCAGTGGTGGAGAGGGTTGGATTCGAACCAACGTAGGCTAAGCCAACGGATTTACAGTCCGTCCCCTTTAACCACTCGGGCACCTCTCCAGTCTGCCGCCGGAGCCATGCAACGAGGCATTCTTGCCGATCCGGAGACCCGAGTTATCTTTCTCCGAAATCAGCGAAGCGCCTTATGGCGGCAAGGCCAGTGGGTGTCAACCGCGCAGCGGGCGTTTTTCGAACTTGTTCGCCGACTGCGGCGTCAGGCCATATCCTTGACCGTGCCGCACGGCTATAGAAGCCAGCCATGAGCAACAAGACCGGCACTCCCAAAGATACCCATTACGCCAAGCTGCGCCGTGCGCATCGCGACGAGAAGAGCGGCGGCGCGCCGGCATTCCGGCCGCGCCAGCCCGTACCGCCGGGCGAGAACGCCGGGGATGGCCTGGTGCGGCTCTATGGCCTGCATACGGTGCGCGCCGCGCTCGACAATCCGCGCCGCAAGATCCGCAAGATGCTGGTGACGCGCAATGCGGCCGAGCGGCTCGAGATCGCCGATCTCGCTGCCCTGCCCTTCAAGGCCGAACTGGTCGAACCCAGGGACATCGACAGGATCACCGGCTCGGACGCGGTGCACCAGGGCGTGCTGATCGAGGCCGAGCCGCTGAAGCCCAAGCGCCTCGACGCGCTCGGCGACACCAGGCTGGTGCTGGTGCTCGACCAGGTCACCGATCCCCACAATGTCGGCGCCATCCTGCGTTCGGCGGTCGCCTTCGGCGCCGGCGCGCTGATCACCACGGCCCGCCACAGCCCGCAGGAATCGGGCGTGCTGGCGAAATCGGCTTCCGGCGCGCTGGAATATATCGACCAGATCGAGGTGAAGAATCTCGCCGACGCGCTGGGTCAGCTACACGAAGCCGGCTTCCAGACCATCGGCCTCGATTCGGACGGGCCGGCGGAACTCGAAGCCGGTTTTTCAGGCGACAAGATCGCGCTGGTGCTGGGCGCCGAAGGCAAGGGTCTGCGCCAGAAGACGCGCGAGACGGTGACGACGCTGGCCCGCCTCGACATGCCCGGCGCCATCCGCTCGCTCAACGTGTCGAACGCGGCGGCAGTGAGCCTTTATGCCGCAAGGGCTTTCTTGAAACGCTGAGCCGACGGCGCAGCCGTCCTGGGCGTCCTCGAAAACGAGAAACGGGTTCCGGCGGCAAAGCCGAAACCCGTTCTTCGACGGACGGAAGCTGGCGGCTTTGGGAACGTTGTGCCGCCCTCTCCCGGCCTATGCCGCCTTGCCCTTGATTTCCGTTGCCTCCTTGCCGACCTCGAAATTGGCCATCCGCTCCAGCGCTCTCACCATTGCCGAGTGATCCTCCTTCGCCCCGCCGTTGGCGACGCAGGAATTGAACAGCTGCTGCGTGGTCGAGGTGTTGGGCAGCGATACGCCGAGCGCCCTGGCGCCTTCCAGAGCGAGATTGAGATCCTTCTGGTGCAATTCGATGCGGAAGCCGGGTGCAAAGGTGCGCTTGACCATGCGCTCGCCATGCACTTCGAGAATGCGCGACGCCGCCAGCCCACCCATCAGCGCCTGCCTGACCTTGGCCGGATCAGCGCCGGCTTTCGAAGCGAAAACAAGGGCTTCCGCGACGGCTTCAATGGTCAGCGCAACGACGATCTGGTTGGCCACCTTGGTGGTCTGGCCGACGCCGTTCGGCCCGACCAGAGTGATGTTCTTGCCGATCTTCTCAAACACGGGTCTTGCGCGTTCGAAGGCCTTTTCCTCGCCGCCGACCATGATGGTCAGCGACGCGGCCTTGGCGCCGACTTCA
This sequence comes from Mesorhizobium sp. B2-3-4, assembly GCF_006442315.1. GTDB lineage: Bacteria > Pseudomonadota > Alphaproteobacteria > Rhizobiales > Rhizobiaceae > Mesorhizobium. The sequence continues at coordinate 409,782 of NZ_VFVY01000001.1, read as the reverse complement.
CCGCCGGAGACCGGCGCGTCGAGGTAATCGCAGCCGAGATCGTTGATTTTCCCTGCGAAAACCTTGGTCTCGATCGGCGAAATCGAGCTCATGTCGATCACGAGCTTGCCCTTGGACAGGCCGGAGGCGACGCCGTTGTCACCGAACAGCACTTCGGCTACCTGCGGCGTGTCGGGCACCATCAGGATGATGATATCGGCCGCTTTGGCCACGGCGGCATGGCCGGTGACGGTCCTCAGCCCTTTGGTGACGAGATCGGCTGAAGGTTTGCTGCGATGATCGCTGGCAATGACCGTGAAGCCGGCGTCGAGCAGATGCCCGGCCATTGGCGCGCCCATGATGCCGAGGCCTATGAAACCGATGGTTTCCATTGCTTTGCTCCCTGAAATTCTCTGTTCAAACGTATCGAAGACGGGCGCTGCCCCTCATCCGCCTGCCGGCACCTTCTCCCCGTATCGAGACGGGGAGAAGGAAGCTCTAAGCCGCGGCGCTCCCCTGCGCGGCCGGGTCCTGGAACCAGCCCAGACCTGCTTCCGTGCCGGCCTTCGGCTTGTATTCCGCGCCGATCCAGCCGGCATAGCCGAGCTTGTCGATGTGGTCGTAGAGGAAGGGATAATTGATCTCGCCCGTCCCCGGCTCGTGACGGCCGGGATTGTCCGCAAGCTGGATATGCGCGATGCGGCTGAGATTGGCCTCGATCGTCCGGGCGAGATCCCCCTCCATGATCTGCATGTGATAGATGTCGTATTGCAGGAACAGGTTCTTCGAGCCGACCCGGTCGATCAAGGCCAGCGCCTGCTCCGAATAGTTCAGGAAGAAGCCTGGGATATCGCGCGTGTTGATCGGCTCGATCAGCAGTCTGATGCCGGCATGTTCGAGCTTTTCCGCCGCGAAGGCAAGGTTCTCGGCAAAGACGTTCTCCAGCACCTTGCGGTCGGCGCCCTGCGGAGCGATGCCGGCCAGGCAGTTGACCTGCTCGCAGCCGAGCGCCTGCGCATAGGTGATCGCCTTGGCCACACCCTGACGGAACTCCGGCACACGGTCCGGCAGCACGGCAATGCCGCGCTCGCCCTTGCCCCAATCACCGGCCGGCAGGTTGAACAGCACCTGCGTCAGGCCGTTCTTCTTCAGTTGCGCGGCAACCACCTCGGGCGCATGGTCGTAAGGGCCGATATATTCGACGCCCTTGAAGCCGGCCCGGGCGGCGGCGTCGAAACGGTCGAGGAAATCATGCTCGCCAAAGAGCATCGACAGATTGGCTGAAAAACGCGGCATTCTTTTTCTCCTAGTCCAACATGACGATCGCGGTGGGCGCGTCTTCCTGATGTTCGGCAAGGTCCTCGAATTCGGTGATCTTGTCGATCTCGGTGCCCATCGAGATGTTGGTGACGCGATCGAGGATGAATTCGAGCACGACGGGAACCCGGTGCTCCTTCATCAGCCGCTGCGCCTCCTTGAATGCGCCGGCGAACTCTTCCGGCTTGCGAACCCTGACTGCCTTGCAGCCCATCGCCTCGGCGACGGCGACATGGTCGACGCCATAACCGGCCTCGGGATCGCCTGATCGATTGATGTTTTCGAAGGCGAGGCTCACCTCGTAATCCATGGAGAAACCGCGCTGCGCCTGGCGGATGAGGCCGAGATAGGCGTTGTTCACGACGACGTGGATGTAAGGCAGCTTATGCTGCGCACCGACCGCCAGTTCCTCGATCATGAACTGGAAATCATAGTCGCCCGACAGCGCGACGATGGTGCGGTCGGGATCGGCGGCGCGCACGCCGAGCGCTGCCGGCAGCGTCCAGCCGAGCGGGCCGGCCTGGCCGCAATTGATCCAGTTGCGCGGCTTGTAGACATGCAGGAACTGGGCGCCGGCGATCTGCGAGAGGCCGATGGTGGTGACATAGGTGACGTCGCGACCAAACGCCTTGTTCATCTCCTCATAGACGCGCTGCGGCTTCAGCGGCACCTGGTCGAAATGCGTCTTGCGCTTCAGGGTTTTCTTGCGGCCCTGGCATTCCCGGGCCCAGCCGGACCAGTCGCGCAGCATCCCCGCCGTCTTCCACTCGGTGGCAACGTCGAGCAGGATTTTCAGCGCCGCGCCCGCATCCGAGACGACGCCGAGGTCCGGCGCGAAGACACGGCCGATCTGTGTCGGCTCGATGTCGACATGGATGAACTTCTTTCCCTTGGTGTAGACATCGACGGAGCCGGTGTGGCGGTTGGCCCACCGATTGCCGATGCCGAAGACGAAATCGGCTTCCAGCATCGTCGCATTGCCGTAGCGATGCGAGGTCTGCAGCCCGCACATGCCGGCCATCAGCCGGTGGTCGTCGGGGATCGCGCCCCAGCCCATCAAGGTCGGGATGACTGGGACGCCCGTGATTTCGGCGAATTCGATCAACAGGTCGGACGCGTCGGCATTGATGATGCCGCCGCCGGCAACGATCAGCGGCTTGTCGGCCGCGTTGAGCATCGTCAGCGCCTTTTCGGCCTGGGCGCGCGTCATCGCCGGCTTGAAGGGGCTGAGCGGCTCGTAGGCGTCGATGTCGAATTCGATTTCGGCCATCTGCACGTCGACGGGCAGGTCGATCAACACCGGACCCGGCCGCGACGAGCGCATCAGATGGAACGCCTTCTGCAGCGCCATCGGCACCAGATAGGGCTCCATGACCGTGACCGCCCACTTGGCGACGGGCGAAGCGATCGCGGCAATGTCGACGGCCTGGAAATCCTCCTTGTTGAGACGCGCTCGCGGCGCCTGCCCGGTGATGCACAGGATCGGGATGGAATCCGCGGCCGCTGAATAGAGACCTGTTATCATGTCGGTGCCGGCCGGACCCGACGTGCCGATGCACAGCCCGATATTGCCTGCCTTGGCGCGGGTATAGCCCTCCGCCATGTGCGAGGCGCCCTCCACGTGGCGGGCAAGGATATGGCGGATGGTGCCTCTGGCTTTCAGCGCCGAATAGAGCGGATTGATCGCGGCACCCGGCACACCGAAGGCGCAGGACATACCTTCCTTTTCGAGAACGAGAACCGCAGCATCGACAGCGCGCATCCTGGCCATTTCCAGCCTCCACGAGATGATTGTTGTATGGCTGAGGATGTCACCGGCTCCGTGATTTTTCAACTTTTTCAGAATATTTTTTCATTTCTAAGAAACTGCGATTATCACCTGATTTTGTTGGGCTTTCCGTTTTCCAGATTTGTGCCTGGAAAGTTTCATGAAAAACTTTTTCATTGCATCTTGGGAGAAACGGCCGAGAATGCCGCCCATGGAAACCAGCGAAAAACGCCAGCGCGGCCGGCCGCGCGCCTTCAACGGTCCGGCCGAAGCGGCCTCGGTTCAATCGCTCGACCGCGCCTTGCGCATCCTGGCCATTGTCGCCGAAGGCAGCGGGCTGTCGCTCAGCGAGATATCGGCGCAAAGCGGCCTCGCCGCCTCGACCGCCTACCGCATGCTGACGACGCTGCAAAACCACGGCATGGTCGAATTCGACACGTCGGACCAGCTGTGGTCGATCGGCGTCGAGACCTACCGCATGGGCGCGGCGTTCCTGCGCCGCCGCAAGCTGGTCGACCGCGCCCGCATCGTCATGCAGGAACTGATGGAGAAAACCGGCGAAACCGCCAATCTCGGCGTTGCCGAGGATGACTGCGTGGTCTTCGTCAGCCAGGTCGAGACGCATCAGGCGATCCGCGCCTTCTTCCGGCCGGGCACGCGCAGCCCCTTCCATGCTTCGGGCATCGGCAAGGCGGTGCTGGCGCATCTCGAGCCGGAACGCGTCGGGACCATCCTGCGCAAGGCGGGCCTGCAGCGCTATACGGACAAGACCCTTTCCGACATCTCCGCCCTTGCCCACGACCTGGCTGTCATCAAGCAGCGCGGCTGGTCGGTCGACGACGAGGAACGTCACCCCGGCATGCGCTGCGTGGCCGCCGCCATCTTCAACGAATATGGCGAGCCGATCGGCGGCGTTTCGGTATCCGGGCCAACGGTACGGGTCACGCCCGAGCGGCTGGCCGAGATCGGACCGCTGGTGCGCAATGCGGCGGTGGAGGTAACAAAAATGATCGGCGGGATGGCTGGCTGATCAGGCAGCGCCGGGCAGCGCGCTCCTCGCCGCCACGTGGAAGACGTCGAGCAGGATTGCCAGACCCACGCCGCTGGCCGTGCAGATGAGGCCGGCCATGAAGATACGGTTGGCACGCGCATAGACCGGCCGCCGCAGCGACGCCGTGTCGAGCAGCAGCGCCAGCGCCCGCATCTGCAGCGCGATACCCGCCAGGATCGGCAGGACAGCGACCAGGTGATAAGTTTGCCAGGGGATAGGGTTGGCGGCCCAATGGGTGATGAAGCCCAGCGAGAACGCCAGCAGAATGCCGACTGTCGTGACGGTGCCGTTGCGGAACACCGGCTCGATCAGGTCTTCCTTCCTGTCCTGCTCGTCCAAGCCACCCTCCCCAGCCGGCGATTGAAGCGATTAGACTAGACGCTCATAGAATCGCTGTACATCTCTGGTTGCTGCGACAAGCGCCGGCATCAGGCGGCGCGGCTGGATCGCATGCGAAAGGGCACGAATGAGGAAAACGGCTCTGCTTCTTGCTGCCGCTTCACTTTGCGGGTGCGTAGCGGCACCGCCTGCGACCACGCCCGATGCCAGCAACCAGCGCGTCGATCCCATGCCGATTTCGCTCGCCCTGGAAGAGATCATCACCAATGGCGTTCGCCAGCATTTGGAGAACCCGGCTTCCGCCAGGTTCGGGACGATGCTTGCCGGAGAACGGACCGTCAACGGTCGCCAGGAGATCGTGGTCTGTGGCCACGTCGCCACAAGGGCGCCGTCGGGAGGCAATGGAACCGACAAGCCTTTCGCCGGTAAAATCTTCCCGGATGCAGGCAGTGCCTTCGAGCTCGTCGCGATCGGCGACGAGTTGCCGAATATGAAGCTGATAGGCGACACTTGCCGCGCGGCCGGATTGCCGATCCTGGACGCCAAAACCGGAGCCCAGTCCTAAACGCGGCATTGGTTCGTTCAAACGCAAGAAAAGGGGCCCGGGAGCCCCTCTTTCCTGCGTTGATCCTCCTCCTGTCTCAGAGCCGGCAGTAGTGGCGGTAGCCGTCGTAGCCGACATAGGTGTCGGAGTCCGGGTCGTAGCTCGAGTAGCGATCGAAACAGCGGCGGACATGCCAGGAACCGCCATCTTCATCGACATAGACGGTGCGCGGCGGCTGCTGGGCGAGCAGGCTGCCGAGGACGAAACCGCCAACGCCGGCCGCAATGCCGATGCCGAGGTCGTGGTGGTGCGAGTGGGCGGCCGAGGGCTGAACGGTGCCGACCAGGGCGGTAGCGGCGACAGTGGTGGCGATGAGGCCGGAAACGAGTGTGCGCGTGAACATGATGATCTCCTTGCTTCGGTTGGAGAGGCGATCCATCCGCCTCTTGATCATCTGTCGTTGCGGCGAGAAAAAAGGTTCGAATCTTTTTTCGTTTCTTTGGAGCAGCCTCCCGCTCGGCAACTCCAGGGTCCATCCGATGAGAGCAAAGGCCATGCGGAACGCAAAAAGGGCGGCCGAAGCCGCCCTCTTGGGGAATTGGGTCCCTCCCATCAAAGGATGATGATCACCTTGCCGTGCTTGTGGTGATGATGGTTGTGCTGCCACCACCAGAACTTCTTGTGATGCTTCTTGAAGTGCTTGTGGTGATGGTTGTGATGATGGTGATGGTTGTGCATGCCGTGGGCGGACGAGGTGCCGACGGTGCCGGCGAGCGCGCCGGCGGTGACGAAGACGGCGACGAGGCCTGAGGTAAGAGTGTGCTTCAACATGGTGATCTCCTGGATCCTTGATCGAGGCGACCCATTCGCCTCTCACCCATCAGTCGGCGCGGCGCGACAAAAGGTTCGACGGGTCAGGAGATTTTTTGGAGGCAGTAGGCAGTAGGCAGTAGGCAGTAGGCAGTAGGCAGTAGGCAGTAGGCAGTAGGCAGTAGTGAAACGGCAGCACGCCCACGGGAGTAATGCAATCCCCTACTCCCTACTCCCTACTCCCTACTCCCTACTCCCTACCCCCTACTCCCTACTCCCTAATCTCACCCCATCCCGGTGATGTGGCGCAGCCAGAAGGCAAGCGCGATGAAGCCGATGATGGTGGTGACGCCCGTCCAGTCTACGTTGGCACTCTTGACGTCCCTGATGAGCTTCACCAGCAGCATCCAGGCCACCACGACGATTGGCAGGATGATGACAAATCTAATCATGCGACAGCCTCGCCCAAGCGATTGCACTTCCAACAGATATAGGAAGGCACTTGGCCCTTTTCAGGATGCAGCCGCCGCCCTCCGCATGACTCATCAGCAACGCAAAAACGGAGTTTTATCTTTACTGGCGCGCCAAATATGGCTAACCGGAGCGCCATGCCCTTGTAGCTCAGCTGGTAGAGCAGCGGTTTTGTAAACCGAAGGTCGCGGGTTCGATTCCTGCCGGGGGCACCAGCCTTCGCTCTTCGAGCTTCGGATGGCAGCCCATTCGAAGCTCAGCTGGAATGTCTTCCGTCGGCGTTAGGGGATCGGCCCTATTGAACGGCCGTTGCAATCCGCGCGCTCGCAGCGCCCCTGTCGAACGTGTTCCTCACCCTGACGGACTTAAAGACATAAGCGACCCAGAGACCGGTCACCACAAGCGAGATTATAGGTGCGGCCAGCGCGTCGCCGCCTGCAAGCGCCTGATTCAGCGGGACATCCAGCACGGATGCGATCAAGATCGTGTCCAGGATGAACACGACCGGGATCGAAAGCCACTGCAAAAGAAACAAGCGCGGGAAGCGGCGGCTTCGTCGCAGCATGAAGACGAGCACGACCAGCTGGAGCGCCAGAAATGCCAGGTTGAGCGCAACCTCGCCATAGACCGCCACCGGCCCGTTTGGCAGTGGCATGAGTTGCTGGTAACCCTCGATCGAATTGGCCAAGTCGGCGATCGTCCGCAGCGGAGACAATGTCTGTCCGATCGCCAGCAGCATCAGCCAGCCACCAAATCCGACAAGCTGTTCTGCGTTTTGCGATGGCCTGGCCGACGACCGGACGGCGAAGAAAACCGGCACGCCGATCAGCAGCAGCACGATTACCCAATGCCAGATGGAAAACGACATCTATCCCCCCTTAATTTTCCCTCCATGGTTGTATCTGGTTTGTCGCTCAACTCAATAGGCTTTCGCCTAAGATAGAAAAAATACTCATAGGGCGACGATCCCCCATCCATCCTCACTCTTTCGCTATCGCCGAAACCAGAATCCGGTTCTGCCTTCGTATCGATGCGCGCAATTCCGGTATCCTCGCCGCGTCGCGCTTCACGAATTCGATGAACATCATGTTCATGTTGTTGAAGATCAGTTCTCCAAGCGCCATCCCGTCAATGTCCGGCCGCGCGAGGCCTACCTCCTGCAACCGGGCTATGAGCGCGCCGATCTGATCGGTGAGCGACCGGTCAAGCGCGGTGTAGGCCTGGCCAAACGGGCTGTCGGGCAGTTGCGTCGAGATCGCCATCGCCTGCCGCCACATCTCCTTGCTGAGATAGTGCAACGAGTGTTCGATATAGATGCCGATCAGCGTGTCGAGCGCATCGCCGACATTGGCCGGCGGCATGGCGACCACACCGCGCCCGGCGTTGAGCACCTCGTTGACCTCCATCGAGACGATGGCGCCGAGGATGTCGCCCTTGTTCTGATAGTAGTTGTAGATCGTGCCGATCGAGACCTCGGCCTGCGCGGCGATCGTCTCGATCTTGGCGCCTTCATAGCCTGCCTCGCGAAAAAGTGCGGCCGCCGCCTCGATGATGCGCCTGTGCCGATCCGCCTTTTGCCTTGCCCGCAATCCGCTCATATCAGCCTCTTGCCATAAAAACAGAATTGACTCAATTTTAGAATTGGTTCAATTTTTTGCAAGAAGCCACAAAGGCAAGGGAGAACACTCGATGTCCGCACCATCCGCATCCAGGAATCCGCTTTCCGCCCTGACAACCCATTTGCGCTCGGCATGCGCCGCCGCGACCTTCCTGCTTGGCGCGGGCAGCGTCGGCCAGGCCGCCGATCTCAACGCCCTGATCTGGTGCGACCATTCCGATCCGGCGCTGCTGCAGCCCTTCGAGGAAGCCAACAACGTCAAGGTCAACGTAAAGGAGTTCGAAGGCACCGGGGCTGGGCTGGCCATCGTCGAGCAGTCGCAGCCCGGCGACTGGGATGTGATGGTGATCGATAGCATCGACGTGCCGCGCGGGATCGAAAAAGGCCTGTTCGAGCCGCTGCCGGAAGACAAGCTGCCCTTCGCCGACCTCTTCCCGCAGGTGAAAATGGACGGTTCGACCATTGTCGGCGGCAAACGCTACGGCATCACCGAAAAATTCGGCTACAACACGATCGGCTTCAACAAGACCAAGGTCGATCCGGCCGACATGCAGTCGCTGGCCTCCCTGACATCGGACAAATACAAGGGCAAGGTCGCCATCTACGATTATTACCTGCCGGTCATCGGCATGGCGGCGCTCGCCATCGGCAAGAAGACGGCCGATCTCACCGAGGCCGACCTGCCCGCGCTCAAGGAAGAGCTGCTGAAGATGAAGGCCAATGCAAAGCTGGTCGGCGAAGTCACGGCCAGTCAGACGGCGCTCGCCACCGGCGAGGTCGACATCCTGGTCGGCGGCGGCGAATGGGTGACGGCGGGCCTCGCCAAGGAGAACCCTGCGCTGGACTTCTCCATTCCCAAAGAGGGCGCGGTGCTGTGGTCGCAGTCGCTGGCCATGTTCAAGGATTCCAAGAACAAGGACATGGCGCTGAAATTCATCCAGTACATACTGAGCCCCGAAGGACAGGCGCGGCTCGCCACCTCGTCCTGCTACTGGGGCATGCCGTCCAACACCAAGGCCGCGCTGACCGACGACCAGAAAAAGGTCCTGCGCTTCGACGAGCAGCCGGGCTTCCTTGCCCGCGCGCAGGCCTATCCCGCGCCGAACGCCGATCTCGACAAGAAGATGCAGGATATGTGGACCGAAATGCTGCAGGCGAAGTGAGCGGTTACCGTTCATGAACCCGTCGGGAAACAGCGGGCGCGCCCTGCCCCGGGCGAGCGATACTCTGCCTTGGGCGCTAGTCACGCCGGCGCTCGGCTGGACGCTGCTGTTCTTCGTGCTGCCGTTCATCGCCATGGGGCTTTCGAGCCTGACGGCGCATGAGGGCGGCGGTTTCACGCTGACCAATTACAGTCAGTTCTTCACCAACCCCTCCTACTGGCAAGCGATGGTGAACTCGCTAGAGGTGACAGCAATCGTCACCGTGATCTCGGTGCTGCTCGCCTATCCCTTTGCCTGGATTCTTGCCGAGCAGGTTCCTGAACGCTGGCAGCGGTTGGCGCTGATGCTCGCCGTGCTGCCGTTCTGGACGTCCTATGTCGTGCGTTCCTATTCCTGGCTGCTGGTGCTGGCGCAGAACGGCGTCATCAACCGGGCGCTGACCGGCATTGGCGTGGTCTCCGAACCGCTGCAGCTCGCCAACACGCGCCTGGCCACCGTCACCGGCTTCGTGCATTTCTTCGTCATGCTGTTGACGCTGACCATCTTCGCCAATCTGAAGCAGCTGAGCCCGAGTTACCGCAAGGCCGCCGCCGATCTCGGCGCCGGACCGGTGCGCACCTTCCTGCATGTCATTTTGCCATTGACCTTGCCCGGCATCATGGTCGGCGCCTTCCTGACCTTCGTGCTCTGCATCGGCGACTATATCACGCCGCAGATCCTGGGCGGCAACAACGAGCTTCTGATGCCGCAACTGGTGATGATGCAAATCGGCCGGCGCGGCGATTTCCCGCTCGCCTCTGCTCTCTCCATCATCCTGATGGCGGTGGTGAGCGTCGCCTATCTCGCCTGCGCCCGCTGGCTGAAGATCGAGCGGACCTGATCATGCGCAGCGTTGCCCGCATCGTTTCCTGGATTTACGCGCTTGCCGTCTATGGCTTCATCTTCCTGCCGGTCGTCGTGCTGGTGCTGTTCTCGCTGCAGTCGACGTCGTTCCCCATTCCGCCGTTCACAGGCCCATCGCTGCGCTGGTACGAGGCAGTCCTTTCCGACAGCCGGCTGACCTCGGCGCTGGTCAATTCGCTGCTCGTCGCGTTGATATCCTCGGCCGCCGCGGTCACGCTCGGCTTCCTCTCGGCCTGGGGGTTCGCGCGGTTCGTCCTGCCCGGTTCCGGCCTGCTGCGCGGTTTGATCACCTTGCCGCTCACCGTCAGCTACCTCATCATCGGCATGGGGCTGCTGGTGCTGTTCAACTGGGCCGGCGTGCCGAAATCGCTGCTTGCCGCCGGCATCGGCCATGTCGTGATCAACCTGCCGCTGTGCTTCGCCATCATCTACAGCCAGATGGGCGACCACCAGATCAACATCGAGCGCGCCGCGCGCGACCTCGGCGCGCCGGAGTGGAAGGTGCTGCTGTTGATCACCGTGCCGGTCATGGCACCGGCCATTTTCGCCGGCTTCTTCCTGTCGATGACCTTCTCCTGGGACGAGTTCGTGATTTCTTTCCTGTTGACGCGCTTCGAGACCACGCTGCCGGTGGAAATCTGGAACCTGCTGCGCTCAGGCCTCAACCCCAAGACCAACGCCGTCGGCTCGCTGGTCTTTGCCGTCTCGATCGTGCTGGTGGTGTTCTTCGAACTGACCCTGCTGCGGAGAAAGCCGGCATGAACGCGCCCCTGGTCGATATCCGCGACGTCTCGCACCGCTTCGGCCAGCATCGCGTGCTGAGGAACGTGTCGCTGACGATCGAGGCCGGCAGCTATACGATCCTGCTCGGGCCATCCGGTTCCGGCAAGACGACGCTGCTGTCGATTCTCGGCGGCTTCGTCAATCCGAGCGAGGGCAAGGTTCTCATCCGGGGCCAGGACTGCACCTCGGTGCCGCCGGCCAAACGCCCGACGACGACGGTGTTCCAGGACTATGCGCTCTTCCCGCATATGAGTGTCGGCGGCAATGTCGGTTTCGGGCTCCGCATGCAAGGTGTCGACGGCACGACACGGGCGGCAAAAGCACGCGATGCGCTGGCCCTGGTGGGTCTCGCCGCCGCCTTCGACAAGAAGCCGCACCAGCTTTCCGGCGGCCAGCGCCAGCGCGTGGCGCTGGCGCGCGCCCTGGTGATCGAGCCGGCCGTGCTTCTGCTCGACGAACCGCTCGGGGCGCTTGACCTGAAACTGCGCCGCCAGATGCAGGACGAGTTGAAGGCGATCCAGAAGCGGGTCGGCACCGCCTTCATCCATGTCACGCACGACCAGGAAGAAGCGATGGCCCTTGCCGACCATTGCGTGGTGATGAATGACGGCCGCATCGAGGACGAAGGCCCTCCCGAACGCGTCTATGCCAGGCCGGCGACGCGTTTTTCCGCGACCTTCATGGGCGAGAGCACTATCCTTGCCGGCACTGTCCTGGAGACCGGGGACAGGACGTGCACCATCGCGACGCCTGTCGGACCGGTTTCCCTGCCCAGCGCCTTGCCGCGGGGATCGGCCGCCGCGCTGGCGATACGACCTGAGCACCTTGTGCTTGGCGCTGCGTCGGCCGGCACGAAACTCGGCAAGGCCGATGTGAGCGACGTCGTCTTCCAGGGCAGTTTCAAGCGTGTGCTGGCGACTTCGGTCGAAGAGCCTTCCCTGCGGTTCATCGCCAAGCTGCCGGCGACCGCTGTCGTCCAAGCCGGCGACAGAGTGGCGATTTCGTGTGATACCGACCAGATCATCCTGCTGACGGATTGAACATGGACACCCTCGCGGTCATCGACGCTCCCGGTTGGTACGAAACCATCCGCATGGCCGACGGCATCACGCTGATCCACGAGCCGTGGATAAAACCGTTCTTCCGCTGCAATATGTGGCATGTGCGCGGACGCGACCGGGACCTCCTGTTCGACACCGGCCTCGGTCATTTCAGCCTGCGCACGCATGTGCCGCTGGTGAGCGAGCGCAAGCTGACCTGCGTCGCCAGCCACACGCATTTCGACCATATCGGCTGCCACCATGAGTTTCCCGACCGCTGCGTGCATTCGGCTGAAGCGGCAATCCTGGCCGACCCGCGCAACGAATGGACTGCCGCCGGCACCTATGCGACCGAAGAGATGTTCGACGGTAGGCCGCGTGGCTGGGACACCGCACGCTACCGCATCCAGCCCGCGCCGGCCGACCGCCTGCTCGCGCAAGGCGATATCATCGATCTCGGCGATCGCGCCTTCGAGGTGGTCCATACGCCCGGCCATTCGCCCGGCGGCATCGCCCTTTACGAGAAGGGGACCGGCATCCTGCTGTCCGGCGACGTCATCTATGACGGTCCGCTGATCGACGACGTCTACCACTCGGATATTCCCGACTACATGGCGACGCTGCTTGCCATGCGCGACCTCGCCGTCTCGATCGTCCATGGCGGCCATTTCCCGAGCTTCGGCAAGGTACGCTACCGCCAGCTGATCGACGAATATCTCGAACGGAAGCGGCAGGCAGGCTGCCATTTGCGGCAGCGCCCCTGAGGGCTGAGTTACGGCATCAAGTCGAAATGCCGCGGAAAAGCCTGGTGCAGCAGGAGCAGCATGGTCTTGCGCACCACGTCGGTGCCGCGGCCGGACGGATTGAGATGATCCCAGTACCATGCGCCATGAACGAGGTAGTTCAGGCTCTCCGACAGCGTGTCTATGTCGACGCCGGCATAGCCGCCACTGCGCGAAATCTCGACCAGGAATCCGCGCGCTTCGGCGGTGTAGGCGAGATCGCTGGGCAGGCCGATTTCATTGTAGATCTGCATGCTTTTGCGATCGCTGGAGAAGGCGACAAAGACCGACACCCATTTCGGATGCTGCCTTGCAAAATCCTGCGCGCAGCCGACCGCGCCCAGAACCCGTTGCACAGGTGACAGGCCGGGCGCCCGCACCCGCGTCAGCCAGAGCGCGTCATACTGATCGCTGAGAAATTGCAGGACGGCCCGGAACAGGTTTTCCTTGCTGCGGAAATGAAAGACCACCAGCGCGTTGGACGAGCCGACATGCTCGGCGATGCGCTGCATGGTGACGCTGGCCAGCCCCTCCTCCGCGATCAGCTCGATGGTGGCGTCGATGATGCGCTGGACGCTCGCTTCGCCACGCTCGCGCCGGCGATCCCTGGGCGCGGCGTCGTTTGCCGACGTCCTGCCCTTGGCCGTGGCGACAGCGCGTTTTGGCGTGGCTTTGCGTTCCACCATTTTCAACAATTTCCCTTGCACCGCCAGATCAAAGCGAGGGGCGTGTCGCAGCGCTTGTGTACCATTGCCCTTGCGCCGTTTCATAGGCCATCGCCGCCCGGAACACATCGGCGTCGCAATAGGTTCGGCCAACGATCTGGAAGCCGGTCGGCACACCGCTCGCCGCCCGGCCAGAGGGCATGGAGAGCACCGGGCAGCGGCTCATCATGTTGAACGGCGTCGTCATAACCCAGCCCAGCGAGGGGTTCACTTGCCTGCCATTGATCTCGACGCTTCCCGTGGTCTGGTCGAACTCCGCCGGCACCGAAGGAAGCGCGTTGGTCGGGCAGATCAGAACGTCATAGGTTTCCAGCAACGGACCCAGCGTCTGATACATCCGGGCGGCTACATCCAGGGTCGCGACGAAGTCGGTCGCCTTCGATTTCTGCCCATCCTCGGCAAACCGCCTGGCGTAGCTGGTCATCTCGCTGCCATGCTCGGCAAGCAGTTGCGACAGCGAAGCACCGAAAAGATGCTCCAGATAGGCCATTCCGGCCTTGAGCACCTTGTCGTCCCAGCCAAGATCGACCTCCTCTACCGTCGCGCCCAGCGAGCGGAACACATCGCAGGCCGCAAGCGTGTTGGCGCGGACGTCGGCATCGACCTCGAAGGAGCCGAGATCCATCGAGAACGCGATCTTCCAGCCCTTGATCGGCTTGTATTCGAGCGGCAGGCGCAGCTTGGGGCGAAGCGTGGCGATGTCGAGCGGGCTTGGCCCCGCCATGACGTTCTGCAGCAGGATCGCATCGCCAACGTTGCGCGCCAGCGGCCCGGTATGGCAGTAAAAATCGAGATTGAAGGGCGGCTCGTCCGGATTGCGGCCATAGGGCGGCTTGAAGCCGACGAGGCCGCATGCCGATGCCGGAATGCGGATCGACCCGGCAATGTCGGAGCCGGTGGCGATCGACGATGTGCCGGAAGCCAGCGTTGCGGCGGCACCGCCCGAGGATCCCCCAGGTGTGAAGTCCCGGTTCCATGGGTTACGCGTGACGCCCCAGCGCTTCGACCAGGTATAGCCGGCGCAACTGAACTCGGGCGTCGCCGTGCGGGCATGGACGATGCCGCCGGCCTTGATGATGCGCTCGTTCATGGTCGAGGTGTGACCGCCTATGGCGTCCCTGGACAAGAGCGAGCCGTGCGACGTCGGCTTGCCCTTGATGTAACTCTCGTCCTTGATGCCGATCGGCAACCCCTCGAGCGCGCCGGTCCTGGCGCCCTTGGCGTATTTCGCCTCGGCCTTGGCGGCGAGCTTCATCGCCTCTTCGAAATGCGTGAAGGTGAAGCAGTTGATTGCCGATTTCGTGGCCTCGGCCCGGCTGATGGTCGCCCGCATCAGTTCGACGGGCGAGAGTTTCTTCGCCTTGAACAACCGCAGCGCCTCGCTGGCCGGCATGTAGCAAAGGTCGAGATCGGACATCGGAAATCTCCCGCGATCACGCGATCGCACTTGGCATGAAGGGGTGACCGGACCGCATGGCGGCCCGGCGGCTTTCTGTCGCGTTCGGCGGCGGCGCTACTTCTGGAGGTCGGTCCAGATCTTGGTGTAGAGGGCCTGCACATCCGCTGGACAGGCCGGCATGAACTGGCCCTTGGCGGCGAACTCGGCCGGAATGTTCACTTCCGGCGCGTTCTTCATGTCCGCTGGCATGAACGCCTCCGAACCCTTGATGCCGTTGGCGTAGCGCGCGAAAGCAGAGATCATCGCGGCGTTCTGCGGGTCCATGATGAAGTTCTGGAAGAGCTTGGCATTCTCGACGTTCTTGGCATCCTTGAGAACCGCGACATTGTCCATCCAGATCGGAAAGCCCTCCTTGGGATAGCCGTAGACGATCTTGTCGTTCTCAAGCCGCTCGCGCAGCGATATGCCGTTCCAGTTGACCCCGGCGGCAATGTCGCCACGGCCCAGGCCGTCGACGGCGGCATAGTCGAGCGAGAGCCATTTCGCCTTCGCCTCGACCAGCTTGTCATGGACTTTCTTCAGCACCTGCATGTCGTTGGTGCAGTACTGGCCGCCTTCAAAGGCGATGGCGAGGAACAGGATGTCGCCCATTTCGGGAACGACGTTGATCTTGCCGACGAGCTCGGCCGGCGGGTCGAGGAAGAGCGCCGACGTGTTCGGGTCCCCGGCATAGACCGACTTGTTCACCGAAATGCCCGTTGTGCCCCACTGCCAGGGAACGGTGTATTTGCGGCCCGGATCGAAGGGAACGTCGACCCATCTGGGATCGACATTCTTGAAATTCTCCATTTTGTTGGGATCGGTTTCGAGCAGCAGGCCTTCGCTGATCCAGATCGGCACCACGCTGGCGGAAGGCACCACAATGTCGTAGCCGGACGCGCCCTGGCGGACCTTGGCCAGCGCGGTGTCGTTGGAATCGTAGTCCGTGACCGTGACCTTGATCTTGTAGGTCTCCTCGAACTTCTTGATGAGCTCGGGACTGGTGTAGTTGCCCCAGTTGTAGATGTTGAGTTCGCCATCGGCGCGGGCGATGCCTGTTGCGGCGAGCAACGACAGCCCGAAGGCGGCCGCGGTCAGTTTCCAGTTCATGCGAGTTGCTCCCATTGTTGGGACCGGAGGCGTCGTCTCAGGTCCATTCCTGCTGATGAAAAGAAAGCCGTATCCGCCGACCGCAACCTCGGGATCGCCCGGAGCCATCGGCGCACAGCACCTCGACGCACCGGAACTTGCCGGATGACCGTCAGGATATTCCCCTTTGTTTCGTGACCATTCACCGGCGCATGCCAGCTGGCCAACTCTGTTTCCGTCGAAATCAATAATTATAACTAAACATACAGTCAATATCTTTTTTGGAGTGCGATTGAGGTCGCATGATCCGCGATGCCGCCGATGCGTGTGAATGCCAGGCCGGGTTCCAGTCGGGATCAGGCGCCTCTATCGACCGCCGCGCAGCCGTTTTCGGGCATAGCGATACCGACACTCTATCCGAGGACGACCGGTCTATCCGGCGACGTGCCGCGGCGGGGGCGTAAACGCATCTACGAGACTGGCGATCGGACCTCCCTCGCCTATGCTTTCCGCGGCAACGCCAACTTCAACAACTGAGCGGCAGGCTCGCGACAATGGCGGGGCCTGCGCTGGTGCGTCACTCGGAAATGGTGGCCGGAAGCGAGATCGTATAGCTTGGCGGCGCCATCCCCCTGCGGCGTCTCCTCCATTGCCTCAGCCGCTCTTTCAAGCGGACGGGAGGTTTTTCGTAGACAGGGGGAGCCAGGCCGGCGAGTTCATAGTAGCGGTCGAGAATGTTAGTACGGAGCAATTCACGCTCCTGCGTATAGAAGCTGAAATGCGCAGCGATCAGGTCGCCAAAAATCTTTCCCGGCCGGTCCAGCTTTGCCGGCAGCGTCGCCGACAACCATTCTTCCTCGTCGCCGCGCGGCTGAAAGCGCTCTCCCAGGCTGACAATGTCCGAACCGAAAAAGCCGATGGCGTTGATCGAAAAGCGTGACAGCCTGATCTCCCGGTCCGGCACGCGAAAGTCTTCAAGCCGATCGGTGCGGACAGCTTCGATGAACACCGGATGAAGCGCCTGCGGGAAGCTCGCATATGCCCAGGAGAATTCGCATGACGCCTGGCAGGTAAGCGGGCCATCCACCAGAACCCTGGAGAGCTGCTTGATCAGCGAATTGCAGATCGCATTGTTGATGATCAGTGGAGCGTACCAGATTGGCGATCCCCTTTCCGCCATGACCCTTGTCATGAATTTTCGAAAGAAGCCGTCTTCGACAAAAATCACATCATCGTCGAGGCGCAGGTAGAAAGCCCCAGGATCGTCGCAAAAACGATAGAAATCGCCGATGACGTTGATGCCACCATCCGCATGGGAAAGCCGCTTGATCCTGCACCGCGGATCGGAGGCCGCCAACCGCTGCAAATAGGCGCGGTCCGCCTCGTTGCGACAATTGTCCCAGAGGTGCCACTCATGAACATCGGGACTTTTCAGAACATGATGGGCAAGCAGGCAAAGGTATTTCTCACGACCGGCCGGGGTGACAACGATCAGTTTCATCGCATTCCTGGTTCCAGAAACGTCAGTGAATCTTGATTACCAGAACGGTCTTACGGGCAATAGCCCTGCGGATGGCGGGCTTCCTCCTGGTTGGATTCGTGTCAAAACACGGCGAGTCGCCATGACGTCTGGATTAAATGTCGGCAGGACTTCATGCCTGGGCAACGCCAGCAGATCTTCGCTCTGTCAGGACCCTTCGCATTCAACTTGCTTTCGTGTAGTGGCTCGCCTCTGGGTCCCGGACCAAAGGCATGAATGTCGGAAACAGAACTTTGACGAACACCGCCCGCCGCGATCTCGTGATAGTCAGAGCCGGCGACAACTCTCTCCATCATGGATGGGGGGCGGCCGATCCCAATTGCCAATTTGATTTGATCGTCAGTTACTTTGGAAGCGATCCGCTGGCGTTCCGGCTACCGCATGAAAACCGGGTCGACTACCAAGGCGGTAAATGGGATGGCATCCATGCTCTGCTGAGCCAACAACCTGAACTCCTTGATCGCTATCGGTATATCTGGTTTCCAGACGATGATCTGGAGGCCGACAGGGCGACCATCGAGGCGATGTTTGCCAACATGCGCCGGCTCGACCTCCATATTGGCCAGCCGGCACTTACGCTGGACAGCTATTACAGCCACCTGCCGTTCCTGCGCTGTAAGAGTTTCGAGTTTCGCATCGTGGACAGGATCGAAATCATGGCCCCCTGCCTGAGAGCCGACGTCGCGGTCAAGATGCTGCCGATGTTCAAGGACTCCATGAGCGGTTTTGGCCTGGACTCCTTGTGGACCAGGCTTGCCAAGGAAAACCGCGGAACATCGGCCGTATTCGACGCCTTGCCTGTGCGCCACACGCGGCCAGTTGGGGCTCACCTGGCGACTGCAATGCTCAAATCAGGCAGAACGCCTGACAACGAACATCGCGAACTGGCGTCGCAATATGGATTCGGCGAGTTCTTTCCATTGTCGTATGAAGCCGTCGATCGCAAAGGCAGGCGCTGGCGATCGAAACCCATGATCGGTCTGCGCATGGTGGCCGACTATCTCTTGGACAGGAAAGCCTTTCGCCAGGCGAATCGACTGATGGAATTGCTATGGCGCCTTCTGCGCAGGCAATACTCCAAGTCCGTCGACCTGTCCCAAATCATTCTCAAGCCCTAGGGATCTGGAACCGCGAATGGACCCGAACCTGATGGCCAAGGCCGATATCCTCATTGTCGGTGCTGGCTTTTACGGGGCGACGCTCGCCGAGCGCATTGCCACCCGGCTTGGCCGGCGCGTGCTGGTGATCGACCGGCGCCGGCACATTGGCGGCAATGCCTATTCCGAACGGGATCCAGTCACCGGTGTCGAGATCCATCGCTACGGCCCGCACCTGTTCCATACCTCCAACGAGGAGGTGTGGAACTATCTGCGCGGCTTCACCGGTTTCACCGGCTATCGCCATCGCGCCTTCTCGACCTATCGCGACAAGGTCTATCCGCTGCCAATCAACCTTGCCACGATCTGCCAGTTCTTCGGCAAGCGGCTGAGCCCCGACGAGGCGCGCGCCATGATCGCCCTGCAGGCGGCGGAACTCGGCGACCGCCAACCGGCCAATCTCGAGGAGAAGGCGATCTCGCTCGTCGGCCGCCCTCTCTACGAGGCCTTCATCAAGGGCTACACCGCCAAGCAATGGCAGACGGACCCGCGCGAACTGCCGGCGCAGATCATTGCGCGCCTACCCGTTCGCTACACGTTCGAGGATGGGTATTTCAACGACCGCTTCCAGGGCCAGCCCGTGGACGGCTACACGGCAATCTTCGAAAAGATGCTCGCGCACGAGCTCATCGAAACACGGCTCGGCGTCGACTTCTTCGATATCAAGCCACTGCTGCGCAAAGACCTGCCGGTGGTCTACACCGGTCCGATCGACCGCTATTTCGACTATGGCGAGGGCGAACTCGGCTGGCGAACCATCGATATCGATCTGGAGGTCATGGAAGCGCCGGACCATCAGGGTACGGCGATCATGAACTATGCCGACGAAGCCGTGCCCTATACCCGCGTGGTCGAATTCCGGCATTTCAACCCGGAACGCCAGCACAAGAGCGACAAGACGCTGATCGGCCGCGAATATTCCCGTTTCGCCGGCCGTGCCGACGAACCCTATTATCCGATCGACACCCGCAAGGACCAGGCGGTCTATCGCCGCTATCTCGAGCGGGCGGCCACGGAGAAAAACCTGCATCTCGGGGGCCGGTTGGGCACCTACCGCTACCTCGACATGCACCAGGCGATCGGCTCGGCCCTCAAGGCCTTCGAAACAGTGTTCGAGCCCCATTTCGCCGGCCGGCTCGAGTCCGTTTCACGTTCGGCATGACGGATGACCGAAGCCGTAAACTCCGGGGCTCAGGCGGTCACCGCCGATTTGCCGGCGGCGGCAATCTGTTGCCTGAACCATTCGAGAGTGCGCCGGATCCCCTCCTGGTAGCCGGTCGTCGCTTCCCATCCGGGCAGAACCCGCCTCGCCAGGGTCAGGTCCGGACACCGGTTCGTCGGATCCTGCGGGACAGGCGCATGGTGTTCGATACGGCTCCCGGGAACCAGCGAGCAGACGAATCTGGCAATATCGAGAACCGAAATCTCGCTGTTATTGCCGATGTTCAGGGGGCCGCGGTGCGAGATTCCGTCACGCCAGAAGAAGCGCTCCAACCCATCGACGATATCGTCGACATATCCCCAACTGCGCGACTGGGAACCGTCGCCGTAAACGGTGAGAACACCCGTCGTCAGCGCCTGGCTGACGAAATTCGAAACGGCGCGACCGTCATCGATGCGCGTCCTCGGCCCATAGGTGTTGAACAGCCTGACGACGCGGACATCGAGCCCGCTGACGCGCTGTTCTTCGAAGAGAAGCGCCTCGGTGCAGCGCTTGCTCTCGTCATAAGACGCCCGTGGCCCGGTGCAGTCGACGGCCCCCCGGTAGCTCTCGGGCTGCGGCGACACCACGGGATCGCCATAGACTTCCGAGGTCGAGGCGAAGCAGAAACGGCCGCCGGGCTTAAGCAGTGATAGAAGATTGAGCGCACCGCCTATGTTGGCTTTGATCGTGCGGGCCGGCTCGCGCATGTACCATACGGGCGACGCCGGTGACGCCAGATGGATGATCTCGTCAAAATGTCCGCCTGCCCTGAAGCTCTCGGCATCGCCAACATGCAGGCTGAAGCGTGGGTCCGAGACATGGGCGATGTTGTCGCGCAATCCGGTCCACAGATTGTCGACGACAACAAGCGCTTCCAGGTCGTCGCGCCGCAGCAAGCGGTCGACAAGATGTGAGCCGATGAAGCCGCAGCCCCCGGAAACCAAAACGCTGCGCGGCATGCACCCACCACTCCAGAACTCGGCCGGTCAACGCGGCGTATGGCTCGTTCCCCGGCGACGAGGAACAGAATCCGATTTCAGATCCGAAGCCTTTCTATCAGTGGTCTTATCGATCCCGCAATCGCAGGGCTCAAACTTGTCTTGCGCCAACGCGACCGGCCGTCTCGCGATCAATGGCAACGACCTGCCGAGCTTTGCAATACTTGGCTGGCGCGAACGGAGACTGTATTTAGGTGACCTACAGCGCTCTCTGCGGGCAAGGCATTCCGGCCGCATCGCCACAGCGTGACGCGGTCGGCACCGGTCTGGCACTCATTTCCTCCGACTGGCGCACCAGTTCGGCGAAGACAAGCGCGAAACTTCCCAACATGACAAAGACGATGATCAGGCGTGCTACCGGCAATATGTCGGCCTCGTCTGGCTGGCACATGTTCCCTACGGTCTGAACTCGCGGAATCATGCACGCAAATCTGAAATGCCGCAGCCTCGTTGCATCCCGAAGGAAAAGGCGGTGCTGCGGGTGCCCCACGCCACCCATGCCGGCTAACATGATCGATCGGGCTTTACGAGAGCTTAAGCACCGTCTTAACCATCACATTCGCGCGCGCCATGACATCAACCGCGACCGGCCATGCGGACGGGGCCGCAGCATCGTCTTTTGACCGCCGGCAGAGGCTCTCTTTGCAGACCTGCCCGGCCCATGCTAACCCGGCGCTGGCGCGACCGGAACCTGCCGACGCCAACCGTGTCGCGATCGGGGAGCCATGAGCACAGCCGCCAACAGCATCGCCTTCGTCTCGTCCGACACAGCAGACGCCAAGGCGGCGCTGGAGAGCCTGTCGGCCCGCTATGGCCAGTGCTCGGTCGCCGATGCGACTGTCGTGGTGGCGCTGGGGGGCGACGGTTTTCTGCTGCAGACCTTGCGTGACACCATGGGCACGGGAAAGAAAGTCTACGGCATGAACCGTGGCACCATCGGCTTCCTGATGAACGAATACCGCTCCGGAGGTCTCACCGAACGCATCGCGGCCGCTGTCGCCGAAACGATCCGCCCGCTCGAGATGCTGGCAACGACCTCGGATGGCGAGCATGTCACGGCGCTGGCGATCAACGAGGTTGCGCTGTGGCGCCAGTCCTATCAAACGGCCAAGATCCGCATCAGCGTCGACGAACAGATCCGGCTCGAGGAACTGAGCTGCGATGGCGTCATGATCGCGACGCCGGCCGGATCGACCGCCTACAATCTTTCCGCGCACGGCCCGATCCTGCCGCTCGACGCGCCGCTTCTGGCGCTCACGCCGGTCAGCCCGTTTCGACCGCGTCGCTGGCGCGGCGCATTGCTCTCCAACAAGGCGACCGTGCGGTTCGACATTCTGGAGCCGGAAAAGCGGCCGGTAAACACCGCCGCCGACCACACGGAGGTCAAGGCGGTGACCTCGGTCACGGTGCGGGAATCGCCGACGGCGACCGCGACTTTGCTGTTCGATCCCAATCACTCCTGGAACGAACGCATCCTGGCCGAACAGTTCCGTTACTGAACCGGCACGGAGACAAGCGGCCGGATTAAGCATTGCGATTAAGGTTACAACTTCACAATCGCACCAATCCCGCCCGTTTCTGTTGACAAATCGCGGACTTGCGCCTAATCGCAATGCCAATCTTGCAGGCGCGTGGCGCTTGCCGCGACGAACAGCGTTGCGCTCCCCCGAACCAGCCAAAGACAACAACACTTGTCCTCAGACACCACGATCGCTCCAGAAGCGTTGACCTTTTCAGACCTTGGCCTGTCGGCGAAGGTGCTTTCCGCAGTCACCGATGCCGGCTACACGCAGCCGACCCCGATCCAGGCCGGTGCGATCCCGCATGCCTTGCTCGGCAAGGACGTGCTGGGCATCGCCCAGACCGGCACCGGCAAGACCGCGTCCTTCGTGCTGCCGATGCTGACCCGGCTCGAAAAGGGCCGGGCGCGTGCCCGCATGCCGCGCACGCTGATCCTGGAGCCGACGCGTGAGTTGGCCGCGCAGGTCGAGGAAAACTTCGTCAAATACGGCAAGAACCACAAGCTCAACATCGCGCTTTTGATCGGCGGCGTGTCGTTCGATGAGCAGGACAAGAAGCTGGAGCGCGGCGCCGACGTGCTGATCGCGACGCCGGGCCGCCTGCTCGACCACCGCGAGCGCGGCAAGTTGCTGCTCAACGGCGTCGAGATTCTCGTCATCGACGAGGCCGACCGCATGCTCGACATGGGTTTCATTCCCGATATCGAGCGCATCTGCGAGATGATTCCATTTACCCGCCAGACGCTTTTCTTCTCGGCCACCATGCCGCCGGAGATCACCAAGCTGACGGAGAAATTCCTGCATGCGCCGGTGCGGGTCGAGGTTTCCAAGGCGGCCTCCACCGCCACCAGCATCACCCAGCGGCTGGTGAAATCAGGCTCGAAGCCTTGGGACAAGCGCGAGACGCTGCGCAACCTGATGCGGGCCGAGGACGCCGAGCTGAAGAACGCGATCATCTTCTGCAACCGCAAGATCGAGGTTTCGGAGCTGTTCCGCTCGCTGCTGAAGTATGATTTCGACGCCGGCGCGCTGCATGGCGACATGGATCAGCGCGCGCGCATGCAGATGCTGGCAAATTTCCGCGACGGCAAGCTTCGTTATCTCGTCGCCTCGGACGTGGCCGCGCGCGGCCTCGACATTCCCGATGTTAGCCACGTCTTCAACTACGACGTGCCGATCCACGCCGAGGACTATGTCCACCGCATCGGCCGGACCGGCCGCGCCGGACGCTCGGGCAAGTCCTTCACCATCGCGACCAAATCCGACACCAAGTATATCGATGCCATCGAGCGGTTGATCGGCACCAAGATCGAGTGGCACGATGGCGACCTGTCGACAGTGGTCGCAAGCGAAGGCGAGGACGATGCGCCGCGCCGCGGCAAGGGTGCACCGCGCCGCGCCGGCCGCAAGGACGAGGACCGCAGGGGCGACCGCAAGAAGGGCGGCGAACGACGCGGCAGACACGCCGAGGACGATGCCTCCACCGCGGTGGCGCAGTTGCAGGAACAGCCGGATACGGTTGAGACGGCGCCCGCCGATATCGGCGAGCGGCGCGCGCGCAAGGAAGCCATCCGCTCGGAAAACACCGAGCGCAAGGCCGAGCGCAACGAGAACCGTACGCCGGAACGTGGCGACACGAGGCCGCAGCGCGACGGCAACCGCCCTGCCCGGCACCGCCAGGAAGACAACGACGGCACCGTGGGCTTCGGCGACGACATGCCGGCCTTCATGCGCATCGTCGCCAAGGTCTGATTCCACCTATCGCGGGCAAGCCGGCCACCGGCTTGCGACCTGGCGCACAGAATTCCGTGAAAAATATAAGTGAAGCCGCGTGTCGACAAGGCACTGGAGGGGTTCAGCGGTTCCGTTGAACGCTGCCCGCTCCAGGGTCCGCTACATCGGCCCGGGCATCATCTTGGTCGGTTTCTCCAGCATCGGAAACTCGGCCTTGTTGCATTTCACCTTCGGATTCGTCGGACTGAACATGCCGTTCGGGTTGTCCTCGAGCCAGGCGTGGAGATCGTAGTGGACGAACTCCCTGGGAATAAGCGGATAGTGGCCCTCCATCGGACCCATGAAGGTCTGGCCAAACAGCTTCGGCGGCGCCTTGATGTCCGGGGTTAGCGGCACCAACCATTCCACGCCGACCAGCTTCAGGCCCTTTTTGGTGGGCTCGTAGATCAGGACGTTGGGCTTCATCGGGTCGAGTTTCTGGCCGACGCTCGGGACGTTGACGAAATGGATGCCCATGGCGCCCTTCGGATAGTCCATGGAGCCGGGTATCTTTTCGCCGCTGTAGTAAACGCAGCCAACTGTCGACAGATAGAGATCGCGGACGGCGGCGGTGTAGTCCTGATATTTGACAAGCGATTTCTTCAACGCCTCGATATCGGCCTTGTTGGCGTCCTCGGCCAGAGCCGTGGTGGCGCCCCACAATGTCCCTATGATGCCCGTCAAGGCGAGGACGCCACAGCGCCCAAGGCTGGCTGTTCTTGTCATGCATTCCTCCCAGATATTCTGATCTGGCCGTGCAAGACCGAGGCGGAAAACACAGATAGCGCGGCCGTTCGTACCGCCTCATCCCCTCTGGAACAGCAACAATGGTATTCCTTTCCACAACCGCGGGAAAGCTATTATTTAGCGATAGCTAATTTTATAAATTGAACTGAGCAGCGTGTTGCCGGCCCAAACAAAAACGGCCCCCGATGGGGCCGTTTTCGCATTGCCTTGCCGACCAGATCAGGTGAGCGGCGAAAGCTGGATCTCGACGCGCCGGTTCTGCTCGCGGCCGGCAGCCGTCGCGTTGGAAGCGATCGGACGGGTCTTGCCGAAACCGGTGACGGCGAAACGGCGCTGATCTACGCCCTGGCCGGAGAGATAGTTGGCGACCGCCAACGCACGGCGCTGCGACAGATCGAAATTGTGCTGGTCGCCACCGGTCGAATCGGTGTGGCCGAAGACGTCGACCGTGGTCTGCTTGAACTTCTTGAGCACCAGCGCGACGGAATTCAGCACCGGATAGAAGCCGGGCTTCACCGCATCCTGATCGATGTTGAAGGTGATGTCGGACGGCATGTTGAGGATAATCTGGTCGCCGCTGCGCGTGACGCTGACGCCGGTGCCCTGAAGCTGGCGGCGCAGTTCCGCCTCGTTCTGGTCCATCGTGGCGCCGATGGCGCCACCGGCCAGCGCGCCGATGCCGGCGCCGATCAGCGCGTTGCGGCGGTCATTGCCGCCGGCAAGCAGACCAAGGCTGGCACCCGCCAGAGCGCCAAGGCCGGCACCCGCGGCCGTGTTGGAAATCTTCTGGTCGCCCGTATACGGATCGGTGGTGGTGCACGCGGTCACGAGCAAAGCCGTCGCCATGACGACGAGCACGGTCTTCTTCATAGATGGTCCCTCTCCAAGTCGCGCCTTTTCGCGGCGCCAAATCAGCCCTTGGTTCGACTTGTACCATGAATTGCGGCAAAAAGCGGAACGGGAAAAGTGCCCGGCGCGGCTTTTCCCTGAAGCCGATCGCGCCTCGACAGACTACCAGAGATTCTTGCCGTCGATCACCACCACTTCGACCTTGTCGAGATCGAAATCATCGAACAGCCGCGAGTTGACGCTGATCTTCGGGTTGTCGAAATCCGGCTCTCCGGTCGACCAGTCCGGCGTCTCGGTGAAGGTGCCGCAGCCGCAGTTGGCGCAGAACCCGTGTTTCACGGTCTTCGAGCCCCACTGGTAGAAGGAGACGTTCTTCAGCGGCGTGACGAGCTTGAACTGCGACGGGATGTAATAAGCCCAGAGCGAACCGCGCTTCGAGCAGAACGAACAGGTGCATTGCGTCACCGTCTGCGGTGCCTCCGAAACCTCGAACATCGTCGCCTTGCAGTGGCAGCTTCCCTTGATGGTCATGAACATCGCCTCTCCATTGTCCGCCGCCCAAGCGGCAAGGCACCATAAAGAAGCGATCCTGACAACTGCCCGTCAGCAGGCACTACACCTGAACAGCGGGCAGCACCCTAATAGGACGATGGCGGCACGAACAGGCAGATGGTCTTGCCGGCATCGAGCCCGGCCTCATGCGCGCACCAATGGAACTCGCCGTCGGGCGAATCCTTGATCCGCCTGTCGCTGTAGGCCAGTACCTCCCCGGTGTCCTTGATGACATAGCCTTCCGGCCGCTCGCTGATGGAGGTTTGCGACACCTCGTGGCAGTCATAATTGGCGCAGCAGGCGAATGGATAGCTCCAGCCTTGCGGCTTGGCCGCGGTCGGTTTGGCGTCATGCGCCTGGGCTGGCGCCGACAGGGCCGCGATCACACAGGCGGCGCACAAGGGAAGCAGGAGTTGGCCAAGCAATGGAACGGCAATGGCCGGTCTGGAACTGGCGGCAAACATGGAAACGTTCCTTTCAGACGAGGTTCAAGCGTTTCGCTTGCCCGTTCCCGGAACGTGTCTTCCCAGCGGCCAAACCGTCAGCAGATATGCCGCGACCGGCCATAAATGCTTTTGTCTCCTCCGCCTGCGATGGTGAGCCGAAATATGAGTCGGCGCAAGAAATTGCTCAAGGCCGGGCCATTTGCCCGGCCTTCGCGGCCACGACTTGCTTTCGCGCAGAGCCCGGCCGGCGGCGACGATGGCCAAACGGGCCGAACCGAAGATTTGCCGACCCGCCGTCCGGGCCCGCATCGCTGAAGGCAGACTTAATCCAGGTCCGCCACCATTTCACCGGCGCCGCCCTCGATGCGCTGCGACAGCGAGGCTTCCATGAAGTCGTCGAGATCGCCGTCGAGAACGCTCGACGGGCTGGTGCTTTCGACGCCGGTGCGCAGATCCTTCACCAGCTGATAGGGCTGCAGCACGTAGGAACGGATCTGGTGACCCCAGCCGATGTCGCTCTTCGACGCCTCGGTGGCGTTGGCGACCGCTTCGCGCTTCTTCAGCTCTTCCTCGTAGAGCCGCGAGCGCAGCATTTCCCAGGCCTTCGCCCGGTTCTTGTGCTGCGAGCGCTCGGCCTGGCAGGCGACCGCGATGCCGGTGGCGATATGGGTGATGCGCACAGCCGAATCGGTGGTGTTGACGTGCTGGCCGCCCGAACCGGACGAACGATAGGTATCGATGCGGACATCGGATTCGGAGACGTCGATCTCGATCCTGTCGTCGACGACAGGATAGACCCAGACACTGGAGAACGACGTATGACGGCGCGCATTGCTGTCATAGGGCGAGATGCGCACCAGGCGATGAACGCCGGACTCGGTCTTCAGCCAGCCATAGGCATTGTGGCCCTTGATCAGCAAGGTGGCGGACTTGATGCCGGCCTCTTCGCCGTCGTGCACTTCCAGCACCTCGACCTTGAAACGGCGGCGCTCGGCCCAGCGCGTATACATGCGCAACAGCATCGAAGCCCAATCCTGGCTCTCGGTGCCGCCGGCGCCGGCATGGATTTCGAGATAGGTATCGTTGGCGTCGGCCTCGCCCGAGAGCAGCGTTTCGACCTGGCGGGCCTTGGCCTCGCCCTGCATCGAGCGGATCGCGGCCTCGGCTTCGGCGATGACGCCGTCGTCACCCTCCTCCTCGCCGAGCTCGATCAGGCCGATATTGTCTTCCAAAGCCTGGGTCAGGCCCTTGACCGCGGCGATGCCCTCTTCGAGACCCTGGCGTTCGCGCATCAGTTTCTGCGCTTCCAGCGGTTCGTTCCAGAGGCTGGCGTCCTCGGCCCGCACATTCAGGTATTCAAGCCGCTTTATGGCCTGATCCCAGTCAAAGATGCCTCCTCAGCAGGGTTATCGCCTGCCTGATCTCGTCGACAATATTCTGCGTTTCCGCGCGCATGGCCTGATATTTTGTCCTGTTGCTGAAGTGACGCTTCGGTCGGCGCGATACATAGGGACGGTGCCGCCATGTGTAAAGCGAAATGGGCCAGCCCGAGGCTGGCCCATTGGGCGTGTGACTTCGTCAGTAAAGGCCGCCGCCGCCGTCCTGGATGGCCTGGTTGGCCTGCGGCGACAGCGCGCCGCCGGAAGCGTTGGAGCCGTCGGCGCCCATGCCGATCACCCAGTAGCTGTCGGCGGGGCCGGTGCCCGGCTTGAAAGCTTCGATGATGGTGCCGGCATCGCCGGAATTGGCGCGCATGCCGGTCTTGCGGTTGATGGCGATCAGGTTCATGCCGTCCGGCACCTTGAAGTCGACATTGGGCGTGCCGTCCAGCGCCACGCGCATGAAGTCCTTGAAGATCGGGGCGGCAAGACCGCCGCCGGTGGCGCCATGGCCAAGACCGCG
The DNA here is from genome assembly GCF_006442315.1 of Mesorhizobium sp. B2-3-4. Classification (GTDB taxonomy): domain Bacteria; phylum Pseudomonadota; class Alphaproteobacteria; order Rhizobiales; family Rhizobiaceae; genus Mesorhizobium. The sequence continues at coordinate 381,274 of NZ_VFVY01000001.1, read as the reverse complement.
CGGCGTGTCGTAGCCCATGTAGAGCCCGACCACGAGGTTCGGCGTATAGCCGATGAACCAGGCATCCTTTTCATCGTTGGTGGTGCCCGTCTTGCCGGCGATGTGGCGACCAAGTTCGCCAATGGTGGCACCGGTACCGCGCTGGACGACACCTTCCATCATCGAGGTGATCTGATAGGCGGTCATCGGATCGAGCACCTGCTCGGAATTGTCGACCAGCTCCGGCTCCGGCTGGTTCTTCCATTCAGGCGCGTTGCAGCCTTCGCAGCCGCGCTCGTCCTGCTTGAACACCGTCTTGCCATAGCGGTCCTGGATACGGTCGATGAGCGACGGTTTGATCGACTTGCCGCCATTGGCCATGATCGAATAGGCCGAAACCATGCGCATGACCGTCGTCTCGCCGGAACCGAGCGCCATCGGCAGATAAGGCGCCAGATGATCATAGACGCCGAAGCGCTCGGCATATTCGACGACCAGCTTCATGCCCATGTCGTTGGCAAGCCGCACAGTCATCAGGTTGCGCGACTTCTCGATGCCGGAACGCAGCGTTGCCGGTCCGGCGACGGTGCCGTCATAGTTTTTCGGCGTCCAGGTGGTGTTGCCGCTCTGGATGGTGATCGGGCCGTCCATGATCACCGAGGCCGGCGTGTAGCCATTGTCAAGCGCGGCCGAGTAGACGATGGGTTTGAACGACGACCCCGGCTGGCGCATCGCCTGGGTGGCGCGATTGAATTCGGACTGCGCGTAAGAGAAGCCGCCGACCATGGCCAGAACGCGGCCCGTATGCGGATCCATGGCGATCAGGCCGCCCTCGACCTCGGGAACCTGGCGCAGGCTGTAGGCATTGTCGGAGCCTTCGTTCTTCTGCACGAAGATGACGTCGCCGGGCTTCAGCACTTCGGCCGGCGACTTGGCCTTGACCGTCTTGCCGTCGACCACATGGCGCATGGCAAAGCCCATGTCTTCCTTGCTGACGGTGCCCTCGACGCGTTCCTTGACGATGTCGCCCGAGGCCTGGCGCGCGGGCTGCAGGCCTATCGACAGGCCGGTCGCCGAACTGTCCAACACGACGGCCAGCGACCATTCCGGGACATCTTCCAGTCCCTTTACGGCGCCCAACGGCACGCCCCAGTCGGAGGACACGTCGATCGACGTTACCGGCCCGCGATAGCCGCGCAGCGTGTCGTATTTGATCAGGCCGTTCTGCATCGCCTTGCGGGCGATCAGCTGGATCTTCGGATCGAGCGTGGTGCGAACCGACAGGCCACCTTCGTAGAGCGCGTTCTCGCCGTAGCGGGCGATGATCTGGCGACGCACTTCCTCGGTGAAATACTCACCGGCGAAAAGGTAGGTGCCGGTACGGCGCGGCGTCACGCCGAGCGGCTCGGCCTTGGCCTTGTTGCCTTCCTCACGCGTGACGTAGCCGTTCTCGACCATCTGGTCGATGACCCAGTTGCGGCGCTCGATCGCACGGTCGGCATGCTTGAACGGGTGGTAGTTGTTGGGTCCCTTGGGCAGCGAGGCCAGATAAGCGGCCTCGGCCACGGTCAGCTCGTTCACCGACTTGTCGAAATAGGTCAATGCCGCGCCGGCGACGCCATAGGCGCCGAAACCGAAGAAGATTTCATTGAGGTAGAGTTCGAGGATACGGTCCTTGGGGTAGGCCTGCTCGATGCGGAAGGCCAGGATCATTTCCTTGATCTTGCGCTCGTAGGTCTGGTCCGCGGTCAACAGGAAGTTCTTGGCCACCTGCTGGGTGATCGTCGAGGCGCCGACCTGGCGCCTGCCCGAGCCAAGATTCTGGAAATTGACGATGATGGCGCGGCCAAGGCCGGTCACGTCGATGCCGGGATGGTTGTAGAAGTTCTTGTCCTCGGCGGACAGGAAAGCAGCCTTGACCCGGTCCGGGATGGCCTGGATCGGCAGGTACAGACGCCTTTCGCGCGCGTATTCGGCCATCAGCGACCCGTCAGAGGCATGGATGCGGGTGGTCACCGGCGGCTCGTACTTCGCCAGGACCTCATAGTCGGGCAGATCCTTCGACAGATGGCTGATGTAAATGGCAACACCCGCCGCGACCAGAAGGGCCAGCGTCGTACCGATGCCGAAGAAATAGCCAATGAGACGAATCATACCCGCTCCAGTCCTTGGTTCGGGAATTTCCTAAACGAAGCCGCCTTCCACGCAAGCTTTCGAACCGGTCCCAATCCGTAATCGAAAACCCATGTCGCGACCATGTGGACAAAATACGGCAAGGCCGCGTCTGGCGGCCGCAAGCCGGAAATAAAAGCACCGGGTGTTGTCATCCCGCAACGCCGCCTCTGGTTGCGGGCGCCGCCAGGCATTGTCAACCTCCGGTTCCTGCCCCGGCCCGCGCGGAAGCGAACAATGCGACGGCGTTGGTGATGCTTTGCGCGGCCTTGCCGCGCCACTCGGCATCGAGCAGTTGGGCCTCGTCCTTGGCGTTGGAGAGATAGCCGAGTTCGACCAGCACCGACGGCACGTCGGGCGCCTTCAACACCTTGAAGCCGGCCGAACGCTGCGGATTGTTGATGAGGCCGACGCTGGTCGACAGCTGGCCGACCAATGTGTGGGCGAAACTCATCGAGAACGTGTGCGTCTCGCGACGGATCAGGTCGATCAGGATGTCGGTGACTTCCTTGTTGTCGTCCTTGATGACCATGCCGGCGAACTGGTCCGAGAGGTTTTCCCGGTCGGCCAGCGCCTGTGCTTCCGGGTCGGAAGCCTTGTCGGAGACGGTATAGACGGTGGCGCCGCGGATGCCCTTGACGCTGATCGTGTCGGCATGGATCGAAATCAGCAGGTCGGCCTCATGCTGGCGGGCGATGCGCACACGGTCGTCAAGGCGCAGATATTCATCGGTGTCGCGGGTCATGAAGACATCGTACCTGCCGACAGCGGCGAGCTTGTCGCGCAGTTCCGTGGCGAAGGCCAGCGTGACATTCTTCTCGATGGTGCCGTTCAGGCCCTCAGCGCCGCCGTCGATACCGCCATGGCCGGGGTCGATGACGACCGTGAACCTGTGGCCCGGATTGGAGACGGGCCCGGTGCCGACCCGGCCGCCCTTGTCGGTCGAAACGGTGGAACCGGTGGTCAGCGCCTGATTGGCAAGAGCGGCGTCAAACTCCCGTTCGGAGGCCGCCGACATGTCGACGGCAATGCGGTAGCCGGTTCCGTCCTCGTTCTTGAGCACATCGAGCTTGTCGACAGCGAATGGACCCTTGCCGGTGAGAATCAACCGCGAGACGCCCTCGCCGAGTTCGCCGAGCCGCACGCCCTTGACCAGGCCGCGCGGCTTCAAATCCTTGGCATCGATGGCAAATCGCGTGTTCGCGAGGTCGATGACGAGGCGGTTTGGCCCGCGCAACAGGAACCATTTGATGTCGGGCTCGCGGTCGAAATCCAGGACGATGCGCATCCTGGTGGCATCGCCGGCCATCTTGTAGCCCTTCGCCACCAGCGGCGCCTGGACGGCGCTCGGGTCGGCGTGGGCGCAAAACACCATCAGCAACAAGAGACAGACGGCGCCGAGAATCCGGCCGCCAACACGACATCCCTTGTCTGTGAAGTCCGCCAGTCCCATCTCTCGTCCAGTCGCTCCCGGTTTGGCGCCCGGCGCCCGTTCGTTTCATCGAAGTGCCGGTCAGTCCGCGAACTCGATTAACGATTGGTATCCAGAGAAGGTTAACCAAGCCTTTTCATGCAGGGATCGGCACCAGGCTTACGCTGCGGAACTGCTTTTTGCCGGCATCGGAAATCGGGGTTGCCTTCCAACCCGCCAAATCATAAAAGCGATGGTGGATCACTGCAATCCTGGAACCGCCCTCCTCCGCAGCTTCCTGCTAAAGGGTCAGATGAAAGGCGGTTCCTCTCGCTTCTGCGAGGAGGCCTCAGGTGATCGCGACGAATTTCGCAGGCGTGCTCCCGTGGCGGGGGAATCACCTGCGTGAGGAAAACGGCCGGGTTTGTCCCCGCGCCGGCTCTGTACGAGCAAACAAGCTGGTCCGGTTTCCGGGCTTTGGTTCAAAAGGTCTGCTTGGTGACGATGGCTTCAAGCGCAATCATGGAAAGGTCCGCATCAAACCGCGCCAATATGGCTGCGGGCGGCACCGCCATGACGCGCAGGCACCGTCCGGCGGCCGTTCAAATATCCGGCACCCACTCTCATCCAGACACACAGCAGCGGGCTTTGCCCCGCCAGCTGCGGCTGACGGCTGCCGGGGGGAAACGAAATAATGCCCAACAAAATGCTGATAGACGCCTCCCACCCGGAGGAAACACGAGTTGTCGTCGTACGCGGTAACCGTATCGAAGAATTCGACTTTGAATCCCAGGACAAGAAGCAGCTCAAAGGAAATATCTACCTCGCCCGCGTAACGCGCGTCGAACCCTCCCTTCAGGCAGCCTTCGTCGAATATGGCGGCAACCGTCACGGTTTTCTCGCCTTCAGTGAAATACATCCCGATTACTACCAGATTCCGGTCGCCGACCGTCAGGCATTGCTGCGCGCGGAAGCGCAGGAGGCCGAAGACGAGGACGACGAGGACGGTGACGGCGACGATCGCCAGAGCCGCGACCGCGGACGCCGTGGACGCCGGCGCGGCGGCAAGGGCCGCGAGCGGGCCGAACAAAAACGGGATGCGGGTGCAGCCGATTCCGGTGACGCAGCTGAAACCGCCGGCGAGGCAAGCGAAGACAGCGATGACACGGATACCGTGGTTGCCGAGGACGCCTCCGAGGTTTCCGAGGCCGTCGAACACGCCGCCGATGCGCCCGAACAGACCGACGCACCCGAAGATGATCAGGGTTCTTCCGAACAGGATGAAACCGAAGGCCGCGATGGCGGCCCGACTTCGATTGCCGCCTCCGTCGAAGCCGACGTGATTTCCGAGCCCGCCCCGCAGGCGGAACAGGGCGGCGAAGCCACGTCCACCGACAATGACCGCGGCATGCTGGAAGAAGTATCCTCTTCCCATCCCGACGATCACGAGATCGAATCGGTCGGCGCCGAGGATGCGCTGGAAGAAGTGCGCAACCGCCGCAAGCCGGTGCGCCGCCAGTACAAGATCCAGGAAGTGATCAAGCGCCGGCAGATCCTGCTGGTGCAGGTCGTCAAGGAAGAACGCGGCAACAAGGGCGCGGCACTCACCACCTATCTGTCGCTTGCCGGCCGCTATTCGGTGCTGATGCCAAACACGGCGCGCGGCGGCGGCATCTCGCGCAAGATCACCAGCGCGGTCGACCGCAAGCGCCTCAAGGAAGTGGTGGCCGATCTCGAAGTGCCGCAAGGCATGGGCGTCATCCTGCGCACCGCCGGCGAGAGCCGCACCAAGGCCGAGATCAAGCGCGACTACGAATATCTGATGCGGTTGTGGGAGAACGTGCGCAATCTCACGCTCCAGTCCACGGCCCCTGCCCTCGTCTATGAGGAAGGCAGCCTGATCAAGCGCTCGGTGCGCGACCTCTACAACAAGGACATCGACGAGATTCTGGTGTCCGGCGAGGAAGGATATCGCGAAGCCAAGGACTTCATGCGCATGCTGATGCCGAGCCACGCCAAGGTGGTTCAGCCGTTCCGCGACACGACGCCGATCTTCGTGCGCAACGGCATCGAGGCGCAGCTCGACCGCATGCTGCAGCCGCAGGTAACGCTGAAGAGCGGCGGCTACATCATTATCAACCAGACCGAGGCGCTGGTCGCCATCGACGTCAATTCGGGCCGTTCCACCAAGGAGCACTCGATCGAGGACACCGCGCTCCACACCAATCTGGAAGCGGCCGAGGAAGTCGCACGCCAGCTCAGATTGCGCGACCTCGCCGGCCTGATCGTCATCGACTTCATCGACATGGAGGAGAACCGCAACAACCGCTCCGTGGAGAAGCGGCTGAAGGATCACCTCAAGAACGATCGCGCCCGCATCCAGGTCGGCCGTATCTCGCATTTCGGCCTGATGGAGATGTCGCGCCAGCGCATCCGCGCCAGCGTGCTGGAATCGACCATGAAGCCCTGCCCGCATTGCGGCGGGACCGGCCATGTGCGTTCCGATTCGTCCGTCGCGCTGATGGTGGTGAGGGCGATCGAGGAGTTCCTGCTCAAGGATTCGCGCAGCCACATCACGGTGCGCACGCCGGCCGCCACCGCGCTCTACGTGCTCAACCACAAGCGTGGCACGCTGGTGGAACTGGAGAGCCGCTTCGGACTGACCGTCACCATCGAGGCCGACGACACGGTCGGCTCGCAGCACTATGCGATCTTCCGCGGCGCGCTGGCCGAGAAGCCGGAAGGCTTTGTCGAGGCGCGCAGCCTGCCGGCCTATGTCGAGCCTGAAGAGCCCGAGGACGAGATTGTCGCCGTCGAGGAGGAAGACGAGGCACCGGCCCAAGCAGAACAGCCGCGTCATCCCCAGCAAGGCCAGCAGCAGCGGTCCGGCGAGGATGGCGAAGGCCGCGATCGCAAACGCCGCAAGCGCCGCAGGCGGCGTGGCGGCAAGGACCGGGACCGCGAGCATGGACACAGCGATGGCGCTTCCGTGTCCGCGCAGGCCGACGATCTCTCAGCGGAAGAAAGCGCGGCGGGCAATGACGAGCCCGGGACCGACGACGACGCGCCGATCGGCGCGGCCGAGCCTGTCGAAACGGTGGAAGCATCGGACGAAGGCGCGGGCAAGAAACGCCGGCGCGGCAAGCGCGGCGGCAAACGCAACCGCCGCGAGGACGGCGAAGGTGAGACGGGGGTTGAAACCGGCGAGACGACGGAGCCTGCCGAGGCTGACGCTTCCGAAACGGAGCCCGTGACGATCGAGCCGGTGGCTGCCGCAGCCGTCGAGGAACCGGCGGCTGCCGTAAGCGACGAGGTGCCGAGCACCGAGAAGCCCAAGAAGCCGCGCCGGGCCGCCAAGCCGAAGAAGGCAGCCGCCGAGGCCGTCGCCGAGGCGACGGTTGCCGAAGCAGCCGCGGCAGCGCCGATCGAGGCTCCCATCGCAATTGCGGAGGAGAGCGTGGCCGAGGTTGCCGAAGAGGTGACGTCCTCGAAGGCCAGGCCGTCGCGCCGCAAGCCGGCGGCCATCGACGCCCCGGTCGTGCCGGTCGTCTCCTCGACAGTGGCCGATGAGCCGGAGGCCAAGACCGAGGAAAAGCCGAAGCGTGCCGGCTGGTGGCAGCGCAAGGGCTTTTTCTAAGCTTTTCCAGCTACTTGGTTTGATTGCCTGACAAGAAAAATCCCGCGCCGATCGAAAGATCGCGCGGGATTTTTCTTGTTTGTCGTTGCGAGATGCCGCAAAAAATCACGGCGCGAAAATCGACCAGTTCATCATTTTCGCCAGCTTCTCCAGCGCGATGGAACCCAGCTTCGAATTGCCGTTGGCATTGAGGCCGGGCGACCAGACGGCGAGCGAGGCGACCCCCGGCACGATGCCCAATATGCCGCCGCCGACGCCACTCTTGCCGGGAATGCCGACGCGGAAGGCGAAATCGCCGGAGCCGTCATAGTGGCCGCAGGTCAGCATCATCGCGCCGATGCGACGCGCACGCTCCGCCGACACCACGGAATGCCCGGTTGCCGGGTTCTTGCCGCCATTGGCGAGGAAGCGGCCGGCCATCGCCAGCTGCCGGCAGCTCATGGCGATGGCGCAATGGTGGAAATAGACGCCCAGCGCCAGTTCCGGCGCGTGATGGAGATTGCCGAAGGATTTCATGTAATTGGCGAGCGCGAAATTGCGATAGCCGGTGGCGCGTTCGGATGCGGCGACCTCGCGGTCGATGATGATGGTCTCGTCATCGGCGAGGAACTGGATGAAGCGCAGGATCTCGCCGATCGCCTCGCGCGGCTGGTGGCCGGCGAGCAGGATGTCTGAAATGACAATGGCGCCGGCATTGATGAACGGATTGCGTGGAATACCGTTCTCGTGCTCGAGCTGGACGATCGAGTTGAACGGGTTGCCGGATGGCTCGCGCCCTACCCGCTTCCACAGCGCGTCGCCGACATTGCCGAGCGCCAGCGTCAGGGTAAACACCTTCGAGATGCTCTGGATCGAAAAAGCCTGGTCGGCATCGCCAGCCATCAGGGTCCGGCCGTCATTGGTGACGGCCGCGATGCCGAACTTATTCGGATCGACCTTGCCCAGTTGGGGAATATAGGTGGCGACATCGCCGCGATCGGTGCGTTCAGCCATTTCGGCCGCGACTTCGGCCAATGCCTGATCAAGCTTGGCGACCTGTTCGAGTTCCGGCATGGCGTTATCTCAACCAGCGTTCTATGCGCGCCATCGCCTCGACCATGTCGTCGTGGCTGCCGGCATAGGAAAAGCGCATCGTGCGGTGCCCTGCCCTGGTGTCGAAGTCGCGTCCGGGCGTCGCCGCCACGTGGGCCTCAGCCAGCATCCTGCGCGCGAAGGCCATGCTGTCATTTCTGTGCCGGGTGACATCGCAAAAGGCATAGAATGCGCCATCCATCGGCGCCGCCAGGGGAAAACCGAGTTCCGGCAGTCGCTTCATCAGGAGCTCGCGATTCCAGGCATAGCGCCGCTTGACCGCCTCCAGCTCTTCGGTTGCCGCAAAAGCCTCGATCGCGGCGATCTGCGACAGTTCCGGCGGCGAGATGTAGAGGCTTTGCGCGATGCGCTCGACAGGCCGCACCAACGCTTCCGGCAACACCATCCAGCCGATGCGCCAGCCGGTCATGCAATAGTATTTCGAGAAGGAGTTGATCACCGTCACGCCGTCGCCGTAGCGCAGTGCCGTCGTGTCTGGCGCGGCATAGGCCAGCCGGTGATAGATCTCATCGGAAATGACGGCGATGCCGAGGGCTCCGGCCGTGGTGACCAGCGTCTCGAGTTCGCCGGCGGGAATGACGGCGCCGGTCGGATTGGCGGGACTGGCGAACAGCACGCCTTTCAGAGGTCTCTCCCGGTGTGCGCTCTCCAGATGACCAGCATGCAGGTAAGCCGCCTCGCCGAGCTCTATCTCGACCACCTCGATGCCGAGCGCAGTCATGATGTTGCGATAGGCAGGATAACCGGGCGCGGCGATGGCAACCCGGTCGCCAGGGTCGAACATCGCCAGGAAAGCGAGATTGAAGGCCGCCGACGATCCGGTGGTGACGGCAATCCGGCCGGGATCGACATCGAGATCATAGTGATCCGCGTAGTGATCTGCGATCGCCTTGCGCAACGGGGCCAGACCAAGCGTGTCGGTATAGCCTATGCGCCCGATCTCCAGCGCCCTGGCAGCGGCGGCGCGAACCCGCGCCGGCGCTGGATCGGACGGCTGGCCGACCGCCATGGAAATCACCGGCACGCCCTGGGCCTTCAGCCGGTTCGCCTCGGCCAGCACGTCCATGGCATGGAACGGCTCGACATTGCCGCGATGAGAGAGCGAAACGACCATTTTTACCCCTGTCCCGAGGATTGAGCGCGCCAGGTCCTGACGCATGCGCCGCACAAATGCCCGATTGATGTGAGGATCACAAGTTGAGGAAGTTTTTCCGGCGCCGACTTTTCATCTTTCGCCCGCTCGTCTACCAGTGGACACATTATGTTGAGCCGACCCAGATCGTCGATTGCCCGGGCAGTGCGCGTCCTAGCGACGGTTTCGCTTGCCGCCGCGGTTGCGGTGGCCAGTTCGGTCACCGCCTTCGCCCAGGGCTTACCCGTGATACGCGACGCCGAGATCGAAGCTCTGGTGCGCGACTATGCACGGCCGATCTTCAGGGCCGCCGGGCTGGCCAATGACGGCATCGACATCGTGCTGGTCAACGATTCCAGTTTCAACGCTTTCGTCACCGGCCGAAGGCTGTTCATCAACACCGGTGCGCTGATGACGGCCGAGACGCCGAATGAAATCATCGGCGTCATCGCGCACGAGGCCGGGCATATCGCCGGCGGCCACCAGCAGAAACTTCGCGACCAGCTCGAACGCGCCAAGACCATGGCCATCATCGCCACCTTGCTCGGCGCCGGCGCCATGGTGGCCGGGGCCACCACCAACAGCCGCGGCCTTGCCGGCGCCGGCATGGGCGTGGCGGCCGGCGGTGGCGAGATGGCGCAACGTAGCATCCTTGCCTATCAGCGCACCGAAGAGACAACCGCCGACCGTTCAGCCATCACCTATCTCAATGCCACCGGCCAGTCCGGCATGGGCATGCTGAAGACCTTCCACCGCTTCCAGTCGGCCCTGTCGCTGTCGGGCGCGCAGGTCGATCCCTACCGGATCAGCCATCCGATGCCGCAGGAACGCATCGCGAACCTCGAGGTGCTGGTGAAACAAAGCCCCTATGTCGACAAGACCGACGCCCCGGCGCTGCAGCAGCGCCATGACATGATGCGGGTGAAGATTGCCGTCTATATGGAAGGCCAGGCCGCCGCGACGCGGCTGATGCAAAAGATGCGGGGCACCATGGCCGCGCTGTATGGCGATGCCCAGTCGAGCTATCTCTATGGCAACATCGGTGCGGCGCTCACCAAGACCAATGCCCTGATCAAGGCGCAGCCCAAGAATGCCTACTTCCAGGAATTGCGCGGCGATATATTGATGAAAGCGAACAAGCCCAAGGATGCGGCCGACGCCTATGCCAAGGCAGTCAGCCTCGATCCGGCACGATCCGGCTTGCTGCCGGTCTCGCTTGGTCAGGCACTGATGGCGGTCGGCACACCCGACTCGCTCAAGAAGGCGGTCGTGCAGATCAACAACGGACTGGGGCGCGACAAGGAGAATTCCACCGGGTATCGCTACCTGGCGCAGGCTTACGGTGAGCTGGGAGACATACCGGGTGCCGAGCTTGCCACCGCCGAAGGCCATTTCTATTCCGGTAACTACAAGGATGCCAAGATCTTCGCCATGCGCGCGCAACAGCAGATGAAGCGCGGCGAGCCTCGCTGGATCCGCGCGCAGGACATCATAAACTACAAATCATCAGGCAAGAGCCAGTAGGCTCATGAACCTTCCGGCCGCGTGCTGCGACACAGCCAGACCGGAAAACAGGCAGAAGGAACGAGAACGATGAAAAAGGCACTGCTGCTGGGCACCACGGGGGTCGCGGTCGCCCTTGCCATGCTGGCTTTCGGTTTCGTGGCCGGCAATCCCCAGATTGCGAAGGCTGGAACCGCGCAGCCTGTCCAGACGGCCGTGGCCGATACCAAGATCGACCGCACCGAAGTCGAAGGCATCATACGCGATTATCTCTTGAAGAACCCGGAAGTGCTGCTCGAAGTACAGGACGCGCTCGAGGCCAAGCAGAAGGAGGAGCAGCGCATCGCCCATCTCGGCGTCATCAAGGACGCCAAGGACCAGATCTTCAACTCGGCCTTCGACGGCGTCGTCGGCAATCCGAACGGCAAGGTCACGATCGTCGAGTTCTACGACTACAATTGCGGCTTCTGCAAACGCGCCATCGAGGACATGCAGGCGCTGACCAAGTCCGATCCGGATCTGCGTTTCGTGCTCAAGGAATTCCCGATCCTCGGCCCGGACTCGCAGAAAGCCAGCGTCGTTTCGATGGCATTCCACCTGATGATGCCGCAGAAATACGGCGAGTTCCACAATGCGCTGCTCGGCGGCCAGGGACGTGCCACCGAATCCACGGCGATCAAGATCGCGCTTTCGCTCGGCGCCGACGAGGCGACGCTGCGCGAGAAGATGAAGGACCCGTCCATCACCGAGGCCTTCTCCAAGACCTACGATCTCGCCAACAAGCTGCAGATCACCGGCACCCCCTCCTACGTCGTCGGCAACGAGGTTGTGTTTGGGGCGCTCGGACAGGATGTGCTTGCCGAAAAGATCGAGGCGGCGAAAGCCGCGCTTTGACCGGCGGGCGATTCTCTTCACGGGCGCATTTCGGCCTGTTGTGGACAGTGAAAGAACGCACTTGCGCTCTTTCCGCAGGCGACTATGCCCGGTATAGAGGCCCAGCGCGCCGGCTCGACGCCGGCGCCGGAAAAGGTCGATTTTTTTGAAAACGGTTTTCGTCCTGAACGGTCCCAATCTCAACACGCTCGGCAAGCGCGAGCCGGGGATCTATGGCGGCAAGACGCTTGCCGCCATCGCCGACGACTGCAAGCAGGCAGGCAAATCGCTTGGGATCGAGATCGATTTCCGCCAGTCGAACCACGAAGGCGACCTCGTCGACTGGATCCAGGAAGCCGGCGATAAGGCCGCCGGCATCGTCATCAACCCAGGCGCCTACAGCCATACGTCGATCGCGATTCACGACGCTATCCGTTCGGTCGCGCCGTTGCCTGTCGCCGAAGTTCACCTTTCCAACATCCACGCGCGGGAACCGTTCCGCCACGTCTCCATGGTCGCGCCGGTCGCTGTCGGCATGATCTGTGGCTTTGGGCCGCTCGGCTACCAGCTTGCGCTACAGGCGCTGGCCGCACGCCTATGACCGGCCAACAAACAGAAGGCTCGAAAATGTCGATAAAGAAGACCGGTGTTGACCAGCAACTGATCCGCGATCTGGCGGGCATACTGAACGACACCAACCTGACCGAGATCGAGGTTGAACTCGGCGACCTGAAGGTGCGCGTGTCGCGGCAGGCGCCCGCCGTTCATGCGATTGCCGCACCGCAACCGGCCTACGCGCCGGCCGCGGCCGCCCAATCTGTCGCCATTGCCGTTCCCGCGGCGGTCGACGTCTCCAAGAATGCCGTCCCTTCGCCCATGGTCGGAACAGCTTACCTGGCGCCGTCACCGGACGCCAAGCCGTTCATCGAGGTCGGCCAGAAGGTCAAGGAAGGACAGACGCTCCTGATCATCGAGGCGATGAAGACGATGAACCAGATTCCCTCGCCGCGCGCCGGCACGGTGACGGCGATCCTGTTCGAGGACGCGACGCCGGTCGAATACGGCATGCCGCTCGTCGTGATCGAGTAGAGCGGTCCGGATGTTCCAGAAGATCCTCATCGCCAATCGCGGCGAAATCGCGCTTCGGGTGTTGCGCGCCTGCAAGGAGCTCGGCATCCAGACGGTGGTCGTGCATTCGACCGCCGATGCTGATGCCATGCATGTGCGGCTGGCCGACGAGAGCGTGTGCATCGGTCCGCCGCCGTCGCGCGACAGCTATCTCAACATCCACCAAATCGTCGCGGCCTGCGAGATCACCGGCGCCGACGCCGTGCATCCCGGCTACGGCTTCCTGTCGGAGAATGCCAAGTTCGCCGACATCCTGGCAGCGCACAACATCACCTTCATCGGCCCGTCCGGCGACCACATCCGCATCATGGGCGACAAGATCGAGGCCAAGCGCACGGCAAAACGCCTCGGCATTCCGGTGGTGCCCGGCTCCGACGGAGCCGTCACCGAGGAAAAGGAAGCCAAGCGCATCGCCGCCGAGATCGGCTATCCCGTCATCATCAAGGCATCGGCCGGCGGCGGCGGGCGCGGCATGAAGGTCGCCCATACCGAGGCCGACCTCGAAATCGCCTTGCAGACCGCACGTTCGGAAGCGGGTGCCGCCTTCGGCGACGATGCGGTCTACATCGAGAAATACCTGCAGAAGCCCCGCCACATCGAGGTGCAGGTGTTCGGCGACGGCTTCGGCCGCGGCGTGCATTTCGGCGAGCGCGACTGTTCGCTGCAGCGCCGTCACCAGAAGGTCTGGGAAGAAGCAAATTCGCCGGCGCTCAACGCCGAAGAACGGTCGCGCATCGGCGGCATCTGCGCCAAGGCGATTGCCGATCTCGGCTATTCCGGCGCCGGTACGATCGAGTTCCTCTACGAGAATGGCGAGTTCTACTTCATCGAGATGAACACGCGCCTCCAGGTCGAGCATCCGGTGACGGAAGCGATCACCGGCATCGATCTGGTCCACGAGCAGATCCGCGTCGCCTCCGGCGGCGGTCTTTCGGTCAAGCAGGAAGACATCAAATTCAATGGCCATGCCATCGAATGCCGCATCAATGCGGAGGATCCGCGCACCTTCACCCCCTCGCCCGGCACGATCACCCACTTCCACACGCCCGGCGGGCTCGGCATCCGCGTCGATTCCGGCGTCTATTCCGGCTACAAGATCCCGCCCTATTATGACAGCCTGATCGGCAAGCTGATCGTGCATGGACGCAACCGCGTCGAATGCATGATGCGGCTGCGCCGGGCACTCGACGAATTCGTCGTCGACGGCATCAAGACGACGCTGCCGCTGTTTCGCGATCTCGTCGGCAATGCCGATATCGCCAATGGCGATTACGACATCCACTGGCTGGAAAAATATCTGGCCAAGGAAGAATAAGGCGTGTCGAGATTCAGGTTAGGCCGAGCCGAAAACGGCGGTTTTCGAGAACCGGAGCGGAACGTGCTTGAAGTACGTGAGCACCGGAAGCGCGGTAAATCGACGTTTGCAGGCCGGCATAACCTGATCGATACGCCTTAGCGCGGGACCGCGATGACCCGTCCCTACGCGCCAGGCTATCGCATCCCTACAGACCTCTTGCTCAAGGCATACGCCTCGGGCGTCTTTCCGATGGCCGAAAGTGCTGGCGACCCGGAAGTGTTCTGGGTAAGGCCGGAGACGCGCGGCATCATCCCGCTCGACGGCTTTCACACGCCCAGAAGCCTGAGCAAGGCAATCCGCAGGCACCCGTTCGATATTCGTTTCGACTTCGACTTCGAGGCGACGATCGACGGTTGTGCCGAAAGGCGCGAAGAGCGCCGCTCGACCTGGATCAATGCGCCGATCCGCGAGGCGTACATCCAACTGCATCGCATGGGCCATTGCCACTCGGTCGAGGCGTGGCGCGAGGAGCGGCTGGTCGGCGGCCTCTACGGCGTCTCGCTCGGCCGGGTGTTCTTCGGCGAGAGCATGTTCTCCAAGGAGACGGATGCATCGAAGATCTGCCTGGTGCATCTGGTCGAGCGCCTCAAGGGGCGCGGCTTCGCGCTGCTCGACACCCAGTTCACCACCGAGCATCTGAAACGCTTCGGCGCGGTCGACGTGCCGCGCGGCAAGTATGAGAAGATGCTGGCCGATGCGCTGAAAGGCGAAGCGATCTTTTTTCCGTAGAGATCAGACCCCTATTTGGTGTTGGCCTCGATCGGCGTCTGCGCATGGAACATCATCTTCCAGCCATTGACCCGATGGACATAGCCGGTGCTGACCAAAGCCGCGTAGGGCTCGCCATTCTCGCGCGTCGCGCGCGCCTCGTAGGTCAGCATGACGATATCGCTGCCCGGTTCGATTATCCCCTTGAGCTGGATATCGAGGTCGCGCCAGCGATTGGGCTTGGCCGCGGTCTTGGCAAGATCGGCATTGTCCATCGCCTTGGCCATCTGCGGAAACGCCACCAGGCATTCGACGTCGACGTTGGCGGCATAGTAGGCGCTGTCGCCCGTCCAGAACCCCTTTTCGAGTTCCATCAACTCGGCCTTGTTGGCCATGATCCGCTTGCTGTCCGACATTGGCATATCCTTCGAGCGCGTGGAGATGATCCAACGCGCGCCGGCCATGGCGGTTCCAAGGGATCAGTTGGTGTTCGTCGTATCCGGCTCGGCGGCGGCGTCGGGCTCCGCCACGTCAGGGGTGGCCTGCGGCTTCGGCTTGGCCGAGGCGGGCTTGGCCGCGGCTGGCTTCGAGGCGTCGGCCTTTGTCCCGTCAGCCTTGGGGGCGTCGGGGGCCGGCACGTCGGACTTCTGCTTGCACGCCTTCAGCCAGACGTCATAGACGGCGTGCTCGACGGCATTGAGACCGGGGCTTTCGGCAAACATCCAGCCGGTGAAGATGCGACGGATCTTGCGATCGAGCGTGATCTCGTCGACCTCGACGAAGGAATCGGTCTTGGGCTCTTCGTTCTCCGGCCGGGAATAGCAGACGCGTGGCGTCACCTGCAGGGCGCCGAACTGCACCGTCTCGTCGATATAGACATCGAAGGTGATGATGCGGCCGGTGATCTTGTCGATGCCGGCGAACTCGGCGACCGGATTGGTAATGCGATCCGATCCCGCGGGCGCTGCCGGAGCCGGTGCGGCGGGTGCGGGCGCGGGTGACGCCGCAAAGGCGGCGGTGCCGACGGCGAGGCTGGCGGCTAGCGTCAGGCCGCCCGTCGAAATCAGGTTGAAAAAGCTCATGCAGGGGTACCGGTGGTTCGCGCCCAGGTGATTCCGTCGATCGCCAAGGCTAGTCGCCGTTTTCTGATCAGCAAGCAGCTAAACACCAATTGTGGCGATAAAGGACCGGCCTGCACCTTACCGTTACAAGCCGCGCCGTTACGACCCCGGCGTCCAGGCGTCGTAATCGCCGGTGACCTGTGGGCGATGTTGGTTGGTCAGCACCGAGCCTTTCGGGCGATAGGCCGCAGGCGTGCCGGTCAGATTGGGTTGATGCGGCTTCTGCCAGTCGCGCGGCCGGTAGTCGTCGCCGGGAGGAGCGACATCGACACGATGATGAATCCAGCCATGCCAGCCCGGGGGAATGGCCGAAGCTTCGGAATAGTTGCGATAGATGACCCAGCGGCGCGTACGGCCTTCCGAATCGATGCCACCTTCGTAGTAGACATTGCCGGCCTCGTCCTGGCCGACCTTCTTACCGTACCGCCAGGTGTGCAGGCGCGTTCCCAGTGTCTGGCTGTTCCACCAGGTGAAAAACTGAGTCAGGAAAGTCTTCATCTCAGAACCCTCGCGCTGTCGGCGCCCGTTTCCTGCTTATGGCGTCAGGCCTTCGGGAAGGCAAGGCTTTTGCCACGGGAGCGCGCAAATGGCGCGCCGGGGAACCCAACACATGCCCGTGATCCCTTGGGGTGGCCGGATGCGCGCTTGCCAAGCCCTTCTGCTCTTTCTAAACCTCTGCGCGCCGACGCGGAAATCCGTTCCGCGCAGAGGCTGAAGGAGGCGACGATTGGCCACGCAATTGCCGACCACCGACATTCGTATCGGCACCGAGCTGATCCGCCGTCGCAAGGGCGCCACGCCGATCGTCTGCCTTACCGCCTACACCTACCCGATCGCGCGCCTGCTCGATCCCCATGTCGACCTGCTCCTGGTCGGCGACAGCGTCGCCATGGTCCTGCATGGCCATGAGACGACGCTGGGCGCCTCGCTGGAGATGATGATCGCGCACGGGCAGGCCGTGATGCGGGGGGCGGCCAGGGCCTGCGTCGTCGTAGACATGCCGGCCGGCAGCTATGAGGATTCGCCGGCACAAGCCGTGGCCTCGGCGCGGCGCATCTTTGGCGAGACCGGCTGCCAGGCGGTGAAACTCGAGGGAGGCGTCGATATGGCCGGCCAGATCGCGGCGATCGTCGCAGCCGATATCCCGGTCATGGGCCATATCGGCCTGCAGCCGCAATCGGTGGAAAAGGATGGCGGCTACAAGATCAAGGGCCGCACGGACGAGAATGTCGCGGCCCTCATCGCCGACGCGCTCGCCGTCGAGACGGCCGGTGCGTTTTCGCTGGTCGTCGAAGGCACGATCGAGACGGTCGCCGCCGACATCACGCGCCGCATCGCCATTCCAACCATCGGCATCGGCGCCAGCGGCGATTGCGACGGCCAGATCCTGGTCATCGACGACATGGTCGGGCTGACCGTCGACCGCGTGCCGAAATTCGTCAAGGAGTATGCCGATCTGCGCAGCGTGATCGCGCATGCGGCCGAGCGCTACGCATCGGAGGTCAGGAGCCGCGAATTCCCCGGCCGTGCCCATGTCTTTTCGAAAGCAGATGGCGGGGATGAAGCATGAGCCGACCCGACGTCGTCGACAGCGTTGTGGCACTTCGCGCGCGGATCCGCGACTGGCGGCGCGATGGCCTGCGCATCGCCATGGTGCCGACCATGGGCGCGTTGCATGACGGGCATCTTTCGCTGGTCAAGATCGCGCTCGAAAGAGCCGATCGCTGCGTGGTGTCGATCTTCGTCAATCCGACGCAATTCGCGCCGAGCGAGGATCTCGACAAATACCCGCGCCAGTTGGAGCGCGACCTCGATATGCTGGCGGAGGCCCAGGCCGACCTGGCCTTCACGCCTGATGTCAGCGAGATGTACGCCGCCGGTTTTGCCACGAAAATCTCGGTGGGCGGCCCGTCGGCCGGGCTCGAAACGGCCTTTCGCCCAACCTTTTTCGACGGCGTCGCCACCGTGGTCGCCAAGCTTCTCCTGCAGGCTGCCCCCGACCTGGCCATCTTTGGTGAAAAAGACTACCAGCAGCTTTGCGTCGTGAGGCAGTTGTGCCGCGACCTCGACATGCCGGTCGAGATCATCGGCGCACCGACCATACGCGACGCGCATGGCCTCGCCATGTCGTCACGCAATGCCTATCTCGATGAAGCCGAACTCGAGATCGCCCGCCAGCTCAATCTTATCCTGCGCGAGGCGGCAGCGGCGCTGGCGGCAGGCGCCAACCAACAGCAGACGATCGCCGAAGCGATCCGCGCGCTGACTGCCGCCGGCTTCCACAAGGTCGATTATGTCGAAGCCCGCGAAAGCCTGACGCTCGCGCCATGGCGACAGGACCGCGTGGGCCGCATTCTGGCGGCCGCCTGGCTGGGAAAAACCAGGCTGATCGACAATCTGGAAGTTCCTGCCGTCTAAGCGAAGTGGCCTGCAGGCCAGCCAAATTCGCGACGTGCCATCAGCGCGTCCGGCGTATCACGATGACAATCCAGGCATTATCCTGAGCCTTGTAACAATCGACCGCTGATGCGGCATTGTCAGGTTACACGCCCGCCATACCGTGCAGACTGGCGCATCGTTTTCGTGGAACCCGGCACTGCGCCACCTCCAGGCGGCACGAGAGGGCCCATGTCTGCATTGGCGAACACGATCGACCGCGCTCTGCCGCAGGTCGTCGAAGCCATCTATGATTCGGTTGCCGATATCGGCCGCTGGCAGTCGACGCTCGATGCCATACGCCGGCTGGCGCTCGGCCAGCTTGCCATGCTGGCGGTCGTCGATACCGCTGCCAATTGCGCACGGTTTTCGGTTTCCTGCGGCGACCCGGCGATCCTGGAGCCGCTGGAGAGAGATTATGGTTCGGAGGTTCCCTTCTTCGCCGCCGTCCCAAAGATGGATATCGACATGCCGTTCACGGTCGATGCCATCTATGCGCTGCAGGGGCCCAATGCCCGGCAGACATGGATCGAGAGCCGGATCGTTCGTGAATGGGTCGAACCCAACCGGCTGGACGATTTCTTCTGGGTGGCGCTGATGAAGCGGCCAACCCGAATCGGCACGCTGATGGTGGTGACCGACAAAGACAGGCGGCAGATATCGGCAGGCGATCTCGAACTGGTTTCGGCGCTGGCGCCGCATGTGCGGCGTGCCGTCACCATCGGCGACCTGTTCGAGACCGAACGCCGCAAGGCCGAAATCTTTCGCTCGATCATCGAGAACCTCGACCATCCGGTGATGATCGTTTCCGACGACATGCAGATCATCTTCGCCAATGGTGCGGCCGAAGCCCTGCTGACCGAAAGTTCGGCCGTCTCGTCCGTGCGTGGCCAGTTGTCGTTTGCCTATCCGCAAGCCAATGCCGCGATCAGCTGTGCGGTCGAACTCGGCACGCGCGATGAGTTCGGGCTTGGTCCGTCCGGCATCAACATTCCGCTCGCCAAGGTCGGCGTTCCGGCGGTGGCGCATGTGATGCCGCTGGCCCGGCGCGAGATTTCGGCGCGCATGTCGCAGCGCGCGGCTGCCGCCATCTTCATCGCCGCCGCCGGCGCGACACCAACACCGGCGCTGGAAGCGATCGCCGCGCTGTTTGGCCTGACTGCCGCGGAAAAGCGTGTCGCCGCCCATGTCGCCTGCGGCAGGACGCGCAAGGAGATCGCGACCGCCAGCGGCGTTTCCGACGGCACCATCAAATCGCAGCTGGCGACGATCTTCGACAAGACGGGAACGGGCGACCAGCGCGAACTCGAGCTGTTGATACGCGAATTGTCGCCACCGCTGCGCTCGCGCTGATCCTTGCCTTCCCTCTTGCTTGCGGCTCCCCGGGTCTACTCCTCGGTGGGCATATGCAGATACATCGACTGAATGCCGACCCGGCCCGGGCCGGTGAAGCGGTTGACGATGAAATTCATGTTGGCGCCGAAGAAGCCGCTCGACAGCCGGTCGATCTTGGTTTCCATCCTGACCGAGGCGTCCTTGAACAGCCAGCCGCCGGGTTCGATGTCTATGGTTTCACCCGCAACCAGCGTCTTTTCAAAGACATTGCCATAGCCATGTAGCCAGACGATGCCGTCGCCGGTATCGCCGCGAAACCGATCGATGAAGAAGCCGCTCTGGCCGAACAGCATGGTCGCCAGGCCGCGCACCCGCTCGAACGTGTAGTCGACATTGCCGGTGGCGGCGAGAAACTGGTGCTCGCGCACCTGGATTTCTTCGCCTCGCCGCAGGTGTATGGGCACAATGTGGCCCGGCCCGTCGCGGCTGAAGGCGATGATGCCCGCCCCCGACGCCTCGGTGACGAAGATCTGCATGCCCGCCATCATGCGCTTCAGAGCGCCCTTCAGCGACTTCAGGCCGATGGTTATCGTGGAATTCTTCCACAACAGGATGTGGTGCTCGAAATAGACTGGCATCCGCGTCACGTCGACGGAAAGCACGGGCACCAGTTCGCCCGCTATGTGATAAGTAACGCCACCAAAGGTTTCGTCCGACACCTGTGTCGGCATCAGTTCCGGCAAGCTTGGCATGGTTTCCCCCTCGCCGCCTTGCGCGCCAGCCCATCCGGCTTTCGCTCGGTCAGCTCAAGCAGCTTTGGTGCGGGACCTTCTACCCGTCAAACGAAAACAGGCTCTCCGTCGCGCCGCTCGCGCGAAGGTGATCCGGATTGCCTTAAGACGACGGTCAGCCAGCAAGGGGCCGGAGGTAGACGAGCGCCCCGGCGTGTTCGCCTACATCGCCGGACCGTAAAAAACCGTTGGCTTCGTAGAAGGCGACGGCGCGCGTGTTCTGCGCCTCCACTTCCAGACGAATGGCGTGGGCCTCGGGAAAACTTTCGATGATCTCATCGAGCAGCATGCCGCCGATGCCCCGCCCCTGCAGGCCGGGCAGCACGTAAAGCTGCCTCAGGACGACCGTCTTGCCGCCGTCGATGCTTTCGGCAAAAGCCACGCCGCCAATGCGCTTGCCGTCATCGGCAACAAGGAAGTCGCTGTTCGGCTTGATCAGCCGCGCCTTCAGCGAGGCGATCGAATGCCATTCGTCGGTGATCTCGGTGACCTTGGCGGCGCCGTATATGGCGTCATACGTCGCATGCCAGGTTTCGACCAGCACAGCCCGAATGGCATCAAGGTCGCGTTCCCCTGCGGTGCGGACGAACATGGCCTTACTCGATGCCGAGCTTGGCCTTGACGAGATCGTTGACCGCCTGTGGATTGGCCTTGCCGCCCGTCGCCTTCATCACCTGGCCGACGAACCAGCCGGCCATGGTCGGCTTGGCGCGTGCCTGCTCGACCTTGTCGGGGTTGGCCGCGATCACCTCGTCGACCGCCTTTTCGATGGCGCCGGTGTCGGTGACCTGCTTCATGCCACGGCTTTCGACCAACTGACGCGGGTCGCCGCCCTCGTTCCAGACGATCTCGAACAGGTCCTTGGCGATCTTGCCGGAAATGGTGCCGTCCTTGATCAGGTCGATGACAGCACCCAACTGATCAGGCGAAACCGGAGCATCTTCAATCTCCTTGCCGGCCTTGTTCAACTGGCCGAGCAGATCGTTGATAACCCAGTTGGCGGCAAGCTTGCCATCGCGGCCGGCAGCCACCTTCTCGAAATAGTCAGCGATCGACTTCTCCGAAACCAGGATCGAGGCATCATAGGTAGAGAGGCCCAGCGAGGAGACCAACCGTACCTTCTTGTCGTCAGGCAGTTCCGGCAATTCCTTGGCCAGGGCGTCGACATAGGCCTGGTCGAATTCCAGCGGCAGCAGATCGGGATCGGGGAAGTAACGGTAGTCGTGCGCTTCTTCCTTGGAGCGCATCGAGCGCGTCTCGCCCTTGACCGCGTCGAACAGACGCGTTTCCTGGTCGATCTTGCCGCCATCCTCCAGGATGGCGATCTGCCGGCGCGCCTCGTAGTCGATGGCCTGGCCGATGAAACGGATCGAGTTCATGTTCTTGATCTCGCAGCGCGTACCGAACGCGCCGCCTGGCCGACGAACCGAGACATTGACGTCGGCGCGCAACGAGCCTTCGTCCATGTTGCCATCGCAGGTACCGAGATAGCGCATGATGGTGCGCAGCTTGGTCACATAGGCCTTGGCCTCGTCGCCGGAGCGTATGTCGGGCTTGGAGACGATCTCCATCAGCGCCACGCCCGAACGGTTGAGATCGACATAGGACATGGTCGGATGCTGGTCGTGGATCGACTTGCCGGCATCCTGTTCCAGGTGCAGGCGCTCGATGCCGACCTCGATGTCCTCGAACTCGCCCTGGCGGTCGGGACCGACGGAGACGATCACCGTACCCTCGCCGACGATCGGCTGCTTGAACTGGGATATCTGATAACCCTGCGGCAGATCGGGATAGAAATAATTCTTCCGGTCGAAAACGGACTTGTGGTTGATCTCAGCCTTCAGCCCGAGGCCGGTGCGGATTGCCTGCCTGACGCATTCCTCGTTGATGACCGGCAGCATGCCCGGCATTGCCGCATCGACGAGGCTGACATTGGCGTTGGGAGCCGCGCCGAAAGCGGTCGCAGCGCCGGAAAACAATTTGGCTTCCGATATGACCTGCGCGTGCACTTCGAGGCCGATGATGATTTCCCAATCGCCGGTGGCGCCGGAGATCAAGCGTTTTGCGTCGGGCGTGCGGGTATCTATGAGGGTCATGGTCGCCTGCGAATTACGATGAGTGAACTCACGTTTGAACGTGACTTTCACGTCTAAAGTGAAAGTCATTCGCTAGTGCAAACCGCCAAAAGAGACAAGCGCAAAGCCGCGGGCTGGCCTTTTCAGGCGCCATCGACTATACGCGACGCATCCCAATGGAGAGTGGATGTCCACTTACGCTCAGTCCCGGTAAGGCCCTGACCTCGTAGCGAGGCAGGGCAGAAAACCTGAAACCCCGTGCCGCGAAGCTTCGCGGCGGCGGCATTTTTTTGTTTTCCCGGAAACTCTTCACATGGATATTTCGCGCACTGAACAGCGCATCCTGCACCTGTTGGCACAGGGCGGGCGCATTGAAATCGAAAAGAACCAGAAAAAGCGGATCGCCTCCGTCAAATGCCTGACCCGAGATGGCTGGCATTATCCCGGCGTCGATCTCGACCTGTTTCGAAAACTGAAACGCAAGAAGGCGGTTTCGTCGTCGGGCGGCGGGCCCTACCGCATCACGCGGCGCGGGCTCGAACTCGTCCGTTCCGAACTCGACAACAGGTAGCCCTGGTGCCGCCGGCCAACGTCCGGCCGGCGGTTCCTTCCCCGCTCAGGCGGTGGCGATGTAGGCCCGGATTTCCTCGGCCTCGCGCTCGACGTCCTCGATCCGGCGCTTGACCACGTCGCCAATGGACACGATGCCGTCCAGCAGGCCGTCCTTTTCCACCGGCAGATGGCGGAAGCGGCCCCTGGTCATGATCTCCATCACCTCGTTGACGGTGTGGTTTTCGTTGCAGATTTTCACCTTCGGCGTCATCGCCGAACGTACCGCGATGTCGAGCGCCGCACCGCCTTCCCTGGCTACCACGCGAACGATGTCGCGCTCCGACAGGATGCCTACGATCTTGCGATCGCCATTGGTGATGACCAGCGCGCCGATCTTGTGTTCGGCGAGGATTCGGATGGCTTCGCTCAATTTTTCGTTCGGCCCGAGCGTCAACACGTCATGGCCTTTTTGCTCGAGAATGGCCTTAACCGTCATGGCGTCCTCCTCTACTTTGCCAACCGGTTCCTGCCCTCACCGGCCTTCACATAAGAGTGAACATGGTGCGCCGTCATCGGTTGCATTTCAAGTGCGCTCGGAGGTCTCCCATTCGGGCGCTTGCCATCCCCTGTCGAACCAGCGCAGGCCGAAGAAGCCCGCGACAAAGCCGCCAATATGGGCCTCCCAGGCGATCTGGCCATCCATCCCCGGCACGAAACCGAGAAGGCCGGTGGCGAGATTGATGATCATCCACATCGCCAGGAAGATGACGACGCCGCGCGAGCGCAGCACGACCCTGACCGGCAGCACCGGGCCTGCGAATGCGGCCTTGCCGGCCGAACGGTCCGTGCGGAAACCGAACCGCGCCGCAGCACCCATCATGCCCGATATGGCGCCCGATGCGCCGACCAGCGGCGCCTCTCCATAGGGATGCATCGCCCAGAAGAGCGCCACCGAAGCCAGGCCGGTGACGGCAAAGAACATTGCGAAGCGGAGCGCGCCGAGACGATTGGCCAGCGGCGAGCCAAAGGCGGCGAGCCAGACCATGTTGATGGCGATATGGGCAAGCCCGCCATGCATGAAGGCATAGGTGAAGGGCCGTGTGAGAAGAAACCAGTCGAACCCGTATTTGCCGGTATAGAGCACGGGAATGAAAGCGCCGTCATAGAGCAGCGTCATCTGCTGCTCTTCGCTCAGGACATATTGCTGCAGCAGATAAACGGCCGCGCAGATGCCGATCACCGCCAGGACGATCGGCGGCAGGTTGAACACCGGCTCACGCGCCGGGGGCGGCATGGTCTCGGCCGCTTCGGGCTCGGACGGATCTTGCGGTTCGCTCATCTGCACTCGCACTCGATGACAATTGGATCCGGGATAATTGGATCTGGGATAATCAGGTCCGGGTTGGTTCGGCCTGGCGAGCATCTAGATCACCGCCGAGGGAACCGCAAACGGCGAATCGTCCCGCTGCGAATCGGCGACGCGAATCAAAAAAGAAGCCGCCCAAGGTTTCCCTTGGACGGCCGGTCGAGCCCCTTGCTCCCCTGAAACTCTTGACTGAAGTGCTGCCGATCGTCGCGAAACGACCGCTTCTGGAGTGGTTTTGGTGTGCCACACGGCTCGCCGGGGCGCAACGTAAACCAGTTGTTAACCTTAACGGCCCCGACCCGTGAACAAGTGTTAACGACGCTGGCACGCTTCCTGCTCCGCAACGCATGTAGGTCATCGGAGGGCGCCCTTCTGTTCACCGATGGGACATCAGACGACAGAATGCGCGGAGCTTTTTAGTATGAACCAAAACGGATCGATCACGCTGTTCCAGTATTGGAACCGCCTGCGTGACGGACGCCCTGCTCCGAAACGTTCGGAAGTCGAGCCAGCCGATATCAAGTCGCTGCTGGCCGATACGTTCATCCTGGAAAAGGACACGCGTGGGCAACCCGTATTTCGCCTGGCCGGCACCAGGCTCTGCGCCTATTACGGGCGCGAGCTCAAGGGGTTCTCCTTCCCCTCGCTATGGCGCGAGAAGGATCAGCGGCTGGTTTCGCGGCTGATCCATGGGGTTTTCGATCAGAAATCCGTCGTGCTGATCATTTTCGAGGGCTTCAGCCGCAACGGCCGCTCCAACCGCTTCGAACTCCTCGCCTTGCCGCTCGATGGCGGCATCGAAAATCCGCGCTGTCTCGGCGTGATCAGCGCCGCGGAGAAGCCATTCTGGCTGGGCGCGGATCCGATCACGGACGCCTTGATCGATTCCATCCGCGTCATCGACCCGGAAAAGGAGCTCTTGAACAACCGTCCCGCGATGGACGTTCCCTCGCTCGTTCCAGACGAGATCGAGGCGCCCGAAACGATCTCGGCGCTCGGCCGCGCGCGCCGCATCCGCCATCTCGTCGTCTTCGACGGCGGGCGTGACGAATAGTTGATGATCGCACGATCTTGGGGGCTCGTTTTTCCCCTTTGTTAACCCGCTTTGTTGTACTTCTGTGCTGAAGTTCCTCGCATCCACGCGCGGGAATGCCAAACGGGGTGTAGGCAGTCATGAGGTCAGCGGCGGTCGACTACGCGCCGTCCCAAGCTGAAAGGCGTAACTTTCAGCGCGTCCGGGTCAAGATATACGGACGATTCATGCTGGAGGATCGCACCGAGCACCCGTGCCAGGTCGTGGACATGTCGCCCGGCAATGTCGCGCTTCGCACCGACCGCATCGGCATGCCCGGCGAAAAAGTCATCGCCTATATCGATCATATCGGCCGCATCGAGGGCGTGGTGACACGCACGCTCCAGGATGGCTTCGCCATGACGGTGATCGCGTCCGACCGCAAGAAGGACAAGCTAGCGGCGCAGTTGACCTGGCTCGCCAACAAGCACGAGCTCGACCTGCCCGAAGACCGCCGCCACGAGCGCGTCGCGCCACGCAATCCGACCAGCGTGCTGCAGCTCACCGACGGGCGCCAGTATCAGTGCCGGATCATTGATCTGTCGCTCTCCGGCGCCGCCATCGAAATCGACGTCAAGCCCGCCATCGGCGTCCAGGTCATGCTGGGCACCATGCGTGGCCAGGTCGTGCGACACTTCGAAGATGGCGTGGCCATCGAGTTCGCCGTCATCCAGCGTCCCGAAACGCTCGATTCCGAATTCAACACGCGGCGCGCCTGAAAGTTCGCAAGGCAACCGCAAAACCGGCCCTCGCGGCCGGTTTTTTGATTTCGAGCAACGGTGGTTTATTTACCCTCGACCCAGCGGGGCCGATCGGCTGAAATGGCCGGCGCGGGTACCGGTTTGCCGGCAGCCGATCCGACAATCCAAACAATTTAATACTTAAATGATTCAAATTTTATGTTTATTCTACGGGCGTTTTACTTAATATCTACTTCGCGCCTTTGCGTCAAATAAATCCAGCTGTGGCAATGTCTCCTTCGAACGGGGAGACTGAATAATGAAAAAGACGAGGGGCAAGCTGTTGCTGATGGCAATGGCGATGCAGCTTTCCGCCTGGGGATCAGCATATGCCGCGGGACCGGCCTATATGCACACCGGCGGCCGCACCACCCAGCCGGTTGGCCACTACGAATTCTGCCAACGCATTCCCGGCGAATGCAACGAAAAGACGCCCAAGGGACCGCCGGTCGATCTGACCCGCAAACTCTGGGCAACGATCGTCAACATCAACAATTCGGTGAACACCCGCGTCAAGCCGCGCACCGACATGGAAAACTACGGTGTCGAGGAATACTGGGCGTATCCGGACAATGGCTTCGGCGACTGCGAGGACTACGCGCTGGAAAAGCGCCGCGAGCTGATGGATGCGGGCGTGCCGGCCGGCGACCTCTTGATGACGGTGGCGCGGCAGCCGAATGGCGACGGCCATGCCGTGCTGACGGTTCGCACCAGCCTTGGCGAGTTCATCCTCGACAACCTGCAGACCAAGGTCCTGTCCTGGACAGACACCGAATACACCTATCTCAAGCGCCAATCGACGGAGAATTCCGGCGTTTGGGTGATGATCAACGACGGCCGTTCCGACGCGGTCGCCAGCGTTCGCTAAGGACGCCGAAGAAGTCGGGCGCGCCGCACGATGGCGTCGCGCCCAACGAGAAACCCGGTCGAGTCCCCACCCTCCCCGTCCCCAACGACCGGGTCAAAGGAGCCGGCCCCGTCCCCGGGCCGGCTCCGCCATTTCTGGCGATGGCACTATGTCATTTGCTACCGGCCGCCATCGGATTTCCTGGAAACCCTCGAAAAGGACGGCTACCTAGCGCGGCTATGACCAAACCGGCTGTCGCACCCTCCCAGATCCTGGCGCATCTCGCACGTCGCTTTGCCGACATTTCCGACTTTCAGCGCATGTCCGAAGGCGAGGAATCGCAGGCCTTTGGTTTCGGCGACGCAGGCAGTCCCTACATCGCACGCATCAATCATTCATCGGCGGGCTTCGAAAAGGACCGTTTCCTGTTCCAGCGCTTCGCGAGCGCCGACTTGCCTATTCCGCCGATCGTGACAATCGATCCTCTTGGCGATGGCGACCATTGGTGCTGCGTCTCGCGGCGTGCGGCCGGTATCACCCTGGAGGACATGGCCGTCGCCGACCTGCCCGCCATACTGGACCCGGTATCGAAAATCCTGGACGCGATCGCAGGCGCCGACACAGCCGGAACCAGCGGCTTTGGGCCTTTCGATGCGTCCGGCGTTGGCAGGTTCCGCAATTGGCGCGATTTTCTGCTTGCCGGCAACGAGGATTGCCGTGATTGGGGCAAGGCCGCCATACAGGTCGACATGGGGCGCGTCCGCGCCATTCTTGATCGGACAGGCCAATTGGTCGCGCACTGCCCGGAGATACGTAAACTGGTGCATGGCGACTTCGGCTCAAACAATGTTCTCGCCGATGCGGGCCGCATTACCGGGGTCATCGATTGGTCGGAAGCCTTGCTCGGCGACCCGCTCTACGACGTCGCCAACATCCTTTTCTGGCGCCCATGGCTCGACTGCATGGAACAGCAGGCCCACTTCTTCGAGAGTAGCCAGCCGGACCGGCTTCACCATCGGCAACGGCTGGTTTGCTTTCAGCTCCGGATCGGGATCGAGGTGCTTTATGACGCCGCACTCGAAGGCAGCGATGCGGACATGAGCTGGGCGCTGGCCCGATGCGAGGACATCGCCGAAGCCAATTGAAAGGCTCAAACCTTCTTCAGCCCGGCCTTGAAGCGCTTGGCATTGGCGACGTAATGCGCGGCCGAGCCGCGCAGCCGTTCGACCGCCGCATCGTCCAGCGCCCGGATCGCCTTCGCGGGCGAGCCGACGATCAACGAATTGTCGGGAAATTCCTTGCCTTCGGTGACCAGCGCGCCGGCGCCGACCAGTGAATTCCTGCCTATTTTCGCACCGTTGAGCACGATGGCACCCATGCCGATCAGGCTATTGTCGCCGATCGTGCAGCCGTGCAGCATGGCGCGGTGGCCGATCGTGCAGCCCTGCCCGATGGTCAAGGGAAAACCGGGGTCGGTGTGCATGACGGTATGTTCCTGCACGTTGGTGTCGGCGCCAATGACAATAGGTTCGTTGTCGCCCCTGATGACGACGCCGAACCAGAAGCCGGCATTGCGGCCGATCCTGACATCGCCGATCAGCGTGGCGTCGGGAGCGATCCAGTTTGTATCGGCATCCGCGAAGCTGGGCTCCGTTCCATCGATCGCATAAAGCGGCATTGTCGGTCTCCGAATCGTCTCAGGCTGGAGACCCTAGGAGACGGACCGCCCATGAAGCAATGGCGAGCACGACGATGCCGAGCGCCAGGGACCAGGCAATGGCCGTGCAGCCGCATGACAGGAGCGCCACTGTCGAGATGCGGCCCTCGCGCCGCGCATCGAGCGCTTCATTGACCAGCATGAAAGGCCCGGCGCCGGCTGTGGCGGCCAGTGAACGCAGCACATGCGCTGGCGACACATAGGGTTCAGCGAAGGCGACCCTGCGGCCCGAGATCAACTCCATCGTCGAGCCGGTCAGCCCGCACACCGTCAGCCCGACGACAAAAGCAAACACCAAGAGCTCCACCTGGGCCAAATTAACCCTCCGTTTACCATGAAATCGCACAGTCGTTTCAGCAAGGCTGCAAGAGCCGTGCCGTGCGATGTGTGCCGCCGAGGGACACCCCGGATGGCGGAAGGCGGCGGGATGAGGACTGAAATGAAGCAGGCAGCGATCGCCGACGGGCCAGAACTCACCGTGGTCGATTCTGCGCTGATGAAGCGGGTGTTCTATGCCTTCGCAGTGCTTGCCCTGCTGTCGATAGCGATCAGCCTTGGCGGCAAATGGTTCGGGCGTTCCATTGCCATGGCCGGATATACCGACGATGCGACCGTTCGCGAGGTGGTGATCGGCAAAAACATCATCACCGTGCCGGCCAACTTCATCCGCTTCGAGCAAGCTCGGCGCGACGGCATCGCCTCACGTCTCGACCTTTATCTGCGCTATCCCCAGATGGACGGCTACAGCGCGGCAACGCGTGATGATTTCAACCACGCCGGGGCCAACAGGAACATCGTCTTCCTGTCCTTCGAGCAGCAGATGATGTCGCGCGACATGAGCGGCCGGTTCGGGCCGATCTACAGCGCACTGATCGTCCAGCCCGGCATTCCAGGACCCGGCGGTACGACGATCTACGGGTTCAATGAGAAATCGGGCTACTTGAACGAAGTGCTGGTCGTGGGCAAGCGCGTGGGCAAGGACCCCTTCGTGGCCCGCTGCCTGAGCGGGCCGAGCGCCGGCGAATCGCTGGCTCCTTGCGAGCGGGACATCCAGGTCGGGGACGACCTGAGCCTCACCTATCGCTTTCCCAAGGAATTTCTCGGCGACTGGCAGACGCTCGACGCCGCGATCACGGCCGAGGCGAGGCGCATTCTCAAGACCGGGAATTGATAGGCTGGAAGCAGGGCCGGCCGCGCTTGACGCGGCCGGCCATAGGCTTGTGGGCTCAGCCCAGGTCGATGTCGAGGATTGCCATCGAGAAATTGTAATCGCCGTCGTCCTCATCCTTGAAGACGATGCCGAGGAACTCGTCACCGACATAGACCTCGGCCGAATCTTCCTTGCGCGGCCGTGCCTTGACCACCAGCTTGGGGTTCTGGAAGACGCGCTTGAAATAGGCGTCCAGCTTTCTGATTTCGTCCGGCTTCAACAGTCTTCTCCGATCATCGGGCTTGCTCGTTTGAACGGCGCTTCTGGCACGTCGACAATGGCGATGTAAAGGCAAGCCGGCCTTATTGCACCGGAAGCGGCAGCGCCGCCCGGCAAATCACGCTCATGCCGGACAATTGCAAATCAGATATCGAAACTGATCACGTGGTCCATCTTCTGCGACGGCAGAAGCTGGTCCATCTGGCGCGAGGGCTGGTCGCAACCGGTTTCGCCAACCACGCGGGCCGGCACGCCGGCTACCGTCTTGTTGTGCGGCACGGGCGACAGCACCACCGATCCGGCGGCTATCTTGGAGCAATGGCCGATTTCGATGTTGCCGAGAATCTTGGCACCCGCGCCGATCAGCACGCCATGGCGGATCTTGGGGTGGCGGTCGCCGCCGGCCTTGCCGGTGCCGCCCAACGTGACGCCATGCAGGATCGACACGTCGTCCTCGATCACCGCCGTCTCGCCGACCACGAGGCCGGTGGCGTGATCGATGAAGATGCCCTTGCCGATGCGCGCTGCCGGATTGATGTCGGTCTGGAACACAGCGGACGAACGGCTCTGCAGATAGAGCGCGAAATCCTTGCGGCCGTGGTTCCACAGCCAATGCGCCAGCCGATGGGTCTGGATGGCATGAAAGCCCTTGAAATAGAGCACCGGCATGATGAAACGGTCGCAAGCCGGGTCGCGGTCGAAATAGGCCTGGATGTCGACGCGCACCGTGGTCGGCCAGTCCTTGTCGTCGGCCAGCATCGATTTGAAGGTCTGGCGGATAAGATCGGAGCCGATATCCTGGTGCGCCAGCCGCTCCGCGATCCTGTGGATGACCGCTTCTTCCAGGCTCTCCTGGTTGAGGATCGTCGAATAGAGGAACGCGGCCAGCAACGGATCGCGGTTGACCGCCTCCATTGCTTCGTCGCGGATCGACCGCCAGATCGGATCGACCGGCTGCAACGCGCTGTGGCGGGAAATGCTGATGCTGTTCATCGACGTCTCGTCCTGCGTCCTGCTAGTCTGGCTGGTATCCGGCCGCACATATAAGCCAGATCATAGCACGATTGAACTCAATTTTCCTTAGTGCAGTTTCAAATGGATTTGGTTCGCAGGAATTCAAGCAGCCATGGAAAACGAACCCTTGATAGACAACGCCCTGAAAACCGAGCTTTCGGCGCTCTATGGCGCCGAAAGCCGTCACTATCACGGCCTTGCGCATATCGAGGCGATGCTTGCACTTGCCGGCGAGTATCGAGAGGAGCTCGGCGACCCCGGCGCCGTCGAGGCGGCGATCTGGTTCCACGATGCCATCTACGACAGCCGGGCCAAAGACAATGAGGCGCAAAGCGCCGCCCTTGCCGAAAGGCTCCTGGCGGATCGCGTCGATGCCGCGCGCCTCAAGCGCGTCAGTGCGATGATCCTCGCCACCGCCACGCACCAGTTGCCGCTCTTCGAAGACGCCGCCGCGATGCGGGATGCCAGCCTGTTCCTCGACATGGACCTTTCGATCCTGGGTGCG
This sequence comes from Mesorhizobium sp. B2-3-4, assembly GCF_006442315.1. Taxonomy (GTDB): domain Bacteria; phylum Pseudomonadota; class Alphaproteobacteria; order Rhizobiales; family Rhizobiaceae; genus Mesorhizobium. The sequence continues at coordinate 349,282 of NZ_VFVY01000001.1, read as the reverse complement.
GCTCCGGACGCGTTCGACGCCTATGAACACGCGGTTCGCCGCGAGTATGACTGGGTGGAGGAGCCGATGTGGCGCGCCGGCCGCGGCGAGGTTCTGAAGGCCTTCCTCGGCCGAGCGCATATCTTCCACACCGAGGAATTTCGCCGGCGCTTCGAGCCGCAGGCGAAACTGAACCTGGCGCGGTCGCTGGAGGCGCTCGCCACCGACGAAAAATGATCAGGTGAAAGCGCCTATCGTCGAGGCCATGGCCGCCAGGATGCCGACCCCCACGGCCACCGAAAACCCGTTGAGGATGATCCCCAGCACGCCGAGCGAGCGGCTGTCGTTCGAACGCGCCAGCGCCATGATGCCGAAGACGAAGCCGGTCAGGTTTGCCAGAGGCCCCGCCAGCAGAAACACAGCCATGAAAAAGCCCGTGGCGAGGTTCTGCACCGGTTGGGATGCATCGCCGGGCATCGCCACCATGATGATGATGGCCAGCAGCCCCGCCGCGAAAGCGCACAGCGCCAGGATCACTGAGCGCTTGCCGAATTTTCCCTGCACGATCGCGGTCGACGCGTCGGCGGCCCTTCCCCATTGCGCCACCACCACCCCCACATTTGCCCCCCGCTTAAAGCGGATGTTGCGCATAAAACTCCAGCACGCGTTGCTTGAAGGTCTTGTCCCCGACCGCCAGCATATGGTCCCGGCCCTCGATGTGGAAGGCCTTGGCGTTAGGCATCAAGGCGGCGAGCTCGTCGGGCGAGCCGCCAATGTCATCTGTCGTGCCGACCGCGACCAGCGTCGGCTGGGCGATGCGGGCGATGTCGTCCTCGCTGAGCAATTCGCGTGACTTGGCGATGCAGGCGGCCAGAGCCTGGCGGTCGCTGCGGGTCTGGTCGGCGAAGGCGCGGAAAGAGCGGCCGCGCGGATGCGTGGTCGTGGCCGGGTCGTCAGCCAGCAGAGCCGCGGCGATCGGATCCCAGTCGCCGACGCCGTCGATCATGCCGATGCCGAGGCCGCCGAAGACCAATGTCGCCACCTTGTCGGGATCGGACAGTGCCAGGAACGCGGCGATGCGCGCACCCATCGAATAGCCCATGACATGGGCCCGCTCGATGCCGAGATGATCGAGCAGGGCGGCTGCATCCGAAGCCATTTTGGCGGGTGTGTAGTCGGCCTCGTCGTAGCTCTTCGACGAGGCGCCGTGGCCGCGATTGTCGAAGGCGATGGCGCGGTAGCCGGCATCGTTGAGCGTCTTGAACCAGCCTGGCGACACCCAGTTGACATAGTGGCTGGATGCGAAGCCGTGGATCATGAGCACCGGATCGCCCTTCCCCGATGCCGGCTGGCGGTCGAGGAAGGCAAGATCGAACCCGTCATGGGAGAAAAACTGCATCGGCTGCATGATCCCTGCGCTCAGCCGCCGTTTGGCGCATCGCCATTGTCCGTGGGCGGCACCCCGGGACCGCCGACCGTGCCGATGGCCGGATGGTGCAGCAGGTTACCATATTCGATGCCATTGGCGGCTGCGGTGCCCGCCTTGAGCTCAAGCACGAAGCGGACCGGCACGCCGGGTGAAACAACGGCCTCCGATTGAGGCTCACCGTGCTTGATCGCGCGGATCTTGCCGTCCTGGCCAATGAAAACCATGTCGAGTGGCATCGGCGTGTTTTTCATCCAGAAGCCGACCTGCTGCTGGATCGGAAAGACGAACAACATGCCGTGATCGCTAGCCATGTCCTGACGGTACATCAGGCCAGCCTCGCGTTCGGCATCGGTGTCGGCGACTTCGATAGAGAAAGACCGGTCGCCGCCCTTCGTGGCGACAATAAGCGGCGCCGGGTCGACCGGGAGGATCATCGCCCTGCTGTCGGCCGCGGTAGGCACTTGGAAATAGAAGAAAGCGGCCGCGGCTATGATGACGGCGGCCACGGCACACATCACGCCCGCCGTCAGCCCGTTCCTGTGTGTCATCTGAAATCCTCGGCCGGGCTCGCCCTAGTGGGAGACCGGCAAGGTGCCCATATCGGGGTGAATTTCGGCGGCCATAAGGCCTTTGTCACCGCGACCGAAACGGACAAGCACGACTTGCCCCGGGCGGAGCTCGGTGATGCCGTAGCGGCGCAAGGTCTCCATATGGACAAAAATGTCCTCGGTGCCCTCGCCGCGCGTCAGGAAGCCGAACCCCTTGGTGCGGTTGAACCATTTGACCAAGGCACGTTCAAGCCCGCTCTCGGGCGTCACCGAGACATGGGTGCGCTGTTCCTGCATTTCCGCGGGATGGACCGCGGTGGTGACATCCATGGATAGTACACGGAAGGCCTGCAGCCCGCGCTCGCCCTGCTTCACAAGACAGACCACCCGCGCGCCTTCCAGGGCTGTCTGGAAGCCGTCCCGTCGAAGACATGTCACATGGAGGAGGATGTCGCCCGAAACACCGTCGTCGGGAAGGATGAAGCCATAACCCTTGGCCACATCGAACCACTTGATGGCGCCGGCAATTTCGGCCAGGTCGGCATCGCCGCCTTCGTCGCGCGTCAAGGCGTCGGCAAGGGTCCCGGCCCGCCCCGTCAAAGAGGCCTTTTCCCCCATAAGAATGCCCCCTTTTTTCAAGAAACACCGCAACTGATTCTTGACACCAGATTAACACCGCGGCTTCCGGTGTGTGCAAGACCTGACGTGCCTTTTTTCACGGTTCATTGCGGGAATACCGGATTTGTTCTTTGCCGGCATTGCCCGAGGCCGGACGATTGCCCTTTGGCCGGGCCGATCCTATGTTGCGCCGCAACCCAACAAATCGAGGAAAACACATGCGCTATCTGCACACCATGGTCCGCGTCGCCGATGTCGATGCCTCACTCGATTTCTACTGCAACAAGCTCGGGCTGAAAGAGGTCCGCCGCTACGAAAACGAGCAGGGCCGCTTCACGCTGATCTTCCTGGCGGCCTCCGAAGACGAGCAGAGCGGCATCAACGAAAAGGCGCCGCTGGTCGAACTCACCTACAATTGGGATCCCGAAGACTACAAGGGCGGACGCAATTTCGGCCATCTCGCCTATGAGGTCGACGACATCTACGCCACCTGCCAGAAGCTGATGGACAACGGCGTCGTCATCAACCGGCCGCCGCGCGACGGCAACATGGCCTTTGTCAGGTCGCCGGACGGCATCTCGATCGAGCTTCTGCAGAAGGGCGCGCCCAAGGCCAAGGCCGAACCCTGGGCATCGATGGCGAACACCGGAAGCTGGTAGCAATCACATCATGTTGAAGCGGGGCGGCCGGGGTAGAATCCGGCCGCCTTTGCCGTTTTGCACAAAGGCACCTATCTAGACGGTCATCGCGCCCAGCCGACAGCCAGCGCCCAGACTCAAAGGAATTCCTTTATGCCGTCCAGCCGTGCCGACGTCGCCACCGAACATGCCAGCCGCTATTTACAGCAACTGTGCAAGCACTGGGCGCACAAATTTCCGGTCGAGTTCGACCCGACCCATGGCAAGATCGATCTTTCGCTGGGCCGCACCGTCATGAATGCCGACGCAAGCGCACTGCACATCACTGTGTCGACGGATGACGGCGGGTCGCTGGAGCGGCTGGAAAGCGTGGTTGCCGATCACATCAAGCGCTTCGCCTTCCGCGAGGAACTGTCCTTCGATTGGAAGCCCGCTCCGGCGGCTTGACAGGTCTAGCTCTTACCGGCCTGACCAGCCATCTCCAGCAGCGCCAGCACCGAGCGCCAGTTGCGCGCGGTGCCCGGCACCTTCAGAACACGCGGGATGAGGTTGGCAAAGACCGATTTGCCGAGCCCGTCCGGCGCGCTGAGATAGAGCACGTCGCCCTTGACTTCGAAACGCTCCGGGCCGGTGCATTTTTCCGCCAGCCGCGCCACCTCTTCGGTGGTCGGCTCGCGCTCCAGCGCATAGGCGTGGAGCTTCGTGTGGTCGGCGGCCGCTTCCGGATAGGGGTTTTCACGCACCAACCGTTCGAGCCAATCGAAATCACGCACCATGATCCGCGAATGGAAACCCCATTTTGCCTCGAAGGCTGCCTCGATCCTTCTGGTCAGCGCGGCCGCGTCGCCCTTGTCTGCCCGGAAGACGGCGTTGCCGCTCTGCACATAGGTGGCGACATCGGAAAAGCCGAGCCCCTCGAAGAAGGCCCGCAACTCCGCCATCTTGACGATGCGGTTGCCGCCGACATTGATGCCGGAAAACAGGGCGATGAAGACTTTGCCGCTCATATGATGAATCCGGCCAATGTCTCGTTCTCGGTGATGTCCTGATACTGGACACCCTCGGCCTCGAAATTCGCCTTGAGCAGATCGAAATTGCGCCGGTCCTTGCTTTCGATGCCGATCAGCACCGAGCCGAAATTGCGCGCCGACTTCTTCAGATATTCGAAGCGCGCGATGTCGTCGTCCGGTCCCAGCATTTCGAGGAAGTCACGCAGCGCGCCCGGCCGCTGCGGAAAGCGGATGATGAAGTACTTCTTCAGCCCCTCGAAGCGCAGCGCCCGTTCCTTGACATCGGGCAGCCGCTCGAAATCGAAATTGCCGCCTGAAACAACGCAGACGATGGTCTTGCCCCTGATCTCCTTCCTGGAAAAATCCTTCAGCGCATCGATCGCCAGCGCGCCGGCCGGTTCCAGGACCACGCCTTCGACATTGAGCATCTCGATCATGGTCGCGCAGAGCCGGTTTTCCGGGACCAGCCTAACGTCGTCCGCGGCAAACTCCTTGAGATATCGCAAGGGTTCGCGGCCGATCTCGGCGACCGCCGCGCCGTCGACGAAATTATCGACCTTGGCGAGCTTCAGCCGTTTTCTCGCCGCGAGGCTTTCGCGCAGGCTCGGCGCGCCGGCCGGTTCGCAGAAGACGAAACGCGCCTCGCGGCCCTGATCGGCGAAATAGTGCGTCACCCCGGCAGCGAGGCCGCCGCCGCCCACCGGCAGCATGACGATGTCGGGCATGCGCGCACCCGGCATCTGGTCCGCGATCTCATAGGCGACCGTCGCCTGCCCCTCGATGATGTCCTTGTGGTCGAAGGGCGGCACCATGTGGGCACCGGAGCTTTCGGTGAATTCAATGGCGGCGCGATAGCAGTCGTCGAAGAAGTCGCCGACCAGCCTGATCTCGACGAAATCACCGCCAAACAGCTTGGTCTTGTCGATCTTCTGCTGCGGCGTCGTCACCGGCATGAACACCACGCCCTTCTTGCCGAAATGGCGGCACACGAAAGCAAAGCCCTGCGCGTGATTGCCGGCCGAGGCACAGACGAACAACTCGGCCTGGTTGCCTTCGCCGAGCGTCTTGCGGAAGAAATTGAAGGCGCCTCGGATCTTGTAGGACCGCACCGGGCTCAGATCCTCGCGCTTCAACAGAATGCGCGCGCCGGTCTTCCTGGACAGATAGTCATTTTCCTGCAGCGGCGTCTCGGGAAAGATCTGGCGGATCGCGGAGGCGGCTGTGGCGACGCGCGCGGAAAAGCTGGTCATGGCAAGTTCATCCCGGATCGCCCGCAGGCGCGTTGGAGAACAACCCTATTACACATCCGGCCCGGCAAGACCATTGGTCGGTTGGGCCTGCGCTGCCTCGGGGCCTTTCACGAAATGCGTGCAAGCGCTTGGCGGCGTTTTTTCATGTTCGCCGCATCGAGACGAACCCGGCCGGCGACGCGGGCGCTGGCCTTCCTGCGGAATGCGTGTCTTCCCGCCGCGCTTTGGCTTTCGCGCAACAGTGCGGTGGCCGCGACAGGACGCTGACCACATTTTGGCTGGACACGACTTACTTCCGCCGCACTTCGCCTGCTGGGGAGATATCGCGGAGGGTGGACGAGCCCTTATTGGGCTTCAATGGAATTTTTGACGTGCATTTGAAGACGATTTGCATTCTAGCGCTTGCCTTGCTGGTCGCGGGCTGCGGCGGCCGCAAAACCGAGGAACTGCTCGGCAGCGCGGTCATGTCCGCGCCGGTGACGGAAATCGCGGGCAACCAGTCGATCTTCATAGCCACGACCCGCAAGAAATCCGACGATCCCAACAAGGTTTTCGACGGCGAACGCTCGGCCACGCTGAACTACGCCCGCGTCAACGTCACTGTACCCGGGCTCCACAAGACCGGCCAGATCGAGCGGCGCTCGCGTGGCAAGTCGAACGATCCGGCCAAGTATTTCATGGCTTCCGAGGTCGTCGGCTACGATACGCAGCCGAAGTTCTCAAGCGCGCTCAACGCCGACATCGCAGCGCGCGGCGGCCGCGTCATGGTCTTCGTCCACGGCTACAACACCGGCTTCGACGATGCCGTCTACCGCCTGACCCAGATCGTGCATGATTCCGGCTATCCGGGAACCCCGCTGCTGTTTTCCTGGGCCTCGGGCGCCAAGACGACCGACTATGTCTACGACAAGGAAAGCGCCAGTGCCGCGCGTGACCAGCTCGAGGTGACGTTGCGAATGCTGGAGCAGTCCGGCGCGCGACGCATCGACATTGTCGCCCATTCGATGGGAACCTGGGTGACGATGGAAACGCTGCGCCAGATGGCCATCAGCGGCGACCGCGACCTCGGTGGCAAGCTCGGCGACGTGGTGCTGGCCTCTCCCGACATCGACGTCGACGTGTTCAAGAGCCAGATGCGACGCTATGGCAAGCCTGACAAGCCGTTCATCCTGCTGCTGTCGGACGACGATCGCGCGCTGCGGCTCTCCGGCCTGATCGCCGGTTCGCGGCCGCGCGTGGGCGACTACAAGGATGCCGCGGACCTTGCCTCCTACGGCGTGACTGTAGTCGACCTGTCCAAGGTCAAGGGCAGCGATAGTTTCAACCATACGAAATTCGCCGACAATCCGGCCCTGGTGAAGATGATCGGCCAGCGGCTGCGCGAGGATGATGGCTTCGCAAGCGACCGGGACGTGACCGATCGCATCAGCCTGCTTGGACAGTAGATGCGGCGCCGCGGTTTTCGCCGTACCTGCCCGTCATTGCCAGCTTGTCGGTGCACTTTGAACTGGACCGCGCCCTTCTCTGGCTTTATCGGAATATCGAGCGACGTCATGCGTTTGACGTCCCCCGTTTCGGGAGCCGGCGCGTGACCTTGCGCTTGAAGAGTTTCGGTGTCGTCGCGTTCGCGCTGCTGGTCGCCGGCTGCGCCGGAAACAGGCATGACCTGCTCAACAAGACGACGGTTGCCGTGCCCGCGTCCGATATTGCGGCCACCCATGAAATATTCGTCGCCACGACCCGCCAAAAAGCGGAGAAAGACCCACGACAGGTCTTCGACGGCGACCGTTCGCTCACCACCAGTTTCGCGCGTGTCGACGTCACCGTTCCGAAGAGCCATCAGGTCGGCAGCATCGAGCGCGCCAAGGGGTCCGCCAACAGCAATCCGGCCAAGGACTTCACGGCCAAGGACGTCACCTTCTACGAAGGCGCGCCGCAATTCGCCAAGGCGGTCGGCGCCGACATCGCCATGCGCGGCGACCGCGCGCTGGTTTTCGTGCACGGCTTCAACAATGGTTTCGACGACGGCATCTACCGGCTGACGCAGATCGCCCACGACACGAAATATCCGGGCACGCCGGTGCTGTTCTCCTGGGCCTCAAGCGCCAAGACGACCGGCTACATCTACGACAAGGACAGTTCCACCGCCGCCCGTGACGATCTCGAGGCGACGCTCAGGATGCTCGCCAAGACGCGGGTCAAGAGCATCGACATCATCGCCCATTCGATGGGTACCTGGCTGACGATGGAGGCGCTGCGCCAACTCGCCATTACCGGCGACCGCGATCTCGGCGGCAAGCTGGGTTATGTCATCCTCGCCTCGCCTGATATCGACGTCGACGTGTTCAAGAAGCAGATGATCCGCTATGGCAGGCCCGACAAGCCGTTCGCGGTTCTGCTTTCGGGCGACGACCGGGCGCTCAAATTGTCCTCGATCATTTCCGGCGACAAGCCTCGCGTCGGCGATTATGGCAACGCCGCCGATCTCGCCTCCTACGGCGTGGCCGTGGTCGACCTGACGAAGACCAAAGGTGGCGACGGCGGCCTCAACCACGCCAAATTCGCCGACAACCCGTTCCTGGTGCAATTGCTCGGCGACCGGCTGCGCACGCCGGCCGGCCTCGCCGCGGACGAGGACCCGGCTCAGCTCAACAGTATCGGCCAGGGCCTGGGACAGGCCGTCGGCTCCGCGGCCGAAGTCATCATCACGACGCCGTTCAAGGTATTGACCATCGCCACCGGCGGGTGAAAGCCCAGCAGGCTGATCTCAAACGAACAGGTCGACCTTCTGGAAGGTCGTCACATCAACGAGCCCGACGTCGGAAATCCTCAATTCCGGAATGACCACCAGCGCCAGCAGCGAGTGCTGCATGTAGGCGTTGTTGAGGGAACAGCCGACCTTGCGCATCGCCTCGGTTAGTTTCTCCGCCTTGGCGGCGACGATCTCGGCGCGCTCGTCGGACATCAGCCCGGCGATCGGCATTTCGACAAGCGCCAGTTCCTTGCCCCTCGAGAACAACACGACACCGCCGCCGACCTCGCCAAGCCGGTTCACCGCCAGCGCCATGTCCTGCTTGTTGGTTCCCACGCAAATGATGTGATGGGCGTCGTGGGCGACGCTGGAGGCCATGGCGCAGTCGTCCATGTAACCGAAACCGGAGACGAAGGCGTTGGTGACGCCGCCCGTGCCCCGGTGCCGCTCGACCAGTGCGATCTGGCATATGTCGTTGCGGCGATCCATGGCGACCTGCCCGTTCTCGACCGGCAAATCCGCTTCCAGCGCACGCGTCGGCGCCTGGTTCTCGATGACGCCGATGACCCTGACACGCACTTCGTTGGCGCCTTTGGGCGCCATGATGTCGAAATCCGCCGCCTTGAGTTTCTTGCCCAATTTGACGGTGTTCTTCGCCGTCTTCGGATAGTCATAGGCCGGAATGTCGAAGTCGAGCTTGCCGCCCCTGGCCAGCCTGACACCGCGGGCATAGACCTCGTCTATGCTCATTGCGGTGAGGTCGGAGACGATCAGCAGGTCGGCGAGCCGCCCCGGCGCGATGGAACCGATCTCACGTTCCAGCCTGAAATGCTGGGCGGTGTTGATCGTTGCCATCTGGATCGCGGTCACCGGCTTCAGGCCTTGCTGGATGGCGTGACGCACCACGCGATCCATGTGGCCTTCGTGCACCAGCGTGCCGGAATGGCTGTCGTCGGTACACAGGATGAAGTTGCGCGGATCGATGCCGCTCTCGGTCACCGCCTTGATCTGCGAGGCGACGTCGTACCAGGCCGAGCCCAGCCTGAGCATCGCCTTCATGCCCTGGCGCACGCGGGCAATGGCGTCCTCGGCGCGCGTGCCCTCGTGGTCATCCTCGGGGCCGCCGGCGACGTAGCCGTGGAACGGCAGGCCGAGATCGCGCGAGGCGTAGTGGCCGCCGACTGTCTTGCCCGCCTTCACGGTCGCACCGATCTCGCCCGACATCACCGGGTCGTTGGCGGCGACGCCGGGAAAGTTCATCACCTCGCCAAGCCCGATGATGTTTTCCCAGGTCATCGCCTCCGCGACATCGGCGACCGTCAGTTCGGCGCCGGCATGTTCGAGCCCGGGCGCGGAGGGCACGCAGGACGGCATCTGCACATGCACGTTGATGGGCATGGCCACCGCCTCGTCATGCATCAGCCGCACGCCGGGCAAGCCCAGCACATTGGCGATCTCGTGCGGATCGATGAACATCGAGGTGGTGCCGTGCGGAATCACAGCGCGGCAGAACTCGGTCACCGTCACCATGCCGCTCTCGACATGCATGTGCGCATCGCAAAGGCCCGGCACGAGGTAGCGCCCGGCCGCGTCGACCACCTTGGTGCCCTCACCAATCGCGTGGCCGGCATTAGGCCCGCAATAGGCGAAACGCCCGCCTGATATGGCGATGTCGGTGCCGGCGATGATCTCGCCGGAATGGACGTTTACCCAGCGCCCGTTGCGGATGACGAGATCGGCGGGTTTTCGGCCCATGGCGACATCGACCAGATAGGTCGCCATTTCGGTCCACGGTCTGGGTTTCGTCGCACTCGCTGGCGGCTTCCTGGCCATCAAAGACTCCTGTTTGCCCGACTGTGCCAAGCCGGCGTCGTTTTGGCCAGCGACGAAGAATGAATTTGCGCTGGGGATCGCCTGTCTATTCCGGTTTCACGTCGACTTCGACGTTGGCGTCGCCGGCTGAAATCCGCTCGGCGATGCGCTCGACCTCGCCCGGCTTGAACGCCCCGCTGACCATGATTTCGCCGCCGCGTATCGGTTCCACGATGCGCGGAGACGTAACCACGGCGCCGTCGATGCTGAGATCGACGGTTCTGCCGACATTTGCCTCGGTGAACGTCGCAAAGGCCTTGCCGCTGTCGGGAGTGAGTTTCAAGCTCAGCATCGTCTGTCCAGAGGCCGGATCGGGAACGGCCATGGCCTTGGCAACGACGAGCCTCAGCGGTTCGGCCACAGCGGTCTCAGCGACCAGCAGCATCGCCGTGACGGCCACGATCAGGCGGAACAGGATGCGCATGAAGGATCCTCCCTTGGGCAGAGGCCTGTTTCGCACGAGGCGCCAGTCGCCGCAACGACGGCAGGGCACCACTCCGCCCACGTCCCCTACCCGCGACCCCGCAGACCGCCTTTGCCGAAATCCGATTCCGTTTTGGGGCAAATCAGGTTAGGTTCCGGCCCAGGATTTTTGTGACTCTTCGTTCGGGGAGTTCGATGTATCGCCTCGTCGTCGCGAGTGCCGGTCTTCTTGCCGCCCTGTCGCTGCCGGCTTTTGCCGCCGACGCGACAGTCGATGTGCCGATGACCGCCCCTGGCATCGACTGGACCGGCTACTATGCCGGCCTGCAGGCCGGATATGGCTGGGGCCGCTCCGATATATCGGCAACCGATGGCGGACCGTTCTCGGCCTCACCTGACCTGGCCGGCGGTTTCGTCGGTGGCCACGTCGCCGGCTTGTGGCAGTTCGACCAGGCGGTGATCGGCGCCGAAGCCGACCTCAGCTATTCCTCGATCGACGGCAAGGCGGAAGCCGGCGGACCGGGAAATGTCGTCGGCACCGACATCAGATGGTTCGGGTCGGTGAACGCCAAGGCCGGCTATGCCAGGGATCGCCTGCTGGTCTATGGCGTGGGCGGCATTGCCTTCGCCGGCGTTGAATCGTCGCAGAACGCCGCAACCGCCTTTTCCGACACGCGCACCAACGTCGGCTGGACCCTGGGCGCCGGCGTCGATTATGCGCTGACCGACAAGTTCGTCGTCGGCGCGCAGTATCGCTATTATGATTTCGGCACCGAGCACTATGACGGATCCGGCGACTTCGTCGACCGCGACCAAGGCGTGAAGCTGAACACCGTCGGCATCAATCTGAGCTATAAATTCTGACTGTCGCCGAGAGCCTCGATGCCCGCCAGACAGCAGGCCGAACAATCTTGCCGTCTTGTGGGATTGGGGGCGGCCGACGCTTCCCAGTGGGCGGGGGAATGGGTTGGGCCTGAGAGGCGCCGGCCATGGCGGATCAATCCGCCGCGCCGATATTTACCGATGCCAGCGGCGCGGATAATTCCGCGATCGCACCAGTATCATCCCGCCAGTCGATCTGGGTTGCGGCGCTCCGTGGCTGGCCGCGCGCTTTATTCACTTGGGAGATGAACGCGTCCCTCCCCGATTAGGCCATAACCTTAGCGTACTTCGTTGCAATCCACTGGTTTCGGCGTAACACCTTGGCGGGGGGCCTCTATGTGCGCAGCATTGAATGCAGTTTGGTTGTTGCTTTACGCACTCGCAGCCATGTTTGCGGTTGATCTGGCGCAGGCTCAGGAATGGTGTCGCGGCACTCCCAATCTGACCGAGGAATTAATATGCCTCAATCCCGAACTCGGCGACCTTGACGCTCGGCTGACAAGAGCGTTTGCGGCAGCCACGAGAATTGAAGACGATAAAGTCCAACTGACGTCGCAGCAGCGGCAATGGGTAAAGCGCAGAAATGCTTGCGAGGACGACTACGACTGCATCTTGATCTCGTATCAGTCCCGAATCAAGGCTTTGGAGCGGATAGCCAAGCGCGCACCGCCCAACGGGCCATTGGAATTCTCTGGAAACGTCGCCGATCCCGAAGTTGTTGCTCTTCCAGCGACTGTCGTCATCCCCCAGCCGCGCCCAATGCCCCAGATCGCGTTCAACGTGCCCGATGCCGATCCTTTGTGTGACTTTGCCACGACACAGTCTCAGAGTTGCGCAACCTACGCGGCAGGCACCATGAAACGTTATTATGAATATCTCCGGCAATCCATCGAAACGTCACCTAACGGCGACACTAGCAAATCAAAAATGGCTCAGAATATAGAATTGTGCGAGCAGGATTCCTGGTGCCTTTGGCGAAAATATTCGCGATCTTCTGAGGTTCTATACAACATTGCTCAATACAGAAAATTGCCCATTGTTGAACCACCCAAACAGGTTCGGCTAGCTCCGTCATATGCCGCAGTTGAATTTACGTGTGAGGAATTCGTGAGGAAATCATCGGCGGAATTTCGAATCCGCCTCACGCCATGGATCGACGATAACGGCAATCGCGTTCTTGCGATGAATGACTATGGCCGATGGAACATCATACTCGTTGACGAGAATGACAAAGACACTGTCAATAACAACGATTCTATCATGTTTTGGTGGCAGGTGCGGCTCATCGAGGACAAGTCATTCCTTGAAAAAATCTGGAGAGACAGCAAAAAAATGCGTGGATCGTCATCCGACACTTGCCCAGGACCGGCACGCTTGAATCGATCTACGCTTTCGGAGACACCAGCGGTCGCTGTGAGGTCTTCCCTGATGCGTTCGAGCCGTTGCGGGAGCTTAGAATGGCTCCTCAGGAAGCAATCGACTATTTTTATCAATCGCTGATAGGCGATTCGATCAATATCCCAACCGAACAACGTTCAGACGACGTTGCATATGACGTCTACCTCGGGAAGATGGATCGTCTCGAAAAATTCTTGGCCAAAGAGAGCTACGTCAAGGAAGAAGAGGCCTCCAAGCGCGCGCGGGACTCAGCAGCGCTGGTCAAGCCATCTGGCGCGGCGACAGCAAGGTCCCAAACCTTAATACCAAGCAAGTAGAAACGACCGCTGGTTTGGCCACACACTTGTGAGGTTTTGGCCATCGCGACAGTTGACGAATTCATCTAGGTAGCTGAAACGAAAGGTTCGCGGACGTGGCGGAATTGGTAGACGCAAGGGACTTAAAATCCCTCGATCTCTGATCGTACGGGTTCGATTCCCGTCGTCCGCACCACCCTTCGCTCTTCGAGCTTCGGGTGGCAGGCCACCAGGCTCACCCCTTCATCGGATGCAGCTTCAAATGCTGGATCAGGATAATCGTCTTGGCGTCGATGATGCGACCATCGGCAATTCCCGCCAGCGCTTCGTCGAGCGGCATTTCCAGGACTTCGATGTCCTCGCCTTCCTCCGGTGCGCCGCCGCCGGCCGAGATGCGGTCGACGGGGGAATAGCGGGCGATGAAGAACCATAGACGCTCGGTGACGCTGCCCGGGCTCATATAGGGCGAAAACAGCCGCTCGATCCTGTCCAGCCGGTAGCCCAGTTCTTCCTCGGCTTCCTTGCGGATGGCGGTCTCCGGATCGTTTTCGTCGAGCAGGCCGGCGCAGGCCTCGATCAGCGGTTCGCGATGGCCGGTGACATAGGCGGGATAGCGGAACTGGCGCACCAGGAGCACGGTCGAGCGCTGGGGGTCATAGGGCAGGATCACCGCGCCGTCGCCGCGATCGTAGGTCTGGCGGATCTGCGTCTCCCATTGGCCATCGCGCCGACGATAGTCGAGCACCGTCTTCTTCAGGATCGCCCAGTCGTCGGAGAGAACTTCTTCCGAGCGGATACGAACGCGGTCTTCCATCTGACACCTCGATGCTGGCTGGCGGACGCAGGCGTAGCCGCGAACCGGGAGGCGTGCAATCGGGTCAGCGATTGGTCCAGCGCGCTTCACTCGCTCGTGTGTGGTATGGAGGAGCGCCCTTGCCTAAATAGCGCCTTCCCCTCGCCGGAGTTCTTTCATGACGACATCGCTTTTCCAGCCGATCACGCTCGATGGGCTCACCTTCCCCAATCGCATCGCGGTGGCCCCGATGTGCCAGTATTCCGCCGATGACGGCTCGGCCAGCGACTGGCATCTCTACCACTGGATGAACCTTGCCATGTCCGGCGCCGGCATGGTCACCGTCGAGATGACCGATGTCGAGCGACGCGGACGCATCAGCCATGGCTGTCTCGGCCTCTATTCCGAAGACAATGAGGCGGCGGCCCGCCGCGCGCTGGACGCGGCCCGCCGCGTGGCCGCACCCGGCACGAAGTTCGGCACGCAATTGGCGCATGCCGGCCGCAAGGCCTCGAACCGCAAGCCGTGGGAAGGCGGCGGCCCGTTGCAGCCTAACGAAGACCCCTGGCAGACCGTCTCGGCCTCGGCCATCGCCTACGACACCGGCTGGAACGTGCCGCACGCGCTGGAGGACGAGGAGATCCTGCTGCTCATCGAACGCTTTGCCGAGGCTGGAAGGCGGGCCGAGCGCGCCGGCTTCGACTTCATCGAACTGCACGCCGCGCATGGCTACCTGATCTTCCAGTTCCTGTCGCCATTGTCGAACCAGCGCACAGATCGTTGGGGCGGCTCGCTGGAAAACCGGATGCGCCTCGTCGTCGAGATCGCCCGCGCGGTGAAGAAAGCCGTGCCGAAGCTGATGCTTGGCGCAAGGCTCTCGGTGACGGACTGGGTCGATGGCGGCTTCGACGTCGCCGACGCGGTCGAGGTGGCGAAAGCGCTGAAGGCCGAAGGTGTCGCCTATCTCTGCTGTTCGAGCGGCGGCAATTCGCCGTTGCAGAAATTGCCCACCGGCCCCGGTTATCAGGTGCATCTGGCGGAAGCCGTGCGCAACGGCGCCGGCATCCCGACCCGCGCGGTCGGCCTGATCGACGATCCCAAACAGGCCGAGGCCGTTATCGCGGAGGGCCGCGCCGACATGGTGGCCCTGGCGCGCGCCTTCCTTGCCGATCCGCGCTGGGGATGGCGGGCGGCGGCCACATTCAGCGAAAAAATCCATCCGGCACCGCAACTCGCCCGCTCGGTGACGACCATGCAACATTGGATGAAGGCCGCCGGCTGACTTTGCCTCTCCCCAACGCTGCTGGACAGCGTGCGCCGGCTCCGCTTTAATCAGCCCGTCACTTGTTCCGGTGGGCAAGGCCGCTTTCGAGCGGCCGGATTTGGGAGCGGACATCATGTCGTTCAGGGCATTTGTGCCGGCTGCAGCTTTCCTGGCTGTGGCCGGATCATGGCTTGGCGCATCCACGCCAAGCGTCGCGCAATATTGCGAGGGCACGGTGCACGGATTGTCGGGGCGCTACAATCTGGCGACCGGCAGCGGGTTTCTGGCGGTGCGCACACGACCCAACTCATCGTCCCGGATGATCGGGCAGTTGTTCAACGGCGACCATGTCGAGATCTTCGACCGGCGCGGCAACTGGTATCAGGTCGAAATCGGCGGCGGGACCGGTTGGGCGAATGCCCGCTGGCTGCGCAACGACTGCGACTACTGAGAGATATCCAGGGGTTGAGCCCGGACGGATTTCGGTTGTGCGGATACGGCAGCGATCCAAGGCACGCCGCTGAGGGGCGCGCCTGAGGCCACGCGACCTTTGGGCGCAGGCCGCGGGCCATTTTTGCAACCAAATTGGCTGTTTTGCGTTGCGGCCATGATGGACAACAAGCCTTTTGAAACGCCCGTCGTGGTCGAGCTCGGCCATGTCGGCAAATATCGCCATATCCGCTCGACCCAGGAGGCGGCGGAGTGCCTGATGACGGTGTGGCCGCTCAATCGCGGACCTCGTCATCGCGATGCCCTCGACACTTGCCTCAAAGTGCTGGAAGGTTATCGTTCGACAGCGGAAGCGCGCAGGGCATTGATCGAAGCCGCCAGGGAATCGGAAGTGCTGGTGCCCGACGACAGGCTGCCAGACGACCGGTTGCATTGAGCAGGCGGAGCTTTAACTGGAGGTTTAGATGGCGAAGCTGACTTACAAGATCGTCGAGCATGACGGTGGCTGGGCCTACAAGGTCGGCGCGACCTTCTCGGAGACATTTCCCACCCATCAGGATGCGTTGCGCGCCGCCGAGATCGCTTCGGCCGAGCAACAGGTTGCCGGTTCCACCGATGGCATCCAATACGAGGACGCCGACGGCAAATGGCACGAAGAACTGGCCGACGGGCGCGACCGGCCTCAGACCGAAATCTCGGATTGATATAGAGCCATGCGCCGGCAGGGACACCAGGAGAGATGGCGTCCTCTGCCGGCGGCAGGCCTGCTGCTGGCTATTTGCCGCAGTACTGATCGTTGACGTTGCCCTGAGCATTGGCATCGGGGCCAGGCGTGCTTGAGGCACAGGGCCCGACCGGGCCAGGATTGCCAAGGGTGTTCAATCCGGAACTATCGATACTGCCGGTAGTGCTCTGGTCGACGCCAGAGGAGTCCTCGTTGCCGAACAGCCACCGATCGTGGTGGTTGGAATAGGTGTCCGATGACTGGGCCATCGCCGACGTGGCGAGACCGATTGTCAGCACGGATGCCGCGAAAAGTTTCCTGTACATTGATTTACTCCGTATCTTGGCCGCCTTGGGATGCGACACGGGGTAAACCGGCAATCAGCCGGATGGTTCATTGAAATTGTCGTGAACCCCTGGTGATGCCGCATCCGAAAAAGCGCGCTCCGCGACACGCTTGATGAAGGCGACGACCCGTTCCGGCTCGACGAATTGCGGCATGTGGCCAAGACCGTCGACAGGTTCGAAATCCAGTCCTTTCACCTTTTGCTTCATCGGTTCGCCGTGGGTGGCAAAGCCGATGACACGGTCGGCGCTGCCGAACAGGATGCCGGCCGGCATGGCGATCTCGCCGTAACGGCGTTCGATGGCGCCGAGATCCTTCTCGACCGCCACGACATCGGCCGACGTCGCCTGGTAGTGGCCGGGCCGCAAGCCGAGCCACCCGCCTCCCCCGGTCATGTAGTCGTCCGGGACGGATTGCGGTGCGAAGATGAAGTCCATCGTCGGCCGGGCATATCTGAGGCTTGCCGGTATCGCTACCGTGTAGGCCAACATCCACCGCCACAGGCGCGAGGGAACATAGAGCAGGTCGAAACCCTGGCGCCTCCTTGTTTCCAGATGCGTCAAGGGCGACAGCAGGGCGATGCCCGAAATCGCCTCGGGATGTTCGACGGCCAGGGTTAGCGTGATGGCGCCGCCCAGCGAGTGGCCCACCACCAGCGGCCTTTCCAGGCCCAGGATTTCGATGAACCGCCTGATGATCTCGGCCTGCTCGGGCAAGCGGCCGGTGGCTCCGCTTACCCGCGTCGAATAGCCCGAGCCCGGGCGGTCGAGCGCGATCAGCCGGTAGCCTGGACCGAAATGGCCAAACACGGTGTGCCGGAAATGATGCAGCTGGCCGCCAAGCCCATGCACGAAGACGATCGGCCGTCCCTCTCCCGCATCGACATAGTGGATGCGATTGCCGTCGATCTCGACGAATTTCCCGACCGGCGGCACCAGTCTTTCCGCTTTCGCCGCGATCCAGAGCGTCGCCAACAGCAGACAGGCAAGCACGAGGATTATCGCGAGAAACGCCGCGCCTAGCAGCCAGAGCAGTATCGATATCAGCATTCATCACCCACGTCCGAGCCGCACCTTACCCGTCCGCGATGCCGCCGCAAGGATGGATAAGCCGGCTCGACCTGGCGAGATGGGCGTTGATCGCTTTCCCGGCACAATCTGGAGAAAGCCATGCCCCGCCATCGCAGGGATGTCCGCGTATGGTCATCCATGCGGCATTGCCGTCGCCCATCCGCCGCGCTATTCAGACGGCCCGTCTGCCGGAGCTTTCCATGCCTGAAATCGTCACAGCCGCCATGCTTGTCATCGGCGATGAAATTCTGTCCGGCCGCACGAAAGACAAGAACATCGGCCACCTCGCCGATATCATGACGGCTATAGGCATCGACCTGAAAGAGGTGCGCATCGTGCCCGACGAGGAGGACGAGATCATAGCCGCGGTGAATGCGGTGCGCGCGCGCTACACCTATGTTTTCACAACGGGCGGCATCGGCCCGACGCATGACGACATTACGGCGGATTCGATCGCCAAGGCGTTCCGCGTGCCCTGCGAATACGATGCCAAGGCCTATGCCCTGCTGGAGGCGAGCTATGCCGCGCGCGGTATAGAATACACCGAGGCCCGCAAGCGCATGGCGCGCATGCCGCGCGGCGCCGACCATATCGACAACCCGGTGTCCGTGGCGCCCGGTTTCCGCATCGGCAACGTCCATGTCATGGCCGGCGTGCCCTCGATCTTCCAGGCCATGCTCGACAATGTGGTGCCGACGCTGAAAGCCGGCACCAAAATGCTGTCGGCGACGGTGCACTGCCCGTTCGGCGAGGGCCTTGTCGGCGGGCCACTGGGCGAAATCCAGAAGGCGCACCCCGATACCATCATCGGCTCCTACCCCAAATATGGCGACGGCAAGTTCTGGACCGAACTGGTGGTCCGCGCTCGCAGCGAGAGTGCGCTCGAGGCCGCGCGCGCCGATGTCGAGGCCATGGTGGCCGGTTTCGCCAGTAGCGCGAGCTGACCCTCAGGGGCCGGAACCAAGAACGACGCTGCAACGTTTCCCTGAGGCGAGGCCCATCACTCGCAAGATTGGGGGCACTCGCAAGATTGAGGGATCATCATGCGTTTCAAGACCATTGTTGCCATTCTGCAGAACGAGCAGGACGCCGAGCGGGTGCTCGACTGCGCCATTCCGCTTGCCAGCCGCTTCCAGAGCCATCTGGTCGGCATCCATGCCGAGGCGCTGCCGGTGCCCTACACGTCGGCGACCGGCTTTCCCGATACGGAGTTCCTGCAGGTCTCGGCCGACATGAACCGGGAGCGTGCCGACAAGCTCCAGGCTGTGTTTCTCAGGCGCATCGAGGATTCCGGCCTTTCCTTCGAATGGCGCAGCCTGGAAAGCTTCTCCGGCGACAGCGCGTTGACCGGCATCTCGACCGTGCGCGCCGCCGATCTCATCATTGCAGCCCAGCGCGACACCGGCGGCGATCCGAGCGCCGACGTCGACACGCTGGTCTATGATGCCGGCAGGCCGGTGCTGGTGGTACCGCACGACGGTCCGCTCGTCACCACGTTCAAACGCGTGCTGGTCGCCTGGAATGGCAGCAAGGAAGCCGCGCGCGCGGCCTTCGATGCCTTGCCCTTCATCATCGAGGCCGAGAAAACCGACATACTGGTGATCGATCCACCCGATACGCTCGACGAAAGCCCGGAGGCCGCAGGCGCCGAAATCGCCTCGGCTCTGTCGCGTCACGGCGCCACCGTCAGCGTCTCGGTGCAGAGATCGGGCGGCACCTCGGTCGATGAATTGATCCAGAGCAGGGTCGCCGAGAGCGGTGCCGATCTCCTCGTTCTCGGCGCCTACAGCCACTCCTGGCTGCGCCAGCTCCTGTTCGGCGGGGTGACGCGCACGGTGCTGCGCACGGCACAGGTGGCTGCCTTCCTGTCGCGATAAGTCCACAGCGATCGCAACCATCCACCCTTGCCAAGCCCAAGGGTTTCCAGTTAATTCCGCGCGCATTCCCCCGTTTTTGTGCACGCGGCCATCGCGTGCCGTGGAGTGCGCGAGACATGTCCCTTCCCGAAAAAGCCTTCCCGGTCTCCTGGGACCAGTTTCATCGCGATGCCCGTGCGCTCGCCTGGCGGCTTGCCGGCGCCAGCAAGGGTCAGTGGAAGGCGATCGTCTGCATCACGCGCGGTGGCCTGGTGCCGGCGGCGATCATCTCGCGCGAACTGGGCATCCGCATCATCGAGACGGTCAGTGTCGCGTCCTATCACGACTATACCAGCCAGGGGCAGTTGCAGGTGCTGAAGGAGATCACGCCGGCGCTTCTGGAAGACGAAGGCGCCGGTGTGCTTATCATCGACGACCTGACCGACACCGGCAAGACCGCCGGCATCGTGCGGGCCATGATGCCCAAGGCCCATTTCGCGACCGTCTACGCCAAGCCGAAGGGCCGGCCGCTGGTCGATACTTTCGTCACCGAGGTCAGTCAGGACACCTGGATCTATTTTCCCTGGGACATGGGCTTCACCTACCAGAAGCCGATCGCCGACGACCACGCCGGCTGATTCGAGGCAAGCCGCTTTTTTCCAATTAAGCGGCCGCCCACGGCACTGTTTGCTTGCGCGGAGCCATGCCGCGAACAGGATATCCTGTGAAATCGACCTTTGTTGACGGGAATCAGCCAGCCCGACCGAAGTTTTTACTTTTATTGGTCACAATTAGCCGTAAGATTCTTGAGGCGGCAAACGATTCTGGAGGCTGGGGCTAGCTTCTCCGATGTTGACACGGCCAACGACGCATAACCATCTGGCTGAAAGGGTCCGGCGACTCTTCGGCACGGCGCCATGCCGCCTGCAGGTTGCCGCCCTGCCCTGGCGCGATGCCGGCAATGGCGTCGAGGTCATGCTGATCACAAGCCGCGATACTGGCCGCTGGGTGCTTCCAAAAGGCTGGCCGGAAGCCCGCGAGCCGCTCTGCGAAGCGGCCGCGCGCGAGGCTACCGAGGAAGCCGGCCTGCGCGGAAACATCTCCCATCTCGAAGCCGGCCGCTATTTCTATGCCAAGGTGCTGGCTTCGGGCGAAGAAGTGCCGTGCGAGGTTCTGGTGTTCCCGCTGCATGTCGACAAAGTCGCCGAGCGCTGGAAGGAAAAGCACTCCCGCACCCGCAGATGGGTGAATTCGGGCGAAGCCGTGCGCATGGTCAACGAGCCCGACCTTTGCCAGATCATTGCCTATTTCTGCGCCGACCCGGGGCGGTTCTCCTAAGGCAGGCCGGCATCCTGTGCGTGCGACACAGACATTTCACAACCCTGTGATGCGCCGCGTGAATGGTTTGCTAATTTTTCTTCGCTAGAGATTGGCCAATCCGGCGTTTGATCGATGGCGAACCCTGTAGATCCACTTGAGCAAAATCCCGGCGAGCCCCAGCGCGAGCATCGCCCACGCGTGCTCAAGGGTGGAACGATCATCACCGGCATCCAGAACTCCGAGGTGGCCTGCACGCTGCGCAATCAGCATACGGGTGGCGCCGAATTGAAGATTGCGCTCGAGGCCCGGGTCCCCGATCGCTTCCTTCTCTACGTGCCGCTCGACGGCGTCGCCTATCGCTGCGAGGTCCGCTGGCGCCGCAGCGACCGGATCGGCGTACAGTTCACCGGCACCGAACCCAAGCCGAAGCTGCACTACGGCTGACCGCCGGGCAGCCATGCCTCGCCGTGGCGCATGACTGCCGCCGGAAAAAGACCCCTTCGGCGGATCAATTCTATCCCCGTTATCCACATGTGTGACACACAAGATGTTGGGGTCACAAAAGCTACGCAAACGAATCCTTGACGGCTTGGAACGAGTCGCCTTTTATAGGCCATGTGCTCCTGTTGAGAGCGCGACCGGAAAGTTCTGAGCCCGGTCTTTTTCCCGGATTATGTGCGTTTTTTCCCGCATTTCCGCCTGTTTACGAGGCCGGCGGAAGCGTTGGGATTGTGGGGTGGCGGGGCGACGAAAGGGAGAATTGTCGGACTGGAATAAATTGTCTGTTAATACTATATTTAGTGTTTGCAGCTAGGTTCGACGCTAGATAGTGTGAATTTCCCTCGGGTGAGGGAATCGGAAAAATTTCAGTTTTGAGGGACCCGCAGGGTCGGTTGGCAGCCTCGGCAAGTGCCTGGCAAGGTGTTTTGCTGCGTGCATGACAGCGTCTGCGAAATGGAGATGCCGGCATTGTTCGCGATGCCGGCAAACGGCGGATCGCGCGTTTCGTCTTTTGGGGCAGAAATCCCCTGATGAAAGCGCTATATATAGACAAAAGGACAGGACCAATGCGCATCGAGCGTCGTTTCACCAAGCCAGGGCAATCAGCCTATGCGGAGATCGAATTCCGCAAGGCCCTTTCCGAGATCAAGAATCCGGATGGCTCGGTGGTGTTCCGCTTGGACAATATCGATGTGCCGGCGCAGTTCTCCCAGGTCGCCGCCGACATCCTGGCCCAGAAATATTTCCGCAAGGCCGGCGTTCCCGCGCGGCTGAAGAAGGTCGAGGAGAACGACGTCCCCTCCTTCCTATGGCGCTCCGTCGCCGATGACGCCGAACTTGCCAAGCTTCCCGAGGCCGAACGTTACGGCTCCGAGATCGATGCCCGCCAGGTCTTCGACCGGCTGGCCGGCACCTGGACCTATTGGGGCTGGAAGGGCGGCTATTTCAAGTCGGAGGACGACGCGCGTGCCTTCCGCGACGAGCTTGCCTATATGCTGGCCACTCAGCGCGTCGCGCCGAACTCGCCGCAATGGTTCAACACCGGCCTGCATTGGGCCTATGGCATCGACGGCCCGAGCCAGGGGCATTTCTATGTCGATCCCTTCACCGGCAAGCTGACCAAGTCGAAATCCTCCTACGAGCATCCGCAGCCGCATGCCTGCTTCATCCAGGGCGTGCAGGACGACCTCGTCAACGAGGGCGGCATCATGGATTTGTGGGTGCGCGAAGCGCGCTTGTTCAAATATGGCTCGGGCACCGGCTCGAACTTCTCGCTGCTGCGCGGCGAAGGCGAAAAACTGTCGGGCGGCGGCCGTTCGTCGGGCCTGATGAGCTTCCTCAAGATCGGTGACCGCGCGGCCGGCGCCATCAAGTCGGGTGGCACGACGCGCCGCGCCGCCAAGATGGTCATCGTCGACGCCGACCATCCCGATATCGAGGAGTTCATCGACTGGAAGGTCAATGAAGAGCAGAAGGTCGCCTCGCTGGTGACCGGCTCCAAGATCGTCAAGAAGCACCTCGAAGCCATCATGAAGGCCTGCGTCAATTGCGAAGGCCATGACGACGACTGTTTCGATCCGGCGATCAACACGGCGCTGAAGCGCGAGATCAAGGCGGCCAAGAAGTCGGCGGTGCCGGAGAACTATATCTACCGCGTCATCCAGTTCGCCAAGCAGGGCTACACCTCGATGTCGTTCAAGACCTACGACACCGACTGGGATTCGGATGCCTACCTGACGGTTTCGGGCCAGAACTCCAACAATTCGGTGTCGCTGAAGGACAATTTCCTGCGCGCCGTTGAGACCGACGCCGACTGGCACCTGACCGCCCGCAAGGACGGCAAGGTCCTGAAGACGCTGAAGGCCAGGGATCTCTGGGAAAAGATCGGTTATGCCGCTTGGGCATCGGCCGATCCGGGCCTGCACTTCAACACGACGATGAACGACTGGCACACCTGCGCTTCGGCCGGTGCGATCCGGGCCTCCAATCCGTGCTCGGAATACATGTTCCTCGACGACACGGCCTGCAACCTGGCCTCCATCAACCTTTTGCCCTACCGCAATGCCGACGGCACGATCGATATCGCTGCCTATGAGCACACGGTGCGGCTGTGGACCATGGTTCTCGAAATCTCGGTGATGATGGCGCAGTTCCCGTCGAAGGAAATCGCCAAGCTCTCCTACGATTACCGCACGCTCGGCCTCGGCTATGCCAATATTGGCGGCCTCTTGATGACCTCGGGCATTCCCTATGACTCGGATGAGGGCCGCGCCATCTGCGCCGCCCTGACTGCCATCATGACCGGCGTCGCCTACTCGACCTCGGCGGAAATGGCGTCCGAGCTCGGCGCCTTCCCCGACTATGACCGCAACGCCCAGAACATGCTGCGCGTCATGCGCAACCATCGCCGTGCCGCCTATGGCGACAAGGACGGCTATGAGAAGCTGGCCGTCAATCCGGTGCCGCTTGTCGCGTCGGACCTGAAGCAGCAGGATTTGGCCACCCACGCCAAGGCAGCCTGGGACCGCGCCATCGAACTCGGCGAGGAGCATGGCTATCGCAACGCGCAGGCGACCGTGATCGCGCCGACCGGCACGATCGGCCTGGTCATGGATTGCGACACCACCGGCATCGAGCCCGACTTCGCGCTGGTGAAATTCAAGAAGCTCGCCGGCGGCGGCTACTTCAAGATTATCAACCGCGCCGTGCCGGAAGCGTTGCGCACGCTCGGCTACTCCGAAAGCCAGATCGCCGAGATCGAGGCTTACGCCGTCGGCCACGGCAATCTCAACCAGGCGCCCGGCATCAACCCCGGCTCGCTCAAGGCCAAGGGTTTTTCCGACGAGAAGATCGCGGCGCTGAACGGCGCGCTGAAGTCGGCCTTCGACATCAAGTTCGTCTTCAACCAGTGGACGCTCGGCGCCGACTGGGTGAAGGAGACGTTCGGCTTCACCGACGAGCAGCTCAACGACTTCTCGTTCGAGATGCTGCCGGCGATGGGCTTCGCGAAGAAGGATATCGAAGCCGCCAACATCCATGTCTGCGGTGCGATGACGCTGGAAGGCGCGCCCTTCCTCAAGGCCGAACACCTGGCGGTGTTCGACTGCGCCAGCCCCTGCGGCAAGATCGGCAAGCGCTCGCTGTCCATCAACAGCCACATCCAGATGATGGCGGCGGCACAGCCCTTCATCTCCGGCGCCATCTCCAAGACCATCAACATGCCGAACGACGCGACGGTGGAGGACGCCAAGAACGCCTATATGCTGTCGTGGAAGCTGGCGCTGAAGGCCAACGCGCTCTACCGCGACGGCTCGAAGCTGTCGCAGCCGCTCAATGCCTCGCTGCTCGCCGATGGCGAGGAGGACGAGGACGAGGCGGTCGAGCAACTCGTCGCCGCTCCGGCGGCGGCACGGGCGGCGCAGATCACCGAGCGTATCGTCGAGCGCATCATCGAGCGCGTGTCGCGCGAACAGGAAAAGCTGCCGGGCCGCCGCAAGGGTTATACGCAAAAGGCCAAGATCGGTGGCAACACCATCTTCCTGCGCACCGGCGAGTATGATGATGGCCGTCTCGGCGAGATCTTCATCGACATGAACAAGGAAGGCGCCACGCTGCGCGGCCTTCTCAACAACTTCGCCATCGCCATCTCGCTCGGCCTGCAATATGGCGTGCCGCTCGACGAATATGTGCACGCCTTCACCTTCACCAAGTTCGAGCCGGCCGGCATGGTCATCGGCAACGATGCCATCAAGAGCGCGACGTCGATCCTCGACTATGTGTTCCGTGAGCTCGCCATCTCCTATCTCGGCCGCAACGACCTCGCCCATGTCGATCAGTCGGACTTCTCCAACACAGCGCTTGGCCGCGGCATCAGCGAAGGCAAGACCGACGCAGTCTCCAAGGGCCTGACCCGCGGTTCGCCGGTGAAGCTGGTTTCCAGGGCAAGCGGCAACGAGCCGAAGGGCTTCGCCGCCTCCGGCACCCCTGCCCGCTCGGCGCCGACGGCCTTCTCCGGCTCGAACGTGCTGGCGTTGAAACCGGCCAGCGACGAGGCGATCGCCTACAAGCGCGACTATGAGGAGCGAGCCAAGGAACTGGCCGAGGACATCGCCTTCGAGGAAGCGGCCTCCGATGCCGCGACCGACACCACCGCGGCGCTGTTCACCGACACGGCGGCCCATGAAGCGGCCGAGGCGAAGAAACTCGCCGCCGACCGCCGCGCCAAGTCGCTGCTACAGGGCTACACCGGCAATTCCTGCTCAGAGTGCCAGAACTTTACGATGGTGCGGAACGGGACCTGCGAGAAGTGCGATACCTGCGGTGCCACGAGTGGGTGCAGCTGAGGTATTTCAAGCTCACGTAGACAAATCAAATCGGCCCGGTCGCAAGATCGGGCCGATTTGTTCACGCCAGGCGCCGGTGGCAGGTCGCGTGAGGGACGCTGTCTCCTCACTCATCGATCGCCATCACGCGAACATATCCCTCCAGTTGAAGCGCCCGATCGCGAATGGCGTCGGTCGAATCCGAGGCCTGCATGGGCACGTACATCGTGCCTTGCCTGGTTTCGTAGAGGGCGTCTCGCGCCTTCGCCTCGGCGTCGCGGAAGGCCAGCCATGCGCGTTGCGACAGGCGAAGCTTCTGCGCGGCCTGTCGCGGCAGTTTTCCGAGGAGCGTCGCATAGGCGGCGTTCATCCGGCGATCGTAGTCGTTCGAGGCCGTCGCCTCGCAGTCGGTCTGGCCTGACGTGGAGGCATTGGCCGCGTCGTTCAGGCAGCGGTCGAGCGCTTCGCCGGTCGGGTCTTTCAGCGTGGAGTCGGCCAGTGCTGCCGTCGGCATGGCCGCCAACAGGCATATCAGCGCCGTGGCAAGAGACTCCCGCCTGAAATGCCAGATCCGCATGTCATCTCCAAGGATTCAAAAAAGGGCGGCGCGAACCGCGCCTGCAAAATCCTCTTGTGACGTCATCATGGCAAGGGCTCTGGCGCGCCGATCGAGCTCCAAGCGACCGCTCCTGGCCATCTCGTCCTCGACATCGGCTCCAGGCATCGTCATCCTGTCATGTCAGGACAAGGTCAGGCGCCACACAATAATGATCGATCACATCACCATCGAAGTCAGCGACCTCGCAAGGAGCAAGCTCTTCTACGAAAAGGCGTTCGCGCCCTTGGGCCACCGTCTGTCCTTCGGCAAGGAGGACGTGTTCTGGGCCTTCGATGTCGGCAATGGCTGCCTGTTCGAAATCCAGCATACCGGCGAGAAGCCGCCGCTCACCCGCCTGCATGTCGCTTTCCGCGTCGGTGGCCGGGCCGAGGTGGAGGCCTTCTACCGGGCCGCGCTCGAAGCTGGCGCGAAGGGCAATGGCGCGCCCGGCCCGCGTCCCGATTACGGCGTGAATTACTACGCCTGCTTCGTGCTCGATCCGGATGGTTATAACATCGAGGCGATGATCAACGAAGTGTAGGGTGCGCTGATCGCATCGCGACAGTCGCCCGGCATCCGGTCAAGGCGAAGGCACCAACCCCACCAGCCACGCCGCGCCACAGAGAAAGGCCAGGGCACAAACCCACAGCAACCACAGCCCGCGCGCCCTGGGTTCGAGCACAGCGGAGGCCGGGTTGGCGGGATCGTAGTGCACGTCGACCTTGCTGCCTTCGGCATAACGCCCGATCTGGCCACTGACCAGGCCTGGCAGCGAAGCCATCACATTGGCCCCGAAAGTGACCCGGGCCGAGGTGTAGTGCCGACCGGCCACCTCATAGCTATAGACGATACGGGAGCGGAAGACGGAGCGCCTGCGCTGATAGGCGCTATCGATCCGGACGGTCTCAAGGCCCGACGCATCGATGCGGCCTGATGTGACCGGCCATTTCGCGGCCTGCCTGGCGAGCGCCTTCTGGGCGATGCCCATGAGCAAGGCGAACACGCCCATGATCGACAGGAACACCGCGACCCCAAGGTTTTCCGGGTTGGGCAGGAGCGGCCTGATGGTCTCCAGAATTCCACCCAAGGAAAACACCATGATCACGGTGGCAATCACCAATCCGGCTGACAGCTTGACCATGAATTTGAAAGCGCCGTCGGGCAAAGTGCGCTCGATCACCGCCTTGCCGGGATCGGCCGGATCGTAGAACACGGTGACTTCGGCGCCGGTTGGGAACTGCGCCAGGGTTTCGGCGACTTCGAAATTCCCCAAATTCTCCTTCACGCTGTAGCGCGAGCCGCGAAACCTCTTGCCGCCCACCTTGTACTCGAAGGTGATCGCCGGAAAATTCCGGACCTCGGTGGCGTCGCTCGTCTCCGGGCCAACGCCCGACATCTTCACCTTGCGGGCCTCGGCGCGCGACGAGATGATCTTTCCCGGCGCCGGCAACCAGTGGCGCATCGCCCTGACTTCGCGCCATTTCGCGAAGGTGATGAGCGACAGCACGCCGGCGACCACGCAGGCGAATCCGACCAGCAGCAGTTTGAGCTCCAACTCGCCCCCCGACGACCAAGAGTGCGGCAATCCGCACATAGGACATCAAGGCGGCGGCAAAGTCTTGTCTATTCGCAAAACCGCGAAGGCCGACCCCACTCGACGCACACGCCGGATTGCGCAATTTGACCGCCGAACCGATCGGCTTAAAAAAGGCAGGTGACATCCCAGAGGCAGCAATCGGGAGACCGATATGAGCGACGAAGCCAACGACGACACCGACATCGTGAACCAGCTCGCCTATGTCAGGGCGGATCCGAGCCAGCACGACACGCTGACGCTTCTGACCATGATCGACGCGGCGATCAGCGAGATCATGAGCCTGCGAACGCAGCTCCGGCTGAGCCAGGAACGCGGCGGCGGCAACCAGTTTCGATAACCGGCGGTGTGCGCCGTGCTTGCTGCCTAATCCGCGTCGGCCATCATCGCCCGACCACCGCCGCCGGCCCAGGCGCGCCATTGCCGCTCGTCGCCGTGGAAGACGTTGAGGTCGATACGGCCGGTCACGCCATGCGACAGGCCGGAGCCGGAATACTGCCAGAACAGCCACTTGCGGCCGGGATAGACCTTTGACGGATGCCTGGCGACCGCGCGCAGCCAGAACGGATAATCCTGGAATGCGCCCTGGAGGTTGTCGCGGTAGAAATCGGGCGCCGTGTAGATGATGGGCCGCTGGCCGTAATGGCGTTCCAGCTTGTCCATGAACACCTGCATCTTCTCCAGTACTTTCTCACGCGACGGCCGCCGCTTGCAGGAGGAATCGCCGTTCCACTCGACATCGATGACCGGCGGCAGCGCGCCCTCGACCTTCGGCACGTTGCGGATGAACCAGTCGGCTTGTTCGCTGGCGACGCGGCACCAATAGAAGAAATGGTAGGCGCCGCGCTTCATGCCGGCGGCGTCGGCGCCGCGCCAGTTTTTCATGAACATCGGATCGAGATGGTCACCGCCATCGGTTGCCTTGATGTACGCGAAGTTGGCGCCCTGAGCGCGCAGCTTCTCCCAATTGACGTTGCCTTGCCAGCGCGACACGTCGACACCATGCACGGCAAGGTGGCGGGGCGATGAACGGCCGAAATTGATCGGCTTGGCATCGCGGAAGCCGTAGCGCGTGACCGGTCCGGCCAGCATCGGCGGAGCCGCCCGTGACAACAGCTTCGGCGGCGACACAAGAGCAGCCTCCTGGACCGGCGGCTCGACGCTGTCGGGCAGTTCGGTCGCGGGAAACGCCACCGTCTCTTCCTCGGCCAGGCCAAAGGGCCGGACCGTGTCGTCCTCGGGCGCGATCTCGATGCGCTTGCGCGTATTGCTTGCCTTGGCCACGGGAGCGGAAGCGATCAGTGCGCTTGGCCGTACCACCGAACTGGTCGTTTCGTTGGAAGGCTTCTGCAGGTCGATCGCATCCATGCCAGATGTCGACGAACAGCCGGCGAGGCACAGCGATGCGATCACGAAACTGATGACGCCTGGTAACCGCATCTGGACCTGTACTCAAAACACAACAGACCGAAGGCGATGGCCGACGGACAACCAGACCAGTTATGAACGAGAAATTACCAATAAAGTTTGAATCAAGTTTTTTACCATAACTGTGACCCCGTTCAGACAGTCGCTCCCACCCGCCCCCGCCAAGCCTTGACAGTGCCATGATGTGGCTGTTGAGAACGGGTATGCGGCGGTTCCCGCCGTGTTCCCGAAATTCCCAGAAGGGCGCCCGATGACTGCCTTGCAGCGACTTCTCCTGGTCCTCCTGCTCGTCGCTCCCTGCGGCGGGGCTGTGTCGATGCAGACGGCGCAGGCGAGCGGCCTGATCGTCGTTCCCCCGGGCAACCGTTCGGCGACCCAGCCGGCCATTCCGGAGGCATCGGCCACGCGAACACGCGCCTTCAAGACCACCTATGACGAGAAGTACGAGAAGATCGTCGCGCTGCTGAAGCGCGAGAAGAAGCTCATGGCGCATATCAAGCAGGTGGCGGCGGCCTACGACATCGATCCCATCCACATCGTCGGCGCGCTGGTGGGCGAGCATACCTACAACGTCACCGCCGTCGGCTCGGTGCAGACCTATTATGTGAAGGCGCTGTCCTATTCCGGCCTCGACTTCGCCTTCCGCTACAAGGGCGTGCCGGTGCAGACCTTTGTCCAGCGACCGGAGTTCGCCGGCTGCGCGCAGGCCAGGGACAGCGCTTCCCTGTGGAGCTGCCGCGACAGGGTCTGGGTCGAGCATTTCCGCGGCAAGACGGTCGATGGCGTCACCTATGACGCGATGACCTTCCAGCAGGCATTCTTCCAGCCCTTCTTCGCCGGCCAGACATTCGGCCTCGGCCAGATCAGCCCGCTGACCGCGCTCGAGGTCACCGACCTCGTGAACAGGGTGAGCGGCTACGACAGGCTGACGCCCGACCATCCGCAGGCGATCTATCGCGATGTGATGGATCCGGACCGCAGCATCGTCTACATCGCCGCGATCGTGCGCGATGCCATCGACGCCTACAAGGAACAGGGCTTCGACATTTCGGGCAATCCCGGCATCACGGCCACGCTCTACAATGTCGGCCAGCCGCGCCAGCGGGCGGCGGCTCTTGCCAACACGAAGGGCCGCAAGCTGCCGGTCGAGAATTATTATGGCTGGCTCGTCAACGACAAGCTCGACGAACTCAAGAGCCTGCTCGGCAGCGGCAGCTGAGAAACACTTACTAGCAGGGAGCTTGCGTGCAGTCGTTCATCGACCAGAGCGTTTGTTTCATCGAGAACCACCAGGCCTGGGCGGGCCTCGTGGTCGGATTGCTGGCATTCGGCGAATCGCTGGTGCTGATCGGCATCTTGTTGCCCGGCACCACGGTGCTGATCATCGTCGGCGGCCTGGTGGGCGCCGGCATCGTCCAACCCCTGCCCGTGCTACTCGCCGCCATGGTCGGCGCGGCACTCGGCGACACCATCTCCTATTTTCTCGGCAGATGGCTCGGGCGCGGCGTCGTGCACAAATGGCCGCTCAACCGCTACCGGCGCGAGGTCGCGCGGGCGCGCCTGTTCTTCCACCGCTACGGTTTCGCCGCGGTCTTCATCGGCCGCTTCTTCGGTCCCGTGCGCGCCACCATCCCGCTGGTCGCCGGCATGATGGGCATGCACCGCCGGCGTTTCCAGGTCGCCAACATCCTGTCGGCGATCATCTGGGCGCCGGTCGTGCTGTCGCCTGGATGGCTGGTGGCCAAAGGCGCCGACAGTCTGCCCGAACTCGACGCGACCAGCCTGTGGGGACTGGCGGTGATCGTGGCGATGGTGGCGGCGATCATCATAGCCGTGATCGTCATCAGGCTGCGCGGCAACAGGCGGACGGCTTAGCTCAAGGTGTGAGCGCATACCTCTGCCCGGAAGGCATTCGAAGCCGCGCCAGGCGATGAAAATAATTCAAGGCCGCTGTCGATTTCCAGGACGCTCATTCGTCTTCGATAGGAAGCCAAGGAAATTCGCCCGGGCAAGGAAACGGATGCCATGACGATCACGATCACAGCGTTTGAACGGTCCCCCGATGGCGGCAAAGGGCTGGCGCGCGATACGCGCGTCCGCTGGGCGCTCGAAGAAATGGGACAGCCCTATGAGGTTCGTTTCCTTTCCTCCGCGGGGATGGCGGCGCCCGAGCATCTGGCCATCCATCCCTTCGGCCAGATTCCCACCTATGAGGACGGTTCCCTCTCGCTGTTCGAGACCGGCTCGATCGTCTTTCATCTTGCCGAGCGGCATGCGGGGCTGCTGCCGACGGAGCGCGATGCCCGTGCGCGTGCGATCACGTGGATGTTCGCCGCGCTGAACACCGTCGAACCGCCGGTCTTCGAATTGACCAACGCCAGAGTATTCGAGGCCGACAAGCCCTGGAGCGAGGCGCGCCTGCCGCTGGTGAAGGACCGTGTCCGGGCCCGGCTGGACAGACTCTCGGCTCACCTGGGCGTCGCCGACTGGCTCGATGGTGCGTTCAGCGCGGGCGATCTTCTGATGGTGTCGGTGCTGCTGCGGCTCAGAATGTCGGGCATTCTGGACGAATATCAAGACCTCGCCGCCTATGTCGCGCGCGGCGAAGCGCGGCCTGCCTATGCCAGGGCTTTCGCCGCCCAATTCGCAGTCAATGCCCCATCGCTCTAGCCGCGCTTCCTGAAGACGCCGATCATCGGCCCCAAATTCCAATAGTCGTCGTTGCGGCCGATGGCTGGGGCGAGCAGGCTCGATATAGTGCCGTCGAGAAAAAGCGCGTTGTCGCAGCCGAGTGCATCGCGAAACAGGCGGGCGAAGGCATGGAACGTCACCGTGCCGTTCGAAATGGCAAAGACGGCCACCCCGTCCTTTCGCACCCCGACACCGTCGCGGCTCTTGCGCGAGGTGCCGTCGGCCTGGAATTTCGGGTGAAGCTGGCCGTCGATGACCAGCATCGGCCCTGATTGCGTCGCATAGTCGGTGGCTGGCCGTTTCCTGACGAAGTCCCTTGTCGCCCGGACCACGGCCTTGCCGCCGCCTATGTAGAAGATGCCGTTTGGCTGCAGCGAGAAATTGCCGCTGCCCGATCCCGTCTTCACCCCAGCCATTTCCTGGCCGCGTTCGACATAAAGGCCGACCGGCCGGAGGTCGGGGTGATACATGCCGGCATTGATGGCAAACAGCATGGTGCGGCCGGCCGCGCGCTGGGCGCTGTCGAGATTGTGCAGCGATTGAAAAGGCTTGCCGGCCGGATCTTTCCAGAACAGTTCAATCGAATAGAGCTTCGGATCGACCTCGCAGACAAGAAAGCTGGCCGCCTCGAAGGTAGCGTCACGGCAGGGCGGCACCGACGCGAACCACTGGCCGAACGCCAACGTCGTGGCCACTGCGTGCGGCAGTGCTGCCTTGACCAAAGCCAAAAGAAGAGGCGCCGAATTCAGGAGTGTCAAAAAATCCATGCGCGTTCCGGATTGTCGGTTCCAACGAATTGTCGTGGATAGCACCGCTTGCCGGCACGATGAAGGATTTGCAGGGGATAAGCGTGGATGACGGCGTGACCGTCCGGCGACGGCTATTTGACGGCGCTGACCAACTTCTCTTCACCGCCAAGGATCGAGACCCAGTGCCCGGTGTTGTCGCTCGCCTGTCTTTTCAGGTAGCGATACGGCGTCTGGTTCCAGAGACGAACCTTGTCGACAAGATTGTCGAGGATCAAGTCGCCCTTGTCGGTGCGCACCGTCAGCACGGCATGGCCTTCGCCGTCCGGCTTGCGAACCACAGTCATCAGGAGATTGGCTATGGCGACGCCCAGGCCGTTGAGCTCACGCCGTTTTTCCAGCGCGTAATCCTCGCAATCGCCGAAGCCATTGTCGGGATAGGCCCACCATTCGTCCTTACCGTAATTGTCCAAGTCGCTCATCGGCTTGACGCGGGTGTTGACCGAGAGATTCACGGCGGAAATCTCGTGCAGCAGTTTGCTGGTCAGATGCTCAGGCACGCTGTTGGGCGAACGGATCGAACATTCGGCGACATGGATCTTGCAAAAATCATAGTGGCCGATCGGCTGGGACGTCGAGCCGCCGACAACCATGGAAGCCGGCGCCGCGTGGGCGGAATTGGCCGCCGAACAGACGCCTATCAGGGCAATCGCAAGCCCCAGCCCCTTCGCCTTCCGGCGCAAACCCAACGAGGATGCCATGCGGCTCCGCCATCTGCTTTTGTTAACAGAACGTTAAGGGCGGAGATTGCCGGAAGTCAATGAAGGCGCCCGATCACATCTTCGGGCATGGATTGATGCCCCAGGGCCGGTGGCAGCCGCGCAACACCTCACGCGATACCCAAGCGGCCTAGGCAAGCCATCCCATCGCGACGCCGAGCAGCAGGACGACCCCGAGCACGCCACGATAGATGACGAAAGGCCAGGCGGAGAAGCGTTCGAGCACGCGCATCAGGCCCCAGATGGCGAAGAAGGCCGATATTGAAGCAACAACCAATCCGGTGGCGAGAACCGACCATCCATGCGCATCGAGATGCACCTTGTGCAGTTCCCACAACTCCTTGAGGCCGGCAAGCGCGATGGCCGGCAGTCCCAGCAGGAACGAGAAACGCGCCGCCTCCGCCCGCTTGAAGCCAAGCCCGAGTGCCGCCGTCAGGGTCGAGCCGGAACGGGAAACTCCGGGTATCAAGGCGCCGACCTGCGCGACGCCGACCAGCAGCGCGTCGGTCAGTGAAGCTTCGGCCATGGTGCGCTTGTGTCGGGCGAGGATTTCCGCCAGCGCCAGCAGCACCGCCATGGCGATACAGGCCCAGCCGATCACGCTCAGGCTGCGCAATGGCGAATTGCAGGCGTTGAGGACGCCGGAGAGCGCCACGCCGGCGATGACGATGGGGATGGTCGCCAGAACGATCCACAAAGCCAGGCGAAAATGCCGATCGGCGAAATCACGTCGCGTCAGGGCGTCGAGCGACCCGAACAGGAGATCCCGAACATCGCCCCAGAAATAGCTGACCACGGCCGCAAGTGCCGCCAGTTGCATGGCGGCGGAGAAGGCGGAGCCGGGATCCTGCCAGCCGAGCACCGCCGGCACGATGCGCATGTGAGCGGTCGAGGAAATCGGCAGCAGCTCGGTGATGCCCTGCACGAGACCGAGGAAAGCGACCTTGGCAAATCCAAGGCCGACAAAGCCCGTGTCGATGCCTTGCGTGCAGATATCAGCCATGTCGGGTTCCATGCGTGAGGGATCGGACTTGCGAAGGCACGATCGCTAGCGATCGGCCCGGGCAAGCCATACCGTCACGTGGCGGAGAATCAATTTACGAATTTGTAAGCTGGTCGCCGGAGCAGGCATCATTGCGTCCCGAAGCGGCTGACGCATTGCAATACGTCCGCGCGCGGCGCGATCCGCATCCAAACCGGCCCATGGGCCGGCCAGTGGTTTTCATGAAGAAACGCAAGGACTTCAGGGGCACAGCCACAGTTTCTGGCAGGTCCGGGCGATCACATGCGCCGGCGGGACGATCGGTTCTTCCGGGGAAGGCCGGCGCGCCCGCTCGAGCAGCATGCGCATTTGTTCCGGGCGCACACGGTCACGCTCCATCACAAGCAGGACCATCGGATCGCTCAAGAGCTCGTCCAGGGTGCTGATGCTATCGTTCATCCGTCGTCTCCTCGAATGCCGGGCCCGCGACGCTTAGATAGGGAGAGAAAGATGGCCCGCCAATGACGCTTTGCCGGCTATCGCGTGTCTCTTTGGATTAATTTTTGGTCATCCCGAGGCACGCCCTCCTTGTTGGCGAAAGCTAGGCCGGTGGAGCGCCTTCATAGTGCGGGAGGCCGTCGTCGAGCATCACCCAGGGTTGCTTCGAGGCGGTCCAGATATGCATCTGGGGCCTGAAGAGCGACGGATCGTCCAGGGAACCGGTGGTCACACCGATGATACCGGCGGAATCGCGCCGCGAAAACATCGTCGTGCCGCAGCTTTGGCAAAACCCCCGTTTGAGATCCGGCGAGGTGTTGACCGTGGCCAGCGGGCCGTCGACCGTCACATCGTCGATCCGGAACAGAACGCGCGCATTGAACGCCGCGCCGATCGCCTTCTGGCAGAGCCGGCAATGACAGATGCGCTCGTTTAGGGGAGCGGCGTCGCTGCGATAACGCACCGCCTTGCACAGGCATCCGCCCTCGTATCTTGCCATGGCCTTGACCCCATTGGTGACGTGAACGGCGGCAAGGTATCGGCGAGGCCGATTGGGTCAATTGAAAAGCTTTGATACAAGGTCATCGATTATCGTGATGCGGGGGGATCGAGATCATGGCGGACATCGAAACGATCGGTATCGCGGACCTGTTCGGACCGCCCTCGCCCGACCGCGACCGCGTCGACGCCAGGATCATGGCCGCCGCGGCCGGCATTGGCTTCATGGCGGTCCGGGATTTTCCGGGTGACGACTGGCTGACGCCGGAGAAGCGTTCGCAACTGCTGCGTATTTTTGGACTTCCCGATGCAGGCAAGCAGGAATTGCTGCGCTGGAACTTCGATAACACGAAGAAGAATTTCTACCGTGGCTGGTTCCCGCTGCAGCCGCATGCCGTTTCCTACAAGGAAGGCATCGACATGGGGCCGGACCTCGCCGATGCGGCGCGAGTCTCGGCTTCCGACGATCCCCTGCGCGAGCCGACACCATTGCCGGCCGAGAATGCGCTGCCCGGCTGGCGCGCCGCCGCAGCCGATTATTATCGCGCGATGGAGACGGTCGGCAACATGCTGATGCGGTCGATCGCCCGCGGGCTTGCACTGCCCGAGACGATCTTCGATGCCTATTTCGATGGCGGCATCTCGACGCTACGTCTGATCCGCTATCCGCTGCGCGACGCCAGTGCCGGCATCGACATCAGCGGGCCGGAATTTTCGGTGATCCACAAGGGCGAGACACGCGGCATCATTGGCCGGGAGCATGCCGATTCGGGTTTCGTCACCTTGCTGGCGCAGGATGGCGTCGAGGGCTTGCAGGCAAAGACCCTTGCCGGAGAATGGATCGACGTGCCGCCAGCCAATGGCACGCTGGCGGTCAATTTCGGCCAGTTGCTGGAACGCTGGACCGGCGGCCGCGTGCGGGCGACACGGCACCGGGTCATCGCGCCGAAAACGGTGCGGTTCTCGATCCCGTTCTTCTACGAGCCGCGCGTCGACGCCGAGATCTCGCCGCTGCCATTGGACGGCGCCGAGCCTTTCGAGCCGTTCCTCTACGGCGACTATCTCTGGGAGTCGGCGACGAATTTCGTCGAGATGAGCGGCATCAAGCATCTGAGGCAACCGCGCCGCGCCTAGGCTTCCTAGACGGCACGCCGGCCGTCTCTCTGGAGACGACCGGCGGTTGGCAGGATCATTCGGCTTCGCCGACCACCTCATCCCAACTCTTCACCCTGGTCTGGCCGTCGAGGAACGGCAGTGCCGCGGCCGTCAGTTCGGGTGCGAAGAAGACGTCGTAGTGGGTGCGATTGGGCAGGATGGCCAGACGGTTCTGCGACAGGTTCTCACGCATCCAGCCGGCATCCTTCAGACCGCCACCGAGCATCTGGTAGAACTTGATCTCGTGCTCGGGCTTGTACATATCGCTGTCGCCATAGGCCAACATGACCGGCATCTTCAACTTGGCGACATCGGCCGAGAAGTCGTAGTCCTGGCGCATGAAATTGCCGAGCGCATCGAGCAGTTTTGGAAACTCCTCGGGATGCGGCGCGACCGCGACATAGGATTTGTACATCGGCGTGTCCTTCATGAAGGGTGCCGCGGCGGCACTCACCTGCGCCTGCTGCGGGCGCATCTCGTCGTAGAAGCCATCGGCCGCATAGCCGGTCGAGACAAGGACAAGCCGGCGCACGGTCTCGGGATGCTGGACCGCCATGCGGAAGGCAACGCCGCCGCCCAGCGAATAGCCCATGACGTCGACTTTGTCGTAACCGAGCGTCTTGACGATACCAGCCATGTCGTCGCCGATCGCCTCCAGGCTGAAAGGCCGGTCGCCAAGCGCGGTGCGGCCGTGCCCCTGCAGGTCGACCCCGATGACGGTGCGGTTCTCGGCAAGCTTGGGCAGGATCGGCGCGAACATGTCGATGGAGCCAAGGCCACCATGCAGCAGCAGCAGCGGCTCACCCTTGCCATAGACGGCGTAATAGTAATTCACGCCGTTGATCGGCAGCAGCCCGGATTTTTCCGGCTTCGGCAGCGTTTTCGTTTCGGTGGTCATGGCGGGCTTCGTCTCCTCTGCATTGATGGTGCCCGGGCAAGCGAAAAACGCCGCGACCGAGGCAAGAATGGCGAAAAACAGGGTTCTGGACATATCCGTCTCCTCCGGGTCCGGCGATGTCAGAGCGTCTTGGCGAGGTCTTCGAGCTGGTCGGTGCATTGCCCCCAACCCGTATGAAAACCCATCGCCTCGTGCTGTTCCCGGTCAGCGACGCTCCAGTGCCGGACGCGCGCGATGTAGCGGGTCTTGCCCTCGCCTTCGTCCTCGA
The DNA here is from genome assembly GCF_006442315.1 of Mesorhizobium sp. B2-3-4. GTDB lineage: Bacteria > Pseudomonadota > Alphaproteobacteria > Rhizobiales > Rhizobiaceae > Mesorhizobium. The sequence continues at coordinate 311,407 of NZ_VFVY01000001.1, read as the reverse complement.
AGGTCAGCACGCCGGTCATGAACGGTTTTTCCGACGGCTCCCACGCCTTTGTATAGGCATCGGTGAAAACGATCTTCCTGCCCGGAACGACTTCCAGGAAAACCCCAGGGTTGGGAAATTCATTGCCGTCAGGGCCGGCCATGACGACAAGGCTGTTGCCGCCGGTGCGCACATCCATCTCGGCACGCGGCGTCGTCCACGGCTTTGGCGCGAACCATTGCGTGATCAGCGTCGGGTCGGTCCAGCAGCGATAGACGTTCTCGCGCGGTGCATCGATGATGCGGGCGAGAACCAGTTCGCGGTCGTTGGCGGGGGCGATGTCTAGCTTGATGGCCACTGTGGTCTCCTCAGAAATTCGGTTTGATCTGGCTTCCGTCCCAAGGACGAGCCAATGCAACGCGACCCGACACGCCAGGTGAAAAATTCTGGAGATCGTGCGTGCCTCGAGCGAAGGAGACCCCGCCTCAGTGGCGCTTGGCTTGCACCAGATAGGCGTCGATCTCGGTCTCGCCGAGCCATTTTGCGGCTTCGAGCCGATGCAGGCCTTCAACGAGAATGTGGCGTTTGCCGTCGTGGCGGACCTGGATCGGCGTCTTCAAACCGTTTTCCAATATGTCCTCGGCCAGATGCCGGACGGTTTCGGGATGCAGTGTCTTCCTGCGCGCGGTCGGCACGTAGATGTCGTCGAGCTTGACCTTTTGCACCCTCAGCATATCGATCCCCATGGCGGAACCGCCGCCTCCCCTGAGATAGTGGGTTTGTTGAGGAGGGCCAAGAGCCCGGCTAACGAATGCCGGCTGCATCGAAGCACCTCGCCATTTCATCCACCGGTTTGCCTGTCGCGACGCGTTTCGATATGGCGTTTGCGATCTCAGATGACCGCGGAGCATATCCCATGAGCAAATCCCTCGACACCTTCGTGGGCGTCGCGCATCCCTGGATGTGCGATGTGATGGGGCACATGAACGTGCGCCACTACGCCGCGATGTTCGACGACGCCAGTTTCCAGTTGCTTGGCCATATCGCCGGACAGGACCATGCCTCGGCGACCGGATGGGCCGACGTGCGCACCGAAATCGACTATCGCCATGAGACCAAGGCCGGTTCGCTCCTTACCATCCGCTCGCATGTGGTGAAGATCGGCCGCACCTCCATCACTTTCGAACAGGTGATGTCGGGATCGATCGATGGCATCGTCCATGCATCGAGCCGGACGACCAGCGTGCGCTTCGACCTCGCGGCCAGAGCCTCCGTGGCGTTGGATGAGCCGATGCGCGACCGCGCCAGCGCCTTTCTTGTCGAATAGACCCGTGTCGGTCCGTCAATCGTCGTAGATGCGCTCCTGCAGGGGTGTTTCGGCGATCAGGGCCTGGATGCCTGACAAGAGGGCCTTCTCGGCCCGGTTCATCGCCTTGTCGGGATTGGTGAGCAGGAAGATATCGATGGCGGGCGGCGCATCGTAAGGCGGCAGCCGCCACAACGTGCCGTCCGCCACGTCGCGCCGCGCCACATGCAGCGGCAGCGGGCCGATGCCAAGCCCGGCGACGATCATGCGGCGCACCTCCTCCAGGCTCGACGACACACCGACGACGTCGGCGTTCAGCCTGGCCTCGCTGCGCAGCAGCGCCACCGGCCGCAAGGCGTCCGAAATGTGATCGGTCTGGAAGGATACGGACGGCTCGCCCCGCAGATCGGCAAGCGTCAGTCCTGGTTTCCCGTAGAGCCTGTGCCGGGGGCCGCAGAAAAAGCCGAAGAACTCGCGGTAGACCATCGCGTAATCCAGCGCAGGATCGCGCTGGCTCACCAGGCAGATACCGAAGGACGCCCGGCGCTCGCGCACCTGCTTGGCCACTTCAGTGCTTGCCGCGACCGAGATGGTGATCGAGGCGCGCGGGTAGTCGCGGTGGAATTGCGCCAGCGCCCGGTCGAAGAGCGGCGAGACCACATGGCTGGCCGTCGCAATCATGACGTGGCCGGTGACGTCGTCGCTGATGCCGCGCATCAGCAGCGGCAGTTGCGATATGGTGCCGAAAACCTCTACGCTCTGCTCGTAGATCAGGCGCCCGACCTCGGTGAGCTCGAAGCGTGTCGCATCGCGTTCGACCAGCCGCCGCCCAACCCGGTCCTCCAGGCGCCGCAGCGCGTTGCTGACGCTGGGCTGCTTGAGATTGAGGCGCTCGGCGGCGCGCGTGATGCTCTTCACCTCGGCGATGACGACGAATGTGCGCAGCAGGTTCCAGTCGAGGTCCCAGACCAGCCGTTCGGGACGTGGTAACGCCATTCTTGATATCTATGCTCCCTATTTCCATTATCTATTTGCGCAATGCTGGAGCAAAGGCAATCATTGCCGTCAGGAGAGCGCCCCAACGCCTCCCAAGAACAAGCCTTCGCGCTCCATCCAGAGGACAGAAATTCAGATGAACAAGGTATTTTCCGGCATCACGGTTGCCGCACTGCTGCTTGCGTCGGCCTTCACCGCCGTTTCGGCCAGGGCCGACGACCTCGAGAAGATCAAGGCGGCGGGCGAATTGAAGATCTCCATGAGCGGGCAGTATCCGCCCTTCAACTTCGTCAACGACCAGAACGAGGTTGTCGGTTTCGACGCCGACATCGGCAAGGCCATCGCCGAGCGCATCGGCGTCAAGGGCACTATCATCACCACCGCCTGGGACGGCATCATCGCCGGCCTGCTCGCCAACAAATACGACACCGTCGTCGGCTCGATGACGATCACGCCCGAGCGCGAGAAAGTGGTCGATTTCGTCGGCCCCTACTACCATGCCGGCCGCGCGGTTTTCGTCAGCCAGGATTCCAAGGTGCAGAGCCTCGACGACCTCAAGGGCAAGACCCTGGGCGTGACGCTGGGCGAGACGCATGAGAAATGGGCGCGCGCGCAAGGCGGCTGGGATGTCCGCACCTACAAGGGTCTGCCGGAACTGCTGCTGGAGCTCAAGGCCGGCCGCGTCGATGCCATTGTCGTGGACAACATTCCGGTCATGGTCGCCATCAAGGAAACCGGCGAGAAGGTGCGCAGGCTCGACACGCCGGACATCGAAGGCGGCGCCGTCGCCATCGGCATCGCCATCCGCAAGGACAATCCCGAGCTCAAGGCCGCGATGCAGAAGGCACTCGACGCCATGATGGCGGACGGCACCTACGAGAAGATATCCAAGCAGTGGATCGGCAGCGACATACGCTGATTTCCCCAGGCCTCGGGCGATGCGAATTCGCCTGAGGCCAAGCGCCACTCCCGCCGGGCTATCCCATGGACTTCTCCTTGATGAGCCGCGTCTTCCCGTTCTTCGTGGAAGCGGCGCTAGTGACGCTGGAACTGACGGTGCTGGCCCTGGTTCTGGGGCTCGCCGCGGCAGCGCTTGCGGCGGCGGCGAAGATGTCGAGATCGGCGATCCTGCGGACCATCGGCACCGCCTATGTCAGCCTGTTTCGCGGCACGCCCTGCCTGATCCAGCTGTTCGTGCTCTATTTCGGCGGACCGCAGATCGGCATCAATCTGGAACCGTTCGCGGCGGGCGTGATCGGTCTTGGCCTCAACATCGGCGCCTATATGGCGGAATCGATTCGCGGCGCGGTGATGGCGGTTGACCGGGGTCAGACGGAGGCTGCCCGCACCATCGGGTTCAGCCGTTTCCAGACCTTGCGCAAGGTGGTGCTGCCGCAAGCAGCGCGGCTGATGATACGCCCGCTCGGCGTCAACACCGTCGCCCTGCTCAAGGGGTCCGCGCTGGTATCCACCATTTCGGTGGTGGAACTGACCTATACGGCCCAACGCTTCATCGGTTCGACCTACAAGCCGTTCGAGATTTTCGGCGTCGCGGCGCTGCTTTACATGATCATGGTCTACGCCATCGCCCGCATCGTCGACATGCTCGACAAACGCTTTGCCATCGTCTGACGGGAGCGCTTGATGCAAGGTCTCGATTTCAGCGTCGTCGTGCCTTACTGGGACCTGCTCGTCACCGGGGCCTGGTGGACATCGGTGCTGACGGTCTCGGCGGGAGCGCTCAGTTTCGTCTTCGGCATTTTGTTTGCCGTGGTTGTGCTTTATGCCCCTGCGGTTCTCGCCTATCCCGTGCGCGCCTTCATGTGGGTGTTCATGGGTACGCCGCTCCTGCTGCAACTTTTCCTGATCTATTTCGGACTGGTGCAGATCGGCATCGACATCCCTGCCCTTGCCGCCGGCATCATCGGACTTGGGCTGCATTTTGCCGTCTACAATGCCGATATCATCCGCGCCGGCATCGTGGCCGTCGACACCGGCCAGACGGAGGGCGCGCGCAGCATCGGCTTCGGCAAATGGCAGGCGCTGCGCTACGTGGTGATACCGCAAGCCATCCGCAACACAGCGCCGCCGATCGGTGGCAATTTGATCGCGCTGCTGAAGGAATCCTCCATCGTTTCGGTCATCGGCATCGCCGAGCTCGTGCACTCGGCGCAACTGGCGATCAGCGAGACGTTCCGTCCGTTCGAATTCTACATCACGGCCGCCGCACTCTATTACATCTTGAACCTTGTGCTGGAAGCGGCCTTGCATCGGTTTGAACGGCATGTGGAGGTTTCCCGATGAGCATGCAACGGCCAATGGTGGAGGTACGCGGCGCCCGCAAAGCCTTCGGCGCCATCGAAGTTCTCAGGGGAATCGACCTGTCGGTCGAGCGCGGGCAGATCGTGGCGATCATCGGGCCGAGCGGTTCCGGCAAGAGCACGCTGCTGCGCTCGATCAACCATCTCGAGACCTTGAACGATGGCGAAGTCTGGCTGGACGGGGTGCAGGTCAACCAGAAGCTGCATGGCCAGGCCTTCGAGCGCCACATCAACGCGGTGCGCCAGCAAATGGGCATGGTGTTCCAGCACTTCAACCTGTTCCCGCATCTGAGCGTGCTCGATAACATCACCATGGGGCCGATAATCCTGAAAGGCATGCCCAAGGCCGATGCCAAGGCGCTTGCGCATGAGCTGCTCTCCAAGGTCGGGCTCGCCGACAAGATCGATGCCTACCCCTCTCGGCTTTCGGGAGGCCAGAAGCAGCGTGTGGCGATCGCCCGCGCGCTGGCCATGCAGCCCAAGGTGATGTTGTTCGATGAAGCCACTTCGGCGCTCGACCCGGAACTGGTCGACGAGGTCAACGCAGTGATGAAACAGCTTGCCGCCGAACACATGACCATGCTCATCGTAACGCACGAGATGCGCTTTGCCGGCGAAGTCGCCGATCGGGTGCTGTTCATGGATGGTGGCGTGGTCGTCGAAGAAGGCCCTCCGGCAGATATCTTTCGCGCGCCGGAGAAAGAACGGACGCGCGCCTTCCTCAAGAAATACCTCTCCACCTGAGTACGATCATGATCAGACTGCCCACGGAATTCCCAGACTTCGGACTGACGGCGGAGCAACGCCGCCACGCGGTGCGCGGCCATTATTACGAATGGCCAGGCATGGATGGCGAACGCGGCGAGATCTGGTGCTACAGCGACCGCTTTTCCTACCGCGCCGGCGAAACGGTTACGCTGCATGTCAGTTCGACAGCGCCATCCTTCGGCATGACCATCGTCCGCGACGGCGCCACCGAGGCGAAAGTGTTCGAGAAATCCGATATCGCGTCGCGCTGGCAGGAGAGCCCGGACCAGTGCTCGGCCGAGGGCTGCGGGTGGGATGCGTCGTTCGAATTCCGCGTCGGACAGGATTGGCCGTCCGGCGCCTACCGGGTCACGCTGACCGCCGATGGGCGCGACGGCAAGCCGATCCAGAGCCACCACATTTTCATCGTCTCTCCGCAACCCGGCAAAAAACCTGGCCGTGTGCTGCAGGTGGCGGCGACAGGCACCTGGCTTGCCTACAACACCTGGGGCGGTTCCAACCATTATCAGGGTATTACCGGGCCCGATCGCAACCAGTATTCCGCCGTCGTGTCGACGCAGCGCCCATGGTGCCGCGGCTTCGTCGTGCTGCCCAAGGATGCGCCGCGCGTGCCGTTGGAGGTCGCGGTGCCGCCGAAGACGGTGCCGCGCTATCCGCATATGGAATGGGCCCTCGCCACCGGTCATTCGAAGAAATACGCCTCGTCCGGCTGGGCCAGCTACGACAGCCACTTCTTCCGCTTTGCCGAACGCGCCGGCTATGGCGTCGACCTTGCCAGCCAGCATGATCTCCATGCCTCGCCTGAGATTCTCGACGGTTACGACTGCGCGGTGTTCGTCGGACACGACGAATACTGGACCTGGGAAATGCGCGATGCCGTCGACCACTATGTCGAGCGCGGCGGCCACGCGGCGCGCTTTGCCGGCAATTTCATGTGGCAGACGCGGCTGGAAGACGAGGGCCGCCGGCAGGTCTGCTACAAATATCGTGCCCGCGCTGAGGATCCGATCTACCGTAATGGCGACGTGACGCGCGCGACCAACTCCTGGGAAGCGCCCGAGATCGGCCGGCCGGGCGCCGAGACCTTCGGGCTCAATGCCACGCGCGGCCTCTATGCCGGCTGGGGCGGCTGCGCGCCGCGCGGCGTGCGTGGCTTTCCGGTTTACCGGCCCGAACACTGGGCATTCGCCGGCACCGGCATCTATTACGGCGACCTGCTCGGCGCCGACAGCCATGTCTATGGCTATGAGGTCGACGGGCTCGATTTCGAGATACGCGGCGGCCTGCCCTATCCGACCGACACGAGCGGTGCGCCGGATGGGCTGCAGGTGCTGGCCGTCGGCATGGCCAGCCAGGTCGAGGAAAGCGCCGACATCCCCATAGAAGACCAGTTCCTGACAGACGAAGATGGCCGCTTCAGCGCCGAAACGCTGTTCGGGGATCGGAGCGATGCAAGCCTCGAGAAGGTCAAGCGCAGCAATGGCATGATCGTCAATTTCCCGCGCGGCAAAGGCGAGGTGTTTCACGCCGGAAGCTGCGAATGGGTCGCCGGCCTGCTAAGACAAGACCCGATGGTCGAACGGGTCACCCAGAATGTCCTCGATCGTTATCTCGGAAAGTCCTGACATGTCGAAAGCCCAGACATCAGCCGAAAGCCGGCGCGAATCGCATCTTTTCTATCTGTCCAGCCTGCGCCGGCCGCTCATCGACCGCGCCGAAGGCATCTATATGTGGACGCAGGATGGCCGCCGTTTCATCGACGGATCGAGCGGCCCGATGGTCGCCAATATCGGCCACTCCAACCGCAATGTGCTCGACGCGATGAAGCGGCAGATGGACAAGGCGACCTTCGCCTACCGCCTGCATTTCGAGAACGAGCCGGCGGAAGAACTCGCGCGCGAGCTGGCCGGCAAATTGCCGGAAGGCATGGACCGTATCTTCTTCGTCTCGGGCGGCTCGGAAGCGACCGAATCCTGCATCAAGCTGGCCCGGCAATGGGCTGTCGCCACCGGCCAGGCCAGCCGCTGGAAAGTGATCACCCGTTTCCCCTCCTATCATGGCGGCACGCTCGGCTCGCTGTCGATCACCGGCGACGATGCGCTGGCCGAGACGTTCGAGCCGATGATGCGGGTCATGCCGACAGTGCCGGCTCCGACCGCCTGGCGCGACCGCGACAATCTCTCGATGGAACAGCGCGGCGTTCGCTACGCCGACATGCTGGAGGAAAAGATCCTCGCCGAAGGCCCCGAAAGCGTGGTCGCCTTCATCATGGAACCGATCGGCGGCGCCGCCACCGCGGCCCTGGTGGCGCCGGACAGCTATTATGCGCGCATCCGCGAGATCTGCGACCGCTACGGCATCCTGCTGATCCATGACGAGGTTATGAGCGGCGCCGGCCGCACCGGCAAATTCCTCGGCGGCGATCACTGGAACTGCAAGCCCGACATCGTCGCGCTGTCGAAAGGCCTGGGTTCGGGTTATGCGCCGCTCGGCGCGCTGGCAGCACCATTGCGGCTGGTGCAGCCGCTGCTTGCCTCCGGCGGCTTCCAGCATGGCCACACCTATGCCGGCAATCCGCTGGCCTGCGCCGCCGGGCTGGCGGTGCTTGGTGAAATGGACCGGCTCGACCTGATCGCCAATGCCGCCGCCATGGGCGACGTGCTCATGGACGGACTGAAAGGGCTCGCGAAACGCTTCCCCTTCATCGCCGATGTGCGCGGCAAGGGCCTTCTCACCGGTGCCGAGATGGTTGCCGATCCCGAGACGCTGAAGCCGATCGACCAGGGCCGAAAGGCAACGCAGCGCCTGCTCGACCTTGCCTATGAGCGCGGGCTGATCATCTATGGTCGCAAGGTCAAGGGCGGCGTTGACGGCGACAATTTCATGGTGGCGCCGCCGATGATCGTCACCAGCGAGCAGGTCGGCGAGATCATCGCCATTATCGGCGATTCGCTGCAGGTTCTGGCCGGCGAACTCGACCTGCCAGTCGACGGCCGGGGGTAGGGAAATGGCACCGCGAAAAGTCATCATCACCTGCGCCGTCACCGGCTCGGTGCACACGCCGTCAATGTCGCCCTATCTGCCGGTGACGCCGGACCAGATCGCCGCCGACGCCATCGCGGCGGCCGAGGCCGGCGCCTCGATCCTGCATCTTCACGCCCGCGATCCCGGCGATGGCCGGCCGACAGCCGATCCAGACGTGTTCATGCAGTTTCTGCCGCGCATCAAGCAGGCGACATCAGCGGTGATCAACATCACCACCGGCGGCTCCTCGCTGATGACGCTGGACCAGCGTCTGGCGGCGCCGCTCAGGGCGGAGCCGGAAATGTGCTCGCTCAACATGGGTTCGATGAATTTCGCGCTGTTCCCGATGCTCGACAAACCCAGGCAGTGGCAGCACGAATGGGAGCCGAAGCTGCTGGAAGCCACGCGCGACACCATCTTCAAGAACACCTTCGCCGACATGGAAGGCGTCTTGGAACGGCTCGGCAAGGGCTGCGGCACGCGCTTCGAATTCGAATGCTACGATGTCGGCCATCTCTACTCCCTGGCGCATTTCCGCGACCGAGGGCTGGTTTCGGGGCCGCTCTTCATCCAGTTCGTGCTGGGTATCCTGGGCGGTATCGGCGCCGACCCGGACAATCTCATCCATATGAAGCGGATCGCCGACAAATTGTTCGGCGACAGCTACCAGTTTTCGGTGCTGGCCGCCGGCCGCAACCAGATGCCGCTGATCTCGATTGCCGCGGCGATGGGCGGCAACGTCCGCGTCGGGCTGGAAGACAGCCTCTATGATGGCCGCCAGTTGGCGAAATCCAACGCCGACCAGGTGCGCCGCATCCGTGGCATTCTCGATGGGCTGTCGCTGGAGGTTGCCACGCCCGCGGAAGCGCGCGACATGCTGGCGCTGAAGGGTGGCGACCGGGTGGCGTTTTGACGCCGATGTTTTGAGAAGAAGACAAGCCGAGATGACTGCCTCCTCCAAAGTCACCCTGCGCCCCGGCAGCATCGACGACGTCGAAACCATTCACACCGCACTGCTCAAACTCGGCACGCATATCGGGGCGCACCAGGAGATTGTCTCGACCGTGGATGATTTGCGCCGCTACGGCTTTGGCGAGAAACCTGCCTTCTCGACGCTGATCGCCGAGGTGGATGGCGAATTCGCCGGGCTTTGCCTCTCTTTCCCGATCTTCTCGACCTGGATGGGACGGCCCGGCGTCTATGTGCAGGATCTCTATGTCGAGGACCGGTTTCGCGGTCGCAAGATCGGGGAACGCCTGCTGCGACGCGTGGCGGCCGAGTGCCGCAGGGATGGCGGCGTCTATCTCAGGCTGTCCGTCGACACCGACAATGAGGGCGCCAAGGCTTTTTACGAGAGACTGGGCATTGGCTGGTCGAGCTACGAGCAGACGCAGAAAATCATCGGCGATGCCTTTTTCGCCTTCGCCGATGCGCCGGAAAATGTGGAGCAGCAATGAAAGTCTTCTACGCGCAGGAACAGAAGCGCCACGACCCCAAGGCCTTTCTGTCCAGCGGCGCCGCGCAGCCCAATCCAGAAAAACCCGAGCGCGTCGAGAGATTGTTAGCCGGCGCAAAATCTGCCGGATGCGTGATCGAGCGCCCGAAAAATCACGGGCTTGCGCCGGTTTCGGCGGTGCATACGCCTGAGTATCTCGATTTCCTCGAACATATTTTCGAGCGCTGGCAGCGGATCGAAGGTGCTTCCGCCGAGGTCATCCCCAACATCCACCCGATCGCGCGCGGCGGATCCTATCCTGCCTCCGCTGTCGGCCAGGCCGGCTACCACATGGCCGATACGGCTTGCCCGATCTCCGGCGAGACATGGCAAAGCGCGCTGTGGAGCGCCTGGAGCGCCGTCGAGGCGGCGGAAACGGTGATGGCAGGCGCTTCCAGCGCCTATGCGCTGTGCCGGCCGCCCGGCCACCACGCCTTCGCCGATGTCGCCGGCGGCTTCTGTTTCATCAACAATTCGGCCGTCGCGGCACAGATATTGCGCAAACAGGCGGCGCGCGTGGCGATCCTCGATGTCGACCTGCATCACGGCAATGGCACACAAGGCATTTTCTATGCCCGCCCCGACGTGCTCACGGTCTCGCTGCACGCCGATCCGGTGCGTTTCTATCCGTTTTTCTGGGGCCATGCGGACGAGCGCGGCGAAGGTCCTGGGCTCGGCTACAATTTCAACCTGCCGCTGCCGCGCAAATCGGCCGACGCGGCATTTCTGGAAGCGCTTGGCGTGGCGTTCCAGCGCATCCGCGCCTTCTCGCCCGACGCGCTTGTCGTAGCGCTCGGCCTCGACGCCTTCGAGGGCGATCCGTTCGGCGGACTTTCGGTGACGACGCCGGGCTTCTCGCGCATCGGCGAGGCCATCGCCGGTCTTGGCCTGCCGACGGTCATCGTCCAGGAAGGCGGCTATCTCTGCGACGCGCTGGGCGACAACCTCACCGCCTTTCTCACCGGGTTTGGCGGCAAGGCGCGGTAAGGGTTCAAGCCAGCGTCAGGAGCGTTGCTGCCTGAGCATGGCAATCACGCGATGCACGCTCTCCAGCGTCTCGTCGATTTCGGCCGCCGTGTTGTAGTGGGCGATGCCGACGCGCACGACGCCTTGTTCGGCCGGAATGCCGAGCTGGTGGACGATCTCCCAGGCATAGTTGTGGCCTGACCACAGGAAGATGTTTTCGGCGTTCATCTGCCGCACGATCGTCTCCGGCACGATGCCGTCCACGGTGAAGGAGACGGTCGGCACGCGCTCATGGATGCGCGCCGGATCGGTGATGCCATGGATCGTCAGCCCTGAGATGTCGGACAGGCCGTCGATCAGCCGCAGCGCCAGCGGATTTTCGTAGCCGATCGACACTTCGAACGCCTTGGCGATCTTCTTCCGTCTCGAGCCGCCCTCGCCTGCCACCGCGCCAAGCCCGGCAAAATAATCAACAGCCGCCGTGAGCCCTGCCATCAGCTCGATCTGCGGCGTGCCGAGCTCGAACCGTTCCGGCAAACCATTCGACGAGCAGCGGCATTTGTAGGCCTTCAGGCCTTCGAGCAGATCGCGCCGGCCCCACAGGATGCCCATATGCGGGCCGAAGAATTTGTAGCCCGAGCAGATCAGAAAGTCGCAGCCGAGGTCCTGCACGTCGACCAGGCCATGCGGCGCGAATTGCACGGCGTCGACATAGACCAGGGCGCCAGCCCTCTTTGCCAGGCCGGTCAGCGACTTGACCCGATTGATCGAGCCCGTGAGGTTGCTGGCGTAATTCAACGCCACCAGCCTTGTCCTGGTGGACAACAGCCCGGCCAGCGTCGCCTCCTCAACCTGCCATGTCTTCTCGTCGAACGGCAGCCAGCGCACGACCAGGCCGAGATCATCAGCCAGTTGCAGCCAGGGCGAGACATTGCCCTCATGGTCCATGCGGGTGAGGATGATCTCGTCGCCTGATTGCAGCGTCCGGCCAAGCGTGCGCGACATGTGATAGGTAAGCGTCGTCATGTTGGCGCCGATGATGATCTCCTCGGCACTTGCCGCGCCGAGAAAATCCGCCATCGCCTGGTGTGCCTGGTCGACGACCTGCTGTGCGGCGATCGTCGTCTCGAAATAGCCGCCCAGATTGGCGTTGGTTGTCAGAAGGCAGTGCGAGACCGCATCGGCAACCGCCCGAGGCACCTGCGTGCCGGCGGGATTGTCGAGATAGATGCGGCGACGGCCCTTGTCGGTGAGGGCAAGTGCCGGAAATTGGGCGCGCACCCCGTCAATCTGAAATGTCATTGGTCCCTCCCCGTTCTGCTGTTCGCTGTCAGGCCGCCCTGCTCAAGGACACGGATTGCCGTTGCGCTGGTGGATGGCATCGACCGCCTTCTGCATCTCCTCGGTCCAGACGACGTCCACCGAGGCCAGCGCCATTTCCAGCTGCGCAATGGTTGTCGCGCCGATGATGTTGGAGGTCACGAAGGGCCGGCTCGAAACATAGGCATTGGCAAACAGCGCCGGCTCCAGGCCGAAGGAGCGCGCCAGTTCATTATATTCGAGCAGCACCTCGGCGGCATTGGGCGTTTCGTAGCGCTGGCCACGGTTGAAGAGTTGCGAGCGCGAGCCCTGCGGGCGGGCACCATGGTCGTATTTGCCGGTCAGGTAGCCCTGCGCCAGCGGCGAATAGGCAAGCAGCGAGACATCCTCGCGCTCGCAGACTTCGGCGAGGTTCACCTCGAAGGTGCGGTTGACCAGATTGTAGGCGTTCTGAATCGATGCGACGCGCGGGCCGCCGCCTTTGTCCGCCTCGGCGAGATAACGCATCGTGCCCCAGGAACTCTCGTTCGAGAGACCGAAATGGCGAATCTTGCCAAGCTTCACCAGTTCCTCGAAAACCGCAAGCGTTTCGGCGATCGGCGTTTCGTTGCTCGGGGCGCCCTGTGCATCGGCGCGCCGCGCCACCGCCCCGACGCGTGTCGGGTTGGCGCCCCAGGGAATATCCCGTTCCGGCCAGTGGATCTGGTAGAGATCGAGATAATCCGTGCCGAGCTTGGCCAGCGACTTGTCGATGGCGTCGAAGATATCGGCCCGCACCAGCTGCGAGGGCCTGTCACCGCGAAACCAGGTGTTGGCGGTGCGGCCGACGACCTTGGAGGCGAGGATCACCTTGTCGCGATTACCCCTGGCCTTCATCCAGCTGCCGATGATCTTTTCGGTCGTCCCTTGCGTCTCCGCCTTGGGCGGGATCGAGTAGAGTTCGGCGGTGTCGATGAAATTCACCCCGCGCGAGAAAGCCAAGTCCATCTGGGCATGGCCCTCGGCTTCGGTGTTCTGCTGACCCCAGGTCATCGAGCCCAGGCAAATCTGGGTCACAAGAAGGTCGGTCCGGCCAAGACGGCGTTTATGCATGGAATTCTGCTCCGAAGGGAAGACTGGCGCGGCTGCGCGGGAGGGAAGCGGTATCCTATAGGAAAGCCGGGCTGCTCTCCAACCCTTGGCACACCGACTTTTGCGTGAATGGCGGTGTTTAGCGGCGGGCCGCGGCCAGCGCGCGGCGCTTGGCTTCGTCGATCAGCATGTTGGCCACCTGCATGCGGATCATCGCGCGCTGGCGCAAATGCGGGGCGACGCGATCGGGATGGTTGGTGAAAGCAAAGCTGCGACGCATGCGGCCGAAATCGGCAACGCTCTTGGAATGATCCAACCCCAGTTCGACCGCTATCGATTCCGGATCGATCGGCGGCAATTTTTCCTCCGGCTTCGGCTCTTCGCCGGCCAGAGCGAGCTTCGCATGGTCAAGCAAGGCGGCGAATTCGGTCGCCAGGTCGGCGCCTGCTTCGCGATAGTCGGAAGCGGACACCTTGATGCGGCCGGAATGGAGTTCGTCGGCAACCGAGAGATAGTCGAACGGAATCGAGGGACGCGCGCCGGTCTCTTCGCCCTCGATGCCGTCGCCCTTGTCGGAGGCGACGAAGAGGTCGTCGAGCAGCGAGGCGAAATCCCGCTTGGCGCCGGTAACGATGTCAGCCTCCCCCGTGCTCGACTGTCCAGTGCCTCTGAACATAGAAGCGGCTCGTTAAAAATAAATGCCACTCTCGCGATGAATTTGGCGGTCTGGCAGCCCGATCCGCGCAAAAAGCCGGACTGCACTTTCATGCAGTCCGGAAATTCGCCAGGAGTGGCGAGGAAAAACTGGCCATGTGCCAGCGTCGAAGCCTACGATTGGCGCGGCGAAAGAGTTTCATCGGCCGCAAAAAAATTTTATGAAAATCGTCCTGACATGGCAGGCATGCAAATGCTGCACTGCACAATTGTCACGATTCACCTATATTGTCTGGCGTGGAGGACCAACCAGGAGCCTGAATCATGGGTTTCTTCACGGAAATGTTCGCCAGGCCGCGCCCGCAGGAACATCAGAGATATCGTTCGGCGCTCGCGCTGCTTCATTCGATGAGCAATGCCGAGCGCGCCGACATCGGCATCAAGCCCGCCGACTTCCCACGTATCGCCCGCGAAATGTCCATCCGCTAAGATGCATTCCACGAGATGTCCCGGATCGATCCGGGACATCGCGAACTTCACGCCTCAACGCGATCCCAGGAAGGTCGCCTTGCCCAGCGGCACGCCATTGTGGCGAAGGATGTCGTAGGCGGTGGTGAGGTGGAAATAAAAGTTGGGCATGGCCACATGCAGCAGATACTGCATGCCGCCCAAGGTCGTTTCGCGGCCTCCCAGTTTCAACTCGATCATCCTGTCGTCCGAGCCGTCCATATCGGCGGCCGAAAAAGTCGCCAGAAGGGCAACGGTCTTGGCTATCCTGGCCTCGAGATCGGCAAAGCTTGCCTCATTGTCCTCGTACTTCGGCACTTCGCGGCCGGCCAGCCGTGACGGCGCGCCCTTTGCATGGTCGGTTGCGATCTGCACCTGCCGGGTCAAGGCGAACATGTCGGGTGCAAGCCGCGCCGTCAAAAACACCTGCGGGTCGATCTTGCGGTCAAGCGCATTCTGTTCGGCTGCCGCAAGCACGTTGGAAAGTGCTTTCAGCCTGGCTGAAAACACGGGCACGGATGCCTCATACATGGATATCGTCACGTCAAATCTCCTGTCCGACCGAACGCCGGCCGACAGGAGGTGCGCCTTCAAACACGATTCTTCAAGCACCACTGACGCGGCGTCACCACGTCGCCGCAATCGGCATGGTAGAATCTTCGTTATCGAGCGGAGATTCCCGATGAGACGCGCCCTTTTCGCAGCGACTGCCCTTCTCTCCCTTGCCACGACAGGCCAAACGGCATTGGCCGCCGAGGATAAGCCCGAAGCGCCCTATGTCGATGATCGCTCGAACGCCGAGGCGGTCGTGCGCTCGCTCTACAGCGCCATCAACCGGCACGAATTCGCCCGCGCCTGGGGCTACTACGGAGATACAAAGCCGGCAAAAGATTTCGACACATTCGTCAAAGGCTATGACGGCACCGATACGGTGGAGGTCAAAACCGGCGCTGTCTCGGACGACGGCGCGGCGGGCAGCATCTATTACAACGTCCCCGTTGCCATCCAGGCAACCGACAAGAAGGGCGAGGCGAAGGTTTTCGCCGGCTGCTACACGCTGCGCCAGGCGAATGCCCAGAACCAGGCAGCACCGCCCTTCGATCCCATCCATATCGAAAAAGGCGCGCTGAAACCCTCTACAGCCGACTTTGAGGAAGCCGTGCCGCCAAGCTGCGGCGACGGCCCACCGCCACCGAAGAAGGATACTGCGCTGGAGCAGGCCAAGAAGGCTTTTCTGGCGACCTATGGCGACCAGTGCGACAAGGACCTTCTGGCCAATGAGCCGGAGGTTTTTTCGATCAAATACAAGGACAAGAATGCTCAGCCGGGCGACGCGGACAAGGAGACCCGCCTGTTCCATTTCTCCTGCTCGGCCGCCGCCTACAATGAAAGCTCGGTCTACTACATGACCGACGAGGTGGACGGTGTCAGGCAATTGCAGTTCGCCGAACCAGAGACCGACATACGCTACGAGAACAATGACAGTGAAGGCAAACTGCTGAGCGTGACGGTGATCGGCTTCCAGACCACGGGGTGGGCGGTCAATTCAGACTATGACGCGGACACTCACACGATCACCACGTTCAACAAATGGCGCGGCGTCGGCGATGCCTCGGACTCCGGGACATACCTGTTCCGCAACGGCGATTTTTCGCTGGTCCAGTATGATGTCGACGCGTCCTATGACGGCGAGGAGAACCCGCAAACCATCGTCGACTACAACACCGCGCCATAGAGCAATTCCAGCAAAAATGTGAGCGGTTTTCCGTCCGGAATTGTGTTAAAACAAAGAGATAGAGTGGCCGTCAAGGCGCTTTAGACAGCATCCAGTTGAGCGTGCCGCGCCAGTCCACCATGCGGATCGGCGTGCCATGGGTGCCGGTCTCGAAACGGACGAAGCGGGTCGGATAGGGATACGCCTTCGATTTCGCGATGATGGAGCGGAAGAAGGCTTCCTGGTTCGCCACGGGAAACACCACGTCGTGACTGCCCTGGCCGAAAAACACCGGGACATGGCGTTTGAAGGCGGGGCTGCCGAAAAAGCTCTCGTCCCATAGCGATCCGAGCAGCAGCAACCCGTTTATGCGCCGGCCAGTATCATTGCGGGCCGCAAGCTTCCAACACAGCGCGCCACCCATCGAGCCGCAGGCGACGAAGATCTTCGCGCCCGGCGATTGTTCGGCATAGTGATCGATCAGCGCCGCGACCTGTGCGGCGCCCTTGTCGCCGAAATCCGGAAAATCGGGGCTGAGATAAAGCCCGCCATTGCCGGCCATCAGGTTCTTGAGCCGGTTGAAGTTGCCGCCGAAGGTGAAGTCGTCGACGCCTTGCTTGCGGCTTCCGCCCTGCCCATGCAGGTAAAGCACGATGACGGCGGCCCCTTGCGTCTTGCCGACGGCGACATGCCTGACATCGCCGGCATCCGTCTTCAGCATCAGGTCCTGCTGCGCCTTGCGCACGCCGGTGTCGGTATACTGGGCGCGCACGCGCTTTTCGGGCACCTCATCGCGCTGGTTGATGT
The DNA here is from genome assembly GCF_006442315.1 of Mesorhizobium sp. B2-3-4. Taxonomy (GTDB): domain Bacteria; phylum Pseudomonadota; class Alphaproteobacteria; order Rhizobiales; family Rhizobiaceae; genus Mesorhizobium. The sequence goes on along the minus strand of NZ_VFVY01000001.1, from coordinate 294,479 downwards.
CACGCATCTCACGGTAGTCGATGACCGTGTAGGCACCTTTGCTGTCGGACGAGAGCGCTGCCGGATAGGCGAAGAGATCGTCCTTGAAGGGTTTCAGCTCGAGCGCGTCGGCGTCGGCGACAACGCAAAGAGCAAACGTCGCGGCCAGAAGGGCGTGAAAAGACGAAAGAGCACGAAAAGCCATTCCCGAGGCATGCGGAGTCCAGGCCGGGTTTGTCAATCCTGCAGGACGCCGCCGGCCCCTTCGAGCGCCTCGCGCGTGTCGACATCGACGGATGCCCCCTCGCCGATCTCGACATCGACGACGTCGAGCCCTTCGGCCTCGACCAGATGGCGTGCGCCGGTATCGCCTTCGAGATGGGCGACGGCCGAAAACAGCGAGCGTGGCAGGAGCACCGGATTGCCGCGTTTGCCTTCATGCGAAGCGCGAACCACGCAATTGCCTCCGGCCGCACGGAACGTGTCGATCAGCCGGTCAAGGTCGCCAGGAGCGACGCCCGGCATGTCACCCAGAACGATCATGGCACCCGCGACCTCCTGCGGCAGATAGGCGATACCGGCCTTGAGCGACGTCGACAGGCCATCGGCAAAGTCGGGATTGTCGGCGAAGGTGACGTCGAGGCCAGACAATGCCGCGCGCACCCGCTCGCGCTGATGGCCGGTGACGACCACCGTGCCCGACGCCTTCGAGGCGAGAGCGCGTTCGGCGGTGCGGCGCACCAGCGGCTGGCCGTCGAACAACGCCATCAGCTTGTTCGGTCCGCCCATCCGGCTCGATCGGCCCGCCGCCAGAAGCACAATCCCGACCTTGAGCCGGTTTTTGCCCGGCAGCGGCTCGCGCGGCTGTGGCCGTGTCGGAATTTCCATCAGCAGGCCGCCGACGCCCATGCCGGCAATGTCGCCCGCCGTGACGTCAAGGCCGGCTATCAACCGGTCGAGCACCCAGTCGAAGCCGTTCTCCTTGGGGCTGCGGGCACAACCAGGCGCGCCGATGACGCGCTTGCCGCCGAGCGTGCCCAGCACCAGCAGGTTGCCGGGGTCGACCGGCATGCCGGCGCGGACGACAGTCCCCCCGGCCCTCTCGATCGCCGCCGGAACGACATCGGCGAAATCGCTCATGGCGGAAGCCCCAAAGATCACCACCATGTCGTTGTCGCGCGCGAGCGCGGCGGCGGCCTCGGCGACAGGGCCAATCTCATGCGGGGTGCGGCGTTCCGCCGTCAGCCTGCCGCCCGAGCGTGCCAGCCGCGCTTCGGTAACGCGCAAGGTCTTGTCGAGCACGGTTGGCTTGATGCCCGGCAGCACCGTCTGGATGACGCCGACGCGAACCGGGCGATAGGCGTTGACGGCAAAGATTTCGCCGCCCGCGCAGATCTTCATCACGGCGTCGACCAGTGGGGAGGAGACCGCGAAGGGGATGATCTTGACCGTCGCCACCATCTGACCCTTTTCGACCGGTGCATGCCGGGCCAGGGTCGCGATGGTGATGGCCGGATCGACGGCATTGATGGCGTCGATGAGAGCGGCATCGACCGTGAAGATGCCAGCCGCGCTGGCGTGGAGATTGACCCGACCGGTGGCGGCGGGCCTGGCCTCGATGCCCCTAAAGGTCATGCTCCCGGCAATTTTGTGCGCCGCGGCGTCCTCGCCCAGGTCATCCAGCGCAAGCACGGCGGCGACAACCTGCAGGATACCAGCGCTCCTGAGCAGGGAGACATCTTCGGCGTTCAGCCTGTGCGCCTTTCGGAAACGCTTCTCGCCGGCGGTGGTGGCATGCGCCAGAACCGCTCCCTCGGCCGCCTCGATCGGGATCGGGCCGAACTTCACGCCGCCGCGCCCTTGGCTTGAATACCGCGCGAGCGGAAGGCAAGGATGGTCTGGGCAAGGATTGCGACGGCGATCTCGGCGGGGCTTGCCGCCCCAATGTCGAGCCCGATCGGCGCGTGGATGCGAGCGATCTGGTCGGCACTAGCGCCCAGCGCCAGCAGGCGCTCGACGCGCTTGGCATGCGTCTTGCGGCTGCCAAGCGCCCCGACATAGAAGCAGTTGGCGTCGAGTGCCGCCTTCAGCGCGAAATCGTCGATCTTGGGGTCATGGGTGACGGCGGCGAGCGCCGTGTAGGCGTCGAGCGGCTGGCGTTCGAGCACATCCTGCGGCCATTCGGCACGCAAGGCGACATCGGGGAAACGGTCCGACGTGGCGAAGGCGGTGCGTGGATCGATGATCTCCAAGGGATAGCCTGAGATCCGGGCCATCGGCGCCAGCGCCTGGCTGATATGAACGGCGCCGATCACCACAAGGCGCGGCCGCGGCAGATGCGCGTTGAGAAAGAAAGTCCGCCCTTCCGCCTCGACAGAACCGGAATTGCCCGATCGAAATGTCTTGGCGATCGCCGCTCCGAGATCGCCGGCGACCTGATCGCCCTCTCGCACGATACGATCGCGACCGTCACCAAGATCGGTGACGAGGATCGCCGCGCGGCGGGCGCGTCTTTCGGCATTGAGGGTTTTCAGCGCATAGGGGTCCATTGGATCAGCCGAGCCTCTCCACATAAACCTTGATACGGCCGCCGCAGGACAGGCCCACTTGCCAGGCCGTCTCGTCGGCAACACCGAACTCCAGCATCCTGGCCTTGCCGGAGCCGATGACGTCGACCGCCTCGGTCACCACGGCGCCCTCGACGCAGCCGCCCGAAACCGAACCGTGGAAATTGCCGTCGGCATCGATGACAAGATGGCTGCCGACCGGGCGCGGCGCCGAACCCCAGGTCTCGACCACGGTCGCGATAGCGACATCCTTGCCGTCCTTCATCCAGGCTTCCGCGATGATCAGCGGGTCGCGGGCCTCATCGAGATAGAGATTGTCGCTCATCGTTGCTTCTCTCAGGGTCTGTTTTTCCAGGGAGCCGGAAAATGAAACATATGGCTATGCTGCATGCCTCGCGCCAGCATCCATCCACCGCCGTGGATCGACGGAGAGCGCCGATTTCCTGTCCAGCGAGGCGCAGAGATCTGCGAGCGCGTCGAGATTGTGCACCGGGCGGAATTCGTCGACATGCGGCAACATCGCCTTGACGCCCCGGGCACGCGCCTGAAAACCGTCGAAACGCAGCAAGGGGTTCAGCCAGATCAGCCGCCGGCAGGATTTGTGCAGCCGCTCCATTTCCTGCGAAAGGCCGGCGACATCGTCGCGCTCCAGCCCGTCAGTGATCAGAAGCACGACCGCGCCCTGTCCCAGCACGCGCCGCGACCATATCCGGTTGAACTCGGCCAGCGTATCGCCGATGCGGGTGCCACCCGACCAGTCCTTGACCGCCGCCGAGCAATCGGCAAGCGCGGCGTCGGGATCGCTATGGCGCATTTGCCGGGTCAGGTTGGTGAGCCGCGTGCCGAAGACGAACGTGTGGACGCGGCGGCGCTTCTCCGTCAGCGCGTGCAGGAAATGCAGGAAGATGCGTGTGTACTGGCTCATCGAACCGGAGATGTCGGCAAGCACCACCAGGGGTGGATGCACTTCTCGCGGCGACCGGAATTTCGGCAGGATCAACTCTCCGCCGGTGCGCGCGGCCGAACGCAGCATGGTGCGCGGATCGATGCGGCGGCCATGAGGATCGGCCCTGAAGCGTCGTGTCCTGACCATATCGAAAGGCAGCCGCAACTGGGCGATCGCCTTTTTGGCGTCAGCCATCTCGGCGGCGTTCATCTGGGCGAAATCCTTGCCCCGCAGCACTTCGTTGCCCGAGAAGGTGAAGCGCGCATCGACCTCGATCTCGGGAATTTCCTGCGCTGGCTGGTTCTTCTGGTGGCCCTCGAACATCGCCTGGCTGACCCTGTTTTCGGCGGCACGCGGCTTCTGCTTTTCCCTGATGTCGGGCGCCACCGGAGAAAACATCGCCAAGAGTTTTTCGATCAGTTCGCGCGACTTCCAGAACAGCCGGAACGCCTCATCGAACGTGGCGTGATCCTCGTGCCGCGACACCAGCACGGCGTGCAGCGTCCAGTAGAAATCGTCGCGCGAGCCGATGCCGGCGGCAAGCACCGCCTCGATGGCGTCCTTGACCGAGGCCGGCCCGACCCGCATGCCGGATTTGCGCAAGGCGCGGGCGAAATAGACGATGTTGTCGGCGATGCGCCCGTCCGCAGTCGCTTCCCTTGGTTCGACACACGGCACGGCCCTACTCCGCCGCCGAAAGCTCGGCCTTCACCTCGTCGAGGATGCGCCGGCCTTCGCCCTGTTCGATGCGGGCAATGTCGTCCTGGTATTTCAACAGGACGCCGATCGTGTCGGAAACGGTTTCCGGATCGAGCGCGACCTTGTCGAGTTCGGTCAGCGCGCCGGCCCAGTCGATGGTCTCGGCAACGCCCGGCATCTTGAACAGCTCGACCTGGCGCAGCTTCTGGATGAAGGAGACCACTTCCGCGGAAAGCCGCTGGTTGGCCCGCGGCACCTTGCGGTGCACGATCTCCAGTTCACGTTCCGCGTTGGGATAGTCGACCCAGTGATAGAGGCAACGCCGCTTGAGCGCGTCGTGGATCTCGCGCGTGCGGTTCGTGGTGATGATAACGATCGGCGGTTCTTCGGCCTTGATCGTGCCGAGTTCGGGCACCGTCACCTGGAAGTCGGAGAGGATTTCGAGCAGGAAGGCCTCGAAGGCTTCGTCGGTGCGGTCGAGTTCGTCGATCAGGAAAACCGGGGCTGCGTCCGTCTTGCCGGTCAGCGCATCGAGGACCGGCCGGCGGATCAGATATTTTTCCGAGAAGACGTTACGCTCCATCGCGGACCGGTCGACCTTGCCGGCGGCCTCCTCCATGCGGATTTCGATCATTTGCGCGGCGTAGTTCCACTCATAGACCGCCGAGGAAACATCGAGCCCTTCATAGCACTGCAGGCGGATCAGCCGGCGGCCAAGCGCTTGCGCCAACACCTTGGCGATCTCGGTCTTGCCGACGCCAGCCTCGCCCTCGAGGAAAAGCGGCCGTTTCATGCGAAGCGACAGGAAAAGCACTGTTGCAAGCGACCGGTCCGCGACATAGTCCGCACCGGTCAGGAGATCGAGCGTCTCGTCGATCGTCCGCGGCACGGCGCGCGGTTGCAGGTCGCTCATTCCTTCTCCGTGGGTGCGGCCGCCCCACTTTCCAGAACGTGGTAGCCGCGCGCGTGATAGATCAGCGGCCGCAAATTATCGCCCATGCGCAGGCCTGTCACCTTACCAAAAAGCACACGATGGGTGGCCAGGTCCTTGGTGTCGATCAGTTCGCAGTCAAACACGGCGAGCGCGCCCTTCAGCGTCGGCGCCCCGGTCGAAATCACGTCCCATTCGCCAAGCGCAAAACGCTCCTCGACCGGCAGGCCGGTCATGCCGGAGAATCCGACGGACAGCGGCTGCTGGTGCGAAGCAAGTGTGTTCAGGGCAAATCTGCCGTTCTTGACGAACGGCTCATTCTTCGGATTTTCGCGGTTGAGGCAGACCAGGATGGTGGGCGGCGTGTCCGAAACCGAACAGGCCGCGATCACGGTCGCGCCACGCTTGCCGGCGGGACCGTCGGTGGTCACCACATGGACGTGACCGGCAAAATGGCTCATCGCGTCGCGATAGGCCTGCGGTCCAATGTCATTCTTCTTCAGCACCGGAATTTTCCACAGCCAGAAACCTATCGCTATATATGGCCAGACATGACATGCCACAAGCGAAGTGCTTGGCCCATATCCGGAATTCGCGTGTTGCACCGAAGCCAGGCAGCCTTTAGGTCTTGGCGGGAATTGGCGCCTGCGCGATGGTGCGGGCTTGGAGGGACGGTTCGGCAGGATGCGATCCGGGGCAACGATATCCACCGCACTTGCCTGGCTGTGGCTGAGCAGCGCCGCCGGCGCCCAGACGTTCACGATCGGCGTCGCCGCGCCGCTGTCGGGGCCATCGGCCATTCTCGGCAAGCAGATTGAGGCTGGCGCCGGCCTCGCGGCATCGGCGAACGACATCCAGATCAAGACCGTGGATGACGCCTGCACCGGCGACGGCGGCGCCGCGGCGGCCAAGGAGTTCGTGGCGGCCAAGGTCAGTGTCGTGATCGGTTTCCTCTGCACGGAGGCGATCGAGGCGGCGATGCCTGCCCTGAAGGACGCAAATATTCCTGTCATCACCGTTGGCGTGCGGACCGAAAGCCTGACGGACCGCCGCGCCAAGACCGGCTGGCCGGTCTACCGCCTCGGGCCGCGCGGCGATGACGAGCGCAACGCCGTGGCCTCCACCCTCACCCGGCTGTGGCGGGACGAACTGTTCGCCATCATCGACGACGGCACGATCTATGGCCGCGAGATCGCCGAGACATTTCGCGCCGCGGCAGAGCAGGCGGCGCTCAAACCGGTCTTCGTCGACACGTTCCGGCCGCAGCTCGACAACCAGATCGGCCTCATCGGACGGCTGAAAAAGGCCGGCGCAACGCATGTCTTCGCCGGCGGCGACGGTGATGACATCGCCATCATGGGACGCGATGCCGCCCAACTCCAGGCCGGCATCGTCCTTGCCGGCGGCGAAAACCTGCGCACGCCGCCCGGTGACGTGCCCTACGCGACCGGCACGTTGATGATCGCGCCGCCGGAATGGGCCGATGTGGCCGACCCGAACGTGCTGGAAAGCTTCTCCGCGCAAAAGATCGTACCGGACGGCTATACGCTGCCCGCCTACGCCGCCGTCGAGATCGTCAAGGCGGCGATGGCGGATGCCGCGAGCTCCGGCAAGCCGCTGACCGACGCACTTTCCGGGCACGATTTCACCACGGCGATCGGGTCTTTCCGCTTCGACGCCAAGGGCGACCTTAGCCAGAGCCCCTACCGTGTCTTCCGCTTCGACGGCACGCGCTTCGTACCCCTGGAAAGCAATTGATGGTCCGCACCGGCCCGCGCAATCTGATTTCGGACGTGGCTGGCCTGCGTGTCGGCAATGCTTCCGATGCCAGGTTGAAGTCCGGCGTAACGACGGTGCTTTGCGACGAGCCGGCGGTGGCCGGGGTCCAGATTCTCGGCGGCGCGCCCGGCACCCGCGAGACGGATCTGCTGGAACCGCACAATTCGGTCGAGACAATCCATGCCGTGGTGTTGTCGGGCGGCTCGGCTTTCGGCCTCGATGCCGCTTCCGGCGTGCAGGCGGCGCTGCGTGAGCGCGGCATCGGCTTCGAGGTGGGCGGCTTTCGCGTGCCGATCGTACCGGCGGCGATCCTGTTCGACCTGCGCAATGGCGGCGACAAGGGCTGGAGCCGGTTTCCGCCCTATCGCGATCTCGGCTACGAGTCGGTGCAGGCTGCCACGGTCGATTTCCAGCTCGGCACGGCCGGGGCCGGCACCGGCGCACTGACGTCGGGCCTGAAGGGCGGCCTGGGGTCAGCCTCGACGCTGCTGGACAATGGCGTGACCATCGGCGCGCTGGCCGCCGTCAATCCGACCGGCTCGGTGACCGTCGGCCGCAGCCGTCATTTCTGGGCGGCGCCGTTCGAAATCGGCAATGAATTCGGCGGGCTCGGTTACCCTTCGCCCATGCCGGACGACGCGAAGCGGATTTCACTGAAATATCGCGACAGGCAGATGGAAACCGGCGGCAACACCACCATTGCCGTCATCGCCACGGACGCTGTCCTGACCAAGGCCGCGGCAAAACGGCTGGCGATTTCGGCGCATGACGGCTTCGTGCGCGCCATCTGGCCGACGCACACGCCGGCCGATGGTGACCTTGTGTTTGCGCTGGCGACGGGCAAGAGCGGAATCCGGCTCGAAGCCGATGCGGCAATCGACCTCTATGCGGCTGCCGGCGCCACCATGGCGCGCGCCATCAGCCGCGGCGTGTTCGCCGCAACGCCAGACGACAACGATCTGTTCCCGGTCTGGTCGTCGCGGCGCTAGCCGGGACCTCGCTCAGACAGGATCGGATTTTTCTTCCTCGAACGTCACCGCGACATCGGAATTCGCGGACAGCCACACCTTCTTGCCGTCGACCTCGGCAACCAGGGCGAGGGAAATATAATGGTGGTGGCCCTTGTGAGCGCCCTCGCCGCTGTCGGCCTTGGTCAGCTTGATGCGCTGGCCATCGACCTTGTCGACAGTGCCGATATGCACGCCGTCGGCGCCGACGACTTCCATATGCTCACGAATTTTGCTGGTGTCGGTCATGTCATGTTCTCCATTGGGGTGGTTCCATTGGGACTGCCGACAATAACAAATGACGAGCGGATTGGATGCATCGGCATTCGTCCGCACGACGTTTTGATTTCCTCGTGCTAGGGATCGAACCGACCCGGGCTGACGGAGTGCAACCGATGCGAATGCTTTTCCTGTTTGCCGTTTCCCTGGCCGCACAGCTCGCGGCGCCGATTGCCGCGCAAGCCGGCGATGTCGCCGAGCTTGAAATCCTCGGCTTCACCAAGGACGGCGGCGTGTTTGCCTTCGAGGAATACGGCGTCCAGGACGGATCGGGCTTCCCTTACTCCAATCGCTTTTACATCGACACGAACAATGACAGCTTTCTCAAGGGTACGCCGATCAGGGTCCGGCTCGACGACGAGAGCGCCACGCTCGACGCAGCGCGCCTCCAGGCCCGCCAGAAGGGCGAGGCCATTGTCAGCCAGGCCGAGTTGAGCGCCAACCGCGGCATCACCGCCGGCTTCAATCCGGTGACCGAGCTTTCGGCCGATCCGCATCGCATGGCGGTCAATCCGCGTCCGATCTTTTCTCCGGTCGACCAGCCGCTCGAGTTCCGGTTGGACGAGATCGGCATGAACAACACCGAAGGCTGCGACAGCCAGGGCGAGATCAACGGCTTTCGGCTGCTGCGCATCGAGGCGCAGGATGGCGGTACAACCAAACTTCTGCACGAGGACAAGGCGATCCCCAAGAGCCGGGGATGTCCGAACGGCTACCGGATCGGCGCGGTGCAGACATTCTCGATGGACAGCCTCAGCGCCTACGCGGTCCTGATCGCGGTGCGACAATATGGGTTCGAGGGGCCGGACTTTCGCTGGATCGCCGTGACCGGCCGCCTGTGACAGAGTTTGCGCGACCCGTCAGGCGCAATCGCGCCCTGAACCGCCTTGCCGACGCGGTGCCGACGCTGCGAACGGCGCTTGTCGGTGCCCTGCTGTGGGCCGCCGCGATGGGCGCCAGTGCGCTCGTCAATCTGTTGCTGGACAATTGGGTGACACCGGGCAAGATCAGCACCGTGTCGCTGCTGTTTGCTGGCGGCGGCGCGCTGGCCTTTCCGGTTGGCCTGTTCGCCGCACGGCTGGTCTCGCTCGCAAGAGGCCCGGAGGTCGCCTTCGCGGCGGCATTCGTGGGGCTCGCTGCCGCGACGATCGGTGTGACCGCCGGGCTCTACGCCCTGCAATACCGGTCCTATTATGCCGAATGGCATGCCCCCGTATTCACCCTCACCTGGGGTTTTCAGCTCGTCTTCACGATGGCGGTGGCGTCCTACCAGTTCGTGGTGCTGGGCATCCGGCTGTATTTCCCGCTTGGATTTGTCGCCTTGTTCGCCGCTGGCCTCTGGTTTGCACGGCATCGGCGTTGAGCATTTTGTCGACCTCTGTTAGGAGGCGGACAAAACTCCTCCGATACGTCAGGACGATCCGATGATCCCTCGCTATTCCCGGCCGGAAATGGTCGCCATCTGGTCGCCCGAAACCCGGTTTCGCATCTGGTTCGAAATCGAGGCCCATGCCTGCGACGCGCTGGCCGAACTAGGCGTGATCCCCAAGGAAGCGGCCAGGACCATCTGGGAAAAGGGCGGCGCGGCGGAATTCGAGGTGGAGAAGATCGATGCGATCGAGCGTGTCACCAAGCATGACGTCATCGCCTTCCTGACCCACCTTGCCGAATTCGTCGGCCCCGACGCGCGCTTCATCCATCAGGGCATGACGTCTTCCGACGTGCTCGACACCTGCTTTGCGGTGCAGCTCACCCGCGCCAGCGACATCCTGCTTGCCGACATCGATGCGTTGCTTGCCGCGCTCAAGCGCCGCGCCTTCGAGCACAAGGACACCGTCACCATCGGCCGCAGCCACGGCATTCATGCCGAGCCGACCACCTTCGGCATCAAGCTGGCGCAGGCCTATGCCGAATTCTCGCGTTGCCGCGAGCGCCTGGTGCACGCGCGCGAGGATATCGCGACCTGTGCGATTTCAGGCGCGGTCGGCACTTTCGCCAACATCGAGCCTTACGTCGAGGAGCATGTGGCGGCAAAGCTCGGGCTGACGCCCGAACCGGTATCGACGCAGGTCATACCGCGCGATCGCCACGCCATGTTCTTCGCCACGCTTGGCGTCATTGCCTCCTCGATCGAGCGGCTGGCGATCGAAGTCCGGCATCTGCAGCGTACCGAAGTGCTGGAAGCGGAAGAGTATTTCTCGCCGGGCCAGAAAGGCTCGTCGGCCATGCCGCACAAGCGCAATCCGGTGCTGACCGAAAACCTAACCGGCCTTGCCCGCATGGTGCGCTCCATGGCGCTGCCGGCGATGGAGAACGTGGCGCTCTGGCACGAGCGCGACATCTCGCACTCCTCGGTCGAGCGCATGATCGGCCCGGACGCCACCGTGACGCTCGATTTCGCCCTGTCGCGGCTGACCAGCGTCGTCGACAAGCTGGTCGTCTATCCCCATAACATGCTGAACAACATGAACAAATTCCGTGGCCTGGTGCATTCCCAGCGGGTGATGTTGGCGCTGACGCAGGCCGGCCTGTCGCGCGAGGATTCCTATCGGCTGGTGCAGCGCAACGCCATGAAGGTGTGGGAACAAGGCGCTGATTTCCTTGAAGAACTTTTGGCCGACAAGGAAGTGACCGCAGCGCTGCCCGAAGCCGAAATCCGCGAGAAATTCGACCTTGGCTACCACACCAAGCATGTCGATACGATCTTCAGGCGGGTGTTCGGAGAGGCCTGATCTTTCCTTCTCCCCGTCTCTATACGGGGAGAAGGTGCCCGAAGGGCGGATGAGGGCGGCGCTGACTTCGGCGACGATCGCACCCATGCACGACAATTTCACAACTCGGGGCTGCCCCTCATTGCCCTGCCGGGCATTTCTTCCCGTAAACGGGCAGAAAGAAGCTGTGGCACCGCCGCTCAAGCCTTGCCAGGCACGGTCCTGATCACCGTGCCCCACGGATCCTCGCGGACGACTTCGCCGGTCACATTGTCGGACCGCATCTCGACCCAGGCAAGGCCCGAGCGGGCCGGATCGCGGCGGCCGGCGCCGGCGCTCTGCCAGGCATTGGCGCCGATGTGGTGGTGGTAATGGCCTGACGACAGGAACACCGCCTGGCTGCCATATTTGGCCACCGTGTCGAAGCCGAATTCCTGGTTCCACCAAGCCTCCGCCTCTTCCGGCCTGCCGACGCGCAGGTGAACATGGCCGACAATGCTGTTTTCCGGGGCGCCCTGCCAGCCCGCATCGCCGGCCGGCACTTCGGCAACGACGGACGGGATGTTCATGCGTTCGGTCGCCATGGCGATCTTGTCGCCGTTCCATTTCCAGTCCTGCGGGCGACGGTCGGCATAGATCTCGATGCCGTTGCCCTCGGGATCCGTCAAATAAAGCGCTTCGCTGACGAGATGGTCCGAAGCGCCGTCGATGGCGATCTTGTCCGATATGGCGTGGTTGATCCAGCGGCCGAGATCGGCGCGGCTGGGCAGCAGGAAAGCCGTGTGGAAGAGACCGGCGCTGCGCGGATCGTCCGGCTTGGCGGAGGCGTCCGGCTCGATGACCAGCAAGGGACGGTTGGCGGCGCCGAGCGTGATCGCGCCGTCGGCGCGGCTCAGTTCCCGCAGGCCGACAACCCGGCGGTAATAGGCGGCAAGGCCTTCGGCGTCACGCGCCTTCAGCCCGACCCTGGCGACGCTCACCGGCGTGGTGGCGGCAAATGGCAATTCGCTCATCATTGTCTCCGTTGCGGCGATGCCTGATGAAACTCCCAAAGCCAGGAGTCCCGTGCCGCCGATCATTGTGCGTCGTGTCAGCGCCAAAATCCCGGTCCTTCACGGCTGTTTTCTCTCGACGACAGATCGTCGATTGCGATCGTTCACACAAGACAGCGAAAAGCGAACATCGTGTTCACCATTTGCGAGCATGAGCGCGTCGGTCATGGTTGCATGCGGCCATCGCGCTCGCTATCTCAGCGCCATGAAAGTCAAAGACGCAGATATTCTGATCATCCCGGGATACACCAACTCCGGGCCGGAGCATTGGCAGACCCGCTGGCAATCGAAACTGTCGACGGCGCGGCGCGTGGAGCAGGCCGAATGGTCGAAGCCAGTACGCGAGGACTGGACGGCAAGCGTGGCCAAGGCGGTCAACGAAGCCGAGCGACCGGTCGTGCTCGTCGCCCACTCGCTGGGCGTGGCCGCGGCCGTGCAAGCCATTGCGCAGTTTCAGAAGCCGGTCGCCGGCGCCTTCTTCGTGGCGCCGCCCGATGTTGCCAACCCGCAGATAAGGCCGAGGCATCTGATGACCTTCGGCCCCTATTCGCGCGAACCGCTGCCGTTTCCGTCGATCGTGATCGCCAGCCGCAACGATCCGTTCTGCGCTTTCGACGTTGCCGAGGACATTGCAGGCGCCTGGGGATCGCTGTTCATCGATGCCGGCGAAACCGGGCATCTCAATGAGGACGCAGGCTTCGGGCCATGGCCCGAAGGATCGATGACCTTCGCCAAGTTCCTGACCGAACTGAAGGCCTGAGCGCCTCAGGATCCGATCGAATCCTTGATGCCTTTGAGCAAGGTCTTTGCTCCCAGTGAAATCAGCGCATGCTCGGAGCCCGTGGCGAGCAGGCGGTAGCCCATCGACACGACGCGGCCCGCGATTGCCGGCTCGACGACATAGATCGCCGCATGCTTGCCGGCCTTGCGGGTGCGCTCGGCGACCGAGGCCACCGTCTCCATCATGCTTTCCAGCGTGGAACTGACCGTGGCGCCATTGGTCCAGGCGATCGAGAAATCGGACGGGCCGAGGAAAATACCGTCGATGCCTGCTGTGTCGAGGATGCCGTCGAGCGCATCGAGCGCGGCGCGCGTCTCGACCATCGCAAAAGCCATGGTGCGCTGATTGGTGTCGCGCAGCCATTCGGCGTGGTCGCCCTTGCCATGGCGGGGGAAGGCATAGGTCGGACCCCAGGAGCGCTCGCCGAGCGGCGGGTATTTCATCGCCGCCGCGAACAGCTTGGCGTCCGCCACCGAGTTGACCATCGGCGCGATGACCGCCTCGGCGCCGAAATCCAGCGCCCGGCTCGCCATGTCGAAGCGGCCGACCGGGATGCGCACCAGTGCCGGCTTGCTGGCGGCAAGCACGGGCACAAGGCCGCGCAGCACGCTGTCCTCGTGATGACCGCCATGCTGCATGTCGAGCGTGACCGCATCAAAGCCCTGTTTGGCGAGAATCTCGACGGTCAGGGCGTCCGGCACGCCCGACCAGGCGGTGACCAGCGTTTCGTCTGCGGCGAGGCGGGACTTCAGCGACATCTAATCTCTTTCCTTGTTAAGGATCGCAGTTTCAGCCGGAAACCAAGGCAAAGGCAAAGAAAAACCGCCCGGACTAGCCGGGCGGTCGATTGGTCCAGTCATTCCTGTGGCAGGCTCGTCGCAAGATCACGGCACACTTCAAGATCACGGCACACTTGCGCAGTCGCCTCGGCCGGATCAGGTGTTCTTGATCTGCTCGATCGCCTGCGCCATCAATTCGTCCATGGTGCGGCGGATCTGGTGATCGGACTGGGCGACGCCGGCGGCGTCGAAATCCCGGCGAATCTTGCGGAAAACGTCATGGTCGCCGGCTTCCTCGATGTCGGAAACAACGACTTCCTTGGCGTAGGCGTCGGCATCGGCGCCGGATTTTCCGAGCTTTTCGGCGGCCCACAGGCCAAGCGCCTTGTTGCGGCGCGCCGAGGCCTTGAACCGAAGCTCCTCGTCGAATGCGAATTTGCGCTCGAAGCCCTCTTCGCGGTCTTTCATGCTGCTCATGGCGTCCCTCCGGGTCAAATCCGATTCGTTGGCGGTGGATATGTGTGTTGCCGAAGCACAAACCAAAAGGTCGCGAGCCGGTCAATATGCTTCGTCGAATGCTGCGCTGCGGCATTTCGGTCCCGAAAGCGGTTGATTGGAAGGATTTGCCGATTGAGCAAACGGTGTGATTGGGATAGACCCGGCATTGAACGCTACCGTCGCCGCACTAATTTAGGCGGACGGACAGGAAGTGGTTGCTTGCCGCCTGCCCGCAAATCCAGAGAAAAAATCAGATGAAAAATCGCCGCCGCATTTATGAAGGCAAGGCCAAGATCCTCTATGAGGGACCCGAACCGGGTACGCTGATCCAGTTCTTCAAGGACGACGCGACCGCCTTCAACAAGAAGAAGCACGAAGTCATCGACGGCAAGGGCGTGCTCAACAACCGCATTTCCGAATACATTTTCAACCATTTGAACCGCATGGGCATCCCGACCCATTTCATCCGCCGGCTCAACATGCGCGAGCAGCTGATCAAGGAAGTCGAGATCATCCCGCTCGAAGTGGTGGTGCGCAATGTCGCCGCCGGTTCGCTGTCGAAACGCCTCGGCATCGAGGAAGGCACGGTCCTGCCGCGCTCGATCATCGAATTCTACTACAAGGCCGACGCGCTCGATGATCCTATGGTTTCGGAAGAGCATATCACGGCGTTCGGCTGGGCAAGCCCGCAGGAGATCGACGACGTCATGGCGCTGGCCATCCGCGTCAACGACTTCATGTCCGGCCTGTTCATGGGCGTCGGCATCCAGCTCGTCGACTTCAAGATCGAATGCGGCCGCCTGTTCGAGGGCGACATGATGCGCATCGTCGTGGCCGACGAGATTTCGCCGGACTCCTGCCGTCTGTGGGATGTGGCGACGCAGGACAGGCTCGACAAGGACCGTTTCCGCCGCGACATGGGCGGCCTCGTCGAGGCCTACCAGGAAGTCGCCCGCCGCCTCGGCATCATGAACGAGAACGAGCCGCCGCGCCCCACCGGTCCGGTGCTTGTCGCCTCGACCGACGGCCTCAAAGGCAAGCCGCACTGACAGCGGACTGCGCCCCGACATTTAGAACAGGAGCATCTCCAGCGTGATCAAGGCCCGCATTACCGTCACCCTCAAGAACGGCGTGCTCGACCCGCAAGGCAAGGCGATCGAACACGCCCTGTCAGGGCTTGGCTTCGATGGCGTCGGCGCGGTGCGCCAGGGCAAGGTGTTCGACGTCGAGCTGTCAGGAACCGACAAGGGCAAGGCCGAGACCGACCTGAAAGCCATGTGCGACAAGCTTCTGGCGAATACGGTGATCGAGAATTACGCTGTGGAGATCGCCTGACATGAAATCCGCCGTCGTGCTCCTGCCTGGCCTCAACCGCGACCGCGACATGATCGCCGCGCTGACCAAGATTTCGGGGCAGGCGCCGGCCACCGTCTGGCAGACCGACACGGAGATCCCCGATGTCGACCTGATCGCCATTCCCGGCGGCTTTTCCTTCGGCGACTATCTGCGTTGCGGCGCTATCGCCGCGCGCATGCCTGTCATGCGGGCGGTCGCCGAGAAGGCGGCCAAGGGCGTCATGGTCATCGGCGTCTGCAACGGTTTCCAGATCCTGGTCGAGGCCGGGCTGCTGCCCGGCGCCCTGATGCGCAACACCTCGCTGAAATTCGTCTGCCGGCAGGTCAAGCTCGAGATCGCCAACGCCAACACCATGTTCACCCGCCGCTATCAGCCAGGCCAGATCATCCGTTCTCCGGTGGCGCATCATGACGGCAACTACTTTGCCGATGCCGACACGCTTGCCCGGCTCGAAGGCGAAGGCCAGGTGGTGTTCCGCTATGCCGAAGGCACCAATCCGAACGGCTCGATCAACGACATTGCCGGCATCATCAATGAACGAGGCAATGTGCTTGGGCTGATGCCGCATCCCGAGAACCTGATCGAGGCAGCCCATGGCGGCAATGACGGGCGGGCGCTGTTCGAAGGCGCCCTCGGCATTGCCGCTTGAAGTTTGCAACCGCAGCTTTAAGAATTGCGGTGAATCAAAATAACAATTCCGGGGAGACACGGTCATGAAACTCTATTCGAGGCCGCTGTCGCCTTACTCGTCGATCGTGCGGGCGCTGGCCTATGTCAAGGACGTGCCGCTCAAGATCATCGCGCCGCCGCCGGGCTTTCCGATCCCCGAGGAGTTTCGCGCCATCTCGCCGATGAACCGGATTCCGGTGTTGATCACCGGCTCCGGCGAAACGATCGTCGAATCGGTGGTCATCGCCGAATATCTCGAGGAGCGCTTCCCGGAACCGGCGCTGCTGCCGCCCGATTCCAAGGACCGTGCGCTGGTGCGCATGTTTGCCCGCATCGTCGATCTCGATGTACTGACACCGACGATGAAGCTCTTCGAGTTGCATTTCGTGCCGAAGCGCAACAATGCCGAGATCGATGCCCAATTCGCCCGTCTGCATCATGGGCTGGCGGCCATCGAGGCGCGCATGGCGCAAGGTCCGTTCGCGCTTGGCAGCGACATCAGCTTCGCCGATGCCTGGCTGACGCCGACGCGGTTCATCTTCAACAATTTCCGCGCCATGACGGGCCGGCACGACCTTATCGACGCCTATCCCAAATTCGATGCCTATGAGCAGATCGCCTCGCAGCATCCCGCCTTGTCGCGGGTATGGGGCGAGATGACCGACGGCCTGAAGATCTTTCTGTCCGAACTCGAAATGGGTGCCGCTTGATGAAGAACAGGACGGTCGCCCTGATCGCCATGTCGGGCCTTGCCCTGGCCTCGTGCCAATCGAGCCCGAAGAGCACGCCTGTCCCTTCGGGCAAGAGTGCGGCGCTGCTGGCCATGGAACAGGTAGCGATCTCAGCCCACAAATGCTGGATCGCCAGCAAGGACCCGGCCTTCAAGCAGTACCAGATGGCCAATGAGTTGAACTCGTTCAGCGGCACGCCACGCTTCCTGCTGGTGCCGGCCAAGCATTATGGCGGCAAGCCGTTGCTGGTCGTGCAGGCGCAGGGCAATTCAAGCCGTGTCGACGTCTTCGGGCCCTTGATGAACGACCCGCTGGGCGCCCGCATCAGCTCTGACATCGCGCGCTGGCAGGCGGGCAATCCGGCCTGCGCGGCCACGGCCTGAGCCGGCGATGGGCCGGCTCCTGCAGATCGCGGGATTGGCTGTCGGCCTGATAGCGCTGGTTCTGCAGTTCTCGATCACCATTCCGGCGTCGATGGCGGCGGGTCGCGGCCTGCTCGGTTCGATCGTATTCTATTTCAGCTTCTTCACCATCCTGACCAACATCGGCGCGGTGCTGGTCTACACCTCGCTGCTGTCGCCCAGCACCTATGCCTGGCTGCCGGCCTTTGCCGGATCGCGCATGCGGGCGGGGGTCGCCGTTTCGATTGCGCTGGTGTCGATCGTCTATGTCACTGTGCTCGCCAAGCTGGTGCAGTTGCAGGGCCTGTTTCTGCTCTGCGACGTGCTGCTGCACTATGTTGCGCCGGCGCTGTTCGTGCTGTGGTGGGTGGTATCGGGCGCCGATGGTAGAACGAGATGGAGCGACATCTCCCGGTGGGTTGTCTATCCCGTCGTCTATCTGGCCTATGTGCTGGTGCGCGCACCGATCGCGGGCGAAGTCCCCTACCCGTTTCTAGACGTGGCGCAGAACGGCGCGGCCAGCGTTGCTGTTGCGGCGCTGGCCACGACCGGCCTGTTTCTTCTGCTGTGCGTCGTCGCAGTGCTCGTCGACCATGGCGTCGCCCGCCTGCGGAAATAGCCCGTCACAACGAGACGGTGGCGCGGTCAATCCCAGAGCGGTCTTATGCCTTCGCGATGCGCGTCGCAGCGCGAGACGCCGATGTCCTTGAGCTGATCGTCGGTCATCTCCAGCAATGCCAGCCGGCTGCGCCGGCGTTCCAGCAGATGGTCGATCCATTTCGCCAGCGACCTGACCACCTGCACAAGGCGGCCGGCAAAGCCACGCCGGCCGGACGGGCGAGCAGGCTGGGCAAGCAAATCGCTCGCCGAGTGGCGGAATGTTCCGATTGTACCCATTTTCTTTCTGCCAGATTTGTCAATTGCACCGTTTTTGCGCAGGGTTGATATGTATTGACTCCTTGAACGGTGCAATATAGAAAATTGTCACCATGACAAATTGGATTCCAAATCTCGCCGGTTCAGGTCCGCTGTATCAGCGCCTCGCGGACTCCATCGAGGCGGATATCGACCGCGGCGTGATCGGCGCGGGGGCAAAGCTGCCGCCGCAGCGCGACCTTGCCTACGACATCGGCGCCACGGTTGGCACGGTCGGGCGGGCCTATCAGTTGCTGCGCGAGCGCGGACTGGTGAGCGGCGAGGTCGGGCGTGGAACCTACGTACTTGGCGAAGACACCGGCGTTGCAAAGCCGGAGATCCCCGACGTCAGTGTCGAAGGCACGCGCTATGTCGATGCGCCCAAGGACAAGCTGCGCTTCGACAGCACGGCAGCTCCCGACATTGGCCAGGGTGCCATTGTTGCCGATGTCCTGTCGCGCGCCGCGCAAGATCATCCACACGAGATCTCGAGCTACACACGTGACTTCCCGGATCGCTGGTACGAAGCCGGCGCGCGATGGCTGTCCCGGAATTCCTTCCGGCCAGCGACCGATACAATCGTACCAACCCTGGGGACCCATGCGGCGGTGATGGCCGCGATCGCGGCCCTTACAGCGCCCGGCGACTATGTCGCCTTCGAGCACCTCACCTATTCGCAGATATCCCGGAGTGCCAGCCTGATCGGCCGACGCACGGCGCTGGTCGCATCGGACGATGAAGGTCTCGATCCCCAGGATTTCGAGCGCGTCTGCGCGCAAAAACATCCCAGAATGATATTTTTGATGCCGACGGCGCAGAATCCGACCCTGGTGACCCTGTCGACGGGGCGCCGCGAGGCGATCGCGCGGATCGCTCGCGAGTACAACGTCATCCTCATCGAGGACGATCTCTACGGGCACCTGACCGATGATCCGACGCCGCTGCTCGCGGAATTCGCGCCCGAACGCACCATCATCGCAGGAGGCCTGTCCAAATCGGTCGCCGCCGGATTGCGCGGCGGCTGGCTGTCCTGTCCGCCCGCCTATCGCCACCGTATCCGGGTGGCCCACAAGATGATGACTGGCGGCATGCCATTCCTGCTGGCGGAGGTGAATGCCCGGCTGGTCGTTTCTGGTCAGGCCAGCGAAATCCGCAAGCGCAGCATTGCCGAGATCAGCGCGCGCATATCCATCGTGCGCGCAAATCTTGCAGGCTTTTCAATCAAGTCGCACGACAAGGTGCCGTTCGTCTGGCTCACGCTGCCCGATCCCTGGCTTTCGGGCACGTTCAAGAATGCCTGCCTTGAGCACGGCGTGCTTATCGACGATGAAGACGAGTTCAAGGCGGGACGCTCGGAGCGGGTTTTCCATGGCGTGCGCTTCGGTGTTTCGCAGCCAAGGCGGCGCGACGACATCACCGGCGGCGTAGCGGTGATCAGACGGCTGCTGGACGAAGGACGCGCCGGCTACGACAGTTTTTCCTGAGCCGTTCGCGGGCCGGCCGCCCACACCTGGCTTTGAAGCTGGCTGCAAAACGGTTGCTAGAAGCGGAATCCGATCAGCCCTCGGCTTTGAAATTGCGGGCTTCCTTTTTGGCCTTGTCCTTGCCGTGCTCCTTGGCCAGTTCCTTGGCCTGCCGGGGCGAGACATCGGTAGTCTCCGCCATATGGAGAGCCTCCTTCTCCGTGAGGTGTTTGTCGTTCTTGCCATTCTTGGTGGTCATGAGCCTGTCTCCTGGGTGATAGGACCCTAACGGCTGGGACATCGCGGCGTTCCGTCCGGCTTCGCGCAAACGCATGCCGCGTCCCATCGAGGGCATCCTCTGTTGCTTTCTGCCTTTTTCCTCGGCCGACGGGTGTATCGCCCGCGAAGCTTGCGATAAGAGGAGACTCAAAATCCCTGCTCCATGGACATAAATCACCGCCCATGACCATTTCCAATTCCGTGCCGATCACCCCGGAACTCATTGCCTCACACGGGCTGAAGCCCGACGAATACCAGCGCATCCTCGACCTCGTCGGACGCGAACCGAGCTTTACCGAACTCGGCATCTTCTCGGCGATGTGGAACGAGCACTGCTCCTACAAATCCTCGAAGAAGTGGCTGCGCACGCTGCCCACCACGGGTCCGCAAGTCATCCAGGGACCGGGCGAGAATGCCGGCGTGGTCGACATCGGCGACGGCGACTGCGTCGTCTTCAAGATGGAAAGCCACAACCATCCGTCCTTCATCGAGCCCTATCAGGGGGCAGCGACAGGTGTCGGCGGCATTTTGCGCGATGTCTTCACCATGGGCGCGCGGCCGATTGCGGCGATGAACGCACTGCGCTTCGGCGCGCCCGACCATCCCAAGACCCGGCATCTCGTCGCCGGCGTGGTCGCCGGCGTCGGCGGCTACGGCAACTCCTTCGGCGTGCCGACGGTTGGCGGCGAGGTCAATTTCGACGCCCGCTACAACGGCAACATCCTGGTCAACGCCTTCGCCGCGGGGCTGGCCAAGACCAATGCCATCTTCCTGTCCGAGGCCAAGGGCGTCGGCCTGCCGGTCGTCTATCTCGGCGCCAAGACCGGGCGCGACGGCGTCGGCGGCGCGACCATGGCCTCGGCCGAGTTCGACGACAAGATCGACGAGAAGCGGCCGACCGTGCAGGTCGGCGACCCCTTTACCGAGAAATGCCTGCTGGAAGCCTGCCTCGAATTGATGGCCTCTGGCGCCGTCATCGCCATACAGGACATGGGCGCGGCCGGCCTCACCTGTTCGGCTGTCGAAATGGGCGCCAAGGGCGACCTCGGCATCGAGCTCGACCTCGACAAGGTGCCGGTGCGCGAGGAGCGCATGAGCGCCTACGAGATGATGCTTTCGGAGAGCCAGGAGCGCATGCTGATGGTGCTGCGCCCCGAGAAAGAGAAGGAAGCCGAGGCGATCTTCCACAAATGGGGCCTCGACTTCGCCATCGTCGGCAAGACCACCGACGATCTGCGCTTCCGCGTGCGGCACCAGGGCGACGAGGTCGCCAATCTGCCGATCAAGGATCTTGGCGACAAGGCGCCGGAATACGACCGGCCCTGGGTCGAGCCGAAGAAGCCGGTGCCGCTTGCCGCCAGCGATATCCCGCAGGCCGACCTTGCCGATGCGCTACTGAAGCTGCTTGGCGGGCCGGACCTGTCTTCGCGCCGCTGGGTCTGGGAACAGTACGACACGCTGATCCAAGGCAATTCGCTGCAGCTTCCCGGCGGCGACGCAGGTGTGGTGAGGGTCGAGGGCCATCCGACCAAGGCGCTGGCCTTCTCCTCCGACGTGACGCCGCGCTATTGCGAGGCCGACCCCTATGAGGGTGGCAAACAGGCGGTGGCCGAATGCTGGCGCAACCTGACCGCCACCGGCGCGCTGCCGCTTGCCGCCACCGACAATCTCAATTTCGGCAATCCCGAACGGCCGGAGATCATGGGCCAGTTGGTCGGCGCGGTGAAAGGCATTGGCGACGCATGCCGGGCGCTCGGCTTCCCGATCGTGTCGGGCAACGTCTCGCTCTACAACGAAACCAACGGCCAGGGCATCCTGCCGACACCGACCATCGGCGGCGTCGGCCTGATAACGGACTGGTCGAAAATGACACGGATCGGCTTCGCCGCGGAAGGCCAGATGATCCTGCTGGTCGGCGCGCCCGCCTCCTGGGGCACGCATCTTGGCCAGTCGGTCTATTTCAGGGATATTCACGGCCGCAGCGACGGCCCGCCGCCGCCGGTCGATCTCGCGCACGAGAAGCGCGTCGGCGACCATGTGCGCGCGCTGATCGCGTCCGGCATCGTCACGGCGGCGCATGACGTTTCCGATGGCGGCATCGCCGTCGCCCTGGCCGAAATGGCGATGGCATCCGGCATCGGCGCGACCGTGCCCGGGCTTGTCGGCACCGATCCGATTCCTGTCTGGTTCGGCGAGGACCAGGGCCGCTATCTCCTGACGCTGTCGATCGATCCGCATGGCGAGGAGTGGGATGCCATCCGCAAGCAACAGGCCGAGCTCGGCATCTTCGCGCCGTGGATCGGCTCGACCGGCGGCAACACGCTGAAACTCGGCGATGCCAGGGCAGTAGCGGTCGCCGACCTGAGGGCCGCGCATGAGGGCTGGTTCCCCCGGTTCATGGACCAGGCCAGTTGAACGCACTGGCCGCCCGGGCGCTGCTTGCAGTCGTTTTCTGGCCTTCGCTGTTCTTCTTCTGGTGCCTGGGCCCGTTCGTCTTCTTCTTGTTGTCGACGACGTCGAGCCAGGTTTGCCCGCTCCTGGAAAGGCGGGCGCAGTTCCTGGCCATGGCGAACGCAACGCTGCCGATGCTCGCCCTGCAGAACCTGATCTATGCGATTCCGATCATTTGCCTGATGCTTTGGAACCGCATTGTGCCGGAGCCGGCGCGAGCGAAGCGCATTCTCACCTGCATCAAGCTTTTCCTGGCCTCGGCTGTCATCGGCGCGGTGTGGGAATATGGTTCCTCGCTCATCTGCGATGGCTATGGCCAACCCTTCTTCTCATCCGCCTGGGGGATGACGAGCTACCTGCCGATGGTCAATCTGGTGCTCAACATTCCGCTCTATGTGCTGGCCTTCAGCCTCGGCCGCGCCTTCTCGATGCGTGAGGATGATCCCGTGCAAGACCAGGGCGGGACCCTCCCCTGACCCTCAATCGGAAGGCCTTTGGACGGAACTGCTTCAATCCGGAAGGGAAAGGCTCTAGGCTTGTCCGACTCTCATCGCACGGGCTGCCGCAACACAGCCCGCCCGACACAGGAATTATAGAATGGCAATGGACGCCCGCGACATCGAGAAACTGATCAAGGACGGCATCCCCGACGCGCGGGTGACGATCCGCGATCTCGCCGGCGACGGCGACCACTACGCGGCCGAAGTCGTGGCCGAGAGCTTTCGGGGGAAAAGCCGCGTCCAGCAGCACCAGATGGTCTACGACGCACTGAAGGGCAATATGGGCGGCGTGCTGCATGCCCTTGCGCTGCAGACCAGTGTTCCTGATTGAAAACAGGCTACCCGCATGAGCAGCGAGCCGGCCGGCACGGAAGCCGGAACAATCCCGACATGGTATATCGATCCGGATGCCGAGGACGCGATGGCGGACGGTCACGCGCCGATCTGGCGGCACCTGATCGGACTGATACCGGAGCGTGACCTGTCGGCGAAGGCCGTGCTCGACTATGGCTGCAACCAGGGCGGATTCCTGCGCCATCTCCATGCCGTGAGACCTTTTCGAAAGGCGCTTGGCATCGACATTGCCGAACAGTCGATCGCCAGGGCCAATGCGCTGAAAGGCAATCTGCCGGTCCAGTATCAGCCGGGTTCCCGGCTAGCCGGTTGGGATCAGGAATTCGATCTCGCTTTCAGCCACGAAGTCATCTACCTCGTGCCCGCCA
Source organism: Mesorhizobium sp. B2-3-4 (assembly GCF_006442315.1). Taxonomy (GTDB): domain Bacteria; phylum Pseudomonadota; class Alphaproteobacteria; order Rhizobiales; family Rhizobiaceae; genus Mesorhizobium. The sequence goes on along the minus strand of NZ_VFVY01000001.1, from coordinate 270,984 downwards.
TCGAAGAGCACGCCGCAGACATCTGGCAGGCGCTGAAACCGGGGGGCGTCTATTACTCGGTCACCGGCTGCCACACCGACAATCCGCTGTGGCCGAAGTGGCGAAAGCTGGTCGCGGAACGCACCAATACCGTCGTTCAGGATCGCTCGATCAACGACTACGCCAAAGCGTTCGCGGCCGCCGGATTCGCGGTTTCGGCGCGCAAGCTCGAATTCGACGGCTTTATCCCGTACGTTCCTGATGGCTGGATGCCCGATTTCGCCGACGCGCTCGACTATTACACGAGCACCAAGACCGTGTTCCGGCTCGTCAAGACCTGATGGCGCGCCAGCGGGACAGGTGAACGTCGAAATGCGGCGGCGTTTCCGGCGAGAGCTGGACGAAGCGCCCCTCGACGCGAAACACCTTCTCGATCAGCCCGCTTTCGGCCAGTGCGCGCGCCTGGCCGTCGAAAACCACCCTGCCCTTTTCCAGCAATGAGATTCTGTCGCAGATCGACATGGCCTGGTTGAGATCGTGGATGGCCATGACGATGCCGACGCCTCGGTTCCGGCTGAGGCGATGGACAAGGTCGAGAACTTCGATCTGGTAGCCGATGTCGAGGAATGAAGTCGGCTCGTCGAGAAGCAGGATCTTCGCCTCCTGCGCGAGAGCCGCCGATATCCAGGCGCGCTGGCGTTCGCCGCCGGAAAGCTCGCGCAGGCCTCGGTCCGCGAAATCGGCAAGCCCGGTGCTCTCCAGTGCCCAACGAATGGCCTCTTCGTCTCGCGGACCATAGCTTCGAAACAACCCGACATGGCTGAAGCGGCCTTGGCGCACCAATTGTTCGACGGTCATTTCGTCCGGCGCGACCGGTTGTTGCGGCAGGAAGGCCAGATGTCGCGCGATCTCGCGCCGCGACATGGAGGCGACCGGGCGATCGCCGATCGACGCGCTGCCCGCCACCGGTCCGATCAGGCCGGCAAGCGCCTGCAGGGCGGTGCTTTTGCCGGAGCCGTTCGGCCCGATCAGCGCGCGTATCTCGCCCCGCGCAAGCGACAGGCCGAAATCGCTCAGCGCCTCGCGGCGGCCGTATCTCACCGACAATCCCGAACAGGAAAGCATTGGTTCTCTCATGCGGTTCTGCGCAACAAGGCAACGAGGACGGGAACGCCGCAGATCGCGGTGATGACCCCTATCGGAATTTCCTCGGCCTGCCCCAGCAGCCGGCCCGTCAGGTCGCCCAGCGTCATCGTGATGGCACCCAAGGCGATGGTGAGCGGCAAGACAAGGTCGAAGCGCCGCCCGGCGATGAAGCGGGCGAGGTGCGGGACGATGAGGCCGACGAACACCACCGGTCCGACCACGCCAACGGCGCTCGCGGCAAGGCAGCAGGAAATCAGCAGGGCCAGCGAGAACTGGCTGGGATACGCCAGCCCGAAGGAGCGGGCGACGGTCGCTTCGAACCGCAGCAATTCCAGCGGCCGCCGCACCAGAGGCAGGATCGCGAGGCCGGCCAGCGTAAAGGGCAGCAGGAAGACCACATGTTCCCAGCTCCGGGCGTAGAGACTGCCCGAGAACCATTCGAGCAGGACCTCGACGCGCGCCGACCCCCAGCCCGCGATCATGCCGATGCCGATGGCGTGCAGGACGGCTCCAACCGCAATACCACAAAGGGTGATGCGCAGCGGACCGAGATCGCGGCGAAAGGCGAGCGCATAGATGAAACCACCCGCCAGCACCCCGCCGATCGTACCGATGACGGGCAGCCAGTTGAGCGGCAGCTCCTGCAGCGTGTTGGAGCCGGGATCATGGATATAGACAGTGAAGACCAGGAAGCCGCTGACGGCGAGCATGGCGCCTTGCGAAATGCCCATCAGCGACGGATCGGCGAGCGGGTTGCGCGTGATCGTCTGGAGCAACAGGCCGGCGACGGCGAAATGAATGCCCGCCAGGATGCCGGTCAGGATCCGCGGCAGGCGAATGTCGAGGATGATGGAGCGCGCCTCGCTCGATCCATGCCCGGCCAAGGCCGCGGCGACATCGGCTGGAGGCAGGTCGACGACACCGAGGAAGGTGGCGACAACGAGGGCCAGCATGGCGATGCCGGCGAAGATCGCAACGAGCCAGCCGGAAGCCGAGCGTCGCGAGATTTGCGGCTCGGCGGCCATCATGCGGCACCGGAAAGCGCAATGCTGCGGCGCTGGACCAGGTAGACGAAGACAGGCCCGCCAATCAGCGCGGTGACGATACCGACCGGAATTTCCTTTGGCGCCGCGATGCTGCGCGCGATGATGTCGGCGCTTGTCGTCATCAAGCCGCCAAGCACCGCGGTAAGAGCGATCGACCAGGCCGGCGAAGCGGGCCGCATCAGCCGTACGATATGCGGCGTTGCCAGGCCGACAAAAGCCACCGGACCGGCGACCGGAGCCACGCCCGCGACCGGAAGCACGGAGAGCAACAGCACGGCCGACTTCCAGAATGCCAGCCGCAGGCCCATGCCGGCTGCCGCCTGCTCGCTCAGTCCAAGCAGGCCGAGCACCCGGTGGCAGGCCAGCGCACCGGCAATGCCGGCGATCACCCAGGGCGTCATATAAGCGAGATGCGGCCATGAGCGGCCCTGGAACCCGCCCGACAGCCAGAACAGCAGCGACGGTACCTGGGGGCCGCTCAGAAGCAGGACGTAGGTGGTGATGGCGCCCAGAAACAGCGACACGCTTATGCCACCGAGCGCCAGATGCAGCGGCCGCCCCCTCCCGCCCCGGGCGATCCAGAAGGTGACCGAAGCACCCGCCAGGCCGCCGGCCATGCCGACGAACGGATAGAGCGTGGACGACAGCCAGGGCAGAAAGACGAAACAGAAAACGATCGGCGCCACGGCGCCAGCGCTGACGCCGGTCAGGCCCGGCCCCGCAAGCGGGTTGCGGGTCAAGGTCTGCAGCAGGTAGCCGGAGACGCCAAGACCGGCACCTGCGACGAAGGCGACGAGGCTTCGCGGCAGGCGCAGCGTCCAGACGAGAATCGAATCGATCTTGCCGTCCGGCGCAAGCAGCGCCGAGATCACCGCGTGCGGCGACAGCGGCTTGGTGCCGATCATCAGCCCACCCACGATCACCGAGATCGATATGGCCGCAATCACGGCCGTCGCCGCCAGGGCTCGGACATCGAATGCCGGCGGCCGCGCTGCCCGGCCTTGCGTCATTTCCGTACGCTGGCGGGGATGAGCTTTGCTGCCTCGGCCTTGACATCGACTTCCGGAAAGGTAGCGGGATAGAGATAGTGCGCTGCTTCACGCAGCACGATCTCGCGGCCGATCGGCCCATTGGTTTCAGCCCATTCGTCGCCGACATAGTGCACACGCCCATTCTTCACGGCCGAAAGCTGGCTCCAGATCGGATTGTTCTCGTGCGGACGATCCGGGCCGCTGTCCATCACGAAGATGACTTCCGGATCCTTCTCCAGCATGGTCTCCAGGCTGAGCTCGAGGCCGAATTTGCCACCTGATGTCATCGGGCCGGCGATGTTGTCGCCGCCAAGCGCCGCGACGATGGAGGCGGCGGTGTTTTCGGTATGGAACGAAAAAGGCGTGTCGCCGCCCCACATGATCTGGAAGCGCGGATGCGCGTCCTTTGGCGCGCGTGCGGCAAACTCGGCCAGATGCTTCTTGAAGTCGGCGTTGAGTTCCTCACCCCGCTCGGGCTTTCCAAGGACCTTCGACAGTTCGGCGACCTCGCTGTAGCTCTCGCTCAGAAGCTCCATATTATAGGCGACGTAGGGTGCGATCTTCTGCAATTGCCCGGCATTGCCCACCGTATAGCGCTTCATGGCGATGATGAGATCGGGCTTGGTCTCGGACAGGAGTTCGAGATTTGGCTTGGCGCGCTGCCCGACCTGTTTGATGTCCTTTGTCTGGCCAAGCAGAAAGTCGGGGTCGCGGCCCGCGACCATGTAGGTCGTGGCGACGGGCTTCAGGCCGAGCGCCAGGGCGACGTCGGTGGCGAAATAGGAGATGGAGGCGATCCGCTCGGGATGGGCCGGTATCTCGACAGTCACGCCGCGATCGTCAACGAGCGAAAGCGTCTTTGCATCGCCGGCCAACGCCACCCCGGCGGCCAGGCAGGCAGCCAAACCCAAGCCAAGACCACACAGGCCCCGCGACACGTTTCCCATTGCGCACATCCCTCGGTTCACGGTTTGCGCATATGCAGTAATACCAAAACATGATATTGCCAATCATGTTTGCGTCATATCCGCAGTTCGGCTCCGGGACGGCTTGGCCCAAAACGGCCCATCGTTTACGCCATTTCGGCGCTGGCGCGGCTAATGTCTTGTTTCGGGCACCCTATGGGTTTATTTGAAAGACATGCTTCGAGCCTGACTCCCACGGGCGTGAAAGGATGTTCCATGAGCGGTATCAACGACTACATCGACAATGAAGTGAAGGGCAACGACGTCGTCCTTTTCATGAAGGGCACGCCCGGCTTCCCGCAGTGCGGTTTTTCCGGCCAGGTCGTCCAGATCCTCGACTATATCGGCGCCGACTATAAGGGCGTGAACGTGCTGGACTCCGCCGAGCTGCGCCAGGGCATCAAGGAGTATTCCAACTGGCCGACCATCCCTCAGCTCTACGTCAAGGGCGAGTTCGTCGGCGGTTGCGATATCGTGCGCGAAATGTTCCAGGCCGGCGAGTTGCAGACCTTCCTGGTCGAGAAGGGCGTGAGCGTCAAAGGCGCCGCCTGATTTCAATTTCAGGCATGTCCGTACCGACATGCCTGCCGACCGAGGTATCTCGGCCATTCACGTCCCCGGATATCGGGACCAGCACGAGCCAATGCGCCGGCCTGCCGGCGCGTTTTCGTTTGAGAGATCGGACTTGCCGTGGACCAGCAGAAATCAGCGCCGCAAGGGGCAAGCACCTTGCCCCGGGCAAGCCAATTGCTCATTCCGCGCTGGGAGTTCATCGCGCTCTGCGCGGCGCTGATGGCGCTCAATTCGCTGGCCATCGACATCATGCTGCCGGCGCTGCAGCAGATCGGCGCCTCGCTCGGCGTCGAGAATGAAAACCACCGGCAATATGTGGTCACCGCCTACATACTGGGTTTCGGCGGCGGCCAGCTGTTCTTCGGGCCGATCTCCGACCGGTTCGGTCGTCGCTCGCCGCTCGTCGCCGGCCTGATCATCTACGTGGCCGCGGTCTCGGCGGCGGCTATCGCGCCAAGCTTCGAGACGCTTCTGATTTGCCGGGCCGTGCAAGGCATCGGCGCCGCGGCGACGCGCGTCATCGCGGTTTCCATCGTGCGCGATACATTCGACGGCCGGCGCATGGCCGAGGTGATGTCGCTGATCTTCATGGTGTTCATGGCGATACCGGTGATCGCGCCCGGCATCGGTCAGTTCATCATGCTGTTCGCGACCTGGCACTGGATCTTCGTCACCATGGCCATCGGCGCCCTGATCGTCTCGGCGTGGTCGCTGCTACGCCTGCCCGAGACGCTGCATCCCGAATATCGCCGATCCCTGACCGTTCACTCCGTCGTCGGCGGCTTCCGTATCGTGCTCACAAACCGCATCGCGCTTTGCTATGCCTTTGCCAGCACCTTCATTTTCGGGGCGATGTTCGGCTTCATCGCCTCGGCCCAGCAGATCTACGTCAACATCTTCAATGTCGGTGAGATGTTCCCGGTCATTTTCGCCGGCGTTGCCGGGGTGCTCGCCTTTTCCAATTTCATGAACGCGCGCTTGGTCGGCCGTCTCGGCATGCGCCGCCTGTCGCAAGGCGCGCTGCTCTTGTTCCTGGTGATCAGCCTGGCCTGGCTGGTGATTTCACTGGAAATGAAGATGCCGCTGTGGCTGTTCATCACCTTCTTTGCCAGCGCCATGCTGCCGTTCGGCTGCCTAGGCGCCAATTTCAACGCGCTCGCCATGGAGCCGCTCGGCCAACTGGCCGGCACGGCGTCGTCGATCCTGGGTTTCATGCAGACGTTTCTCGGCGGCATTCTCGGCACGCTGATCGGCCAGGCCTTCAACGGCACGGTGACGCCGCTGGCCGCCGGCTTCTGCAGCGTCTCCGTCGCGGCGCTGCTGATGATCCTGATTGCCGAGCGCGGCAAGATGTTCCAGCCGCAGAACGCCCCCGTTTCAGGACACGTCACCGACCTGCACTGATCTTGCCCCCGGGCCGATGGCCTGCCTTTGGGAAGGCAGGCGTCAGACTATTCCGCCCAGAGCTCGCGGCGCAGTTCCCGCCAGCTGTCCTGGTCCGGCGCGACAAGCAAGCCGCCATCGACATGCGAGGGCAGATAGGCGCTGCCGTCGACGCGCGCGGCGTGGCCGCCGGCTTCCTGATGGATCAGCACGCCGGGAAGATGATCCCAGGGCATCAGCTTGTTGTAGACGACAAAATGCGCATGTCCGCTGGCCAGCAAGCGATATTCGTGGGCGGCGCAGCGATAGGAGAACTGCGACAGCGCCTTGGTCTGGTTGCGCGCAAGGCGTGAGCGCTCAGGTTCGCTCAGATACTGCCAGGATACCGCGCCGGTCATTTGCGACATCGGCACGGGCGCCGCGACATGCACCTTCTCCAGATCGCCATGGGCATGCCTGATATGGCTTCCTGCGCCTTTGGCGGCGATGAGCCAGTCCTTGCCGACCGGATCATGGATGATGCCGGCGACCGTCTCGCCCCTGACCACGACCGCCAGCATGACGCCGAACAGCGGCACGCCGGATGCGAAATTGAAGGTGCCGTCGACCGGATCGATGGTGAATGCGAGTTTGGCATCGCCCAGGCCATCGAGCAGCGCCGGATTTTCGGAGCAGGCCTCCTCGCCCACCACCATGGCCGAGGGATAGCGCTCGCGCAGCCTGGCGGTGATCAGCCGCTCGGCATTGACGTCGGCCTCCGTCACCAGGTCGGCGGCGGAGGTCTTCTGCCTGACATCGCCGTCGCCCAATCGGCGAAAGCGCGGCATGATTTCGGCCTGGGCCGCGTCGGCCAGAAGGCCGGCCAGCCAGTCGATCGCTGTATCGTCAAATGTCATCGGAAATGTCTTGCCTGGTCGCGAGGGTTTCATTGAGGGCGGCGAAATCGAACAGTTTCCTGTCCAGCAAATGCGACGGCCTGGTGTTGGACAGAGCGCGGATCATCGTATCCTTGCGGCCGGGCATGCGCTTTTCCAGGTCCTCGAGCATCGCCTTCATGGCGTTGCGCTGCAGGCCTTCCTGGCTGCCGCAGAGATCGCAGGGGATGATCGGGAACCGCATCGCGGCGGCGAACTTTTCGAGGTCGATTTCGGCGCAGTAACTCAACGGCCGCAACACCATGACGTCGCCTTCGTCGTTGAGCAGCTTTGGCGGCATGGCGGCAAGCCGGCCGCCGTGGAACAGGTTCATGAAGAAGGTTTCGAGGATATCCTCGCGGTGGTGGCCGAGGACCAGGGCCGAACAGCCCTCCTCGCGCGCGATCCGGTAGAGATGGCCGCGCCGCAGCCGCGAGCAGAGCGAGCAATAGGTGCTGCCCTGGGGCAGCTTGTCGGTGACCACCGAATAGGTGTCCTGGTACTCGATGCGGTGCGCAATGCCGTTGGCATCGAGATAGTCGGGCAGGATGTTCTTCGGAAAATTCGGCTGACCCTGGTCAAGATTGCAGGCCAGCAATTCGACCGGCAGCAGCCCGCGCCATTTGAGATCCAGCAGCATGGCCATGAGGCCGTAGGAATCCTTGCCCCCCGACAGCGCGACCAGCCAGCGCTGGCCGGGCTTCACCATCGCGAAGTCCTCGATCGCCTGGCGGGTCAGTCGCAGCAGCCGCTTGCGCAGTTTGTTGAACTCGACCGAAGACGGCACGTCGGCGAATAGAGGGTGGGAACCACCTTCGCCGGCCGGCTCAAGCGTCTCGATGTCTGGCAGCATGTTCATGGCGCAGCGGCCCCTGAATGTGACGTCCGCCCGGAGTAGCGCATCGGCCGGAAAATCGAAACGGCAAAGCGGCCGCCCGAAACAAAAAGGCCGCCTCGAAGGCGGCCTTTCCGATATGGCGGAAGCGTTCGCTTAGCGCGAATAGAATTCGACGACCAGGTTCGGCTCCATCTGCACGGCGAACGGAACGTCCGCCAGGCCGGGAATGCGCGAGAAGGTCGCGACCATCTTGTTGTGATCGGCTTCGATATAGTCCGGCACGTCGCGCTCGGCGAGGCCGACCGACTCCAGGACGATGACCAGCTGCTTCGACTTTTCGCGCACTTCCACGACGTCGCCCGGCTTGCAGCGGTACGAGCCGATGTTGACGCGCTTGCCGTTGACGTTGACGTGGCCGTGGTTGACGAACTGACGGGCGGCGAAGATGGTCGGCACGAACTTGGCGCGGTAGACAACCGCATCCAGACGCGACTCGAGCAGGCCGATCAGGTTCTCCGAGGTGTCGCCCTTGCGGCGGTCGGCCTCTTCATAGACCTTGCGGAACTGCTTTTCCGAAACGTCGCCGTAGTGACCCTTCAGCTTCTGCTTGGCGCGCAGCTGCAGGCCGAAGTCGGAAAGCTTGCCCTTGCGGCGCTGGCCATGCTGGCCGGGGCCGTATTCACGCTTGTTGACCGGGGACTTCGGGCGGCCCCAGATGTTTTCGCCCAGACGGCGGTCGATCTTGTATTTCGCGGATTCGCGCTTGCTCATCGCATTCCCTTTTCAAAACAACACACCCGGCACCTCATGGTCCAAGTGAAGGAAACGCGCCCTCCTCTGGCCTCCGTTTTCGAGACCTGACAGGATTTTCCCACGCAACGCGGCGGAAAACCCACGGGACACGTCAGTTCAGACAAGGCCAGAAACAGATAGAAGTGACTGGCTTTGCGTATACAAAAGAAACACCGGACATCGCTGCCCGGCGTTGGCGGCTGGTTAAACCGAGATTTAACCGGTGTCAAGCTTGGGAGTGGCGCGGCGCAACGCAACCGTATAGCGTTCGGGGCGTTGATGCGATGCCGGATGTGGCGGGAGGTCAGCGCCAACGGCACCAGGAAGGGACTGGAGCTAGAGGAGCCAACTACATGAAGAAGTTCTTTCTTACCTTGGCAGGCGCCGCCGTGCTTGCAGGTTCGATGGCGGTAGCGCCGGAACCGGCCATGGCGCGTCATTGGCATGGCCACAAACAGGTCTGCCGCGTCATCGTGAAGAAGAGAGTGGTGTGGCGGCATGGCCACCGCAAGGTGATCGTGACCAAGGTGCGCCGCTGCCACCGCTGGTAAAGCGGACCAAACAGCAATTCAAAGGGCCAGCGAGATTCGCTGGCCCTTTTCATTCAATCCTCAAGATTTTTTCTCGGGCAGCCCTTTGCGCTTGGTCTCGGCGAACTCCTCGAGCTGCTTTTCGCTCATCGATTCATACATTCCCTTGGAAGCGCCCTTGAGTTCGCTCTTCCTGGTCTCGCCGCGTTTGGCCGAGAGGGCGGCGCCCGCGGCTTTCTGCTGGGCTTTCGACGTGGCTGGCATGACGGGTTCTCCTTTGCTGTCAGGAGAAACGCCACGCTTCGGCGGCAGTTCCAGCGCCAATGGTCTTCACGTCTCCAGAGCCCCAGTGTAGGACGGCTGGATGAAATCGCTGACCGATCCCTCACAGGTTCTCACCGCCGGCCTGGCGAAAATCCGCACCGAATTCCACGTACCGGATGGATTTCCCGCTGACGTCACGGCGGCGGCCGAGGCGGCGGCCAAACGCGTTCCCGACCAGCATGCGGACCGCACCGCGATGCCCTTCGTCACGCTCGATCCGGCAAGCTCCACCGACCTCGATCAGGCGTTCTCGATCGAAGCCAGCGCCAATGATCTGCTGCTGCACTATGCAATTGCCGACGTCGCCTGGTTCGTCGAGGACGGCGACGCGATAGATCGCGAAGCCTGGACGCGGGGCGAGACATTCTATCTGCCGGACGGCAAGGCCGGGCTCTACCCGCCGGTGATTGCCGAGGGTGCGGCAAGTCTGCTGCCGGATGGACCCCACCCGGCTGTCATCTTCACGGTCCGGGTCGCGCCCGACGGCGCGGTGAAGCTGGACGGCGCGGAGCGGGCGATCGTTCAAAGCCGCGCGAAGCTCGCCTATGACAGTGTGAAAGCCTCGGACGTTCCGGCCGGCTTCGCCGAGATGGCGCGGCGCATGGCGGCGAACGAGAAGCGCCGCGGGGCATCCCGCGTCGACCCGCCCGAGCAGGAGGTCGAACGGCTTGCCGATGGCACATACCGGCTTGCGTTCAGGCCCTTGCTGCAATCCGAACAGGACAATGCAGCGCTCTCGCTGGCGGCCAACATGGCGATTGCCGACACCATGCTTGCACATCACACGGGCTTGTTCCGGGTGATGTCGGGGCCGGATGATTTCAAGGTGCAGAGACTGCGCAGCGCGGCACAGGCCCTCGGGCTGTCCTGGCCGGCCTCGACCAGCCTGCGTGACTATCAGCGAACCCTTGATCCGGCCGATCCGCAACAGGCGGCGCTGATGCTGGAAATCCGCCATGCGAGCCCCGGCGCTTCCTACCAGCCCTACAAGGACGGCGTTGTCCCCTGGCATGAAGCGATGGCCGCGACCTACGCCCATTCGACCGCGCCACTCAGGCGACTGGCCGATCGCTATGTCGTGCGCTGCACCCTGGCGATCGCCAATGGCCAGGCCGTTCCCCAGGCTGTCACCGAGGCGTTCGCCAGATTGCCGAAGGCGATGGGACGCGCCGAGAGCCGCGCATCGCAGATCAATCATGCGGCCATCGACCTGGCCGAGGCGGTTATGCTCGAGGGGCGCGAGGGCGATACGTTCAAGGCTGCCGTCACCGACTTCACCGATCATGGCGTGCGCGTTCAGCTTGCCGATATGCCTGTCGTTGCCAATGTGAAAGCCTCCGGCCTCAGACAGGGCGATGGTCTGACGCTAAGGCTGGTCCAGGCCGATCCGGATCAACGCAGCATCGTCTTCGAGTCTGTTTGAGCAACAAGCCTGGCGTTTAGCCCGAAATGCCTTAACGCACGGTCAGTCCAAAGCCCTGCATCAGGCGGCTGACGGCGAAATCCGGCTTGCCCGAGGTGAAGACCGCGATATCGGGCTCGCTTTGCGGCCGTGGCCCTTCCAGGGCCGGCAGCAGCGACAGCGCGCGCCGCGCGATCGCCTCGGCCGGATCGATCCAGTCGACCGGCCAGGGCGCGGTCTTGCGCATGCGATTGACCAGAAAGGGATAGTGGGTGCATGCCAGCACGACAATGTCCGTGCGCATGCCGTCGCGCTCGAGGAAGCACGGCGCGATCTCGGCCCGCACAGCCTCCTCGTCGACGAAGCCCTCTCGCATATAGGCTTCGGCCAGCCCCGCCAGCCTGTCGCTGCCGACCAGGCGGACATGGCATTTCTGCGCCCATCTGCTGATCAGGTCGCGCGTGTATTGCCGCTTCACGGTACCCGGCGTCGCCAGCACCGAGACCAGACCCGAGCGGGTGCGCTCTGCCGCGGGCTTGACCGCCGGCACGGTGCCGACGAAGGGATGGCCGGGAAATCGCTCGCGCAGCGCATCGATCACCAGCGTCGAGGCGGTGTTGCAGGCGATGACCGAAATGACCGGATTAAAGCGGCCTAGCAAGCTGGCGAACAGTTCGAGTATGTGGGTTCGCAGCGCCGGCTCTTCCCAGGCGCCAAAGGGAAAGGCGGCATCATCGGCGACATAGATGAAGCGCCGGTCCGGCATCAGGACGCGCGCCTCGCGCAACACGGTGAGCCCGCCGACGCCGGAATCGAACATCAGGATCGGCTGATCAGTCATTGTCGGTTCCCTTGCCGCCGAGCGGCGGCGTGTCCTCATCGTCGCTCGCGGGCGGATGCGGCTGGCGTTCGGCCTCTGCCTTGGCGGCGCGCGCGGCGGCCGGGAGCCGCCTTGGATCGTCGCCCGGAGAACCATCGCCGCGCGGCATCGCCGGCGAAAACCTGTCGAGTGAGGAAATGATGCCGCGCAGCACTTTCAGTTCCGGTTCGGCGAAGCCGGCCCGCGTCAGCACGGCGCGCAGATTGTCGACCATCTTCGGCTTCTTCGGTGCCGGGCGGAAATAACCGCGCGCTTCCAGGGCCCCTTCCAGATAGGCGAACAGGCCGTGCAATTCTTCCTTGCTGGCGGGCTTCATGTCCGGGCCGGTAAAATTGGTCTTGGTCTCGTCCTCAAGGCCCGACTTCATCCACTCATAGGACATCAGCAAGGCCGCCTGGGCGATGTTGAGCGAGGAGAAATCCGGATCGACCGGAAACGTCACGATCTCGTCGGCGAGGCCGACCTCGTCATTATAGAGGCCGAAGCGCTCGCGGCCGAACAGGATGCCGGTGCGCTGTCCCAAGCCATGACGGGCACGCAGCACCCTGCCCGCTTCCACCGGGCCGCGCACGGCCTTGAAACCGTCGCGCTGCCTGGCCGTGGTGGCGAAAACGAAATTCAGGTCGGCAAGCGCGGAGGCCAGGTCGTCGAACACCTTGACGGCATCGATGACGTGGTCGGCGCGGCTGGCGGCGGCACGCGCCTTCTCGCTCGGCCAGCCATCGCGGGGATTGACCAGGCGCAGTTCGGCAAGCCCGAAATTGGCCATGGCGCGCGCGACCATGCCGATATTCTCACCGAGTTGCGGCTCGACGAGGATGATCGCCGGGCCGGCGGCGGCGTGCTGAAAGTCGGTTCCTGTCATGTGTACCAGATTGTTGCACGATAAAGTCTGCGCGTCCTGCCACATCGATATGACTTTTTGAAGGGTTGTCGCCGCCTGATCGGCAATACCGAGATCGATTCGCGGTGTCCTTCAGCTGAGTCAATTATACGGGTCGCTTTTCTGCGGCTCGGCGCCGACATACGTCGTGGTCCAGCAACAAGAATGCTTTTCCGCGTATACCAGCCGTGACCGGATGTTTTTATTTGCAACCGTGCGTCGCATCGCTGGAAAATCAAATTAGAAAGGTATAATATCCGATCTGCTTGGGGTTCAAAATGTATTGGCGGATGGTAATTTTGCGGTGGGACTGCGTCCCGCATCCGCCGACTACTGCTAAGCACACCCCAGGCATCTTTAACGGATTCACCAGCCGGCAAGGGCTGCCGGCTAAATTTTAGGAGGGGCAAATGAAGACAGTAAGGTTCTTCTTTTCATTCGCTATATTGATTCTGGCTTCAGGCTTCCTGATCGCGCCAGCGTCTGCGCAAGCGACAAGAACCTGGGTTTCCGGCGTTGGTGACGACGCCAATCCATGCAGCCGAACAGCACCTTGCAAGACATTTGCAGGCGCGATCTCCAAGACGGCGCCAAGCGGCGAGATCAACGTACTCGACCCCGGCGGTTTCGGTGCAGTGACGATTACGAAGTCCATCACGATTCGATCCGACCATATCGAGGCAGGCGTACTCGTCTCAGGAACCAACGGGATCATTATCAACGCTGGAGCCAACGACAAAGTGGTCTTGGAGGGTCTCGATATTGAGGGCGTTGGTACCGGCCTTAATGGGGTGCACTTCCTCGCCGGCAAGGCCCTCTACATCATTCGATGCGACATCCGGCACTTCACGCAGAATGGTGTCAACTCTGTCAGTAGCACGGCAGGAGCCAGAGTCTTTATCCAAGACTCGACCATCACCCAGAATAACGGAGGTGTGAATGTGCAGGGTAACGCCGTCGGGAACATTGCAGCTCTAAACAGAGTTCTTGTCGACGGTAACACCACTTTTGCAATTCAGGCCACCAACGCTGGCAATGCTCTGGCGGTGGCAAACAGCGTGCTCAATGGAAGCACTAGTGCAATCATTCTAAGCGGCGGCGCAACTGCAACTTCGTTCGGCCCAAGCAATGTTGTTTCGGGAGCGGGCGCGTTCACAACGACGAACCCATTTAAGTAGACGATTCGGGGTGGTCTTCTTCGCCGGGCTTTTAGTTTGATACGCCAAGCGGTCCGGCGGGAAGATGTCGTTATTGAAATCGAAGGCAACATGATGCGATGGAAAGTGAATGACTATCGGATAGGGAAACCGCAATCTTGTCGCCATGATATGCAATAGCGCGAGGATGTCGCGCAAAAGTTACCTCGACTTGCGACAACGACAGCCATCGAGCAACAGGCTAAATCGCGGTGCCTCACCTTGTTTAACTTGAAGGCCTTCAGACGCCGCAACCCTGTGGAAACGAGTTTGACATTTGCATCTCAGTCGACATAGATCGTAGCGCAAATGTCAAACTCGAGGTTCCACTAATGCGTACGCGCAAGAGTGGCATCGGTGTCGCGACAACGATATGCATCAAGCAATAGCCTGGCGTTGCGCGTGACCCTGTTTCAACTCGACACATTTCGGAAAGTCATAGGATCGCGATTGGTCCTCACGGTTCCAATTTCGCTTTGATGGCCGGTATGAGGGCACGCGAATGGTGGAATCGGACCACTGACCTGGGCGAACCAGTGATCTTTGCCCGTGCACTATGGATCAATTGCCGGCCTGCAGATGGAACTGCTTTGGATCAGCTGACTGAAGGTGCCGATCACCTGCGCGCCACATGACGATCAAACTCAAATCGCCCTTTCGGCATCGCGCCGTTGTTCCAAATCTACCCGCTCCGTCGGAGTATTCGGCGCTGCTCGATGAGATGACGGCGAATGGCTGGTACTCCAATTTCGGCCCCCTTGTGCGTCGACTAGAACTCCGTTTACTGGATGCCTTCGGCAGCCCTTCTGAGTGCTGTGTGTCTTGCTCAAGCGCAACGACCGGCTTGTCGGCGGCGTTGCTGGCAGCTGATGTTAGCGGTGCAGTTCTGGTCCCGGCGTTTACGTTTGCTGCATCGCTGGGAGCAATACGAGCAGCGGGAATGACGCCCATCGTCGTCGACGTCGATCCCGAAAGTTGGGTGATAGACAGTCATCTCCTCGGCCAGGCACTGACCGAGACAGGCGCCCGTGCCGTCATGTTGGTGACTCCGTTCGGAATTGCACGCGATTGGACAAAGGAAATAGCTGTGTGCGGAGAGCACGGGGCCGCAGTCATCATCGATAACGCATCGGGCCTTGGCGGCCCCCGCACGCTTCACGGGAATGGTAGGAATATTTTCGAAGTTTTCTCGATGCATGCGACCAAACCCTTCGCGATTGGAGAAGGTGGCGCCATCTTCGCGAATCTAGAAGCTGATACGCCGCTGAGGGCCGCACTTAATTTTGGCCTTGCATCTTACCAAAGCGCGCGCGGTCCCTTCTGGGGGCTCAATGGAAAGATGTCCGAGTTGCATGCCGCCGTCGGCCTCGCACAACTCGCTCGTTTCGATAAAATCGTTCGTCAGCGCCAGGCTTATGTGCGCCGCTATCTGACTAGACTCGCAACCTATTCCAACCTCCGCCATCCCTTGAATCCGGAGGCGGCGTCCTGGCAGCTCTTTCCTATCCTGATGCCGACCCCGCAGATCGCAGAGCGCTTTGTAGCGGCAGCGGCAAAGGGAGGCCTTGAGATCCGCCGCTACTATCGCCCCAGTCTTTCCTCCTGGCCTTCAACGCATATTTTCAACCCATGCAGAGTTGCCGAAGATCTCGCCGACAGGATGTGCGCGCTGCCAGTTCGTTCCGCTGAACCGGATGCAGACTTGGTCATGAAAATCGTGTTTGAGGCACTCGATGTCGCACTTGATTGATCCCTCAGCCGGCAGCCATGTCCGCGATTTGCATGTCGACAGGTCAAAGGCCCCAAGAACGGTTGAATTCAGAATACCGATCTCGCCGACACAGATTTTCTTCTCCCAAGTACGGTTCTTCAATTTTGCACTCCGGCGCTTATCCGATCGCAGGTATCGCGATGCCCGCCTGTCGATCACGGTGGGCGACCGATGCGATCTTGATGCTGTGCGGCGTGAAAACCGATGGAGCGAGAATTTCAACATCAATTGGGAGAGAACACCCGACGATGTTTTTGCGGATTTCCACTGGGCCGGAACAGCAATCTGGCGTTTCTGTACGCCGGCCACTGCGGATGTCATTGTACATTGCGATGCTGACACCGTATTACTTCGTGACATCAACCCCCTTGTGGATGAATTTACTTCGTACGCACCTACAGTAAAAGGACATATGGCGCATTTTCCGCCGGGTCTTGGCGCTAACCCTATTGTCCCCCAACCGAATAGCGCTGATTTTTGGCCAGCCCTGTTCCGGATATTCAGTTTGCCTTGGCCGGCCAAAACTTATCGTTATTCAATCGACCCCGATCACCGCCTTCCAATCTCGCCGCCCTATTTCAATCTGGGGTTCGTAGCCATGAATCCAAAGGCCCTAGATGTTCTAGCAACCGAGATATGGGCGACCATGCGTAGCCTGGCACACGCTATCGGCGATAGTTTAAATGTCAGATTGCGCTTACAATAGCCGCATATCAAACAGGATGCATCATTGGCGTACTGCCTGCAGAGTACAACGCAGCCAACGACCTCGCGCATCTCAACGCGAACAAGATAACGGCAGACAAAATTCGTGTTCTACATTTCCTTCGGACCGACGAAATCAATCGCAACGAACTACAGCCCACTCTCATCGATGAAATGCTTGAGCGAGATCTACATAATCCTGCGAATATTGCTTGGCAAAACCTCGTTCGCGAATACCGGGAATCTAACAGAAACATTTAGATAGAGCTTGAGATGGCTTTTGGGCTGAACAGTGATTTTCTCACACGAGAACAATTAGAAAGTTTGGGATTTTCGAAAATTGGTCATGACGTTCTGATCCACAGCACGGCTGTTATTGTCAATTGCTCTCGGATATCTATTGGCTCACGGGTGAGGATCGATCCATTCGTGGTCATTTCTAATCGGGGCGGGGTGGAGTTCGGGAACAACGTTCACATTGGCAGCCACTCAGTATTGGCAGGAGCAGGTGAGATACGACTGGGAGATTTCGTCAACATATCTCACTACGTGGGCATATACACATCAAACGAGGATACGAGCGGGAGGACATTGAGCCATCCTACCGTCCCAGGTGGAGGCGCCCGCTCGGCATCGATCATCTTTGGCCGGCATTCAGGCGTTGGCCATGGGAGCATGGTCCTCCCCGGAGCTCGATTCGATGAAGGGTCGATACTGGGAGCCATGTCTCGTATCAGCAGGCCGATGAAAGCCTGGACGAACTATGCCGGCGTCCCTGCTCGGCGGATGACGGAGCGTCGACGGGATACGCTGGCTTTTGAAGAAGAATATTTAGCCTCGCTACGAACACCGTGATATCGACCGCTGTACAAGCACGGCGAACCCTGTTTCAACCGGTCGAAAAGCGCCACAGTAGGAGAGGACAGGTGACAACAAGCCTTCGGTGAACCCTTGGCGTCCGGCCATTGCCTTTGCTATAGGGCCGATATCTCACCTGCTTCCCGTAGTAGCGAAAGGCTTCCCCTGTGCCAAAAATCAAAGTCGAAAATCCGGTCGTCGAACTCGACGGCGACGAGATGACCCGCATCATCTGGCAGTTCATCAAGGACAAGCTGATCCACCCTTATCTCGACCTGAAGCTCGAATATTACGACCTCGGCGTCGAGCACCGCGACGCCACCAACGACCAGGTGACGATCGATTCGGCCAATGCCATCAAGAAATGGGGCGTCGGCGTGAAATGCGCGACGATCACCCCCGACGAACAGCGCGTCGAGGAATTCAAGCTGAAGAAGATGTGGAAGTCGCCGAACGGCACCATCCGCAACATCCTCGGCGGCACCATCTTCCGCGAACCGATCATCATGAAGAACGTGCCGCGGCTGGTTCCGGGCTGGACCAAGCCGATCATCGTCGGCCGTCACGCCTTCGGCGACCAGTACCGCGCCACCGACTTCCGCTTCCCCGGAAAGGGCAAGCTGACGATCAAGTTCGTCGGCGAGGACGGCCAGGTGATCGAGCACGACGTGTTCGACGCGCCGGGCTCCGGCGTCGCCATGGCCATGTACAATCTCGACGAGTCGATCCGCGAATTCGCCCGCGCCTCGCTGAATTACGGCCTGCTGCGCAACTACCCGGTCTATCTGTCGACCAAGAACACCATCCTCAAGGCCTATGACGGCCGCTTCAAAGACATCTTCCAGGAAGTCTACGAGCAAGAATTCGAGGCCGAGTTCAAATCGAAGAAGCTTTGGTACGAACACCGCCTGATCGACGACATGGTGGCGTCGAGCCTGAAATGGTCGGGCGGCTATGTCTGGGCCTGCAAGAACTATGACGGCGACGTGCAGTCCGACACGGTGGCGCAAGGTTTTGGCTCGCTCGGCCTGATGACCTCGGTGCTGATGACGCCGGACGGCAAGACGGTGGAAGCGGAAGCCGCGCACGGCACCGTCACCCGGCACTACCGCCAGCACCAGAAGGGCGAGGAAACCTCGACCAATTCGATCGCCTCGATCTTCGCCTGGACGCGTGGCCTCGCCCACCGCGCCAAGCTCGACGACAATGCCGAACTGAAGCGCTTCTCCGAGACACTGGAGAAAGTCTGCATCCAGACCGTCGAGTCGGGCTTCATGACCAAGGACCTGTCGCTGTTGATCGGCCCCGACCAGCCCTGGCTGTCGACCACCGGCTTCCTCGACAAGATCGACGAGAATTTGCAGAAGGTGATGGGGTAAGGATTTCCACATGGCGAAGGCTCCGAAAGGAGCCTTCGTTCGTTTGGGCCGGTAAAACGAAGGGCTGACGGCATGACCAAGCCAATCCTCTACGGCGCGGATTACAGCGTTTACGTGCGCATCGCGCGGATGGCGCTGGAGGAGAAAGGCATCGATTACGAACTGGTGCCGCTCGACATCTTCGCCGCCGACGGCATCCCGGCCTGGTATCTCGAACGTCATCCTTTCGGCCGTATCCCGGCCTTCGAGCATGACGGTTTCCGCCTCTTCGAGACGAATGCGATCGCGCGCTATGTCGACGAAGCCTTCGACGGCCCGGCGCTGCAGCCCGCTGACGCGCGCGGCCGCGCCAGGATGGGCCAGATGACAGGCATGCTCGACGCCTATGGCTATCGCGCCATGGTGTGGGACGTTGCGGTCGAGCGGCTGGAAAAGGCCGAGCCGGACGAGGCGCTGATCGCCGGCGGGCTGAGCCAAGCGGAGACGGTGCTCAGGGTGCTCACTTCACTAAAGGCGCCAGGACCGTGGTTGCTGGGCGACCAGCTGACGTTGGCCGACCTGCACGCCGCACCGATCATCGGCTATTTCTTGAAAGTCGCTGAAGGCCAGAAGCGCCTGGCCCAATTTGCCGAGATCCACGCCTGGTGGGGCCGCATCGCGGCTCGAGTGAGCTTCGCCAAAACCGAAAAGGCAGATTGAGCAGCCCGCCAGACGAGCTCGGCGGAAGGCGATGGGCTAAAACCCTACCTCAGGCCTGGTGACCATCAGCCAGAGAATGGCAAGCACGGCGGCGAAAGCCGGGAAGCCGCAAGCAAACCAAATGCGGAACAGGCGCTGCTCTTCGGCCGGCAGCGGCGCGTTTTCGATGGCCGCCTGCCGCGCGAGATTGCGGATGCGAATCTGAATCCAGACCACCGGCAGCCAGCACAGGCCGGTCACGACATAAAGCAACAAGGACAACACGATCCAGCCTTCGGAGAGCGGCCAGCCCACTGCCCGCGCCAGCAACACGCCGGTGATCGGCTGCACGACGACGGCGGTCGCCGTAAAAATCGTGTCGGCGATGACGACCGTGCCGGCGACATGGGCGACGAGGTCGGCACGGCCGGTGCGCTGCGCCATCAGCATAAAGAAGGCAATGCCCGCGCCGGTGCCGAACAGCACTGTGGCGCCGATGATATGCGCCCAGCGTAGTATGTCGGCCCAGAAGCTCATCGCTCGTCGAGCACCGCCAGCGCCACCAGCACCAGGCAAAGCGCGGGGATCGTCTTGACCATTGCCCCCAGAGGATCGAGCCACAGGCCCGGGACAAGAAGCGTCGCCGCCACCAGATAGGACAGCGTGATCGCGATCATCGCCAGCAGCGCGCGCCGGGCCAGGGAGCGGATCACGACAGCCACGCCAACCAAGATATCCGCCAAACTGCCGGCAAGAATCGAGATATGAGCGAAGCCTGCCGACACGTCGT
Source organism: Mesorhizobium sp. B2-3-4 (assembly GCF_006442315.1). Lineage (GTDB taxonomy): Bacteria > Pseudomonadota > Alphaproteobacteria > Rhizobiales > Rhizobiaceae > Mesorhizobium. The sequence continues at coordinate 250,921 of NZ_VFVY01000001.1, read as the reverse complement.
GCGAAACAAGTACATCCGCCGCCGCTTCTTGCCGGATCAGGCCGATGATGCCTGAAACAAGCCAGAACAGGGACAGGCAAGCGAAGATGACGGGCTTCGCCAGCCAGAGGCGGGCGAACCATCGTTCCTGGACATTTGCGGGCATGTCGGCCAACGTTGCTTCCAGAGGCTGAAGCGGACGGTCGCAAACCTGGTTCCAGGCCGTGGCATTGCCTGTCACGCCGCGTGCCACGGCGGCAAGGGCTGCGCTACGTAGCGGGGACCGCCAGCCGAGCATGCCAAGCATATCGGCACCGGCGCCCGCAAGCCGGCCGAGAATGGCGGGCATCGGCACCACTCTGGCCGGCGGCAGACCAAGCCACGCACGCAGGGCCAGCAGAACATCGGCGAGCGGTCTGGCATTGGCTTCGACGAGATCGGCGGCAAGCCGGGGCGGCAGCGATCCGGCGACCGCGCGCGACACCGCTTCGGCGACGTCGGCGACCGAAACGGTCTGGATCGGCTGGTGCGGCATGACGGCGGGGATAAAACCGGGAAATGCCGCAAGTGCGCGCAGAAGTGCCGTCCCGCCATAGGCGGCGGGCGCGAGCACCAGGCCGGGCCGCAGGATCGTCCAGTCGAGCGAGGAGCCTGTGACGGCCTTATCGCCTTGCGCCTTGCTGCTGAAGAAAGGATTTGCCGAAGCGAGATCGGCGCCGATGGCGGAAATCTGCGCAAAGCGGCGCACATCGGTCCGTTCGCAGGCCGCGACGAGTGCCACCACCGAGCCCCGGTGAACGGCGTCGAGGCGGTCGCGCGGGCCGTCCTGCAAGGCGCCCGCCGCATTGACCACCGCGTCCATGCCCGTGACCAGCGGCAACCAGTCTTCAGCGGCGAGCATTTTCGACATGTCCGCCGCGATCCAGCGAACCGATGGCCGGCGCCGCCCGGCCTCCCCGACATCGCGGCCGAGGCCGGTCACCAGATGGCCGTCGCGAAGCAAACGGCCAATGATGGCGTCCCCGATCAAACCATAGCCGCCGAGGACGAGAATTTTCATGTCGCGGCTTTCAGGCGGCTTCGAGTGCCGCCTTCACAGCCGCGATCGCGTCGTTGGCCTTCGAGGCATCGGGGCCACCGGCCTGGGCCATGTCAGGCCGCCCGCCACCGCCCTGCCCGCCCAAGGCGGCGGAGGCGACGCGCACCAGGTCCACAGCGCTGAAGCGGCCGACCAGGTCGTCGGTGACGGCGACGACGACGCTCGCCTTGTTGTCCTCGCCGGCGCCCACGAAAACGACGACGCCGGAACCAAGCGAGGTCTTGCCGGCGTCTGCCAGCGGCTTCAGATCCTTGGGCGAGACGCCGGAAACCGACTTGCCGAGGAAGCCGACGCCCGCGACCGTCTCATTCTCCGACGCGGCACCCGCTGCCGAGCCGCCGCCCAGCGCAAGCTTCTTGCGTGCCTCGCTCAGATCCTTTTCGAGCTTCTTGCGCTCTTCGAGCAAAGCCTCGACACGCGCCGGCACGTCGGCGGGCGAGATTTTCAGCACGGCTGCCGCCGCCTTCAGTCGCCTGTCCTGTTCGTCGAGATATTTGCGTGCGGCTTCGCCGGTCAGCGCCTCGATACGGCGCACGCCAGCGGCGACCGCGCTGTCGGACACGACGCGGACCAGGCCGATATCGCCGGTCGCCCGGACATGGGTGCCGCCGCAGAGTTCGACCGAGTAAGGCCGGTTAGCCTTGGCGCCATGCAGGCCCGTGCCCATCGACACGACACGCACCTCGTCGCCATACTTCTCGCCGAACAGGGCCATGGCGCCCTCGGCGATGGCATCGTCGACCGACATCAGGCGCGTCGTCACCGGGCTGTTCTGGACGACGATCTCGTTCGCCATGCGCTCGACCTCCTCGAGCTCTTCCGCCGAAATCGGCTTGTTGTGCGAGATATCGAAGCGCAGACGCTCGGGCGCGACCAGCGAGCCTTTCTGCGCGACATGGGTGCCCAGCACCTCGCGCAGCGCCTCGTGGATCAGATGCGTGGCGGAGTGGTTCGCCCGCAGTCTGGTGCGCCTGTTATGATCGACCTTGAGCTCGACTGCGGCGCCCGTCTTGACCGTGCCGCTCGCCACTTTGCCCAGATGCACGAACAGCCCGTCGGCCTTCTTCTGCGTATCTGAAATCTCGATCGAGAAGCCTTCGCCCGAGATGACGCCTGTATCGCCCATCTGGCCGCCGGACTCGCCATAGAACGGCGTCTGGTTGACGACCACCGCGACCGCGTCGCCCTTGCCGGCGCTGTCGACGGTCTTGCCGTCCTTGACCAGCGTTTGGATGAGGCCTTCCGCCGCTTCAGTCTCGTAGCCGAGGAATTCAGTGGCGCCGGTCTTTTCGCGCACGGAGAACCATACCGTCTCGGTGGCGGCCTCGCCGGACCCAGCCCAGTGCTTGCGCGCCTCGGCCTTCTGCTGCTCCATTGCATTGGTGAAGCCAGCAAGATCGACCGAGATGTTGCGCTCGCGCAGCGCGTCCTGCGTCAGGTCGAGCGGGAAGCCATAGGTGTCGTAGAGCTTGAAGGCGGTCTCGCCGTCCAGCATGTCGCCCGCGTGCAGCGTCTCCGTTGCCTCCGAAAGCAGGCCGAGGCCGCGCACCAGCGTCTTGCGGAAGCGCGTCTCCTCGAGCTTCAGGGTCTCTGATATCAACTGCTCGCCGCGCAGCAGTTCGGGATAGGCCTGGCCCATCTCGCGCACCAGCGCCGGCACCAGCTTCCACATCAGCGGCTCGTTCGCGCCGAGCAACTGCGCGTGGCGCATGGCGCGGCGCATGATGCGTCGCAGCACATAGCCGCGGCCCTCGCTCGACGGCAGCACGCCGTCGGCAACCAGGAAGGAGGAGGAGCGCAGGTGATCGGCAATGACGCGGTAGGATGCCACTGTTTCCGCATCCGGCGCGCGGCCCAGCGCGGAAGACGCCGCATCGATCAAATGGCGGAACAGGTCGGTCTCGAAGACGCTCTCCACTCCCTGCAGAATGGACGCCATCCGTTCCAGCCCCATGCCGGTGTCGATTGACGGGCGCGGCAAGTCGATTCGCTCCTCCTTCGTCACCTGTTCATACTGCATGAACACCAGGTTCCAGAATTCGAGGAAGCGGTCGCCATCCTCTTCCGGGCTGCCGGGAGGACCGCCCCAGATGTGCTCGCCACGGTCGATGAAGATTTCCGAGCAAGGGCCGCAGGGACCGGTATCGCCCATCGCCCAGAAATTGTCCGAGGTCGCGATGCGTATGATGCGATCATCGGAGAAACCGGCGATCTTCTTCCAGTAGCCGGCCGCTTCGTCATCGGTGTGATAGACGGTGACCAGCAGCTTGTCCTTTTTCAGCCCGAACTCGCGGGTGATCAGGTTCCAGGCAAGCTCGATCGCGCGTTCCTTGAAATAGTCGCCGAACGAAAAATTGCCGAGCATCTCGAAGAAGGTCAGATGGCGTGCGGTGTAGCCGACATTGTCGAGGTCGTTGTGCTTCCCGCCGGCGCGCACGCTCTTCTGAGCAGTGGTGGCGCGCGAATAGGACCGCTTCTCAAGCCCGGTGAAGACGTTCTTGAACTGCACCATGCCGGCATTGGTGAACATCAAGGTCGGATCGTTGCGCGGCACGAGCGGGCTCGAGGCCACGACCTCGTGGCCTTCCCTGCGGAAATAGTCGAGGAATGTCGACCGGATCTCGTTCACGCCACTCATGACTGCTGCCTTTTCCAGGAAAAACCGCCGGCGACCCGGCCGAAATGGGCTTTTGTGTTTTCAGAAGATGGATTGGCCTTTTAGCGGTAGCTCTTGACCCTGTCCAGAAACACGAAATTGGGCCAATTCGGGAGTCTGCCGGCGGCTGAACGGGCCGCAAACGAAAACCGCCGACCCGAAGGCCGGCGGCTTGGAACTCGATACACAGAACTCGTTACTTAAGCCTGAGATAATGAACCGCGATTGTGGCCGAACTCCGGCGAGCGGCTCACATCGCGCCGGCTTCATCCTCGAAACCGTCCTCGCCACCCTCGGAGCCGCCGTTCTCGAGGAATTTCTCGGCGATCAATCCGGCATTCTGCCTGAGCGCCAGTTCGATCTCGCGCGCGGTGTCGGGATTGTCGCGCAGGAACAGTTTCGCATTCTCGCGACCCTGACCCAGACGTTGCGAATTGTAGGAGAACCAGGCGCCGGACTTCTCGACCACGCCGGCCTTGACGCCGAGGTCGATCAGTTCGCCGGTCTTTGACACGCCCTCGCCATACATGATGTCGAACTCGACCACCTTGAAGGGCGGCGCCAGCTTGTTCTTGACCACCTTGACGCGGGTCTGGTTGCCGACGACCTCGTCGCGGTCCTTGACCGAGCCGATGCGGCGGATGTCGAGACGGACCGAGGCATAGAATTTCAGCGCGTTGCCGCCGGTGGTGGTTTCGGGCGAGCCGAACATGACGCCGATCTTCATGCGGATCTGGTTGATGAAGATGACCATGGTGTTGGAGCGCGAGATCGAGGCGGTCAGCTTGCGCAGCGCCTGGCTCATCAGGCGAGCCTGCAGGCCAGGCAGCGAATCGCCCATCTCGCCTTCGATTTCGGCGCGCGGCGTCAGTGCCGCCACCGAATCGACCACCAGCACGTCGATGGCACCGGAACGCACCAGCGTGTCGCAGATTTCCAGCGCCTGTTCGCCGGTGTCGGGCTGCGAGATCAGGAGGTTCTCGAGGTCGACGCCGAGCTTGCGGGCATAGACCGGGTCGAGCGCGTGCTCGGCATCGACGAAGGCGCAGATGCCGCCCTTCTTCTGGGCTTCGGCCACCGTATGCAGCGCCATCGTCGTCTTGCCCGAGCTTTCCGGCCCGTAGATTTCGATGATGCGGCCGCGCGGCAGGCCACCGACGCCGAGCGCGATGTCGAGGCCAAGCGAGCCCGTCGGTACGGTTTCGATCTCGACGACCTGCTCATTGGCGCCAAGCCGCATGATCGAGCCCTTGCCGAAAGCCCGCTCGATTTGCGACAGCGCCGCATCCAGAGCCTTTGATTTGTCCACTGCCTTGTCCTCTACAAGCCGCAAAGAATTCTGAGCCATGATACATCACCCCTTGGTCGTCAATGAAGGCCGGACAATCCGTAATCCCTGCCAATTTGTACCTTTTTTGTTCTCATTTGGCAAGAGGTGATAACCAGCTGAAAAACAAGCGATATTCGGATTTGTTCTTTTTTTGTCTCGGAAACCATGACAGGACCGAGTTCCATATTGGGCCAGACGGCTCGATCGCCTCCCCGCACCGAATCGCTGCCTTGCGTGCGAAGCTCTGTCGCGCACTCTAGCGCTTGTGCGGCTACTACAACAAAGGTCATATCGCCGCCATGGTGAAATCCCTAGAGATACTGGCCGTGGGCGGCGCCCATATCGATCGGCGTGGCCAGGTGGCCGGCCCTTATGTGCCGGCGGCCTCCAACCCCGGAACGATGCGCGAGGATGTCGGCGGAGGCGTCTTCAACGCGCTGCGCAGCGCGGTGCGGCGCGGCCTCTCCGCCTCGCTGCTTTCGGTGCGCGGCGGCGACGCGGCGGCAGACATGGTTTCACGGGCGATTGCCGAGGCGGGCATCGCCGACCTGTCGGCGGTGTTCCTCGACCGCACCACACCGAGCTACACGGCCCTGATAGACCGCGAAGGCGAGCTGATCGTCGGCTTTGCCGACATGGCGCTGTATGATCTCGCCTTTCCCAAGCAGATCAGGCGTTCCAAGATACGCCAGCAAGTCGCGGCCGCCGATGCCGTTCTGTGCGACGCCAATCTGCCTTCGGCCGCTCTGGAGCGGCTCCTGTCGCTCGCCGCCGGCAAGCCGGTTTTCGCCATTGCGATTTCGCCCGCCAAGGTGACGCGGCTGATACCGGTTCTCGGTGGGTTGGCGCAGCTCTTCATGAACCGGCGGGAGGCTGCCGTACTGGCGGGTATCAATGCACATGCCGCCGAGCGGGAAATGATCGACGGGTTGCGCCGCAGCGGCCTTGCCAGCGGCATCATCACGGCCGGTAGTGCGCCCGTGCTCGGCTTCGATGACACGGGTGCTTTTTCGATCCTGCCGCCTCCTCCCAGAAGAGTTGCCGACGTCACCGGCGCCGGCGACGCGCTGGCGGGGGCGACGGTCGCGGCGCTGCTGCGCGGCCTGCCGCTGCGCCAGGCCCTGCGCGAGGGCGTCGCCGCGGCGACGCTGGCCATCGAAAGCGCCGACGCGGTGCCCGAATTCAGCGCGGCAAGCTTCGCGGAAGCGCTGGCCCTTGTGCCGGATGCACGGGAAGTGGCATGAGACCCGCAGATTCATAGCACCGCGGTGACGTTTGCTTCCCCGATGGACGCGCCGCACCTCCGGATTGGAGATCAGAGATGACGCCAGAGACCGCCCGTCCCTTCATCGACATCCATGCACCGGTGGCGAAGGCGCTGGCCGCGGGGCATCCGGTGGTGGCGCTCGAAAGCACCATCATCACCCATGGCATGCCCTATCCCGACAATGGCGCGATGGCGGCCAATGTCGAGAAGATCATCGCCGACGGCGGCGCGGTGCCGGCAACCATCGCCGTGGTCAACGGCCGCATCAAGATCGGCCTTTCCGATGGCGAGCGCGAATCGCTGGCGATGACGGGCGACGCCATGAAGCTGTCGCGCGCCGATCTCGGCTTCGCCGTCGCGCAAGGCCGTACCGGCGGAACCACGGTCGCCGCCACGATGATCGCGGCCGACATGGTCGGCATCAAGGTGTTCGCCACCGGCGGCATTGGCGGCGTGCACAAGGGCGCGGAAAAGAGCTTCGACATCTCCGCCGATCTCGATGAACTGGCGCGCACCCCGGTCATCGTCGTCTCGGCCGGCGCCAAGGCCATCCTCGACATCGAAAAGACGCTGGAAGTGCTGGAGACGCGCGGCGTGCCGGTGGTCGGCGCCGGCTGCGAGACGATGCCGGCTTTCTGGTCCAGACAGTCGCCTTTCCGCGCGCCGCTGACCTTGCAGACGCCAGAAGACATCGCGCATTTCTACCGGACGCGCCAGGCGCTGGGCCTCGGCGGCGGCATGCTGATCGCCAATCCGGTACCCGAGACTCACGAAATCCCCGCCAAGGAGATGGCCGGCTATATCGAAGCCGCGCAGAAAGCCGCCGAAGCCCAGAGCATCACCGGCAAGGCGGTAACGCCGTTCCTGCTTGGAAAAATCCTCGAACTCACCGGCGGCCGCAGCTTGAAGACAAACATCGCCTTGGTCGAAAACAATGCACGGCTGGCGGCGAGGATCGCAAAGGCGTTGTAGGTCGGCTGCTTATTTGCCTGCCCGGCGGCCCGCCTCATAGGCCCTGCGCGCCCAGAGCGTCATCTCGTCGGGATCGTCGAAGGCGCTGTCGGGTATGCTCCAATAGGGCATTGCCACCAGCTTGCCGTGGCGCGAGCCGGTATAGGTCCACTGCCGGCAGCCGGAGGCCTCGAAATCCGGCGCGCTTTCTTCGTCCGCCTTCAGCAGCAATTCGCCGCGCAGGACGATGGCGACGATGACGCCGTCGAAATAAATGCCCTTGCCGCCGAACAGCCTGCGGATCGAGACCGGCCCCAAGCCTTCGAACAGTTCGGCGATGCGTTCATTGTCCATGACGCGATCATGTCACCGGCATTTGGCATTGTCATCGCCGCAACCAAAATCATGCTGACAGGTTGAGACGATCCTGTCGGAGTTTTTGTCATGCCGCTTCTTCTAAAAGGGTCCTGCCGCTGCGATGCCGTGCGTTTCGAGGTGGAAAGCCACACGCCGGTGCCGTTCATGCTGTGCTACTGCTCCATCTGCCGCAAGCAGCAAGGCGGCGGCGGTTTCGCCATCAATCTCGGCGCCGACCACGAGACGCTGAAGGTCCTGGGCAAGCGGAGCCTCGGCGTCTACCGGGCCGAGATCGAGGACGACGAGCATCCCCACTGCGAGGTCTCGACCGGCGAGCGCAATTTCTGCAGGAAATGCGGATCGGCGCTTTGGCTTTACGACCCGACATGGCCGGAGCTCGTCCATCCCTTCGCCTCGGCAATCGACAGCGACCTGCCCAAACCGCCGGAAAAAGTGCATCTGATGCTGAAATACAAGGCGAACTGGGTCGAGCCGGTGGTCGGCAAGGGCGACAAGACGTTCGATGTCTATCCGGAAGAGTCGATAGCAGACTGGCACAAGCGCACCGGCATGTGGGTGAAGTAGCCTTCCTCGCCCCGTTCACGGGGAGAAGATGCCGGCAGGCAGATGAGGGGCGGCGCGGATTTTGGAAGGCGCAATGCGAAAGGTGGACAAGCTTGCGCTGCCCCTCATCCGTCACTTCGGCCGTTCGTCATTCGAAAAGCCAAGCAATTTGCTTTCGCCCGCTACGCGGACCATTCCTCACCTCCCCGTGAAACGGGGCGAGGTCAGGCCGAGGCGCGTGCCTCGGCCAGCGCCTTGAGGTCGGCCGGCTTCAATTCGACCGATTCGCCGCAGCCGCAGGCCGAACTCTGGTTCGGGTTGTTGAAGGTGAAGCCGGTGCGCAGCACCGTCTGCTCGAAATCCATCTGCGTGCCGAACAGGAACAACGCCGCTTCCGGCGCGACATAGACATGGGCGCCATCGCGCTCGATATGGTCGTCCTTGGCATTGGGCTCGGTCACCAGGTCGACCGTATATTCCATGCCGGCGCAACCACCCTTCTTGATGCCGAGGCGGATGCCGTGCGCGTTGTCACGCGTGGCAACGATCTCGCGCACCCGGTCGGCGGCCTTTTCGGTCATCGTGATGACGGCGAAGCGTCCCATGTCATTCTCCACGTTCTCGCAGGTTCAAGGCCTGTGGAATGAGTCTTCCATTAAAATGGTGAAGATCGACAGCCGGTGCAACCCCTTGATTGCCTTCAAAATCGATCCACGATCTGTGTGCTCGTTAGCAGATTCTGTGTAAGAACGCGATCACGGTGCAGTGCTTCTGGGGGATACCGAATGCTGGTCGATGTAAATCAGACGACGGAATTTCGTGCGTCGTCGGTACGCTTGTTTCTGCTGTCGGCTCTGGCGTTGGCATTGACGGCCGCGAGCTTCGCCTTGGCATGGCCCCTTTTGCCCAATGTCTCGCCCGGAAGTTTCGCCCAGTTTGCCGGCTGGGTGGGCATGCTCCTGTTTTTCGGCGCGTTCCTGCTGGTGGGCTGGAGATGCATTAGATCAGATGTCCCGGTCATCAAAATTTCGCCCACCGGGATTTTTGACAGCAGGCTCTCATCGGCGGTTATTCCGTGGCCTGAAATCGAAGATATGTCGGTGTGGAACTACCGTAACAACAAGATTGTCGTGCTTAAAATCTCGGATCCGGCTTGGCGTGAACTGCCTCTTACCAGGATGGCGCGATGGACGCGTTCGGCCAACCGGTCGATGGGCGCGGACGGCCTATGCATCGCGACGACCGAATTCGGCGTGAAATTCGAGGACTTGCTCCAGACGATCACGGCCTATGCTGACGCCCACAGCGCCAGTACCCGCTAGCGTTCAGTACCAGCCAACCGCCACCTGCGCCTCTTCCGACATGCGGTCCGGCGTCCACGGCGGATCGAAGGTCATGTTGACCTCGACGCCGGACACGCCTTCAACGGCGCCGACGGCATTTTCCACCCAGCCGGGCATTTCGCCGGCCACCGGGCAGCCCGGCGCGGTCAGCGTCATGTCGATCTTGACCGAGCGGTCGTCCTCGATGTCGATCTTGTAGACGAGGCCGAGTTCATAGATGTCGGCAGGAATTTCCGGATCGTAGACCGTCTTCAGAGCCGAGACGATGTCGTCGGTCAGGCGCGCCAGTTCGTCGGCGGGGATTGCCGAGGCCGAGACGATGCCCTTGGCAGCTTCCGGCGCGGTCTCTGTGCTTACGTCGTCCATGGTCATCACCCGAAGAATTTACGCGCTTTTTCAAGCGCCTCGGCCAAAGCGTCGACTTCGGCCCTGGTATTATACATGCCGAACGATGCCCTGCATGTGGAGGTTACGCCAAAACGTTTCAACAGCGGCTGGGCGCAATGGGTGCCCGCGCGGACGGCAACACCTTGCCGATCAATGACCATCGACACGTCATGGGCATGAATGCCTTGCAGTTCGAAGGAGATGATGGCGCCCTTGCCGGGTGCGTCGCCGAAGATGCGCAGCGAGTTGATGGCGCGCAGGCGCTCATGGGCATAATTCTTGAGGTCTTCCTCGTGTGCTGCGATGCGCCCGCGACCGACAGAGTCCATGTAGTCGAGCGCGGCCCCCAGGCCGATCGCCTGCACGATCGGCGGCGTGCCGGCCTCGAAGCGGTGCGGCGGGTCGTTGTAGGTGACGATATCCTCCGTCACCTCCTCGATCATCTCGCCGCCGCCCATGAAAGGCCGCATGCCGGCCAGAATATCCTTCTTGCCGTAAAGCACGCCGATGCCCGAGGGGCCGTAGACCTTGTGTCCGGTGAAGACGAAGAAATCGCAGTCGAGGTCCTGCACGTCCACGGCCATGTGCACCGCGCTCTGGCTGCCGTCGACCAGGACCGGAACGCCGCGCGAATGCGCGATGCGCACGATCTCCTTGATCGGCGTCACCGTGCCCAGCGCGTTCGACATCTGCGTGATGGCGACGAGTTTGGTGCGGTCGGTCAGCCGCTTTTCGAAGTCTTCGATGTGAAAGGCGCCGAGATCGTCGACCGGCACCCAGACCAGCTTGGCGCCCTGCCTCTCCCTGATGAAATGCCAGGGCACGATGTTGGAGTGATGCTCCATGATCGACAGCACGATCTCGTCGCCCTCGCCGATATTGGGCATGCCATAGCCATAGGCGACGGTGTTGATCGCCGAGGTCGTGTTCGAGGTGAAGATGATGTTGTCGGTGCTTGGCGCGTTGAGGAAACGGCGCACCGTTTCGCGCGCCTTCTCGTAGGCATCGGTTGCGGCGTTGGAGAGGAAATGCAGGCCACGATGGACGTTGGCATATTCCTGGGAATAGGCGTGCTGGATGGCGTCAAGCACCACCTGCGGCTTCTGCGCCGAGGCGCCATTGTCGAGATAAACCAGCGGTTTGCCGTAGACTTCTCGCGACAGAATCGGGAAGTCGCGGCGGATCGCTTCGACGTCATAGGGAGCGGTTTCGATCTTCTGGTCCATCACAAGCTCTCTTGAGGCACTCGCCTCACTCTGTCACGCACCCCTCATCCGTCTCGGTGCCGCGCACCGATCCACCTTCTCCCACAAGGGGAGAAGGAGAGGCGCTACCCGTGCGTCACAAACCAATCGTCGAGCCGCGCTTCCAGCGCCTCGACGATCGCCTCGTCGTCCAGTTCCTCGATCACCTCGGCGACGAACGCCTTGACCAGCAGGCCGCGCGCGCTCTTCTCGTCGACGCCGCGCGCCATCAGATAGAACAGATGGTTGTGGTCGATCTCGGTGACGGTCGCGCCATGGCCGCAGACGACGTCGTCGGCGAAGATCTCCAGTTCCGGTTTGGTCGAGAACTCGCCGTCATCGGACAGAAGCAGTGTGTTGCAGGCCATCTTGGCGTTGGTCTTCTGCGCGTATTGATGGACGTTGATGCGGCCCTGGAAGACGCCGCGCGCCTTGCCTGTCACCACGTTGCGGATGATCTCGGTCGAGGTCGTGTGCGGCACGGCGTGGTCGAGGACCATTGTGACGTCCGAGTGGCTGTCGCCGGCCAGAAGGTTGATGCCGCGCAGCTTGAAATCGGCGCCTTCGCCCGTGGTCTTGACCAGAACCTCCTGGCGTACGAGCTTGCCGCCGGCGTTTATGACGAACAGCGTCAGCCTGGCGTTCTTACCGATATGGGCCTTGAACTGCGCCAGATGCGTGGCCGTATCCGGCTGTTCCTGCACGATCAGCCATGTCACCTCGGCATCGTCGTCGAGCACGAGCTGGCTGACGGAGCTGACAAGTGCCGCGCCCTCGCCGGCCTGGCGTTCGACGATGACCGCCTTGGCGCCGGCGCCGACGCGCACGGGCAGGCGCACATGCGCCTGGCCGCCGGCCTGCAAATTCTGCAGTTCGATCGGCTTCTCCAGTTCGACGCCGTCGGCAATATCGACGAAATAGCCGTCGGCGACGAAAGCCGTATTGAGCGCGCCGATGGCGTCATCGCTGCCATAGGGGTCGAGTCCGGGCGCGATGCTGCCGTCGGTCAGCTTCTCCGACAGGCGCTGGAAGGTGACGCCGTCGACGGCAGGCAGCTTGGCCTCGGACTTGCCGTTGAGGATCGGCAGCACCGCGGAACCATCAATGATGGGCGCAAGCGCCTTGGCCATGGCGGCCGGATCGAAATCCGGAACCGAATTCAACAGCCGGCGCAGGTCGGTATAGTGCCAGGATTCGATGCGCCGCGTGGGCAGGCCGTGCTTGACCGCCTCGATGGCGTCGTCGCGCTTCAGCATCACCGCGCCATCGCCCGGCAGCAGCGACAGCCGCTCACCGAACGCATCGATCAACGCGGTCTCGGCGGGTGTGCGCTGCGGTTGTGTGTGCATGTTCATCAGCGTTGCCCCAGACATGTCACGCGGCTTCACCGATCACGCCGGCGTAGCCGTTGGCCTCGAGGTCCAGCGCCAGCGACTTGTCGCCGGACTTGATGACCTGGCCCTTGTAGAGCACGTGCACGCTGTCGGGCACGATGTGCTCGAGCAGGCGCTGGTAGTGCGTGATGACCAGGAAGGCCCGGTCCGGCGCGCGCAGCGCGTTGACGCCGTCGGAGACGATCTTCAGCGCATCGATGTCGAGGCCGGAATCGGTTTCGTCCAGCACGCAGAGCTTCGGTTCCAGAAGCTTCATCTGCAGGATCTCGGCGCGCTTCTTCTCACCGCCGGAGAAGCCGACATTGAGCGGCCGCTTCAGCATGTTCATATCCATCGACAGCGAGGCGGCTGCTTCCTTCACGCGCTTCAGGAATTCCGGGATTTTCAGCGGCTCCTCGCCGCGCGCCTTGCGCTGCTCGTTCATCGCCACCTTCAGGAATTCCATGGTGGCGACGCCCGGTATCTCCATCGGATACTGGAAGGCGAGGAAAATGCCGGATGTGGCGCGCTCGGCCGGATCCATTTCGAGGATCGACTGGCCGTTATAGAGGATGTCGCCTTCGGTGACCTCATAGTCCTCGCGCCCGGCCAGGATGTAGGACAGCGTCGACTTGCCGGAGCCGTTCGGCCCCATGATGGCGGCGACCTCGCCGGCTTTCACCGTCAGGTTCAGGCCGCGGATGATCTCGGTGCCGTCATCGACGATGCGGGCATGCAGGTTCTTGATCTCAAGCATTGTTCTTTTCTCTGAAATAGTCGTCGTAAGTGATCGAATAGTCGGTGTGCCGGCGCTGCAGCGCCTTGAACCACCAGAAGGACAAGCCGAAGGTGATAGCGAAGACGGAGATGCCGACGTAGAGGTTGATGAAGGCTGCCAAAAGGATGCCGGCGAATGCCGAAACGACAGTCGCGCCGGCATATTTCGCCATGGCGATGTTGCCTTCGCGGCGAACAGCCCACAGCCGCCGCCAGCGGACGGCAAACCAGATTTCCTCTCTGGGCAGCCCGCTCGCCATGGTCACTAGCCCACCGAGCCTTCCAACGAGATGCCGATCAGCTTCTGCGCTTCGACGGCGAATTCCATCGGCAGTTGCTGGATGACGTCCTTGACGAAGCCATTGACGATCAGCGCGATCGCTTCCTCTTCGGGAATGCCGCGCTGCATGACGTAGAATTTCTGGTCCTCGGAAATCTTCGACGTCGTCGCCTCGTGCTCGAACTGCGCCGTCGAATTCTTGGCTTCCATGTAAGGCACGGTGTGCGCGCCGCACTGGTCGCCGATCAGCAGACTATCGCAATTGGTGAAGTTGCGGGCGTTGGTCGCCTTGCGGTGCGCCGAGACCTGGCCGCGATAGGTGTTCTGCGAGAAGCCGGCGGCGATACCCTTGGAGATGATGCGGCTCGACGTGTTCTTGCCGAGATGGATCATCTTGGTGCCGCTGTCGACCTGCTGATAGCCGTTCGACACCGCGATCGAATAGAACTCGCCTTGGGAATCGTCACCGCGCAGGATGCAGCTCGGATATTTCCAGGTGATCGCCGAGCCGGTCTCGACCTGCGTCCACGAGATCTTCGAGCGGTCGCCACGGCAGTCGCCACGCTTGGTGACGAAATTGTAGATGCCGCCCTTGCCCTCGGCGTCGCCGGGGTACCAGTTCTGCACCGTCGAATATTTGATCTCGGCATCGTCGAGCGCCACAAGTTCTACCACGGCGGCGTGAAGCTGGTTCTCGTCGCGCTGCGGCGCCGTGCAGCCTTCGAGATAGGAGACGTAAGCCCCCTCCTCGGCGATGATCAGCGTGCGCTCGAACTGGCCGGTGTTCTTCTCGTTCATGCGGAAATAGGTCGAGAGCTCCATCGGGCAGCGCACGCCCTTGGGCACGAAGACGAACGAACCGTCGGTGAATACGGCCGAATTCAGCGTGGCGTAAAAATTGTCCGAGGTCGGCACCACCGAGCCCAGATATTTCTGCACCAGTTCGGGATGCTCGCGGATGGCTTCGGAGATCGAGCAGAAGATCACGCCGGCTTGCGCCAGTTCCTTTTTGAAGGTGGTGACGACGGAAACGGAATCGAACACCGCGTCGACGGCGACGCGGCCCGACTTGTAGACATTGTCGCTGGCTTCCTCGAGTTCAGAAGCGTCGGTCTTCTGCACGCCGGCGAGGATCTCCTGCTCCTTCAATGGAATGCCGAGCTTCTCGTAGACCTTCAGGATCTCAGGATCGACGTCGCTGAGCGAAGTCGGTCCGGGCGTGCTCTTGGGCGCCGCGTAATAGTAGATGTCCTGGAAATCGATCTTGGGATAGTCGACGCGCGCCCAGGTCGGCTCTTCCAGCGTCAGCCAGCGGCGATAGGCTTCCAGGCGCCATTCCAGCATCCAGGACGGTTCGTCCTTCTTGGCCGAAATGAAACGGATGATGTCCTCGCTCAGACCCTTTGGGGCCTTATCGACAGCGATCTCGGTCTCGAACCCGTATTTGTATTGGTCGACGTCGATCTTTCGGACCCGATCGATCGTGTCCTGCACAGCAGGCATCAGCGTTCTCCATCCACGCCGGGGTCAAGGCCCGACAGTTTTCAAACTATGGCACCGCCGAAATGGGCACTTGAGGGCGCCGCGGCAGCGTAAGTTCCATATAGTGCGCCTCGACCGGAAATTCACCCGGCCAAATTGAAACGCACCGCTCTACCAGGCCGAAAGGCCCAAAATCGTCCCACCGCTAGGCGGCTCTCTCCTTGCCCGCCCGGCGAGCGGCTATTCCAGCAAGCGCGGCGCGGAACAGTTCGATGTCCCCGGCAGCCGTCGCCGCACCGATCGATGCGCGAAGCGCGCCGGGGCCTTCGCCGTGGCCCATGGCTTTCAGCACGTGGCTCGGTCCGACCTTGCCCGACGAGCAGGCGGAGCCGGCCGACAGCGCAACGCCGGCCAGATCGAAGGCGATCTGGGCGGTTTCAGCCTTGACGCCGGGAATAGCGAAGAATGTCGTATTGGCAAGCCTCGGCGCGGCCATTCCGAAGATTTCCACCTCCGGTATCAGCATTTTCACGATGGTCTCGATCTCATCGCGACGATGGCGCACGGCCTCGATGGCCTTTAGCCCGGTCAGGGCCTCTCGCGCCGCCGCGCCAAAGCCGGCAATGCCGGGCAGGTTCTCGGTGCCGCCACGGTGGCCCTTCTCCTGGCCGCCGCCATTGATCAGCGGCTTCGGCATCATCAGGTCGGCCGCGGCGATGATGGCGCCGGCGCCCTTGGGGCCGCCGAGCTTGTGCGCGGACAAAATCACATAGTCGGCGTAACCCGCCGACATATCCAAAGGAATGCGGCCCACTGCCTGGACGGCGTCCACCACGAGAATACCGCCCGCCGCCTTGACAATCGCCGCGATGCGATCGACCGGCTGGATGACGCCGGTTTCGTTGTTGGCGGCATGGATCGCGACCAATGGCAGGCCATCAGCCCGGTCGTGACCGGCGAGCGCCGCCGTCAAGGCGTCGAGCCTGACAATGCCATCGGCGTCGACACCGATCCGCGTCACCTGGCTTGAGGGGAATCGACCGCCATTCAGCAGGCACGGATGGTCGGCCTCGCAGACATAGAGACGGCTCATCCGAATGGTGCCGCGCCCCATCTGCCAGTCGGGCGTCAGAAGCGTCGAAGCGGCCTCCGTCGCGCCCGAGGTGAACACGACGTGTTCGGCCTTGCCATTGACCAGTGCCGCCACGTCGCGCCTGGCACTGTCGATCAGCCTGCGTGCGGCCCGGCCCTCGGCATGCACAGAAGAAGGGTTGGCCGCATCGAACGCCGCGACCATGGCCTCGCGCGCCGCTGGGAGCAGCGGTGCGCTGGCATTATAGTCGAGATAGGCGCGTATCGCGGCCATTTTCGTCCAGTTCTTCCCGTCAGATGGCATTCCGCCGACGTATGGCGTTATTTCCTTGAAATTCCAAGGCAAGCCGTCCTATTTACGCGGCTTGCGGCAAGGGCGGCCGGGCGATTGCGTTTCGGCCTCCCAGTTTTGAACAATTCTAAACTAGCTTCTATGAAGACGCTCGCCCTGCGTCAAGGTCTGTGGAAGCGGGGCCAGAGGAAGAGCATTCCCGGCGCCGCACACTTGTATGTCACGTGGAGTATTTCATGCCTGAGGTCATTTTCACCGGTCCGGCCGGCCGCCTGGAGGGACGCTACCAGCCCTCGAAGGAAAAGAGCGCGCCGATTGCCATCGTGTTGCATCCGCACCCGCAGTTCGGCGGCACGATGAACAACAAGATCGTTTATGACCTCTTCTACATGTTCCAGAAGCGCGATTTCACCACGCTTCGCTTCAATTTCCGCGGCATCGGCCGCAGCCAGGGCGAGTTCGACCACGGCACCGGCGAATTGTCGGATGCGGCCGCCGCGCTCGACTGGGTGCAGTCGCTGCACCCGGACTCCAAGAGCTGCTGGGTCGCCGGCTATTCCTTCGGTTCGTGGATCGGCATGCAGCTTCTGATGCGCCGGCCCGAGATCGAAGGCTTCATCTCGATCGCGCCACAGCCCAATACCTATGATTTCTCGTTCCTGGCGCCCTGCCCGTCCTCGGGGCTGATCATCCATGGCGATGCCGACAAGGTGGCGCCGCCGAAGGATGTGCAGGGCCTGGTCGACAAGCTGCACACGCAAAAGGGCATCACCATCACGCAGAAGACCTTGCCCGGCGCCAACCATTTCTTCGCCAACGACGCCGATGTGCTGATCGAGGAATGCGCCGACTATCTCGATCGCCGGCTGGCGGGAGAATTGTCCGATCCGCGGCCGAAGCGGCTGCGCTGAGCCATCAGGCAAAGCATATTCGCGGAGCCACAAACAGGCGGACAATGTCCGCCCGTTTGACATTTGGCTTGCGATGATGCGGTCTCGACCTATTTTTCGGGCGCCACCAATCGGAACGATGGCTTGCGGACCGGCAATCCCGTAGGTGCCGGCCGGAAGATGAAGCCGAGCCTGGCAAAAACCAGTCCGCAGGCAAGCGCGAAGGCGCAACCGAGGCCGAAACCGGCAACGGTGTCGCTCGGATAGTGCGCGCCGACGAAGACCCTGGTCGAGGCGATGCAGGCCGTAACCACAAGGGCAATGTACCAGCGACGTGGAAACAGCAGCAGAAGCACACCGAACACGGCGCCCATCGTCGTGGCATGACCGGATGGAAAGCCTGCGAAGCGCGCATCGAAAGCAAAGGGATGCAGCGCCAGGACGCCGAAATCCTCGAAGTAGAGCGGCCGGGCCCTACCAATGGCATATTTCAGGACGTTGACGGCGAGACCTGACAGGCCAACGGCGCTCAGCACCAGGAAAGCCAGACAAGTCCAGCTATAGACCAGCATCAGCGCGCGCCGCGAAAGGCTTCGCCAATCCGTCAGGTTGGCCGCGACGAGCAAAAGCGCGGACGGGATGAGATACCAGCCGCCCAATCCAAACTGGGTGAAGAACTCGGCAAGCCTGGCCACGCCAGCCGACCATTGGCCATGCGCCAGCCCCGCGGGCGTATCGAGACGAACGAAAGCCGCTGCCGTCAGAAAAGCCCAGACCAGGCCCCACGCCCACCAAGAGACGTTGGGATAGCGAGCGGGGCGAACGGCAAAGCGGCGTTTTGCGATCTGCACGGTGTCGCGAAAATTGTCGAGGGATCGGCGTCCTATCCCAAGGAGCGAGCTGGACACTGGAGGGCGCGATCTCACGAGCATTGGAAACTGGACTCTGTCATCGACCAGCCGTCATTGGCTTACACGATAAAGGCCGAGCGACAGTTTGTCTCCCGACGAATAGTTGAAGCCGTCGACTTCGGCGAGGCGGCTCGCCGACTTGCCTCGCACGGACAGCATGCCATTCAGCTCCTGTTCGTCACCGATCGGCACCAGGCCCAGCGAACAAGCAGGATCGGCTAGCAGATGTTCGGCCACGCCCCCGACATTGGTCAGCACCGTTTTCGTCCCGACCAGAAACACCAGGCTCGGCTCCTGATAGCGCGCCGAGGCCAGAACGGTCGTGTCGCAGGGTTTGTTGGCGAGCACCGCTTGCTTGATCGCCGGGCTCAGCCATAGCGGCTTCAGCGACGGCGCGATGACCCCGAACAGCAAGGCATAGGTGATGCCGGCGCAAACGGCGATGGCGCCAATGCGACGCAGCGGGACCTGCAATTGCCTGGAGAAGGCGAAATAACCGGCGCCGAGCGCGGCGGCCGCCGCCGGAATGCTCCACCAGGAGAAGGTGTGGGTGAGATAGATCGGCGCTCCGATGCAGACGGCGGCCAGGCCGAGACTGACCACGACCAGGCCGAAGGCCGTCGCCCACCACAGCCATTGCTGCCAGCGCTTGAGCGGCGCGTTCGCTTCCTGCGGCGGCAAGGTCAGCAGCCAGCCGATCAGCAGCGCCATGCCGGGATAGGCCGGCAGGACGTAATGCGGCAGCTTGGTCGGGATGAGTTCGAAGACGAGCCAGAACGGGATGTACCAGGCGAGGCAGAAGCGCAGCCTGACATCGTCGCGCAGCCGGTTGAGCGCCTGCAGTCCGGCACCGACCGCGATCAGGCCGAAGGGCCACATGAACAGCGAATAGGTCAGCATGTAGAAGCCGGGCGGCAGGCCGTGCGATTCCTCGCCCGAGGCGACCTTGTTCAGCATGTCCTTGCCGACCGCTTCCTGGAAGAAGGCGCCACCGCTTTTCCAGCCGATAAAGGCGACCCAGGGCAGCACGATGAGCAGCACGAGCGCGACGCCGCGCACGAGCTTCAGCTTCAGAAGCCAGCGCCAGTCCCGTTCGAAGGCGAACAGCGCGGCCGCCGTCAGCAGCGACAAGAGGGGCGCCACCGGGCCCTTGATCAGGATGCCCAGCCCTTGGGCGGCCCAGAATATCCACGGCAAATGGCCGGCCACGGGCTGGTTGCGGCGGGCTGCCAGATAGACTTGCGCCAACGCCCCTTGCGCGGCCACGCAACAAGCCAGAAGCATGGCGTCGGTCTTGGCGTCGCGGCCTTCGAAGGCGGTGGCGAAGATCGCCGCCATCATCAGGCCGGAGGCGAGACCGGCATTGGCGCCGAAAAGCTTCGTTCCTGTCCAGCCGATGCCGACGACGGCGAGCGCGATGCCGAGCATAGAGACCAGGCGATAGACCCAGATCGGCGCGGCAGCGCCCTCGCCGCTCAATGTGACGGCCGCCGATTGCAGCCAGTAGATGCCGATCGGCTTCTTGTAGCGCGAGACATCCTGAAAGCGGATGTCGATATAGTCGCCGGTCTCCACCATCTGCTTGGTCGCCTGGACAAAGCGCGACTCGTCGCGGTCGATCGGCGGAAGGGTCATCAAGCCGCCGAAAGTCATCAGCAGGCTGAACAGAAAGAGGAAGAGGGAGTTCCTGTTCATCGCGGGAGCTTTCCAGGCTGATCTGCGGGATGACCCCGTCGCGGCGCGCAGGCCCGGCCTGGCGCGGGGCCTCAATACGCCAGCCGAATGGATGAGGCAAGAACCGGCCCGGCGCTCGTGAGAGGCGCACGAACGGCCGCGAATCCGGAAACCACTTTTGCTCATCGCGCATGGATGCTAAACGCGCGCGTTCATATATGCCCATGCCGGACCGGGCCTACGCTTTCGGGAAAGAAAACATGCCTGCCTTTAAATCCGATTTCCTGCGCACGATGAGCGAGCGCGGTTTCATCCACCAGATCTCGGATGAGACCGGCCTCGACCAGCTTTTCGCCAAGGAAACGGTCACTGCCTATGTCGGCTACGACGCGACCGCCACCAGCCTGCATATCGGCAATCTGATCTCGGCGACCATGCTCTACTGGCTGCAGGAAACCGGGCACCGGCCGATCGCGCTGATGGGCGGCGGCACGTCGATGATCGGCGATCCTTCCTTTCGCGACGACCAGCGCAGCCTTTTGACGCCGGAGGCGATCGCCACCAACATCGAGGGCATCAAGCGTATCTTCGGCCGCATCCTGCGTTTCGGCGACGGTCCGAACGACGCCATCATGGTCAACAATGCCGATTGGCTGATGAAGCTCAACTATGTCGAGTTCCTGCGCGACGTCGGCCGCCATTTTTCGGTCAACCGCATGCTGACCTTCGACAGCGTCAAGCTGCGGCTCGACCGCGAGCAGTCGCTGTCGTTCCTCGAATTCAACTACATGATCCTGCAGGGCTACGATTTCGTCGAGTTGAGCCGCCGGCAGAACTGCCGCCTGCAGATGGGCGGATCGGACCAGTGGGGCAACATCATCAACGGCGTCGATCTCGGCCATCGCATGGGCACGCCGCAGCTCTACGCGCTGACCACGCCGCTGCTCACGACATCGTCCGGCGCCAAGATGGGCAAGTCGGCCAAGGGCGCGGTGTGGCTGAATGGCGACCTCTTCTCGCCCTATGATTTCTGGCAGTACTGGCGCAACACAGAGGACGCCGATGTCGAGCGCTTCCTGAAGATATTCACCCGCCTGCCGCTCGACGAGATCGCCCGGCTGGCGGCGCTCGGCGGCTCCGAGATCAACGAGGCCAAGAAGGTGCTGGCGACAGAGACGACGGCGATCGTACACGGCCGCGAGGCCGCGCTGGCGGCGGAGGAAACCGCACGCAAGACGTTCGAGGAAGGCGTAACCGCCGAAACGCTGCCGACGGTCGCGGTTAAAGGAACAGATCTCGAAGCAGGTATCGGCATCCTCTCGCTGCTGGTCACCGCCGGCCTGGCCTCGTCCAATGGCGAGGCACGGCGGCATATCCAGGGGGGCGCGGTGCGGCTGAACGATCAGCCGGTAAACGACGACCGTCGGCTGGTCACGCTTCAGGACTTGAGTCCGGAAAATGTCGTAAAGCTCTCATTGGGCAAGAAAAAACACGTGCTGGTGCGGCCGGCCTGAGCACGGGCGGCCGTCATCCCTGGGCTTGTCGCGGGACGGGTCACCGGTACTCGAAGATCGACCTGAAGATGCCCGGAGCGATCACCGACAGCGGATTGACGTCGAGCACCGGCTTGTTGGCATTGCCCCGCAACCGGTAGGTCACGCCGATCAGACCGCGGTCGCGGCCATTGCCGAGCAGCGCGCCGACGATGGGCAATTCGCCAAAGATTCGGTTGAGGCCGTAGACCGGCATGAAGGTGCCGGTCATATCCATATTGTTGTTCTGATCGTAGAGGATGCCCTGGAAGGTCGTGCCGATGCGCGGGCCGCGCAGCACGCCGTTGGTCAGCCGGAGATAGCCGCTGCCCTTGTCGATCTCGGCGTAACCGCGTTCGAATTTCACCCGCGACGTGTCGAGCTTGCCCTTCACCGCCTGGTTTAGGCTGCGGTTGTCGCCGGCCGGCGTGGTCGAGACGATGGAGGCGAGCTTGGGTTCGTTGACGACGAAGAAGTTGCTGGTGTCGACCTTGCCCTTCATCGGGCCGTCGCTGGTCCCAGTCAGCGCCAGCATGATCGACCCGCCTTCCATGTGCTCGTAGATGTTGAGGAACCGCAGGATGGCGCCGGCATCCGCCGACTGCACGTTCAGCGAGCGCCTGCCGTCGCCCGTGGTGTTGCTGATGGCGATAGCGGCGCCCGAACTCGCAGTCGCGCTGACCTTCAGTCCATTCACCCTGGAGCCGGCGGCACTGTAGTCCAGCTTCAGGTTGGACAATTGCTCATCGTGGAAACCGGTCAGTTGATCGACGTCGGCGCTGACGGAGATATTGTCCGATCCCGTCGTCTTCGTTGCGGTGTCGACATCCGAGGTGAACTGCTTGATCAGCGAACGGGCGTCCAGGGCATTGCCGCTGACGGTGACGGCATAACCCTTGCCCGAGCGCTTGACCGATACCGCAACGTCGTCACCCCTGTTCAGGGTGACCTTGCTGAACTTGGCGGACGACAAGGCGCCATTGACCAGCACGATGCTGCCGTCGACGGAGAATGTCTTGCCGTCGAGGTCGAAGTCGGACAGCGTCGTGGTGTCGCCGGACTTGGTCATGACGAAGGTGGCGCTGGCCGGAATTCCCGCCCCCTTGCTCCAGCCGGCCCAAGGGATGTCCAGCCTGGCATTGGTCAGGTCGGCCGAGACGTTCTGGTTGCCGCCGCCGCTCTTGTCGATCGCGACCTTTACCGTTCCGCCAAGCAACGGCGTCAGGCCGGGCATTGCGGCGGCGCGGATCTTGTCGTCGAGCACCAGGGCCACCTTGCGGCTGCGCGCCGGTCCATCATCGCCCAGCGGCTCGACGAGATCGAGTTCGGCCGGAATGCCGTTCAAGGACGCCTTGGCCGAGATGACGGCTTTTTGCGGGTCGACGGTGATCGAACCATCGGCATCGGTCACGGCCTGCCCCTCGAACGGCTTGGCCAGGGAGAGGCCGGTATAGTCGAGCGACACCAGCCAATCGAGCTTGGCGGTGTCGACGCCAGACTGCAGCGGAATGTCCGCCTTGACGTGGCCGGTAACACCGCCGGACAGGTCCTCCGGGAGGATGCCGACATGGCGCATGGCATTGATCGGCTCGTAGGATGCGAGTTCGGCGACGGCGGACGCATCGCCGGCAACGTCGATATCGAGCGCGCCGATGACCGGCGGGCGGTTGGCCGCCTTGACGGCCAATGTCCCGTTGCTGGCAGCGACCGTGCGGCCACTGGGCATGAAGACGGTGCCCGACGACAGCGAAATGTCGACGTCGTTGCCGTGGAACGCGACGACGCCGACCGCGTCGCGGATCGGCGGAATGCGGCCGGCCGTGTCGAAGCGCGCCCCCTCGATCTGGAAGCGGCCGAAGACCTCGTCGGCGGAAAGCGGCACGCCATTGCCGAGGCGGTCCGGCACCACCTGGAACTGCAGGTTGGCGTCGACCACACGGCCGCCGAACAGGTTGCTCAGCACCCAGAGCCGGGCGTTGCGCGCCGAAAACCACGGCCAGAGCTGCTTGACGTGCGAGACCGGCATGTCGTGCACGTTGAGCGCCAGATTGATCCCGGGGGCCTTGCCGTCAACGAACTGCACGGTCGCGGTGCCGAGGACCTCGCTGGTCGCGGCGGACCGAACCGCGATCTGCTCGGCCACCAGCCGATGGCTTTTGATCTCGTAGACGCCGGCGACGCGCGAGAGGAAGGTCAGCGCTGGTTCGGGCGATTCCGACGGCGCCAGGGTCGAGCCATCGCTTGTCAGGTCATAGCGATAGGCAGGCTCCTGATCCGCTGCGCCGGTCGAGGGCCTGGGGCCGATCGAGCCGGCAAAATCGAAAGTCGATCGGCCGGTCTTGAGCAGCAATTTGTCCACCTGGATCTTGTTGGAGCCATGGACAAGCGTCGCTTTGACATCGGCATCGGCGGGCAGCAGCCCGCGCGTGCCAAGATCCAGAACGGATCCGGTGGACGAAAGGTCGGCCGTCAAGCGCGACTCGGTGGCGCCCGAGCCTTCCGATCCCGTCAGCTTCAACGCGACCGCCCCCAGTTTCCCCGTATCGGCGCCGCCGGCATCCGCCAGATCGATGCTGGCATCCAGGCCCGTTACCCGGTGGGCGGCGATATCGCGGGTGGCGGAGGCCGCAACGGTGACAGCCCTGCCATCGACATCCGCCTGCGAGGTGAACTCCATGCCGCCCGGCCCAGACTGGACAACGGCGGCGTTGGCGATCTTGATCAGCTTGACCGGTCCTGCGTCGGGCAGCACGAACTCGACATTGCTGAGATCGATCCGGCGCATCGAATCTTCCCGCACGGCATCGAGTGCGCGATGGATGTTGCCGAACACCGCGTCCGACAGTTTCTCCGGATCGACGAGACCGTCCTCGTTGCGCAGCGCCGCCGTCCAGTCGCCGCCGGACGGCATCGCCGCCATGACGATACGGGCATCTGAAATCCTGGCGCTGGTCAGGCGCACTTCTCCCCACAACAGCGGCACCAGCCGCACGCCGAAGCGCACACGGCCGACATCGGCCATGGGCTTGCCGTCACCGGTCTTGAGGCTGACATCACTGACCTGAAGTGCGACGAAGCTCGAACTGTCGAGCGTGATGCGAGCGGGTCCGACCGCGACATCGACGTCGACACCCGCCAGCCTCTCTATGGCGCTCTCAGCCTCGACCCGCAGCCGGTCCGATCCGATGCCGTAAAGTCCGGCAAGATAGACAGCCATCGCGGCCAACAGCATGAACGCGACCACGCCGGCAAACACGCGCGAAAGAATGCGAAAGCCACGACCGATCGCCGCCTGGCCAAGAGGCGGGACGCGGCAGGCGGACGGCAAGGCCCCCAGGTCGGTGATTTCATCACGCCTGAACCTTATCTTCTCGTGCTGCGGTTGCTCCTGATCCACGCAATCTTCCGTTGTCCGAATTCGCTCGTGGACGAATCCCCGCCCGACACTATATCGGTGTTGCTTCGCGCGTAACCTCAAACAAGGGCATGGATATGGCTGACCTCGACGTAGGCGATCCCGCGCCGCAATTCGACCTGCCTCGGGACGGCGGCGGATCGATCAGCCTCGCCGCGTCCGCCGGCAAGCCGGTGGTGCTCTATTTCTACCCGCAGGACGACACGACAAGCTGCACGCAAGAAGCGATCAGCTTCTCGCAGTTGAAGCCGCAATTCGAGAAGGCGGGCGCCGTCGTCATCGGCCTGTCGCCCGACAGCGCCAAAAAGCACGACAAATTCAAGTCGAAATACGATCTCACCATCGATCTTGCCGCCGACGAGGAGCGCAAGGTGATCGAGGCCTACCATCTGTGGGTCGAGAAATCGATGTATGGACGCAAATACATGGGCGTCGAGCGCGCGACGTTCCTGATCGGCCGTGACGGGCGGATCGCCAGGATCTGGCGCAAGGTCCGGGTCAAGGGCCATGCCGAGGAAGTGCTGGAGGCGGTTCGCGCGCTTTGAGCGCGGCCAGGCCCGGGAAGGTTACCCTAGCAGGCTACTCGTCAGACGCTTGCGCCTTCGGCTGCGAACGCGTCCTCCAGGATTTCGAAACATGGTTCGCATGATCGGCCAGCGCGGCGAGATGCCCGCGCAGACCGCGCGCGCCCATCATCGAGGACAGCGCGACGGATTGCGTCGCGAAACGCCGCTTGAAATCCTCGCCGCCGCAGAGAAAATCGATCGTGTCGAGGCCGCGGTCGAGCGACCACTGGATGTAGTCCATCATCAGCACCATACCCGGCGAGGCGCGCTCATATTCGGGATCGTAGGTGGTGACGAAAGCCATCATCGTGCCGTGCTGTTCGAAATTGATCGAGACGGCGACGATCTTGCCGTCCAGTTCCAGCACGAAGATACGCAACAGCCCGAGATCGGCCAGTACCGAAACGAGCGCGGCGAGAACGGGCGAGCCCTGGTCGAAGAGATCCGAGGCACGGCCATGCCGGGCGAGCCAGAGGCGCTTCAGCGTCGCGACGCGCGCCAGCACAGGCTCGCGCGGTTCGCTCGCGTCCAGCAGGCGGAAACGCAGTGCACCGCCCTCCTCCATGAACTTGCGGCCGCGGCGATAGTTCTGCCGCGCCTTCTTGGACAGCGTCTCGAACCATTCCGCGCCAGTATGCCAGGGGCCGGCGACACGATAGCTGATTTCACCGCGATGATTGGGCCGAAGCGCCTTGCCCTGAAGCGAGGCCGGCTCCATCAAGGCATGAACGCCGGCATCCGGCAGCAGACGGTTGAGATAGGCAAGGTCGAAGCCGCCCTGGTCAAAGACATGTTGCCAGAGGCCGGAGATCGTCCGCGGGTCGCTGTCGGGTGCGACGAGCGCGTCGCCATAGTCGCTGTGTTCCTTCGCCGCCCATTCGAGCATGCGGATGCCGGAGCGCCTGAAGGTCGCGAGCGCTAATACCCCATCGAGCCGGTCGCCATTCCAGGCAAGTCCGATCCGGAGCCCGCGCCGCTGCCGATGCGGGGTGGTGCGCCACCACGCCGCGATCCAGTCCGGGTGCTGGAAGGCAAGCCCCTCGGCTCGCCGCCAGAGCTTGCTCCAGGCCGGCGCGATCTCGGCCAGGCGCTCGGCCGATGTCACCATCTCGAAGGTGCGTGTTCGCGGTACTGCAAGCACAAAGGGGCCATTCATGGCCGTGTCCCTTCCGATGATTGCGGGGTCCGTGGCTTTGCCGGGCGTAGACGCCTGGCCCTGAAACGCTTGGCAATATGCCCCCACATCCGCTTCAGCGGCATGAGGTAGAGGCCGGCAAGCGACTGGTAGTCGCGCACATCGCGGTCGACCAATCCGAACTTGAAGTCCTCGTCGGGCCTCGGCACGCACAATGTTCCGAACAGCCGGTCCCAGAACGAGAAGAGCAGTCCGAAATTCTTGTCGTAGTGGCGCGGATCGGTGCTGTGATGCAGTTGATGCCAATGCGGACACAGGATCACATTGTTGAGCGGACCGAACGAGATCTTGAAATGCGTGTGCCTGACGAAATCCATCATCAGGATGTTGCGCATGACATAGACGTTGACGCCAAAGACGGTCAGTTCGACAAGGTTCAGCGAAATCAGCGACCAGATGCCGAAACAGATGCCTACGATGAGACCGTCCCAGGCGCGATTCATCAACTCGTCGAGCGGATGGACGCGATCCTTGGTGATCCCGACCATCACTTCGGCCGAGTGATGCACCTTGTGCAGTTCCCAAAGCACGGGATAGCGATGCTGGGCGACGTGGTAGAGATAGTAGGAAATGTCGTAGGCGAGCAGCATGGTGATGGTGAAGATCAGCACCGTCACCGGGCCCGCCGGCCCCTCGATCAAAGGCGGCTGGAACTGGAACAGTGTTGAAAACAGCCAATTGGTCCCGTAGCCGACCGCCGAGACGAAGACAATTCCGGCCGGCAGCATCAGGAAAGGCATCAAGGCTTTCTTCGTCACCCAGAACAAAAGATCGGCCTTTGCCGAGGGATGAGTGATGACCTCGTGCGGGATGACGAACTCGAAAAACTCCTTCCAGCTCTTCTCCTCGACCGTGCGCCAATAAGCCACGAGCGCGCTGACCAGTGCCGTCAGCAGCAAAAGCCCGGTCGCCAGCAAACTGGCGCCCGAAAGCTTGTCGAGAATTTTGCCTACCAAATCGTTCAGCATTCCTACCGCCACGGTGATCCAAAGTCCCAGCACGGCTTTACTCGAAAACTGTCAACCAAATACAATCGAAAACAGTTAAAAATCTGAGACTTGCTCTTGGCGGGACTGTCCGCTTCCAGCATCGTATTGGTACTCATTGCCGACGATTTCGCCGCTTGGCGGCTCCGCTTGGCGATTTCCACGCAACCTGATGCCCGCGCCGCGTGCATTGCGCGCCAGACGTTGGATCCGGCAAGCCTTTGTTAACCCTAATAATGTGTAATTAAGCCGTCGTGGTGTCGTAAACGAAAGCTTGGTCCCGTGAACGCAACCGGTCAGTCCGCAGTCTTCGGCAGGCGCAAGGAACCCCACACGGTCATCATCGCCCGGGGCAACGAGATCAGGCACTTCACGATCCGCCCCTGGCTCGCCGCGTTCATCGGTTCGGCACTCGCGGCCATTGCCGTCGGATACCTGCTGGCGACATCCTATCTCGTGCTGCGCGACGACCTGATCGGCGCCACCACCGCGCGTCAGGCGCGCATGCAGCAAGCTTACGAGGACCGCATTTCGGCGCTTCGCGCCCAGGTCGACCGCATCACCAGCAGGCAACTGCTCGACCAGCAATTGATGGAAACCAAGGTCAGCGAACTGCTCGAACGCCAGACGCAGCTCAGCCAGCGTCATGGCCGCCTCGGCCCATTGCTCGAACGCGCCGAAAATGACGTCGGAACGGTGCCCGCCGACCAGCCGGCGGCGGCCGCCAAGCCGGACAAACGCGCCGAGGTTACCGGCAGCATCAACCAGCCCGCGCAGAATTACGCGGTTGCCAGCCTGGCCGCCGACCTCGGCACCGCCGACACCAGGCCCTTCTCCTTGTGGTCGACCCGAACCGATCCGCTGCCCAGCGATTCAGCGGCCGACCGCGCCGACAGGCTGTTCGTCTCGATCAATCAGTCGTTGAAATCCATCGAGAACGAACAGCTCAGCCGCATCAGCACACTGGCCGACAACGCCTACAAGAGCGCCGATGCCATCCAGCAGGCACTGCAGGCGGCCGGACTGCCGGTCGACAGCGATTTCGGCAAGAACGAAAGCGATGTCGGCGGACCGCTTATCCCGCTCGATTCCTCGATGATCTTCGACAGCAAGGTCAAGGAACTGGACGAGGCGCTGGACACGCTCGATCAGTTGAAGAAGGAGGCGCGCCAGCTGCCGCTGACCAATCCCGCCCCCGGCCACTCCGTCACCAGTCCATTCGGAGTGCGCACCGACCCCATTCTCGGCACGGCCGCCCTGCATTCGGGCATGGATTTCAGGGCCCCGATCGGCATGGCGGCGCGGGTGACGGCGCCCGGCGTCGTCACCAAGGCAGGCTGGAATGGCGGCTATGGCCGCATGGTCGAGGTCGACCATGGCAATGGTTTTGCCACACGCTACGGACATCTCAGCGAGATCGACGTGACAGTTGGTGAAAAAGTGGACGCCGGCGCGGTCATCGGCAAGACCGGCAGCAGCGGCCGCTCGACCGGCCCGCATCTGCACTATGAAGTGCGCCACAATGGCGAGGCGATCGATCCGCTGCGCTTCCTGACCGTCGGCAAGAAAGTCGCGCAATATCTCTAGCAACAACGACCGTCCGCTGGCCGGCTGATCTCTCTCAACGCCTCCCGTCAAACCGCTGAACGCCAGCCACCTTCTTGGCGGCATGGCCGACCACGCCTTGCCTGTTGATGATTTGCGGTCGTCGACGCAAGTCCGTTGACTCTAATTGAGTTGTAGGATGATATGTATATCCATACTTCTCAACCTCACCAAGCACAGGCCCACTAGGCATAGGAATGACGGTTCCCGGCATCGCCTCACCAGTTCTCGACGCGCTGCAAGGCATCGTCGGCACGAACGGCGTGCTCGCCGACGCGGCCGGCATGGCCGGATATCTGCGCGACTGGTCGGGCGATTATCGCGGCGCGGCGCTGGCGGTGCTGAGGCCGAGCTCGGTCGCCGAAGTACAGGCGCTGGTGCGGCTTTGCGCCTCGCTCGGGCTCGGCATCATTCCGCAGGGCGGCAATACCGGCCTTGTCGCAGGCGCGATCGACACGAAGGGCGCCGGCGCGCTGATCGTCAGCCTCGACCGGCTGAACGCTATCCGCCTGATCGACGCCGACAATTTTATGCTGCGGGCCGATGCCGGTTGCGTCCTGCAGACGATCAAGGACGCCAGTGAGAAGCAAGACTGCCTGTTTCCGCTGGCGCTCGGCGCGCAGGGAAGTTGCCGGATCGGCGGCAACGCCGCCACCAATGCCGGCGGCGTCAACGTGCTGCGCTACGGCATGGCGCGCGACCTGATCCTCGGACTGGAAGTCGTGCTTGCCGACGGCGAATTGTGGAACGGCTTTTCCGGCCTGCGCAAGAACAATACCGGCTACGACCTCAAGCAGCTCTTCATCGGCGCCGAAGGAACGCTCGGCATCATCACCGGCGTCGAGGTCAAGCTGTTTCCAAAACCGGCGCGCGTCGAAACCGCCTATCTCGGGGTTGCTTCCTTCGAGGCCGCGATCGCGCTGTTTCGCCAGGCACGGCGCGATTGCTCGGATCTGGTGTCGGCCTTCGAAATCATCGGCGCGGAATGCATCGAGTTGGCGCGGCTGATCGATCCCGGCACGACCGCACCGGTGACGGCACCGGTCCAGGTGCTGATCGAACTGTCCTCGAGCGCGCTGGTCGATCTCAACGCCGTCCTGGTTGGCTTCCTCGCCGGCGCGATGGAAAATGGCCTGGTCGGCGATGCGGTGCTGGCCAGCAGCAGCGCGCAGGCGAAGGGCTTCTGGGCGATCCGTGAAGGCCTGGTCGAAGGCCAGGCGAGGCGTGGCTATCACGTGCGCACCGACCTTTCGGTGAAAATCTCCGACATCCCGGCCTTGATCGAGCGCGCCAGGCGCTTCGTGGTAACCGACCATCCCGGCTGGACCCCGCTGGCCTATGGCCATGCCGGCGACGGCAACATCCATTTCAACGTGCTGCCACCGCTCGATCTGGCTGACGGCGAAGCCCGCTCACGAGGCGCCGATGTCACCGCCGGGCTCTACGATATCGCCGTCGGCCTCGGCGGTTCGATCAGTGCCGAACATGGAATCGGCCGCAGCCGCCGGCAGGAATTCTGGAGCGGCCTGTCCCCTGTCCATCGGCGGCTGGCCACGACCCTGAAGGACGCTTTCGATCCCAAGGGGTTGATGAATCCCGGTTGCCTGCTGCCGCCGACGGAGACCACGCCATGAAGCAAAGGCTTGCCGCCATCGGCACCGTCGAGACGCTGCCGCACCGGGTTGCCGCCTTCCTGAGCCGCGAGATCGAATCCGGCGATCTCAATCCCGGCGCGCGGCTGCCCACCGAACAGGAACTGTCCGAAAAATTCGGCGTCAGCCGCAACGTGGTGCGCGAGGCCATCGCCCAGCTCAGGGCCGACGGCATGATCGAGGCACGGCAAGGCATCGGCGCCTTCGTGCTGGCGCCCGAGCAGCGCGCCGCTATCCGCATCGACCGCGAGGCGCTGAAGGACACGCACAATATGGAGCGGCTGTTCGAACTGCGCTGCATATTGGAAGCCGAATCGGCGGCACTCGCCGCGGCACGGCGCAGCCAGGAGCATCTCGACGCCATCAAGGCAGCGCTCGACCGCATGAGCGGCGAGGAGCGCTGGGAGGATGGCAGCATCGACGCCGACCTTCTGTTCCATCGCGAGATCGCGCGGGCCACCGGCAACAGTTATATCCACACCTTCATTTCCTTTGTCTGCGAGCAGATCCGCCAGTCCATCCACTATGCCCGCCTGACCAACCCGCTGCACGACCTGGTCGAGGTCAATGTCGGCGAGCATGTGCGCATCTACGATGCGCTGGTGGCTGGGAACCCCGCAGCGGCCGAGGCGGCGATGCGGGCCCATATCATCGGCGCCGCCAACCGGGTTGGCGTCAGGCTGCCGTCGGCGCGCGGCGACCATACCGACGGAGCACGATGACCATGCCGATCGCCAGCCTGAGCCGCATTTCCGACGTCTGCCTGCTGGTCGCCGACATCGAGCGGACCGTCGAATTCTATGTCGAAAAGCTTGGTTTCCGCTTGCGCCGCCGCGCCGAGGGTTTTGCCGATTTCCATGGCCAGGGTGTGACGCTGGCCGCCTGGGAACTCGATCACATCAACCGGCATACAGGCGTGTCGAACCTGAAATCGCCGCGCCACGCGCACAAGGTCTGCGTCGCCGTGCTGCTCGATAGCCCCGACGAGATCGACCAATTGCATGCGGAACTCAGCGCCAAGGGCGTGCCCTTTTACGGGGCGCCGCAAAACTACGTCTGGAACGCGCGCTGCGCCTACTTCACCGACCCGGACGACACGCTCTGGGAACTCTACGCCTGGCTCGACGGCGGCCCTGGCGACTATCACGACGAACAGCCGTAGACGACGCCGTGCCGTTTGGGAGCGGCGCCTGAAGAAGAGACAAGAAGTCTGAAAACAGGAGCGAAAGATGAGTGGGAACCAGGATTTCAATCTGAACCGCCGTAGCTTGATGAAGGGCGGTCTGGCTGCCGTCGCCGCGGCATCCGCCGGCATGCAGCTCGTGCTGACACCGGGAGCAAAGGCAGCCGGCAAAGTCGTCATCCAGTATGACTGGCTGATGTCGAATGGCCAGATCGGCGACATCGCCGCCGTCGCCAACGGCTATTTCAAGGATGCCGGGCTCGACGTGGAATTCAGCCCGGGCGGCCCGAATGCCTCGACCGTGCCGCCGGTCATCTCGGGCTCCGCGCAGCTCGGGCAGTTCTCCGAAACGCCGCAGCTATACGCGGCGCGCGCCAGCGGCGTGCCGATCAAGATCATCGCCTGCGGTTTCCGCACCGGCCCTTATGCGCTCACCTCGAAAGGCTCGAACCCGATCAAGGGCGTGGCCGACCTCAAGGGCAAGAAGATCGGCATCCAGCCGACGGCCCGTTTCGTGATGGACGAGATCCTCGCCAAGAACGGCATGAGCGCCTCCGACGTCACCGTCGTCAATGTCGGTTTCGACAAGGGACCGCTGATGCGGGGCGATGTCGACGCCATCGGCGGCTGGATCACCAACACGCAGGCGCTGAGCGTCGTCGGCGACGACCGCGTCGACCTTCTGGTACGTGACCTCGGGCTTGCCTCCTATGCCGATGTCTATTTCGCCACCGACGCCGCGATCGAAAAGGATCCGCAGACGCTGGCCAAGTTCATCGGCGCGGTCGCCAAGGGATGGGGCTGGGTGCACGCCAACCCGCAGGAGGCGGTCAAGAAAATGGTCGCCGCCTATCCCGAAATGGACCTGGGCTGGGAAGAAAAGACCGTCAACCTGGTGCTGAAACTCTCCTTCGACGGCACGACGGCCAAGGACGGCTGGGGCACATTCGATCCGGCGTCGATCGAGGAGCAATTGGCGCTGCTCGACAAGGTCGGCCAGTACCCGAACGGCCGGCCCGCCGCCGCGGACGTCTATACGACAAAGATCCTGGAACTGTCGGCCGCCGACCGTCCCAAGCTCGACGCGCCCGCCGCCTGATGGCGAACGCGATCGAAGCCAGCCGGCTCGATGTCGGCTATGGCGGCCGCATCGCGGCCGTCAAGGTGCTCTCCAGTCTCGACCTCACCGTCGAGGCTGGATCCTTCCTGTCGATCCTTGGGCCGTCGGGCTGCGGCAAGTCGACCTTGCTGCGCGTCGTTGCAGACCTGCTCGACCCGCTCGGCGGCACGATCAGCGTGCTCGGCGACACGCCGCACGCGGTTCGCTCGCGCCGCGACGTCGGCTTCGTCTTCCAGGATTCCACCCTCCTGCCCTGGCGCAGCGTGCGCGACAATGTGCGGCTGCCGCTCGGCGTCGGGCAAGGCAGCCTGACCCGCAAAATAGAGGACCGCAGCGACGAACTGCTGGACCTGATGGGGCTGGCAGGCTTCGGTGACCGCCTGCCGCATCAGCTTTCCGGCGGCCAGCGCCAGCGCGTGGCGATCGCCAGGGCGCTGCTGGGAGAACCGAAACTGCTGTTGATGGACGAGCCGTTCGGGGCGCTTGACGAAATCACCCGGGACCGCCTCAACGATGAGTTGCTGAACCTGTGGCGTCGCGCCGGTACCACCATCCTCTTCGTCACCCATTCGATCGCCGAAGCGGCCTATCTGGGTGAGCGGGTGATTGTTCTCGCCGCCAATCCCGGCCGGCTGGTCAAGGATCTCGACATGCGGCCGCTCAAGAAGGACGGCAACCGCTGCTCCCGCGAGGATCCGGCGATCGTTGCCGCCATGGCCGAACTGCGCATCGCGCTGGAGCAGGCATCATGAGGCCGGCGCCGCTCTCTGCGCAGCTGGCCGTCGCGCTCCCCGTCCTGGGGGCGGCATCGCTGCTGCTTGCCTGGCAATTTCTGCTGCCCTGGCTGGGTGTGCCGGCCTATATCGTGCCGACGCCAACGGCGATAGCAGGCGTGTTCCAGAAGAACGCCGCGCTGTTGCTCGACAATCTGCGCCCCACCCTCATCGAGGCCCTGGCCGGCTTCGTCATCGGCAACCTTGCCGGCGTCCTGCTTGCCGTCCTGTTCGTGCACAATCGTATCCTGCAGGCGGCCTATTTCCCGGTGGTGCTGTTCTTCAACACCATTCCGGTCCTGGCGCTGGCGCCGATCATCGTGCTGATCTTCGGTCTCGGCATGACGCCGAAGATCGTCATCGCGGCGGTGATCTGCTTCTTCCCGACACTGGTGAACATGATCCGCGGACTGGACGGTGCCAGCGACAACGAGCACGAGCTGTTCCGGGTTCTGTCGGCGACACGGTGGGAAGTCTTCTGGAGCCTGCGCCTGCCGCGCGCCTTGCCGATGCTGTTCTCCTCGCTCAGGATAGCCTCGGCGACGGCGGTGATCGGTGCCATCGTCGGCGAGTGGATCGGCTCGGACAAAGGCCTCGGCGCTCTGATCATCCAGGCGTCCTTCAACTACCAGTCGGACCGGCTCTACGCCGCGATCGTGCTGTCCTCCGCACTGTCGATCGCATTGTTCTGCGTCGTCGTGCTGGTCGAGCGCCGGATCATAAAATACTAGGGCGCGATCAATCCGCTTGCGCCGACAGGAAACGTGTCGCCGCCGTGGCCAGCGTCGCCGCACCGACTTTCATCGCGTCCTCGTCGACGCGGAACCTGGGATGGTGCAGCGGGAAGACCGACCCGGCCGCCTCACTGCGAATGCCTAGGCGGAAATAGACCGAAGGACGCTTTTCGCTGAAATAGGCAAAGTCGTCGGCAATCGTCCAGCCCGGCATGTTGAGAACGTTTTCGGCCCCGACGCATGCCCTTGCGCTTGCCGAAATGAGCTCGGCCATTTCAGCATCGTTGACGACGCCAGGCTCGCCCGCGTGAATGTCCACCCTGACGCCGGCGCCGTGGCTCGCCGCGATCCCGTCCAGGATTTCACGGACACGGCGTCTGGCCCGTTCGCGTGTGGCAGCGTTGCCGCTGCGGATCGTGCCTTTCAGGACGACCTTGCCGGCAATCACATTGTAGGCGCTGCCGCCATTGATGCCGGTGACGGAAATGATGAGCGGATCGTATGGGTCGATCTCACGCGATACGATCTTCTGCAACTCGCCCACCATCGAGCAGGCCACGGCAATCGCGTCTACCCCCTCATAGGGCTTTGCCGCATGAGCGGCTTCGCCGACGACGACCGCATCGAACGTATCGCATGCCAGCGTGTATGGACCTGAGC
This sequence comes from Mesorhizobium sp. B2-3-4, assembly GCF_006442315.1. Lineage (GTDB taxonomy): Bacteria > Pseudomonadota > Alphaproteobacteria > Rhizobiales > Rhizobiaceae > Mesorhizobium. Next base: position 215,552 of record NZ_VFVY01000001.1, on the reverse strand, counting down.
CGACCGCGACCTTGCCGGAGGGCGTGTATGGATCGACGTGAAGACAGATTGCCGCGTCGACGTCATCAAGCAGTCCCTCTTCAACGACCCGCTTGCCGCCGGAGGGCTCATCTTCTTCCGCCGGCTGGAAGATCAGGCGCACGGTCCCGCCGAAATCTGCCCTGGAGCGATGAAGATGGGCCGCGACCGCGAAACCCATCGCGGCATGCGCGTCATGACCGCATGCGTGCATCACGCCTGGATTGGTCGAGGCAAAATCGACGCCGGACTCCTCCTCGATCGGCAAGGCGTCGATGTCAGCGCGGATGGCGATCTTGCGATTGGATGGCTTGCCGGTGCCGACGATGTCCACGGCCAGGCCGAAACCCGCCACATCGCGCACCGTGTCGATACCATGGTCCGCCAGCGCCTGCCTGAGATAGCGCTGCGTGTCCGCCTCCCGGTTGGACAGTTCCGGATTGCGGTGCAGATGGCGGCGGATCTTGATCATCTCATCGAGAATGCCGGAATCGATTTGCGCCGCGCCGGCATCGGCAACGCCCGACGATGTCGCGTCCTCAGGATTTGACATGAATTTCTCTGGGGAATCGGGTCAGTGTCTCATGGCCGGTTTCGGTCACGAGGATCGTCTCGCTGACCTCGATGCCCCAACCATCCATCCACATGCCGAGAATGGAGTGAAGGACATTGCCCGGGACAAGCACCGTCTTGTCGCCCGGCCTGAGGCTGATTGTGTGTTCACCCCAGTCCGGCGGATAGGCAACGCCGATGGAATAGCCGATGCGCGATTCCTTTTTCAGGCCATGGCGCTCGATGACCTTGCGCCACGCGCCTTCGACCGCTTCCGCCGTCGTACCGGGCCTGACGGCCTCAAGCACCGCGTCCATGCCCTCGATGACGGCCTTTGCCGTCTCCGAGACACGCGTCGGCGTCTTGCCGAGTTGCATGGTTCTTGCGAGCCCGGCAGCGTAACGGCGGCAGACACCGGCAAGTTCGAGCGCGATCGTCTCATTGTCTCCGAACCGCCTGTCACTCCACATGATGTGCGGAGCCGAGGCATTTTCGCCGCCGAGGATCGTCGGCGGCAGCGCCGTGATGTCGCCCGCGAAATCCGGGCTTCCGGCGACCTGCGCCGCCTGGATCGCGGCAATGGCATCGCATTCGCGCACGCCTGGCGCGATGACTTCGTAGGCCCGGGTGACGGCGGCCTCTGCCAAGGCGGACGCCTTGCGCAGATACGCGATCTCGGGTGCGGTCTTGACGGCACGGATCCAGTTCACCAGCAGGTCGGCATCGTGCCATTTCGCATTCGGAAGCCCCGCGACAAGCCGCGCATGCGCTTTGGGCGAGAAATAATAGGCTTCGAGCTCGATGCCGATATGCCGGCTCCCCCAGCCTTTGGCCACGATCCAGCTGGCGATCCAGTCCATCGGGTGGCGATCGGTGCGCTGAACGTGGTCCTCCGGGAAGCCGACCACGTTTTCGGGCTTCATCCAGGCCGTCAGCAGACCACCGGCCGCATCCATGGCGCGCCCGATCCACACCGGCTCCACCTCCTCTATCGGGACCAGAACCACCTGCGGTGTATAGAAGGACCAGCCGTCATAGGCGGTGATGTAGTGCTGGTTGGCGACGTCGTTGACGATCAGGAGCTCAAGACCGCGTTTCGCCATTTCGGCACGGATTGCGCGAAGGCGTCGTTGATATTCCTCGCGGGCAAACGGCAATTCGATCATTTTTGCTCCCTGTTCCTGACCCATTTCGCCTACCCTTGCGGCGGTTTTGCCGCGGCGACAATCGGCCAACAAGGGATGCGGCCTTCTCCCAGGACAACTGGGCTCGATCTATTTTTGAATTCCATTTGACTGAATAAATGTTTGATGCGAACCTTACGTCAACAGGGGCGCAAGGCATGGCATTGCGGGGGACCAATCAGGAGTTCGGGCGGCCGTACAACCGGCGCATCGTGCTTGAGTCCATCCGCCTTCACGGGCCAACCGCCCGTGGCGAGATCGCCGCCCGCGTCGGGCTCACTGTCCAGACCGTATCGACCATCGTTCGCGAACTGGAGGAACAGGGCTATATCCTGTCGGTGCGCGAGGAGCCGAAGGGGCGCGGCCTGCCGCCGGCGACGCTGCGCATCAATCCGGAAGGCGGCTATGCGGTCGGCATCCACCTGACGCCGCTTGGAATAGATGCCGCGCTGATCAATCTCAGCGGCGACGTCATCGAGAGTTCACACCGCGAAGCGCCCAACGCCGCGCCCGATCACGCGTTCGAACAGATTGGCGTCATGGTCGGCGACCTGACGGGCAAGCGGCCCGGCGGCCGTGTCATCGGCATCGGCATGGCGCTTCCCGGCCCGTTCGACGTGGACTCGATGAGCTTTGTCGGCCCGACCACGATGGCCGGCTGGAAGCACGTGGCGCTGCGTGAGCGGCTGACTGCCGCGACGGGATTGCCGGCGTTCTTCGAGAGCGACATGGCCGCCGCCGCGATGGGCGAGCGGCTCTATGGCATCGGCGCCCGCCATTCCGACTATTACTACCTCTATTTCGGCGTCGGACTGGGCGGCGCCATGATGCATGACGGCAGCGTCCTGCGCGGCGCCTGGGGCAATGCGGGCGAAATCGGCCATATTCCCGTCGTCCCTGATGGCGAACTTTGCCCCTGCGGCAACCGAGGTTGCCTTGAGCGCTATATCTCGCTCGAAGCGCGAGGCCGCCGGGCCGGCAATGACGCCGACTGGGTGGCGCAGGTCGGCCCGATCTTCCGCAATGCCATCGCCATCATCGAAAACCTCTTCGATCCCGAGACGGTCGTGCTCGGCGGACTGGCGACGTCGGACCTGCTCGAACACCTGGCAGACGCGGCCGAACCGCTGCACAATTCGGTTTCGGCCCGCGCCGACCGTAAGACGCCGCGCGTCATCGTCGCCAGCGGCGGCCAGCATGCCGTGCTGCGCGGCGCGGCGGCACTTGCCGTCTCGGGGGTGCTGTCGCCGCGCTTCGGCCAGATGTTCGCCGCCGAGCGCGAGCGCGGCCGCGATATCCTGTCGGCCAGGGGGATAGCCGCATGAGCGAACCGCTGCTGGTGCTCGACAACGTCACCAAGAACTATGGTGCCATCGAAGCGCTGAAGGGAATCAGCTTTTCCATCGGCAAGGGCGAAGTGGTCGCGTTGCTCGGCGACAACGGCGCCGGCAAATCGACGCTGGTCAAGATCATCGCCGGCGGGCTGGAGCCGACCTCCGGCCGCATGCTGTTCGAAGGCAAGGAGTTCCTGGCCCGGTCGCCGGCGGAGGCCAAGGCGGCGGGCATCGAAACCGTCTACCAGGACCTGTCGCTGTGCACCAATGTCGATGTGGTGGCCAATTTCTTCATGGGCCGCGAGATCACCAGGAAAGTGCTTGGCATTCCCGTGCTCGACGAGCGCGCCATGGAAGCCGTCGTCGGCAAGGCGCTGGCCAGCGCCGGCACGCGCATTCCATCCCTGCGCACCAATGTCGAGCATCTCTCGGGCGGCCAGCGGCAGGCGATCGAGCTCAACCGCTTCGTGCATTGGGGCGGCAAGCTGGTGCTGCTCGACGAGCCGTTCGCCGCCCTTGGCGTCGAACAGACGCGGCGCGGTCTCGACATGATCCGCCAGGTCGCGAAGCAGGGCATTGGCGTCGTCATCATCACCCATATCATGCAGCAGGCCTTTCAAGTCGCCGACCGGATCGTGGTGATCCGCCAAGGCGTCGTGGCGGGGGACGTTGCGCGCAACAAAACAAGTCCCGATGCGGTGATCAACATGATCACCGGCGAGACGCTTGCCGGTGCCGGACCGGCGGGCTGAGGGACAAGGAGGGGTCCGGCTCAACAGGGAGCGAACGACATGAAGCGAATACTTCTTGCTGTCTTCGGTATCCTGGCACTGGCCTTTGCCACGCTCACGCCGGCATTCGCCCAGTCCAAGGGGACCGTCTATTACATGGTGCCGACATTGCTCGACGAGTTCCAGACCGGCTCGGTGACCGCGCTTGAGCTGTTCCTGAAACAGGTCGGCTACGAGATGAAGACGCTGAACGCCGACAACAAGACCGACGCCCAGCAGTCGCAGATGAACGACGTCATCGCGCTGAAGCCCAAGGCCATCATCCTGGCCGCTGTCGATTTCAACGCACTGAAACCGTCGATCGAGGCCGCCCGCGCCGCCGGCATCCCGGTGGTCGAGTTCGACCGCCAGATCACCTCGACGCCCTCCGATTTCACATCCGTGGCGGGCACGGTCGAGATCGGCCATATCGCCGCCGACCAGGCCGAAAAGCTTCTCAAAGCCAAGAACGGGTCGGTGAAGGGCAAGGTCCTGCAGGTGCTGGGTGACCCCGGCGACCCCTACACGCTCGACATCCAGAAGGGTTTCGAGGAGAAAATGAAGGCGTTCCCGGACGTCAAGATCATCTCGCTGCCGGCCATGCAATGGGAAGCCAGCAATGCCGGCACCATCGTCGCCGACCAGATGCTTGCCAATCCCGACATCGACCTCATCTTCAGCCATGCCGCTCACCTGTCGGTCGCCGCCGTCGCCTCGCTCGAGGCCGCCGGCAAGAAGCCGGGCGACGTCATGCTGATGAGTTCGAACGGCGCGCCGGTCGGCCTCGACCTGATTCGCAAGGGCTGGCTCAACGTCGAAGTCGAGCAGCCGCTCTACGCGCAGGCAGCGGCCGTCGCCATGTTCATGGACAAGGTCGCCAACAAGCAGGAGATCAAGCCCGGCGACTATGACGTGCTCGGTCTGAAATCGGTCGTCACCAAGGAAGCGTGGGGTCCGAACATCAAGATTCCGGGCGCCGCGATCACCAAGGAAAACGTCGACAATCCCGCCTTCTGGGGTAACCAGAAGCCGCCGACGGATACGGTCAAGTCGGTCGAATAGGCACGTCGCCTGAAACCGCTCCGGGCCATCCCGGTCCGGAGCCAATATCCTGCAATTCCAATCCGCGCCTTTTCGAAGATCGGATGATCGTCGAGCCGTGCGCCAGCCGGATCAGCCCATGAACCCCCGCACCCGCCATGCCCTGGAGTTCGTCCTCGACAACCTCGTCTGGTTCATGCTGCTGTTCGTGCTGGTGGTCTTTTCCATCTTCATCCCGAACTATTTCCAGCTCGGCATTTTCGCCAACATCATCGAGGCATCGAGTGTGCTCGGCGTGATGTCGATCGGCCTGGCGCTGGTCATCATTGCCGGCCACATGGACCTGTCCGTCGAGTCCGTCGCCGCGCTCAGCGCCATGGCGGTGGGTATCCTGTTCTGTTCATCGGGCATCGGCATGGGCGTTCAGTTGCACCCGGAATGGCTGATGGTGCCGGTGTCGCTGCTACTGGCGCTTGCCGTCGGCGGCCTCATCGGCGCGTTCAACGGCTATCTCGTGGTCAAGGTCAAGATGAGCGCCTTCATCATCACGCTCGCGTCCTACATCTGGGTGCGCGGCCTGGTGCTGGTCATTTCGGGCGGCCGCTCGGCGCAGGACCTGGCGCCGGCCATCCGCTGGTTCGGCATCCAGCGGCTGATCGGCCTGCCGCTCACCGCCTGGATCGCCATCGCCTGCTTCGTCGTCTTCTCGCTGATCATGGCCAAGACCCCGTTCGGCCGGCATCTCGTGATGATCGGCGGCAATGAGACGGCAACCTTCCGCGCCGGCATCCGGGTGAACCGCAACCTGATCATCGCTTTCGTGCTTGCCGGCGCCATCGCCGGCCTTGCCGGATGGCTGCTGGCCATCCGCACGTCGGGCGCCACCGCCAATCTCGGTGTCGGGCTTCTGTTCAACGCCTTTGCGGCGGTGGTCATCGGCGGCGTCAGCCTGAAAGGCGGGGTCGGCACCCTGCCCGGCGTCTATGCCGGCGTGCTCCTGCTCTCGGCCATCAACACGGCGATCAACCTGATGGGGCTGCCCGCCAACTTCACCCAGGTCATCCACGGCCTTCTGGTGCTGGCCGCCGTGCTGCTCGACGCATTCAAGCAAACCATTCGCCAAAGACTGGCGTGACAGGACGGCTCGCATGACCGGACGATTGAAGGACAAGGTGGCGCTGATCATCGGCGCTGCGCGCGGCATCGGCAAGGGCATCGCGTTGCGCTTCGCCGAGGAAGGCGCAAGGCTGGTGCTGGCCGATTCGGATGATAAAGTCGGGCAAGCAAGTGCCGATGAACTCGGCGTCCCCTTCATCCGCACCGACATCTCGCAAATGGGCGACGCCGAGGCCGCGGTGGCGCTTTCGCTGAAACACCATGGCCGCCTCGACATCATCGTCCAGAATGCCGGCATCTATCCCTGGCAGTTGATCGAGAACACCAGCGCCGACGACTGGGACCGCGTCATGGCCGTCAATCTGCGCGGCACCTTCAATGCCAGCCGCGCGGCGCTGGTGCCGATGAAGGCACAGCGCTTCGGCCGCATGCTCTACACCTCCTCCATCACCGGTCCGCATGTCACCAGCCCTGGCCACGGCCACTATGCGGCGACCAAGGCCGGCATCAACGGCTTCATCCGTTCCGCGGCGCTCGAATTCTCCGGATACGGCATCACCGTCAACGGCGTCGAACCCGGCAACATCCTCACCGAAGCCATCCAGGAGCATCGGGGCGCGGCCTATATCAAGAACATGGAGGATTCGATCCCGCTCGGCCGGCTCGGCAGTCCGCGCGACGTGGCCAACGCCTTCCTATTCCTCGCCTCGGACGACGCCAGCTACATCACCGGCACGACGATCGTCGTCGACGGCGGACAATTGCTGCCGGAGGGAAAGGATTTCCGGATGGTGCCGCCGTGAGCCTGGCTCGGGGCGCCGCTTTTCGGCCCTATCGAAACCAGTTCAACAATTGTTGGAACATTCCGGGCGGCTCCAGCGAGAACACGGCGCGAAAGGTCGTGGGCCGGTCGCTCGAAAATACCGTGGCGAGCGGTCGCGAATATGACGCGGTCCGTCCGTCTTCCGAAATGGTGCCGCTGGTCTCGATGATGCGCGGTGCGGTCAGGGTCCAGGCGATGTGCCTGCCGGACATCTTCGCCAGGATGAGCGTACGCAACCCCTGCGCCATCGGGTCGTTGGAATACTTGTCCGTTGGCTTCAGACTGGGGAAATCGACGACGAATTCGTAGTTTTCCCCAATACGGTTGAGTTGAACGCCTTGCCTCTTGTCGCCCCCGACATTTGCGTTCGAAAGAGCGGCGACGAGATCCTCCGTCTTTCCGGAGAAAGACACGGAGCAGACTTCATCCCCTCCTTCGGTCGTGCGCTCGGTGCTTCCGGTGATTCCCTTGAAAGACAACAGCTTTTCAGAACTGCACCATTTGCTGTTGACGTCCTTGGCCATTGCAAGCGCCGTGGCATCGACAGCTATGCGGACGTTGGCCGTAGCCGTCCCGTCACGCCGGAATGCCAGATCCTGCTTCAGGTCGAAGCAGCCGGAAACCAGCAGGCATGCAATCAGGGATGCCAAAATGTCTCGACGAAAGGGAAACATCCAAAAGCGCATCACACCTGTCTTTTAGATGTCGGCTCGGGCCCTTACGGCCGGCCGACGATGCGAAATAGTTAAAAACCAGATGGCCAAGTGGTGGGCGATGACGGGCTCGAACCGCCGACATCTTCGGTGTAAACGAAGCGCTCTACCAACTGAGCTAATCGCCCGCTCCGGGCCGGACCTTTAAGCGGTCGGGACCCGCTTCGCAAGGCCAAATGATCAGCCGGCGCCGTGTTCGGCGGCCTTATCTGCGACCAAAACGCCGGCTGTCAAAAAACCTTCTCCAGTTTGCTGTTATGATGGTTTGGTGCGCTTGACACCCGGTGGCGAACCCCTTATCCAGCGCCCCAACGACGAACACGGCTGACACGTGCTCGTCAATGCGCGGGTGTAGCTCAGTTGGTTAGAGTGCCGGCCTGTCACGCCGGAGGTCGCGGGTTCGAGCCCCGTCACTCGCGCCATTTATTCCAAGGGGTTGAGCTGCCCCCCTTGGAAAAGTTTCAACTTTCATTTTTCGGATAGTTTCAACTTTTTGTATTCGTTGCGTTCCTGACCGAGCAGCGCCCTGCCCTTGCGGCGGCTGGCGTCGGCGGCACGGACGGCTGCGAGATTGACCGGCATATAGGTCTTCTGCAGCGCCTTGTTCTCGTCGATGGAATTGCCCATCTTGGCTGAGATCGCCTCGACGGACGCGCCGCCGGCGTTGGCTTCGACCGCGCCCGATCGCCGCATGTCCATCAATCGGCGCTTTTCCCCTGCCCCGAACACCAGCCTGCGCAAGTCGGCGAAATCGTCGACCAGCGAATCCTTGGTGTAGGGCGCGCCGGCGCGGGGGCGCCCGCCCTTCGGTCCCGGGGCAAAGCCGCGGGAGCGAAAGATCGGCGCATCGTCGAGCAAGGTCGCGCCGAGCTGGTCGATATAGGCCAGCACCAGGCGCTGGGTGCGCGCCGACAGCGTGCCGAAGGCTGATTCGCCGCTCTTGGTGCGTTCGATCAGGAAACCCCATTCCTTCGCCGTCTGCATGGCCTGCGCCGGGGTCAGCGTGCGCACGTCGACCGGCGAGAAACTGGTGTCCCATGCGACGGCGACGATGCAGGCGAGGCCGCGGAAGCCGTTGCGCCATGCGCCCTTGACCAGCCGCACCGCTTCGCCCTCGGTCCACACCTGGTGGCGGGCGTTTGGTGTCTTGCGGCGAATGGCCAGCGACGGATCCGCCTTGGGCGTGCATAGTTTCAGCCCGGCCATGACGTTGTAGAGCGACCGCCATGTCTTCACGGCGCGATAGGCGATGTCGATGCCCTTGGCGCGCAGCAGCCGTGCATACCAGTCGTCGAGCAGCTCGAGGGTGATGTCGGCTGGTGGCAGGTCGGCGAAATAGGGTTCGATGTAGGTCCAGCCGCGTTCCCAGTCCTCGCGGGTGCGCGGCGCCATGCGCTTCCAGGCCTCCATGCGGCGGTAGCGGGCGAACGCATCGCCGATGGAATCCTTCGGCCATGTGTCGAGCCGCGGCGTCTCCAGCCCCTTGCGAGCCAATTGCCAGCGGTCTTCCCATTCCCGGGCGACCGCCCACGCCTCCGGCCCGTCGAGGCCGCAGGAAATGCAGGAGAAGCCGGCCGCGACCATCTTCGGCGTCGGCAGCCAGTAGCCGTACTTGCCCTTGCGGACGACGTAATGCTTCAGCTTGATCTTAGCCAAGGGTCGCCAGCCTCGCCTTTGCGATGTCGGCGCTAGACTGCGCCGACGGCGCGCCGCCGGCAAGGCCGGAGCGCTTGTCCTGCCACGCGTCGATCGCCACAAGGTCGTAATTGCCGGTGATCGGGCATGCCTTGGGAAAGCCCTGCATTTGCAGCGCCGACAGCTTTTCGGCGAATTCGGCCAGCGTCAAATGCAGATAGCGCGCCGCCTTGATCGGCGGCACCAGGCGCGGCTGCACCGGGAAGCGGACGGATGACGGTTGCGGAGGGTGGGCGTGTGTCACGTTCCCTCCTCCAGCCCAAGGCTGCGCATCAGATTGTGGCTGTCGGCCCAGCCGGCATGACCGGTCCAAGCGGCGAGGAACTTATTCAGCCGCGTATAATCGCCGGACGCGCGGTAGGCGCTGATCTTGCGGCGCGCCCTGGTGACGCTGTCGCGTCGCAACAGTTTGTGGGTGGCCCAGATGCGGTAGCCGACGAAGTTGACGCCCCGGCCAGCCGGCTGGATAGACCATTTGGAGAAGCGCAGGCCGAGCTGCTCGCGCGATAGCACCTCGATCGACTGCCGCACCCTGGCCAGATGCTCCGACGAGCGGCCCAGGATGACGATGTCGTCCATGTAACGGTACCACCAGCGCTCGCCGAGATCCTGCTGAAGATGCCTGTCGACGATGCCGCCGTAGACATTGGCGAATATCTGGCTGACCAGGCTGCCGATCGGCAGGCCGATGCCCTGGCGCGGCAGCATTTCCTCGATGAGGCGCAAGGTTGCCATGCAGGAAATCTTGGCTTCGATGAGCCGCCACAGAACAGCGCGGTCGATCGAAGCGAAGTATTTCGAGAAATCGGTTTTCAGGACGAACAGCGGATCGCCATTCCGGGTGAGGCGGCGGATGTCCGCCTGCAGCATGATCATCGCCGCATGCGTTCCCTTGCCGGGCCGGCAGGCGAAAGTGCGCGGCAGAAGCGTGGCGTCGAAGATCGGCGCGATGACATGGAACAGCGCGTGTTGCGCGATGCGGTCGCGAAACGGCAGTGCCGATATGGTGCGCAGCTTGGGATCGAAGATGTTGAACTCGTGCGGCTCGCCCTGCTGGTAGCTACCGTCTGCCATTTCGCGCGCCAGGCGGTCGAGATTGAGTGCGGCGAATTCCTTGAACTCCAGGCGGGCTGGCGCAAGCCGCTTGCTGCGGCTGGTCAGGCGCAGCGCCTCGAGCATGGTGGCGTCGCTGGTGATCGCCTGAATGAGATTACGGTATTTCATGGCCAAGGGCTTTCTCCCCCTCGTTGCCGGTCGCGGGTTTCGACGGGCTGTGCCCGCTACTCCCCGCTGTACCGGACCGCTTGATGTGTTCGCCGAAGCCGGATGACCGGGCTGACCACCCTGTTCGATTGCCCCGCCCTTAAGTTTCGCGCTGGCGCGCTCACTGGCGGGGACCTCGTACAAAGCAGATGGCCGGCGTGGCCTTGACCGCCGCCGAGCCGGGAAAGGATCGTCACTGCGGCCCCGCGCGGAGATGTCGTCGTTCGAGTTCTCCGGCCAGTAGTCCAGGTTCGCGTAGCGGGAACCGGCGTTGTCGCCGGAGTACCAGCTGCCGCCGAAGATGGACGCGCGCCGCATCATGTCCCCGTTCACCCGTTGCCCTTGGCGGTCTTGATCCAGGCCCCAAGCATCGCGCCGACCTCGGCCAGCAGGCGAAGCATCGCCTTGTGCTGGCCGGTCGAGATGATCTTGAGCCTGCGGTCAGCCGCAAAGCGCAACCAGAAACGCAGCGTCGCCAAATTGGCGTCGGCCGCGTAAAGTTTCGAGGGCTGCCGTGACTTGGCGGCCTGGTAGAACAGGCCGACCTGGTCGAACAACACCGCCATCATCGTGTCGCGGACATTGCCGTGCACGCGCGGGCAGCGTTGCAGGATCGGGTAGAGATAGGTCACGGCTTCCTCGTATTTGTCGATGATCGCCAGCCCGGGCGTTGCGGCATGCTCGTCACGGATTATGGTCATGGCGACGCTCCGGGCTGAAGGGAGCCGGCGCTTTCGCGCCGGCTAGGTGGCAGGATTCAGGTGGTCACTGCGGCCCCGCGCGGAGATGTCGTCGAGCGAGACCTCCGGCCAGTAGACCAGGCTCGCGTAGCGGGAACCGGCGCGGCCGCCGGAGTACCAGCAGCCGCCGAAGATGGACGCGCGGGGGTTGTCGGGATCGCCATCGGTACCCCACTGCCACATCGTGCCGGTGACGTCGAACAGGCCCCACATGGAGACGAATTTTTTACCGCCGTCCGCCATGTCGCCGGTCTTGTCGGGTTCCTCGTCACGGGCGGCGCGCTCGGTTGTGCCATGAGCGGCGCTGAAGAATTCCTCGGCGTCGAGCAGGCGCTTGCCGTGATGCGCGTATATCGCCGTCGCCGTGGCGTAATCGAGTTTGTCCCATTTGCCCTTGCCGTCGGCCTTGACCGGCAGGCTGACGCCGTCGGCAATGGTTGCGCCGCAGCGGCTTGTGCCATCGGAAATATGGTCGGTGCCGAGCAGATAGATGTCTGCCCAGAAGCGGCCCTCGACGAGCGCCATGCCGCGAGGATCCGGACAGGCCGGGCGGAAGCCGATGTCCCAGCATGAGAACGGGTTGATGGCCGGGACGCCATCGCCGCCGGCGCGAGCCAAGGCATTGCCGCTTGGCGCAAAATGGAAGCCGCCGAACCTCTCGGCATCGCCGACGATGCCGGCGCCGATCGGAATCGCCACGGGGTTTCGATCGGCGCCGATATGGACACCGTAGTCCTGTCCCGGAACCAGAGTGATCGTCTCGATCGGCGTTTCCTGTTCGAAGGCGTGGGCGATGCCGGCGACGGTAACAATCGTTCCAGCCTTGATCGCGATGGCAGTGGGGCCGGTGACGGCAAAGATCGATGCGGCAAGATCGGCGCGCTCGATGACGATGGAGGGGATTTTCGCAGTCGCGTTCATTGTCATATCCTCATTGTCTGAAAGGGGGTGAGGATCGGCGCTTTCGCGCCGATCAGGCATGCCTCAGGTGGTCACTGCGGCCCCGCGCGGAGATGTCGCCGGCCGAGAGCCCCGGCCAGTAGACCAGGAACGCGGAGCGGGAACCGGCGTGGACGCCGGAGTACCAGCTGCCGCCGAAGATGGACGCGCGGGGGTTGTCGGGATCGCCATCGTGGCCCCAGTCCCAGAGATTGCCGGTCGCCTGCATGATGCCGCGTTGCGACGTCCGGGCGGCGTCCAGCCCGGTCACCTTCGGGTCACGATCCGCCGATGTCTTTTCGGTCACGCCATAAGCTGCGATGCGGAATTCGTCATAGGACAGGAGTTGCTTGCCGTGATGCGCGTAGATCGCCACCGCCGTGGCATAGTCCAGTGCCTGCACGCTGCCATTGCCGTCGGCCTTCTCCGGCAGGTCGCGCCCGTCGGCAATCGTCTCGCCGAAGCGGCTCGTACCCTTACCCCTGTGGTTGACGCCGAGCTTGTAGATGTCGACCCAGATTTCATGGCCGTCAGGCATATCGATCAGCGCCATGCCCGACGGGTCCGGACAGGCTGGCCGAAAATTCAAATCCCAGCATGAGAACGGATTGATCGCCGGCCCGCTATCGCCGCCGGCGCGGCCGGTGGCGTTGCCGCCGGGTGCGAAGTGAAAGCCGCCGATCTGGACGAAACCTTCGGCGATATCGTCGCCATCGGGAATCGCCACCACCTCGCCCTCGTCATTGGCAAGGACGGCGAAATCCCGCCCCCCGACCAGGTCGGCGGTGTTGATCGCGATCTCATGGTCGGACTGGTTTTCGACGCCGCCGGCGCCGAAGCTGACGACAGTGCCGGCTTTGAGGAAAAGGCGGCGGCGATCCTCGACGCGGAAGGCCGGACTATCGGGGTCGGCCTTGGTCAGGATCGACGCCGGCACGGTAGATTTCAAGGCTGCGGATGGCATGTGCTTTCTCCTTTGGGGTTGAATTTGCGGATGGCATTGCCGCTGGTGATCATCACGTAGCCGTCGGCGAACTCGACGCGGATCGAGTTCATCTTGCCGCGCGCGGTGACGCGGCATGGCTGGCCTTTCCGGCCTTGGCGATTCCATCGGTAGATGTGCGTCAAAGCAGGCTCCCCTGAGCGGAGATCGGCTTTGCCGCCGGCGCGACATTGAGATTGTCACGCCATCTGAAGAAGCCGAGCGCGCCCTTGACCGGGATCATTTCGGGTAGTGGTTCTGGATTGCGTAGCACGAAGCCGTAGCGCCCAAAGAACCAGGGGCTCTTGCTGGCGCTGACGCAGTCGGTGATGTCGACGGTACCGACTATGCCGCCGCGATCGAGCTTGTCGAAGGCCGGCAGCGTCAGGCGTGGCGGGAAATGATGGCCAAGACTTATGCCATGCAAGGTGTCGAGGCAGTCTTCGTACTCATCGCGCGTCATGCCTTTGGCGGCATGCAGGCAGATGCGTCCCCGAACCCGCGTTGGCCAGTCGCGGTTCTCGATGTCCTTGCCGGCGTGCATGATCGACCAGGTCCAGGGCTGGCGGACTGACAGGGCGAGTTCGGGGAGGTCGATCATAGAAGCGCCCCCTGCTTCGGATCGGCTGGCGGCGCGCCAGCGCCAAAGCCCTTCGCGCGCAGCGCGGCTATCTGGTCGAGCTTTGCCTGATCTCCCTTCAGCCGAGCGGTGAATTCGACAGGACCATACTTGTCCGTCTCGATCGCGCCGGCCGCGACAGCCATCGCGCGCTTGGACTGGGCAATGTCGAAATGCTCCCACGATGCATCCATGCCGGCGATGCCGATACCGGGCGGGCGCTGGAACCATTTGCGCTGGACGCCAATGCGATCGGCCATGGCGAACAGCTCGGCGCGCGTGTCAGCCCACATGTGGCACATCAAAAGACGGCCCAAGGGGTGCTTGGCATTGTCGACGTAGACACTCATAGCGCAGGCACCTCGATTGGGCCGGGCATGGCGTTGTGCTCGACACCGTCGAGCATCCGACCGGCGGCCTTCTTGCCCATATTTTCTACGAACTCGGCTCCCGCCTCGGGATAGAGTTCGTCTACCTTCGGCACGTGCGGGTGAGCGGCGAGGCAGCGCCATCCTGATCTAGGGTTGCCCTTGGCCTGCTCCGGTGTCGAAGGCCGCCACTCGCCCCATTGCTTGAAGAAGAACGAGACACCGGCGGCAGCGCATTGGTCGCGGATCGAACGCGGCCACGCAGGATGCATCGCCCGCGCCTGGTGCCCGCTCTCGCCGCCGGCGATGATCCAGTCGAGCATGGTGCGCTCTTGGCCGGAACCAGAGATCGCGTCAGCGATCGCGTACCCCTCCAGGGCGTCGATAATTGTGTGGTGATCAGGCGCGACCCGAATACGTCGAAAGTTGATCGGCCCGAGCAGCGGCTCGGCGGAGACGAAGCGGATTGCCGCCGGCGTGGCGAGCAGATCGGGGATACGCTCGTCGGCTTCCTGCTGGCGCTCGGCGGAGATGCCAAGCCAGACGTTTGGCAGGGGCTGACGTGGCCATGCCGGCCGGCCGATGAGAGAACCTTGCGGCGTCCAGAAACGATCATCGTCGAACAGCGTGTCCTCGGTCACGCGATCGATGGCGAGATCTATCTGGTGCCAGCGATCGGTCACACCGACCGGCTGCGCCGGGATCGTCATGCCGTCAATCTCAAGAGCAGCACGCGCCGGCCGCTGCCAAGTTTCGGCAAAGTACTCCCGCATGCGCTTCGCGCGCTTGGTCAGCACCTGGAATGTGTGCTGCGGGGCGAGCGCCATGACGGCGAACACCCTGTCGATCCACTCGTCGGGCACGTCTTCGTGGAAGAGATCGCCCATGGAGTTGACGAAGATGCGACGTGGGGCGCGCCAGGCCAGCGGCTGCAGCAGGGTCTTTTCCGGCGCCAGGGCCAGCTTGCCGGTCCAGACGGTGTTGCCGTTCACCTTCTTCGTGGTGCCGGCATAGTGCTTTGCGCCGGGGTTCTTGCTTCCCTGTTCGCTGCGCTCACCGCCTCTTGCCATGGCCTCGATGCGGCCGGCCATCTTCATGGCGTAGCAGTTGGTGCAGCCGGGCGAGACGATGGAACAGCCGACGATGGGATTCCACGTCGCGTCGGTCCATTCGATGGGGGATTTGTCAGCCATTCGCCCAGCCCTCCAAGTCGTCGGCGTCGTCCAGAACGGCGTCGATCATCTTCTCGTCGCTGACCGTCTCGACGATGAGACGAGCCAAGCGGTTTGGGTGCATGTTTCGCTTCGCCGCGTGAGGACCCAATGCGTTGAGAACGTCGATCGGAAACAAGACCGTCCGACATAGTTCTTCGAGCGGGCGCGGGGCACGCTTGGCACGACCTGCGGAATGCTCCAGCGCAGAGACGGTCGTGGTCTTTATCCCGATGCGGGCGGCGATTTCCGCTGTCGAAATGCCTTGCCGCCGCAATGCAAGAACGGCATCGGTCCGGCTCGGATAGCCTAGGGTCTTTATGCGGACACCCATCACCGCAACCCCACATAGACCAGCCCTGCCCCGATCAGGGCCACGGCGATCATCAGGGCGAGCAGGACGCGGCGGGCGAACGGCGAATCCTCGGGGGATTGCTGGGTGCAGTCGTCGCCGCAGCCGCAGCTCGGCCAGTTGTGGCAGACGATGCGCACGCCGCCGTGGGGCGGGATGGCGATGCGCTCATAGTCGAGGGGGTGCACCATCAGCGCAGCCCCATCGCGGTCCAGACGAAGGCCAGCGCGAAGGTGGCCGACGAGGCGAAGGCAAGCCTGATGCCGACCGCCGCCATGGCGGCGCAGATGCGGTCGGCCGTGGTTTCGAGGTCGCGCAGGATCTCGGACGGCTTGCGGCCGGCCGCGATCTGGCGCGAAATCCAGTCGAAACGCTCGGGCGAGGTCTCGGATGCCGCAATGAGGCGGCTGGCGACAGTCTTCATGGCCGTCAGCCGACCTGACGCACGGCACGGTGGCGCGCGAGGTTCGCGGCCTCGGCGCCGTGCTTGTCGATGTCTTCGCGGGTGAAGTCGGAATTTTCAAACAGCGTGTCGGCGGTGACAGCCGTGCTGTTCATGCCCATCTCGAGCATCTTGTCGGCCATGCGATCGACGATGGATTGAGCGGTGAGGATGCCGGACGGAACGGACGGCGCCGGGCGCTGCTGCGTGGTGATCATGGGTCTTGCCTCCATCGCGGGATAGCGATTGGAGGGGAACATCACATATCAACACAAAACATGTCAACATATATCGTGTTGATTTTTAGCTTAACGCCTTTCCCGGGGAGCTACTGCCGAATCATTTTCGCCCTAATTTGTTCTTGATGTGTTCCGGCAAGTGAGTCATGCTGCCGCACATAAAACAAGGCAGGGAGCCACCGGAAATGAGTGCTGAGTATGCCGGTTCACCGGCCGGAAACGTGCGCGCATCAAACGACAATCCGGACGCGTCGAGGCTGATCATTGAGCTCGCAAGTGTCTATGTGGCCTGCGACGATTGCGGTCATTCCCGGATCTTGCGGCTTTCCAATCTGGTAAAGGCAAATGAACTTGGCGCCCATACCTATCGTGCGCTGTGCCGCCACCTAAGTTGCAGCGAGTGCCCGCGCAAGCCGCCGAGATCGCGCAATTTGACCATCCGGCCTACCTGGGTCGAGAGGACTATAGGCTCGCCTGAAATACAATCTTATGAACTGAGAAAACCCGCTTTGTCGGGAAATCTAGCATCTCGTTTTCGCCTTCGTCAGGGTTCAGCTGACGTAGGCGCACCAAGCTATTCGACCGAGATACAAACTGCTTGATATAGCTGTCACGATTGTCATCCTCGTCGTCGCCAACGACTTGAACCACCACGAAATCCCCTGATCTGACGGGCTCGTGCGGGTTGATCCATATCGTCTCCCCGGCGAAATAGCGAGGTTCCATCGACGTGCCGTAAACCCGGACCGCATAAGCTCCTTCCACATTTTCAAGCATGGGCGGGCAAAAGACACGTCCTGCATCCTGGCCGTTCAGCACAAACCGCCCGTTCGGTCCACCAACTGACTGCCCAAGCACCGGTATCGTGCCGACTTGCGGGAACTGTTCGTACCGGGGTGGGAAACTGGCGTTCGGCTTGGGCAGCGATTCTCTATCGAGAACGGGCAGGCGCTCAATGGTGGCAGTTGCCCCGGTTAAAAGGTGCGCAGCCGACGTCCCGAAGCGTCGGGCATATCGCTCTGCCTCGACTGGACCGAATTCGTTCTGCCCATTTTCATGGGCGCGGAAGGTCGAAGCTGAAACACCCAGCGCTGCTGCCGCCTTGGCCGCAGAACTGTAACCAGCCTTTTCTCTAGCTGCACGCAGCCGATCGCCCATTGTGTTCATGGGCCGGACAATCGCAAATGCTTCAACACTAATCATGTTGACACACCAACACGAATGATGTTGTATCCGCGACCATGCAAACGGTGCACGACATCTTCGAGGCTTTGGGCGGGACCGGCGCGGTGGCGAAAGTCATTGGGGTCAAGCATTCGGCAGCATCCGAGATGCGCCGGCGCCAATCGATACCCGTGAAATATTGGCCGGCCCTTATGGCGAAGGCGTCGGAAGAGCGCATTCCGATCGATAGCGATGTCTTGGTCTGTGTCCATGTTTCGGCGGAAGAGGGGCGCGCCGCATGATCAAGATGCGCCTTTCGTCTCCCGCTCTGGCCGATCGCGGCGCGCGCCTTGCCGGCGCCGGCTTCACCGAACGCCTGGTGCCGCGCCAGGTCGGCGCCAGCGACTATGAATTCCCCACAGCGTGTCCTCCTCCCCACGCTGACCGCGCCGCTCCGGATGCACCTCCTCCCGCATCCGGGGCGGTTCCTTTCGAAACCTGCCCGGCAGTCCCCGCCGCCGGTCGGGAGTGCGCGCCGGCGGTTGTTGCCCCTTCCGCCGGCGCGCTCTCGAACTCCGCGCCTCGCTTTAACGGAAGCACCGAGGATGAGACGGCGCCGATTTCTCCTGCGCTCCCTGACGCTGGCGCCGTCACCCTTTCCGATCACCAGATCATCCTTCTGCATTTCGTCGCGGCCGACATGCGCTGCGGCCTGATGCGAGCGCTCGACGACCTGCTGATCCATTACGTCAACAGCCACGGCGGCGCGCATCTGGCGCGCGTGCTGCTGGACCACATGCAGCAACGCTGCACGGATCGGTATCGAGGTGGCGGACCATGAGGACATCTGCTTGCGGGCCTCCATGAGGTGATAGCCGCACACTGAATCAACCACGCCCTGCCTGCACGGAATCTTTTCGCAAGAGAAATTCCTTGATGGCTTTGCTTTGTCCGAAAGCTGCCAATGTCGAAGCTCGATCCAGCCCTTTTCCTGACCACGCCAGAAGACCGCATCCGCATCAAGGCGCGCACCGAGCAGCTGATCAAGCTGGCAGGCGGGCCGGGTGTCTTCCAGCATGTGGCCGGCGTGCCGACCGACATGCTCTCCAAATACGGATCGCGATCGGAGCCGAACTTCATCAACGCCGCCGTGATCGTTGCGCTCGACCGGCAGCTCGGCGCGCCGCTGATGCTGGGCGAGCTTGCCGCCATGCTCGGCTATCGGCTCGAGCCGATCGACGGCGGCGGCGGCGATGAGGTCACTTTGTCCGACGTGACCGACCTGCGGCGCGCCGACAGCGATGTCTCGCTGACGCTGATGGAGGCGCTTGAAGACGGGGTGATCGACATTTCCGAGCGCCGCAAGGCCCGCACGGCCATCGCCTCCAAGGTGGCCAAGCTTCACCGCATCGACCGCAAGCTCGCAAAGGGATGATGATGGACCACCGCATCAGTTGCCTAGCCTGCGCCAATCCGATCGAGGACGGCGCGCCGACCTATCCCGACATGTCCGGCACGCTGTGTGCGGGCTGCTCGCCGACCTTCGACATGCTGATCGACGCAGCGGAGTCCTTCGCCTTCGTCCATCTCGATACCGGCGAGCCGATGTCGGACGCCGAGCGCCGCGCGGCCTATGACGCGCACATCGCCGCCGGCGGCAAGCCGACCGACAGCATGGCGGAGCGCGATTGATGCGCCAGGTGGCCGCTCTTCATTTCGCCGATCTTGCACCGGCCGTCATCACGACATCGCCGCCCGAACTGAGGATGGTTCACCCCGCTGCGTTGCTCATCGACGAGAACTATCAGCGCGGCCTTTCCGAGCGTTCCGTTCGCCTGATACGCAAGATCGTGTCCGAATGGGACTGGCGGGCGTTCAAGCCGCCGGTTGTTGTCGATGTCGACGGCGACCTTCACGTCATCGACGGCCAGCACACCGCGATCGGCGCGGTCACGCATGGCGGCATCGATCTACTGCCTGTCCTGGTTGTCGAGGCGAGTGCCCAAGAGGCGCGTGCCAGCGCCTTCGTGCGGCATAATCGCGACCGCATTCAGGTTACGCCCACGCAGCTGCACAACGCGATGGTCGCCGCCGGCGACGATGACGCGGTGACGATCGACCAGGTCTGTTCGCGGGCGGGCGTGACCGTGCTGCGCAATCCGCCGGCCTTCGGGAAGTTCAGGCCCGGCGATACCCTTGCGATCTCGACAATCCGTGCGCTGATCTCCCGGCGCCATGCCAAGGGCGCACGCGAGGTTCTGGAAATCTGCGTCAAATCCGGCGCATCACCGGTTGCCGCCGCGACAATCAAGGCGGTTGAGCACCTTCTTTTCGCGCCTGAATACAAAGGCGAGCTGCAGCACGAGCGGATCGCGTTGATCCTTTCCGCCCATGCTTCGACCATCGACCAGGAAGCGGCGCGCTTTGCGGCCGAGCGACGGGTTCCTCTTTGGCGAGCGCTTGCGAGCGTCATCTACATGAACCGTCGGAAGGCGAGACATGGATGACCTCGTGATCCGACAGCAGCAGGAAATCGAGACGCTGCGCGAGCGTGTGCGCCAGTTGGAGGATGCCTTGGTGCCTCCGGATGTTTCCGTTCCGCTCGAATGGCTGCTGACGGGGAGGGAAGCCCGCGTATTCGCCTTTCTCACGACGCGAGACGTCGCCAGCAAGAGCGCGATCATGCAGGCCATCTACACCGCCGGCGTGGACGACGAGCCCGAGATCAAAATCGTCGACGTTTTCGTCTGCAAGATCCGCAAGAAGCTCAAGCCGTTCGGCGTGACCATCGCAACGGTCTGGGGGCAAGGCTACAGCCTTACCAACAGACAGGATTGGAGGGCGGCTGCATGACCGATCTCCTTCCGCACCCGCTCGCCGAGCTGTTCCCGATGCTGTCCGACAAGGAAATCGGTGAGCTTGCCGACGACATCGTCACCTATGGCCAGCGCCAGCCGATCGTGCTGCTCGACGGCAAGGTGCTGGATGGGCGCAACCGGCTGGCGGCCTGCCGCTTCGCCGAGGTCGAGCCGGTCTTCACCGACTATGACGGCGAGGATCCGCTCGGCTTCGTGCTGTCGCTCAACCTGCACCGCCGGCACCTGTCGGAAAGCCAGCGCGCCATGGTGGCGGCGCAGATCGTCGACTGGGATTTCGGCATGAACCAGGCCACCGCCGGGTCAGCAAATTTGCCGACCCGGGAGGCCGCGCGCCGGCTGTCGATCTCCGAGCGCGCCGTCATCGCCGCCAAGCGCATCCGCGACCATGGCGCGGGCGAGCTGGTCGAGGCTATCCGCGACGGCCGGCTTTCCGTGCATGCCGGCGAGGCGCTGTCCGACCTGGCGGTCGAGGCGCAGCGCGAGGTGCTGCATCAGGAGGAAAAGCAGATCGTGGCGCGGGCAAAGGAAATCCGCGCCGCCCGGCAGAAGCTGCGCCACGCCGTGCGGCTGACCAACATGGAGCTGATCGCCAAGCGCGGGCGCCAGAGCGCGCCGGCGCGGTTGTCGCGCCTCTATCCCGTCTATTACGCCGACCCCTGCTGGCAGTACGCCGTGCGCTCGGAGGTGACCGGCCGCGAGAAGAGCGCCGAAAACCACTATCCGACGATGCCGACCGACGAAATCTGCACGCTGCTTTCAGGGCTGATCGGCGGCCAGCATCCGGCGGTGTGCTTCCTGTGGGCGACGAACCCGATGCTGCTCGACGGCCTGCGCGTGCTTTCCGCCTGCGGCTTCACCTATGTGCATCACTGGATCTGGGACAAGGAAGTCGCCGGCACCGGCTATTGGGGCCGCGACCGGCACGAGATCCTGCTGATCGGCCGCCGCGGCGACATCGCCGCCCCCCTGCCCGGCACGCAACCCGAGACGGTGTATCGCGAGCGAAAAGGCCGGCATTCGGCCAAGCCCGACTGGTTCGCCGAGCAGATCGACAAGCTGTTTCCGGGCCTGGCCAAGCTGGAGCTGTTCGCCCGCGCGGCACGGCCCGGCTGGGACAGCTGGGGGTTTGAATCCAATCCCGAAGCGAACGCCTCCGAGGACAACGGTGGGATCAGCGCCATTGAGGGCGCCCCCATGCCGGGAGAGGCAAGTCGGCCCGTTGCCGGGCGGTCGGCATCTGCAACGTCTGAGATCATGGACGCGACAGCCGGAGAGACGGCACCTCAATCAAAGCGTGGCCGCGCGCGCAAGGCGGTGCCGGCATGAGCGTCAACCTCTTCGCCGGCATGAGCGTCAACCTCTTCGCCGGCATGGGCTCTCACCAGTCGGCGCGCTCCGAAACCAACACCTGGTTTTCTCCACCCGACATTGTCGATGCGCTGGGCGGAGCCGACAGTTTCGACCTCGACCCGTGCAGCCATGTCGACCGGCCCTGGGCGACGGCGCGGCAGCACTACACGCAAGAGGACAATGGCCTGATCCTGCCGTGGTTCGGCCGGGTCTGGCTCAATCCGCCCTATTCGATCGCGCTGATCACCAAATTCCTCGGCCGCATGGCCGCGCATGATCGCGGCGTGGCGCTGATCTTCGCCCGCACCGAAACCGATCCGTTCCATCGCTTTGTCTGGGGCGCGGCCTCGGGACTGCTGTTTTTGCGCGGGCGGCTGAATTTTCACTATGCCGACGGCAGCCGCGCTGCCGCCAATGGCGGCGCGCCGTCGGTGCTGATCGCCTATGGCGCCGAGGACCGCGACATCCTCGCCGCCGCACCTATCGACGGTGCTTTCGTGCCGCTGCGCTTGAATCTGTCCATGCTGATGCCGGTCCTGCTGCCGACATGGCGAGAGGCGCTGGCCGACTACTTCGCCGGAAGAAGCGAGCCGGTGACACTTGCTGAACTCTACCGCGCCTTCGCCGACCACCCCAAGGCGCGCGCGAACCAGCACTGGCGCGACAAGCTCCGCCAGGTGTTGCAACGCGGCCAGTTCGAGCGCGTCGACAAGGGGCTGTGGCAGCGGAGGGCAGCGGCATGAGTGTGCGCATCCTCGAAGGCGATTGTCGCGCGATGTTGGCCGATCTGGCTGACGGCTCTGTCAACTGCTGCGTGACGTCGCCTCCCTATTTCGGGCTGCGCGACTATGGCGTCGATGGGCAGATCGGCCTCGAGGACACGCCTGATGCATTCATCGCCGAGATGGTGTCCGTGTTCCGCGAGGTGCGCCGCGTGCTGCGCGATGACGGCACGTTGTGGATCAATTTGGGCGACAGTTATGCCGGATCATGGGGGGCGCAAGGGCATCGGATTACAGAAGGCGACGACCCGTCTTGGCATGGATCGCAGATCAAGAATCATCCAAAGCGCGCGTCACGTACAGGAACAATTCGACAGGAGGGTTTGAAGCCGAAAGACCTGATCGGCATTCCTTGGATGGTGGCCTTCGCGCTGCGCGCCGATGGCTGGTATCTGCGGCAAGACATCATCTGGCACAAGCCTAATCCGATGCCGGAGAGCGTCACGGACCGCTGCACGAAGGCCCACGAATATCTGTTCCTGCTCACTAAGAGCCAGCGCTATTACTTCAATGCGGAGGCTATCGCGGAAGAGCGCACTTCCGATGAAGACAGCAGCACATTTCGCGGCGGCGCCTATGTTGGCGGCGCAATCGACAATGGCACGATGGGGAAGCGTGCTGTTCCCGGCAACGTCAAACGTCCGCAAGCGCAGCGCGCGGCTCAACTTGCCGAGCAACATGGCCTCACCGATGCCCACATAGCCGCCATCCGATCCGTCGGCATCACCGACGCTGGAAAGGCTCGCGTCACACAAGACGGCACCGGCAAGAACGATCCCGTTGTGCAAGCTTTGGCAGACGAGGCGAAGGCTGTCCTCGGCGGCTACTATCGCGAATTCCTGATTTCGGCCAAGCGCAACAAGCGGTCGGTTTGGACCGTTGCGACGCAACCCTTCAAGGAGGCGCACTTCGCCACCTTCCCGCCCGAACTCATCGATCCTTGCATCAAGGCGGGATGTCCTGTCGGCGGCACGGTCCTCGACCCCTTCGGCGGCGCCGGCACCACCGGCCTCGTCGCTGACCGGCTCCAGCGGAACGCTATCCTGATCGAACTCAACCCAGCCTATGCCGACATTGCGCGCCGGCGCATCGCGGCCGATGCCGGATTGTTCGGGGCAGTCGCATGAGCACCGACACCTCCATCCTCCGCGGCATGGCGCGGCTGCGCAAGGCGCTGGAAAAGCGCATGCGCATGGACGACCGCGCCGAGGAGTTGGCGGCGCGCGAGGGCGCCCGGCCGATCCGCTCGGGCACGCTGGCCGCCTTCGACACCGCCGCGCTTGGCCGGCGTCTGCGGCCGATGCTGGAGTTCGACGGCCGGGGCTGGCGGGTGCTGGCCGATGAGATCGGTGTGACCTCGCCGGACCTGTCGCGCGTCATGGCCGGGCAGGACATCGCCACCGGCAAGGTGTTCGCCATCTGCGATTGGGCCGGGCTCGACGCCCGCGCCTTCTACCGGCCGCCGCTCGGCGCGCCAAAGCCGCGCAAGAGGCCACGGCGCACGCGGCGGTCCCAAAGGGTGTTTCACGGGAAAAGCACTGAAACAGGAGTTCGCGGATGAGCGACCTTTCGCAAGCAATGCACGATGTTTTCGCCGAGCGACAGCGTCAGATGACAGTCGAGGACTCCGATTCTACGAAGCCGCGCGCATGAGCGACGCTTCTTGGAAATCCGAACAGGACAGGCAGACGCTGGCGCTTTCGGAAAGCCTGCAGCAAACGATCGACGCGTTTGGCAAAGAACTCTCCGGAGCCGGCAGACAGCCCATTCTCAACGCTGTCGCCAGCGCTCTGGTCTGCGTCACCGGCGCCATGCTGGCGTCTGTTGAGGATCGCTGCATCCGCAAGGAACTTCGCCGGGTCATGGACAGAGGCCTGTCGCGGGCAATCGCGGCGAATGAGGGAAAGCAGGGTTCGGCCCAGATCGTTCGCCCGGGCAGGAGGGCTGACGCATGAGCGATTCCATGCTGCCAATGCTGCGCCAGCTTCACGATGCGGACGGCAACCAGGTGCGCGCCGATGTGCTGTTGCGCATGCCGGATTCGGTGATGCTGGAATATCATGAGGTGATCCTCAATGCCTGTCGGCGCGGCGGCTTCGAGGTCGGCATGGCGTTTGTCGACCTGCGCATTTCGCTGCTGCTGGCCGTTCGTGACGATCAGGGCCGCGCGCCTGCAGACCTAGCCAAGGTTGCCGAGCACTATCGCGAAACACTCGCCGCTTTCGTTTCGGGAGGCGCGTCATGACCGCACCGCTCAGTCAACGTGTCGATCCCCTCGCGCGCAAGCTGGCACCGGTCGTGCGCGAAATGCTGCTGGCCGAGGTCGAGCGGCTGGCCGCAGCAATCAAGCCGGTCGGGAAACCGAAGCCCAGCAAGGCCGATGAGGATATCATGCAGGCCTGCCGCACCGTTGCCGCCGCCGCCGACAGGCTGGCGCAGGCGAAGTATGGACCGGGCGAAATCGCCGCCCGCAAATCGCTGGAGAATGCCGCGACGAAACTCCGCCGCGCCATGGAACGGCATGGGCGGATGCCATGAACGCCGTCGCGCTGTCGCCCGATGCCCGAAAACTGCGCGCCGTCGATGCCGCCCTGGCGGCCATCGC
This sequence comes from Mesorhizobium sp. B2-3-4, assembly GCF_006442315.1. GTDB lineage: Bacteria > Pseudomonadota > Alphaproteobacteria > Rhizobiales > Rhizobiaceae > Mesorhizobium. Next base: position 190,371 of record NZ_VFVY01000001.1, on the reverse strand, counting down.
GCCGGCCGACTGGACGCGCGTGCATGGCGAGGGCGGCGCGTTCATCGAGGCGCGCGGCGAGATGGGCGAGCTTTTCGTGCTGGCGCGCTTCGATGCCGCGACGCCCGATGAAATCAGTTTCCTGTGCGACGCGCCCGACACGGTGCGCTTCCTGCGCCGGCTGTTGAAGGAAGCTTTCGACAGGATCCGCGACCTGCGCGGCGAACCGACGCGCCGCAACCCGGCGGCCGAACCGCCCGAGGCCAGCAAGCCGAAGGACTTCGCCGCCGAATGCGCCATGAAGTGCCAGGAGCCGGCCTTCAAGGTGTTTCTGGAAGAGCAGCACGGGCTGGAACGCCCGCTGACCGACGAGCGCGTCGCGCAACGGGTGCGCTCGCTGCTCGGCGTCACCTCCCGAAAAGAACTCAACGAAGGCGGAAGGCCCGGCGACGCGTGGAAAGCGCTGCGGACCGATTTCGCCACATGGCTGAAGGCGCAGAGATGAAAAACCGACTTACCGATCTCAATGATCATCTTTTCATGCAGCTGGAGCGGCTAGCGAATGAAGAGCTCACCGCCGAGCAAATATCGAGCGAAGTCGATCGCGCCGACGCGATCGTGAAGGTGGCGGACAAGATCGTGGATAATGCCCGTTTGACGCTGCAGGCCTGCGCCCTGGTCGCCAAGCATGGCGACCGCTTCATGAAACACCTGCCGATGATCTCCGGACCGGAGGCACCGCCAGCGGTTGTCGATTTCAAGAAGAAGGTCGAGGGCGGACAATGAAGGGTCGTCGGATCATCTACAGTGCCGCCGAGATGGACTGGCTGGAAGCAAACCGCCTCATGGTCATCAGCGACTATCACCGCGCGTTCCGTGAAAAATTTTGTAGGCCCGAAATCTCGGCGCTGAACCTGCACAGCCTGCGCAAGCGCAAGGGTTGGAAGACGGGCCGCGAGGGCGACCGATACAAAGGGCGGCATCGGCGATTCAACCAAGAAGAGATGGCATGGCTCGCGGCGAACCACGCGCTGCCGATAAGCGAATATCACGCCGCTTTCACCGCGTCATTTCCTCGCGAGGACGTGCGGCCAAAGAACCTTCACGCGCTCCGCAAGCGGATGGGATGGAAGACGGGTCGCACCGGATGTTTCGTCAAGGGGCATGCACCACTGAACAAGGGCAAGTCCTGTCCTCCCGGTAAGGGAGGGAACCATCCGAATGCCCGCGCGACGCAGTTCAGGACGGGCCATGGGCGCAGCGGTATTGCGGTCGACCTCTACAAGCCAGTCGGCACGGAACGTCTGAGCAAGGACGGCTATCGGGAGGTCAAGATACATGACGGCATGCCGCTGCAATCGCGGTGGCGCGGCGTGCACCTGGTCGAATGGGAAAGGTTGAACGGCCCCGTTCCGAAGGGCTGCGCGCTCAAATGTTTGGATGGCAATCGCAAGAATACCGATCCATCGAACTGGGAGGCAGTGCCGAGGGGCCTGTTGCCGCGCCTTAACGGCAAGTCCAGGCGCGACTATGACCATGCTCCCGCCGAACTGAGACCGACCATAATGGCGATTGCCAAACTGGAGCATCGGGCGGCGCGGGCCGGCCGGCGTCGGGAGGCGGCGGAGTGATTTCGGCACGAGACATCCTCGACGCTCTGGTTGCGCTTTCCGATGGCCGAATATGGGCCAGCGAGGTTGGCTTCTTCTCAGGATCCAGGCGCATCGACTTCTGGACGCTGGAGCCGACGCATTCGCAAGGCTTCCGGGCCAGCGCCTATGAGATCAAGATCAGCCGTGCCGACTTCCTGCGCGATTCCGTCGAAAAGCAGGATGGCGCGCTGCGCTGGTCCGATCGCTTCTGGTATGTCACGCCGCCAGGAATCCTGACCGTGGCCGATCTCCCCGACTGGGCCGGTTTGCAGGAATGGGACGGGGCGGCGTTCAAGGTCCGCCGCAAGGCGCCGCCGCGCGCAAAGCAGGCGCCGGACTGGGAATTGATCGTCTCGCTGCTTCGCAACTCCGGCGACTGCCGCCGCGATGTCGCCCTCATCAAGGCGCAGGCGATATTCCTTCAAAGCCGTGTCGACCAGATGCAGCGCCAGGAGAAGCTGCGCAACGACTATCAGCTCCAACGCTGGATTAAGCGCGGCGCGAAAGCGGTGCCGGCATGAGCGGACCACGCCTTTCCATCATTCCGGCGCGTGCCGCAACTGACAGGTCGCTCAAACCGCGCGACCTGCAGGTGCTTTGCGTGCTCGGGCGTCATACCGACGATCTCGGCTGGTGCCGGCGCAGCCAGGTCAAAATGTCAGAGGAAATGGGCTGCGCACGCTCGACGGTGTTCGAGGCTGTCGAGCGGCTTGTGAAGTCCGGCTATCTTGAAAAACACGAGCAGGAGGAGATTTCCGGCCGCGACAGCGCGCACTGGTATCGCGTCATCCTTGATCCGGTGCACCCGAATCTCGCGCTGGTGAAGGAAGCCGACGAACCGGCTGATTCCAAGTCGGAAATACCCTGCCGGCCCGTCGGCACCCCTGCCGGTATATCGGCACCCCCTGCCGGTCCTGAACCGGCACCCCCTGCCGGTCCTGAACCGGCACCTATTAACGACACTTCTCTAACGACCCCTGTTAACGTCGAGAGAGAGCGTGCGCGGGAACAGGAAAAACAGATCGAGCGCTGGCTGAAGAAAACGCACCCGGCGTGGCCGAGCTACATCAGCGACAGCGGTCCCAAGGCGCTGGCCGAGGCGCGCAAGCTGACCGACGAGGAGCGCGACGCCGCGGCCGACCGCATGGCGGATTACGTTGCCAGCGCCAAGGTGGGCGGGCGCACCGTGATTTGCACCTTCGCGGTGTATCTGTCCGAAAAGCGCTGGGAGAAGCTGCCGGCCAAGACCGCACCTGTCGCGGCAGCGGACGACTATGCGCCGCCCTTCGGGCCGGTCTGGATGGCGTGGGTGATCGCCAACATGCTGGAAGGTCCGGCCAACGCCGCGGCGACGGCGTTCGCCGAGCGCTGGCCGCAACTGTTCTTCCTGTTCGGCAATGCGCGCTCCGGACGCGGGCACCGGTTTGGTGAGCGCTGGCATGCGCTGAAGGGCCAGATGGTGGCCGTTCCCGTCGACACGTCGCAGTGGGACGACTGGAAGGCGTGCTTCCAGCAGCGCGGCTGGCCATGGCTGCCAGACCCCGGACGCGTCGCCTACTTCCCGGTTGGCGGACCGGCAGGACTGGAAGCATTCGAACAGGCGGTACGAGGGAACCATGATGCGGGCGGACGTGAAGCGGCTGAGTGAGGCGGACCCGATCAACCTCGACCGCTGCTATGCCGAATCGGATCGGCAACAAGGGCTGAGCCGGAAGGCGCAGGCTCTCCTTGCTGCTGCTGGCGAATCAGGGCCGGCGATGCGCTGGTTTGTCGTTCGTGTGGTGCCGAACTGCGAAAAGGTTGTGGAAGAATCGTTGGGCGGCGTCGGTATCGAATGCTGGCGACCGATGGAAAAGCGGCTGCGCCGCGCGCCTCACGCCAAGCGTCAGGTCGTCTACACCGTACCCGTTTTCCCCGGATATCTGTTCGTCAAAGTGGTGAATCAGGATGCGACATGGTCCGGCATCTTGTCCGTCGAAGGTGTGCTTTCCGTGCTTGGCGGGCGTTCAGGTCCGGTGCCAGTTCCGGAGGCTAACCTGTTGCAGTTTCGCAAGAAACTCAGCGAGAAGTCCACTGACAAGGATGTGGTCGAAGCCGCGTTCCCTCTGGGTGCCGAGGTGCTCATAGAGGAAGGCCCATTCGCGTCGTTCCCCGGTGTGATCGAGAGCGTGATGGAAGAGCGGTCCGCCGTGGTGTTGGTCGAGATATTCGGACGCTTCACCCCGGTCGAGCTCTCTCTTGCGCAAATCACCAAAAGGGATTAGCGAGTCCGTCCCAGGATGATCCGTTGACCTGAAGCGAAAGCTTCTAAAACCGAGTGGCAGCCGAACCGGCCGAGCCCCGAACGGACCCAGGCGAAGCAAACCAGCTTCGCCGCAATGGAAAAGATTCCGGGTATCATGGCGAGGATTAAGACGATGGCGCCGGCCATTCGCTCAATCGACACGCGTGCCGTGAAGGTGGCGCCCAAGGTCGCCGACGCCGAACTGCAATCGGCCGAGTACAGGCAATGGCGCAACGCCGTGTATCGTCGCGCCGGGTACCGATGCGAAGCGATGGACAATGGCCACCGCTGCACCAAAGCGGCACCTACGCACCGCATGTTCGCCGACCACATTGTTGAGCGCCGCGATGGCGGCGCGCTTCTCGACGCAGCCAACGGGCAATGCCTCTGCGGCTCGCACCACAGCCGCAAGACCGTCGCGGCCAGAGCGGCACGCCTCTCATTCCGAACAAGGGGGGGCGGGTCAAATCTCTAGGGCGGCATGGGGCCTCCAACCGCTTGGGGCTCATTCAGAGGTTTTTTTTCCATGGCTGAGATTTTTGACTTGTTTGGCGAGCCGGTGCCGGCGAACTGGGGTGAGCGCGGACGGCCGCAGCACATCGCCAGTCAGCAAAATCGGAATCGGGTCAGCATGTTAGTGGCAATGGGCTGGTCCAACGCCCGCATTGCCGCGGCACTTTTCGTCACGCTCCCGACTTTGCGGAAGCATTATTTTTCCGAGCTGAAGTTTCGTGACGTGGCACGAGACCGGCTCAATGCGACAATGGCGACGAAGCTTTGGGAGTTGTTCATGTCGGGCAACGTCGCCGCAGGAAAGGAATTCCGCGACTTCGTCGAGAAGAACGACCTCATGCTCTACGGCCAGACCGAACGGCCGGCAGCGAAGCTGAAGGCCGTCAAGCTCGGCAAGAAGGAAGAAGCTGCCCTTGCGGCTCACCAACCTGATCGCGGAAACCGCCTCGGCGACCTGATGGCCCGCCGGCAGGATCCGGTTAACTGACGCCACGATGTGGGACCTGAGTTGCCCGGATTGGGAGGACAGGATCCGCGAGGGGCGTTCGCTTATCCCGCAAGTGCCGCTAATCCGGTCAGAGGCAGATATGGGCCTCGCGTTCTACGACGAGTTGAGACTTCCGGACGTGCCGGGCAAGCCGCGCCTCGGTGACGCAACAGGACAGTGGTTCCGGGATATAGTGTCGACATCGTTCGGATCATGGGACCCGGTCTCGCAGCAAAACTTCATTCGGGATATTTTCGTCCTGGCGCCGAAGGGTTCTTCCAAGACGTCATACGGCGCCGGCATGGCGTTGACCGTTATGCTGATGAACCGCCGTCCTCGAGCCGAGGCGCTGTTCATCGGCCCGACCCAGGCAATTTCTGATCGCGCTTATGAGCAGGCGGTCGGCATGATCGAGGAATCGCCTGACCTGAAGCGTCGCTTCCGACCGCGCGACCACCTGAAGACGATCGAGGATCTGGTCAACCAGTCGGAGATGAAGGTGAAAACCTTCGATCTCAAGATCCTGACCGGCGGCATTCTGATTTTCGCGCATCTAGACGAGGTGCACCTGCTCGGCAAGACACACTATGCGGCCAAGGTCATCCGTCAGATTCGCGGCGGCATCGACAAGACGCCAGAGGGCAAGTTCCTTATCACCACGACACAGAGCGACGATATTCCCGCCGGCGCGTTCAGGGATGAGTTGCACAACGCCCGCCGACATCGCGATGGCGCGTTCCGCGGCAAGAACGCTCGGCCCACTCTGTCGGTGATGTTCGAGTTTCCCGACGACATAGCCAAAGAGCCCGCGGCGTGGAAAGACACAGCCAACTGGCCAATGGTGATGCCGAACCTTGGCCGCTCGGTTCACCTTGCCACGCTCGTTCCGGACTGGAATTCGGAGAAGGAAAAGGGCGACCAGGCCATCCGCGTCTGGGCCTCGCAATATCTCAACATCGAGATGGGCGTCGGCATGAAGACCGACGGCTGGCCTGGCGCTGAATTCTGGAGCGATGCGGAGGAACCCGGCCTGAACTTAGACGGCATATTGGCGCGGTCCGAGGTGATCGTCGTTGGCGCGGATGGCGGCGGGCTGGACGATCTTTTCGGCGCGACAGTGCTTGGCCGAGAGATCGGTGCAAGGACATGGCTCAGTTGGTCGCACGCCTGGTGCCATCAGGGCGTGCTGAAGCGGCGCCAGACGATTGCGTCTCGCCTGGAGGATTTCGAGAAGGCCGGTGACCTCGAGATCATAGATGACGAATTCGAGGACGTCGCCGGCGCCGTCACACTGCTCAATCGTGTCAACGAACTGTTTCTGCCGAAGGATGTCGCTGGCTTTCTCAAGCTGGTCGACCGGATCAACCAGGCCGGGCTTCTGGCGGCCGTCGCGCTCGACGTCGAGGGTCCTTACGGCGAGTTGGTCGACGCGCTTGCATTGATCGGGGTCACTGTCGAAAGCGGCCAGATCGTCGGCGTCGGCCAGGGCTACAAGCTGATGAACGCGCTCAAGACGACGGAGCGCAAACTGGCCAACGGAACGCTGAAGCATTGCCCCAGCCCGATGATGGATTGGTGCGTCGGCAACATAAAGATCGAGCCTACGGCAACCGCGATCCGAGCAACGAAACAGAACGCCGGCGACGCCAAGATCGACCCCGCGATGTCGCTGCTCGATGCCAGCAGCGTAATGCTTACGAACCCGCAGGCGAAAGCTGTGCTCGACGTCGCCGCTATGGTCGCCTGACCCTTCAACCGGAGTGCTCAAAATGACTACGTACCGCACGACGGCTTCGGCCGGCGAAGGCATGGACTTTGTCATCTCTGATGGCAGCCTCGATCGCCATGGCACTCGGATCAACCCAAAGGGTTGGGTCCTAGCATCCTTCAACCGGAACCCGATCGCATTGTTTGGCCACTCCGGTGGCTTTCCAATCGGGCGCTGGGAAAACCTGAGGATGGAGGCGGACAAGCTTGTCGGGCGGCTCGTCATAGCCGCCGAAGGAACGAGCGCTCGCATTGACGAACTGCGCAAGCTGGTCGAGCAGGGTATCCTTCGGGCGGTTTCGGCAGGATTTAACGTCCTGGAATATGGCGTGCCCGGGAAAAGCGACTTTGACTTTGAGAAGCAGGAGCTGATCGAAGCCTCGCTGGTCTCTGTCGGCTCCAACACTAATGCGCTCGCAAAAGCGCGCGAACTCAACATTTCCGAAGAAACACTTTCCCTGGCGTTTGGCGAGCATGCCGATACGACGCCCAGGAGAGTGCCCAATGGCGAGCATGCCGAACCTCCGACTGCGGACAGGGAGCGCACCCGTGGGGGCCTTCATCCGCTACCGAAAGCAAAAAACATGTCCAATCTTGCACAGCGCATTACCGATGCGCAGACCGCCTACAATACAGCCCGTGATGCCTATCAGGATCACGTCGGCCAGGATGACTACGACCTTGAGCAGGCCGAAGCCTTGAAGGAAGAGATGGAAGGTCGCCAAGCCCGCCTGACTTCCCTCAAGGATGCCGAGCGCGCTCTTGGCGCCACCGCCGGTCAGCGCGGCGAAGGCGACCCGCTTCCCAAGCCAGCAAATCGCCGTCCGCTCGGCATCAGGGAGCGCGAGCCCAAGCCCGGCGATCTCGTGATCCGCGCGGCGGTCTGTACCGCCCTGGCAAAGCTGACGAATCGCGACACGCTGACCGTCCTCGAGGAGCGTTACCGAGACCATGAGGCCACCAACGTCTTCGTGCGTGCGGCTGTGGATCCTGCCAAGACCACGGTCAGCGGCTGGGCATCCGAGTTGATCGAGACGGAAACCATCGCCTTCCTGGAGACGCTGCGCGACATCTCATTCTATCCGCGTCTCGCCGCGCTCGGCGCCAACCTGCAATTCGGTCCTGGCCGCGGCGCGGTCAAGATCCCGTCGCGGGCGGCGACGCCATCGATCAGCGGCTCCTTTGTCGGCGAAGGGTCGCCGATTCCGGTTCGCCGGTTCGGTCTGACCTCGACGACGCTTACGCCGCACAAGATGGGCGTCATTTCCTACTTCACCAAGGAAATGGGCGCCTATTCTACGCCGCAGATCGAAAACCTGCTTCGTCAGGAAATCCGCAACGATACGGCGGAAACGGTCGACACGCTGCTGACGGACGCAAACGCAGGGTCGACCACGCGCCCAGCCGGCCTTCTCAACGGTGTTGCGGCGCTGACGGCTTCCACGGACGGCGGATGGGCCGCGATCATGCAGGACATCGACACTTTGGCGGCTCCGTTTGATGCCGCAAAAGCCGGTCGACAGCTCGTGCTGCTGATGAACAAGCGCGAAGCCCGCAAGCTGGCGTTCACGCCCGGCCCGGACAAGGTGCTCGGTTCAATGCGCCAAATCCTGACGGAATCAGGCATCACCCCGATTTCGTCTGTAAATGTGCCGGCGGGCCGTCTGATCATGATCGACGCGGCTGACTTTGCCACGTCGGCCGACGATCAGCCAGTGTTCGATGTCAGCGAGGAGGCGGTGTTCCACGCGGAAGACACGTCACCGCAGCAGATCAGCACCGCCGGCGCCCCGAATGTGGTGGCTGCACCCGTCATCTCCATGTTCCAGACCGCCAGCATCGCGCTCCGCATGCTGATGGACATGACCTGGGCGATGCGTCGTGCGGGTATGGTCCAGTGGATCGATGGGGCCGACTGGTCCTACACGCCCTGAGTTTTATGAGCAGCTTGGGTGAGGCGGAATCGCCTCACCCCTTTTCATCAAAGGAGAATGGCGATGAAGCACCCCGTTAAATCCGAAAAGGCATTTCCTTCCCAAATTGGAGCCGATAGCGGCCTTGCGCATGCAAAAGAGACCGCTTCTGAACCGTCTCCGAAGTCGAAGGCAAAGGCCGCGAACCCAGACACACCTTACCCGACCCAGGCGGATCTCGACGCCATCAAGGATGGGAGTTTTCATGGTCGCGAAGCCAAGTCCGAAGGTGACAACGCTACCTATAAGACGCGCTGAACATGAGCGTAGCGTTAGCCATTGTTGCATTGTTGTTTCTCGCCAGCGCCGCCTTTCTGGTCGCCGGTGTGCAGATGCTCGCGGGCATGGCTTGGGCTTTCATCCTGATCGGCCTTCTCCTTTTCGGAGCAGGCGTCTTTCTCCGCATGGGGCTGAAGCCAAATGGCTAATGCACTGACGCTGCTCTCTCGGGCGTTTATTCCGCAGGCACGGGTAGCCAAGGAGGGCGAGTACCGTCCGGGCCCCTACGCGCTGTCGAATGGTTGGCTTTCGGCGTCCGCCGGACGGTTTTTAAACTGGTGGCAGATGGGTTATTCGCTCAACCCATACGGCCAGAGTTCAGCAATGGTCGAGGCATGTATCTCGGCCTATGCGCAGACAGTGGCCATGTGTCCTGGAGATCATTGGGTGACGCTCGCCAACGGCGGGCGCGAGCGTGTTGTCACTTCGGCGCTGACGCGTATCCTGCGCAAGCCGAACGACTATCAATCGATCTCGGACCTGTTGTTGAATCTGACCAGGCGCCTCTACGACAAAGGCGAGGCGTTTGCCGTGGCTATCCGAAACAACCGTGGTGAGCCGGGCGAGTTGCATATGATGCGCGACGGCCGCCCCTTGCTCGCGAACGACGGATCAATCTTCTACAGCCTGGCCGGAAATGAAATCGTTGAGCAGCGTTTCGACCTGTCCGATCCGATCCCGGCGCGTGATGTCATGCACATTCGCCTTCACACGCCACGTCATCCGCTGAAGGGTGAGAGCCCGATCCTTGCCACCGTTCTGGAGCGCGCCATGGCGGGAGCAGCGCTCAACCAGCAGGTGGCGTTCTACGTGAACCAGGCGCGGCCCAGCTTCATGTTGGAGACCGACGAGAAGCTGACGCCGCAACAGGTAAAAGACCTTCGTGACCGGTGGAACGAGCAGACGCAGGGCGACAATGCCGGGGGTACGCCCATCCTGTCTTGGGGCTTGAAAGCCAAGCCTGTTTCTATTTCCGCAGCAGATGCGGAAATAGCCAACATGCTGAAGATCACGGATCAAAGCATTGCTTTGGCATTCCGCATGCCGCTGGCTGTTCTGGGCATAGGAGATACGCCATTTGCGTCCACCGAGGCTCTGATGTCGTCGTGGAAATCATCCGGGCTTGGGTTCTGTTTGAATCATATCGAAGAAGCCTTCGGCCTTCTTTTCGGTCTCAAAGGTCAGCCCGACGAGTATGTTGAATTCGACACCTCGGCCCTGATGCGCTCCAACTTCAAGGAGCGGATGGAAGGTTGGGCCATCGCGACCAAGTCCGGTATCGGGATCAACGAGTTCCGCAACGCCGAAGGCTACGCCTCGGTGGCGCATGGCGATGAGCCTCGCGTGCAGCAGCAAGTCGTTCCGCTGAGCTATGGTGCCAAAATGCAGCCGCCCGACCCAAACAAGGCCGCACTGGCTCCGCCTGCTCCCGATCGCGAGGAAAACAATGAAGAAGCAGGCCGCACGTACGATGACCATATCCGAGACATCGATGCCCGCATCGCTGCGCTCCTTCATTGAAGCTGCCTCCGATACCGTCGCGCGTGAGATCGCTGAGTTGCGGCGGCAAGCGCTCGCTGAGCGGGAACTGCGCAATGCACAATTTTCCGCCCGAATGTCGGAACTTGAGACGCGCATCGCGTCTGTGGCTGAAATCGAACGCAGGCTGGCGGAGCGTATCACGACGCTGAAGGACGGCGAACCCGGCAAGGACGGAGAAAGAGGCGAGCCCGGAGAAAGGGGCGGGCCAGGTCCGCAAGGCGAGCGTGGCGAACCGGGACCGCCCGGTGCAGACGGCCGGGACGGCGTCGACGGGCAAGCAGGAGAGCCCGGAGAGAGGGGCGAGTCAGGTCCGCAAGGCGAACGCGGCGAACCGGGACCGTCCGGTGCAGACGGCCGGGACGGCGTCGACGGGCAAGTAGGAGAGCCCGGAGAGAGGGGTCCGCAAGGTGAGCGCGGCGAACCTGGTCAGCCAGGGGCCGATGGGCACGACGGCGTTGACGGTCAGACTGGCGAGCGTGGGGCGGAAGGTCCCGCCGGGTCGCTGCCGATCGTCGCTGAGTGGGAAGATCGCGTCTATTACCAGGGCGAGGTTGTCACTCGTGACGGTAGCATTTTCCAAGCTGTCCGTGACACGGGTAAGCAACCCGGCCATGATCATTGGCGCTGCATCGTGGCGGCCGGATCGAACGGCATGGACGGTCAGGACGGGCGCTCTTTCACCATCCGTGGCACCTTCCTCGAGATCAATGACTATCGCGAAATGGACGTCGTTGCGCTTGGCGGCGCGTCGTTTGCCGCCAAGCGCGATAATCCGGGCATATGCCCCGGTGACGGCTGGCAGTTGATTGCCTCACAAGGCAAACGCGGCAGCCCCGGAGAGGCTGGGAGCCCCGGTCCTAAAGGGGAGCGCGGAGATGCAGCGCAAGCTGTTGTCTCTATCACCGTCGATGATGAAGGATTGCAAACGCTGATCAGCGGAGATGGTTCGAAGGTTCAGTGTGACCTCTATCCGGTCCTCGCCAGGCTGAAGCAATAGGGCCGGCTATCCGGCAGTTCGGGGCAACGTCGCCCTCAGGATCCAAGAGAAATGGAGAACTCCAATGCGCCTTTACGAGGTGACTGTCACTACTGCTGCCGACGGCTCCGCCACAGCTTACGCTCCGTCTTCCGGCCGAGCTCGAGGTCTGCTGGAATCGATCCAATATGAGAAGGTCGACTTCGCCGATGGCGTCGACTTCACGATCACGGACGAGGAAACCGGCGAAAGCCTGTGGACAGACACCAACATCAACGCGTCGGAAATCGTCAGGCCGCGCGCTCCTACGCATGACCAGGGTGGTGTGGCGAAGTTGTATGCGTCTGGTGGTACGGCGGTCGGCGAGCGGATAGGGATCGTCTCTCGAATCAAGATCGCTATTGCTCAGGGTGGCAATGTGAAGTCCGGTACGTTCCGGTTCATCGTGAGCTGATATGTCCACTCGCGTGATGGTCCCTCCGGATCCGCTTGTCTCCCCGGCCGACGTGCCGGGGGGGCATGGGCCCGACGATGCCGCAGTTGCCGCGATGATCGTTGCTGCGCAACGTCTCATTGACGGACCCAGCGGATGGCTGGGTATATGCCTCGGACCTCAAACCCTTGAGACGGTCGTTAGGTGCTGGAGCGACGTCGAAACCGCTCTCTTTGGACCTGTCATCGACATTGAAAGCATCCTTTATATAGACGCTTCAGGCGACGAACACCAGGTGCCCGACGATGATTGGTTGCTCGATGGGGGTCGACTGTACCTTGCCTCATCATGGGTCCGTCCGGCACTGGCGTCTCGGCGGTTTCCCATCAAGATAACCTATGATGCGGGTTACAACGAAAGCGATCCCTATTCGGGCGGCACAGGCGACATCCCTGAAAACGCCAAGGCTGCGATCATCGACGCTGTTCAGCAACTGATCCTAGCACGGTCCGATACCCTCGGCCTGCGCTCGGTCGAAACAGTCGATGTCGAAACCATTACCTATCTCGACGCAGACAAGGTCAGTGCGATCATGCGCAACGCATCATCTGACCTTCTTTCGGGTCTATGGGTCCCGCGCATTTGATGGCGATCACGTCCGATACTCCGGATGGCATGATCGCACGCCTAGACGCGTCTCTAGCGCGCCGCGGCGAGAACTGCATCTTGCGCCGCAAGGAAGGCTCGCCCTTGGCCGACAAGGATGTCACCGTGCGCGCCTCGGTGCGCGGTCTTCGGGCGGCGGAGATCGTCGGCACGGCGACGCAGGCCTATTCGAGGGCGGTGATCTCGATGACGCAGATCCTGGCCGACGGCTGGCCGGCCGGGCACACCGTCACCCCGGGCGCCGTCGATCCGCGCATTCCGCGCGAGAACGACTCCCTTGTCGTCAAGGGCAAGGTCCGGCAGATCAAGTTCGCCGACCCAATCGCCGTCGACGGCGTCGTGGTGCGCGTCAACCTCACGGTGGCAGGCTGATGGCGACCGGGTTCGAGTTCTTCGAGCGCGACCTGCGCGTTGCCACCGCTGGCCTCGAACCGGAGGAGATCAACCGGCAGGTCGCGGCATTCGCGAAGCTCGAGGTCGCGCGCGTCATCGCCGAGGGCCTTGCGACGCCGAACTACACGCGCATTGTCAATGGCGTCGCCGGTGCCGCCGAGGAAAGCTACCGGGCGCCTGGCGCGATCGTCTACGAATTCACCAACTGGGACCTGGTCATCAAGGCGGCGTTGGCGGAACTGCAGAAGAGGTCGCCGCGCAAGTCCGGCCGCTTCGCCTCCTCCTTCATCGTCGTCGTCGGCGGGCGTACCGTCGTGACCGACTTCACCAGGATCCGGCCCGACGCCGAGATCATCATCACCAATTTCCAGCCCTATGTCCGCAAGGCCGAAGTCGGCATGCTTGGCGTTGCGGAACGCTACCTGTTCGCCGGCACAGCGCGGGCGATGGCCAGCCGGTTTCGCGGTGCCTTCACCTTCACGTCGAAGTTTCTCGACGTGCCGGCCGGCATCCATTCCGGCATGCCCTATCGACTGAAGGGTCGCGGCAGCAATGACCGCATCAGCCGCAAATCGGCCGTGTTGAGTTATCCCTCCATCATCATCAACCCGGTGAACTGATGTCCAGCCCCGAAGCCTTCGACGCGTTCAAGGGTGTGCTCGACGATTATGCCGCCGGCGATGACGCGTTGCCGGTCCGCTATGAAAATGAATTCGTGCAGGACCTGATCGACGCCAATACGCCGGCGTGGGTCTATGTCGAAATCTACGGCGATTCCTACAATCAGGACACGATGGGCGCGCCGGGCGCAAACGCGTGGGAAGAACGCGGCGTTGCCTATCTTCACGTCATGACGCCCAGCGGTAGCGGCAGCCGTGACGGCCGCGTTCATGCCAATCAGCTTCTCTACCTCTTTCGCGAGAAGCCGATCGGCAACATGTTCATGCCGGAAATGTCGATCGGTGCCGGCGCCCCCGGCCAGGACTTTCCGAACTATTACTCGACCGCGGGAACCATCTTCTGGACCCGCCGCGACATCACGTCGACCCCGACGACCTAACCCCGGCTCGACCGGCTTTCTGAAACAAGAGGAGAAGCACCATGTCGTTCGCTGACGGCAGTCAAGTCCGTTTGGCCGACGTGTCGGAAACGACGCCCGGCACCATCCCCGCGACGCCGGGGTTTCAGGTCATGCGCTATCGGACGGCCAGCGTCCGGATCAACAAGCAGACGGACATCTCCGACGAAGTCCGTTCCGATCGCAACGTGCCCGGCATCACCGATGTCGGCCGTGCCGTCACCGGCACGATCGAAACCCGGTTCTCCTACAACACCTACAACACCTGGCTGGAGCGGCTGCTGTGCTCGACCTTCGCCACCGGCGTGCTGAAGAACGGCATCACCCACAAGACCGGCGCGCTGGAATTCACCTATGAGCAGGGCGCGACCGACACCTACATCCGTTACGCCGGCTGCCGCTGGAACACGCTCGACCTCAACCTGCGCTCGCGCGCGCCGGTGCAGGCGTCGTGGGGCATCATGGGCATCGACAGCCCGACGCCAACCACGGCCATCATCGCCGGCGCCACCTATGCCGCGCCAACGACGACAGAGGATTTCAACGCCGGTCTGAACGTCGCCGCCCTGTCGATCACCTCGGCGGCCCTGGTGTCGTCGCCGAAGGTGCAGGCGATGAGCCTTCGCATCACCAACAACATCTACCAGGTCGACGTCGTCGGCGCCTATGCACCCTACGGCCACGGCCTTGGCCGGTTCGAGGTCAGCGGCACCATGACGGTGCTGTTCGAAAGCCTGGCGGCCTACACCGCCATCCTCAACCATGAGGACGTCGCGATCGGCTTCACCTTGCAGGACAAGTCGGGCAATACGCTGGCCTTCGCCCTGCCGAAGTTGAAGTTTCTCGACGGCGGCCCAGCCGCTCCGGGCAACGGCCAGCCTGTCGTCATCGAAGTGCCTTTCCAGGGCTTCTATGACGCCAGCTCAGCAGCAACCATCACCATCACCAAGACGGATGCACCCTGATGCGCAAGCCCTCGAAACCCGTCCAGACCGCCGATGGCGGCCCGGTAGCAATCCTCCCCCTCACAGATTTCCGCGCCGATCCATGGGGCACCGGAAATGAGACCGCCGTTGCGTTTCGAGCCGGCATAACGTCCTCGCCGGTGCCGGCTGAATTCGCGCAAAAGGCGCGCGATGACGGCAGGGCCGCTCCGGCTTGCGAACCTGCTCCCGAAAAGCAGGACTGATCAGTCTTACAAGACTGGTTTCTGCGCAGAACGGCCGGAGCGTTCGGGCGCTCCGGCCACAATCCTCCCGAAAGGATAATTCCCTATGACCATCAAGCTTTCATCGGTGAAAGCCGATCTTTCGCGCGAAGAAAAGGGCGACTGGATTCCGTCGCCGGATTTCCCCGGCGTCGAGTTCAATGTTTCGTCGCTGCATTTGCCTGCCTACCAGACCGCACTGGCAATGACGGAACAGCGTCTGGCGCGCGCCTACAAGGGTGTTCCGGTGCTGCCGCATGTCCGTACGGTCGAAATCGGCAAGCTGCTGCACAAGCATATCCTGCACGACTGGCGCGGCTTCGACGAGCCGTACAGCGAGGAGGTCGCCCGTGGGATGATGTGCGAGCCGGAAGGCCGCAACTTCATTGCAGCGGTGCAGAACTGTGCCGCCATGGTTTCGCTCACCGATGTCGAGTTCGTCGAGGACGCGGGAAAAAACTCCTCCAGGCCTTCCGCGACAGGATCTGGCGAGAAGGCCTAGACGCCGAACGGCAGGACTGGCTTGAAGAACTGGCGGCCGAAGAGGACGCCGAAGACTGGGTCATCAAGGCGGCTTATCCAGCCGGTCGCATAGAATTCGAACCGGAGCCATGGCACCGGCTCTATTGGCAGGCGTGGGAAGCGCTCCGGTTTGACCGCTTCTATGGCGCCATGGGTGGCGAGGGTCCGCTACCCTACATGGTGATCCGGGCCTATGCCGAGGATCACGGCATATCGGGCGACGACTTCAAACTGTTCCGGGCCTTTTTCAAGATCCTCGACAACGCATGGCTGTCGCATGTCGCGGAACGCGACAGGGCCGCCGCGCAACAACCATCCGATCCGTCTCATCAATAGGTTTGCGGGAATTTCATGGTCCAGCAACTATCCTCCCTGCGGGTCGCGCCCGAGCTGGACGCCAGCAAATATGCCGCCGGCGCCCAGCAGAAGGTCGCGGCCGACAAGGCCATGGCGGCGTCAAACCGCGAGGTTGCCGCCACCGCGGCGCAGACGGATGCCAAGATCGTCCAGTCCGGCGACGTGCTGGCGCGCCTGTCGCGGCAGTTCGTCGACGGCTATGCCTCCGCACAGCGCATGAACTCGGCGCTGAACTCGCTTTCGCGCGGCATCGACAGCGGCAAGATCAAGATGGAGCAGGCGGGGCCGATCCTCGACGGCATCTACCGGAAATTCCAGCTTGCCGGCGATGCGTCGTTGTTCATGGCGCGTGGCCAGACCGAGCTTGCCGCGGCTGTCTCTGCCGCGAATGCCAAGCTGACCGCGCAAAAGCAGATCGCGCCGGCAAACAGCAATGTTGGTGCCCCAGGCGCCGGCGGAAACGATTCCTTCCGCCGTACCAATCTTGGCTACCAGGCTTTCGACATCGGCCAGGGCCTCGCCGCCGGCACGCCGCTGGCGATGATCGCCGCGCAGCAAGGTCCGCAGATCGCCCAGATGTACGCGGGTCAAGGCGGCCTCAATGCGCTGCTGAAGGATAGCGTCGGCATCCTTGGCAGTGTCGCTCGCGCCGCCGGTCCGTGGATAGCCGCGCTTGCCGCCATCTACGGGGCCTACAGGCTCATCGGCTCGTTTTCCGCCGAGGCGTCGCTTGGCGTCGATGCGGCGACCCGTGCGCTGGCTGCGCAGGCTGGCTCCGTTGATGCCATCGACGGCAAGATCAAGGACCTTGTCTCGATCCAGAGCGAGTATCAGAAGGCCATTACCACCACCGCTGACGCGCAGTCGGCCGCATCCGCTTCGATCGTCGCCAGCACGCAGCGTGAATTCGACGCCAAGAAACAGTTGCTCGAATTGGAACTGAAGCGTCAGGAAGCTTCCATCAAGCTGCAGGAATCCGAGCTTGCGATCGCCGGCCTCGAACTGCGCAAGAGCGTCAACCAGCAGGTCTTCACGCGCAGCGACCTCGAGCGGCAGGGCTACGCCGACCCCCGCATCAATGGCGGCATTCCCTTCGTCCGCCTGCCCGACGATGTCACCGGCCTGCAGAAGACGCAGGACGTGCTCGACAACAACCCGCTGTTCGACCAGATCAAGGAATTGCAGGCCAATTTGCAATTGACCGAATTGGGCGCCGAGCGGCTGCGCGAGGCGGTCAAGAAGGTATTCAACGATGCCGGTGGCGTCGGCGGCCCTACCTTCGCCGGCGGCAACATCCCCATCCCGCATTTCCGTGGCGTGGACGACAACCCGGCCGATCAGGATTTCATGAATGATTTCGGCAAATCGTCGTCGCGCCAGATTGCCGACTTGCAGAACCAGGCAACCGCGCTCGGCCTGACGGGTGCGGCATTGGAGGCCTTCACCTTCAAGCAACAGGCGCTGAATGCCGCGCTCGCACAAAACATCGAACTCGGGCCTGACCAGGTCGCGATCATCGAGAAACAGGCCAAGGCTTATGGCGAGGCCGCTGAGGCCTTGTCGCGGGCAAGGCTCGACAAGGATCTGGCGTTTGAGCGCGACCAGATGTTCCGGTCGGCCCAGGACCAGCAAATCGCCTCCCGGCAGCAGGGCGCCGGACTGGCCGTCGATCTCAATTCGCCGGCCGCGCAACAGATGCGCGACATGGCGAAATTCACCGACGCCAGGGACCTGGCGAACGGCTTCCTGACCGACTTCAAGACGGAATTGCTGCGCAATGGCGGCGACGTCGGCAAGGCGCTGGGCACGTCGATCCTCAACGCTTTGACCAAGTCGATGGACGATCAGCTCGGCAAGATCTTCGACAGCATCGCAAGCTGGTTGGCCTCTGCGATCACCGGCCAGCGTCCCGGCGTGACGGGCACTGCGGCGTTCGGCACGGCGGACGGCTTTGCCAGCATGCTCGGTATCGGTGCAAACGACAACTATGCGCCCGGCGCCGTCACGCGCGCACCATTGGCTGCGGTAACGTCGCTTTCGGCCTCCCCCACCAGCGACGTCGCAGCCTATATCAGGCAGGCGTCGCTTCTTCGAAACATCGATCCGGACATCGCCCTGAAGGTCGCCAAGTCGGAAGGCCTTGGCCCCGGGATATGGCAAAGCAACTATGTCAAGAACGGGTTTCGCGAGCCGTCTTTTGGCCCATTCCAATTGCTCAAGGGCGGAGCCGGAACCGGTTTTCCGACAGGTCTCGGCAATCAGTTCATGGCGCAGACCGGACTCGACCCCAGCAATCCGGCCAACGTCGGCCCTGGTATCGATTTTGCACTCAATCATGCCGCCAAAAGCGGCTGGGGCGCATGGTATGGGGCGAAGGCCGCCGGCGTTGGCAACTGGGAAGGCCTGTCAGGGGCTTCCCCGGTGGCAATCGGCTCCTCTGCTACCAAGGCGAGCGAGGCGCTGGACAAGATGTCCACGTCGGCGATGGATGCCGGCAAGAACCTGACCGACAGCATCGGCAACCTTGGCAAGACCCTAACCGGCGGTGTCGACGGCAAGGGTGGCCTTGCGTCCATCCTGGACGGCCTCAAGCCGCAGAATTTCCAGGCGAACACCACGCTCTCCGACATTCTGGGCTATTCCGGCGGCGGCGCCGCCTCCGGCTCTTCCGGTAGCGGATTCCTCGGTACGCTGCTCGGTTTCATTCCGAAGCTGTTTGGCTTTGCCGGCGGCACGGATTTCGCGCCCGGTGGGCTGGCCCGCATCAATGAACAGGGTGGCGAAATCGTCGATCTTCCCCGCGGCTCACGCGTCATCCCGCATGACGTTTCGATGCGGATGGCGGCCAATGCCAACCGGCCGGCGCCGTCGCCGGCCAAGATCGAACTGCATACCCACATCTACGGCGGTTCCGGCGACGATCATATCCGCACGCTGTCCAAGCAGGGCGCGCAGGAGGCTATCGCCGAATATCACGAGGGGCAGGTCAGCGGCGGCTTTGGCGAGACGCAACGCCGCTACACCTCGCAGAAGGCCTAGGTTATGGGCTACATCAAACTCCCCACGCTCGACATCGACTTTCTGAAACCGGCCAGGCTCTCCTTCGACACCAAGGGCGGCGGGCTTGAGGGTGGCCGCAATGGCCTTGGGGAATCGGTCACGATCGAAACCAGCGGCGGCGGCGTCCTGATCGGTTCGTATGAAGGCTGCTTCGTGCAGGCGCGCGAAGAGCACGAATACATCAACTGGATCGCGGCGCGCATGAACAGCTCGGTGCGGTTCATGAACGTCCCGATCAAATCCGACTGGATGGGCCCCTTCCCTGTCGATGCGAGAAATATCCCGCAGCCGATTGTCGGCGGCATTCCGCATTCGGACACGTCGCTGTTTTCCGATGGCGCCGGCTACAGCCAGGGCACTGTGTTCGGCACGATGGGCGCCAATGCAGCACTCAATGCCGGACAGATCACGCTGAACATCTACGGCGCCGAGCGCAATCTGCGCTGGTCGGACTGGTTTTCGATCTATCATCCGACCAAGGGCTGGCGTGCCTATCGCTACTGGGAAAGCTCCGACCCCGTCCCGGTGACGGAGACCGTGGAGGGTGTCGTCGTCACCGGATCGCAATATGTGCTCTCGCTCGACAAGCCCTTGCGTGAGGCCGTCCCGACCGGGACCCGCATCGAGTTCGCCCGGCCGCGTTGCGTGATGAAGTTTCCGGCCAGTTTCTCGCTGGCCTGGGAAGCGGAAGGTTTCTGGCGGTCGTCTCCAACCCTGCAGTTCGTCGAGGGCTTCTGAAGTCATGGCCTGGGAAGACCTGATCGGCTCCTACAGCCTCGACTACGTGCCGCAGGACGTGCTTGACCGAATGGGGTCCAGTCACACGCTCGGCATCTTCTTCCGGCTCGACACCGATCCCGGTTTGCACATCTGGGCCGGCGTCAACGACATCCCGGCCGGATTCGACAGTCTCGATGAGGACGGCACGGTCTATCTCGGCGGCGGCCGGCTGCTGAACATTCCAACGCTCGAGGTGTTGGTCAACGGGCAGAGCTCCAGCGTCGAATTCGGCATTTCCGGCATCGACCCCGACACTGCTGCAAGCGTGCTCGACACGATGCCCGACGTGCGCGGCAAGGACCTGAAAATCGGCTTCACGACGCTGGACGATTATTACCAGCCGACCAGCCCGATCATCGCGCTGTGGACCGGCACGGCGTCGCATCCGACGGAATCGAGCCCTGCGGTATCGGGCACGGAAAACCCGACGACAACAGTGACGCTGGCCACCGTATCGGGCAACAACACCAGGTCGCGCGCTTCGCTGGTCCTGTGGTCCGGGCCACACCAGAAGGCGATGTATCCGACCGACAAATTCTGCGACGGCACGGCGCGGCTCGCCCGCGGCGTCGCGCCGGCATGGCCGAACTACTGATCTGTTGACCAATCGTACATCGCCGTAGCTTCATCGTAGTCGATGCCTTCGACGGTCAAAGTTCCCGGAGAATACTCGACCTTCGTAAGTAACAACGTGCTTGCGTGAGTACGGAATGGTTTGTGGAGGTGAAGGCATCTGAAGGCCTTGATTGCCAAGTCATCATCAGCGCCGACCTCAATATCTTCACGAACCGATTGTTGCCACCTCGACCATAGGGTTTTCGGCAATCGTCCCGACGGATACGCCTGCGGAAACTCGTCTGCTTTCGATGTCATTTCCCCTCTCCCGTCTTGAGGCGAGAAACCTTAGCACATGACCCTGCAAGAATACATCCGGCTGCCGCATCGCTGGCGGTGGGGGTTCACCGATTGCACCCTGTTCGCGGCCGACTGGGTTGTCGAGGCGACAGGCAAGGACCCGGGCGCCGACCTGCGCGGGACATATTTCGACGCCGAAGGCGCGGCGATGGTCCTGCGGGCAGCGGGCGGCGTGGAGCGGCTTGTCGACAAGAAGCTCCGCGCGCTTGGCTTTGCCGGCACCGATGAACCGCGCGACGGCGATATCGGTATCGTGCTTGCGATGGCGGGCTTCGACGCAGCCGGAGCGGTGGTCAAGGAAATCCCGGCCATCCGCTTCGGCCCGCT
The DNA here is from genome assembly GCF_006442315.1 of Mesorhizobium sp. B2-3-4. Lineage (GTDB taxonomy): Bacteria > Pseudomonadota > Alphaproteobacteria > Rhizobiales > Rhizobiaceae > Mesorhizobium. Next base: position 169,181 of record NZ_VFVY01000001.1, on the reverse strand, counting down.
CTGGGCCGTGATGTCGGCGCGCGGCGCCATGGTCAAATCCCTGGAATGGACCGGCGTGGCATGGCGCATAGCGTGAACCCTTTCGACGATGCGCTGCGCCAGGCGCTGGCAACGGCATCGCGCAAGGGCACTTACAGTCCCGCCATCGGCGCATTCGAAACAGCGTCGACCCAGGAGATCATGGCCGAAGGCTGGACCGGCGAATACCGCTGGCCGGTTCATCGTGATCCGATCTTCACGCCGATCTTCACCGCCATTCTCGGTACCGGCGGCTTCTCGCTCTTCGGCGCGACCATCTCTTATGCCGCCATCGCCTCGGCGATCGTCACCACGGCGATCGTCGCCGGTGTGCAATATCTGCTGACTCCGAAGCCGCCCAAGCCCGAGGATGGCCGCGCACCGCTGACGCAGCCCATTCCCTATAGGTTCTGGGGCGTCGGCGAAGCCCGGCTGGCCGGCGCCCTGATGTTGTGGGAAGCGCTCGACAACAAGATGTATTCCGTCCAGGCGATCGTCGGCCACCGCATCAATGCCTACACCGGCTACTACCTCAATGACGACAAGGTCACGCTCAGCGGCAATCGCGTCGTCAGCCCGGACGGAAAACGCTACGGCGACGACGCCCGCGAATGGGTGATGATCTACAGCCGGCTCGGCCTGACGCCGGAGACGGCGATCGCTGAATTCGTCACGCCTCTCTCGGGTCAGGGCATCTGGACCAGCAATCATCGGGGAGACGGGCAGGCCTCGGTCGGCATGCGATGCATGAGCCCGAATGTCGAATATTTCCAAAAGTTCTTCCCTTATGGGAAGCCCGCCCTGTCCGTTGTCGCGCAGCTTGCCCTGGTCTGGGATTTTCGCAATCCGGCACAAGATCCCGAAGACCCCTCGACCTGGGCATTCTCGAAGAACTCGATCCTCAATCTTGCCTGGCACGAGTGCTTCAACCCGTTCGGCACCAAGCGCGATTTCCGCAAGGCGATCCTGCCTGTTCTCGACATGTGGCAGGAAGAGGCCGATGTCTGCGACGAGGATGTGCCGCGGGCGGCCGGCGGCACGGAGAAGCGCTACGAATGCGGCGGCTTCGACACCACCGACCATGATCCGAAAAGCGGCACCAATGCCATCCTCGCCACCTGTGACGGCTGGATGTGCGAGCGCGGCGATGGCGCCCTCCTCGTCGTCGCCGGCAAATTCCGGGAGAAGTATGTCGCCACCCTGACCGATGCCGACATCGTCGGCCACACCGTGCAGCACGACGTTTTGCCGGAAGAGGAGGTTAACCAGTTCATCCCGAAATTCACCTATCCGGCGACCGACTACACGACGACGGATACCGACTATTTCGAGGATACCGCGGCACAGATCGATGCCGGCCGGGTCTTGCCGCAGGACGGCAGCTACATCTGGGTGCAGCAATGGCGCCAGGCACGCCGGCTTGGCAAACGGGAATTCGCCCGGGCACGCGCCAAGAAACGCGGCACGCTCGACGTGCGCTTCACAGGCATCAACGCGATTTACGCGCCGTGGGTGCGGCTGGACACGCCGCGCCGGCTTCCATCGCTGGACGGTGCGCTGATCAACAACAGGCGTTCGGTGCTCTCGGTGTCTCGGGGCGGGTTCCAGATGACCTTCGTCAAGATGCCCGACGATATCGATGCATGGAACCCGGCCGATGATGAGGGTGCCGCGCCTCCCGTGCCGCCAAAGCCGGTTTCGGACGGCATTCCGACGCCCTCGATCGACACTGCGACGGCCGTTTCAGGTGGCGGCACCGTCTATGTCAGGGTGGTGCTTGTCGATCCGAACCGCGATGACGTCACTCCATCGATCCGCTACCGCATCACCGATGTCGGCGGCGGCACGCCAGGGGCCTGGGTCGAGCAGAAATTCCCCGACGCCACGCCTTCGGGCGGGTTGATCGTTGCCAACACCAATCCGGTTCCGGCCAACACATCGATCGATATCCAGGCCGCCTTCATCGGCTCGAACAATTCCTATGGTCCATGGACCGGCAGCGTCACGCTGGTCTCGACGGTCGACACGACGCCGCCGGCAGCCGTCTCGGGCGTGGTCGCGACCGGCGGCGTCGGTCAGGTGGCGCTGACCTGGAACACGCCGAACTCGGCCAACTATGTCGCCACCAACATCCGGCGCAACACCGTCAACAATGAAGGCACAGCGACCGTCGTGCGCACTGAGTACGGCGCGCCGTCGTCGGCCGACGCCTGGACCAACACCGGGCTTACCGCCGGCACCTATTACTATTGGCTGCGCGCGGCAAACGGCTCGGCAGTCGAAAGCACCAGCAGCGTCGCCACCGGCGCGGTCAACGTCACCTGACAGGACCCTTCGTTTCGCACCCTCATTCGCCCTGCCGCCTCGGCGGGGTCTCCAGCCCTGGAGCTTTCGCATGCCCGAACTGATGAATACGATCATGGCGGATGGCCCGTCCTCCAATCCGCAACAGCCGGTCAAGGCGCAACTGCGGGCATGGGGAACCTGGGTCGAAGGGATCATCACCGCTTTCCTGTCGAGCGGTGGGCTGATCTACGACACCAAGGCCCATCTCGACGCCGATCTTGCTCATCCGGCCAACTCCATGGCATGGGTTCTTGGTGACGCCACCGTCGCCAACAATGGCGTCTATCGCAAACTGCTTGGCACGGGCGTAGGGTCCTGGACCCGCGTCGCCGATCTGCCCTACAGCTTCATCGCCGCCGTCGACGCCGGCGCCGGCACGCCGAACGCGATCATTGCCACGTCGAGCATTCCCCTGCCGGCGGCCGATGCTGGGGCACTCATCGCCTTCAGCGTCTTCGAAGCCAATGTCGGCTCGCCCGTGACGGTGGCCTTCAACGGCGCTGCCGCGCTGACCATCAAGACCAATTCAGGCAACAACGTCGTCGCCGGCGGCCTGACAGCGGGCATGGTCGTTGCGGGCTACAAGTCGGGCACGACCTTCCGGCTCTTATCGGACCAGGCGAGCGCGGCCATTCAGGCCGCTGCCGAAGCCGCCGCGTCCGCAGCTGCGACTTCGGCAGCGGCTGCTGCGGCTTCGGCAGCGGCAATCAATCTGCCGTCGCCTGTGGCCAGCACCCTACTGGTGCGAAATCCGGCGAATTCGGCCTACGATCCGAAGCCTTTCCCCGAAGTGCGCAATCTGCTTGCAACAGCCTCCTATGTCGCGACGCGCACGGCGCTCAAGGCACTCGATACAACGAAGGATGCTACTGTTCATCTCACGGAAAATGGCCGAGAGGGAATGTTTGTTTGGCGCGCGGGCGATTTCTCCGCGCTAATCGCTCTGGACACGCAAGAAGGCGTTTGGCTCAAGGCGGATGCGATTGCAGCAAATGCTGGCGCATGGGTTCGCCAGCATGAGGGTGAATTGTTGCCCGAGTGGTTCGGCGCGGTTGGTAATGCGGTTGCAAACGACCGTGCTGCAGTTCTCGGGTCCCTAGCTTTTGGCTTCCCGGTCCTTCTCTCTAGGGTTTACGCCATTGGCAGCGCGATGACGCTGAACAATAAATCAGTCAGCATCAGGGGCACCGGCCAGTATATTTCGGGGTTGTTGGACACGGGTGTCGCCGCTGGAGCTTACGTGCTTTCGATCACGAACACTGACTACACCAACCCCGTGAGCCTTCGCGACTTCTCCATCCTGACCGACCAGGCGACCGTATCGCGCGGACTGAATGTCGCCTTTGGTGTTTTCGATGGCGAGTTCAATCGGCTTCCGTTCCGCCTGCTGATGGAGAACATGGAAATCCGAGGCAGGGCAGTGGACATCAATGGCCGCCTAACCAAGGGGTTTGCGCGGGGCGTGACGTTGAAAAACGTCATCAGGCCGCAAATCACCAACGTTGTCGTTGCCGGGCGCGGCGACGGGCTTCTTCAGGCCAACAACACGTACATGGACAAGGGGTGGGAGCTTTTGTCCGACTATCACGCGACCGATCCCTACCAGCGCGCGTCTCCCACCGACCCGGTTTTCCGTGACTGCCACGTCTACTCGGCAGACAAAGGCTGGAGCATCGACGGACATTGGGAAGGGTTGATCTTCGACCACTGCGTTTCCGTGCTGGTCAACTATTGCTGGTATGCGGAGGCCAACAATCCCCCCGGCACCGGCGGCATCGCCTATCCGTGGATTGTCTTCGACAACTGCCACGGCAATTTCTTCTATGAGGGCATCCACATCAAAGAGTACTTCGACGTTCGGCTGACCAAACCGCTTCTCTATAAATGGTCAGTCGCTCCCGTCGGCTTCGTATCCACGGCAATCAACCTCATCAACTGCCCGCGTGTCGACATCGATGCGCCCGGCTTGGTCAACCTTACGAATGGCATCGACAACCAGCAACTTAACGGCATCTATATGGACGGCTGTCTTGGCGGTTCCATTCGTCGCCCGCAGTTTTCCGGCGTGACGTACGGGGTGCAGTTGGCCAACGCGACCGCGGACGTGGTGTATGACCGTGGCACGTGGCGAGACCTGCCGGGCTTTGGTCCTACGCCTATTGAATATCAAGACCTTGGGACCGGTGCGAACAATGGACAGCGAGACGTGCCCTTAGAGGTGACTGCGACCAATGCTGCCACGAACAGCATCACCACCGCCCAAACTGACCTTGTGACACTCGATCTTGGGACCGTCTGGAAGAACGACGAAATAGTCATCGACTATACGGTCACGGCGACGAAGGATGCGACCGCCGCCCCGGTCTCGTTCACGTTAAGCAAATCGGCAGGCACGTCCGCTGTCCAATTCTATGGCGGTCAGACATTTGCCGCCGATAGTCTTTATGCCTTGGGGGGCTTGGCTTTCACCAAATCAGGGAGCGTGCGCGCGAAGATCACCGCCTCGGGAACCTGTACGATCAAGCTCCAGGCCGCCTGCGTTGCGGGAGCGGCCTCGGTGGCGATCAACGGTGTGCGGTCCAGGGTTGTCCGGCCGTTCTAAAGTATCATGCAGGGTGCATCGAACAGAACCTGGTTCGCGTTGTGATACCCGGTCTCGGCAAGCTTCAGATATCTGCTTGCACAAGGGATATCCGAATTCTGTTCGCAGAACTCGATCATGCCCTGCCTGTACCGCTCGTGCCACTCGTGATGGCAGGAGTAGAGCTTGTTGAGGCAGAACGCGAATGGGACCAGCCTATGCCGGTTGTGCGTGAGAAAGAACCTGGCGATGCCATCCATTAGACCGATCATCGCCCAATTGCAGAAATCGTCCGAGGAGACCACGCCGCCCCTGAGCAGGGCATCGGCGCAGATCGCGTGATCGTGCAAGACGGGCCAGGAGCTATGGTCGCCGTCGATGGAAATGAAAGCTGGCTTGGAGCCGCAAAGCGCAAGGATGTCGTCCGTACGGGATTCCTGCGAGTTGCGAACCTCAATCTTAATCTCGTCGGTCGACCCGAAAAGCTTCTTGAAGGTATCTTGGGCCTCGTCCTCCTTCGAGAACCAGAACACATCCATGCCGTAGGACTTCGGCGATTGCTGGCCACCGTACACCTTTGCGCAGTGGTGCATGGCTGACAGGTACTTGCCATGATAGACGCCGATTTCGAAGTTTGGCCCTGCGATGCCGTGTTTTGCCATGGTGTGCATGATAGCGGCAGTAACAAAGACATTGTCGTCGTGCAGCCATCCTTGGATGCCAGCGAGGTCCCTTGAAACGAAATCTTTCGTCTGTCGCTCTATTAGCATGTCTGCACTTTCAGCTTCTGATGGGTTGTTCTCGGCCAAGTAGCCCTTCGCGCTGAATCGCGTCAACCCTCGAAGACCGATCAACCAAGCCTAAACCAGTTCGTCCGTCCACTGACGAACTGCGTAACCCGTATCCACTCGCCTGACTTCGGCTCACGCCCCAGACCGTCGGTGACAGGCCCGAGCGTCGCCGCAGCTTCATCGAAGCTTTCCGCCTGAACGTCGGTGAGCGTCAGTGCCACGCCATCACGCATCGTTTCGATTGTGAAAATCATCGGCCCGCTCCCTAGCGCCGACCATAGCCAATCATCACCCGAAAGGAAAACATCATGCAGACCAGTCCAGCCGGACGGGCGGCGATCGCTCGTCGTGAAGGAAACAAGCTGACGGCATACCGCGATACCGGCGGCGTGCTCACCATCGGGGTCGGCCACACCTCGGCGGCCGGGCCGCCCAAGGTCACGGCCGGCATGAAGATCACCGCCGCACAGTCGGACGAAATCCTTGGACGCGACCTGGCCACGTTCGAGGCTGCGGTGAACAAGGCCGTGAAGGTGTCGCTATCCCAGAACCAGTTCGATGCGCTGGTGTCGCTGGCTTTCAACATCGGCGCTGGAGCGTTTGCAAGCTCGACCCTGGTCAAGCGCCTCAACAAGGGCGACTACGCCGGCGCCGGCGATGCGTTCATGATGTGGAAGAAGCCGCCCGAGATCATCGGCAGGCGAAAGACGGAGCAGAAGCAGTTCCTGTCCGGCAAGGCCCCGTCCGCACCCCAGCCGGCCCCGCCAGCGCCTGTCCCCGCCGCGCCGGTCCAGCCGCAGCCCGAAGCGCCTGCCGCCGCTCCCGCGGCTCCGGTCGCCACGGAACAGGCCACGGTCGCGCGGGTGCAGGAGCAGTTGTGGAACCTCGGCTATACCGAGGTTGGATCGCGCGGCGCCGACGGCAAGTTCGACGGCAAGGCCGGCACGATGACGGCGACGGCCGTGCGCGCCTTCCGGGCCGACAACGGCCTGCCCGAGGGTGACGCGATCGACGATGATCTGTTGCTCGCCCTCCAGAAGGCGAAGCCCCGCGTCATTGCGCCGGAGCGTGCCAATGCGCCGGCCGACGTCGTGCGCGACAAGGTGCCTGAGGTGAAGGCGAACTGGCTGTCCAAGATCGGCGGCTACATCTTCGGCATTCCGGCGGCGATCGGCGCCGTGCTCAAGCCGGCGCTCGACAACATCCCGGTCGCCAAGACCTACATCGACCCGCTGACCTTGATGGCGAGCGACATTCCCGGTTGGGTCTGGCTCGCCGGCGTCGCCGGTATCGCGGGCGCCCTGGTGGTGATTTCCCGCCATGGCGAGGCCAAGGGCGTCGAGGCGTTCAAGACCGGGGCGCGGCGATGAGCGAGGTCAAGACGGAGCCGGTTACGGCCACCTATTTTGACGATTGGCACAAGCAGAGAACCGCGAAGGTTGCCGGCAGCATCAGCGTTTCGCCTTTCCCTGATGAGGACGGTAACCAGTACCTCTCATATTGTTGCCCGTGTGGATGCGGTCGCCTTGCGCCGCTTTTGGTCGGCAATGGCTTTAAACCTGCCGAAAGCCCGTCATGGCAATGGAACGGCTCGCGCGAAAAGCCGACCCTCACGCCCTCCATCAACCATATCGGCCATTGGCACGGCTATCTCACGGACGGTGTCTGGAGATCATGCTGATGATCGAGCTTGTTGCCGTTGCGCTGCGCAACTGGAAGCTGGTGGCGCTCTGCGCGCTCATCGCCGCCGTGCCGGCCGGCTACCTGATCGGCCACTGGCAAGGCGATTCTCAGGGTTACAGCCGTCGCGTCGCCGAAGTCGCGGCGGCCGATGTTAAAGCCGAACTGGAAAGGAAAGGCGACAATGCGAAACTTCAGGGCATGTCCGATTATGATCTGTGTGTTGCTGGCCTTCGCGGTAACGGGATGCCAGTCGACGCCTGCGAGCAGTTGCGCGGGGTTCCGGGCGAACAGCTTAAGCCCTGAAGGCACCATCGCCCTCATCAAGGCGAACCGGCCAGGCTATGAGCGCGTGATCGGGAATGACCGCAACGGCCAACGCCGAGGTTGCTGGAGATGATCACCGGCCGGATCGTCGAGCGCTTCCGCGAGCGCGTCTCGGAATGGTTCTGCGCGGGCTATCTCTTCATCTGGGGTGCATCGCTGCTGCATCCCAGCGCGGCGTTCAGCGCGCCTGGCTACGCTTTTTTTCGCAAGTTCGGTGAGAACGACGTCGGCTGGACGTTGGCCGGCATAGGTCTCCTCTGGCTGCTGGGTCTCATCGTCAATGGCTCGCGCCAGAAAGCGACGTCGACAATCCGGCTCTGTTGCGGCGTGGTCGGGTCCGTCACGTTCGGCCTGTTCGGTATGGGGTTTGTGGGGTCGTATTACATCACCGGCATTCTGAGCGCCGGTCTGGGTCTCAACTTCCTGCTGTCCCTTCTGGCGCTCTACTGCCTTTACTGGATCGCGGTGGACAAGCGGACAAATGGCTGATGGACGGCAGTGCAGGCATTCCCGAATGGGTGATGTGGGTTGGTGCGGCGATCGGCTCCATGCTTGGCGCCCTGGTCATCCGCTTGGGCTGGAAGTCGGCTGGCGGTGAGAAGAGCGGGCCAAGCGACGGCAAGACCTTCACGCTAGACGCTGCCCTTGTCGATAGTGGCGCCGTGCGCCTGCTGACCGCCGCGATCGAGGCGCACACCATGGAAGCCGTCGCGCACCGCTCGGAGGCCGAGAAGGCGCGTCAGATCGGCTATCGCATGGTCGAGGCCGTCAACAGTTGCGCCGGCGAGATCGAAGAGCTTCGACGCGAGATCGGCGACCTGTCCAGGGAAATCGCCAGGTCGAAGTAATCCGCGCCCGGCGGTTCCGGGCAGTCACAAAGGAAAATACCCATGACCACAAATATCAAGGTGAACACCAACGGCAACTACGTTTCGACGATCAAGATCAACGGCGTCGAGGCTGGCACTGTCGGTCCCGGCACGATGGTCGAGAAGTCTTTCGGTCTGCCGCACAACAATGGCGGGCCTTCGGTTTTCGAGGTGTTCGAACGCCCGGCCACGGCCGAAGAGATCGAAGCGGCGAAAGCTGCATCCGCCTAGTTAGGCCCAAACTGGAGGCTCAGAGCCGCCGTGCCGAAAGGTCCGGCGGCTTTTTTTCGTTTCAGACCTTGATATTCGGCGCTGGCGGCTTGGTCGTGGTGCTCAACTGCAGCCTGTCCACCGTCGCCACGATGGCGGCGGCGAGCGCTTCAGCCTCGTCCATGACGCAGGGTCCGTAGAGCCCGTTGACGGCTTCCTCGCTCGGGAGAACGCCCGGTGGACAGTGCTGCTCGATCGCTTCCCTGATCATCCGCAAGGCGGCGCGGCAGTGGAGATCGTTCCTCATGGACGATTCGAACACGGCGGCACGGTAAAAGTTCCGGAACCATTTTAGCGCAGGCTTATTGAATCGCGGTTTTGCGTGAGTGCGTGCATGCGTTTGAAGTTCGTCGACCCGCTGTTGCCGACCCTGGTCGAAAAGCCTCCCGAAGGCGACGGGTGGATTCACGAAATCAAATTCGACGGCTATCGCTCCCAGATCATCATCGACAAGGGCGTTCGGATTTTCACCCGCAACGGCATGGACTGGACGACCAAATATCGCGACCTGGCCGCCGCGGCGAAGCGCATCGAGGTCGATGACGCCATCATCGACGGCGAGATTGTCGTGCTGAACGAAGCCGGGCTGGCGGACTTCGCCGCGCTGCGCAAGGCCATCACGCGCCGGCAGCAGGACCTCTATTTCGTCGCCTTCGACATCCTGCACCTCAACGGCCACGATCTGCGCGACATGGCGCTGGAAGAGCGGCGCACGGTGCTGGAGGGGCTGATTGAACCGGGAAGCAGGATCCAGTTCAGCCAGGCGATGGAAGGCGACGCCAAGGCGATCTTCCACCTGATCGACCAAGCCGGCATCGAGGGCATGGTTTCGAAGCGGGGCGACAGCAAGTATCGCAGCGGCCGGTCCACCAACTGGCTGAAGATCAAGAGCTATGCCGTCGAGGAATACGACCTGCTCGGCGTCGAGCGGGAAGCCGGCAAGCCCGCCTTCGCCCTGATGGCCGACCGCGCCACCGGCAAGTATGTCGGCTCCGCCTTCATCAATTCCAGCCGCGCCATCCGCGAACGGCTGTGGAAGCGCGTCCAGGAGCATGCCGGCCCGGCGCCCAAGGGCATGAAGCGGCCGGCGACGCAATGGGTGAAGCCGGGTATCATCGGCCGTGTGAAGCACTTGCGCGGCGAAGAGGATTTGCGGCACGCTTCGTTGCAGGATTTTCGGGAGGAAAAAGATGGGGGTCGCTAAAAAGGATCAGGAGCGCGCCGGCTACGCCTGGATGTATGGAGCGCAGGCGCGCAAGGACGGCAAGGAACGAGCCGTACCGGAATACTGGGAAGAGTGGCGAGATGCCCTAGTTGCAGGGCTTCGATGGCGTCCCGCTTGACGGGGGTGTGAAGGTCGCGTCGGTCAGCGGGCAGATGGAAGCGGAAGTTGACGAGAGCGCGGTAGGAAAGAGGAAGGGAACCTAAGCGTTAGCCTGAGCTTATGTGCTCCATGAGCACACGCGGCATCAACTTTCTCGACAAATGGATGGCAGAGCAACTGCCCGAAACCGCAACCGACGATCCAACCGTCATCAGCGACCTCGCCGACGAAGCGATGGAAGCTGCCGACAAGGCGGGCATTTCGACCAGCGAAATCACCGAGGAGGTGCCGAGCGTGTTCGAGGTCATCGCCGAAGCCATGGACCACCGCGAAGGCGGCACGCCCTGACCCTGATCGGGTCCTACAAATAACGCTCGCCATCATCCTTGTGCTCGAAACAGAACCAGTGCGATTCCTGACGTGGCCTGTTGAACCCAAAGCCGGCATGTTTGCCGCAGCCTTCATGCTCGCATGTGTGGCCCAGCACCCTGGCACGCTCTCGCGGCGCCGGCGTCATGCCGTCGGCGAGTTTGGTTGGTTCGTCACTCATGGGGGATAGATTCCACAAGACGACTTGACGGGCAAGGAATTTGTTCCTTTTCTGTTCTCATGGCGCACGATCCGATCGACACGCTAGGCAAAGCGACCCGGCACAACATGCTTGTGAAGGCGGAATGCAGTTGTGGCAACGTCCGCTACTGCAGATCGGCCGATCTGATGATGGTCTATGGCGGCGGCGTCGATCCGCTGAAGCTGAAATTCGACTGCAGCCGGTGCAAGCCACAAGTGAAGATCACCTTGCTCGAGGTCCATCCCGAGCACCTGCCCAAGAAACTGATGATCCACAAGCCGATGAAGGTCGGTGACAAGATCACCTGGTACACCGAGCGGTTCCGGGGATGACCAAGACGCTAGCCGACACCCTGGCGGCACGTGAGCGCGTTTTCGTCAACTGCTCGCATCCAATGTGCTGTCGATCGACCAAGCTGGACATCCAGTCGCTCATTGATCGCCTGGGACCTGATCACGGCTCCATGCACGATGACCTGGTTGGCCTATTCAAATGCTCCCGTTGTGAAGCCGCCGGGCGCGACCGTAGACCTGTCTTCTTCACGTGCGTCCCCGATTATGACGGTATCGACAAAGCGAGGACCCGCGATGGGAAACCCACGGTCAAGCGCTAGTTACACCGAGGCTGTCACTTGAACGCTACAGCAGTTTCAACTTTACCCGCTTTTGCCGGCAATTCGAGCCTCTGGAAAATCGAAACATCCGCTGAGGCTATTGCGCATTTCACTGGCCTGTCACGCCGGAGGTCGCGGGTTCGAGCCCCGTCACTCGCGCCATTTCCCTCAAGGATTGCAAGTCCTTGGCTCCAGGGAAATGCCGACATGAATTGTCAAACTTCTCCTTCAGAAATGAAGCATCGCGACGTGGTCTTATCGCCTTTGTCGCTGGTTTGTGTGCTGGCCGCGATGATCCTGCCCAGGCCTAGCGCACGCGGGTCGACCGTTTCACAGCACCTCAAAAAACCAGTCATGTAAGAGCGACAATGTGGCTAACGGGACGCCACTCCAATAGGTTGAGAGCAGCTTCGCAAGCGACTCGGCCCGTGTTGAACCGCGTTTGATCTTGCGATTCCCACTTGCGGATTTGCCCACAAAGCGCTCGATTCATTTCGCAGGTAACTGAACTGCATCAGTATGCTGCCCGAACGGCATGGAGGACTTATAGTGTCGATCACATCAAACATTCCTATGCGTACGATATTCACGCTCATGTATCTCGGCGGTGTGGCGACGGTCGCCACCGCCCTTTTCCCGACGACCGCGTCGGCCGACCGCCTGCAGCGATGCGCCAGGGAGGGTGGCATCTGCCGGCTGCCATATCCGGCCGAAGTGGTTTTTGGCGCCAATGGCCGCACCACGTCCCGTTTCATCGACCGTGACGCGGTCCCCTGCTCAACTCGCGTTTTTGGCGACCCTGCGCGCGGCCATGAAAAGGCGTGCTATATCGTGATGCGCGACCGCGGCGGGTCCGGTGACGATTACGATGAACCGCGCCGCGAGAAGTGGGTGGCCTGCGCCGATGAAGGCGAGTTCTGCGATTTCTATGGCCGCAAGGTGGTGAGATACGGGGCGCGCGGCCGGTTCACGCAAGATGTGTTCCGCAATGGCGTGGAATGCGACAACGATACGTTCGGCGACCCCATCCCCGACGCCGGAAAGCGCTGCTATATCAAGCAGTAAGCCACGCTGAGCGGACCTCGACCGGCGCGTGAACGCCCGGCGCGACGACAGGCGCCGGGCTCAACCTTTCGCCAGCAGCGCCTCGACCTCCCGCAGCGTCGGCATCGAAGGCGCCGTCCCCGCCCGGGTCACGGAGATGCCGGCCACCGCGCAGGCAAAGCGCACTGCCTGCAGCGGCTCCACGCCGCGCGACAGCGCCGCGGCCAGGCCGCCATTGAACGCATCGCCGGCGCCCGTGGTCTCGACCACGGGTCCCGCGCCGATAGCGGGGACATGCTCCGAACGGTGCTTGGTGTGCAGCAGCGCGCCCTTGTCGCCGAGCGTGACGATGACCGTGCCGACGCCCTTTTCGAGCAGCTTGCCGGCGGCGGCGCGCGCTTCATCGACCGAGGAGACTTTCAGCCCGGTCAATTCCTCCACCTCGGTCTCGTTGGGCGTGAGATAGTCGCAGAGCGTGTAGACGCGGTCGGGAAGCAATGCGGCCGGCGCAGGATTGAGGATGGTCGTCACCCCTGCCCCACGCGCTATCTCGAGCGCCCGCAGAGCCGCGTCGATGGGCTGCTCGAGCTGCGTGACAAAGACCCCGGCACCACGAATGAGATCGGCATGGGCTTCGATGTCCCCAGGCGAGATCAGCGTGGCCGCGCCGGGGCTGACGATGATGGCGTTGTTGCCGCTTCCCTCCTCGACGAAGATGTAGGCGGCTCCCGTATAGCTGTCCGGCGTGTCGATGGCGGCGCTCTTGACGCCGGCATCCTTCCAGGTCCGTTTGGCCATGTCGGCGAAAGCATCGACGCCGAGCCGGGTCAGGAACGTGACGTCCGCCTCCAGCTTGCCAGCGGCCACGGCCTGGTTCGACCCCTTGCCGCCTGGTCCGAGCTTGAAGGAATTGCCGAGGATGGTTTCGCCCATGCGCGGCTGGCGCTCAGCCCTGTAGGCCGTATCCGCGACGAAGACACCGAGGATGACGATCGGCTTGCCGGAGGTCATGCCGCTACTCCGCGTCCGGCGGCACGACGCCCTTGCGGAAGGCGAAGCAGCCGTAGAAACGGCGCTCGCCTGTCTGGATGACGCAATAGGCCTGCTTGGCGCGTTCGTAGAAGGCGTAACGCTCGACCGGCACCATCGGCCAGGACTTGCCCTCGGCGGCGTCGATCTGTTTTTGCACTTCCTTCTGCACGGCCGGGATCTCGTCGGGCTTGCCGACGATCTCCATGCGGGCAGCCGAGTCGTCGACGAACGTGTCCAGCGGGTAGAGCGACAGCACCGCCTTGACCACTTGCGCGGCGGGCGCGTCGATGCGCAGCACCCGACCGAGCGCGGTCTGGCGCGCCACGGAATCGGAGGGAAAGTTGGTGTCGGCGATGATCAGGTCGTCGCCATGTCCCATCGCCCGCAATGCCTGGAGCACGTCGGCATTGAGCAACGGATCGATCCCTTTGAGCATGATGGGTCCTCGTGAAGTGCGTTTGAGATCAAAGACGCTTGCCGGTCTCGGCGTCGAACAGATGGATATGGTCGAGCCTTGGCCGCAGCGTCAGCGTATCGCCCGGCTTGAAGTCATGGCGCTCGCGAAACAGCGCCACCATTTCGCCGTCGCCGAAGCGCAGGAAGACCAGCGTCTCGGAACCGGTCGGCTCGACCACCGAAATCTTGGCCGGCACGCCGTCGGGGTGGATTTCGAGATGTTCGGGCCGCACGCCATAGACGACGGCGCGCCCCTCCTCGACGGCATTGCCAGCAGCAACCGGAAACAACGCGCCTGCAATGTCGACGCCGCCCTTGCGCACCACGCCCTTGAGCAGGTTCATCGACGGCGAACCGATGAAACCGGCAACGAAAAGGTTCGCCGGCCGGTCGAACAGTTCCAGCGGCGCGCCGACCTGCTCGATGCGGCCATCGCGCATGACGACGATCTTGTCGGCCATGGTCATGGCCTCGATCTGGTCGTGGGTGACATAGATGGTGGTGGTCTTCAGCCGCTGGTGCAGTTCCTTGATCTCGGTACGCATCTGCACGCGCAGCTTGGCGTCGAGGTTGGAAAGCGGCTCGTCGAACAGGAAGACCTGCGGATTGCGCACGATGGCGCGTCCCATGGCGACACGCTGCCGCTGGCCACCCGACAACTGGCGGGGATAGCGCTTAAGATAGGGACTGAGGTCGAGGATGTCGGCGGCGCGCTTGACCCGCTCGGCAACCACGGCCGGATCGGTCTTGCGCAGCTTCAGGGCGAAGGCCATGTTCTGCTCGACCGTTTTGTGCGGATAGAGCGCATAGTTCTGGAACACCATGGCGATGTCGCGCTTGGCGGGCGGCAAATGATTGACGACACGGTCACCGATGGCGATCGTGCCCCCGGAGACGGTCTCCAGCCCCGCGACCATCCTGAGCAGCGTGGACTTGCCGCAACCGGACGGGCCGACGAGCACAACGAACTGGCCATCGGCAATATCGACGCTGACTTCATGCAGGACCTTGACGGTTCCAAATGCCTTGGCCACATTGCTGATCGCGACTTGAGCCATCGTTCCCCCATCGGCTCCACCGGCCGTAGGGGCAGAAGCTAACCAACGCGACCGGTCAGGGCAAGTCAGTCTCTTATAGATAAAAACCTGTTCTCGTTGACACGGCGTTTGGTTGTGAGAATAGTGGCCGGTGCTAGTCCTGATATCGGTACACGACCCGAAAATCGGAACTCCAGGCGACGCAGGGGTGGGGTCCTGCGTTTTCGTTTTCACAAGGGAGAACCGTGGCGCTCCAGCGTCCGACAAGACTGGCCATATCCATTCACGCTGATGTTCTGGGAGGAATAATCGATGAGAGTAGGTCTTTATGAGAATTTGATGCGCGCGGGGGCAACCCGGCGTGACATATTGAAGGGTGCGGCGAGCATGGCCGCGATCGCGGCCGCATCCGGCGCCGGACTTGGCGCCCTGACGCGCCCGGCCTCCGCCGCGAGCGAACTGCGCTCGAAAATCCTGCAGATCCCCGGGGTCGGCAAAGGCCAGCCGACCGACGCCGACTTCCAGAAGGTCGGCGAGCTCTGCCTCGAGGCGACCAAGGCCAACGTCAAGGAAGGTGAATTCGCCGGGGTCGAGCTCACCTTCATGGGCCTCAACAACCAGAACCTGCACAATGTGCTGTTCCGTGGTTTCCTGAAGCCGTGGGAGACCTATACCGGCGCCAAGATCAGCTGGATCGACCTTGCGCAGGCCGACTACAATGCCCGCCTGCAGCAGTCGATCGCCACCGGCACCGTCGACTTCGACATTATCGAAATGGGCGCACCGTTCGAGGGCGACGTCTGCGGCAAGGGCCTGACTTCCGAAATGCCGGACTGGGTCAAGAAGCAGATCGACTTCGACGATCTGGTCAACTATCTCAAGCCGCCCGTCGGCACCTGGGACGGCAAGCAGTACCGCGTCACCATCGACGGCGACACGCACAACTTCAACTACCGCACCGACGTCTTTGCCGATGCCGACCTCGCCAAGCAGTGGAAGGATGGCGGCGGTGAGGGCGAATGGGGCGTGCCGAAGACCTGGCAACAGGTGCAGGCTGTGACCAAGTTCCTGAAGGGCAAGAAGTTCAAGGGCCAGGATGTCTACGGCTATCTCGACGCGCCCAAGCCATGGGGCGGGTTCGGCTTCTACTTCCTGGGCAGCCGCGCCACCGCCTATGCAAAGCATCCCGACGACA
The DNA here is from genome assembly GCF_006442315.1 of Mesorhizobium sp. B2-3-4. Lineage (GTDB taxonomy): Bacteria > Pseudomonadota > Alphaproteobacteria > Rhizobiales > Rhizobiaceae > Mesorhizobium. The sequence continues at coordinate 153,027 of NZ_VFVY01000001.1, read as the reverse complement.
AGGCCTGGCTGTTCGACGCCGACACGATGAAGCCGCGCGTCAACAATCCGGCCTGGGTACGCGCCATCCAGGACGTCATCGACGCGCTGCCTTCCGAACCGGCCGACCAGATCAACGCCGACCCGAACACCACCGCCTTCCAGCAGTTCCTGGCCGGCACCGGCTCGATGATCCCCTGGTGGGGCGACGTCGGCTCGAACGTCAAGACCAACGACTCCTCTGTCATCGGCGACGTCACCGGCTTCTCGATCCTGCCGGGCTCCGACGATGTCTACAACGCCAAGACCGGCAAGTGGGACAAGCTCGCCAGCGGCCCGAACTATTCGCCGAACTGCGCCTATCTCGGCTGGGGCGTCTACGTCATGGCCCGCGTCGACAGCGACGAGAAGAAGAAGAAGGCGGCATGGTCGGCTGCAGCCCATCTCGGCGGCAAGGACCTGTCGATCTGGACGGCGATGTATCCGTCGGGTTTCCAGCCCTACCGCAATTCCCATTTCGACATTCCCGAATGGGTGGCGGCCGGCTACGACGAGGCGTTCATCACCTCGTATCTCAAATCGGAAGGCGACAGCTACAACCATCCGAACGCGGCGATCGAGCCACGCATCCCCGGCATCTTCCAGTACTATTCCGCCGCCGAGGACATTCTGGCCAACACCTTCGCCGGCAAGATGAAGGCGCAGGAAGGCGCCGATGCCATCGCGGCGGCCTGGGAGAAGCTCACCGACCAGATCGGCCGCGACAAGCAGATCAAGCTCTACAAGGCTTCGCTCGGCATGGCCTGATCCTTAGACCTGGTCCGGCGGCTCACCCCGCCGGACCATATCCGACCGGTCCTGGAGATTCCGGACCTATGCAAAACGGGCGAGATTTGTGGCTGACCAGACTTCGACCGCGACCCAGTGGCCGGCAGACGCCGCGCCTCATGACCTGATCCCGCCAGGCCGCAAGCGTCTGGGTTGGGCGCTGATGGCGATCGCCACGCTCGGCCTGCTGGCGACGATCGTGCTGCAAATCCTGTACAAGACCGAGGTCGACGCGATCGGCTTCGAGACGTGGCGGCCCGTGGTCTATGCCTATGTGGCGTGGGGCGTGGCGATCGGCATTGGCCAGGTCCTGACACGCGGCGAGGACGGACAGCGTGCGCTGTTCCTGCTGCCTGCCCTTCTGTTCACGATAGCGATGGTGATCTTCCCGACGCTGTTTGGTTTCTACATCGCCCTCACCGACTGGAACCTCTCCTCCTTCAGTGGCCGCAGGTTCAACGGGCTCGACAATTTCTGGCAGATGCTCGCCGACCCCTACTACCGTAACGCCCTGTTCAACATGGTGCTCTACGTGCTGGCGGTGCTGGTCGAATATGTCATCGCCTTTGGCCTGGCGCTGCTGCTCAACGCGCAGATCCGCGCCCGGAAATTTTTCCGGGTGGTGTTCCTGATGCCGCTGATGCTCTCGCCGGTGGCGGTGTCGTGGATGATCGGCAAGTCGCTGATGGAGTACCGCTTCGGACCGGCAGCGACGCTGGCGCGGCATCTGGGCTGGGAAGACCCGGCCTTCTTCTCGAACCCGATCACCGCCCGCATAGCGATCATGGTGCTGGACGCCTGGACCTTCATTCCATTCATGATGATCATGCTGCTGGCGGGGCTGCAGGCGATGTCACGGGAGGTGCTGGAGGCGGCGCGTGTCGATGGCGCAACGGCCTGGCAGACCTTCTGGCAGGTCACCTTTCCGCTGATGCTGCCGGTGTCGGTGACGGCGGTGATCCTGCGCATCATCTTCAAGCTCAAGCTTGCCGACATCATCATCACCGTCACCTCCGGCGGTCCGGGCGGCGCCACCGATTCGGTGTCGAGCTTCATCTACCGCGAGTACCGCGACCGTTCGAACGTCGGCTACGGCACCATGCTGGCGATGGCCTATCTCGTCATCATCGTGGTGTTCGTGACCTGGCTGTTGAAGTTCGCCAGCCGTTTCGTGCGCAATGTGAATTAGGCAGAGATGAGCGTCCAGACCACCGACTACGTCGCATCCGATATCCGCTCGCCGGCGAGCTTCGTCGCCAGCCGCGTCTTCATCTATGGCGCGCTCGCCTTCTGGGCCTTCATCTGCCTGTTTCCGATCTACTGGACCATCACCACCTCGTTCAAGACGGCGGTGGACGTCACCCAGGGCCACCTGATCCCGTTCGTCGACTTCCAGCCCGACTGGAAAGGCTGGCGATCGCTTGGCCTGTCGCCGGACTCGATCTTCCAGACCTCGACGGTGCGCGACGAGTTCCTCAAGCGCTTCATGAATTCGGTCATCACCTCGGTTGGCGCGTCGAGCCTGGCGATCGTCATCGGCAGCCTCGCCGCCTATGGCCTGACCCGCTATCGCTATCATTTCGCCTGGTTCAAGAACGAGGATATCTCCTTCTTCTTCCTGTCGCAGCTGATCCTGCCGCCGGTGGTGCTGGCCCTGCCCTTCCTGGTGCTCTACCGCGAAGTCGGGCTGCTCGATACGCGCGTCGGCCTGATCCTGCTCTACACGCTGATGGTGCTGCCGATCGTCATCTGGATCATGCGCGACCAGTTCAATTCCATCCCCGTCGAGCTCGAGGAAGCCGCCCTCGTCGACGGCCTGTCGATCTGGGGCGCTTTCTTCCGCATCGTCATGCCGATCGCGCTGCCGGGCATTGTCGCCGCCTTCATCCTGGCGATGGTGCTGTGCTGGAACGAGTATTTCTTCGCTGCCCTTCTGACCTCGACGGATGCCAAGACAATCCCGGTGATGGTGGCGAGCCAGACAGGCTCGCAAGGCATCAACTGGTGGTCGATGGCGGCACTCGCCACTGCCGCGATCGCGCCGCTTGCCGTCATCGGCATCGCCCTGGAGCGCTACCTGATCATGGGCATGACGGCGGGGGCGGTGAAATAGGCATGGCCGGGCCGTACTGGTTCGCACGCAACATCCGTGTCGGTTATGTCGGCCGCGACCGCTACGGCAAGGGCGTGATGCCGATCGCCTGGCAGGGGCGCGCCGTCATTGCAGGCTTCGTGCTGGCAATGATCTGCGGCGGCCTGCTGATGGCCCTGGTGGGGTTCTACGCCAACCACCTTGCCATCGGGATAGCGCTCTACGTCATCCTGGCGATTTCAGGCGCCGGCACTTTCATCTGGGCCGTGGCCGCCAAGAGCGATCCCGACAAATCCATCGCCGACTACCGTGCGGAGCGGATGAGGACCAAAGGCTAGCTCTTCAGGATCGCGCGCAGGTTCCCCATGATCATGGCGACGCCCTGGTGGCCGAGCTCCGCTGACGCCTCCCTGGCGCTTGCCGTATACCAGCCGGTGTTGTCGGCGAAGTGAGCCGGATCCACCGCTTCGGGGCATAGCGCCAGCATCAGGGATGTCTCGCCGATGCCGGCATGGTCGAACGGATATTTGCCGTTCATGGTGGCCGGCATCAGCGGATGCACCTGGACCCAGTTGAAGAAATTCTCGCCCGCGGCATGTCCGGCATAGTAGTCGGCCATATCATTGGAACCCCACCAGCCTTCGCCGCGCTGCTTTTCGAGGAAGCGGAAGATCGCCTGGCGGCCGGCCGTCTTGAAGGCGAGGTCGGTCGGCATGCCGGCGGCGAAATTCTCGGTCTGGTGGTGGATGATGGCGTGGATGTTGCGAAAACCGATGCGCAGCAGGCTGTAGAACAGTTCCTCGCCGAACGGCGCCAGCTGATTGCCGCCGACCTGAACGGAGCCGCTGCCTTCCGGCGGCGCCACGGCATAGCTCGCCGCGCCGTAGTAAAAGGGCGGCAGGATGACGATGTCGCTCTCCTTCTCGAACAGTTCCAGCGTCTTGACGACGGCCAACGTGTCCATGCCCACGGCCATGTGCTCGCCATGGTACTCCAGCACGCCGAGCGGCAGGACGACCGGCCAATTGTCGGCAATCGCCTTGCGGATCTGGTGCGGCAGCATCAGTTCGTAGCGCATGATCTATTCCATGTTGGTATGGCGGGCGCGCATGGCCTCGGGCGACGCCGCGGTCATGTCCCTGAGTTTCAGCACCATGATCTCGAACATGAGGAACAACGCGCCCTCGAACACCGAACCCATCGGCAGCACCGACGTTTTTTGCGCCCCCTGGTCGCTGGCCATGGTCTGCGCGGGGATCAGCAGTGTGAAATCGGCCAGACTTGCGGCACTGCCGCCCACCTGGGCGGTCAGGAGCAGGACGGTCGCGCCGGCCTCGAGCGCGATGCGCATCAGGGTGAGGACTGTCGCGGTCTCGCCAGGCCCGGAACTGACAAGGAAGACATCGCCCTGCCCCACCGGCGGCGCGGTCATGTCGCCGACCACCGAAACCGGCAGGCCCAGATGGTAGAGCCGCATGGCAAAGCCCTTCACCTGCAAGGCTTCGCGGCCGCAGCCATAGGCGACGATCTGTCTGGCTTCGGCGAGCAGCTTGCAGGCGGCGTCGATGCGGTCACCGTCGACGCGCGCCAACACCGCGCCGAGCTCATCAAGCGCCGTCCCGAACATCGGCTGGCCGGCGTTGCTCACGGCTGAACCCATGGCTTGCCGGCGACCGAGGATACCGGGCAATTGCTGGTCACGTCTTTCCCCCGAACGGCTTGTTTTCATTCATGCTACCACCGCGAAAATGACTGTCCAACGGCCCCCGGCGCTTTTGCTGTGCCACGGGCATGATAGTGTCATGTCAGACAAATCAGCGAAGCAAACGGGCAGGACATGAAGACACGGCATTTCGACCGCATAGGCAATGGCGGCATCACTTTCACGGAGCTGGGTTTCGGCACGGCGCCGCTCGGCAATCTTTACCGCGCCGTCTCCGACGAGGATGCCAATGCGACGCTGGAGGCCGCCTGGGCGACCGGCTGCCGTTACTATGACACCGCGCCGCTCTATGGCCTCGGCCTGTCTGAAACGCGTCTCAATCCCTTCCTGCGCTCCAGGAAGCGCGACGACTACGTGCTGTCGAGCAAGGTCGGCCGCATCATGCGCGCCTGCCCGCCGCAAGAGCGTACCGGCATCGGCAAGTTCTTCGACACGCCGTCGCGCAAGGAGGTCTACGACTACAGCTATGACGGTGTCATGCGCTCGTTCGAGGCGTCGCTGGAGCGGCTCGGCGTCGACCGCATCGACATCCTGTTCGTGCACGATGTCGACATCTTCACCCATGGCAGCAAGGAGGCGTCCGACCGGCGCATCGAGGAGTTCATGCGCTCGGGCTATTACGGCCTGCTGGCCTTGCGCGACCAGGGCGTCATCAAGGCGTTCGGCGGCGGCATAAATGAGTGGCAGGTCGCGCAGACGCTGGCCGAGCGCGGCGACTTCGACCTGTTCCTGCTTGCCGGGCGCTACACGCTGCTGGAACAGGAGGCGTTGACGTCCTTCCTGCCGCTCTGCCAGAAGCGCGGCATCGGCATCGTTCTGGGCGGTCCCTACAATTCCGGCATCCTGGCGACGGGACCGAAGCCCGGCGCCTTCTACAACTACTCCGAAGCGCCGCAGGATGTGCTCGACCGGGTGGCCCGCATCGAGGCCGTCTGCAGGCGTCACGGTGTCAGGCTGATCGAGGCCGCCCTGCAATTCCCGCTTTTGCACCCCTCGGTGGTTTCGGTGATCCCCGGCGGCCAGCGGCCTGGAGAAGTCGAGAGCAACCGGTCGCTGCTCGACGCGAAGCTTGCCGCGGCGCTGTGGATCGATCTCAAGCAGGAAGGCCTGATGGCCGTCGAAGCGCCGACAGGGTGACCGTGCTTCCGAGCCGGCTGCGTCTATCAAGCTGCGTCTCTCAAAATGAAAAGCCGGGCAAGCCCGGCTTTTCTGTCTTTTTGAAATAAAAACGCGCTTAGTTGACGGCGTCCTTGAGGCCCTTGCCGGCCGAGAACTTCGGCACGGTGCGCGCCGGAATCTTCACTTCGGCGCCAGTCTGGGGGTTGCGGCCGGTGGACGCAGCGCGCTTTGACACGGTGAAATTGCCAAAGCCGACAAGCCGGACATCGCCGCCCTTCTTCAGTTCGCCGGTGATGACGGAAAACACCGCATCGACCGCCGACTGCGCGTCACCCTTCGAAATGCTCGCGGCGTCGGCGACAGCGGACACCAGTTCGTTCTTGTTCATAAAAATTCCCTTCCATGAGAACACCGGAACTTACGACTCATCCGGCAGGAAACGGACTTTAGAAAGAAGCGTTCCCGCAACCAAGTCGAAAAGGCAGGAAAAAAGCGGAAAAAGCCCGGAATTCCGGGGTTTTTCACATGAAAAAGCCGGGCGCGAGGCCCGGCTTTCTGTTTGTGCGCTGCAACTTTAGCAAAAACTAACGCATGGCCCCGAAAACCGTGACGAGTTTTCGGAAAGGACCATGCGCAAGTCCAAAGCGTTAGAGCGTCCTTTGCCCGTCCAAGTGGACGCGCGGTGCTCTAATGCGCAAGCGACTTTCCGGCGTCATCGGAGGTGTCGGTCGAGGCCGGCGGATTGACCGGTTCGACCCATTCGATCGGCTCCGGCATCCGCACCAGCGCGTGGCGCAACACCTCACCGACCCGTGAAACCGGTATGATCTCCATGCCGTTCTTCACATTGTCCGGAATCTCCGCCAGATCCTTGGCGTTATCTTCCGGGATCAGCACCTTCTTAATGCCGCCGCGCAGTGCGGCCAGCAGCTTTTCCTTGAGGCCGCCGATCGGCAAGATGCGGCCGCGAAGCGTTATCTCGCCGGTCATCGCCACATCGGCGCGGACCGGAATGCCCGTCAGCACCGACACGATGGCCGTGGCCATGGCGGCACCCGCGGACGGACCGTCCTTCGGCGTAGCGCCTTCCGGCAAGTGGACGTGGATGTCGCGCTTGTCGAACAGCGGCGGCTCGATGCCGAAATCGAGAGCCCTCGAGCGGACATAGGAGGCCGCCGCCGAGATCGATTCCTTCATCACGTCGCGCAGATTGCCGGTCACCGTCATGCGGCCCTTGCCGGGCATCATGACGCCTTCGACCGTCAGCAGTTCGCCGCCGACTTCCGTCCATGCGAGACCGGTGACGACACCGACCTGATCGTCAGCCTCGACCTGGCCAAAGCGATAACGCTGAACACCGAGGTAATCGGCGAGGTTCGCCGCCGTGATGCTCACCGTCTTCTTCTTCGTCTTCAAGATCTCGGTCACCGCCTTGCGGCCGAGCTTCATCAGCTCGCGCTCCAGGCTCCGCACGCCCGCTTCACGGGTGTAGGTCTGGATGATGGCGCGGATCGCGTCCTCGCCGACGGAGAATTCCTTCGGCTGCAGGGCATGGTCGCGCACCACCTTGGGCATCAGGTGCCGCTTGGCGATTTCGATCTTCTCGTCCTCGGTGTAGCCGGCGATACGGATGATCTCCATGCGGTCCATCAAGGGCGCAGGGATGTTCAGCGTGTTCGCCGTCGTCACGAACATCACGCTCGACAGGTCGTATTCGACCTCGAGGTAATGGTCCATGAACGTTGCGTTCTGCTCGGGGTCGAGCACCTCGAGCAGAGCCGATGACGGGTCGCCACGGAAGTCCTGGCCCATCTTGTCGATCTCGTCGAGCAGGAAGAGCGGGTTGGACTTCTTGGCCTTCTTCATCGACTGGATGACCTTGCCGGGCATCGAGCCGATATAGGTGCGCCGATGGCCGCGGATCTCGGCCTCGTCACGCACGCCGCCAAGCGCCATGCGGATGAATTCGCGCCCGGTCGCCTTGGCGATCGACTTGCCGAGCGAGGTCTTGCCGACGCCGGGAGGGCCGACGAGGCACAGGATCGGCCCCTTCAGCTTCTTCTGGCGGCTCTGCACGGCCAGGTACTCGACGATGCGGTCCTTGACCTTGTCGAGACCGAAATGGTCGGTGTCGAGCACGTTCTGCGCGTAGGCGAGGTCCTGTTTGACCTTGGAGTTCCTGCCCCACGGGATCGACAGCAGCCAGTCGAGATAATTGCGCACGACGGTCGATTCCGCCGACATCGGCGACATCGTCCTCAGCTTCTTCAATTCGGCCTCCGCCTTTTCGCGGGCCTCCTTGGAGAGCTTGGTCTTCTTGATGCGCGCCTCGATCTCGGCAGCCTCGTCACGGCCGTCCTCACCCTCGCCGAGCTCCTTCTGGATCGCCTTCATCTGCTCGTTGAGGTAGTATTCGCGCTGCGTCTTCTCCATCTGGCGCTTGACGCGCGAGCGGATGCGCTTCTCCACCTGCAGAACGGAGATCTCGGCTTCCATGAAGCCCATCGCCTTTTCCAGCCGCTCCTTGACCGAGAGCGTGGCCAGCATTTCCTGCTTTTCAGGGATCTTGATGGCAAGATGCGAGGCAACCGTGTCGGCGAGCTTGGAATAGTCGTCGATCTGGCTGGCGGCACCCACCACTTCGGGCGAGATCTTCTTGTTCAGCTTGACGTAGTTCTCGAAGTCGGTGACGACCGAGCGGGCCAGAGCCTCGACCTCGACCTCTTCCTCTTCCGGCTCGACCAGCGCCGCGGCCTTGGCCTCGTGGAAGTCGGGACGGTCGGTGAAGGAGACGATCTTCGCACGCGAAGCGCCCTCGACCAGAACCTTGACGGTGCCGTCGGGCAGCTTCAGCAATTGCAGCACATTGGCGAGCGTGCCGATGTCGAAGATCGCATCGGGCTCGGGATCGTCATCGGCGGCATTCATCTGGGTGGCAAGCAGGATCTGCTTTTCCTGACCCATCACCTCTTCCAGCGCCTTGATCGACTTTTCACGCCCGACGAAGAGCGGAACGATCATGTGCGGGAACACCACGATGTCGCGCAGTGGGAGGACTGCGAAGACGCCGTCGCTGGGAGCCTTGGATATTTTGGCCATTGTCCAACCTTTCATGTCGCGGCCACCATCAGGCCAACCGCGAATCTCATATTAACGACCGGGGATCGTTCCGCCTACCACCGTTTGTGACGGGAGTTTTACAGCACGAAATCGGGCACCTCGGCCTTCTCGTGTTAGGTGGATGCAAGCGGGGCAAAGATCAAGAGTTAACATCGTCCGCGAACCCACTCCGTCGCACAGGCCGTATGCCCGTCACAGCAAAACGGCGCCACGAGGGCGCCGTTCCACAAAAAACAGGGGTCGAGAGCCATATCAGGCGCTGACATTGCCCTTCTTTTCCTTCTGCTCGGAATAGATGTAGAGCGGCCGGGCGCTGCCGGTCACCACTTCTTCCGAAATCACCACCTCGCGCACGCCTTCGAGCGCGGGCAGTTCGAACATCGTGTCGAGCAGGATCGCTTCCATGATCGAGCGCAGGCCGCGCGCGCCGGTCTTGCGTTCGATGGCGCGCTTGGCGATCGCCGACAAAGCGTTCTCGTGGAAAGTCAGGTCGACGCTCTCCATCTCGAACAGGCGCTGATACTGCTTGACCAAAGCGTTCTTCGGCTCGGTCAGGATCTGGATCAGCGCCGGCTCGTCAAGGTCTTCCAGCGTTGCCAGAACCGGCAGACGGCCGACGAACTCCGGGATGAGGCCGAACTTCAACAGATCCTCGGGCTCGACCTGGCGGAAGATGTCGCCGGTACGCCGGTCCTCGGGTGAAGCGACGGTGGCGCCGAAGCCGATCGAGGTCTTGCGGCCGCGATCCGAGATGATCTTGTCCAGCCCGGCGAAGGCGCCGCCGCAGATGAACAGGATGTTGGCGGTGTCGACCTGCAGGAACTCCTGCTGCGGATGCTTGCGGCCACCCTGCGGCGGCACGGAGGCAACCGTGCCTTCCATGATCTTCAGCAGCGCCTGCTGCACGCCCTCGCCCGACACGTCGCGGGTGATCGACGGGTTGTCGGACTTGCGCGAAATCTTGTCGATCTCGTCGATGTAGACGATGCCGCGCTGGGCGCGCTCGACATTGTAGTCTGCCGACTGCAGGAGCTTCAGGATGATGTTCTCGACGTCCTCGCCGACGTAACCGGCTTCGGTAAGCGTCGTGGCGTCGGCCATGGTGAAGGGCACGTCGATGATGCGGGCCAGCGTCTGCGCCAGCAGCGTCTTGCCGCAGCCGGTCGGGCCGATCAGCAGGATGTTGGACTTGGCCAGCTCGACATCGTTGTTCTTGCCGGCATGCGCCAGGCGCTTGTAGTGGTTGTGGACCGCCACCGACAGCACGCGCTTGGCGTAAGGCTGGCCGATGACATAGTCGTCGAGAACCTTGAGGATTTCCTGCGGGGTCGGCACGCCCTCGCGCGACTTCACCATCGAGGTTTTGTTCTCCTCGCGGATGATGTCCATGCAGAGCTCGACGCATTCGTCGCAGATGAACACCGTGGGACCGGCGATCAGCTTGCGAACTTCATGCTGGCTCTTGCCGCAAAACGAGCAATAAAGCGTGTTCTTGGAATCACCGCTATTGTTGCCGACCTTGCTCATTTTCATGTCCTTTCATGGCCGCCCGCCGATGGTCTGGCTGAAAGGGCGCATACTCTATTTATCGCGGGAATCCGCCGCCGCCAGTGTCCCGGCTCCCGCAACGTATTCCGTACGAAACACAAATCAGAAAACGTAGCAATGATTCGCAGCTTCCCCACGCAAAGCTAAGCCGTCGAAAATCAACATAGCCTTAACGTAGGCAATCCTGACCCCCGAGGGAACAGCCAATTGTGGCCGAAATGCCGCAAGACGCGCCAAAAGCGCGTGATGCCGCCATCCAACTGCCAACTAGCCTTTATGCCAGTGCCCCTTCGGCGGCCTCGCGCGACGAAATGACCTTGTCGATGAGGCCGAAATCCTTGGCCTCGTCGGCGGTCATGAAATGGTCGCGGTCGAGCGTCTTTTCGATCTCGTCATAGCTCTTGCCGGTGTGCTTGACATAGACCTCGTTGAGGCGACGCTTCAGCTTGACGATATCCATGGCGTGGCGCTCGATGTCGGAGGCCTGGCCCTGGAAGCCGCCCGACGGCTGGTGAACCATGATGCGGGCGTTCGGCGTGGCGAAGCGCATGTCCTTGTGGCCGGCGGTCAACAGCAGCGACCCCATCGAGGCCGCCTGGCCGATGCACAGCGTCGACACGGCCGGCTTGATGAACTGCATGGTGTCGTAGATCGCCATGCCCGAAGTCACCACGCCGCCCGGCGAATTGATGTAGAGGTTGATTTCCTTCTTCGGGTTCTCGGCTTCGAGGAACAGAAGCTGCGCGCAGACCAGCGTCGCCATGCCGTCCTCGACCGGCCCGGTGATGAAAATGATGCGCTCCTTGAGGAGGCGCGAGAAAATGTCGTAGGCCCGCTCGCCGCGATTGGTCTGTTCGACCACCATCGGAACGAGGTTCATGTAGGTTTCGACAGGGTTCTTCATCTTTGTCTCTTGTCTCGCGGTGGGATTCCGGCGCCGGACAGGCTGGCAGCTCGGGCAGAATCGGTTTTCGATCTTTACGATGTAAATAGGATGCCGGCTCATCCTTGTGCAAGGCCGACCCGTCCTAGCCATCTGGGTAAGTCGAATCAAGCTTTTCGGCCAGGGATTCACCGCTGGCGCCCGGTTATGCCGGTCCAGAGCGCCATCCGGCCCAGCTGACGTAGCAATTTCTTAACCGCGTCACTTAACGAAATACGTCGAAACCGCTTTCCAGCCGAACCGCTTACCCTACAATCCAACGTTGAACCGTCATTGTGCCGTTCAACAGGGGGAATGTCATGTCCAGGAAAACCGCATGCTTCGCCATTGCCGGGCTGACCATGCTCGGCTCGATTTCGCAGACCGCGGCCGGCGGTCGCGCCGTCGAATGCTACGAGCCCGTACGCACGCCCGACGTCTATGACACGGTCTACGAGGACGTCATGGTCAGCCCTCCCGGTCAGCAGGTGATCGATTACGACCCGCCGATCTACGGCACGCGCGAGCGCGTGGTGATGACCGTGCCGGCCCAGGTTCAGTATGAGGTGGTGCCCGCGGTCACCCGGACCGTCTACCACACCGTCAGGGTCGATGGTGGCGGCTATGCCTGGGAATGGCGCGTCATCCATGGCCGCAAGGTGCTGTGCAAGGTCTGGCGCAAAGCCCGCTACGAGCGCGTCGCCGAGACGGTTGTGATCCAGCCGGAGCGGACGCGGCGCGTCGTCATCCCGGCGCAGTATGACAGGATCGCCGAGGAGGTGCTGGTGCGGCCGGAGCAGCGGCGGATCATCGATGTTCCCGCCTCCTACCAGACCGTCCAGCGGCGCGTACTGGTCAGGGAAGGCTCATCCGGCTGGCGGCGGGTGCATATTCCCAGGCATTGTGGCGGATAGCTCGGGCGGCAACCCTTGCGTCGGTTGCCCGCCCTGTGTCCGGCCTGCGGCCGTCGCGCCCGGCCGAAACAAGCGTCAAACCGCGCGGCGGCGCCGGCCCGTATGTATCAGTCGCTTGTCGAATGCAGACTGGTCGCGCCGTCAGACCGCTTCAGCCCGAAGCCAGGCCTTAAGACCGGCGACATCACCATCGCCGATGGCCTTTGCGACGCGCCGGCCAACCGCCGCGCCGAATTTATAACCGTGGCCCGAACAGGCTGAGACGACCAGGCACTTGCCTGTCTCATGGGCGAGGAATTTCTCGTCATCGGTGAAGGTGTAGGCGCAGGTGACCACCTCGGTGATCTCGTATTCCTCGATGCGGGCGATCGGCGGCGAGAACAGGTTGCGGATCGCCTCGCCCTCGCCCGGCACCGGATCGCGGTTCCAATCGGCATCGCTGGTCGGGACTTTGTGAAGGCCGGAGCCGAACTTCATGCCGGCGCCGCGGCTGATCGGGATCATGTAGCCGTCGGTCTTGCCGCCGACATCGAGGACGACAGGTGCTGCCTCCCATGTGGCCCTGAGATCGGCCGGCGGCTCGACATAGGCGAGCGCGGTGCGAAAGGTTTTCAATTCGCCGCCGAGTTCGGGAAACAGTTTCAGCACCCAGGCGCCGGCGGCGACGACGATGTGGTCGGCCTGCATCGTCTCGCCGGATTCGAGCACGATGTGGCCGGCTTCGGCGTCGATCTCGGTCACCTTGCTGTGCTCGTAGACGTTGGCGCCGTTGGCGCGCAGCCATTTGGCCAGGCCCGCCGCGATCTTGCGGCAATGCAACGCTCCGCCCTCGGGCGAGAAATAGGCGTAGCGGAATGTGCCCGGTTCGAGGAATGGCCAGCGTTCGACCGCCGCGTCCGGTCCCAGCAATTCAAAGGGGAAATTGCCCTCTTCCAGGCCCTCGCGGTATTCCTCGGCCTCATCGCCGGGCTCACGCGAAACACAGACGAATCCCCTGGAATCGAGGTGGCTCTCGCCGAGATCGACCCACATCTCGTCCCAGGCCTGATAGGCTTCGGTGATCAGCCGCCCATAGCCGGTTCCCGCGCGGTAGGCGCGGCGGATGATGCGGTGATGATCGCCCGAGGCGGCCAGCGGATTGGGAATCGGCCCCTGCTCGACGATCGAGACCCCGTGGCCCGCCTTGACCAGCGACCACGCGGTGGAAAGACCGGCGATACCGGCGCCGACAACGATCACATTCATCCGTTCAGACCTTTTGCAGACGTATCCGCTGGCTCAACCAATCGGGCCGCCGGGCGCCAACATACGGTCTGGAATCGGGCTGGCAAGCCGCGCTATGGGTCTGGCATGACCAAATCGACGATCTCCTACCTGGCCTTTGATCCAGCCGCTCTCCGGCTCAATCTCGATCCGCGAGAGCCGGCTTTCTTCCTCAACCCGTATGAGGCCTATGCATTCCTGCACAACGCGTCGAATGCGTTTTTCTGGGAAGAGTTCGGTTTCTGGTGCTTTGGCGGCTTCGACGACGTCAACAGGCTCTTGCGCGACCGGCGCTTCGGCCGCCAGAATCCGGCCGGCATTCCCGACAGTCGCGGCGTCGGCCAGGACAGGAGCCACCTCGAGGCATTCGACGGCGTCGAGGCCAATTCGATGCTGGAGCTGGAGCCGCCGGTGCACACGCGGCTGAGAACCCTGGTCAACCGGGCCTTCGTCTCGCGTCAGGTCGAGCGGTTGCGGCCGCGCATCGAAGCGCTCGCCAACGAACTGATCGACCGTTTCGAGCCCGGCAAAACCGTCGACCTGCTGCCGGCCTTCGCCTCGCCGCTGCCGATCACCATCATCGCAGAAATGCTCGGTGTGCCGGTCGAAATGGGGCCGCAACTGCTCGACTGGTCGCATCGGATGGTCGCCATGTACATCCATGGCCGCACGCGCGACACCGAGGACACGGCCAACCGCGCCGCTGGCGAATTCTCGGACTTCCTGCGCGGCTATGTCGCGAAGCGGCGCAAGAACCCCGGAGACGACCTGCTGTCGCTGCTGATCTCGGCCCAGGAAGACGGCCAGAAACTGTCCGAGGACGAACTGGTTTCCTCGGCCATCCTGCTGCTCAATGCCGGCCATGAGGCGACCGTACACCAGACCGGAAATGCGGTACGCTCGATCCTGGCGCAAGGCGGTGACCCCAGCCGCTTTTTCACCTCACCCGAGGCAACCGCTGCCACGGTGGAGGAATGCCTGCGTTTCGACGCGCCGCTGCACATGTTCACCCGCTACGCCTATCAGGAGACCGAAATCGCGCCCGGCATCGTCGTCCAGCCCGGCCAGACGGTCGGATTGCTGCTCGGCATGGCCAATCACGATCCGCGCGCCTTTGCCGAACCACATGATTTTCGTCCGGAGCGCACCGACCAGAAGAACGTGTCGTTCGGCGCCGGCATCCATTTCTGCATCGGCGCGCCGCTCGCCAGGCTTGAACTGCAGGTTTCGCTGAAGACTTTGTTCGACCGGCACCCGAAGCTGCATCTTGCCGAACGGCCTCGCTTCCGCGACACTTACCACTTCCATGGGCTGGAAACGCTCGCCGTCGGCTTCTGACGACCGCGGGCCTGGGGCTGCGCGATGAGACTGTTTTCGAGAGGCGCGATCGCGCTGGTCATGCTGGTGGCATGCCTTGGGGCCGCACGCGCCCAGCAGCAACAGGAAAACATCCCCTGGGAAAACAGCATGGCCATCGCGCAGAAGATGGCGCAGGGTCTGCTGGAGCGGCAAACCGGATCGCAGGGCCTGCCGCCGGCGTCCTTCGCCATCGAGGTCGACCTCAATCTCGACGGCCTGCCCGAAATCTTTGCCTACCGCGCCGCGCCGGGTTGCGACGGCGTCAATTGCGGCAACTTCCTCTTCATCCTCGAAGGCGACAGCTATCACGAAGTCCTGGGTGACATTCCCGGCGCGAGGCTCGTGCCGCAGGACAAGATCGGTCTCAGCGCCTTCAAGCGGAACGGCTTTCTGGAAATCCAGCTGGACAAGATGACAATCGCCTGGGATGGCACGCGCTATGTCGATGCTTCCACCTTTCCAGCCTCGTCGCTTGATGGCGCCGCCTTTGTCGCCGCCTGTGAGAAGTACAGATCCGGCCAGCAACCGGAAAGCGTGACCGCCGCCTGCCAATGCCAGTTCAACCGGTTCCAGCAGATCGACCTCAAACAGGCAGATCTCGACAGCTATGCGGCCTCGCTGGGCGAGAACTTCCAATACCCCACCGGTGAAAAGGGGGATGCCTGGGTCGTGCTGTCGAAAACCGCCGAGGATGTTGTCACCGGCTGCGACGTCGCGATCGGCAAAAGCCAATGGCCGCCGGGTTACCTCGTTCATGGCGACCAGCCGCAGGTGAAACTGGACTTCGGCAGCTTCCTCGACGCCTGTCCCAGACAGGATTTCATCCTGACCAATCACAAGACCGGCACGCCGGACCGCGCGCTGGCGCTTTGCGGTTGCCTCTCTCGTGAGATCCCGACCTATGGCGTCGGCCAAGAGGGTATGGACCTCCTGGCGCAATATTATCGCGACGAGGTGTCCGATGCCGATGTCGATACCCAGGATGCGGAGTTGCTGGGAGCGCACGACAAGGCGTCCGAGGCATGCCTCAGCGCATTCCCGGCGAAGTGATCAGAGCTTGATCACATACTCCTTGCGAGTCGTTTCAAGCACTTCCCAGCTTCCCTTGAAGCCCGGACGTAGCACGAAACTGTCGCCGACCCGCACGGTGCGGGCGTCGCCGCCGTCCTCGGCGATCACCGAGACGCCGGAGAGAATGTGGCAGAACTCCCATTCGTCATAGACGATGCGCCATTTCCCGGGGGTCGATTCCCAGATGCCGGCATAGAGGCCGCCGTCACGCTCCTCGACATTCCAGGTACGGAACTTGGGATCGCCCGAGATCAACCGATCCGGCGCGGGCGCGCCGGATTCTGCTTCGACGATTTTGGTGTCGACGGGAAGAAACAGCGTCATGTCGGATCAGACCTTGGCGAGTGCCTGTTCGAGGTCGGCGACGATGTCGGTCACATCCTCGATACCGATCGAAAGCCGCACGGTGTCCGGTCCGGCGCCAGCCTTGACCTTCTGCTCGTCGGAAAGCTGGCGGTGCGTGGTCGAGGCCGGATGGATGACCAGCGACTTGGTGTCGCCGACATTGGCCAGGTGCGAGAACAGTTCGAGCGCCTCGACGAATTTGACGCCGGCCTCATAGCCGCCCTTGAGGCCGAAGGTGAACACGGCGCCGGCGCCTTGAGGAGAATATTTCTTCTGCAAGGCGTTGTTCTTGTCGCCGGGAAGGCCGGGATAGTTAACCCAGGCGACCTTCGGATGGTTGGACAGCCAGCCGGCGACCGTGATCGCGTTGTCGCAATGGCGCTGCATCCTGAGCGGCAGGGTTTCGAGGCCGGTCAGGATGAGAAAGGCGTTGAAGGGCGAGATCGCCGGTCCGAGGTCGCGCAGGCCGAGCACGCGTGCGGCAATGGCGAAGGCGAAATTGCCGAAGGTTTCGTGCAGGACGAGGCCGCCATATTCGGGGCGCGGCTCCGACAGCATCGGGTACTTGCCCGACTTCGACCAGTCGAAGGTGCCGCCATCGACAATGACGCCGCCGATCGAATTGCCGTGGCCACCGATGAACTTGGTCAGCGAATGGACGACGATGTCGGCGCCGTGCTCGATGGGCCGGATCAGATAGGGCGAGGCCAGCGTGTTGTCGACGATGAGCGGCAGGCCATGCTTGCGCGCGATGTCGCCGATCTTCTCGATGTCTACGAAAGTGCCGCCTGGATTGGCGAGGCTTTCGATGAAGATCGCCTTGGTCCTGTCGTCGATCTGGTTTTCGAAGGTCGAGAGGTCGTTGGTGTCGGCCCAACGCACCTCCCAGCCGTAGTTCTTGAAGGCATGGCCGAACTGGTTGATCGAACCGCCATAGAGCTTGTTGGCGGCGACGAAATTGTCGCCCGGCTGCATCAGATTGTGGAAGACGATGACCTGCGCGGCATGGCCAGAGGCGACCGCCAAAGCGGCCGTGCCGCCCTCGAGCGCGGCGACGCGCTCTTCGAGCACGGCCTGGGTCGGGTTCATGATGCGGGTGTAGATGTTGCCGAAAGCCTTCAGCCCGAACAGCGAAGCCGCGTGATCGGCATCGTCGAAGACAAAGGAGGTCGTCTGGTAGATCGGCGTGGCGCGCGCGCCGGTGGCCGGATCGGGCTTGGCGCCGGCATGGACGGCGAGCGTGTTGAAACCGGGCGTACGGGTCACTGAAACCTCCCTCGAGAACCTTCTCAAAATTCGCTGGGCATTCTTGGCGAAGCGCGGCCTGGAATGCAAAGAAGAAAATACCTTTCGGCGTGCGATCTGCGATGAATGCGCTGGAAACTCAATCGCTTCCCGAAAAAATTTTGCGCGGCTGGGGCCGACCGGAATCCTTCGCGAAAAAAGCGATCCCGATTTACCTCATTTCTGGCGCACGCCGAAACTTTGAAAACCCTGGCGCATAAGCGGCTTCTTGGACGACAGCACGCCGGAATTGACACCGGTCCAGCCGATCTCGCCGGACAGCTTGCCATATTCGATCTTGGGGCAGCGGTTCATCACCACCTTGATGCCGGCGGCCTCGGCGCGGGCGGCGGCCTCGTCGTGACGCACACCAAGCTGCATCCAGATGACTTTGGGCAAGGGGGCGAGTTGCAGCGCCTCGTCGACAATACCGGGCACCGCCGCTGGCGCGCGGAAGATGTCGACCATGTCGATCGGCTCCGGTATGTCGGCAAGCCTGGCATAGGTCATCCGGCCGAGGATTTCCTTCCCGGCCTGGCCGGGATTGATCGGAAACACCGAAAAGCCCTTGGCCAGCAGGTATTTCAGCACGAAATAGCTCGGCCGCACGTCGTTCGCCGACGCGCCGACCATGGCGACGGTCTTCACCGAATTGAGGATGCCGGCAATGTAGGCGTTGTCATAGCTGTCGTGGTTCATGCGGCTTCCTGCGGTAGTGATATCGGTAGAGTTCATGGCTGAATCCGAGCGAGGCATAGAGCGCACGGGCCGGTGTGTTGTCGGCAACGACCTGCAGGCATGCCGCCGACGCACCCGCCCTTCGCGCCCAATCGACCAGGGTGCCGACCGTCCTGCGGCCGAGGCCTTGCTGCCTGAAATCGCTGTCGGTTTCAACCGATTCCACGACAAGCAGGCCATCGTGGATGACGCCAAAGGCGACTGCGACGATGAGGCCGTCGCGCTGGCTCGACACGAAGGCCCTGTCGCCGACGATCAGTCCCGTCATCCGTCGAAAAATGCGGCGCTCGGCCTCGTCATAAGCGCTCATGCGAAACCGCGCCTCGAACCAGTCCTCGCCCGGCGTCGGCGACACCGCGACCTGAACGTCACGAACCTGCGGCATCCCGTCGATCCCGGCATGGAGATGGATTGTTCCGCCTTCCGGCCGGTAGCCGCGATGATCGAGGGCGGTTTCGAGTTCGCCGGCGATATCAGGCACGCGGAACAGCGGCGTCTGGCCGTGGCCGACGTAGAAAGCCTCGGCCGCGTCGATCACCTTGTCCGGTGCACCGCGCTCGACACGCAGGGGATTGGCCGAGTTCGGGCGCCGGATCCGGCCGCCCGACCGTCTCAGGAGCCAACCTTCGACGACGGTCTCGGTGGCCGCCGGCCAGGCTTCGCGGCAAGCCTGCTCGACCCGCCAGTTGAGATCGTCGCTGCTCATCCGCACCGTCACGCGTCTTCGTCCCTCAAGGCTTCCTCCATGAAGGCCTGCGGGTCGGTGCAGAAGTCGCGCATCATGCGGAAATGATCGGTGTCGCTGAAATCCGTCGGATCGAGCCCGAAGCGGCTGATGCGGAACAGGCGCGCGCCCGGGCACGCCATCAATAGCGGAGAATGCGTCGCCATGATCACCTGCGCGGTGCCCGACTGGTCCATGCGCCGCAGCATCCTCAACAGCTCGATCTGGCGCGACGGCGAGAGCGCGCTTTCCGGCTCGTCGAGGATGTAGATGCCTTGCCGGCGGCAACGCTCCTCGAAGAAGCGGATGAAACCCTCGCCGTGCGACCAGGACAGGAAATCCGGCGCAGGCGGCCCAAACGGATCGTCCAGCGCAGCCTGATCGAGATAGCGGGCGACGGAGTAGAAGGATTCGGCTCGGAAGAACCAGCCGGCGGTGACTTTTGGCAGCCAGTGGGCACGGAATGTATCGGCCAGGGCCGCACCACTCTTGTCGATGGCGCTGGAATGGTCGACCGGCCGATAGCCCTTGCCGCCACCGGCTTCGTCGTAGCCGGCAAGCGCGCCGATCGCCTCGAGCAGGGTGGATTTGCCGGTGCCGTTCTCGCCGACGATGATGGTGATCGGCGCCTTGAATTCGAGTTCGAAGGCCTGGCCGCGGAACAGCGGCAGGTTCCAGGGGTATTTTTCCCAATCCGCCACGCGCTCGGGATCAAGCAGGATGCGCTTGAGATAGGGGGCCTTGAGCCGCGTCAGTTGCTTGCGGTAGGCCATCAACCGGGCAGCGAGATGGTGCCGTCTTCCGCGATCGGAAAGGCCGGGTTGTGCGCGACTTCCCAGACATGCCCGTCCGCATCGGCGAAATAGCCGTACCAACCGCCCCAGAAGGCGCGGCCCGCCGGCTTGACGATGCGGCCGCCAGCCTTTGCGGCCAAAGCGAGCACTTCGTCGACCTCGGCGTCGGAGCGGGTGTTATAGGCGAGATAGACGGCGGATGGCGCCTTGGCGAAGGTGATGCCGGAGTCCTCCTCGGCGCTGTGGCGCGGGAACAGGCCGAGAATGGCTCCGCCCATCTGGAAGAAGGCCACGCCATCGGTGATCCCGGCATGGCGTTTCAGGCCCATCGCCTCGTAGAAGCGCACGGCGCGGTCGAGATCGTCGGTGGCGACAGTGATGATGGAAATGCGCGGTTCCATGACCAACTCCCCAGCTATTCATCAGTCCATTGCGGCTTGCGCTTGCCGATGAAGGCGCCGATGCCTTCCTCGGCGTCGCGTGCGAGCATGTTCTCGACCATGACGCGGCCGGTATGGGCATACGCGTCCGCCAGGCCCATCTCGGCCTGGGTGTAAAAGGCCTCCTTGCCGGTCTTGACCACCAAAGATGATTTGGAAGCAATGGTTTGGGCGTATTTGGTGACGATCTGATTCAGGTACTCGCGTGGCACGACGCGGTTGATCAGGCCGAATTCCTTGGCGGTTGCCGCGTCGATCGTCTCACCGGTCAGAAGCATCTCCATCGCCTGCTTGCGCGAGACGTTGCGTGACAGCGCCACCATCGGCGTCGAGCAGAACAGGCCGATATTGACGCCCGGCGTGCAGAAGGTCGCTTCATGCGAAGCGATCGCCAGATCGCAACTCGCGACCAGTTGCAGGCCGGCGGCGGTGGCGAGGCCATCGACTTCGGCGATGACCGGCAGGGGATGGCGCACGATCGCCTGCATCAGGGCGGCGCAGGCGGCAAAAGTCTCCTCGAAGAAGGCCTTGCCGCGATCGGCATCGGCGCGTCTTGCGGTCATCTCCTTGAGATCGTGGCCGGCGCAGAACACCTTGCCGGCCGCCGACAGCACGATGACGCGCACGCTCTTGTCGGTCTCGGCGCGTTCCAGTTCCGCCGTCAGCGCCGCCATCACGGCCAGCGACAGGGCATTGGCGGGCGGATTGGTGAGCGTCAGGCGCAGCACGCCCTTGTCCAACCTTGTCGTGACCGGGCCCTCGTCGGCGGCAGCAGCAGGCTTGATGGCAAGGATTTCGGCCATGGCTAAGGTCTCCGCGATTCCGGTCGGCTCGGCAGTATCTAATATCGGATCGGGTTTCGTCCAACACGATCGTTTGCGCCAGGAAGGCAAAGGTGTTGCCAGAAACGCCGGCCTGCGCCCATACAGACATGCGCAGAACGAGAGACCGAGATGCCCGCCCAAACCAACCTCAAGCCGGTGCTGACCGCAGCGCAAATCAACACGCTGATGGCGGCCGTCTTCCCGCAACTCAACGAGAATTCGGCCGCCTATGAGGCGATCGATGTTTTTCCCGGCGGATGCACAGTGCGGCTCAATGCCGGCGAACGGCATTTGCGCCCCGGCGGCACGGTTTCGGGTCCTGCCCTGTTCACGCTGGCCGACATTGGCGGCTACGCCTGCGTGCTCAGCCATGCCGGGCCGGATGCGCTCTCGGTCACGACCAACCTCAACATCAACTTCGTGCGTAAGGCGCAGGCCGGGCCGATCGACGGCCATTGCCGCATCCTGAAGTTGGGAAAAAGCCTGATGGTGTTCGACATCGACATCGTTGCCGGCCCGGAAGGGCAGACCGTGGCGCATGCGACAGGGACCTATTCGATCCCGCCAAAACGAAGTGACAGTGTGGTAAAATAATACCTTTTACCTAAGCCATTATTTTTACTATATTATTCCCTGCATCGAGCTTTTCGCTCGCCTTGACGAGATCCCTGCCCTCGCCTATAAGCCCTCCCGAAGCAGCGGCCCGCAAAGGCCGCCGTTTTGTTATTGGCCGATGGCGTCAGCCTTTTGCCAATCCAAGCAACAAGAAACGCCTTCTCCGGAAGGTCAAACAGAAAGTAGCAAATCCATGGCAACCTTTTCGCAGAAGCCTGCGGATGTGGTGAAGAAGTGGGTCCTGATCGACGCCGAGGGTCTCGTCGTTGGTCGTCTCGCCACTGTCATCGCCAATCATCTTCGCGGCAAGCACAAGCCGACCTTCACCCCGCATGTCGACGACGGCGACAATGTCATCGTCATCAATGCCGACAAGGTGGTGTTCACCGGCAAGAAGTTCACCGACAAGGTCTACTACTGGCACACCGGCCACCCCGGCGGCATCAAGGAGCGCACCGCGCGCCAGCTGCTCGAGGGTCGTTTCCCCGAGCGCGTCGTCGAGAAGGCCGTTGAGCGCATGGTCCCGCGTGGCCCGCTCGGCCGTCGCCAGATGAAGAACCTGCGCGTCTATGCAGGCGCGGAGCATCCGCATGTCGCCCAGCAGCCCGAGATTCTCGACGTGGCCAAGCTGAATTCCAAGAACAAGAAGGTCGCATAAGATGGCTGAGCTTTCCTCGCTCGCAGAACTGGGCGCCGCCACCGGCAACACGAACACGCAGGCCGCAGCCCCCGTCCACGTACAGAAGCTCGACAAGTCGGGCCGCGCCTATGCCACCGGCAAGCGCAAGAACGCCATCGCGCGCGTCTGGGTGAAGCCGGGTTCCGGCAAGATCGTCGTCAACGACAAGGAATTCGCGACCTATTTCGCGCGTCCGGTCCTGCAGATGATCCTCAACCAGCCGATCATCGCCTCCAACCGTTCGGGCCAGTACGACATCGTCGCCACTGTCGTCGGCGGCGGTCTCTCCGGCCAGGCCGGTGCCGTTCGTCACGGCATCTCCAAGGCGCTGACCTATTACGAGCCGGCACTGCGCGCCGTGCTCAAGAAGGGCGGCTTCCTGACCCGCGACAGCCGCGTCGTCGAGCGCAAGAAGTACGGCAAGGCGAAGGCCCGCCGCTCCTTCCAGTTCTCGAAGCGCTAAGCGTTTTCGCATTTCTCGCTATCGAAAAGGCCGCCTCCGGGCGGCCTTTTTGCATCGGGGGCTCATTCAGCGGAATGATCGGCATCGCGGATGAGCAGGAAGGCGCAGAGCGCGGCACCGGCCACGGCAAGCGCCGAGCCCACGAAGGCCAGCCGCATGCCGTCGATCGTGCCCAGCGCCAGGGCGGAGCCGAACAGCGCCACGCCGATCGCGCCACCGGACTGGCGCACGGTGTTTAGCACGCCGGACGCGGTCCCCGACATCGCGGTGGGTACGGAGGACAGTAACGCGGTGGTCATGGCGGGTACGGCCAGGCCGATGCCGACCGGCAGGAACAGCAAGCGCCAGAGCAGCGACGGATAGGACGTATCGGCCTCGATCAGCGCCATCAGCGCGAAACCGGCCGCGCCGATGAACAGGCCGATCGCCATCGGCAATCGTGGACCATAGGTCGCGGCGATGCGTCCGGCGGCGATATTGGACACGGTGACGGCCGCCATGAACGGCAGGAAGGCGAGCCCGGTCAATTCAGGCGAAAAATGCCTCTCCTGCTGGAAATAGAGGCTGAGCATGAAGATCGTGCCGTAGAGTGTCAGGTTCACCGCCAGTCCGACCACGCTTGTCACCGCCGGCACGCGGCTGGCGAACAGGCTGAGCGGGAACATTGGAGCGCGCGTTCTGCTCTCGACCAGCAGGAACAAGCCTCCGGCCACCACAGCCAATACCAGCCCACCGACGACCGGCCACGACGTCCAGCCGGACGAGCCGGTTTCGATGAAGGCGCCGGTCAGTGCGAACAGGGTCACCACGACAAGCCCCTGCCCGGCCCAGTCGACCGGCGGCTTCCGCGCCTCGACCGGCGTCTCCCGCAGGAACCGGTAGGCCATCCAGATCGCGAAAGCCCCGATCGGCAGGTTGACCAGGAAGATGCTTTGCCAGCCGAGCGACCCGACCATGAAACCGCCGAGCACCGGCCCCGCAGACAGGGCGATGCCGCCCGCCGCGGTCCACAGGCCGACGGCATGCGCACGACGTGCCTTGTCGGCGGCATAGGCGCGATTGAGCAGCGCCAGCGAACAGGGCATCAGCAATGCCGCACCCGCCCCCTGCACGGCGCGTGCGGCGATCAGCACCCAGGGGCTCTGCGCCAGGCCGCATGCCAGCGAGGCGATGCTGAACAGCGCCATGCCGCCGACGAAGACGCGGCGAGCGCCGATCCTGTCGCCGAGCGCTCCGCCGGCGAGCAGCAGCGATGCAAAGGCAAGCGTATAGGCGTCGACCACCCATTGCAGGCCGCCTATGCCCATCGAGAGCGCCGCCCCGATCCTGTTCAGCGCGACATTGACGATGGAGACATCGAGCTGCACGACCACGAAGCCGAGACTGGTCGCGGCGATCGTGGCGGCGTAGGCCGCGGGGCGGCTGGAGACCATGGTATCGGGCATGCCCATGGATAACGGCTTCCCCCTGACACCGTTGCGTCAGGAGACGCCGGCACGCGACAACTAGGCCGGCATGCCGATCACGGCAAATCAATTGATGCTGGTGGTCGCCACCGATCGCGGCCATGGCCGCCTTCCCGTCGCGCGCGGCACGGCACCATGCTACGAAACAGGGACCGGCCTTTTCGGCCCGAAGGATACTTGGACAGGTAATTCTTAGGGGAGATCTCAGATGTCGTCACCCGAACCGATCAAATTCACCGATGGCGCGGCCTACGAGCGCTTCATGGCTCCCTGGAGCCGATCCGCCGGGGCTTTGTTCCTCGATTGGCTGGCGCCGGACTCCGGATGGGCCTGGGTTGATGTCGGTGCCGGCAACGGCGCGTTCACTGATCTCATTCTAGCGAAGTCCGCCCCTTCGTCCGTTTGCGCGATCGATCCCTCCGACGCGCAGATTGCGGCTGCTCGGCAAAAAATCTCGGCAAAGCAGGTCGAACTTTCGATTGGCGATGCGATGGCCCTTCCCTACGACGCCAACCGCTTCGACGTCGCTGTGATGGCGCTGGTGCTGTTCTTCGTCCCCGACCCGCGCAAGGGCGCCTCGGAAATGCTCCGCGTCACCAAGCCCGGCGGCATTGTCGCGTCCTACACCTGGGACGTCATGCGCGGCGGCACCCCTACGCAGCATTTGTGGGAAGAGATGGATGCGATGGGCAAACCGGCCGCACGTCCGCCGAGCGCGGAAGTCTCGCGTTTCGCGGCGCTGAAGGCGCTTTGGGCGGAGCTCGGCATCCGCGATGTCGAGACGCGCGAGCTTGTCGTCGAACGCACCTTCGCCGACTTCGACGATTATTGGCTATCCATGGTCGTGAGCAGCCCGAGCGGAATCGTCGGGAAGCTGTCGGATGGGGAGAGCGCGGAGCTGAAACGCCGACTAAAGGACAGATTGCCGGCAAGCGCCACGGGAGCGATCACGGTTCACGCCTGGTCGACGGCGATCAAGGGGCGAAAGGCCGCTTGATGCGTGCGGCGCCTTACGTCGCCGCATTCTTCTTCGCTTTCGCCGTTGAACAGCGGCGCCATGCGCTCGTAGCTCTGGCTCAATTGATGCTGGCTGTTGCGGCAGGTTCAAGGCGTTCGCCCGTCCCCGCATAAGGCACGCGAAAACCGTTCGCCGCCAGCCAGGCGATGGCCGCCTTCGGCTCGTCGGTCTGGATGATTGTGGCGCCGCGATCGGCCCAGAAACCCCAGGCCTCGCGCGGCAGGCTGGCCTGCACCGCCAGTTCGTCGCCGCGCCCGCCGGCGAGGAAGCCGCCCGGCTTGTTGACGATGGCATAGGTGTCGGCCCAGATATGCCAGTCGCCCCTAACCGCCGCCGCGCGCATGCGTGCGCTGAACAGCGGCCCGCCGGTCTGGGTCAGTGTCTCGGCGCCAGCCCGCCAGTTGATCATCTCGATCGCGCGCGGCGCGAAAGCGTGATCGACCGTTTCGGCGAAGCCGGCATCGTGCACGGCGTCATCAGCGATGATCGGCATGAACTGGAAGCCGCCGCCCGCCGCGGCCATGGCGACCTTCACCGTGGTGATCCTATTTTGATTCCACAGATTTTCCTTGACGATGACCTGATCGGCCATGCCGATATCCCGAGCCACCGCGATCATGTCCGGCAAATCGCCCACTTCCAGCTTGTTGTCGAGATTTATGAGAATCCTGTCCTTGGTCGTCATCAGCATCTCGCGCAGCGTCGAGACGGTCTCGCCGGTGACGGCGCCGGTACCCTCGATGACCAGCCGGCACCGCCTCAATTCGGCCAGCGTGTATTTGACCACCTCGCCCTTGCATGTCGTCGTGCGATCCAGCCAGCTGTCATGCATGACGACAAACTCACCGTCCTTCGAGCGCCTGATGTCGACCTCGACGATCTCAGCGCCGATCGCAATCGACCCTGCCACGGCGGCAAGCGAATTTTCGGCATAGAGTGTCTTGCCGGCCTGCATACTGCCGGCGCGATGGGCGGCCACCATGACGTGGTCACGCCACTGGTTGGCATGCTGGAAACGGTCGAGAATCAGCCTGGCGCGGCTTTCGCCGGCCCAGGACTGGCCGATCGAGGCCGCCAGCGCGACAGCGGAAAGCAGAAGGCTAAGCCAGATCGTCCGCATCGAGAATCGCTCCTTGCCGGATCGAGCCGGGGATAGGCGACCTCAGTGACATCCAGGTGAACGAAGCCGGCTAGCGGTCGGCCCGATGTCTCATGTCAGATGCGTTTCGACAGCCGGCGAAACCAGGCCATTGCAGGCATTTCGACCAGGCGCCAGGTGATCCACGACATGGCGATGGTGGCGGCGAGCATGACGACGATCGCCACGGTCCCAGTCCAGCCGGCGCCAAAGCCGGCTGCCGGCTGGCCACGCAGCACGATGTCGCCGACGAGGCCAAGGCCGAGCTTGCGCTCGACCAGCCCGGCGACATTGATGAGGCGCGCCTGAACGAAGATGTGGACCATGTAGATCGAATAGGACAGCGCGCCGAGCGTCAGCATGAACGGTGTCCGCAGCAAAGCGCTGATCCAGCCGCCTTCATGGGCAAAGAGGAACAGCGCCAAGACGAACACCAGCGGCGCGGCAATGCCGGCGTCGTTGTCGCCCGCCAGCGAAACAAAGACGACGATGACAGCGACCATGACGATTTCGGCAACAGTCCAGCTCATGCGTGGACCGCATCTGACCAGCAGTTGTCGTGCCCCTGCAATGGAATCATGCTGAAACCAGGCCAGCAGCGCACCAAGCGAGAAGCCGTAGAGGCAGCGGATGAAGCCGAAATCGTAGGACACATCCATATGATGCGTGGAGAAGCCAAGCAGGAAGAGCGGCGCGGTGACGGCCGCCGCAACGAACCATATCCAGGCGCGCGCGCCGGCGATGAAGACCACGCCGGCAAACAGAAGATAGGCAAAAAACTCCGCCGAGATGCTCCAGCTCGGCGCGTTCCACGTCAGCCGGTCCTCGAAGCCCATGCCTTGCAGCAGGAAGAGATTGGCGACCAGGCTCTTGAGGTCGAAGCCGCCGGTGAAGGGAGCGGCGCCGGCGCCATGCAGTTGCGGCAGCACCAGCCGCAGCAGTTCGAAGCCGGCAAAGGCGGCAAGCATGACCAGATGCAGCGGATAGATGCGACCGAAGCGGACCAGCGCGAAGCGGGCGACCTCCTGCGGCCGGCTCAGCCGATTGGCATAGCTGGAGGCGATGACGAAGCCCGACAGGACGAAGAAGAAGTCGACGAAAAGATAGGACGAGCCGACAAAGCTGCTCTGCGAGATCGCCGAGGCGGTCGGGAAATGAAACAGCGCCACCAGCAACGCGCAGATGCCGCGCCACGAATCGAGAACCTGGAAGCGTTCGCCGGCGATCGTGCCGGCGTGGGTCGACACCAAGGCATCGGACGGATTAAGAAACGCGGTCTGCGTCATGATGATACAAATCCTGTCTTGCCGTGGCACCCGGGCGGCGCGTTTTCGTCTCCCCAAGCTGTGACTGGCATCTTCCATGCCGGTTCTGTAGTTGTTGCACCCCGATGAAAACCGAGGACCAGTAATGGCGACCAAGAACATCGACCACGCCTTCACCGCCCGCTCCAAGACGGGCGCCGCCTACGAGCCGACCTACTCCGGCGCGTTGTCGTTCATGCGGCGCAAATACACCAAGGACGTGAAGGGCGCGGACGCGGTCGTGTGGGGCATTCCCTTCGACGCCGCCGTTACCAATCGGCCCGGCGCCCGTTTCGGGCCGCAGGCGATCCGCCGCGCTTCGGCGATCCTCGACAATGATCCGCAATACCCGTTCTCGCGCGACCTCTTCGAACACCTCGCCGTGGTCGACTATGGCGACTGCCTGCTCGATTCGGGCAACCATCAGAAGACGCCCGGCACGATCGAGCGCGAGGCTGCCAAGATCCTCAAATCGGGCGCCTTCCTGCTGACGCTCGGCGGCGACCATTTCGTCACCTGGCCGCTTTTGAAGGCACATGCCGCCATCCATGGTCCGCTCGCCCTGGTGCAGTTCGACGCCCACCAGGACACCTGGCCCGATGACGGCAAACGCATCGATCATGGTTCCTTCGTCGGCCGCGCGGTCACCGAAGGCATCATCGATCCCGACCGTTCGATCCAGATCGGCATCCGCACCCATGCGCCCGACACGTTCGGAATCAAGATCCTGCACGGCCATGAAATCGAGGAGATGCGGGCCTCCGACATCGCCTACGCCATCGTCGACCGCACCGGCGGCAAGAAGACGTATCTGACCTTCGACATCGACTGCCTGGATCCTGCCTATGCGCCGGGAACCGGCACGCCGGTTTCGGGCGGCCCGTCCTCGGCCAAGATCCTGTCGACGCTGCGTCAGCTCAACCAGGTCGATATTGTCGGCGCCGATGTCGTGGAGGTTGCGCCGGCCTACGATCACGCCGATATAACGGCGATCGCCGGCTCCATGGTCGCCATGCAGTATCTCGGCCTGCTGGCGGAACGGAAGGCGCGACAGGAAGAACTGAACAACGGCAGCCACAATGGTGCCGCGGTCAATCACGGCAACGGCATATAGTCCCAGGCTATCAAGGAATTCGATCAGGCAATGAAACCGAAAATCTTCATCGACGGCGAGCACGGCACCACCGGCCTCCAGATCCGGGCGCTGCTTGCCGAGCGTGGCGATCTGGAGATCATTTCCATTCCGACCGAGCGGCGCAAGGAAACGGCCGCGCGCGCCGAATTCCTCAATGCGGCCGATATCGCGATCCTGTGCCTGCCCGACGACGCAGCCAGGGAAAGCGTCTCGCTGATCGCCAACGACACCACCAAGGTCATCGACGCCTCGACCGCGCATCGCGTCGCCGAAGGCTGGGAATACGGCTTTGCCGAAATGGACAAGGAACAGGCTGGGAAGATCGCCTCGGCCAAGCGCATCGCCAACCCGGGCTGCTGGCCGCAGGGACCGATCGCGACGCTCAGGCCACTTGTCACATCAGGCCTGTTGCCGGCCAATTTCCCCATCGCGGTCAACGGCATTACGGGTTATTCGGGCGGCGGAAGGCCGATGATCGAGGATTATGTCGCCAAGGGCGAGGACGCCTCGGAGTTCCTGCCCTATGGCCTCACCCTGCAGCACAAGCACGTGCCGGAACTCAAGGCCTATGCGAAGCTGTCAAATGATCCAATCATGCAGCCGGCGGTGGGCAATTTCGCGCAAGGCATGATCACGGTGGTACCGTTGCAGCTCGGCGGCCTCGATCGCGTACCGGCGGGCGCCGAACTTCACGCCGCCATTGCCGACCATTTCGCCGCGATCAAGGGTGGTGTGGTCGAGGTGGCGCCTTATGCGCATCTGGAGCGCGTGCCGGACATCGATCCTGAGGTCTATAACGGCACCAACCGCATGAAGGTCTATGTCTTTGCCAACGACAGCAGAGCGCAGGCGCTGCTGCTGGCGGTCTACGACAATCTCGGCAAGGGTGCCTCGGGCGCCGCCGTCCAGAACATGGACCTTATGCTCGGCCTGTGACGGACGCTCCCGTCTTTCCGGCGCGTTGGAAGGTCGTCGCGCCCGAACTCGTCGCCGAGACTTTTTCGAGCCGCATCTGGAAGGTGCGGCGCGAGGACGGCTCGCCCGCGATCGTCAAGGCGCTGAAACCGTTCGACGACGTTGCCGACGAACTTCGCGGCGAGCACTATCTCGCCTGGCGGCGTGGCGAGGGCGCGGTACGGCTGCTCGGCCGCGACGGACATTCCATGCTGCTCGAATATGGCGGCGACAGGCTGCTCTCGCAGGTTATCGACGAACAGGGTGACGATGCGGCGACCGCCATCGCGGCCGACGTGATGGCGAAACTGGTCTCGCCTGGAAAAGTCCCCTACCCGGCCGAACTGCAGCCGCTCAGGGAGCGGTTCTCCAGCCTGTTCAGCAAGGCCAGGGCCGACCTCAGGGCCGAAATCAACAGCATCTATGTCGAAGCCGGCGCGATCGCCGATCGCCTGCTGGCCAATCCGCGCGATGTCCGGCCGCTCCATGGCGACCTGCACCACGAAAACATCCTGCATGGCCCGCGCGGCTGGTTGGTGATCGATCCCAAGGGCGTGCTCGGCGATCCCGGCTTCGATGCGGCAAACATGTTCTACAACCCGCTCGATCGCGATGCACTTTGCCTTGATCCCTCGCGGATCGCGCATATGGCCGAAACCTTTGCCCGGACGCTGGAGCAATCGCCGCCGGCGATACTCGATCATGCCATCGCCTATGGCTGCCTGTCGGCGGCCTGGCACCGTGAGGGCAGCAATGCGGTCGAGGAGAACCGCGAACTGTCGATCGTCAGGGCAATCACGACTGTGCGAGCGCGTTTCTGACAGAGGGAAGAGCTGAGGTAACCGCTCGTTCACCATGATCGGCTACCGATGAGCCTTGGCTCCCACCCAAGGATTTCTCATGGTCAGCGCGATCTCGGGCTCCTCCGCAGCGCAGTATTCCTCGTCCAGTTCCTCGAGCAATGCAGCCCAGGAGGCCGCGCTCGAAAAGCAGATCCAGGATCTGGAGGACCAGGCCAAGGCGATCACCGATGAGGTCAAGGCCGCGCAGGTGCGGCAGGATATCGCCGTGGCCCAGGCCAAGCTCGACGCGCTCAGGGCCGCCGACGCCGACAAGGCAGCCAAGGCCGCTCAGAGCCAGTCGACACCATCCGCCGCCGCAGTGCGTCAGGCGGAATTCGATGGCCAGAAGACAACGACGCAGTCGAACGAATTCTGGATGTGACGGGCCAGCCGGAATTCAGTTTAGGGCAGCTACTTGCTCGTCATATGTACGGTGCCGACTACAAAGTAGCCCGCCAGCAAAACCAGAACAGGTATGGCAATATACCTGCGCCTCATCGGAGGCCTTGTGGGCAAGGGGTAAGCGCCCTTGGTGCCGCGCCAGTGAGCTGCGGCAAAGCCCAGTACGATCAGCGCGAAACCCTGGTGCGTCAGCGCCATGTGCAACGGCACCTGCATCAGCAGCGTGCCGATGCCGATCGAGGCCTGCACCAGCACCAGCAGAAATAGCAATGTCGCCCGGCGGGCGTGCGTTGAGCCCGGTAGGCGGATCCGTGTCGCGATCATATGCCAGAGCGCGACGGCGAAGACCGTGTAGGCGCCGAGCCGGTGGACGAACTGCACCGTCTTCGGGTTCTCGAAGAAGTTGCGCCACGCCGGCTCGAGGATCAGCAGGTCGCCGGGGATGATCTTGCCATCCATCAATGGCCAGGTGTTGTAGCTCATGCCGGCGTCGAGACCGGCGACCAGGCCACCGAGATAGATCTGGATCAGCGCCAGAAGCACGATGACACCGGCCAGCCTCTGCGTCGAGCGATCGGCGGCGGGTTCGGAATGCGGCGCCAGCCCACGCGCGACGACCATGGTGGCGGTGAAGATCAGCGCCGCAAGCGTCAAATGCGTCGCCAGCCGGTACTGGCTCACCGACACGCGGTCGACCAGGCCGGAAGCCACCATCCACCAGCCGATGGCGCCCTGGAGGCCGCCGAGAACCAGGATGCCGACGAGCTTGGGCCCAAGGCCGCGCTCGATGCGGCGCGCCGCCCAGAAGACCAGCAGCGGCAAGGCAAAGACCAGGCCGACGGAGCGCGCCAGCAAGCGATGCGCCCATTCCCACCAGAAGATCGACTTGAACGCCTCGACGCTCATGCCCTTGTTGAGCTCGGTGTATTGCGGGATCTGCTGATAGCGCTGGAATTCTTCCTGCCATTCGGCGTCGTTGAGCGGCGGAATGACGCCATGGATCGGCTGCCATTCGGTGATCGACAGGCCAGACTCGGTCAAACGCGTGGCGCCGCCGACCAGCACCAGCGCGAACAGCACCAGGATCACGACGTATAGCCAACCACGCACCAGTGCCCGGTTGTGCAGGTCGCGGTCGCGGGCCTGGTAAGGCGCAGCAGCAGATATGGCGGCCATGGGTTCATTTCCGGCGGTTTTCGATGTCGCGGATTGGTGGACCATCGCACTACTGCTGGCAAGACCGGGCAGCGCGGCACGCCGTCGCGCCCGATGTCGCGGGTTGCGTGCGTCCCGCGTTCGGCCTAGAGCGGGATGCGATGGATCGCAATTCCGTTCCATCTCATCGTTTCACGCATGATGTGAAACCGAAAAGTCCGCAACTTTTCGGCGTCATGCTCCAAGCGGTGGCAATCAACGAGACCGTACCATGCCCATTCGCCTGAAAAAGCTGATCGGAATGTTCCTGCTGGTGGCATTGGTCATCGTCTATGCGCTGGTGGCGTCGATCTTCGCTGTGGCGCGGCTGTCGGAGTCGGGCGCGCTGGTGCAATTCCTGTTCTTCCTGTTCAGCGGCCTGCTGTGGGTCCTGCCGGCGATGGGCATCATCAAATGGCTGATGCTGGAGCCGCGCTCGAAAAGCTGAAATATCCTGCCCGCATTGGGCGCTGGCCTGTAAACGCGAACGTGATTCATCCGCGCGCGGCCCGAGCGCTATCCTGACGGCGTTCATCAGTGGAGGCCGGCATGCTGAAAGGGATGTTCGCGGGACTGCTTCTTCTGTTCGTTTCACTCAGCGCATCGGTCGCGGCGGCCGAAACCATCAACGTCTCCGACGACCACGGCGGCAGCGTTGCCGCCTACAGCCAGCGCTGGAAAGCGCTTGCGGCGCGCGGCGTCAACGTACGCATTGTCGGCAAATGCCAGTCCGCCTGCACGGTGTTGCTCGGCTACATACCCCGCAGCCGCATCTGCGTGATGCCGGCGGCGAGTTTCGGCTTCCACCTCGCCCATCGCACCGACATGACCGGTGTGCTGTGGAACGCCTATGCGTCCGATATCAGGGGCTGGATCAACGCGCATGGCGGCTTGACGGCAAATCTCAAATGGATGAGCGCACCGGACACCTACCGCTACTTCCACAAATGCTGATCAGATCGTAACGACCATCTTGCCGGCATTGGCGAGCGGCGTCGTCACGCCCGACAGCATCGTGCGGATATGGGCGAGGTTCTGGTAACGGCCATTGACCGAAATGCGCGGCAAGGCATGCAGGAAGCCCGCATGTTCGGCCCGCAACACGCCGTGGCGGGTGGTGACAGCCGAGGCATAGCCGGCGTCGCGCGCAAAACCCACCTCGCGGCAACCGACGGCCCTGGCATAGCCGTAGGGATAGGCGAAATGCCGCGGCTCCTTGCCAAGCTCGGCCAGCAACTTGTCCTTGACCGCGCCGATCTCGTGCCGCGCATCAGCCTCGGAAAGCCGCTTGAGATTGCTGTGGCTGATCGTGTGGGCACCGATCGTCACCAGTGGATGCGCGGCCATGGTGCGGATCTCGTCCCAGTTCATCAGCGTTCGCAGGCGCGGGGCGTCGGCGTCGACGCCGTTCGACGCGGCGAGCGCGCGCAGCACACCGCGCAACTCTTCCTCGCGAACCTCGGTGGTGAAATAGGCATGCAGGCGGGCGATGGCCTGATGTTTCCTGGCGGGGGTCGCGCAATCAATGACCGTGGGGCCGTCGGCTGTCGCCAGGGTCAAGCCGTCAGAGGCGTTGACGATATCCTCGACGACATCCCACCAGAGATGGGCGGTGCCGTCGATCAGTCCGGGCGCGACATAGATGGTGAGCGGCGCGCCATGTTTTTCCAGAACCGGCAGCGCCTCGGTCATGTTGTCGCGATAGGCATCGTCGGCGGTGATGGTGGCGAACCGGCCACCCTTGCCGCCTGCCTTGATGCGCTCAACGGCTTCGTCCATCGAGACGAAGGCATAGCCGTCCGCTTTCATGTCGGCGATCAGGGCATCGAGGAAGCGCGGCGCGATGTTCAGGTGGCGGTTGACGCTATCGGGCTTTTCGGGTGTCGCCGTCACGCGGTGCAGCATCAGGATAGCGCCGATGCCGCCGACAAACGGCCTGGCCAGCGGTGCGAGGCCGGTAAAGCGGGCGACGTTGAGCGCCAGTTTCCGGATTGCCTCCCCACCGTCGATCATTCATTCACCTTTTGCGCCTAGGCTATCCAAGCATGGAATACGCCTGAGCGCCCCCCAAATCGGGATCAATACGCCCTAAGGATTGAGGTATGGTTGACGCAACCGCGTCATTTGACGGCAAGCGGCTCGCGGCGAACGAGGCTTCGCCACGCGCGCTGCCCAAGGATGACACGGGGCTGACGGTTTCCATTGCCGCCGCCGAAGGACTCGCGGCCTATGCGACCTTCTGCCGTTCGGCGCTCAGCGCGCCGGCGCAGAGCGCGGCATGGGTCTCGACCTGGGCCGCCGAGGTCCGGCCCGATCTGCTTGTCGCCACCCTCGAACTGGACGGCAAGCCGGTCTTCGCGCTGGCGTTGGAAGTCGTCAAGCGCGGCCCGTTGCGGGTAGCCCAGTTCATGGGCGGCCGCCATGCCAACGGCAATTTCGCCGCCGCCAACCCGCAATGGCTGGCCAAACCCGACATCACGGCCGTCCGATCGATGCTCGCGACGATCGCCAGGTCGCGGCCCGATATCGATCTCATTGCGCTGGAAAGATTGCTGCCCGATCTCGACGGCGTCGCCAATCCGCTGGCGTCGCTGGAGCATTTCACCAGCCCCAACCTTTCGCTGGCCGTCGACCTCAGCGGCGGATTCGATGCGCTGCTGCTGCGCGCCAGCGGCAAGCGCAAGCGCAAGAAGCATCGTTCGCAGACGCGCAAGTTCGAGGCTGTCGGCAGCCACCGGCGCATCGAGGCAAGCAGCGCCGACGAGGTGGAGAGGCTGCTCGAAGCGTTCTTCGAAATGAAGGAGCAGCGCTTCCGCAAGATGGGTATTGCCAACGTCTTCGGCGACGCGCGCACGCGCTCCTTCTTCCGAGGCCTGTTCACCCAGGCACTCGCCGAGGCCAGACCTTCCTTCGTGCTGCACGGGCTGGAGGTCGCCGGCAAGCTGCGCGCCGTCACTGGATCGAGCCGCTCGGGCAAGCGCCTGATCTGCGAGTTCGGAGCGATCGCCGAGGACGACCTCTCCAATACCAGTCCGGGCGATTTCCTGTTCTTCGACAACATCCAGGATGCCTGCCGGACCGGCTTTGCGGTTTACGACTTTTCCGTCGGAGACGAGCCCTACAAGCGGCTATGGTGCGATATCGAAACGCGGCATTTCGAGGTCCTGGTGCCACTGACGCTCAAAGGTCGGGCGCTGGGACTGGCGCTTCGCCAGGGCGCACGCGTGAAAACCCTGATCAAGAACAGCCCGACGGTCTGGAAGCTGACCAAGATGCTGCGCCGCAAGGCCGCGGGGCAGGCTGCGCCTGCGGTCGGCGAGGACGACAGCTAGACCTGCCCTTGCGTTCGCTGACCTCGAGCCGCAGCAGTGCCCAAGGGGCCGCTGGCCGAGACCTCCA
This sequence comes from Mesorhizobium sp. B2-3-4, assembly GCF_006442315.1. Classification (GTDB taxonomy): domain Bacteria; phylum Pseudomonadota; class Alphaproteobacteria; order Rhizobiales; family Rhizobiaceae; genus Mesorhizobium. The sequence continues at coordinate 117,332 of NZ_VFVY01000001.1, read as the reverse complement.
TCCCATGCTGAAATCCCACGACCGAACACTATCGCTGCCGAGCATCATGAAACCGATCATCCGCACGCTGTCGCTGGGACAATTGGTCAATCTCGTCGACTGGGCGGCCGCGGAGGGCTGGAACCCCGGCCTCGACGATGCGGCGATGCTCCAGGCTGCGGACCCCGAGGGTTTCATCGGTGCATTTGCCGGAAACGAAATGGTCGCCGGAATCTCGGCGGTTGCCTATGGCAGCGATTTTGGTTTCGTTGGCCTCTACATCTGCCGGCCTGATATGCGCGGCAAGGGCTATGGCAAGGCGGTATGGACCGCGGGCATAGAACGGCTGGCCGGACGCACTATCGGGCTCGATGGCGTCGAAGCGCAGCGCGCCAACTACGAGAGCAAAGGGTTCAGGCCGGTCTACGAGACCATTCGCTACAGCGGGCGCCCGACGGCACTGCCCAGTGGCATCAGGCGGCCTCGCATGGTGACGGCGCGGATGGTGCCCGACATCATCGCCTATGACGCGCTTTGCTTTCCCGCGCCCCGCGATTCTTTCCTGCGGCGATGGCTGCAACCGCCGCACCACGCCGTGGCGATGATCGCATCACAGGCAACGGCCGGTTACGCCGTGGCGCGTGCCTGCCGCAGCGGTTTCAAGGTCGGCCCGCTGTTTGCCGACGACATGCGGACCGCACTGGAATTGCTCGAAGACCTGGCGGCCACCTGCAAAGGAGGCGACCTCAATATCGACGTTCCCGCCACTCAGTCGGACTTCATCGCAGCGCTCGAGGCGGCAGGCTTCTCGGCGACCTTCAGCACCACGCGCATGTACAAGGGTCCGCCGCCGAGGCTGGACACCAACAGGATGTTTGGCGTGACGACGCTGGAACTGGGATAGGGCAGGCAGTCGCCCGCGGCTCTCTCAAGCCGCGGAGCGCCGGCCCGGCAACGGGGTTCCAGGCGGTTCGTGACCGAGCGGCGTCACCAGCGTCAGGTCGGGATAGCCGCTCTCGATGAGCTTGACTGCAGCCTGTGTGACCTCGTCGTCCGGTTCCAGCATCGACAGGAACACCTCGGTGGCCTCGCCACCCAGACGACTGATGCCCTGAGCGTCGGCCGGCCCGCATTCGACCACGACCAGATCATAGGCCGTCGTCAGCGACTGCATGATGATCGGCAGCCGATCGGCGGCGCGCATGGCACGGACCGGATCGGCTGTGCCAACGGGAATGACATGGCAGTCGGAATAGAGGTCGGCATGGATCACGTCGCTGAACTGGGACTGCGACGCCAGCAGGTTGGTGATGCCGGGGAAAAGCCCGCTGTCCAGCATGGGTCGCGAGGCGGCGCCAGAGGCCGTGAGGTCGAGCAACAGCACGCGCAGGCCGGCGTCGGAAACCTCGCGCGCCACCAGGATCGCCGATGCCGCCGCTTCATCGCCCTCTGGGGAAACGAATATGGCGCGCGCGGCGCCGCTCGCGATCAGCTTCTCGGCGGCTTTCTCGATGTCGATCTCGCCCAGCACCGAACGCGGCCGTCGAACCTCCCGGGCGGGTTCGGGCTCAGCCGCGGGTTGAGGCTCGGCGACGGCTTCAGGCTCAGCCATCGGTTCAGGCTCGGCGACTGGCTCCGCCCTGGCGATCGGTTCGGCGGGCCATTGCGGTGCCGGCGGCTGCGCGACACTTTCAGGCCATGACGGTTCGGCGGCACCCTTGGGGAACTCGTTGACGGCTGCCGGCTCCAGGCGGGCGTCCGGTTCCTGATGAGCGGCCGGCGGCATCGGCACCTCGTCGATCGGTTCAAACCGGGCGCCCCTGGCCGGGCGCATGGCGCGGCCCGAGAAAAGCTCGCGCAACAGCGTGAACACCGCCGCCAGCAGCAGCGAGGCCGCCGCGGCAGCGCCGACGATCGGCCCAATTTTCGGGAAGTATGGCTCGGAAGGAACCGAAGCCGGCGACGCGATGCGGGCATCGACCGGAACATAGTTGCGATCCTGGCGCGACGCCGCCTCGCGATAGTTGGTCAGGTAGAGTTCGAGTTGCTGGCGCTTGGCGGCCGCATCGCGCTGCAGCGCGTCGAGACCGACCTGCTGTTCGCCAGCCTGCGCCGAAGCAGCCTTGAGCGTGTTTACGTCGGCGACAAGCTGGCTTTCGCGCGCCTTGGCGGCATCGGCCTGCATCGCAAGGCCCTTCATGATCTTCTGGGCCTCACTGCGGATTTGTGCGTCGAGATCGGCCAGTTGCGATTTGGCCGCGCGAATACGCGGATGATTGTCGAGCAGCGTCGTCGACAGATCCGCGATATTGGCGCGCAGCTCGACCTGCCGTTCCCGCAAGCGCTGGATCAGATCGGAAGACAACACTTCCGGCAGCGAATCCAGCGATCCGCCATTCTGCAGTGCCTTGCGCACGCTCTCGGCGGTGCCTTCAGCCGCGGCGCGGTTGGCCCGCACCCGCGACAATTCGGTCGACAGTTCGGCCAGTTGCTGGGTGGCCAGCGTGGAATTGTTGCCGCCCATCAGGAGGTCCGACTGGGCGCGGTAGGCCGCGACCTTGGCCTCGGCATCCTTGACCTGCTTGGACAGGTCGGCGATCTCGGGCGCCAGAAAATCCGCGGCTGCGCTGTTCGATTCGCGCTTGGTCGCACCCTGCCCCGCAATGTAGGCGGCGGCGATGGCGTCGGGAATGGCCGCTGCCAGCTTGGGATCCTCGGAAGAGAACTCGACGGTAATGATGCGGGTCTTTTCAACGCCGAAGACGTTGAGCTTCTCACGCATCTTCTTCAGGACGCGTTCGTCGGCCGGAACGTCCATCGGGTCGGTTTTCAATCCGAGCAGGATCAACACGCGGCTCAAGGACGACATATTGATCGTCTCGTCGAATTCGGACAGCCGCGACAGGCCGAGTTTCTGGGCGACCTGCTTGAGGATTTCGTTGGACGAAATGATCTGGACCTGGGTGGCGACGCCTTGCTCATCGAGGATCGGCTTGTCGGCGTCCGGGTTGCTGCTCGCGGGCCGCGTGTAGACGGATTCCCGTGGAACGATTTCCACCTGCGTCTGGGCCTTGTAGTGCTTGGTCGCGAACGACGCGGCCGCGTAGGCCAGACCCGTCACTACCAGAACGAAGACCAGAATCCGCAGCCAGTTCCGACCCAGGCTGGCGAAGAGCTGCTTGAGATCGACGTCGACGTCTGCGGCCGCGGATTGAACGGACATGCATCCCTACTCCGAAACTGGGTCAGGATGCACCGTAAACAACTATGGTAACTCAGCCGTTAAGATCGCGGTAAGCTTCCATTAGGGTTTACTGGCGGCCGAAAGCAAAAATCGATAAAACCGCAAAACCTTGCCGGCGCGAGCGCTATTGGCTGGGTCCTTTACCGGCCATTAACCCTAACAGGATGATAACGGACCCGATCCCAGATGTTTGCTGCGACGCCGCAGCGGCCAGTCGAAGGTACGTATCCGGTCATGAAAAGCACTGCTTCCCTCTTTCGCGCACTGCTTGCCGTATCGATGCTCGCCGGCTGCTCCAGCTACCGGCCGACGCCGGCCGCCTTTCACGAGGTCCTCGATCAGCCCTATCGCCTCGGCGCCGGCGACCGCGTCCGCGTCACCGTGTTCGAGCAGGACGGCTTGACCAATAGCTACAGCGTCGACCAGTCCGGCTACATTTCCTTCCCGCTCGTCGGCGCCATCCCCGCACGCGGCCACACCGCGCAGCAGATGGAAAAGGAGATCGCCGACAAATTGCGGCAAGGCTATCTGCGCGACCCGGACGTCTCCGTCGAGATCGATCGTTACCGGCCGATCTTCGTCATGGGCGAAGTGGGCGCTGCCGGCCAGTATTCCTATGTGCCCGGCCTGACCGTGCAGAAGGCGATCGCCATCGCCGGAGGCTTCTCGCCGCGCGCCAACCAGGAGAGCGTCGACATTACCCGCGATATCAATGGCAAGGTGATAACCGGCCGCGTGGTCACCTCCGACCCGTTGCTGCCGGGAGATACCGTCTACGTCCGCGAACGCCTGTTCTGACAGACACCTCGTGGCGGACAAGCTCAGGATCGTCCACTGCTTTCGCTCACCTGTCGGAGGAATTTTCCGCCACGTGCGCGACCTCACGGAAGCGCAGGTCGCTGCCGGCCACATGGTTGGCATCGTCTGCGACTCGACCACCGGCGGCGAATTGGAAGAGCACCTGTTCGAGCAGATGAAGGACATGCTGGCGCTCGGCATCCATCGCACGCCGATGCAGCGCCATGTCGGACCGGGCGACCTCGCCTCCGCCCGGCGCACTTACAGGATCATCAAGGAATTGCGGCCGGACGTGCTGCACGGGCATGGCGCCAAGGGTGGCGCCTATGCCCGTCTGTTCGGCTCATTGTTGCGGGTTTCAAGGTCTCGCGTGGCCCGCCTCTATTCGCCGCATGGCGGCTCTCTGCACTATGACGAGAGCACGGTCACCGGGAAGCTGTTCTTCGCGCTCGAGCACCTCATGGCGCGCTTCACCGATTGCCTGCTGTTCGTCTCCGACTACGAGCGGCGAGCCTATCGCAGGAAGGTGGGCGTGCCGCCGATCCCGAACATGCTGGCCTACAACGGACTTCGCGCCGCCGAATTCGAGCCGGTGACCACCCGGGCCGATGCAGCCGACATGCTCTATATCGGCATGATGCGGGACCTCAAGGGCCCCGACATCTTCATCGATGCGCTGGCCGCCGCGGCTCCCCGGCTCGGACGGGCACCGAGCGCGGTGATGGTCGGCGACGGCGACGACCTGCCACGCTACCACGCACAAGTGAAGCGCCTCGGGCTTGAAGGCAATGTCCGCTTCCTGCCGCCGATGCCGGCCCGGGAGGCCTTCTTGCTGGCGACGCTCGTCATCGTTCCCTCGCGCGCCGAAGCCATGCCCTATATCGTGCTGGAGGCACTTGCAGCGGCAAGACCCGTCATCGCGACCGCCGTCGGCGGCATACCGGAGATTTTCGGTCCGGACTCCCCTGCCCTGATCCGGTCGGATCCGGTCGAGCTCGCAGACAAGATGAGCCAGGCGCTGGGCGACCTTGCCGCTTATGGCAAATTGATGCCGGATGAATCCTCCCTCAAAGCGCGCTTCGGAGCCGACGTCATGGCCGCCGAAATCGAGAAGGCCTATTTCGCCGCGCTCGGAAAGTAGTCCCAAGCCCGTTCAAAGCCACAGGTTGTTTCAAGGGTTTCTTAGCTCTCTTTTGCTAATCACCCTGGGGAAGCTTGCGGACTGTTCCATGAACGAGATCGACCCCGCGCACCGCTTTTCGCCTGAAGCGGTGCGTAAATTCGACGGCCCTGCCGATGGCGACAAGCCCGGCGGCATGAACGACGTCGCCCGTCAGGTGGCGTCGCAATACCGGCGCGATACGATGTCGCCGATTATGGTCAGCGGCGTGCTGCGCATGGTCGAATTCGGGGTGCTGTTCGCCTCGGGGCTCTGCGTCTATTTCTACTATGTCGGCTTCTTCAACTACCTCGCTTGGCAATACCCGCTGACCATCGCGGCCGCGTCGTTCCTCGCCGTGGTGCTGCTCGATGTCAGCGATTGCTACCAGGTGGTCTCCCTGATGCGGCCGATCGCCAATTTCGGGCGCATCCTGCTGGTCTGGGCCGGAACCTTCGCTCTGATGGCGCTGACGGCATTCGCCATGAAGATGTCGGAAGACTATTCGCGCCTGCTGTTCGGCACCTGGTTTGTCGTCGCCTTCGTCTGCCTCTTCGGCCTCAGGCTGGTGATGTCCAAGCTGATCCGTCGCTGGGCGCGCGATGGCAGCATGGAACGGCGCGCCGTCATCGTCGGCGGCGGCAAGGCGGCGGAAGTGCTCATCCGCTCGGTGGAAAAGCAGCCCTACAACGATATCCGCATCTGCGGCATCTTCGACGATCGCAGCGACAAGCGTTCGCCAGCCATCGTTGCCGGCTATCCCAAGCTCGGCACCATCTCGGAACTGATCGAATTCGCCCGCATCGCCCGTATCGACATGCTGATCGTGTCGCTGCCGCTGACCGCCGAATCGCGCGTGCTGCAATTGCTGAAGAAACTGTGGGTGCTGCCGGTCGACATCCGGCTGTCGGCGCATTCCAACGCGCTGCAGTTCCGCCCACGCGCCTATTCCTACATCGGTTCGGTGCCGATGCTCGATATCTTCGACAAGCCGATCAACGATTGGGATTCGGTCGCCAAACGCGCCTTCGACATCATCTTCAGCGTCATCGGCATCGTCGTGTTCTCGCCGGTCATGCTGGCCACGGCAATCGCCATCAAGCTCGACAGCAAGGGACCGGTGCTGTTCAAGCAGAAGCGGCACGGTTTCAACAACGAGGTCATCGAGGTCTATAAATTCCGCTCGATGTACACCGACAGGTCGGACCCGACCGCCAAGCAGACCGTGACCAAGAACGACCCGCGCGTCACCCGGGTCGGGCGCATCATCCGCAAGACCTCGATCGACGAACTGCCGCAGTTCTTTAACTCGCTGTTCGGCTCGTTGTCGCTCATCGGGCCACGTCCGCACGCCATTGCCGCGCAGTCGCACAATTTGCTCTACAACGAGGTGGTGGATGGCTATTTCGCGCGCCACAAGGTCAAGCCCGGCGTTACCGGCTGGGCGCAGATCAATGGCTGGCGCGGCGAGATGGACACCAATGAAAAGATCCGCATGCGGACCGAATACGACCTCTATTACATCGAGAACTGGTCGCTGCTGTTCGATCTGCGGATACTGTTCCTGACGCCGATCCGCCTGCTCAACACGGAAAACGCCTATTGAGCGCGATCAGCCATGACCTGCCGCGCGCGACGGTCAACGCCAAGCTGATCACGCTGATCTCCTCGAGCGCGGTGGTGCTCGGCATTCTTTTGTCGGGCTTCGTCATCAGCGAACCGGCGCCCTACGAAATCTACATGGCCGGCCTGATTGCCGTCTGGGCTCTGTTCGGCCTGAGGATTTCGCGCGCGACCATGCCGCTGCTGGTGCTGCTGGTGACGATGAACATCGGCGGCATGATCTCCATGACGCAGATGGCGGACCTCGCCAACACGCCGCTCTACCTTGCCGTGTCGCTGTTCCTGGCGTTCAGCGCGGTGTTCTTCGCATCGGTCACCGCCGTGCAGCCGAGCCTCTACCGGCTGATCTTTATCGCCTATGTGATGTCGGCCGTAATCACCGCGCTGCTTGGTATAGCAGGCTATTTCCACGCCTTCCCGGGTGCTGAGGTCTTCACCAAATACGACCGCGCCGCCGGTGCCTTCCAGGACCCGAACGTGTTCGGTCCGTTCCTGGTGCTGCCTGGCATCTACCTGCTCTATCTCATGCTGACCGGGCCGGTCGCGCGCATGCCGCTTTTGGCGGTGCCGCTGCTGATCATCAGCGCCGGCATCTTCTTCTCCTTCTCGCGCGGCGCCTGGGGCATGTTCGCGGTCTCGGCCGTCCTGCTCACAGGTTTGCTGTTCCTGCAGAGCGCCAGCGGCATGTTCCGGCTGCGCGTAGTGATCATGACGATCGCAGCCCTGTCGCTGCTGGCCATCACCATCCTCGTCATATTGCAGTTGCCGGGGGTGGCGGAGATGTTCTCCAGCCGCGCCCATCTCGAACAGAGCTACGACACCGCCCGCCTCGGCCGCTTTGCCCGCTACACGATCGGCTTCCAGATGGCGATGGAACATCCGTTCGGCATCGGGCCGCTGGTGTTCGGCACGATCTACGGCGAGGACACGCATGACATCTGGCTGAAGATGCTGATGGACTATGGCTGGATCGGCTTCGTGTCGTTCCTGACGCTGGTGGTGTGGACGATTTCAGCCGGATTCCGCATCCTGCTGCGCGACCGGCCATGGCAGCCCTACCTCTTGTGCGCCTACGTCGCCTTCATCGGCAATATCGGTCTCGGCACCTTCATCGACATCGACCATTGGCGCCACATGTATCTGCTGCTCGGCCTGATCTGGGGCGCGATCGCACTCGAATATCGCCACCAGCGACTGTTGCGCCCGGCAATGCCAGGCTCATTCAAACCGGCGATCGCCGCGAGATAATTATCGCGGAAACCGGTTGACCCGAGCGGGGTTATCACGATACATCGCGACCGGTCCGGAGTGTAGCGCAGCCCGGTAGCGCACTTGACTGGGGGTCAAGGGGTCGTCGGTTCGAATCCGGCCACTCCGACCATTTCGAAGCAGGACTTGCCCCCGAAGTCCGTCACCCCACATCATCCAAGCACCGATCGCCCATTCTTGCCGGCGCCGCTAAGCTGTATCCGGCGCTATCCCTGGCAGACATCGACCCATTGTGCGCCGGTAAGATCAACCATCCGCTGCGGTGCGATCCGCACGGCTGCATTGGTGGCGCCGGCGGCGGGCACCACCTCGTCGAATTGGCGAAGCGAGACGTCGCAATAGACCGGCAGCGGGGTCGGCAGACCGAACGGACAGACGCCGCCGACGGGATGGCTCGTGGCGGCAACCACCTCTTCGGCGTCCAGCATGCGCGGCTTGCCGCCGAACTGGTCCTTGAACTTGCGGTTGTCGAGCCTGGCGATACCGCTGGTCACGACAAGCATGGTGCGCTCACCGACGCGCAGACAGATCGTCTTGGCGATCTGTGCCGGCAACACGCCATGCGCCTCGGCCGCCAGCGTCACGGTCGCCGAACTCGCCTGCGTGACGAGGACCTCGATGTCAGGCGCGTGGGCGGCAAAGAAGGCACGAACGGTATCCAGGCTCATGTCGGAAACTCAGGGTTCAAATTGCTGCTGGCGGGCGTTTGCATGTAGCAGACATAAGCGTGTGCGATTTGCAAATCGGCAAGCCCAGCCTGCCAGGCAGCGCCACGGCATCAACAAGAAACCCGCCAAGCGGGCCCTGGCGGGTTTCTTGTTGACAGTCGTCGCCGATTCTATGCCTGCGGGCGGCCTTGCGCGGCCGGTGTCGGCACGGGCGCAATGAGCGTGTCCTGCGGCAGACGAAGCGCGGTCGCGATACGACGCAGCTTCGCCGGGTCGGCTGCCAGGCCGTTCTCGATGTCCTCGATCTCGTCGACCGAAAGGCCACAGGTCAGGGAAAGCGCTTCGAGGCTGTATCCGCGCGTTTCCCGCATGGCCCTGAGGGTGTTGTAATCAGGCCCGATCTCGTTGGCCAATGGTTCTGAAAGGGCGTGGCTTTTTGCATTGTTGGGCATTGGCAACTCCTTTGGCTGAAAGCGTTTGATGAAAATGGGATGTTGCCTGAGACGAGCAGGAAGATGCCCTCTCGCCAGCGATTTGCCAAGCGCCAAACAGGCCGTCACGGGATCGTGAACCCGTGTACGCGCGAGCCGCCTCGCCCTTTATCGATCAAGTTGTTTTGAACGCCCCGACACCTTTTTGGCCGGCAGTTTCGCCCCGCCCGTTCGTTATCCAGACGTCGCTGGCATGAAACCATCCCGTTCCGGCCAGCCTTGCCCAAAAGGATCCCCCCAATGAACTTCAGGACATCCCTCCTCGTGCTCGGCACGATCTCTATGCTTTCCGGCGCCGGCGTGGCCGGCGCGCAGGCGGCGGACGCATTGCGCGTGCGCGGCACGGTGGTCAGTTTCGAACCGTCTCTGCTGACCGTGAAAACCCGTCAGGGCGATACATCAGCGATCAAACTGAAAGACGGCTGGAAGATTTCAGGCGTCGCCAGCGCATCGGTAAAGGACATCAAGCAAGGCGATTTCCTTGGTATCGCGTCCGTTTCCAAGGCTGACGGCGGCAGCGGTGCGCTGGAAGTGGTGGTCTTCCCGGCGGCCTTGAAAGGCACTGGCGAGGGCGATCGGCCCTGGGACCTCGAGCCGAACAGCCGCATGACCAACGGCACCGTCGCCGACGTCACCGACATAAACGGGCGGGCCGTGACGCTGACCTACGACAATGGGCAGACAAAGAAGATCTCGATCCCGGATGGCACGCCTGTCGTGACCTTCGCGCCGGCCACGCCCACCGATCTCAAGCCAAGCGCGACGGTCTTCGTGACCGCGCAACGCGAGGCGGACGGCACGCTGAGCTCGAGCCGCGTCGTGGTGGGAAACAATGGGGTGATCCCGCCCATGTAGGCCAGCGACACGGCTTTCGGCCTGCGCCCTCGGTGAAGGTGCAGGCCCCTGACGGAAACAGTTCAGAAACAAAATTCTACAATCGGGAAATACTGACGAAAAAATTCGGGCGCGTAATTCCATTCGCGGCGGTCGGGGTATCGGCCCGGTTTACATCTGCCCGCGAAAAAAGGAAACGATCCCATGAAGAAGTCCCTCCTCTCGGCCCTCGGGCTTGCAGCAGCAATCGCTTTCACGGTGCCGATGGTCGGCGCGACGAGCGCGGATGCGGCGCCGATGGCAAAGCATCATCACCATCGTCATCATCATCGCCACCACCACTGGCACAAGCACCACCATCATCACCATCACCACCACCACATGAAGAAGATGATGAAAAAGGCCTAAGCATATCGACTGCCAACGAGAAGACCGGCCTTGGCTTCTTGTTCAAGGCTGGTCTTCCTTGGTCGAGCAACGCCGGGCCTGGATAATTCGGGCCAATCGAACCGTCGCTGGAAAGAGGCGCGGTGGCTACGACAAGCGAGGGCTTCAACGCGAAGCCAAATCGCGATACGGCAAGGGATATTTCTGACCGGCGCGCGCTGCCGGATCAGACTTCGCTGACAAGGCCAGGTATCCCCAATGACGGCCAAGGCCGATCTTTCCCGGACAGACCGTATTGTCCTGTCGGCCGCGCGAATTTGGCTGACGCTGCTTCACCCTGTCCTGGTCGTGCGGTTCGTCATCAAACTGGGCTATCTGCCCAATCCGGCCGCGCCCGCGCGCTACCACGAGCTGTTGCTCTGGCGAAAGATCCTCGATCGCAACCCGCTGTTCGTGACGCTGACCGACAAGCTCGCGGCCAAGGTCTATATCCGGGACGCTTGCCCCGAGATCGCCATACCGGAAACGCTGTGGTCCGGGCGCAATGCCGCCAATATCCCAGCCGGCCTGCTGACCGGCACCGTCGTGGTCAAGGCAAGCCATGGCTGCGCGATGAACCTGTTCGTTTCCAGGGGCGAACCAGATCGCACCGCCATTATCCGCAAGGCGAGCCGCTGGCTCAGGAAACGCTATGGCCGGCGCAATGGCGAATGGGCCTATTGGCCTGTCGTGCCGACCATCTTCGTGGAAGAGCGGCTTGCGCTTTGCGGCGGGACGATCGCCACCGACATCAAGGTCCATGTCTGCAGCGGCGTGATATCGCATGTCTGGGTCGAGGATAAGCACGCCGAGCGGTCACTGCTTTTCGACCGCCATGCCACTCCATTGCCCGGGCGCGATCCGGATTATCCCCGCGAGAACCAGGCTCTGCCTGTCAATGCGCGGCTCATCGACTATGTTGGCCAGGCAATCTCGATCGCCCCCGACATAGCCGGCGACCTCGACTATGTCAGGATCGACTTTCTGGTCACCGACGATCGGCTTTACGCCGGCGAGATCACCGTCTATTCGGCCGCCGGCTATGGCACGTGGACAAATCCGGCCATCGCCGCGGAAATCGAGCGGCTCTGGCGGCTCGACCAGTCGGCCTTCCTGCGCCGGCCGCATACGGGTCTGATGCGCCTCTATGCAGACGCGCTTCGCGCCAGATGCCGGAGCGGTATCGCAAACGGCTGACGAGAGTTGCGACGAGGCCGCGCCCGAGGGGCGAAGTCATGTCGACATCCAGGCAAATCCGATGCGGCGACGCCCTGCGAAAGCTTTTACTAAAACACAAATCGCGATACGAGACGGACACAGCCGACCGACGACCTGCCGGATCGGCCCAGCCAACAATCGCCGGATATGCTGATGAGGGCCAAGGCCGATTTTCGCTGGACGGGGCGCGTTATCCTGTCGGTCGCACGGTTGTTGCTGACCCTTCGTCATCCCGCGCTCACGGTGCGGTTCGCAATGAAACTCGGCTATCTGCCTGATCTGGGGATGCCCAGAACATACCACGAGATGTTGCTCTGGCGAAAAATCGTGGACCGCAATCCACTCTTCGTCACATTGACCGACAAGCTTGCCGCCAAGGCCCATATCCGCAACGCCTGTGCCGAGATCGCCATACCAGAAACACTCTGGTCCGGGCGCGACCCCGCCGCCATTCCTCTCGACCTGCTGGCCAGCGATGTCGTCGTCAAGACGAACCATGGCTGCGCGATGAACATATTCGTTTCCCGCGGCGAACCTCACCGCGACCGTATCGTCGCCAAGGCAAGGCACTGGCTGAAAAAACGCTATGGCCGCCGCAATGGTGAATGGGCTTACTGGCAGATCGTGCCCACGGTTTTCGTGGAGGAGCGGCTGGCGCTCGCCGGCGGCAGGATCGCAACCGACATCAAGGTGCATGTCTGCGGCGGCGTGATAACGCATGCCTGGGTGGAGGATAAGGCGGCTGGGCGTTCGCTGCTTCTCGACCGGGAAGCCAATCCGCTGCCCGGTCGCGACCCGGATTATCCGCGCGAGGATCAGGCGGTGCCGGTCAACGCGCAACTCCTCGACCATGTCCGACAGGCGATCTCGGTCGCGCCTGCCATCGCCGGCAATCTCGACTATATCCGCGTTGATTTCCTGGTCACCGACCATTGCCTCTACGCGGGCGAAATCGTCGCCTATCCAGGCGCCGGCTACGGCACAACCACCAATCCAGCCTTCGCTGGCGAGATCGAGCGGCTCTGGCGGCTCGATCAATCCGCGTTCCTGCGCCGGAAGCACAGGGGCGTTGCCAGGCTCTATGCGGAAGCGCTTCGCGCCAGATGCCAAGGCCACGGTTGACAAAGGCGACCGCCTTCAGGGCGACCGCCATTTTGCGTCTCAAATAAAATCGGACCGCAGGTCGATATCAGCGGCGGCTGAACAACAGGCTAGCGGCAAGGCCAAGTACTACCAGGCCTACTGCCGCGGCTGCCGCCGGATGATCGCGGGCCGATTTCTCGATCACCCTGCCCCGCTCGCGAATAGCCGGCATCGCATCGCGCAGGCGCCCCGCCAGATCCGAATAGGTATCGAGTGCCGCATCGCGGCCATCCTCATAGTAGGCGCCGCCCCGCCTTGACACCGTCTTGCGCAGCGCCGCGAGTTCCCTCGACAGCGCCGCTACCTGCTTTTCGAGGTCGATGTCGGAGAGGGTGGAAAATGATGCCATCATGCGTTTCCTTGTCTTACAAATCGCAGAGCCTTGCAGCTCCAAGAAGGAAACGTAACGCCTGACGCGAAGAGGGGTTCCGGTTTCGAAGCTTCAACCGCTTCGCGGCGCTCAGCGCACCTGGTCGAGCAGGCGCTTGCATTCCAAGAGGTCGAACAGCGCCTCCTGCAGCAGCGCGCGATTATCGCGCGAGAGTTTCGACGCGTCCGGCGTAACCGGTCCTTCCTCGTCGCTCTTGCCCAGGCCGAAAAAGCGGCGGCTGGGCTTGACCCTCGGCTGGCCAACCAGTTCGTCATCGCCGCCGCGTGGCTGCGCGGCCGGCGTCAACGGCACCTGGTCGGCCTGCTTGCGTTGCGAGATCGCTTCGACGGCGGCCATGTCGCCATTGCCTATGGCGACCAGGAAATGATTGCCGTTTTCGCGCAGCAGCTTCTGCACGCCCTTGATGGTGTAGCCCTGGTCGTAGAGCATATGGCGGATGCCCTTGATCAGTTCGACATCCTGCGGCCGGTAATAGCGACGGCCGCCGCCGCGCTTCATCGGTTTGATCTGATTGAAACGGGTTTCCCAGAAACGCAGCACATGCTGCGGCAGGTCAAGATCTTCGGCAACCTCGCTGATGGTGCGGAAGGCGTCAGGGCTCTTGTCCATGGGCGAAATCCTCACGCTGGGCGTGGCCCGGAACGGTCTTCGAACGAGATCACGCTCAACCCAGGAGAAGAGCACGTTCCGCCAGCACGGAACGGATCACACGCCAGAACACCAATCCGACCATGCTGCCGAATCGGGCTTTATTTCAGCGGTTTGTGAAGCAATATTCAAGCCCGGCGTCATCGCCGCGCCGGTTTTCAACCGGACAATGGAAGCTACTTGCCGCCCTTGGCCTTGCTGTTCTGGTGAGAACGCAAGATGCGGTTCTTCAGTACGTTGGACGATTTGAAGGTCATCACCCGGCGTGGCAGGATCGGCACTTCTTCACCGGTCTTGGGATTGCGCCCGATGCGCTCATTCTTGGAACGGACATGAAACGTCGCAAAGGACGACAACTTCACCGTTTCGCCACGCACGATGGCTTCGCATATTTCGTCGAGCACGGCTTCGACGAGTTCGGCGGATTCAGTGCGCGACAGGCCGACCTTTCGGTAGACGGCCTCGGCAAGGTCGGCGCGCGTAAGTGTCTTTCCCCCCATGCGACCGTCCCATCAGCTCAAACATAAAATCGGCACAACAACGGCAGAGCCTAAGTAATTGATCCGGCAAGGTCAAGGACCGAACCGAGCCGTACGGCACTTACCAGCGAACCAGCACAGCGCCCCAGGTGAAGCCCCCGCCCATCGCTTCCAGGAGCACGAGGTCACCCTTCTTGATGCGGCCATCTGCAACGGCCACCGACAGCGCCAGCGGTACGGAAGCGGCCGAGGTATTACCGTGCAGATCGACGGTCACCACCACCTTTTGCTCAGCTATCCCGAGCTTTTTGGCTGAAGCGTCAATAATGCGTTTATTGGCCTGGTGCGGCACGAACCAATCGAGATCCTCGGCGGTAATGCCAGCGGCAGAGAAAGTCGCCTCGATGACATCGGTAATCATGCCGACGGCGTGCTTGAAGACCTCGCGGCCTTCCATCCGGAGATGGCCGACCGTTCCTGTCGTCGATGGCCCGCCGTCGACGAAAAGCTTCTCTTTGTGCGCGCCGTCGGAGCGCAGGCTGGCCGCCAGGACACCGTGGTCGGCGATCGTGCCGGTTCCCTCGCCCGCTTCCAGTACGAGCGCGCCGGCGCCGTCGCCAAACAGCACGCAGGTCGAGCGATCGTTCCAGTCTAGAATGCGCGAGAAGGTTTCCGAGCCGATGACCAGCACGCGCTTTGCCAGACCGCCTCTGATGTAGAGGTCGGCGGTCGTCACCGCATAGACGAAGCCCGAGCACACAGCCTGCATGTCGAAGGCAAAACCGTGCTGCATGCCGAGCCGGTTCTGGATCTCGACCGCGGTGGCCGGGAAGGTGTTGTTGGGCGTCGAGGTCGCCAGCACGATCAGGTCGATGTCGTCCGGGGTCAATCCGGCATTGGCAAGGGCGGCGCGGGCCGCCGCCTCGCCCAGCGAAGCCGTCGTCTCGTCGTCGGCTGCTATATGCCGCTGGCGGATACCGGTGCGCTGGGCGATCCACTCGTCGGAGGTCTCGACCATGCCTTCAAAATCGGCATTCTTCATGATGCGGCGGGGCAGCGCGGCGCCCGTGCCGCGCACAACTGATCTGATCAAAATTCTTTCCTATTCCTTTGCGTCGGCGGCGACGTCGGATTTCCTAGATGTCAGGGCATGCGGGTTGCGCGCATGAAACAGATCGAGGTCGGCCTCGATGCGGTCGAGCAGATTGTTGCGCACCATGTCGTAGCCGAGTTCGATCGCCGCGGCGAAACCGTCCGAATCGGCGCCGCCATGGCTTTTGACGACAATGCCGTTCAGCCCGAGGAACACGCCGCCATTGGAGCGGCCGACATCCATCTTTTCGCGTAGCCGGTCGAAGGCGCCCTTGGCGAAGACATAGCCGATCTTGGCCATCAGGGTGCGGCTCATCGCGGCACGCAGATAACCGCCTATCTGGCGCGCGGTGCCTTCCGCCGTCTTCAGCGCGATGTTGCCGGCGAAGCCTTCCGTCACCACGACGTCGACCGTGCCCTTGCCGATGTCGTCGCCTTCGACGAAGCCATGGTAGTTCATCGAGGCCATGTTGGCTTCGCGCAACATGCGTCCCGCTTCCTTGACCTCCTCCTGGCCCTTGATCTCTTCCACGCCGACATTGAGCAAGCCGACCGTCGGCCGGGCGATGCCGAATACGGAACGCGCCATGCCGGTACCCAGAATGGCGAAATCAATCAGTTGGTGCGCATCGGCGCCGATGGTGGCGCCAACGTCCAGGACCACGCTTTCGCCGCGCAATGTCGGCCACAAGGCCGCGATCGCCGGGCGATCTATGGTGGCCATGGTGCGCAGGCAGAATTTCGACATCGCCATCAGCGCGCCGGTGTTGCCGGCGGAGATGCATGCGTCCGCCGCGCCGGACTTGACCGCCTCGACCGCCTTCCACATGGACGACTTCCAGCGGCCATGGCGCAGCGCCTGGCTCGGCTTGTCGTCCATCCTGACCGCGATCTCGCAGTGGAAGAACTCGCTGACCTCGGCCAGTTTGGGAAATTTGGCGAGTTCGGGACGCACCAGTTCCTCGCGCCCGTAGATGACGAAGCGAATGTCGGGACGGCGGGTCGCGACCGTCATGAGCGCCGGAATGACCACGGTTGGTCCGTGATCGCCGCCCATGGCATCGATGGAAATCCTGATCACGCGGTATTCATCTCATGGTTAGGCGGCAGGTCGCTTTAGTGATCGCGAAGTTTCGGCGAAAATAGCGGTTTTGGGCTGTCGCACAACCGACTTTTCCGTCGCGGGCGAGGTTTTCAGGATTTTCCCAGCAAGGATCGCAGTTTTTGCTGAAATTCATTCTCGGCCGCTCCGGTGTCGTCGCCGGCACCAAGCGATGCGCCAGGCTTGCGCGGATAGGGATCGATCGCCAATCCGAAAAACTGTTCGGCAAGCGCCCCGACATCGATGGTGTCGCCGGAAAAGGTCTCGGGACTGTCGGGTCCGTCCGCATCGAGCAGGATTTCGCCACCGCCTTCGAACCCCTGCCGTCCAAGCTTGGAGTCCTCGGGCAAGAGCAGCGCCTCGACCGGCTCGTCGATATGCGCCTCGATGGGGTCCAGCGTGACGATGCAGGCCTGGGTGATGTCGGCTTCGACACGGCCGGTCACTTTCACGCCATTGCGCTTCCATGACGCGACCAGGAGTTCGGCGCGATAGGCTTCGACCGACAGCAGCCCGTGCGCCTCGGCAAGTGCCGCGCGCTGCGAGGCGTCGGCCTCTACAACAACCGGCAGCCCCTTCTGCGGCAACCGCGCGACATTGGCGAAAAAGGATACCGGGCTTTGCATATCCGCGTGTTTCATCGCTCAGCCTCCGTTGGCCACTGGAAACGCCACAGCGCCGGCAACGATCGATGCGGCCGGCTGCGCGCTCAATTGCCGGCTGGCGTCGGCGACATAGAAGGCCAGACGCGACGCTTCCGGCCAGGCTCCGGTGTCGGGACGGACATTGCGGGCAAGTGCCGCGGTCAGCCCGTCCTGATCGTTTCTCTCCAACGCATCGTCATAGGCGGCGGTGCGGCCGTAGAACATCTTCGCTAGCTTCTTCATGCGTTTGGGCACGCCGACGTCGCCAATGCCGAGTTCGCGCAGCGAATGATCGACATCGAGGAAGAACTCGTCGATCAGCACCTGCGCGATCTCCTGCGCCACGCCATCCTCACCGCGCAAACGGTGCTGAACCAGGAACATGTGCAGCGACAGCATCTCGAAACGGCCAAGCGGCGTGTCCGGCACATTCCAGTGGGAATAAAACACAGTCTGCCGCGCCGCCGCCACGATTTGTGCGTAAAGCGCGTCGGTGATAGCGCGGTTGGCATGGCGTTCACGGCCAAAAAGGCGCTGGAACATGGGGATGGTCTCCGGGGACCGTTTGTTGAATTGGCCTTGTTGCATCGGCAAGCAAGCTGGTTTACCGGTTTTGCGGCCCAGCGCAAGTTGCGGCGATGGAATGGAGAATTGTTGTTGCGCGCGCTGAATTTCAAGTCGACTTTCACTTCCAGGCCTGCCGGCGCGATCTCGCTGCTGGCTGTCATAGCCGCGCTGTCGGGATGCCACACCAATAAGATGATCGGCGACCTGAGCCCGAGCGAGACGTTCACGCAAGGTTATGTCCTCGACCAGCAGGCGATCGATTCGGTGCCGGTCGGTTCCAGCCGCGAACAGGTGCTTCTGGCGCTTGGCACGCCGTCGACCACGGCGACTTTCGACAACGAGGCGTTTTATTACATCTCGCAGACGCGCAAGCGCTACGTCGCCTTCGACAAGCCGAGGCTGATCGACCAGAAAGTGCTGGCGGTCTATTTCGGCCCCGACAGCCGCGTCACCCAGATCGCCAATTACGGCTTGAAGGACGGCAAGATTTTCGACTTCATCTCGCGCACCACGCCGACCGGCGGCAAGGACCAGAACTTCCTCAGCCAGATCATCAGCGGCGCCAGCAAGCTGGCGCCCGGTATCCCCGGCGGCGGCACCCCCTGATCATCAAATCCTGCTCGCCCGATTTTCGCGAAGCAGAAACATCTCAGGCGACCGAAAACCCGTGGGAGCAATCTCACGGGTTTTTGTTTGGCCAATGAGGGGCCGGCTTGTCACTGATGGAGCAAACTCATATCAACCGGCCAGGCTGAGGGGCTTGGACATGAGCAGCGACGACCGTGCGGTGCCGGACGGATGGATGGCAACGGGAACAGCCGACCCGCAGACGGTGACGCCGGACTGGCTTGCCATCGATCCACCGCCGATCGACGGCGTCGCAATCAAGGAAATCAGGCCGGTCGCGACCTCGAACGGCTACCTGACCGAGGTCTTTCGGGACGGATGGGGGCTTGATCCATCGCCTGTCGGCCAAGTGTTTCAACGCACGATGTATCCTGGCGCCGTAACCGGCTGGCATGCGCACAAGGCGACGCTGGACCGGCTTTTCTGCAGTGCAGGGAGTGTGCGCATATCGCTTTACGACGGGCGCAAGGCTTCGCCCAGCTTCGGCACGGTCTGGCACAAGATCGTCGGCGCGCTACGCCCGGCCATTGTCATCATTCCGCCAGGCGTGTGGCACGGTGTGACAGCGCTCGGGCCGGAAACGGCCGTGCTGCTCAATCTCGTCGACAAAGCCTATGCCTATGACGCGCCCGACCATTGGCGCTTGCCGCCAGACACGGAACACATCCCTTACAAGCTGGTTTAGCGTGCAACGATCCGGCCAGTCTGATGCCAGCGGGCGCAATGAGCCGCTCGCCTCGGTCGTCATCGCAACCCACAATCGGCCAGCCGCCTTGCGGCAAGCACTGCGGAGCGCGCTGGGCCAGACAGTACAGGATTTCGAGATCCTGGTGATTGGCGACGCCTGCCGACCCGATACGGCGGCGGTCATCGCCGAATTCGCCGATGCGCGCATCGTCTACATCGACCTGCCGGTCAATTTCGGTGAACAATCCGGCCCCAACAACATAGGCCTTGCAAGGGCGCGCGGGCGCTTCGTCGCCTTGCTCAACCATGACGACCTCTGGTTCCCCGACCATCTGGCGGCAGCCACCGGCTGGATCGATGCGACCGGCGCCGACATCGTCATCGCCCGCGGCGCCATCATCGAACCGCGATCCGATCAAGGAATTCCTCCAAGGAACCTGATCTTCGGGGTTGGCAGGAACGGCTTCTACGATCCCGTCATCACGGCGGGATACGGATCGGCGCAAATCGTCAGGCGATCGTCGCTCCCTTGGCTCGGCCCCTGGCGCCCGGCAGTCGAATGCTTCTGTGAGAGTTCGCAGGACTGGCTCTTCCGCGCATGGCGAAAAGGCGCCGTGATCGCGACGATGCCGCATTTGACCGTGCTCAGCCTGTTCTCCGGCACACGCAAGGGCAGCTATGTCGAAGAGACGGCGGCCGAGCAGCAGGAACTCGTCTCAGCCATGACAACGCCCGACGCGTTACGCGCAAAAATACTTGCCGAGGCCATTGCTCCCGCCCCCTTGAAAAAATCGAGCTATCTCAAACGCAGGCTTCTCGCCGCGTGCGGCATCCACCCGAGAGCTCGGGAGTTTCGCCGAAAGTATGGGCGCGGTGCCTTTGTCGCCAAGCTGCGCGGCATACGCGGCCTGCCGCCTCTGCCCGCGCGCGAACCGGGAGTGCAGGAGATGCTGGCGCGCTACCGCCAAGCCGGCGACCGCAGAGACGCGGACAAAGGCTGAACCGCCTTCCGTCGCGGCCATTTCGGCGCACGCTCGGCGCGCCTTGGGGAACTGGTTGCGCGCCGGTGGCACAGTCCGAACTGTAACGGCTAGCCACGAGGGAATGCCTTTTTCCTATAACGTCTATAAAAAATATAGAATTTCTGTATCGCAGGGCTTCGCGCCCGTACTGTGCCGTTCATATCAGTACGGACAAACGCTTCATGGCCAAGACAATACGCTTCAATGCCTTCGAGATGAATTGCGTGGGGCACCAGTCACCGGGGCTGTGGCGCCATCCGCGCGACAGGTCGTGGCAATACAAGGATTTGGAGTACTGGACCGATCTGGCCAAGCTGCTGGAGACCGGGTTTTTCGAGTCGATCTTCATCGCCGACGTCATCGGCTACTACGACGTCTACAAGGGCAATCTGGACAACGCCCTGTTGCAGGGCGTGCAGATCCCGGTCAACGATCCGCTGCAACTGGCCAATCCGATCGCGCTGGCGACCAGGCATCTGGGCATCGGCATCACCGCATCGACCAGCTTCGAGCACCCCTATACTTTCGCGCGCCGCCTTTCGACTGCCGACCATCATACCAAGGGCCGGGTCGGATGGAACATCGTCACCTCCTACCTGGAAAGCGGCGCCAAGAATGTGGGCCAGGGTGGGCTGCGCTCGCACGACAACCGCTACGACGTGGCGACCGAATATGTCGAGATCCTCTACAAGCTCTTCGAAGGAAGCTGGGAGGAAGGAGCCGTCATCCGCGACAAGGAACGCGGCATCTTCGCCGATCCGTCCAAAATCCATGAGATCGGCCATCGCGGCAAATATTTCGAGGTGCCGGGCTATCATCTGAGCGAGCCCTCGCCGCAGCGCACGCCGGTTCTGTTCCAGGCCGGCGCGTCGGGAGCCGGCAAGCAATTCGCCGCCGGCCATGCCGAGTGCGTCTTCATCTCGACGCCGCTCAAGGACGCAACGCGCACCTATGTGTCCGACATCCGCCAGCGCGCCGCCGCGCAGGGACGCGATCCCAAGAAGGTGCTGATCTACGCCATGGCGACCATCATCGTCGATGAGACCGACGAGAAGGCGCGCGCCAAGTACGAGGACTACGCCAGATACGCCTCCTATGATGGCGCACTGGTCCTGATGTCGGGCTGGACCGGCATCGATTTCGGCCACTACAGGCCGACCGACACCGTCAAGAAGGTCAAGACCAACGCCATAATCTCGGCGGTCGAGCATCTGGCCGAGGGCGATAAGGTCTGGACGATAGAAGAACTTGCCAAATGGGGCGGCATCGGTGGCCTCGGCCCGCTTTTCGTCGGTTCGCCGTCGACGATCGCCGATCTGCTCCAGGAGTGGGTGGAGGAGACCGACATCGACGGTTTCAACCTCGCCTACGCCTTGGCCCATGACAGCTTCGCCGACGTGATCGGCTATGTGGTGCCGGAGCTGCAGAAGCGCGGCGTCTACGCGACCGGCTACCGCGAAGGCACGCTGCGCGAAAAGCTGTTCGGCGAAGGACCCTATCTGCCGGCGAACCACCCCGCTCACCAGTTTCGCGACATTGAACGCGTGAAACGCGAGCAGGCCGCTGCGGCCCCAGGCGAAGCGGCCTGAAGCCATCGGCAGCACGCGCGCCGTGGCGACAACCGCGCCGACAAGCCCCGAATACGGACCCATTGCGACATGACCACGCCCGCGCCACCTGCCCTGGAAATCCAGGATGTTTCGCTCGCCTTCCGAGGCGTCAAGGCGATCTCCGACCTCAGTTTTCGTGTTGAGCAGCAAGAGATCTGCGCGCTGATCGGCCCGAACGGCGCCGGCAAGAGTTCGCTGCTCAACATTCTGAACGGCGTCTATGTGCCGGATGCGGGCGAGATCATCTTCGAGGGCGAGCATTTTCGCCGCATGCAGCCGCTCGAGGCGGCCCGGCGCGGCATCGGCCGCGGCTTTCAGAACAACGCCCTCTTCGCCGGAATGAGTGTCATCGACAATGTGATCGCGGGGCTTTCGCGGCGTTCGCGGCTGACCCTTGTCGAGGAGATGTTCCGGCTGCCGCGCGCACGCCGGGAGGAGCGCCGCTTTCGTGAACGTGCGCATGAGGTACTGCGCCTCTTCGGTCTCGACCGTCATGCCGCAACCGCCGTCGGCACGCTGCCCTATGGCACGCAGAAGAAAGTCGAGTTGGCCCGGGCCATCGTCGCCGAGCCGCGGCTGTTGCTGCTGGACGAACCGCTCGCCGGGATGAACGCCTACGAAAAACAGGAGATCGCGGCGGTCATCGCGCGCCTCAACCGCGAGCTCGAACTGACGATCGTGCTGATCGAGCACGATATCGGCATCGTCCTCGATCTCGCTCATCACGTGGTCGTGCTCGATTACGGCCGCAAGCTCGCCGACGGACCGCCGCAGACCATCCGCGACAATCCCGATGTCATCGCCGCCTATCTCGGCTCCGAACGCACCGAGATCGCCGCATGAACATGTTCCTCGAAACCCTGATCGGCGGCCTCCTTGCCGGAACCATGTACTCGCTGGTCGCGATCGGCTTCGTGCTGATCTACAAAGCGTCGGGCGTGTTCAACTACGCGCAGGGCTCGATCCTCCTCTTTGGCGCGCTCACCTTCGTTTCACTGACCGACCAGGGTGTTCCGGCTTTCGGCGCCATCGCGATCACCATCGCGCTGCTCGTGCTTATGGCCACGTCATCGAGCGGCTGTTGCTGCGACCACTCACCAACCGCAGCCCGATGACGCTGTTCATGGCAACGCTCGGCCTGTCCTACCTCGTCGAGGCCGTCGCCCAGGGCATCATGGGCTCACAGGTTCGCGCCCTCGACCTGGGGATAGATGACCTGCCCATCTTCGTCGGCGACATCATGATCAGCCAGTTCGACCTGATCGCGGCTGGTGTCGCGCTTGCCCTCGGCATCGCGCTGACGCTCCTGTTCAACCGCACGCGCATCGGCATCCAGCTTCGCGGCGTCGCCGACGACACACGGGCGGCCCTTTCGCTCGGCATCGACATCAACCGCATTTGGCAGATCGTCTGGGCGGTCGCCGGTATTGTCGGGCTGGTCGCCGGGCTTTTGTGGGGTGCGCGCCAGGGCGTGCAGTTCTCGCTTTCGCTGGTGGTGCTCAAGGCCTTGCCCGTCCTCATCATCGGCGGCTTCACCTCGATAGCCGGCGCCATCGTCGGCGGCCTCATCGTCGGCGCCGGCGAGAGCCTCACCGAAACCTATATCGGTCCCTTCCTTGGCGGCGGCATCACACCCTGGTTCGCCTATGCGCTCGCGCTAGCCTTCCTGCTCATTCGTCCCGCCGGGCTTTTCGGCGAACGCCAGATCGAGAGGGTTTGACGATGTCCGAGCTCGGCCTGCCCATCGCCCGCCCGATCGCCGACAAGGCCTTGGTTCGCGGCCTGGGCCTCGCAGCCTCCCTCGCCTTGGTGCTGGCAGCGCCATTCCTCGCCTCCGAATACTGGATCAACGCCATCATCGTCCCCTTCCTGATTCTGTCACTGGCGGGGCTCGGGCTCAATCTCCTGACCGGATATGCCGGCCAGTTGTCGCTCGGTGCCGGCGCCTTCATGATGGTCGGCGCCTACGCCACCTTCTCGCTGCAGCTTCGCGTGCCGGACTTGCCGCTGCCGCTGGCCCTGATCGTATCGGGACTGATCGCTGCTGCGGTCGGTGTGGGCTTTGGCATTCCCTCGACGCGCATCAAGGGTTTCTACCTGATCGTCAGCACGCTCGCGGCGCAGTTCTTCTTCGAGTGGCTTTTCCTCAAATTCCCGTGGTTCTACGACGGTAACTCGTCCGCTACCATCGCACTCCCCCGCGGCCTCGAGGTGTTCGGCCTCGACGCCAATGCGCCGCATGGCCGGTATTACCTGACGCTGGCGACCGTCGCGCTCGTCACCCTCCTGTCGTTCAACCTGGTGCGCAGCCAGACCGGGCGCAACTGGATGGCGATCCGCGACATGGACACCGCGGCAGCCGTGATCGGCGTGCCGGTCACACGGGCGAAGTTGCAGGCGTTCGC
Organism: Mesorhizobium sp. B2-3-4; assembly: GCF_006442315.1. Taxonomy (GTDB): domain Bacteria; phylum Pseudomonadota; class Alphaproteobacteria; order Rhizobiales; family Rhizobiaceae; genus Mesorhizobium. Next base: position 93,206 of record NZ_VFVY01000001.1, on the reverse strand, counting down.
CGTATCGAGCTTCATTCTCGGCATCGCCGGCGCGCTGTGGGCCTTCGCCTATCTCGGCTCGGCCAGCGTGCAGAGCTTCGGCCTGTCGCGATCCTACCAGATCCTCTTCATCATCATCATCGGCGGGCTGGGCACCATTCGCGGCGCCTATCTCGGCGCGGCTTTCGTCAGCCTGCTGCCGCTCGCGCTGGACTGGCTGTTCCAGCATCTCTTCAGCGGTCACGTCGACGCCGGCCTGCTGCAGAACATCCAGAAAGGCATCTTCGGACTGCTCATCATGTGGTTCCTGATCAAGGAACCCGAAGGTCTCGCGCGCCTGCTCGGCATCAAGCTGCAGGCGCGCCGGCGATTGTTTCCTTCCTCTCAAACCTAGGAGCCTACCCAAAATGAAAAGACTGCTTCTCGCCGCGCTGCTTGCCGGCACCGTCTTGTGCGCCACATCGGCGGCGATGGCCGCCGATGTCAGCCAGTATATACCGCTGCCGACCTATCGCGTCGGCGCCTACGCATCGTCCGGCGAGCTCTGGTGGGCCGGCGAGCGCGACTATTTCCGCTACATCAACGAGGTCGAAGGCGGCGTCGAGGGCGTCAAGCTCAACTATGAGGAGTTCGAGACGGAGTGGAGCCCGGATCGCACCGTGGAGGTCTATGAGCGGGTGAAAGGCGGCAAGGACGGCTCGCCGCTCGCCTTCTTCTTTACCCACGGGACACCCGCGACCTACGCGCTCCTGGAAAAGGCGGCGGCGGACAAGATCCCGCTCATCGATCCCGCCGGCGGCAAGACCGAGACGGTCGACGGCACGGTGTTCCCCTACGCCTTCCCGCTCCTTTTCAGCTACTACAGCCAGGCGTCGACCGGCATCAACTACATCGCTTCCAAGGTCGGCGGCTTCGACAAGCTCAAGGGCCTGAAGATCGCGACCGTCTATCACGACAGCGCCTATGGCCGCGCCAGCCAGCCCGCCATCGACGTGCTGGCCAAGAAATACGGTTTCGAGAACATCCAGATCCCCGTCGCCGATCCCGGCAGCGAGCAGTCTCCGCAATGGCGCCAGATCCGCGAGACGAAGCCGGATTGGGTGTTCCTGCGCACCTGGGGGGTTTCGACGGTCGTGGCGATCAAGACGGCCCAGCGTTTCGGCTTCCCGGCGGATCACATCATCGGCGACGTCTGGGCCGGTTCGGAATCCGATGTCATTCCGGCCGGCAAGGCCGCCATCGGCTATTCGGCGCTCGCGCCCTATCCGGGCGGTACCGATTTCGACATCCACAAACGCCTGAAGGCCGACATCCTCGACAAGGGCAAGTCGGACCTGAGAGACCAGAAGCTCTTCGGCGCCGTGAACTACAATGTCGGCCTGGTCAACGCCGCACTCGCGGTCGAGGCGCTGCGGACCGGCTACAAGCATTTCGGCGCCCGCCCGCTGAACGGCGAGGAAGGACGCTGGGCCTTCGAGCACCTGACGATCGACGATGCAAGGCTGAAGCAGATCGGCTTCGAGGGGCTTCTGCAGCCGATCAAGATCACGCCCACCGATCATGAAGGCGGCGGCGCGGCGCGCATCCAGAGCTGGGACGGGGAGAAATGGGTGCTTCAGACCGACTGGATCAAGGCGGACCATGACCTTCTCAATCCGCTTATCAAGGAGGGCGCGGCTGCCTATGCCAAGGAGCACGGCATCACGCCGCGCACGCCGGAAACAGAGACCAACTGATTGTCGACTATCGGGGCGCGGCGCATACCGCGCCCCGATGAAAAGAGGCCGATCATGACCGCGACACTTGCTATCGCCGATGCACCCCCGCGCAAACTCCTCGATGTTTTCGGCATCGAGGTTGTCTACGGCGGAGCGATCCTGGCGGTTGCCGATGTTTCGCTGGCGATCAACGAGGGTGAAATCGTCGCCTTGCTCGGCGCCAACGGCGCGGGAAAAAGCACCGTCTTGAAAGCGATCTCCGGCCTCGCCGCCGCCGACCGGGCCACGGTGCGCCGTGGCCATGTCCATTTCGACGGCAACGACATCCTCGGCACGGCCGCGAACCGGCTGGCGGCGCGCGGCATCGTCCATGTGCTCGAAGGGCGCCACGTCTTTCCCCATCTGACGGTGGAGGAAAACCTGCTCGCCGGCGCCTTCCTGCATCGTTCACGCGGCCGCGAACTCAGGCTGCATCTCGAGGAAATTTACACCTGGTTCCCAAGGCTCAAGGAGAAACGGCGCACGCAAGCCGGCCTGACATCAGGCGGCGAGCAACAGATGCTCGCGATCGGCCGGGCTCTGCTCACCAGGCCGCGCCTGGTACTGCTTGACGAACCGTCAATGGGACTTGCGCCGCGCATCGTCCAGGAGATCTTCGAAATCATCGTGCGCCTCAACCGGGAGAAAGGCACCACCTTCCTGCTCGCCGAGCAGAATGCCGCGCTCTCACTCGCCCATGCCGAGCGCGCCTATGTGATGGAGGGCGGACGGGTGGCGCTGGAAGGCAAGGCGGCGGATCTGGCCGCACGCGACGATCTTCACCGGATCTATCTCGGCTATTCTGCATAGCCGCCACAGAGCCGGGCCGGCCGAGTGTCCCGTCCCTATAAAAAGCCCGCGGGGATCGCTCCCCGCGAGCTTTGCTTTACTTCCCTGGCTGGCGGTCAGCCGTGCGCGAGCACGGCGAGCAGCAGCAAGGCCACGATGTTGGTGATCTTGATCGCCGGATTGACGGCCGGGCCGGCTGTATCCTTGTAGGGATCGCCGACCGTATCGCCCGTCACCGAGGCCTTGTGCGCCTCGGAGCCCTTGAGGTGCTTGACACCATCCTTGTCGGTGAACCCGTCCTCGAACGACTTCTTGGCGTTGTCCCAGGCACCGCCGCCCGAGGTCATCGAGATGGCCACGAACAGGCCATTGACGATGACGCCGAGGAGCGAGGCGCCGAGGGCGGCGAAAGCCGAAGCCTTGGAGCCCGAGATCAGCAGCACGCCGAAATAGACGACGAGCGGCGCCAGCACCGGCAGCAGCGACGGGATGATCATTTCGCGGATCGCCGCCCTGGTCAGGATGTCGACTGCGCGGGCGTAGTTCGGCTTCGATGTGCCGGCCATGATGCCCTTGTCCTCGCGGAACTGCTTGCGCACTTCCTCGACGATCGAGCCCGCCGCACGGCCGACCGCCGTCATGGCGATGCCGCCGAACAGGTAGGGAATGAGGCCGCCGAAGATCAGGCCGGCGACGACGTAAGGGTTGGACAGGTCGAAGGAGATTTCGCCCATGCCCTGGAAGTAGGGATATTTGTCGCCATTGGCGGCAAAGAACCTGAGATCGTTCGAATAAGCCGCGAACAGCACCAGCGCGCCGAGGCCGGCCGAACCGATTGCGTAGCCCTTGGTCACTGCCTTGGTGGTGTTGCCGACCGCGTCGAGCGCGTCGGTGGAGTGGCGCACTTCCTTGGGCAGGCCGGCCATTTCGGCAATGCCGCCGGCATTGTCGGTGACCGGACCGAAGGCATCGAGCGCCACGATCATGCCGGCCAGGCCAAGCATGGTGGTGACGGCGATCGCGGTGCCGAACAGGCCGCCGAGCTGGTAGGTGGCGATGATGCCGCCGACGATGACGATGGCCGGCAGCGCGGTCGATTCCAGCGAGACCGCGAGGCCCTGGATGACGTTGGTGCCGTGACCGGTCACCGACGCCTGGGCGATCGAGTTGACCGGGCGCTTGTTGGTGCCGGTGTAGTATTCGGTGATCACCACGATGAGGCCCGTCACCACGAGACCGATCAGGCCGCAGATGAACAGGTTCTTGCCGGTGATGGCGATGCCGGCGACGGTGCCGATCTCGCCCCAGCCAATCGTGGCCGAAGTGGCGACGCCGAGGCCCACGATCGACAAGAGGCCGGTGACGATCAGGCCCTTGTAGAGCGCGCCCATGATCGAGCCGTTGGAGCCGAGCTTGACGAAGAAGGTGCCGACGATCGAGGTCAGGATGCAGGCGCCGCAGATGGCCAGCGGATAGAGCATCGCCGCCCCCAGGGCCGCGGTTCCGCCAAAGAAGATGGCGGCCAGAACCATGGTGGCGACAACCGTCACCGCGTAGGTTTCGAACAGGTCGGCGGCCATGCCGGCGCAGTCGCCGACATTGTCGCCGACATTGTCGGCGATGGTGGCCGGGTTGCGCGGATCATCCTCGGGGATACCCGCCTCGACCTTGCCGACCAGATCGCCGCCGACATCAGCACCCTTGGTGAAGATGCCGCCGCCAAGACGGGCGAAGATCGAGATCAGCGAGGCGCCGAAGCCAAGCGAGACCAGCGAGTCGATGACGACGCGGTCATTTGGCTGAAGACCCATCGGGCCGGTCAGGATGAGGTAATAGATCGATACGCCGAGCAGGGCCAGGCCAGCCACCAGCATGCCGGTAATGGCGCCCGACTTGAAAGCTATGTCGAGGCCCGCGGCAAGGCTGTTGGAAGCCGCCTGGGCGGTGCGCACGTTGGCGCGGACCGAGACATGCATGCCGATGAAGCCGGCCGCACCCGAGAGCACGGCGCCGATCAGGAAGCCGATTGCCGCGGTGATCGACAGCAGCCACCAGGCGAGCAGCAGCACGACCACGCCGACTATGGCGATGGTGGTGTACTGGCGCGCCAGATAGGCCTGCGCGCCTTCGCGGATGGCGGCGGAGATTTCCTGCATGCGCTGATTGCCCTGATCGGACGCGAGGACCGAACGTGTCGCCCAGATGGCGTAAAGGACAGAAAGCAGGCCGCAGGCGATGACGGCGGAAAGTATGGTCATTGCCGAATCTTCCTCGATTGTTGGCCCAAAAGAACCCCTCCCTGGGCCGTTGAGACAAAAGACGGAATCCCGTGCGTGGAATCCCCCTCTTCGCATCGGTGTATGCGAAACAGGGCTCGGAACGTCAAGATATTGTTCGGTTTTTGCCCGTCTTTCGCCCAAAAGACATAGGCCGGCCCGACAAGGCCGGCACGACCCCTGATTTAGATCGATTGAAATGACGCAACGGCAATACTCCGCTGAGAATACCATCCGCCAGAAAGCTATTGCGCCTCGCTTCCCATACGGCGCGCCGCGTAGCGCTCGACCGCTGACAGCCCGTCATAGATCAGCACGGCAAGCGCCGCGACGATCAGGCCGCCCTGCAGGATAAAGGCCAGGTTGTTCGACAGCAGGCCGGCGATGATCACCTCGCCCAGCGTCCTGGCGGCGACCGTCGAGCCTATGGTTGCGGTGGCGAGACTGATCACCACCGAGAGCCTGATGCCGCCAAGAATGATCGGCGCGCTAAGCGGCAGCTCGACCTTGGTGAGCCTTTGCCAGCCGGTCATGCCGGCGCCGCGCGCCGCCTCGACGACATTGGCCGGCAGCGTCGTCAGCCCTGTCAGTGCGTTCTCGAAGATCGGCAGCAGCCCGTAGAGAAACAACGCGATCAGCGTCGGCTTCTCGCCGAAGCCGACGGCCGGCACGGCCAGCGCCAGCACCGCCACCGGCGGAAAGGTCTGGCCGATATTGACCAGGCTGCGCGACAAGGGAAGAAATTCGGCACCGGCGGGCCGGGTGACGAGGATGGCGAGCGCCACCGCAACGATGGTGGCGGCGACGGTGGCTATCAGCACGGTGCGCAGATGCAGCAGCGTCAGCGTCAGCAGGCTGCCCTGGTTGTAGATCGCGGGCGCATTGTTCTCGGTCAGCGGCTTCAGCAACGGTTCGAACCAGCCGGGACTGGTGATGAAGGCAACGAGCAACACCACCAGCGCCAGCCTCAGCAGCAAAGGCAGCCAGGCCCTCATGCCGGCCTCGCGGCGCGCTTGACCAGCCCTTCCACCGTGACGCGGCCGAGCGGCTTGCCGTCGGCGCCTTTCACCGGCAGCGCCGGCCGGCCGGACCACAACAATTCGGCCAAGGCGTCACGCTGGCTGGCATCGCCCGGTATAGGCTCGCCTTCGGCACCGCCCTGCTCCACCGCGTCGCGCACCCGCCCCAGCGACAGCAAGCGGAATGGTCTTTCGCTGGCGCCGACCAATGTCTCGACAAAGGCATTGGCGGGCTTCGCCAGGATCTCGGCAGGCCTGGCGTATTGCACTAGCTTGCCGGCATCCATGACGGCGATCCTGTCGCCCATATGCACGGCTTCCTCCATGTCATGGGTGACCAGGATGATGGTGGTGCCGAAGCGCTTCTGGATCGCCAGCAGATCTTCCTGCGCCTTGGTGCGGATGATCGGGTCGAGCGCGCCGAACGGCTCATCCATCAAAAGCACATTGGGCTCGGCGGCGAGCGCGCGGGCAACGCCGACGCGCTGCTGCTGGCCGCCGGAGAGTTCATGCGGGTAGCGCGGTCCGAATTCCCCGGGATCGAGCTGGTAGAGCGTCATCAGTTCGTCGACGCGCGCCTTGATGCGGTCCTTGTCCCATCCGAGCAACACCGGCACGGTGGCGATGTTCTGCGCCACCGTGCGGTGCGGAAACAGGCCATGCCCCTGGATAGCGTAGCCGATGCTGCGGCGCAGCTGGTAACCGGGCACCGATCGATTGTCGGCACCGTCGAGCTTGATGATGCCCGATGTCGGCTCGACCAGCCGGTTGATCATGCGCAGCAGCGTCGTCTTGCCAGATCCCGAGGTGCCGACAATGACGGCGATGGTGCGCGGCTCGATCACTATCGACACGTTGTCAACCACGGTATTCGCATCGTAGCGCTTGGTGATGCCTTCGATCTCGATCATGCCGTTTGTACCTTGCGCCTGGTGGCGGTCATTTCGATCACCGCGTCGAGGATGATGGCGGCGGCGAAGGCGAGCGCCACGGTCGGCACCGCGCCGAGCAGCACCAGATCCATCGCCGTCTGGCCGACACCCTGGAAGACGAACACGCCAAAACCGCCGCCACCGATCAGCGCGGCTATGGTGGCAAGGCCGATATTCTGCACCAGGACGATGCGGATGCCGGTGAGGATCACCGGAAAGGCTAGTGGAAACTCGACGCCGAACAGGCGCTGGCGGTCGGTCATGCCCATGCCGCGCGCGGCGTCGTTGGCCGCGCGCGGCACGCCGGCAAGACCAACCACCGTGTTGGCCACAACAGGCAGCAGCGAATAGAGAAACAGGGCAACGAAGGCGGGAGCGGTGCCGATGCCCCTGATACCGAGCGCGGCCGCGCCCGGTACATGGAGGGCGATCCAGCCGAGCGGCGCGATCAGCAGGCCGAACAGCGCGATCGAGGGGATGGTCTGGATGATGTTCAAGACGTTGAGAACGCCGGCCCGCAGGCTCTCGACGCGGTGGCACAGAATGCCGAGCGGCAGGCCGACGATGACGGCGGCCAGCAGCGAGCCGAGCGCCAGGGTCACGTGTTTGGAGCCTTCGGCCCAAAAGCTGTCGGCGCGGTTGGAATATTCCTTGAGGATCGAGAGACTGTCCCAGCGTCCTGAAACCAGCAACAGGCCGATGGCCAGTGCCGCAACGACAAGCACCCCGACGCGGGCCCAAGGCGACAGATCGAGCCTGGTCAGCACATCGGCGAGCAAAAGCGTGAAGGCAAAGATGAGTATCCAGAAGCCGGAGGCCGGCGAGACCCGGGCAAAGGTATTGCCCGCCGGCGTGAGGAATGTGCCGGCGTCGCCGATGAGCAGTGCCAGCGCGGCAAGCGCCACGATGCCGGCCGCAAGGCGCAAGACGAGCGGCGTCCGGAACAAGGCGACGAAAGCGGCAATGACGAGGATCGCCAAAAGCAGCGGGCCCGTCGTTATCGGCAGGGCTTCGAGGATCGAGCGCGCCTGACCGGGAACGATCCGGTTGGCGCGGAAGGTGGCGAATGGCGCGAGAAACGCGGCATAGGCGGCGAGTGCGGCGATGACCACGCCGAGCTTGTCGAAACGGATGGTCATAGCACGCGCTCGCCTCGCACTGACGTCACTTAGCGACGCGCAGCTACTTCAAGAATCCGTTCTTCTTCAGGAAGTCCTCCGCAACGCCCTTGACCGGCTCGCCACCGACCTGCACGCGGCCGTTGAGTTCCTGCAGCGTGACGAGGTCGAGCTTGGCGAAGACCGGCTTCAGCAACGTTTCAATCTCCGGATGTTCCTTCAGCACGGATTCGCGGATGATCGGCGCCGGCTGATAGACCGGCTGCACGCCCTTGTCGTCCGTCAGCACAACCAGGCCTGACGGCGCAATGCCGCCATCGGTGCCGTAGACCATGGCCGCATTGGCGCCGCTGGTCTGGTTGGCGGCCGCGGCAATGGTCGCGGCGGTGTCACCACCCGAAAGCGTGATCAGCTGGTCCGGCTTCAGCGTGAAGCCGTAAGTCGTCTGGAAGGCGGGAAGAGCCGCCGCCGAATTGACGAACTCGGCGGAAGCCGCCAGCACCACCTTGCCGCCACCGGAGACGAATTTGCCGAAGTCCGACAGCGTGACCAGCTTGTTCTCGTCCGTCACGTCCTTGCGCAGCGCGATCGCCCAGGTGTTGTTGGCCGGCGCCGGCGACAGCCAGACGATCTTGTTGGCGTCGTAGTCGAGCTTTTTGGCCGTCTCATAGGCCTTGGCGGCGTCCTTCCACACGGGATCGTCGGCCTTCTCGAAGAAGAAGGCGGCATTGCCGGTGTATTCGGGATAGATGTCGATTTCTCCGGCGGTGATCGCCTTGCGCACGACCGGCGTACCGCCGAGCTGGATGCGGTCAGTGGTCTTGATGTTGTTGGCGTTGAGAACGAGCTGGATGATGTTGCCGAGCACGCCGCCCTCGGTGTCGATCTTCGATGAAACAACGACCTGAGCGCTCGCGGAGGCAACCGTGATGCCGAGCGCCAATGCCGCGCTGGCCAGAACCTTGACTGAAAACATCGTGAAATCCCTTGCTTTGAACCGGAATGCGGCGGCCGCATATGAGCATGGCTTCAACGCCCCGTCGGGGCACACGGTTTCATAACAATAGGCACAGGCGCAATAATTTTGTTTGAGGACTGCAAGTCGAGCCCGAGCAATCCTGACAACATCATGTCAGGCCGGCCGTTGCGGGATCAGGCTTCTGCTTTGCGCAAACCGGCCAGCTTGAGCGCGCCGAGCGCGACAAAGCAAAGCGCGGCGACCGGAAAGATCATCCAGTTGAGCATCGTCCAGCCCCAGGCGTTGTAGACCATGCCCGACATCAGCGACGCGCAGGCGACCGAGCCGAACAGGACGAAGTCATGGAAGCCCTGCACCTTGCCCTTTTCCGAGGGCCGGTAGCTCGCGGCGACCATGGCGGTGGCGCCGATGAAGCCGAAATTCCAGCCAAGGCCCAGCAGGATCAGCGACGTCCAGAATTGCCACAACGCCAAGCCGGACAAGGCAACGACGGCACAGCCGATCAGCAACAGCAGACCGATGGCGACAATGCGCTCGGCGCCGAAGCGATGGATCAGCGAGCCGGTGAAGAAGCTCGGCCCGAACATGGCCATCACATGCCAGGAAATGCCGAGCGTCGCATCGTCCTCGGACAGGCCGCAGCCGACCATGGCGAGCGGCGCCCCGGTCATGACGAAACTCATCAGGGCATAGCTGCCGACGGCGCAGAAAAGCGCCGCGACAAAACGCGGCCTGGTGACGATCTCGGCCAGGGGCCTGGTATCGCCTTCGACAATGTCGACCTTGCTCACTGGCTTCGCGGGCAAACGCAGGAACGACAGGATGACGGCGCCCACCGCAGCCAACACCAGGATCGACGCGAACGAGCCGGCAAACATCACCGGCGCGAACAGTTCGCGGGTGAAAATGACGATCTGCGGCCCAAGGATGGCGGTGATGATACCACCGGCCAGCACGAAGGAGATGGCACGCGCCTTGAATTCAGGCGGTGCGTTGTCGGCGGCGGCGAAACGGAACTGCTGCACGAAAGCGCCGCCGACACCAAGCACGAGCAGGGCGAACGCGAACAGCCAGAAACTTGCATGAAAAAGTGCCAGGGTGGCGACCAAACCGCCGATCGCGGTGACCACGGTGCCAGTCATGAAGCCACCGCGCTGACCCAGCGTGCGGATGATGGCCGCCGCCGGCAGGGCTCCCAGCGCCACGCCCAGATTGTAGCCGGTGACCGGCGCGGTTGCCAACGACTTGTCCGCGGCCAGCAGATATTGCCCGACCAGCGCGCCCATGGAGATGGCGATCGGCGCCGCCGAGCCGATGATCGCCTGCGAGGCGGCGAGGATCAGCGCGGTTCGCCGCGCCTCCTTGCCCGCCTCGATGGCGATGGCGGTCACGAAGCGTCCTTGCCGCGGCCCTCGCCACGCACCCGGCGCGAAACGCGGTCGAGTACGGCATTGACCAGCTTTGGCTCGTCTTCCTCGTAGAAGGCCTTGGCGATGTCGACATATTCCGTGACGATGACGGCGACCGGCACGTCCTCACGCTTCATCAACTCATAGACGCCCGCGCGCAGAATGGCACGCAGCGTGGAATCGAGGCGCGACAGCGGCCAGTCGTCGGTCAGCGCCTGGCGGATGATCGGATCGATGGTCTTCTGGTTTTCGACGACGCCCGTCAAAATGGCGCGAAACCATTGGGCGTCCGCTTCGCGATAGAGCGCGCCATCGACTTCCTTGCCGAGACGGAAAGCCTCGTATTCGGCAGTGATCTCGAACACGCCGCTGCCGGCGACGTCCATCTGGTAGAGCGCCTGCACGGCGGCCAGACGGGCGGCGCCGCGCTTGTTGGCGTGGCGTATCGCGGGCTGTCCGGGCGAAGCGGGTTCGCTCACGATTGCGCTCCCAGTTTCTCCTTCAGCGCGATCATGGTCAGCGCCGCACGCGCGGCAAAGCCGCCCTTGTCGCCTTCCGAACGCTTGGCCCTGGTCCAGGCCTGCGCATCGTTCTCGGTGGTCAGGATGCCGTTGCCGATGCAGATCGAGTCCTGCACGGACAGGTCCATGAGCGCACGGCTGGATTCATTGGCGACGATGTCGAAATGATAGGTGTCGCCGCGGATGATGGTGCCGAGCGCGACGAACCCATCATAATGCGTGCCGCCCTCGCCGGCGCCGTCCAGCGCGAAGGTGATGACGGCCGGTATTTCGAGTGAGCCTGGAACGGTGACGACATCATAGGTAGCACCAGCCTCCTCCAGCGCGCTGGTCGCGCCATCGAGCAAGGCGTCGGCGAGATCATCGTGAAACCGCGCCTCGATAATAAGCAGATGCGCCTTCGCCTTCGGGCGAATGAACGCTTTGCCATGTTGGGATGTGCCTGCCATAAAAGTCTCCGGGGGGTTGCCGGTGACTTAGGCCGAAGCCGGATTGATCGCAAGCGGAAGATTGCCGTAGGTGCGTGAGAGCATCTTTTGGAAAGGCCATCCGGCCTTTACAACCCCTCTTTCGCCGCCTCCGCCAGCCGGGCGGCGTAGCGGGCCATGGTGTCGATCTCCAGGTTGACGCGGTCGCCGGCCTGGCGCCCGCCCCAGGTGGTCACCGTGAGCGAGTGATGGATCAACAGCACGTCGAAGCGAGTGCCTTCCACCTTGTTGACGGTGAGTGAGGTGCCGTCGAGCGCGACGGAGCCTTTCGGCGCGATGAACTTCGCCAGGTGGCGCGGCGCATCCAGCGTGAAGCGCACGGCATCGCCTTCGTCCTTGCGTTCGACGATTTCGGCTGTGCCGTCGACATGGCCCGAGACGATATGGCCGCCGAGTTCGTCGCCGATCTTCAGCGCCCGCTCGAGATTGATCTTCGTGCCGGATTTCCAGCCTGCCGCGGTCGTCAGCCGCAACGCTTCTTCCCAGGCTTCGACTTCGAACCAGCGCGCATTCGAGCCGTGGTCGGGCAGCGCCGTCACGGTCAGGCAGACGCCGCCGCAGGAAATCGAGGCGCCAATGGCAATCGTCTGAGGGTCATAGGCCGTGTCGATGCGCAGGCCGACGCCTTCGCTCAGCGGCTTCACCGCCGCAACGGTGCCGATATCGGTGACAATTCCTGTAAACATCAGATATCCCTCACCCATTCGGCATAAGAGTCTTCGCCAAACCGCATCTCGCGCAGCTTGCGGAAACCTGCCGGGATATGGTCGGTGTCGATGGGCGATGCAATGCCGTCCGCGCCGATCGCTTCCGGTCCGTTAAACAGCACGATGCGATCGACCAGGCCTTCGGCCAGGAAGGCGCTCGCCACCTTGGCGCCACCCTCGACCAGCACGCTCGCCATGCCGAGTGCCGCCAGATCCTCGAGCAGCTCCGGCAATGCCACGCCGCCCTCGTGCGTTTCGGTGCCGATGAAGCGCACGCCGGCACGCTCCAGCGTCGCCCGCCGCAGCGGATCGGCCTCCAGGCAGGCGGCGAGATAGAGCGGCACGCGATCCACCCCAGAGACCAGCTTCGAGCCTTCCGGCAGCCTTATCTGGCGGTCAAGCACGATGCGCGCGGGAGAGCGGCTCTCCAGCCCGGGCAAACGCACCGTCAACGCCGGATCGTCTTCCAGCGCCGTGCCGATGCCAACAAGGATGGCGTCAGCCTCGGCCCGCATCAGGTAGACTTCACGGCGCGCCATATCGCCTGTTATCGCGACCTGGCCGGCGCCTTCCCGGCCGATCTTGCCGTCACTGGAAAGCGCAAGCTTCAGAATCACTTCCGGGCGTTTTTTCAGCGAGCGAATCAAATAACCCGCCATCTGTTCGGAGGCTTCGGCGGCTAGGACCTTTTCCACCACCTCGATACCGGCGGCGCGCAGGATCGCATAGCCCTGCCCGGAGACCCGGGGATCTGGATCGCTGGCGGCACCGACGACGCGCGCAATGCCGGCATTGACCAGCGCATTGGCGCAGGGCGGCGTGCGGCCATGGTGGGCGCAGGGCTCCAACGTGACGTAGGCCGTGGCACCGCGCGCGAGTTCGCCGGCCTCGCCGAGCGCCTCGGTCTCGGCATGCGGACGGCCGCCGATGGCGGTAACGCCGGTGCCGACGATCATCGGACCGGCGCCGTCGTCACGCACGATGATCGTGCCAACCGAAGGATTGGTCGAGGTGCGACCGGCATTCCGGCGAGAAAGCCGCAAGGCGGCAGCCATGAAACGGTGATCAATGGCCGTCTGTGCGGCCTCGCCGCGATGCGATGCTGCCATGCTCAGCCGGCGTCCTCTTCGCCCTTGTCTTCGTCACCCTTGAGCTCGCCGAGCAGTTCGTGGAAGTCCTTGGCCTCGCGGAAATTCCGGTAGACCGAGGCGAAGCGCACATAGGCGACATCGTCGAGCGACTTCAGCGCGTCCATGACCAGCCGGCCGACCTCGCCGGAGGCGATTTCGGTTTCTCCGGAGCTTTCGAGCTGGCGCACGATGCCGGTCACCGCCCGGTCGATGCGCTCGGGATCGACATTGCGCTTGCGCACGGCGATCTCGACCGAGCGCAACAGCTTGTCGCGGTCGAACGGCACTTTCCGGCCCGATTTCTTGACCACGACGAGGTCGCGCAACTGCACGCGCTCGAAGGTGGTGAACCGGCCGCCGCAATCGGGACAGACACGCCGCCGGCGGATCGCCGCGCCGTCCTCGGCGGGGCGCGAATCCTTCACCTGCGTATCTTCGGACTGGCAATAGGGGCAGCGCATGGAAAGCCTTGGGTTCGCGAATCTGGTGAGGCGAAAAGGCTTAGAGGCTTTTGCCACGATGGCAAGGCACACAGACCCTTTCTCGCCTCAGAGATAGCGAGCCGCGAGGCAGATTGCCAGCACCCTGCCCCCTGAGCCGCTCGCTAGGGCGCAACGTCCTTGGTTGGAAAGCCGCAGGCGGCGCCGAGGTTGCGATAGGCCTTTGTGAAACCGTCCATCGGAATGCTGGCGACAGCCTGCTTGGCGAAGGTGACGTCGAGCGATGTCACCTTTCGCATGGCCCGCAACAACGCCAGACTTGTCTTGGCCTGGTTCTCGATCGTCCAGCTTGGACGGCCATTGATGGCATCGTTGGAATCGATCGTCGCCGAGACCTTGACGCCGGGATCTCCGAAAATGGCCGCGATCTTCTTGCCGGTCGGCAGGTTCCTGTTGTCGATGGTGATCATGACGGCCGGGTATGCATCGGGAGGCAGTGCGTCACCGGTCGAGATCGACAAGGTCAGCGTGCCCGAATTGCCGCCGGCGTCGAAGAACGCGGTGGAAGCCGCGCAGGTCTTGTGCGCATCCTGGCCGGTGTCGAGCGCATCGACCATCGTCGTCCATCGGCCGAAGGTGCTCGTGGCCGGCATCTCCGAAGCGGGTTGCGTCTGCGCCAACGCAGACCCGCAAACAGCCAGCCAGCCGACAGCACCGAGCAAAGCAAGACAAAAACCGCGCATCATCCAGTCTCCAATTCCATGTGTCACCCGATCAAGGGTGACGCACCGCGGTGGATAAAAGATGACGTTCCGTGTCCGGTCAACCGAGGTAGGGGTAGAGCGGGAAGCGATCGGTCAATGCAACGACCTTGGCCTTGACCGCGGCCTCGACGGCGGCATTGCCCTCGTCGGAATTGGCGACCTTGAGACCGTCCAGCACTTCGGCGATGAGCTTGCCGATCTCACGGAATTCGGCCTGGCCGAAGCCGCGTGTGGTGCCGGCGGGGGTGCCAAGCCGCACGCCCGAGGTGACGAAGGGCTTCTCCGGGTCGAAGGGGATGCCGTTCTTGTTGCAGGTGATGTTGGCGCGGCCGAGCGCTGCCTCGGCGCGCTTGCCGGTGGCGTTCTTGGGGCGCAGGTCGACCAGCATCAGATGATTGTCGGTACCGCCCGAGACGATGTCGAGGCCGGTTTCCTGGAGGCTGGACGCCAGCGCCTTGGCGTTGGCGGCGACGCTTTCGGCATAGACCTTGAAGCTCGGCTTCAAGGCTTCGCCGAAGGCCACCGCCTTGGCGGCGATGACATGCATCAGCGGGCCACCCTGCAGGCCGGGGAACACGGCCGAGTTCATTTTCTTGGCGATGTCCTCGTCATTGCAAAGGATCATGCCGCCGCGCGGGCCGCGCAGCGACTTGTGCGTTGTCGTGGTCACCACATGGGCGTGCGGCAGCGGCGAGGGATGCACGCCGCCGGCGACGAGGCCCGCTATATGGGCCATGTCGACCATCAGATAGGCGCCGACCGCATCGGCGATCTCGCGAAAACGCTTCCAGTCCCAGATGCGCGAATAGGCGGTGCCGCCGGCCAGGATCAGCTTCGGCCTGGTCTCGTGCGCGGTCTTCTCGATCGCATCCATGTCGAGCAGATGGTCTTCCTTGCGCACGCCGTAGGAGACAACCTTGAACCATTTGCCGCTCATGTTGACCGGCGAGCCGTGGGTCAGGTGGCCGCCGGAATTGAGGTCGAGGCCCATGAAGGTGTCGCCGGGCTGCAAAAGCGCCAGGAACACCGCCTGGTTCATCTGGCTGCCCGAATTCGGCTGGACGTTGGCGAAGTTGCAGCCGAACAGTTTTTTGGCGCGCTCGATGGCCAGTTCCTCGGCCACGTCGACGAACTGGCAGCCGCCATAGTAGCGCTTGCCCGGATAGCCCTCGGCGTATTTATTGGTCATGATCGACCCCTGCGCCTCGAGCACGGCGCGTGAGACGATGTTTTCCGAGGCGATCAGTTCGATCTCGTGGCGCTGGCGACCGAGCTCGTTGCGAATAGCGCCGAAGATCTCCGGATCGGCATCTTCCAGCGTTGTTTCGAAGAAGGATTCGAATTTGTTCGACGCCGCCGCTGCAGTTGCCATGGCCTGAAAATCCTCCGGTTTGGGATCACTATCCACGCATATCGCTACCCAAAAGCGCTGCTCACTTGTGGGCGACATGCACTGGCGCGCCATTAACACAGTTGTTTTGGGCTCGCCACGTTTGCGGCGCGAAATTTGCTGGCCGGTTTGCGCCAAGGGATCGCGACGGATCGCTATTTCCTGTCCCGGCGCTGCTTCAGCAAGGCCTCGGTCAAGGTAATTTCGGAAAACAGCGCGCGCATCGTGTGATCGTTGATCTCCTGGCTGCGGAACATTTCGCGCAGCGCGGAACGTTCGGCTTCGATGCCCGCGGCCCTGAGTTCCAGCTCCAGCCTGCCGGCTTCGCGGGCCTCGGCGCGCGCCTCGTCGGCCTCGTCCGAAGCCGCGATCCGTCGACGGTAACCAGCCACGATGCTGTCGGCGACCGCCAATCGGGCTTCGACCGCCTCGCCTTCGCCTGCCTCATTGGCGATGCTCTCGATCCGTGCGATCGCCGCATTGGCGGCGCCGACGCGCGCCCGCCGCTCCTCCGCGGCCGCCGGATCTTCACCCGGCTCGACCAGCCCACGCGCAATCCTGGGCAAGGCGAAGGTGGCGATGAGGAGCGAGCAGATGATGACGCCGGCGGCAAGGAAGATCACGACGTCGCGCGCCGGAAAGGGCGAGCCGTCCTGCAGCGCAACCGGCAATGACAGGATGCCCGCAAGTGTGATGGCGCCGCGCACGCCGGCCACGGAGCCGGCGAGCCGGACGCGAAATCCGAACGGTTCGGCCTCGCGCTTGCCGAGCCGCGCGGCGATCGCCTGGGCGATGTCGCCGACCCAGATCCACAGGAAACGCAGTCCGATCAGGCAGAGCGTCAGGATCAGCACCGTCGCCACCGGTTCGATCAGCCAATGTCGGCTGGACAGTTCCGGCGGGACCTTGCGGATGATGTCGGGGAGTTGCAGCCCAAGCAGAATGAACAGGGCACCGTTGAAGACGAAGGTGAGCGTCGCCCACAGCGACAGGGTTTGCATGCGCGCCGACACGCCCAGGAAACGGAACATGCCGGTGACCCCGGTCAGCAGGCCGGCGGTGACCGCCGCCAGGATGCCCGAGGCACCGACATGTTCGGCGCCGAGATAGGCGACGAAAGGCAAAAGGATCATGACCAGGACCTGTGCCTCGGCCGGCACGCCCCCGATGCGGTTGAGCAGTTGCAGCGTCTTGGCGGCAATGAACAGGGCAGCGACGCCGGCCACGATGCCGGCGGCAACGGCGTAGAGGAAACTGAGCGAGGCTCCGGCAAGCGAGAAGCTCCCGGTCAATGCCGCCGCCACGGCAAAGCGGAACATGACCAGTCCGGACGCATCGTTGAGCAGCGACTCGCCCTCCAATATGTGCATCAGACGGGACGGAACCACATTCCTGTCGACAATCGAGGACACCGCCACTGCGTCCGTCGGCGACAGCACAGCGGCCAGAGCGAAAGCGACAACGAGCGGAATGCTCGGCACCAGCCAGTGCAAGGCATAGCCGAAGCCGACAATGGTGAAGAAGACCAGGCCGATGGCGAGATCGAGTATCGGTCCACGCAAGGCGACAAGTTCGCGTTTCGGCGCCACGAAAGCGTCGCCGAACAGAAGTGGCGGGATGAACACCAGCAGGAAAAGTTCAGGATCGATCTCGACATGCAGCCCCCGCGCCGGCCAGGCAAGGGCCGCGCCAATGGCGATCTGCAGCACCGGCAGCGGTACCCGCACCAGCCGCACCAGCGCGCCCGACAGCGCCACGAAGACGAGCACGACGAGAATGAAGATAGCGACGTCCATGGCACGATTCCGGCTGTTTGGCCGACCATGCGCAATCGCCGGAGCTTCGTCCAGCCGCTCTGACCGCTGGAAAACAGGGCAGGCCCGGCTTTAGCAGCGGCCGGCGCCCGGCGTCAGCGCAAGGCTGCCTAGGGGCACCGGGCGGCCGGCCTCCACGCCGGCCCCCTGGGTGCCGGCGCGGAAAATGCGGGGGCTTTCGGGCGGGAGGCTCTACCCGCCATGAGTCCCGCGGCTTCCTGAATAAGCCAGGACCCCACCGCCTCAACCTCCCGATAACGCGGGCTTGACAGGCGCTCTTTACCGCCCGGCGGCTTGCGGCTGACAGGCGCCTGTGCCACGCTGCACGGCGGCTGGCGGACGGGGGGTTCGATCGATGCTGTCACGGATCATGGCACATGCCGAACCGGCCTTCGCCTCGACGACGGCGGAGGATGCGAGCGTCGCCTATTTCGCGGCGATGCAAGCGTTCGGCGCTTCCTATCTGCAGACCCGGCTCTACCGGCGCCCGGCAGCGACGCTGACCTCGTCGAGCCATTGGGCGGCCGGAGGTTTCATCACCCGGCTGGCACCAGCCAACTGGCCGGGCAGCCCGGCGTTCGACTATGTCTGCTTCGAATGCAATCCGCTGCTCGGCGCGATCCGCGAAAGCCGCACGCGCTACCGCTTCTCGGACTTCGCTCCACGCAGCGGGGAATTCGGCGTCTACTGGGAAGCCCTCGGCGAGGCCGGGATCGATGACGCGCTGTGTTCCACCTCCTACGGCGCCGACGGCGCGATTGCCTCATTGCACCTGGGTTTCCACGAGCGCGATTTCACGGCGGACGAGAGCTTCGCCATCCAGATGGCCGGCCTCGTGCTGACCGAACGGCTGATGAGCCTGACCACGCCACCTGCAACCGCCACCGTCCGCCTGACCGTGCGCGAGCGCGACAGCCTGGCGCTTGTCGCGGAAGGCAAGACGGATTGGGAAATCTCGGTCATCCTGGGCATTGCCGAGGCCACCGTGCGCTTTCACGTCGACAATGCCAGGCGCAAGCTCGGCGCCGTCAACCGGGCGCAAGCGGTGGCTCGGCTGGTGAATCAGCGGCTGATCTGAAGGCAGCTCCCGCCAAACAAGAAAAAGCCGCCTTAACGGCGGCCTTTTTTAGAGCAATATCAGACACTTACAGCGAAGACGTCATCTGCAGTTCGCTGGCGCCGTCCAACGCGTAGACGTCGTCGCGGAACTGGACGACGCCGGGTCCTGTCGACCAGGCCGAGAGATAGAGGAAGTGCACGGGCACCGGGTTTGTGACCTGGATCGGCGTGTTCTGGCCGGTCTTGATCGCCGCCTCGAAATGCTGGCGATCCCAGCCGGGCGTGTCGCGCAGGATCCAGGTGACGAGATCGCGCACGTTCTGAACACGCACGCAGCCCGAGGAATCGAAACGCATCATCTTGCCGAACAGGCTCTGCTGCGGCGTGTCGTGCATATAGACGCCGTCCGGGCTCGGGAAATTGATCTTGACCGACGCCATGGCGTTTTCCGAACCGGGATCCTGGCGGAAGCGGTACTTGGCGGCATCGTCGGTCGACCAGTCGACATTCATCGGATCGACTTCGCTGCCATCGGGCGCGAACAGGCGGATATGGCTGTTCTTGAGATAGTCGGGATCCTTCCGCATCAGCGGAATGATGTCCTTGCGCACGATCGAGACCGGCGCGTTCCAGTACGGATTGACGATGATCTCATTGATCTTGGAATTGACGATCGGCGTCTGGCGATCGATCTTGCCGACGATCGCGGTGTGGCGAAGCACGACGCGGTCGTTCTCGACCGCCTCGACCTGTGCGGCCGGAATGTCGACCAGCACATAGCGGCTGCCCAGCGTACCCGCCTTCTCCTTCAGCCGCTGCAGATTGGTCTGCAACTGGCCAAGCCTGATCTGCGCCGAAACGTTCATCGCCGCATAGGTGTATTTGCCCATCGAACCGTCAGCCGGCAGGCCATGGCGCAACTGGAAGCGCTTGACCGCCGAGTCGACATAGGAATCGAAGGCCGTCGAAATACCGGCACTTTGCGACAGATCGCCGGCGACCATCAGACGCTTGCGCAACGGCACCACGTCCGGATCGTCGACGCCGAGCTGAAGCTTCTTGGTCGCGGGAACATCCGTCCAGCCACCCTGCGAGACGATATTCTGATACTGCGCCACCGCCTGTTCGGTGAAGGCAACGGTCTGCGGGCTGAAGATCGGCAGCGTGGAAGCCACCTTGCCGCCTTCGCTGGCACGGGCGTCGAACTGGTCGTCCCAATTGCCACGGGCCGAGGATTTCAGGATATCCCCGATCACATCCTGCGCATTCGCGCGACCGGCCACCACGGCGGCGGCGAGCGCGGAGGCTCCGGAAAGGAAAAAGCGGCGGCTGGTTCTCATGGACGTTCCAGACATTCTTGTAGCATTCGATCCAGGGGCGATCTTGCCCGCACTCTAGAGTTGGCAAACTTAACAATTCGCCAACCATGTCCGTATCAAGTCGGCCACAAACGCGCGAGGCATGAAACGGGTTCCAGGCGAACGCACGGCCTTGACCATGGCATCACCGGCATTCTCGGTTCCATTGGAATATGGCGGCAACGTGGCCTTGCGCGCAATTTCGAACCGGGCGGCGAAGCGAAATGAAAGCGCCGTGCTTTTTGGGTATCGCCTGACAGGGTTTGGCCGCCGGCCTCACAGCTTGGGGCTGTCAGTATCCAGTTCCGAACAGCGTTGCAGCACCTGGTTCTGAGGATAGCGCAGTATCTTGTTGTCCTCGAGCTTGAGCAGCAGTGTCCGGCTCTTCCCGACGCTGTTCTCGTCGTCGGAACAGGTCATGTCCAGAATGACGGCATCCAGGCCTTTCAGCTTCTGAACCTTGTCCAGCGTGCACCCGACTTCCCACATGTCCACGGACTTGTCGCTGAATGTGATCCTGGAATCATTGTTGTCGCACGGGCTCGAGCCTTCGTTGGCGAAGGCCCCCTTCCACCAATCCTCGGCGAAGGCGGTTTGAGGCCCAAGCAGGATCGCCATCAAGACAGCACAGATTTCGATGCAGCGCCTTCGATCCATCATGTCCCCCTTAACAGATGAGACACTAGGCATTGAGAGCGCGAAAGCATAGCGGGGTCATGCGGTTCGCCCGCCACGCCGGCATTTGTTGACTGACGGCGACCGTGCGCAACGAGAAAAAGGGCCGGCGCTTTCGGCACCGGCCCTGACTGGAAGTCGCTGTCCTTGCCGGCTTCTATGGCGCGGCTTTGATTTCGGCCGTCGGCTTACATCCGGTAAGCGATGGTGTCGTTCCAGAAATGGGGCAGAGTTTAAAACAAGCCGCTACGGACGGGTCTGCAACGAAACTGCTACGTTCAGCGGGCGTAAGGGATTGGCGGTGCATCGAGAGGTATAGCGGCGCGCAGCAGTTTTTCCAACGCCGCCGATGACTTCTCCAGATAGTCGGGTGACCAGCTGGCATAGCGTTCGGTCATCGAAAAGCCGGTGACCTTATGGCCCAGCTGCATCGCCGTCTCCCAAGGCTGCACACCCTCACGCCGGAGCCAGCGCGCCACGGTGTGGCGGCAGGAGTACGCCGTAATCTGCCGATCAAGCTTGGCCCGGCGCAGGGCGGCGCGGATGCCCTTGTTGATATGGCCGACCTTTTGGCCGCGGAACATCAGCACATACGGCGTGGTCTTGTCCATTGGCTCCAGCACTTCCCGCAGGAAGGGGAGCAGCTTGACGGTCGGACGGCGTTTTGAGGTCTGTTTACGCCCCTTGGGGTTCAGTTCTATCAACCCGGCCTCAAAATCAATCTGTGCCCACGTCAGGGTGGTTATGGCCTCATTCCTGGCACCAGTGCCAAGCATCAGGATGAGGAACAGCCGGATATGGTCACCGGCCGCCGTATACAGGCGCCGGATTTCCTCGACCTCCATGGGCCGGCCCATCGGAGGCCCCTGCTCCATCGCCGGGACCTCGATGTATGGCCGGTCGCGAACAATGCCGCGCTTCCAGGCGCGGTTGATGGCCGCGCGGCCGACTTCGAGCCCCCTGACTACCGAATTGTGCGAAAGCCCCTTGGCCTCCAGGAAGGCCTTGAACTCTTCCTGTCGGGGCACGTCCCGCAGGTCGGCCACGGTGGCGTCCTTCCAGAAGTCCAGCCAGTATCGCAGCAGGATCTTGACCGCCTGCCGCGAGCGCAGCTTCTCGACGTGGCTGGCCTGATATTCTTTCCAGACATCCCGCAGCAGGACGCTGTCGGCCGACAGGTCCCGGCCGTTCTTCATCCGCTGCTCCACAAACCACTCGGTGAGTTTGGTCTTGGCCTCTTCAAGGTCGGCCGTGCCCAAACTCACCTTGCGGGTCTGCTTTGCGGCTTCATCGTAGGATGTCCGATGCCAGGCGGCGCTGCCGGGACGCTTGTCCAGCCAGTAATCGCCAAGCTGGAACTCGCGTTTCTGGTATCGCGGCATGACTACTCACCGGGGGCTGACGTGCCGGGCCGGGGGTAGCGGCCGAGCATCATGTCGGCGACATGGATGCCCAGATACCGCACCTTGCGCGGCCCGAGCCGGATGGCGGGCACGAGGTTCTGTGCCCGCCATCGCTTCAGGGTGGACAGGTCGATGTCCACGAAGTGTGCGGCCTGCTCTTCCCCGTACCGGTGGTACGGGTCGATGCCGTGCTTCTGCATGATGGCTTCGCGCACTTTCTGGTACTCCTCATCCACAGGAGCCTCCCAATCTGAAAACCGTATCGGCTGCGACTGGGGCATTAAGAACCATTAACATAATGACTATGTTAAAGATTGCAATGTTCCACCGGCGCGAAAACGCGCCGATGATAAAGCCACCCAGTGTGACCAGATAGACGAACTGCCCCAGCGGTTCCCAGACGTAGCGGAAGGGCGGGGCAAACCAGCAATAGAGGTACGGATAGTGCCACCATCTGACGGTCATGTAGTTGGCGCACCACGCCAACCCGGCGACGACAAACAGCACGTCGGTATCGCCAATCAGCGCCTTCCTTGCCATTGCCTCCTCCTTTGGCGCCCGGAGCGGGAAGAACGCCGTCGAGGCATTCTTTCCGCTTGGCGACCCTGCCAGCTTGACCAGATGTGGCTGACGATGGCGGAGACTGCGCGGAATGCAGCGGTGATGAGCATCACCAGGATCTGCACGTAGGCGCGGACAAAAAGCTCCGCCAACCGCAGGATGAACTGCAGCAGATGTTGCATTGTGAGAGCCTTCAGCGTGGGTTGCAGATTTGGTTCAGGGCAGCAGTGTTGGCCGGGTCGCCCGCCTGGTAATGCCTGCAGTCGGTGTACTCGATCTTAACCCCGCTGCACTGGATGAGGAGCGTAAGGGCGCCGACGACGCACAGGACGGTAATCACGCACCATCCCAGAAAGTCGGCGAAAGTCTGCTCCGCTGCCACGGTCTGATAGATTTGCGTGATGGACGCCTCCGCCGAGGAGTTTCCGCCGTGGGCGTTGTTCGAGATTCGCTGTGACATGGTCAGACCCTCACGAACTTGCGGTGGGCCAAGGTGAATTGCCGGACTTCGTAGAAGCATTCCGGCGTCTTCACCCACACCACACGTTCCGTGCCGTGCCGACCTGCGAGGCTCACCGGCAGCGTATAGAAGGCCACGAACTTGCCCTTGAACGTCCCGTCCCGCCAGCGTTCGCAGTGGTCGAACACAGCCCCAATCACGCCGAAACCGGGGATTTCGTAATGGGGACGGAAGTGACGGTATTCACGTTCCAGCCAACGCGGAGCCTCATCCTGCGTTCGGTGGCCAAGGCTTCGGTTCTGAGTGGTGATTTCGGCCATGACGCGGCTCCCGTTCACCAGCACGGGTAGTTTCAGCTTTTGCAGGAACTTGCCCACTTTCGCCTCCATCCCCGGCGGTCGCTCCGGGTGTGGAGCGCCTTCGATGCCGGGTACGAGGTCGCATCGACCACTAAATGGAAAACCGATAAATTTGCCCGAGCAGAAAACCTTGGATCACACCAAGTGCTTTGAGTTCCAACCGGTGTGCACGAAGATGTGCATCTCACGATTCGGGAGGTCTGGTTGCCAATCAAGAAGCCGAGGAAAGCGCCTGGCCAAGCCTCTGACGAGGAAGAGAAGCGCTTGGTAGCGAAAATAGATGATGAATACGAGACCGACGTGCTTATGCCTGCGGTCAAGCATTTCAAAATGAGCAAATCCGATCTTGCCCGTGAGGGTATTCGGCAAATGCTTGAACGTAAAGACCAGCCGACTCCCGACGCCATGAAGCGCTTGGCCGAAATTGGTCTTATCGACGCTGTCGATCATCGGACTTATAACTGTTCGGACATCATCAGTGACGCGCAAACGCTAGTCGTGCAGACCGGGCAGCTCGCAACCTGGTCCAGGCTCCATGGGCACGAGAGAGCGCTTTTAAACCACATCGGCTCAGGCAAGCCTATCGACTTCGTATTGCCTGCGGAGGCCGGCTCCAGCCCCGAACTTACGTCATCTTCCAAAGAGGCGGTGCGGCGATTTTTTGCGTTGCTCAATTGCTACGATCACACGCCCACAGCAGTTGCGGGAATTTTCAAAGCAACCCGCTTTTTCAGTACCTGGATGAATCCCGATGCGTTTCGGCTTTTCACTGACACGATCGCGATTTCAAACTCGCCCTATGACCTGAGTATCAACGAACGGTCGCTTGTCTTTCGCAACGGGATCAATTGGGAGGGTCGGGAGAGCGTGGGATTTGCGCTCTCGCAGGCGAGGGACATCCATCCATCTGTTCAACTTGACCCCCTTGCCGCTGCAGGAATGGCTTAACTGGTATTAACACACTGGCTGCGCACTGATATGCAACGCTGGTTGTGTGGCAGAGGTCACAGGTGAAATCTAGGATGGTGCAGTTATAGGGCACAATATGGGTCGCAAGCGACCCGAAGTGCCTTGGGCTGCACCGTGCTAGGGTACTCCTGTGGCAATCACGTACTTCAACCACACCTTCATCAAAAAGATGCTCAGAAAGAGCCCGGCACCGCCGTTGCCAATCTGAACTACAACACCCGCCAGAAGGCGACCGTATATGTCGGCGCTGGCGGTGGCCTCTCCCCCAGCTACGGACACATCCGGCGAGTGCTGGAGGATCGGGAAAACCGCATTCGGAAAGACGGCCGGGTCATCGAGAAATTCATCATCGCCCTGCCCCGCGAAATGACGATGGAGCAGAGCATCGGCACGGTCCACAAATTCGGTTTCCGGCTGACCCGGGGCGGACAGGCGCCCTACTACTTTTCGATTCAGGACTGGAATACCCACAACCCCCATGTCCACTTCGTCCTGATCGACCAGCACCGGGAAACCGGCAAGACCGTCGCCAAGGCTTGGGAGCGCAACAGCACGCACCGCTTCAAGCGCCTCTGGCAGGACGTGGCGAACGACGACATGGCCGCGCTGGGTATCGACGCCCGGATTGATTTTGACGCCGCCGAGGAGAAGGCGCAGGCGCTGCGGGAGCAGGAGACGGCCAACGACAATCTTGAGCCCGCTCGGGAGGCCGCACCGCTAAGCACCGATAGCGAGATAGAACCGCCGGCAGAATCCGTGAACGACGAACCTCTGGAAACAGAGGACGCCGATGACGGCGATGATGAAGATATGGCCCTGCTGGAGCTTACCGGATCGCCCCTGGAGAATGTGCTGGAGGCGCACCGTGAACTGGAGACGCTGGAGAACGCCAAGACGGAGTTGACACGAGCCGAAGCTGACTTTGGTCGCGCCGACAAAGAGTTGGCGATAGCTTCGCATGAGGCTGGGCAAGCCCACATCGCCAACGAAGATGCCAAGAAGGCAGTCGAATCCGCGGCGAAGGAGTTCCGCCAGCATTTAAAGCCGAATGGGCGCCTGAAGGGGTTCTCGATAGGCATCGGTGGGCTCAGGTGGGCTTCGCAGGCCAGAACGCGCGCGGAACTCGCGGCTGTCAGAGTCTACATGGAGCGGTCGTTGCAGGAGCGGCAGGCAAAGGCCTTGCAGGAGCATCAGCAGCAGGTGCAGCGCTGGGAAAACGCGAAGGCTGACTACGCACGCAAGCAGGTCATGCTGGCAAATCAGCTCCTCCGCTACAGCAACCGCAGGAACCAGGATTATGCTGAGAACCTGTTCAAGGACGCTATCCGCAAGAACATGGAAAAGCTTTCCCTGGAGGAGTTGCGTGACCTGTACGAGAAAGGCGAACTGTCAGAAGCCAAGTACCGCCATATCCTGCATATTGCCGGCGCGATGCACGAACTTGACGACCTTGATGAAGAAACCGGCAAAAACCGAGATCGCAGCGAAGGCTACTGATAGAACTCCACCACGGTTTTCCGCCACAGGCGCTTGACCAGCTTAAAGGGCTTTAAGCCAAACACCTTCGCCCTGCCCGGCACGATCAAGATGCACTCCATAAAGCCCATTGAGGCGACCTGATCTGCGTTTCTGAGATTGGTCGGTGTTTCGCTCCGGCCCTGACTGGAACCGTGCTGACTGGCACTCTCGGACCGGCCGTAAGAGGTGCGCTTGCCGAGCAGTTTGCTGACCCGCTCCAGCCAGCCGATTTCATTCGAGCCGCCATAGACCAGCAGGCTGCATCCGCCGATGAGAGCTTCTGCATCCTGCTGGAATTCTTCCTTGATGTCCGATTCCGACAGGTAGGCGACCAGCAGGTTCACGCCGGCCTCACCCAGTTCGCGGTTGACATCGAGGAGGGCGTTGCAGCGCCCGATCGTCTTAGCTTCATCGACGATGACCCAGAGGCCTTTGCGCAGCGGCGTGTCGCCGGTGGCGTTGAACATTCGCTTCGCCGAGTTGATGGCGCACCCGATGAGCAGCCGCACCAGGGCGCCCTCGCCCGTCCCGAGACCACAGCGTATGAAAACCGCTACCGGCGCGTCGTCAGTAAACACTTGCTCCCATGTGAAGGTGTTGACCAGCAAGCCTTCGGCGTCCCGGTGTTCGGTGATGGCGCAGATGGACGGGCGCAGCCACACCTTCATCTTCTCGAAGTTGGTGGTAATGAAACTGCCCTTCTCCCGGTCCCCGGCGGAACGGAAGGAATCAACTGCGGCGGTGATAATCGGATCATCAACCAGCGCCATCAAAGCGAACAGCGCCTCCCGGCTTTCATTGCTGCTCACCAAAAGTCTCACAGCATGCGGCACCGTCGCCTGGCTAGGCTGTTTCAGGAGGAGGTACTTGATCACCCCTGCAATCATGATCTTTGGGTAATTGTCGAAGTGACTGTGTTTGCCGTGCTTCGCATCGGCGGCGAGCAGATCGGCAAAAACATCATTCTGCCGATCGAAATCGTACACATCATGGATGTCCAGGAATGTGACTGGGTTGATCCACGCCTCCGTGTTCTCGGGATTGTCGATGTCGATCACCAGCACCCGGTAGCCGAGCCCCTCCAGCGTCGTGCGGGTCCGTTTTAAGGTGCCGAGCTTCGGGTCATACATCACGAGGTCCGGAAGCTGCTGACGGCGCCGCTTGATGTGATTACCGCCGACATCGATGGTCTCCGTCACCCATGGCCGGTTGCGGAGATCCAGTAAGTTGGCGTTGACCGCCTGTGTCTTCCCCTGCCTTTTGTTCGCGATGATCATCAGGCTGGCATCCTTCGGCAGGTAGACCTTTCGGCGCTTCCGGGTAACGCAGGCCAGAAACCCACCCGGCTTCAACATCCCTTGTTCTTTTAGCTCCTTGTCCGAGTCAAAAGCGGCATCGCCGTGGGTTGGCTCCTCCTTCTGCGCCGTCATGCTACGGTATATGCCCTTTATTACGGCGATTATCCCATGAATAATATAGCCAAGAGCCAAATCAACCCAAGATATGAGCTTCAATAATCCTTTGACGAACTTGACGATAAGCATAGTATTTTCCTGTTCAGCTACATCTAAACTGTTTTTGCAACCGGGCGCAAACCCGGCTGGACACTCTTTTGCGCCCATTTTCGGAGAGCAAAATGCAACCCGCGAAGAAAATGCCTACGCATGACATCCTGGTCGCCACACCGCTGACCGAGGAAGAGAAAGCCCGGGGCGTGAAGCCGTTCTGGACCAAGATCGGAGCGGCCTGGTCGCTGCCCGATGGGAGTGGCTACAGCCTCGTTCTGCAGGCCCTTCCCCTCGATGGCCGCATGGTCATGAAGGTCCCGCAGTCGAAGGACGACGAGCAGAAGGACGACCCGCGCGACGACAGTCGTTTCGGTCGTTCGGACTACCAGACCCGAAGCAACGGCCGATAAACCACGCCTACGCCGGGTAAAGCCCAGCCTTCGGCTCCTGTCGGCTGCGGGGCGTTGACCCGGACTACGGCGCGGTTTCAGGCGCTGGGAACACCAAGCCCACACTGTGGGCTTGGCAGCCCCCTCACCCAAACATCGCGAGCAACCCATGCACACCACCGATCTGCATTCGGCGGTCACGGACCGCATTGTCTCAGAAATCGAAAAGGGAGGACTCCTGCCATGGCAGAAACCATGGGCCGTCACTCGGTCAAACGGCATCGGCATCATGCCAACCAATGCCGCGACCGGGCGGCCCTATTCGGGCATCAACATCGCCTTGCTGTGGTTTGCGGCGGGCGATCATGGCTACCCCAGCCATGGCTGGATGGGCTTCAAGCAGGCGCACGACCTGGGCGCCCGGGTAAGGGCTGGCGAGAAGTCCACAAGCATCGTCTACGCGACGGTACTTGAGAAGGAGAACGAGGAGACGGAGGAAACGATCCTCCAGCCTATCATCCGCGTTCACCGGGTCTTCAACCTGGCCCAAATCGACAACCTTCCGCCACACCTGTGCGAACCACCGGCGGAAGTGCCGGCGGAACTCACCTATCAAGATGCGCTCCGGACCTTGGACGGTAGCGGGATTAAGGTGGAATATCGGGGCGACAGGGCTTGTTACATCCCGTCGGTGGACATCATCCGGATGCCGCAGGCCAAGGCCTTCCAGACCGAGGAGGCGTTCTTCCAGACCGCCTTCCACGAGCTGACCCATGCCACCGGCCACAAAAGCCGGTTGGACCGTGAGTTCGGCAAGCGGTTCGGCGACGAGCGTTATGCGTTCGAGGAGCTTGTGGCGGAACTGGGCAGCGCCTTCCTTTGCGCCCACCACGACATCCAGCCCGGCAACTCCAGCGATGCCTCTTACATCGCCGGGTGGCTGAAGGTGCTGAAGCAGGACAAGCGCGCCATCTTCACCGCAGCCAGTCATGCATCAAAGGCGGCGGACTGGGTCAGAGAGCAGGCGGCCAAGGTTGTGGACTGCCCGGCCGCCCGCGAGATCCAGGCATCCCTCTAGCGATAGACCCCGGCGCGAAGCCGGGGTCTTTCTTTATGCCTAGAGATTGACCGAGCCAGGCAGGTCTGCGGCGTCGGCGCCGCGGTGGTTGAGGAAAGCCGGCCGGTCTGCCGCCATCGCCATCAGGACATAGGCTGCCCGCAGGTTTGGCAGCCGGGTTTGTCCGCGAAGGACTTTGAGATTGCCGTTTGCCTCCCGCCAACAGAACCGGAAGCCGTCCTCGGTGGTGCCATCCGGATGATGGTAACGAGCTGCCTGCAGACAAAGGCGCCCACCGTGTTTGTATTGCATGCTGACTTCGTCAATGATCTCGACGTTGGTCTGACCTGATGCCATTTACCGTATCTCCAAAGCGGCACCGCCGGGTGGCGGTTTTCATTTGCCATGGAAGATACCTTTTCAGGCGTCAATTCAGACTTCTGGATCGAAAAAAATTTGCAGGCAGATGACGGTCAGGCGAAGTCCCGGCCCTCTCTGACGAACACATCCGCTTCCTTGGCGGCGGCGGTGAAGGCTTTGCGACCGACACTAACCGTTTTGCGTTGCTCCAGAACGTCTCGCATGGCCTTGAGCGCCGCGCGGTATTTCGGCCCGCGGGTAGTCGGCCATTTCTCCAGCAACAACGAGGCAGCCTGGGCTGTCCTGGTCACGGTCAGATATCGGCCTGTCTGGCTGGTCTCGATTGTTACGGGAATGTCGAAATTCTCGTCACGCATACGCCCCACTCCACAACTCTGGCGAGTCGAACTACCCACCGCCTGATTCGTTCCGGCGAGCGAACCTACCCATTCCCAATCGACGTGCAGCCGATCGACCGCACAGCATGGCGCCAGAAGCGTTTTCAGGGGTGCGAGTGCTGCCATGCCTTGAACCCCACCCAGATCAATCCAGCGAGCCCGGCGATGGCCACTAGCCATGCACTGAGCCATGCCAGATACAAAATCAGCCAGGCGAATGCCGAAACTGCCGCCAGGGTGAACGCAATGCCCAGGACCAACGCCACCCAAATCATCGGCACGCGGCCTCCCACCGCTCATTCAGCCGGATCATCTGCTTTTGGGTGTTGCTTCCGCGCTGCACCCCGTCAGCGAAAAACTGCTTGCTGTGGAATGGCAGGTCGGCGCCGACCCGGGCGCAATCAACTCCACTTGTCGAGAAGGTGCTGCATGCCGTCATCGTCGGTAGCATCAACAGCGCGGGCAGCATCGTCAGCTTTGCCCACGCGATCGAGCGCCCTTCTGGCGTCGGCGCCCTCATTCAGCGCCGCTCCGGCTGACACCAGCCCGATCTTTTCGAGATACGGGAGAATTGCCGCGACGAGGGTGGCGATGGCAGCAAGCGCCTTGTCCAGCCATGCGGACATTACTGGACGGTTTGGCTTACCGCAGACGGATCGACCAGCTTGGCTTTGACGCCGTCAAGGCTGGTTTCCACCGGCGCCTTGATGCTCTCCAGGCCGGGCACCACGCCAAGGACGGTTACAGTGCCACCGAGGCCGAAAATGACCAAGAGAAGCTTCCAGTTCTTGGCTATGAATTCAACAATTGCACCCATGTTTTTATGCTTTCCTTATACAGGAATCAGACCACGAGCGAGCTTGGCTGTAAATAAAAATGGAGGCCGAAGCCCCCACCTTGTGTTGCACAAAAGGAAATTTGAACAACTGCGTTATACCGGAAAGTATCCCGCGTCGAGAATCTGACACGGCCATACTCACGCAGCAACTGAAATATCGTCCAGCGAGCGAATAGTCAGGGTGAATGGATTTGCCCCGATTATTGCGCGCAGTACCCCCAAAGCGTCGGCGCTGCTGGTGAGGGCGCCCGAAAAGACGCCCAGCCCGACCAGGATGCAGCCTTCGGTGTCGGCGGGGCGGTTGCCGGCGTGTATCAGGACCGCAGAGCGGCCGGGAACACCGGTAATCTCCCAAGTCCGCTTCCTTTTGACCGGGCTATTCGGTTCCCAGCCGTGGGGTACGCAGTGATATGTGCCGGCCGGGATACAGCTCACTTTGGGTTGGTTGTCCCGCCAACTATCCTCCAGCGTGTAAACCACCCGTTTGCCAGCCCGAAACACGCCGAGCGTAGCGTCCCCGGTGTCGGCATAACGAAGAAGGGTTATTTCCGGCGTCATCAGCGGAACGCCTTTTGGCGGATTTCCTGCAGAAGCTGGGTCTGGTTCGCCTGGTTGGCTTCGATCCGGGCAAGCCGCTCAATCTGGGAGACTGACGAGGCGTCGGCACGGTCCTGCCGGGTCTCCAAACGCGCGATTGCGGTGTCCTGCTGATCGTTGACGTTCTGCACCTTTGCAGCCCACCACACGCCCCCGGCGATATTCATGGCCGTGCTGAGGATGAGGCCAAGGGTAATCCGCAGGTCGAGGTGCCAATCGTGTTTGGGTTTCATCGGCCAAACCCGTCCAAACCGAGATTATTGGGTGTCACATCGATGTGCCGCGGTGTGATTTTGCTACCGGTCGCAAGTGCGTGAAGTGCGGATTCGATATTTCCTCGCGCCATTTTCTGGCCGACGTAGCGAGCAGCGGTGGCAGCAGCGACCGATCCGCCCCCGGTGCTGACCCCATGAGTGGAAGAGAGCGCCAGGTTAATGACAGGTCCAAGCCAGCTGTTCTGGGGATTGGCCAGATCCACCCCGCCTTTGCCGATCAGATTAAGCACCTGTTCGCCCTTCGAGGGATATGCAATCGCCTTCAGGACCGCCTTCTGATCGTCGGTAAACCCGCGCAATCTTTTCTCATTGCCGGGACGGAACCATCCCTTGAGATCAGTACGAACCTTGTTGATGTCGCCCCCAGCGGCCTCGACCACCTTTCGCACGTCGTCAAACCGCTTAAACTGGCTGTATTGACCGAGGTAATTGTAGAGCGTGTCCACATTGTCGGCCGAACCAGTCGCGATGTCTTCCGGCTTGAGACCAGTGACAAAATCATCGAACCTGCCGAGGAGCTGAGTGGCTTTCGCTGCATCCGGCGTCGCACCGGGGGTTTTGAGACCCTTTGAGATTGTTTGGCCGATGAGCTGGCGAAACTCATGAATCTCCCCTAGCGAAACCGGCCGGCCTTTCATGGCCTCCAGATCTTTCATGAGCCCCATGGTACCGCCGTAGAGGTTGTCGGCTGTCTGGCGCTTGCTCAATTCGGCGAAATTCATGTCGCCCAGAATACCGTCAATGCCCTTGGTGGATGCAGTGGGCGCCACAACCGTGCCGTTCTTGTCGGCCGCTTGAAGCGTGGCATTGGCATTGGCAGCCAAATCATCACCGACTGCCCGCCATTCGTCGGCTGTTTTGGCCCCGAAGCCCTTCGCGATCTTGCCATAGCCAGCCGCGATGATTTTCGGCGCTGCTGCAACGGTCTTAACCGCGCCTTCGATGGCCGGAACCGCCACGGCACCCGTCACGGCCCCGATCCCCGCATCTTCCGCGCGGGTCTTAAGGTCGCCGGGCGTGTCGCTGGCGCGGGTGGCGCCTTCCAACCCACCAGCAACCGCGCCAAGGCCCGCACGGCCCGCCATGGTGGCGGCTCCGCCGGGAATGAGAAGGAACGGCGCCACATCACCCGCGAACGAGGCAATGTTGCCTGTGGTGCCCATGCCGGAAACGTCGCGATCGATGTTCTTTTTGACCTGTGCTGCGGCTTCGCTGGTCTTTTTCGCCCCGACGAGGTCCGCACCGGTTTGAATGACGCCAACACCCCGCTTGAGGAGCCCGCCGCCAAAACCTGCCAAGGCGTGACCGGCCACGTCACCAGCCTTTTGGAGTAAGCCTTCATCTGGTGCCGAAGGCTGGCCCTTCAGGGCGAGCAACCCGTCGGTCGAGACCTTCGACAGGTCGCCGGATTTCAGCGCCAGGAGGTCTTCGGTGCTGACTTGCGACAAATCCATCTACTTCAGCACCCCACGGCGGCGAAGTTCGGCATCAATTGAGTCAGGGGCCAGCAGAAGCTGGCTTTGCGGGGTGGTTGGCGTGCTGTCAGAGGTGTTGCCTGCCGCTGGTGGCGGGTTGAGCGTGGCCTCCCTGCCGGACGCATGCAGGAAGTCTTTGAAATACTGATCAGGCGCAGCAAGCTTGAATTCTGCCGATGCCGGTGTGTCCATAATTCCAGCAAGATATGCGTCGGCGGTCCGCTGGACCTCGCTTTCTGGCACGGCTGCTCCGCTTTCCAGGCGCAGTTTGGCATTGGCCATATTGTAAAACGCTGTCCGAAGCTCACGGGCCTTTTCGGAGAAAGCAGGCGTCTTACCGACAAACGGTACGTTGACGCCCGATGCTTCGACCAAGGTCGATTTGTTCAACGAGCCGTCCGCGTTGAACATAATCTTGCGGATGTCGCCGACCGCTTTCTGGCCTTGTGTTACGATTGCCAATTGTCCGGCTTCCGTACCGCTCGGTTTAGTGGCGGGACCACCCGGAATGGTTTCAAGCGTTTGACCGTCGGCGGCCCAGCGATAACCTGCGGGCGCTTTACCCTGCCCAGGATGGGACGACGACACGTCCGATGCAGCGCTTTTTGCCTCCGCCGCGTACTTGCCAGCCTGGGCGTGCTCGGTGGCTATCTCAGCCTGCTTTTTCTGGATTTCCAGACCCTGTTTCAGGGCCTCTCCCCTGGCAGCGGCACGGGCCGCCAGCACGTCGGGGGCGAACGTAGACAGAATGCTGTCGATATTCATGGGCTTGGAGCCGCTGACCGCCGTGCCGTCCGGCAGCTGGCCCACCGGCACCAGCGATTTCACTCCGTCCGGGCCGGTCTGCAGGTTAACGCCAGTGTAGGTGGCGCCGTCAGGCAGTTGAGACGCAATCACCTTCTGCATGACGGGGTTGGCACGGATGAAGCGATCCACTTCCGAGGTATCCCCGAACTGGTCGGCAATCTGCAGCCCGTTCACCAGGTGGTCCTGATTGGCCTTGGCATACTCGCCGGCCTGCAGGATCTGCTGCATTTCCTG
Organism: Mesorhizobium sp. B2-3-4; assembly: GCF_006442315.1. Lineage (GTDB taxonomy): Bacteria > Pseudomonadota > Alphaproteobacteria > Rhizobiales > Rhizobiaceae > Mesorhizobium. Next base: position 59,394 of record NZ_VFVY01000001.1, on the reverse strand, counting down.
CTGGTGCTGGGTCAGGTCAATCTGGTGCTGGTTGAGCTGCTGAAGGTACCGGTTGGCCGCATCGCGCTTTTGTTGAGCCTGCTGCTTCTTGGTCAGGCCAACGCCCTGCACAACACCTTTGAGAATGGCCGATATATTCCCGCCCGGCGTGATCTGCGAAGCAATGCCGGCAAGGCTCTGCGCCGTTTGATCGTCCGCAGTCGGCTGGTTGGCCAGATCGCTCGCCTGGGAAAGCGGCAACGACGTGGGGCTACCCGACAGTTTCATCAGGTTGGCAAGGGTATCGCTATCCATGGACCCGGTTGCGATGTCCGCGAGATTGGCCATTAATTGAGCTTTCCGTAATCGACCATCTTGAAGCCTCGCGGGCCGACCATCACGGCATCGGGATTCACGTCTTCAACTTCATCGGCCATCACCCCGAGCATGACGGGACCGCCAGCCTTGTAGCGATAACGATAGACGTTCAGGCCGCTGTCGAGCTTCCCGACGAGCTGGATGTCGGTTTTCAGCCGGCGATCTGATGAGAGGTAGCCATTGATGGCAGCATTGGACACGGCAGAGGTACCAGCCTTCGACGCCAAGCCGTAGAGGCCGAACCCGGCCGGGCCGGCCGCCAGTGTCGCCAAGCCTGCAAGCGCGGCGATATTACCGAGACCGGCCTGACTGGCTTGCTGCTGCAATTGTTGTTGCTGGAGGGCGCCGCTGTAAATCGCGTTGTTGCGCGATGTCTGGAGGCCAGCATCGTTCAGTTGGAATTGCTGCTGCTGGCCAAGCGAGCTTTCGAGATTGGACAAGTTGGTCTGGATGCCGCCCGTGGCGAGCTGGTACAGGTTGGTGGCGTTGCCGATTGCCTGCTGGCGGCCCTGCTGTTCGATTTGGGCCGCGTTCTGATCAATCGTCTGACGACCTTGCTGGTAATTATAGCCGCGAGCAGCGCGGTCTTTGATGGCCGCCGTACTATCGGCTTGACCAAACCTTGCCAGCGCTGTTTCCGACTGGTTTGTCTGGTCCGAAGTGGCCTGATCCAGCCCCTGGATTTGCTGGGCTTTATAGCTGTTGACGTAATCAGCGAGACCCGGCACCTGTGAAATATCGTAATTGTTGGTCAGGGTATCGATGTAGTCGAGGTTCTGCTTGGCGATCGAATCGAGCTTGTCCTTGACGGCCTGCTGCTCCTCCGTCAGGGGCAGCTGGCTGGTAACAAGGGTCTTGGTGCCGTCCGGATTCGTGACGTAGTTGCTTTGCGTCCCGGCGACTTCATCCCGACTGTTGATGTAATCGACCGGCGGGGGCGGCGGCGGGGCAGCAGGCGTCTTTGGGCTTAAAATGCTTCCCACGTCATGCAAGCCTCCCGTTGAAGTAATTGTCCTTGGAGAGGATGTAGACGCCGCAGTTCATGGCACCATCGTAATACGGCTTGGCGCCCATGCGCAAAGCCAGTTTAACGGCACCAGCCCTCTTCGCGTGCAGGACGAGAAATTGTCTGTCGGGGGTAAACAAAAATGTCGCAATCTGCATTAAAAGATCTCGGGTGGCCCATTTCCCCTGCCACTCCGGACGGATTGCCATATCGAGGGTCCACAGGCCGTCTAGGCACTTCACCAGACCGAGCCAGCCAACCGTTTCGCCGTCCTTGACCAGGATGTAGTTTTCCGCCTGCTCCAGCACTCCCGCAAGCGCGCCGTCATCTGGAATATCCATGACGTGCGATAGCCAGGAGGCAACTGCCTCGCCAGCTTCGGTTGACGGAGCGGGTTGGCAAGTCATCATGGGTAGTAAACAAACACTCTGCCGTTGGCACCTGCACCACCGGTCGTATTGCTTGCGCCTGACCCACCACCGCCAGGCACGGCGCCGTTGAAGAAGCTGTTTTGAATCGTTATTGGTCCACCCGTGCCGCCGCGGGGTGAATCTCCACCCTGCCCTCCAACACCGTATGCGGTCGTGGAGGCATGAGCAGAATCCTCACCTCGCCCGCCATTGATGAGGATTGTTCCGGACCCACCAGTACCACTGGCGCCGCCCGTATACCCCACGTTGGCCGACGTGGCGAACGCACCTCCTCCCCCGCCGTTTGCTATGACATACGACCCAAAGCTGGTGTTGCCGCCGACTCCTCCATTGGTGCTGCTCGTACCGTTAGCCCCGCCAACGCCTATGGTGACGGTGACACTTACCCCGGGTGTCACGTTTACAAATCCCGCTGCGTATTGACCCGCGCCACCGCCAGCGCCGCCGTAGTTAACCGAGTTGGAGCCACCACCCCCGCCGCCAGCGCCCCACGCCTCCACGTAGGCGGCTGAAGCTGTCGGCACAAAAGTTGAGGTGGAAGTAAAAACCTGCAGATGCCCGAACGGGATGAAGGGGATGTCCGCATTGGTCAGAGCCCGGAAAGTCGGAGTTGCACTGACAGATGAGGCTGGCCCCGCGAAAACGGTGTTGCTGGGCTGTATAGAGAGCGTGAGGCTGATGGCGCCGCTTGGCGCCACGGCAGATTCCGAAACCGCGAAAATGTCCGGAACGAGGAAATCCGCCGGCGGAACCGCGCCCCAACTTCCCTTCGAACCATCGTTGGTAAGAAACAGCCCAGTCTTCCCCAGGGCAGATGGCGGGGTCCGTGCCTCGATGTCGTTAAGTCCCTGGAAGGCCTTGTTGAGGTCGCCGTCCACCTTCGCCGAGGAGATGGCCACGTGGTTGGCGCTATCGGTCTGGTATTTGGTGGTATTGACGGAGTGGTTGGTAGGCGTATAGGCGCCGGTCGGACGCTCCCAGACTGCGGCATGGGCCGAATTCGCAAGAAATACGAGCGCCATAAGCAAAGAGTTTAAATATTTCACATGTTTATCTTCCTATTGGTCTTACACCGAGTACGTTTAGCGGCCCGGTCGTTGTTTCATGCCTCAGCATAAATGAAAAACTGTCGGCAAGGAACTTGTCTAAGGCAACTGGATTGACCGGAACACCATCCCAGAGATTTACATCCCACATCCCTTCGTCCCACCGGGCGCCATCACTGGTGACGTTAAAGGACAACGTCACCACGTCGCGCGGGTTAAAATTGATGAACCGGTCGATGTAAAAGAGCGACGTTTCCACGTCCTCCATGATCACCTCCCAGGCCTGGTTGCTCCAGCGCCCGCCTACCTGTATCCACGGCGACCACCATTTGCAGAGAATGGCGGTACCGGCATCGCTGTATTCCACCCCCACCACTGAATCCGAGCCGTTGGCATAGGCATAGAGTTGCGAGCCGCGACCGATCATCAACCTGCCGTCCGACGTGCCCAGAAACGCGCGCGCGTCGGCAAAGAATCCGGTGAACGTCACCCAACCCTTGCTCTCTTCGCTAAGGACGTAGATCAGGGTGCCGGTGTCATCGAGCTTGAACCCGTACAGGCCGTCGCGGGCATAGAAGAAGCTGCGCGCTTTCTTGTAAGCAGTATCGTCCGCCATCAGTGCAACCAGCCGGGCTTGTATGGTCGGGTCGATATCGCTGCCCAGATCACCCTGAACGTCGAGCTGCTCGGTCTGGAATACACGGGTGAGGGATCGCGCGCCGTAGGGCGTCATGAACAGCGTATCGCCGGGGAATCGCTGTACCAGTTTCTGGTGAACGGTGCCGACCGGGATTGTCTTCGAATAGATGAAGCCGCCAACCGTGTTCGGATCGCTGCCGGTGTAGATGTAAAGCTGGTTACGGCCATGAAACACCGCTGCGCCGTCAATGCTGGACATCGCCACCAACTCGTCTGACACGATCGCCTTGTTGGTGAGGTTTATGTAGGGCACATCCTGTGTCGGGGTGGTTCCCGCGTAGTCATACCAGGAGTTTTCGTTGTTCAGGGCCGCCTGGTAATAGGCTTTCATCCCGTCGAACCCACGCCAGACCTTTGAGCGCAGTTCTCCCGGCGACAAGCCCCAAAGCATGTCGAGGTGAACGAACATGAACGAGAAGGCGGGGGGCGAGGCTTGATATTCAACCTTCGTAATCGTCTGGGTCGGATTGGGCAGAGGCGTGCCGGTCACGCTGATGGTAAGGACGTTGTTGCCTGAATTGTACGATGTGCCGGCAACGGTGGCGCTGACGGTCCCGGCGCCCCCCGAGAATGTAACCCTGATTGCCCGGCCGACGGGGTAATCGGAAGCCCCACGGTCAACACCGGGCTTGATCGTGAATGAACTGGCATCTACCTGCGTTTCGGCGGTGCAAAGCACGTCCTCGACGTATTCGGCCAGATTCACACAGTTCGATCCGTTCCAGCTGAAACACGGGTCGATCCCGTTCCAGAAGACCAGCTTGTTGTTGAACGGAATGGCGCCTACCGTGCCGAGGGTGCTTAGGCCGGATCTGATGTTGGTATAGACGTTGCTGCCCTCATCGAGCGTCCACAGCGTACCATCAGAGCAGTATACGACGATTTGCAGCGTGCCGTCGCTTTTGCGGTACTCCCAGGCGTCCGTAACCGTCAGCCCGGTGAGTTCAGCACCGCGGGCACCCATCCCATACCGCTTGGCGCCGCTGCCCGCCTTGTTCGTGTTGGGGAGGATGTTTTCGAGCAGCCTGGCGTACCGGTCTTTCACAAGCAGGGTCGGGCTGACGGCGGTGTTCTGGAGCTGGCGCGGAAAGAGCGTCAGCAGACGCCCATCGAACAAGCCGAGCCGGGTAGCGCTCAATTCAGATAGCTTTGCACCTGTTTCTTCTGCTTGGGCGCATGGGATTCGAAATACCTCCACATGCGATCCAGAACTTCGTCATGGGCATCCTTGTTGTAGGCAAGCTCGGCGCCAATGACCTTGTCGCGCTCGTCATACGCCATCAGTTTCAGCGTGCCCCACAGCAGTGCATCATGATGCACCGGCTGCAATGCGATGTCCGATTCCTCGCTGGTTTCGCTAAGGGCGTTTGCCTGCGGTGTGAACCGTACCCGTAGCGTGGTCGAGCTTCGGGGATGGCTGTTCAGCCCGGTAAAGCCGTCAACCCAATACCGCGACGGGTTGCCGGTGTCGTCCAGTCCCGGATATTCGCTTTCCACCGTAAGCACATCGGTGGGCGTCAACGCCGCGAGGTTATTGCCTGTGTCCCGCACGCTCAGAATGTGGAGCGGTTGCGGGTCCATCGTCCCCTCCCCGGCGGCCATAAGGACAGGCTGTGTAGTCTGGACAAACCAGGGGTAGCGCTCCGCCACCATCTCGTAGAGCTGTCGGTAGGCGGTGTTGAGGTAAGTGTACACCTTGACGTTGACTGTGGCGTCTCCGGTGGCCCCAACCAGGGCCAGGCTCTTGATGGCTTCGACCAGTTCGGCGGGCGTCGGCACGGGCGTGACTTTCAATTACATGGGGCGTTGAGGCCGCCCCGAGCCTTAGGGTTGATAGACGACGATGCCGCGCAGGACATCGCCGGACGCGATCGTGCCGGAGGTGGCGTTGCTACCGGTGACGGTAACCGTCGCACCAACACGGACGATATTCGGGGACTTCAACGAGCCGCTTACGGTGGTCATCTGGCCCACGAAGCCAACGATATCGGATGATTTCTTGCCCTTGGGGACAGGAAGATCAAACGTGAAGCCGTTGGCGGTCGAGTTCGAGTTTGCCGTGATGTGCACGTAGCCGACCGTCGGGGTTGCCCCCACCGGCTTGGCGGTTGTCCGCAACGTCACCGTGGCGCTGGTGTCGGCCGCTTGGGCGGGAATGACCCCGCCCAGCATTGCCGCCACGAGCAAGCTTTTGATGAGCTTGTTCATGTCGCCTCCTACTCTACCGCTGCCGTGTAGTGGTGGATGGTACCGTAGGCCTGGCTGGTGCCCGAGGTGTCCTCGCACAGCTGCTTGGCACCGGTGACCATGGAGAAGCCGATCTCGAGCTTCTGGCCGTGGTCTTTTTCCATCATCGTCATGACGCCGCGGTATTCGGGGCCGGCTACCTTCTTGATGCCGGTACCGTTCGACAGCTCGACCTTCCCGAACCCAACACCGACCGCGTTCTGGCCGAGCAGGAAGTTGTGGGCGATCTGAATCCCGCCCGCACCTGCCGTCGCTTCCAGCATCGTGTCGTTGTTGAACTCGTAGATCATCACGCCTTCGTATTGGCCGATATAGTCGGCACCGGCGATCAGGTCGTACTCGGGACGATCCTTGTAGATGATCTGGTTGAGGAAGTTGGCGCTCCGCTTCAAGTCGCGGATCGCCAGCGGGTGCGCAAGGTAGATGTATCTGCGCTCCATGTTGCCGTTCGGACCCTTGACCATGTACGGGGTCATCTTCAACCCACCGGAGACCGTCTTCCGTTTCGCCATCAGCGCCAGGTCGGCGATGTTATCGAGGGTCAGCTTATCGTCAGTAGCATCGACGTTGCCCTTGGCGGTGGCTTCCGTGGCGTTGTAGTTCGAGTCATCAGCGCCGTAACGGTAGCGTTGCTGTACCCGGCCGGCCGAGGTGTCCAGGAGAGACGCCATGATGACATCTTCCATCTTCTCACCCACCGAGCGCTTCAACTCTACCGTATCGCTATCGATCAGGTCGAAGGTGGTGCGCTGCTGGCTCATGGTCACGCCGTTCACGAGGATCGGAACGCGCTTGAGGCCGATGGTCAGGCTGTCAGTGGTTTTCGCCAGCGCGGTACCGGTATCTTCCATGACGGTCGTGCCGGACAGCCACGAGGAAAGCGCGACCCCTGCGGTAAACGGGAACTTGAAGGTATCGCCGTCGCCCTTTTCGAACATTTTGACGTTGATGACGCCACTTTCACCGCCGACAGAACCCATGAGGTGCTTGAAGCGGTTATCTTCTTTGTAACCCCGGAACACCTTGTCCGCCACGTTGACGGGTTTAAGGGATGAGCCGGTGGCTACGTTTTCGGTAAACGTTGTCACGTTTAGAGACTTTCATTGGTTGGCTTAAAGCCCCTCGTAGAAACCCCCAGTCCGCGCGGCCGGAGCCGCGGGCGTTGAGCCGCTTCCACTAAGAGGCACCCTTTGCGGTTGACCGGTTTTGGGCTTGTCAGAAGGATTGCCAGCCTTGAGGGCTGCGTTTTCAGCTTCGAGTTCAGCGATGCGTTGCTGCGATTCAGACAGGGCGCCAAACACGTCCCCGTTGGCTTTCACCAGCGGTGCAATGCGACCTTCGGCTTCCGCCGTGCGCGCAATGATGTGTTCGACCGTCTTGTCTTCCGGCAGCTCCATAAACCGGGCGCGCTCTTCTGCGTCGAAACGCAGGAGATGGCCGTAGGTCTTGGTGATGGCGTCGGCGTCCTTGCCCGCGCTTTTCAGCACGGAAGACACCGCCATGATCTGCTGCTCCGCCTGATTGCAACGGCGCATGAATGCATCGTTATCATCGGCGGTTTTCGCATCGAGGATTCCGTCGAGACGACGCCGGTCCAGGCCAACGGCCTGGGCGATTTCGTCGCGATCGACAACTCCTGCCTCTTCGAGGCTTTTTACGACTTTCTGCAGGATATTGCGGGTTCCGCGCTCGGTCCCAACCCGGCCGTTGGTCTCATCAAGCTGCTTTTTCAGCTTGGCAAGCTCATCGTCCCTGGGATCCTGCTTGGTTTCCACGGCGGCGGGGTCGCCCTCGCCTTCCTGCTTGTCGTTTCCTTCTACTTGTACTGTCTCGGTTTGCTCGGGGTCGGCACCCGCTTCGCCTTCTGCGGTCGCATCATCCAGTTCCTCTTCGGTATTGGCTTGTGCGTCGGCAGCGGCGGCATCGGCCGTCGCTTGTGCATTGAGATTTTCTTGTTCGGTCATCCTACTTGTCCCGTTGTCGGTTGAAGAGTGGGTTGGCCCCCACCTGGCGTTACAGGCGGCGGCGGGACTTGCCCGCCACGGTCAGTAATTCCTTGTCCGGCAGCGTCGGCGGCGGCATTTCTGGCGGCCATCTGCTGCGGTAAACCCTGTGAAACTTCTTCCATGATCTTCGCCGACTGCGGCACTCCCAGCAGTTCCAGCAAGCCGGGGGTAAGGCCTTGCATGCCGCCAACACTGGGGAGTGCCTGCACGACCAGGTCGCGGGCGTATTCCTGCTGTGTGGCAACGTCCGGGACTTCCTCGACGTACACGTCGTACACGCCGGTCTTGATGTCGTACTTAATGATCGGCTTGCCGTGCTCGTCCTTGATCGGCTTGCCCTGCGCATCCAGCAGGGGCTCGTTCAGCACCAGGCTTTTCACCTCGTTCTGGTCGTCGGTGACCCAGAGTGCGGTTTGTTCAGTGAACACCGACTGGATGAGGTAAAGGAGCTTTTCCGCCCACCCGCGCTTCATCGCCAAGGCGTTGTCGATGACCATCGCCATGTTGCGGCTGCTGCCGGTCTGGCGCTTCTGGATTGCGACACCGGAGTTGGCGTTGGTTTCGATGCCAAGGCTTTCGTCATAGATGCCGAGCGCGTCCTGAATGTCCTTATCGTCGCCGACCAGGATTTGCTGGTGCTGGGCGATGGCTTGCTCATGGCGGTTGAGAGTCAGTTCCTTGCCGGCCTTTTTTAGAAGTACGCCGTCCGGCCGCGCCGCTTCCTGTCGGGCGTTTTCCTGATCGACCGCATCGCCTTCCATGATGACCTGAGTGGCTGCCTGCAACCAGCCGAGGCGGGTTTTGGTCTTGTTGTACCGGCGCTGGGCGTCACGAGCGGCACGGATGAGCCCATAGGGCTGCCCGCTGCTGTTCTCGCGGTAGCAGATGGTTGGCGTCAGCATGAACAGGCCCTTGGCCGGGTTCAGCTGGTAGAAATCGTCAATATGCTTGATGAGCTGGTCGCCGGTGAAATAGGCGATGTTAACCTTGAAGCCGTTGCGCTCGGCGATGTCCTTCGGCGACCGGGCCAGCTTGTCCGCTTCGGCCTTGTCAAAGGTGTTGACGAGCTGGTTGGCCTTGGTGGTGACCTCGTAGTATTTGGCAGGCTCCCGATAGAAGTGCTCGATGATCAGCACCTCGTTGGCCTGCTTGTCCCAGTAGCTACCACATGAGCCGAGCCGGAACCCGTCGCAGAACGCGCCACCGACGCCAAAGGCCCAGGCCGCTGTTGGCGTCAGGATTTCATCGATGTTGGGAACGTCCGCGAACTTGGCCTTGGCAACGTCGAGCGGCATCCAGTTGAGGCTGGACAGGAAGCCCTGATTGGTCATGCCGGGCGTGCGGTCGCGCGGGTCGAACACCTGATCCATCGGGCTGCGGCGCGCTTCGACAATCACGCCGTCCTGCACGTCGAACTCATGCCAGCCGATCCCGCAGATGCGGGAGTCATGACCGACCTCGGAGAGGATGTGGGTGCTGTTGTTCTTGTCCTGGACGAACATGGCGAGATCGGACAAAGCCTCTGCCGTCGCCTTCTCGTTCTTGTCGTAGGACCGTGCCCGGAATGTCACTTTGGTGCGGGTCTGCACCTCCATACCGGTGACGTTGTTCAGCCGTGGTGCGATCTTGTTGATGGTGACGGCGCTGACGCCCATCTCCGCGAGTTTTTCCAGCTCCTCAGCTGACCAATGGCCGGTGCTTTCGTAGAAGCCGTAGGCCTCAGTCGCTTCCCGCAGCCAGTTTTGGTAGACCGGCGAGGACGCGGCGGCCTCAAACTGCCCCTTCACCTTATCGAGGATGGCCTTGTCGGAATCGGGCGCCTTATCGTCCGGCACGCATGGGTTATTTCGCTACCCGAACGACGGCATGCTTGATGCTGTTCAGCAGGCCAATGACAGGCTTGCCGTCCACTTTCACGGCCTCGACAGTGTGGTTGCCTTCCAGTTTATGGGCTGGGATGACGGTCAGGCCGCCTTCGCCAGCAACGGCCTTGGCGAACAGGTCATCGCCCTTGGTTGACTTGTCGGCCTGCTGAAAAGCAGCCAGTTTCTCCGCAGGCGTTGCCGCCACGGGTTTAGTTTTCGCAGCCACGATCCGAGCTTTCTGTTGGTTTGACAGATTCTAAAGCTGAATTAGCGAGCTAGGCAAATACTTTAACATGGCACCGCAGCCCGTCGATGGGGACGCGGATTGTCGTTGGCAGGCTGCATGGTGTTGTCGTTCTGGTATACGGCAAAGCCACGGAAGGCGTCGGTGCCATGGCTCTCCCAACCGTGTTTAAAGCGCCACAGTCCTGTCTTCGGATCGCGTTCCTGTCGGTAGTTCCGGAGGGCGGCGAGACCCGGCTTGCAGTGCTCGGCATCGAACCGGCAGCGGGGGAGGACCAGGCGGACGTTCTGCACATCGCCATTCTTGTCCCGAGTGCGCTCCTGGACAATTACCGGCCTCACGCCGGCAGACTCCAGTATCTCGGCGTCGGTCTTGCCAGTCTGGCGGTTGCCGTTGCCGCCGTCGTGCGGGATGACGTGCTTGGCGTAGGAGTATTTCAGGTCGTTGGCGCGGGCGATAACAACTTCTCTAGCGATGGTCGGAAGGTCGGTGTTCGCCCCTTCCCAATAGTCGATGACATTAAACACGCCGGTATCGGTCGGCTGGATGAACCAGATGGCGGTGCTGTCGTCCCAGCCCAGATCCCAGAAGGTCCAGACCTGTCTGGCGGGGTCATGCGGCACCAGGCCGATGCGCCCAAACTTGGCAGCGTCCTGCATCTGCTGGGAGAAGTAGGCACCTTCGGCGAAGGTCCGACAGTTGCCCTCCCAGACGTTGTCGTAGGCGACAGGGTCAGTTTGCCGGAGGTGGCGTCGCTCTTCGTCCAGCACCGCTGGAAACCAAGGATTGTCCGAATAATTGACCTTGATGATGTAAGAGTTGGGAGGCGGATTGATAACGAGACGCTGGTGTGTGGGGGCGTCTTCAACGGTCGGGTTCCAGGAAGCCCATATCTCCGAGTTCTCAGCCCGGATGGTGGGTATCACATTCTCCCAGCTGCCATGAGAGATGTTCTGCGCCTCTTCAAGCCACAGCTTGGTGGCGCCTTCGAGGGACTTCAGGGATGCGGCATCGAGCTTGGACAGGCCCTTGAAAATGAACTCGCTGCCGGTGGTTGTGCATTCGATGCTGGTCTTGAAGAACCGATAGGGGAGATTGTAGCGCTCGATTGATTTCTGCAGCAGACGATAAACGCTGTCGTCGATGCTGTTCTGAAACTCGCGACCGCAGACGATTAATTCCTGCTGGCGAGCCGCCAGGTTGACCAGGATATTGGAGATCGTCCAGCTCTTTGCCGAACCGCGTCCGCCATATGCGCCCTTGTAGCGATACGGCTTGAGGAATCCCTCAAATTTCTCCGGTATCTCCAGGCGGCTCAATCATTGGAGCTTCCCTTGGGCCGGACAAGGATCACTTCCATCCTGGTGTCAGTCCGGATCGGCTCACCTTCAACACCGGAGTGCCATAGAGGGGTGACGGCCTTGCCGTAGCCCTGTTCCAAGAGCAGCTTCGCCCATTCCTTCTCGCCCTGAAGGCCTTGCAACAGGCCGACGATAATCAGGGCATCCAGCGCGCTCCGGTCCTCACCCACCGCGTTGACAATCGTTTCCTTGATCGCGGCCGGAAGCGGCGTCACGCCTTCAAGGATGTTGCGAATGCGGACAGAGAGGTTGGGAATGCCGGGCGGACGGCCAGCCGGGTTGCCGGACTGACCCGGCTTGAACTGATGCTCAACAGGGGGCCTCTTTGCCCTGCTCGTCCCTGATGACACCCTGTTACTGCTCATTACAGGGGAGCATGAGTCAGCAACCATTAGCTGGCAAGAGAAATTGATTAGGGCGGCGGTCCATACCAACCGCCACGCAGCTATGGTATCGCAACAACAGCGGGCTTTGCGGCTTTCAATGCTGCCGCCTTAGCCGCTGCGGCAGCCTTCACTCCCTCGTAGTGCTGGATCGCATCCACCACGGCATTCAGCAGGGGTTCAAACCCGTCGAATTTGATGGTGCCTCGCTCAGGCGCCACGATCTTGGTCGCAAACTCGTTTTTCCCGTACCATTTGCTGCCATCCTTTTCCTTCCCTGTTCGGTCGAAGTCCTTTCCGTCGATCTTGCGGGCCAGCAGAGCCGGGTCAAAAAGGTCCTCGATCGCGACCGGCGTCGCCACCTTCGGAATCGGAACGACATAGAGGTTTTCGATGACGTGGTAGAAGGGGTCCAGTCCTCCAATCGGTTTCCCGAGCAATTTGGTGAGCATCTGGAAAATGCCCACGGAGCCCGCATCGTTATCGACAATCACCAGGACGGGGTGAGGCGCGCCATGCTTGAATCGCGCTGTCCTGGTCGCATAATTGTTGATGAGCTTCTTCAGCTCATCACTACCACCGGAGAGGTCCTGAAAGGTGGCCGCTCTCTTGGTGTAATTGAAAAGATCCACCTTCAGGGGAGGCTTTTTGCCCGGATCAATAAGGCTGGGATACTTGACCGCCAGAGCCTTCAAGGCCGAGCGGATATAGACGTTATCCGTCTTGCCCTCGCAGATGATACGCGGCTGCGCGAGGCCATAGAATGACCGGTAGTCAAGAAATCGTCCGTACAGCTTCGAAAACCCGGCTTGGTCGGCTTTGAAATTCTCAATCTTGATCTTTCGGATTTGATAGATGAAAGCCAGCATGCCTTCGAGCTTGGCATCGGGGACGTACGCGCGGTCTGGCCCGACGTAGCAATATCCATCGGTAAACAGCTGGTGGCACATAGAACGAGCCAGCTTGTAATACTCATTTGGCACATTGAGCTTTTGATTGACGATAAGGCCGGTTGCGTCTTGTCGCGAGTCACGGTGCTGCATTCTGGTCTTGGCTTCGTTCAAGCTGAATCCAGAGCGGTAAACCCGCTCAAGCAGCAGGTCGCCGGCCACCCATTTGTCATGGCTGCCACGTACCAGGCGGGCGATCGAGGCCGGAAACTCTCTCTCGTTCGTGGAAAACGTTAGGTCATCTGCATATCGGGTGTAGCTACAACGTCCGGCACTCGCGATCTTGTTCAGCTTGATATCGAGCACGTGTGCGATGAGGTTTGAGATCACGGGAGAGCACGGGCTGCCTTGAGGCAGCTGATTATCGTGGCAAGCGATCTGGGCAATGATGGTTGCGATCTTTGGCGACAGATGGAAATTACGGTCCTTTTGGAAAAACCCGTACACCCTGCCAAAGTTGATCGAGGGGAAGAAATCGCGCAGATCAGCGTTGAAAACGTGGCGCCTGTTCCTGTGAACATCCGCATTGGTGACGATTGAAAAGCCCTTTTTGAATCCGTGGGACAGCACGCAGTATTTCGTTGTCCGCCGCCCCTCCAGTTCGGCTTCAATCTTGCTCAGCAACTCAGCCAACTGGCCTTGGACGTATTTGAGGCGGTCGGTCGGAGCGGCGATAAGGCGTCTTGTTCCGTTTTTCTTCGGAACGGTGAAGTGGACGTACTTCTGGCTGGGCTTGAGCCAGTACAGAACGGAGGAGAGGGTTTCGCCCTTGATCCCGAGCAGATGTGCGAGCTGCGGGAGTGTCGAACAACTCTTGAGCTTCTCCAGTTCAGACATGGACAAGGGCTTGCGGATACTCGTACGCCATACGATCGGGTCGCATGAAGCAATCCGGAAGGAGTGCCCAGGCATTGCCTGGTGCAATAATATCAACTGTCACGATACATAACAGCAAAATCTATCCGCAAGCCGTTGTCCAAACAGCACAAGACGGCGGCGGTCGCAAGGTTTACACGAGGCTGTCCACAGCCGTTCGTGCGGCAAAGTCCTGATCAGGCCTAATGGAGCAACTTCCACAACAAATCGGTCAGGTCGCCCTCGACTTGCCCGTTCCGGTAAACGTCATTCCCGGCGATGCGCCTGTTCGGCAGATCCACGATCAGATGCACCCCGAGCCGGTAACCGTAGTGGTATCTGGGATCGGCGCTTTCTTTCCGCGTCAGCAGGGTCAGCTTCCTGATGTCGCCGGCATGATCCTTGTTTCCTATCCGTTTTGCCTCGACCACCAGGATGTTGTGCTCGTCGGTGTGCGGGATGTGAACGATGATGTCGGGACGGATAGGCATGCTTTGCAGCTTGCCATCGTCGTCCCGCCAGCTGATCTTCTTCAGCATATCTTCCCGGCTGGTCCATTCGGCCGAGACTCGCCAGTAGCGGAAGAGCGGAATCATCTTCATCGCCAAGTCAGGCGTTATCGAAAACTCCTGCGGCGCGGCTCTTATCAGGTCATCGTCAGCCAGCATGTCCCGCACAGCACGAGCAAACTGCCCAAGGATAGCTCTGTCAGGTATTTCTACCATCTGACCGATCACTTTCGCTGGTCGAGGGGTATATTCTTTTCTGAAAAGAGTTGGTCGGCTGACGCATCGGCGAAGATTGTCACAACGCCATGGCAGCGCACCAGCTGATCGAATGTAATCGCCATATCCGCAAACTTCTGACCGCTCTTCTTTTCTGGATACCGGAAACGATCGCCGTTGGGATCATGGTCGTGGATGTGCTGCAGGATGTCGTTCGTTCGCCAGGTCCACTCATGCTCGATCGGGATGCCGATGGCCTCCACCTGTTTGCACAGATTGTTGAATAGGCTCAGCAAGCGGTGGCCATCCAGAGGCGCAGGAATACCTGTGTAGGCCGGAAACTCGACCAACGCGGCCTTCAACGAGAGTTCCATGGAGTGCCGGGCCAGCATGTACAACGGTAGGAGGTAAAACTCCTTCTCGGCCACCTTGTCAGCTACGCCATCAACCAGCGCTACAACGCCATGGCTATACGCATAGTTGTAGTGGTTCCAAGTCTCATTGTCCGCGTCGGGCTTATGGCGCTTCGTTAGGAACTGCTGCGCCGAGTTGGGCAGCATGTCCACTTGCGCGTCAACGATATCGTAATAGGCACCCATAACGGCTTGCTACCATGGAGCCGGGCACCCGATAAACGGCTTTTGAAAGAATCTGCTGTTGGGAGGTTTTTCGCACTTGATGGTCGGCAGAGGTGGCACTATTTTTCATGTGGGATATGGCCAATGCTACAAACTGCGGACCGCCGCAGTGCCATCCTTTTGATGTTGATGTTATGTTGATGGATCTTGCTCTGTTATTTGACCTGAAGCTGTCCCGACCCTGAAGCTGTTATGTTTCTGAAGCTGTTTTGGCTCTGTATCTGATCTGAACAATCCCCAGTGATGAACTAACCGGACGCGGATGGTGTGCGCACGCCACGTGGCCGGAACTAATCCACCAATTCCCATCAACATATGGGTTTTGTCGGTACCTTCAGGACCCGGCAAGGAGGCCATCGTGCTTTCATTCCGGTTTACGATCGAGTTCCACCTTTCGGAACGCACCATCCAGACGTTCCTTTACGTCGCGGTGCTTCTGATCCGGTGGTATTTCGGTCACTAAATCGTCGCGAGACGGATGGAGCAGGATGCCGCATTGGCATCCTGTTTCCATGTTCGGTCTAGCGCATCGGCAGCCAGACTATTTTTATATCCATCACCGCCCTCCCCGAACACGAGCGCGGCGCTCTAGTTGCGGCGGTCGCTTACCGGTCCAGTAGTGATGGCGATGGGTTCCATGGCCGGAGCGGTTGCGTTGCTCGAAATGGCCGCGCGGGTTATCGGCGGCGAACAGGTAACCCTTGCGGCGCAGGCGGGTGAGCAGTTTGTGGGCGTCGGTTGTGCCCATCTGCACGATAGTCCATGCATCGATGACGCCGTGCCTGACGAGGTGGTCAATGACACGGGCCTGAATACCGGCTTGGCTGGGTGTTTCAGCCGGCGGCGCCGGTTTGCGGAAGATGTCGAAGAGGCGCATCAGCATTCCTCCCCGCTCAGGCCGTGCCCCTCTTCAACGTCGATTTCAATGCAGGCGACACGGCGGCCAGTCTCAAACAGGTCGGCAAGCTTCTTCGAAGGATGAATGACGTTATTGGCTATAATACCCATGCCCGTTTCGGACGGGTAGAGATTCACGAATCCCCTTATCCGCTTAGGCTCTTTCCATTCGGCCACAAGATCGGATTCGGTGTCTTGGTACTTGTGATAGTGCCCGGAAGCAAACCATTCAGTGGATTCCTCGTCGCCTTCGACCCAGCCAATGGCTCTGCGTGACTCTGCTGTTGAATCGAAAGGCGATATCCCCGCCACATATGCCTTCTTGCCATTGCGGGTTTTGTAGAATTTCCCGGCCTCGACACTGGAGTTGTTCGGTCTCACATTCCTCGCTTTCTCTTAGATTACGCTCACGCCTATCGCGGCGATGACCGCACCAGCCACAAACAGCACGCCCGCCAGCGCCAGCGCGCCGCGATTGCTCCAGTACCAGTCCGCCAGCAGGTCGGCCGCAGTGGGCTTGAGCGCCAGCGGATCATCCATAGTAAAATACGTATTCATTGTTGTTTCTCCTTTTGTTTATCCAACGGTCTCACAATACTTTATAGGTGTAAATACATTTACGCGCATTATTTTATATTGACTATTTATGCCCATGTAGTAATATTATTACACAACAAAAGGAGATAGACATGCAAAACAACTATGGCTGCGTGGCCGTGGTGGGACCGGCTGCGCAATTGCCGGGCCACCAGTACCAGACGGGCGAGCGCATCAAGGCGCTGGTCCGCGAGATTGACGAGTTGAGCCGCATCATGACGCCGTGGGGCTTCAAGAATGCCATCCGCCAGCTCGGATACGATGTTGACGCCTGCCCGGACACTTTGCGCCGGCGCGGCGTGGACGCCTAAGACAAACCAACGAAACGTACTGACATGAACCTAAACGATGCATTCCCGTCGAACTACCTGAAATCCGACGACCTGAAAGGCCGCGAGGTCAAAGTGACCATCGCCAACTACAAAATGGAAAAGCTGGGGGACGAGACCAAGCTGGTCCTGTTCTTCGAGGGCAAGGACAAAGGCATGGTCTGCAACAAGACCAACGCCAATCGCATCGCCCACTTCTATGGCCAGAACCTTGATGGCTGGAAGGGCAAAGAAATCCTTCTCGGCACCGAGCTGGTGGACTTTCAGGGCAAGACCACCGAGGCCCTGCGGGTCAAGGGTGGGTCTAAGCCGTCATCCGACGATGGCGCGCCCTTCGATGACTCGGAAATACCCTTCTAGGGGGGGGGCGTTTCATGAAGAAGAACCTGAACGTTAAACCGGGACGGGCGCTCTATAAGCCCGTCCGGTTCGAGAACGGCGATGGCAAGCAGCTCACGGTATGTGAGATATGTGCCGGTTCCGGCATCCGTGCCAGCGCCGAGAAAACTACAACCAACACCGCAGGGCGCGACAAGAAGGAAGCTAAGGAGATTTCCGGCAACCTCATCCGGATGTTCCGCAAGAACGGCTGGGGCGTGCGAGCCTATCAATGCGACCGATGCAAGGGCGCAGGCACGCACATGGTCGAGGAGGCTAAGCAATGAACCTCACCGACATCAAGGAGAACATTACCGCACAGGTTGACAGCTTGAAGGACGAACTCAAAGGCCGCCTAGAGAACATCCGGGATGCCGTCGCCGAAATCGAGGACGAGATAGACGACTTCAATACGGAGGGAATGGATAGTGATCGCCTTTGCGCGGTCGTAGACGTTCGTGGCCGCATCTACCTTGACGGCGTTCATGTCGGATACGTCAAAAAAGGCCTGCCAGCCCTAGAGATGGGTCAGATATGCGACCACTTGGGCTGTATCGCTCCCGCCCTCCAGGACGAATTTATTGCGTTTCCGGAGCCCGAGCAGGAGTGACCGAATTCGACACCCTCAAAGCCGAATGGATCGCCGCGGAACAGGCTGTGCTTGATGCCTACACCGCGGCGAAGGCTTTGTGGAAACGGGTCAAGACCCTCCGGCGCAAGGCCAAGAAGGCGCGTGAGCGGTTCAGAGCCGCCTGGTACGCCGATATGAAAACCAACGAAAGAACGAACAATGAAGAAACACACCAAGGGTAAGCTGGCGGTTCCGAAGCTGCTGCAAATCAAGATGGTTGCCCACCCGGATATCGCCGCCAACATGGAGATCATCGCTACGGCGCTTGGGCTGACATCCTCCACCGAAGTGATCAAAGTCGCCTTGCACCACATGGTTCAGAGGGAAATGCAACGCGAGGCGGCAGGAAAGACTTCCAGTTTGTCCAGCCAGATGATCGCCGGCCGAAACTAAGCCGGTTCGACGCGCACCCGCGTCATATCCCCTTCCCCGTATCTCTTCTCTGCGACAATCCTGACAACCTGGCTGTCGTCCAGCCACACCCCGGCGCCTGTCATGGCATCCAGTACGGCCTTGCCGAGGTTGTCGATATCGCCACGCGGCCACCCGCTTTGCATACGGGCCTGCCGTCGCTTTTTGCTATCGCTTTTGGGCGGTGCCTCGACATACTCGATGAAAACGCTCACACGGCCAGCATATTGCGTCGTGACGAGCTTCCGGATGTCGGCTTCGGCCTGTTTCTTCCAGATGGTGTAAGGCTTCGGATAGAAGGTGCCCCATCGCGTAACCCTTGGCCTTGGGCATGGCGGTGTCTTGTAGGGCAGCACGAATTCCAGCCCTCAGATTCTGCCAGCTTTCCTACTAGCTGACAACACAGGTCAATCACAGGGGTTGGTATAGGATTAGTATCTTGTCGTCCTTGTTCTCCAATGTAACCTCAGCGGAAAATGTAGCATTGGAACCCACCACGGACAGCATACACTTGCGACTCGTTTCTGTTTTTCCGGTCTCGACCGCGCTCGAAATGTCGATAACGTTACCGTAAAAGCTGATAAGCTGAGCGTTCTCGTTCATCAGCCTTGTAACTTGGGTCTTGAGATATTTTCCGTTACACTCTGGAAGCCCCGTTCCCCAGTATAATGTACCGTCGAACAATCCGGGGCTGGTTAGGTACAGACAGCCCACAAACGCTGCCGTCCAGATGGCGAAATGGTACATCGGCTCTGACAGGGCACGCGCTCTGGCAATCAGGTATCCGGGCACAAGCACGACCCAGCCTACAGCAAGGTCACGCCCCGACTTCCGCACCAGCCCCGCGTCGATGCCGCACAAGACGAAAATCGCGAACGTGGCTATGATAAAGTTGCTCTTGGGATCGACGTTGTAGCCCGCATTCTCCAGCATCCTGTTGGCGACGTATATCAAGATCGGAGACAGGGTGATTAGCCACACCAAGACGCTGGCGGGGTACGGCTTTTTGACATCGGGCGGCAGAGGCGGGGATGAATCCAGCACCTCAGATGTCTGCAGGTCCAGCGCGGACAGCGGCTTCCATTCTTTTCCTAGACGCTCAGACCAGACCAGGGTGTCCGGCTCTATGCTGCGGCGCTGCCTTAGATCGCGGATGACGTTCCACGACACCGGACCAATCTTCTCACCTCGCACGACGTAGAACCATTCGCTGCGTGGTAACTCGGGAGGAGCCATGACAGAGGAGGGCTCAACTGAAGCCTCCACTTTTCCTGCCACCGGCGCCTCAGGCATCGTTACCGGTGTCACTTCTGGTGCGGTTACAGTCGGCGCTTCCGGTGGCGCAGCGGGTGTAGCAAGGACAGCTTCCCGGCGGGCGAAATGGAACTCGACCCGCTTGAGTATGACATACAAGGCGGCCAGCACAGCCGCGCCGACAGAGACGAACAATACAAATCGATTGCCCTTTTCGAGCGCGTATCCCAGCAGCTTTGCGGTGAAGGAAATGCTCAGCAGAACCAGCAGGAACCAGATGATCGGATACGTCACCAGAGCCCAGACGAACGCTCCCGTCTCACGGTAGTCTATTGCCGCGCTTTGCTGCTTGTTCACTGGTGCCCCCACCCCGGATGTCCCGATTCCGCTATACACGTTCTCTGGTGCTATTTGCGAGGCGTCTTTATCTTTTTCCTCCACTTCTCCCAGCCGCTGCCCTTGCCGCGATCGAGCGCGCAATAGGTCTCGCCCCCGAACTCGGCCGCCATGGCTGCGGCCTGTTCCAGCTCCTTAAACCGGAAGACCTGATATTCCCGGTTGTCGCGCCGGATGTATTGGCGACGGCTGGCCATCTCCAGTTCAGTGCCGCGCCTGTGGGCCTTGTCGTAGGCCTTCTCGCAGCAGTTTTCCCAAGGGATGACGGCATGGTGCGGCCAATAGCGGTCGAGGTAGGAATCCGAGTGGATACCCTTGTGACGGGCTGGCATTAGAAACCCCTAAAATGACATAGGATTATGTTCCTGTTTTGTTCTGAAAGAGTCAACCCGCCGCACGTCCCGCGTGCACAGCCTGTCCAGCCGTTCGATCACATCAAAATTGATTGCGCATTTCACACGCTTGTCGCACTCTTCGCGCTTCGTAGCTTTCGAGGAAAGGCTATGTTGTATCCCGGCCAGGTCATCATGGACGACGAGCTTGCGATGCTTGCCCGCGTTCACAAAGCCATATGCCAGGAGCGCGCGATCCCATTGCAGGGCGCGCGCGGGCAAAAGATAGCAGCCCACTTGTTCAAGATGTTTATGAACGGCCTCACCGAGGAAGACGAGCTTCTTCACGCCATGCGGAATCGCGGACTTCTGGTGCAGCCCAATGAGGTTTTCCAGCACCCGCTTCCGATCTAGGCTTCAAACGCCTATCTGACCGGCACCCTGCCGAGATTCACAGCCGCATGGCCGTGGGCGCCGATCGCCGCCAGATATTCTGCCTTCCGCTCATTGGCGGTAGCGAAATAGCGAGCTGCCTTGGCCTCGAAGCAATTGGGCACGACGCCGTCGAGCCACGCTTGCGTCAGTAGTTGCCCGAAGGTCTTACGGCGGTTTTCCACCAGACCAGACCCGATGAGATCCAGCACCACATCAGCCCAGCCGCACGGCCACGCGCCGGCCGGAAGGGGTTTGCCCATCAGGCCGCGGTACCAGATATCGGCATCGCGCTCGGCCTGCTTGATCCCCTCCGGCCGTCGGTCGGCAAATGCCGCGCCGGCAGGTCGGCAGCCCAGTTCCCGAAGCTGCTCCATGAACTCGCCTTCGGACGGCCAGCGCTGCCACTTCCAGGAGGCGAACAGGATGCGCATGGCGGTTTGAATGTCCTTCCACGAGAAGGCGCCGACGCTGTTCTGCCAGCTCCTTTCCACGAAGGTCATGTTTTGCCCGTCCTTCAGCTCCAGTGCGCCGAAGCGGCCCGTAAGGGCTTTGAAGAGAGCGGAGATCTTTTGGTCTGCGGTGGTTGGTTCCACGGTTGTTTCTTTCGTTGACTAGAAGGGTATCGGTTCGCCTGGCACAGGAGCGTGTGGGTTTAATGCCCGCTCCGGTTCTGGACAGTCCTCCCAGCGGCGCTGGTTCAGGAAGGTGGTAGGGTGCGGGATGAATTTCCCACCGTCCCGCTTCCAGGGCGATGAGGCCTTCCAACGCTCAAGGCCAGCCAGCACATTCCCGGCGACCGCATCGAGCTTCTGGGCATTCCAGGATGACAGCGCTTTTGGCTTGCCGACTTTCAGAGGGTATGAATTCCAGAAGACGCCGAATTTCGATGGCGCCGGGGGGGCTACCGGGGGGGTATTAAATTGGGTTGTTAGAAATGAGGTATTATGGGCGTCCGGCTCCCGGACTACCCCTAGTCTGGCTCCCGGACTACCCTGGTCCGGCTCCCGGACTACCCCTGGAACTGCCGGACGATAAATATTGGTGGATTGGCTACCGTTCTCACGCTCTCGGCGTTCCATCACCAGAAAGCCAGCGACCACGGCTTTCTTTACATGGTCCATTACCGTGCTGCGGCTAAGACCGCTTTCCTCCGCTATGAGCGCATAAGAAGGAAAACAACCGCTACCATCTAGCGCCATATGGCAGCCGATGGTGTGGCAGACGAGTTTGGTTGTTGGTTCGAGCTTGGATTTTAAGACGGCGTGTTGCCACGAGAAGAAGGAGTGCACATCGCTACGCTTTCATTGTTATTGGCTCCTACGTCGTTGGCAGCTGATAGCCGGGAGTGCGGCGCGTAGGAACCGCACCCCTTCCCAGAAGCTTCCCCCCGAGTTCGCGGGGTTGGCAAGCGATTTTAGATATAGCCAGTTGGAAAACTTTCGCCGTTGATGCAAGGCTGCCGAATATGGAGCTCAGCGGTCACACATTTCGGCATATCTGCAACATTGAGCCCGTCCGAAATGAGGACGGCACGGTGCAGCTCTTCGCGCCGCAGGACCGGTACACTAAGAGGGACGCCTACCCGCTTAATCACTATGGTGCCGGCCCATTCTGTAAATTCAAAATATCGAACCGCATCAACGAAAGCGGCGTGTACGTTTTCGTTATCGGGGACGCCGTCCACTACATTGGCGAATGCGCCAACCTGTCGAAGCGCTTCAACATGGGATACGGCAATATCTCGCCGAAGAACTGCTACAAAGGCGGCCAGGAAACGAATTGCCGAGTTAACAACCTGGTATGCGAAGCCGCCACAGCTGGCCGGGAAATTGCGCTGTGGTTTCTATCCACCGCCGACTACAAGACCATCGAGTTGACGCTTCGCGCGGCTAACCGGACCGCCTGGAACCGCATTTAGTCCACCAGCTTGTTTTAGCGCGATTGGCGGAATTGATCCCATGAATTTATGCCGTCACAGACGGTCGCCACTTCGCTTTGGGAAGCTTTGACCTCTACCGCGGCAGGTGCTCGCTTCAGAAACTCTGCAGCGAATTCCTTATTGGCGGAGGCGCCGTCCGCGGGATTGGAATAGGCCAGCATGAACGTGTAACTCTGAAGCGCGACATGACGGATGATCTTTCGACCGATACCTTCGACGGTAACTTCTGTTATGCCGACCCGGTTCAGCCGCGGCTCCCAGATCTCCGGTACTTCTTCGCCGCCCAGACGAGCCCTCTCGGCGGGAGGTATTGGCGCCGGGTAAGCCAGTTGAAGAAACAAACGAACAGACCGACCCAGGTGGTCATTTTCGCCGCGGATATAAGGTAGCACGGCCTTTAATGCGAAGGTGTCCGGCGCAGAATGTATCCGGGCTGAATTGTACGCCATCTTAAGAAGCCATCGTTTCAGCAAATGAAAATCGTAGCTGAAAAGCACCTTTTCAAAGCGCTGGCGAATGGTTGAAAACTGGGAATCAAACTCTCGGCAGATATAAGCGTCCAAATCAGACAGATAGCCGTTGTTGCAGCGGCTACAGACATCCTTGAGGGTTGGTTCTCCCTTAACGTCCTTGTCTAAGCGTCTCAGCCAGAAAACATGCCCGACCTTGTTGCACTCCTGGAGGCGGCGATGAAGCGCTGTCGGAAAAAGGTGCTCCCGGGTTCGCGGCGCGTCGGTTAGGCCACAGTATGCGCACTCCCAGAGATCTGCCATCGTCATGCTCAGTACCTGTCAGCGTCTGTTCGCTCCGGCGCCTCATTGCCTGGCCTGACGCGGTAATCCTTCAGATCCTTGCCGGGCTCAAAATGCGCCCGGAAGGCCTCTTCAGCTTTTTTGCCGCCCCTGCCCGTCCAACCCTTCTGCTTTGCACGAATCCAGTATTTGAACTGCGGCACCGAGCGACGGACCTTGCCGGCAGGTTCAGGGCCGGTCTGTTTCGCCCGTAGCTGGGCGAGGTTCTTTTCCAAGGTGGCTATCTGCTCGGCCAGCTTGCTGTCACGGACGGCTGTGGCATCCGCAATCAGTTTATCCAGCTCATCAATGGTCATGCCGTGCAGGTTCGACGCAGTTGCCATCGGTCTCTCCAATGGAGGCGGACGGTAGGCTTAATGGCTATGAGAGTCAAAAATGCCGGGGATTAAAGGGTTTTAGCGGTTAATGGCCGAAGCTTTTGATATTGCCGAATGTGGATAAATAAATATTAGAAAATGCTTTACAGTATTATATTAGCGGAGCATGATATATTTACAAAAGGAGATAAAGACATGAGTTTTGAATGCGATGTAGACCACGATAAACGTCAGGATATTCTGGCTGAATTCCACGACGGCGATACCCGCCAAGGCTTTTTCATCTGCCCGAATCAGTTCGGCCATATTGCCGAGGATGCGAGCGAAACCGCTGGCCGCGATGAAATGGTGGACTGCTTTATCGAGACCGAAGAAGAAGCCCGCGCCGCAGCTTTAAGGCTTGCCAAGCTGGTCGGTTACCACGTCGATGTCGATGCGGTGACCGTACGCCGCGACAACTGGCAATCCGAGCACGCCTTCCGCGTGTTCCCATGGTCGAATTAAGGGAGGGCTCGATGCGTGAACCACACATCTACGCCTTGGGCGCTTGATGGGCGCCTTCTCGAAGGCCTGCTAACAATCGCCGAAGCGCATTGGCAGCAGTCAAAGGAACGCTCCCCTGACACTGCCGCCTTCATCGTCCGCGCTTGCGATGCCCATGATGAGTTGCTGACGATGCTTAAGCGCTTCGTTGAAGCGGAAGACGGGCCGGACTCAGACGATTACCGAGATGCTCAGAAGCTGATTGAGCAGCTGGAGAGCGCGGAGGTTCAGCGATGAAAACCACAATCGCCCTCCTCGCTTTGGTGGCCTACGTCGCCATCGCTGACATCACCTACGACTTCACCCGCCGTCACGGCTTCGAGCCGGGCGTCGCTGCTGGCACAGCGGTGGGCTGGCCGGTGTTCTGGGTGTTCATGGCCGGAAACTAACCAACGAAAGCACAGGAGATGCCAACAGATAACACCAACCTGCCGGAGCGGTTAGAATTGCCGAACGGCCATTTTATTACTCTTGAAGGTGACTATTCCTATGTGCGTGGCCCAGGTTATGAGCACATCGTCACGCTTGATAAATATGGAACGCAGAACGGACACCAAAGGGCACGCGCCTTCGCAGCAGCGATGGCCCCGCAGGATGGGCTGCGCGAGGCTTTGGAACATGCTGCAAAAGTAGCCGATGAGTTTACCAAGCATACTTGCCGGGATGAGCGCTCACGTTTCACTCTCGCGGATATGCAAGCGATGATGCGTACAACTGCCAGAGCAATTGCTGCTGATATTCGTGCCCTAGCAGCCACCCCAGCGGCCCAGCAAGCAGCGCCTGCCGTTAAAGTATGTGAGCGGTGCGGAAACACTGTGTCTGATGGGGTTTTGCATCTGCCAGCAAAATCTGACTTTCCGCATAAGAAAACTCACCCGTGCGAAGTTGTAACGCCAGCCGGGACGCAAGGCGATGCCGATAATGAGGCGCTGGCCGTCTTAATACATACCGAATGTTTTAATGGGCGTTATTATGACATTCAAAAAGCCGCAGCCCTAATCGCCCGCCACGTCGAAACCCGGCTAGCCGAGGAACGCGCCCGCAATGACCGGCTGTCGGCGGCTTTGGAGCGCATCGCCCAGTATCATGTTGGTGGATTAATTGTAGAAGGCTCGCCTGAATCAGGGCGACAGGAGCTAATTCACATCGCTCGCAAGGGCCTGGCGCAGGCGAAGCGCACGTCGACGAAGCACAACATCTAGTTTGACGGCGGCCCGCGATATGCTAAATATCGCATATCCAGGGAGATCTGCGATGTCTAACGATTCACCCAACCGCATCAACGTTGAAAAAGGCTCAAGCCTATCGAACCTGAGGGACGGATTAAGGCAGTCGGGCGGCCAGCCCCAATCTCAGACTGGCGGGTCTTCTGGTGGAAATTCCAGTTCATCGAACACTCAGCCCAAGAAGTAGCTTGCCCGACCCTATAGCCTATTGGACGCTCATCGCCACCGCGGCGAGTGCTGTTGCGTCTGCCATTGCTTTGGGTTTCAACGCCTATGAGCTTCGGCAGAATGGCCGCAGCCGAGATGCGGAGTGGCTGTTTCGCTTCCTGTCAGAAATTCGGGAAAACGAGCGCGCGTTTCTCAACGCGCCGCCCGGAGACGAACAAGGTCGGGCGCTGGTAGACTATGTGAACTTCCTGAATTCGGCGGCGGGCGCGTGTCAAAAAGGCCTGCTTCCCAAGCACACCCACGCCTTCCTGACGGACTACCTTGTCGAAGCCATTGCGACCATCGAGACCGAGGGTTTCGCCGAACGACTGGAGCGCATGAGAACCTCCAGTTCCACGTTCATCGAATTGGCCGATTTCTACAAATCACATCGACGCCAAATCGAGCGGGCGGTAGCCGAACAAAGAATTTTGAACGCAGCGGCAGATAATACCTTGCAGGCCGATTCCGCCGAATCGTAGACTCGCCTGACCATATCGAGGATGTCCTCGAAATGGTCATGGGAGGCGAACATGGACGAACGGACCTACCAGCTTTTCACCTACTACAAGGGCGTGCTTGAGTTCTTCAAAACGCCGGAGAGCGCGTTGTGGGCGACCAAGCACCATATTGAGCGTTCCAGCTACACCAAAGCCGACTTGCAGGCTGTGCTTGCCGAGGTCGAGCGGCAGAAAGCCGATACCTCGCCTATGGTCCACCTGAGCCAGCATCAGCTTGATGAAATGGTCAGGGGTTTTTATCCCATGACAGTGCCGGACGAGTTGAGTGCCTGACCAACGCATTTACCCACACCGCGCACGCCAGCCGTTGGGAGGCGCGTGCGGGCATGGATAAATGCTCACATCGCGCGAGATGAGAGAGCAAACAAAGAAGGCGCCCGCCGCGAGCGGCCCTCGCCAAGCCGCCGTACGTGGGTTGTTGGGGGCGGCGTTGGTGAGGATACCAGGGCACCTGGCATGCGGAAGCGGCCCCCAGATTCTGCGCTAGGGGCCGAAGTTTGGGTGCTACGCAACTGCAACGCTACCGGGTAAACCCGGGTGCACCGCTACGCCTCTTTGTGCGCTTACGTTGCACCCGGTACGTCAACCTACCCCAGTAAAATCAATTACATACGATACGCAATTGTATCGTTCCAGAAGCGGTCGAGGCGCTGCAAGGCGCGGTTCATCTGCTTGAACTCGTCGGTGTTGATACCGCCGACCTGCTCGATCGAGCCGACGTGGCGCTCATAGAGACCGGCGACCACTTCGGCCACGTCATTGCCCTTCGGGGTCAGCGAAACGCGGACCGAACGGCGGTCGATGCGCGAGCGCTGGTGGTTGATGAAGCCAAGATCGACCAGCTTCTTCAGATTGTAGGAAACGTTCGAGCCGAGATAGTAGCCCCGCGAGCGCAGCTCGCCGGCGGTCAGCTCGGAATTGCCGATGTTGAAGAGCAGCAGCGCCTGGATAGCGTTGATGTCGGAACGGCCGTTGCGGTCGAATTCGTCCTTGATGACGTCAAGCAGACGGCGGTGCAGGCGCTCGACCAGCTGCAGCGATTCCATGTACAGGGAACGGATAGCCTCGCGGCGATCGTCGGAAACGTTGGCGGTCTTCGCCGCCGGACGCGAATTGATCATTGTCTTTGCCTCTCGTTTGTCGCCCTGGTGATTTTTTGTTTTTCACCTTGATCGCGACACTATCGAATACTCATAAAATTCGACTTAAACGCTAGGGCTAACAAGAGCTTACCGGTAAGAGGTTTCGCAAGACGCTTAACGAACGGTCACCCGAGCAAGGATGATTAACCTAAAGATTTAGGCAATGATCGCGGGGCCGGGTAGAGGCGCGCGCCAAGTCGTCAGCGCGCCCAATGGCTTAGTGCCGTGCCGGGCGTTTCTGCAGGTATATGACGACGCGAAAGACGATGTAGAGCAGCGCCACGCAGGCATGCGAGACGATGATCAGCAGGCGATGGCCGAAAAGCTCGGGAAAGCCGGCATACATCACCGTCTCGGTGGCCGCACACATGAACCAGATCACCGGCCCCCAGGACGCCAACATCCACAGCCCGGCCGCGGCGAAGGGAAAGAACACGGCGAGCATCACCGCCGCCACCTGCCAATGCACCGGCATGAGGTCGAAGCGCCACAGCGAACCCGGGTAGAATCCAATCAGCTTGATCCAGTACAGGATGCCGAACAGCAGGCAGTAGCCCGATATGACGCGCTGAAACCAGGCAAAGATGACCTCGACGGTCGAAGGCTGGAGAACGACGCGCCTGGATGTCACCTCGCTCACAGCCCAAGCTCCTGATCGCCGAGCGGGGCAAAATAGGCCTCGACATCCGCCTCGCTGACGGCATCGATCCGCGCCGGCCGCCATTGCGGCTTCGAGCCCTTGTCGATGATGGCGGCGCGGATGCCTTCGTAGAAATCGCGGCCGGCCAGCATGCGGTTGAGGATGCGGAACTCCATCCTCATGCAGTCGTCCATCGACAAGGTCTGCCCGGCGCTGATCTGCCGCCAGGCGACCCGCAGGCTGGTCGGCGAGCGCATGCGGATCGTCGCCAGCGCCCTCGCCGCGAATTCGTCGTTGCCGGCGCGATCCAGGCTGTCGATGATGGCGGCCAGCGAGGGCTGTGCGAAATGGCGCGAGATCGCCTCCAGCGTCGTCCTGTCGGTCTCGCGCCTGGCCTGAATGAAAAAGCCGCGCAACACCGATTCCGGATCGCCCGTCAGCGCCAACCGGTCGAGGAAGCTTGCCTGGTCCTCGGCCTTGATGGTGTGGGTGGCCAGTCCCGACCAAAGCGCGTCGCCATAGCGGATGCGGCTGCCGGTCAGCGCCAGGTACATGCCGAAGGAGCCGCCCAGGTCGGGCAGCAGATGACTGGCGCCGACATCCGGGAAGAAGCCGATGCCGACCTCCGGCATGGCGAACTGGGCATTCTCGGTCATCACCCGGTGCGAACCGTGGAAGGAAATGCCGACGCCGCCGCCCATGACGATGCCGTCGATGAGCGCCACATAGGGTTTCCTGAAACGGGCGATGTAGGCGTTGAGACGATACTCGTCGGCGAAGAACTCCACAGGCGGCTTTCCGGCCCGGCCGGCTTCGTAGACGTGCAGGATATCGCCCCCGGCCGAAAACGCCCTGCCATCGGCCTTGACGACGACCACATCCACGCCCTCGTCGCGCTCCCAGGAACGCAGGGCCTTGCCCAGCGCCCTGACCATGCGATGGGTGATGGCATTGAGCGCCTGCGGCCGCGTCAGCGTGACGACGCCGGCCCTGCCCTGTCGCTCGAAGCGGATCTCGTCGCCGCCGCCAAAATCCATCGTGAAAGAATCCCTCCCCCGCGCCGGCGGGACTGAAGTGCTAAAGCGTGGCGCATGGGCGCGTCAATGGAGAGGGTGGCCAGCGGCAGCATTTGACGTGGCGTCACGGCTGGTTCCGAAACGGGAGATTCGCGATCCGGCGGCGTGGCCCAGCGGAAATTGCCCAACGATCGCTTCACGACCAACGGTTGCAATGATACCGTGATCGCCACTCAGTATCGTCTTGACGAGATGGAGCGACCAGGAGCTTGGCTGGATCGCCGATTGGCGGTTGGCCGACAGGGGAGAGACCTATCATTGGCAGGTGCGTGGCGTCAGCTTCGACGAGGCATTCCGTGTGGCAATGGCAGGCGCGGCACAGATTCTTTCAGGTAACGGCCAACCCTGATCGGGTAGCCCCCGCCGCTGGCACAATCGTGTCGCATTGGTCCGCGACGCGTCCGCGTGGTAAAAGCCGCCGACTTGGAGTTTTGGCCATGAACAAATTCACCCCGACAAAACCGGCCGGCGCGCGCAGCGTCGACGATGTCACCGGCAGCCGCCGCCTGCGCCGCATGCGCAAGGCCGACTGGTCGCGCCGGCTCGTGCAGGAGAACAGGCTTTCGGTCGACGACCTGATCTGGCCGATCTTCGTCGTCGAGGGCAGGAATATCCGCGAACCGATCGCCGCCATGCCCGGCGTCTTCCGACTGTCGGTCGACCTTGCAGTCAAGGAGGCCGAGCGCGCGGCCAGGCTTGGCATTCCGGCGCTCGCCACCTTCCCCAATGTCGATCTTGGCCTGCGCGACCAGACCGGCTCGCATATCCTCGACCCGGAAAACATCATCAACCGTGCCACCCGTGCCATCAAGGACGCGGTGCCGGAGATCGGCATCATCACCGATGCCGCGCTCGATCCGTTCACCAGCCACGGCCATGACGGCATCCTGCGCGACGGCATCATCGTCAATGACGAGACCGTGGAACAGGTCGCGGCGGCGGCCGTCATCCAGGCTGCCGCCGGCGCCGACATCATCGCGCCGTCCGACATGATGGACGGCCGCATCGGCGCCATCCGCGACGCGCTCGACGCCAATGGTTTCCAGGACGTGGCGATCATGTCCTACGCCACCAAATTCGCCTCGGCCTTCTACGGCCCCTATCGCGAGGCGGTCGGCACCGCCGGGCTGCTCAAGGGTGACAAGAAGACCTACTATATCGACCATGCCAATTCGGACGAGGCGGTGCGCGAGGCCGAACAGGACATCGCCGAGGGCGCCGACATGCTGATGGTCAAGCCCGGCCTGCCCTATCTCGACATCATCCGCCGGCTGAAGGACGAGTTCCAGATGCCGACCTTCGCGTACCAGGTGTCGGGCGAATATTCGATGATCAAGGCGGCGGGCGCCAATGGCTGGATCGATGGCGAGAAGGCGATGCTGGAATCGCTGCTCGCTTTCAAGCGCGCCGGCTGCGACGGCATCCTGACCTATTTCGCGCCCGAAGTGGCGGTGATGCTGAAGGGCTGATCCGGGTCCGCGGCCAGAGCCTTTCAGGACCGGCCAGAGCCTTTCAGGACGGCGAGTGCCTTTCAGGAGATGTCACCACTGTTTCGGCTGGGCTGCGGTGCTTTCGAATTTCCGCTGACAAGAACCCGCGGCCCCAGCTATGATGCCGGTACGGCCGGAGGCGGCCGGCAGCCCGCACCTCGCCCAAGAGGTATGGCGAACGCCTCCAGAGGATGCTTCCTGACCCGTTTCACCGTCGGGCGAAGGCGTCGGCAATGCGGGCACTGACGAAGACTTCGCCGCGACCGAAGGAACGGACATGCTTGCCCATAGCGATGCCAAGACCATGGCGAAAGCCATGCGGGAGGCGCTTGCCGCCCGCAACCTGACGATCAGCCACAGCGAGGCGCTGGAGATCGTCGCGCGCCAGTTCGGACTGGCGAACTGGAACATCCTTGCCGCGAAGATCGACGCGCCGACCGCCCGCCAGGAAACGATCGCGTTCGAGCTGACAGCACCGATCGTGCGCATCTTCGATGTCGCCAAGGCGCACGAATTCTACCTCGGGTTCCTCGGCTTCACCGTGGATTGGGAACACCGCTACGGGGAAAACTTCCCCCTCTATACCCAGGTCTCACGCGGCGATCTTGTCCTGCATCTGTCGGAACACGCGGGCGACGCGACACCGGGCGGCAATATGGTCGTCTACATGAAAGGCATCCGCGACCTTCAAAAAGAGCTCGCGGACAAGGACTACCGCTACATGAAGCCCGGCCTCGAGCACGAAGACGGCCGGCTGACGGTGGAGGTGACCGACCCGTTCAACAACCACATCCGTTTCATGGAACTGACCGGCGAATGAGCCGACGTGGCGGTCGCTGCGGCGTCCGCCACGTCATGCCGCGTTTCCTTCCATCAAGAAATACCGCTTGCAATTTAAAATCAGATTGCTAAAAGATAACCGCTTGCAAAATACAACTGGTTATCAAGGAGGAGGCCTTCATGTCCAAGCTTCGTGTCAATGCTT
Source organism: Mesorhizobium sp. B2-3-4 (assembly GCF_006442315.1). Lineage (GTDB taxonomy): Bacteria > Pseudomonadota > Alphaproteobacteria > Rhizobiales > Rhizobiaceae > Mesorhizobium. The sequence goes on along the minus strand of NZ_VFVY01000001.1, from coordinate 28,023 downwards.
TCAGCCTGTCGCTCGACGGCTATGGCGCCGGTCCCGATCAGGACCTTGAAAATCCGCTCGGCGTCGGCGGAAAAGCCCTGCACAAATGGGCTTTCGGAACCCGGACCTTCCGCAAGATGTTCGGCGAGGATGGCGGCGAAACAGGCATCGACGAAGCCTTTGCGGCGCGCAGTTTCGAGAACCTTGGCGCCTGGATCCTCGGCCGCAACATGTTCGGTCCGATCCGGGGCGAATGGCCTGACGACAACTGGAAGGGCTGGTGGGGTCCCAACCCGCCCTATCATGTGCCGGTTTTCGTACTGACGCACCACAAGCGCGCATCGCTCACCATGGAGGGCGGCACGACCTTCCATTTTGTCACGGACGGCATCCATTCGGCGCTCGAACAGGCGAAAGCGGCGGCCGACGGCAAGGATGTGCGGGTCGGCGGCGGTGTCGCCACCATCCGCCAATATCTCCAGCAGAAACTGATCGACGAGATGCACCTTGCGATCTCGCCGGTGTTGCTGGGTCGGGGTGAACATCTGTTCGGGGGGCTGGATATGCTGAAGCTCGGCTATCGCTGCACAAGCCAGGCCGCAACCGCCGACGCCACACACGTGGTGATCGAGCGGGCGTAACTAAAGCTCTTTCTCCCCGTTCACGGGGAGAAATGCCCGGCAGGGCAAGGAGGGGCAGCGCTACCGCTTGAGATTATCGCCATGCTGGCGTCGCCCCTCATCCGCCCTTCGGTGTTCGTCGTTCGAAAAGCCAAGCAGTTGACTTTTCGTCTGCCGTAGAACGGGGAGAAGGAAACACACGTCAATACTTCTCCGGCACATAAAGCTCGCGCGGCAGCACCTGGCGCTCGTATTCCGGGTTGAAGACGCGTTCGGGAAGCGTGATCTCCTCGTGCGGCACATCCTCGTAAGGAAGCTGCTTCAACAGGTGATCTATGCAGTTCAGCCGCGCCCGCTTCTTGTCGTTGCCTTCGACGATGAACCAGGGGGCCTCGGGAATGTTGGTGCGGGCAAAGGTTTCTTCCTTGGCCTTGGTGTACTGCTCCCAGCGCACGCGCGACTGCAGGTCCATCGGCGACAGTTTCCACTGCTTCATCGGATCATGAATGCGCATCAGGAAGCGCATCTGCTGTTCCTCGTCGGTGATCGAGAACCAGTATTTGACGACGGTGACGCCGGAGCGCACCAGCATGCGCTCGAACTCCGGCACGTCATGGAAAAACTCCTCGACCTGATCGGGGCTGGCAAAGCCCATCACCCGCTCGACGCCGGAGCGGTTGTACCAGGAGCGGTCGAACAGAACGATCTCGCCGCCTGCCGGCAGGTGCGGAACGTAGCGCTGGAAATACCATTGCGACTTCTCGCGCTCGGTCGGCGCCGGAAGTGCCACGACACGGCAGATGCGCGGATTGAGCCGCTGGGTGATACGCTTGATGACGCCGCCCTTGCCAGCGGAGTCGCGGCCCTCGAAGATCACCACCAGCTTCTTCTTGTGATAGGCGACCCAGGACTGCAGCTTGATCAGTTCGGACTGCAAGGTGATCAGATCGCGAAAATATTGCATGCGATCGATCGAAGGCGGATGCGAGTTCTTGTAGATCTTGGCGATCTCCATCGACAGCGCCGGCTCCGACATTTCGAGTTCATAATCTTCGTCGAGCGTGTCGGCGAGTTCGGCTTCAAGCCAGTCCTTGGCAGGGGAATTCTGTCTCAGCTCGGTCATATCAACTGCTCCGCTTGCAAGCCTGTCGGTTCCCTATGGCGTCCCCGGATCGCTGGCCGGCGGCCTGGAATGGAAACACCTGAGCCGACTTCAATATAGGCCGGCGGTGACGGTTTTATTGCAGCCCAGGCGCGATCCACGACGTTGCAAATCCACGATGCGTGATCGATCCACCGCCATTGCATGGCGACAAGCCAGCCGAATTGTCCTACAAATCCCCGGTCGCATTTCAGGCCTGCCCTTTGCCGGCACGCCTCTTCAACAAAATCGTGAGGATCTGACATGGAATACCGCACCCTTGGCCGTTCGGGCCTGAAGGTTTCGACACTGACGCTCGGCACCATGACCTTCGGCGGCACCGGGCCTTTCGCCGCGGTCGGCAACAGCGATCTCGCCGAAGCGAAGCGGATGATCGACATGTGCATCGACGCCGGCATCAACCTCATCGACACCGCCAATGTCTATTCGAACGGCCTGTCGGAGGAGATCATCGGCGAGGCACTCGGCGGCAAGCGCAAGAACGACGTGCTGATCGCGTCCAAGGCGCGGATGCGCATCGGCAAGGGCCCGAACGACGAGGGGCTGTCGCGCTACCACCTGATCCGCGAATGCGAGAAGAGCCTGAAACGGCTGAAGACCGATGTCATCGACATCTATTTCGTTCACCAGTGGGACGGCCTTACCCCACTCGAGGAAACCGTTGCCGCGCTCGACACTTTGGTCAGTCAGGGCAAGGTGCGCTACATCGGCTGCTCCAACTATTCCGGCTGGCAAGTGATGAAGGCGCTTTCGATCAGCGACAGCCGTCACCAGCAGCGCTTCGTCACCCAGCAGATCCACTATACGCTGGAGGCGCGCGAGGCCGAGTACGAGCTCTTGCCGATCTGCATCGATCAGGGGTTGGGCGTGTTGGTCTGGAGCCCGCTCGCCGGTGGATTGCTGTCAGGCAAATACCGTCGCGACAGCCCGACCGCCCGCCAGCTCGGCGGCTGGTCGGAGCCGCCTATCCGCGACGAGGACCGGCTCTGGCGGATCGTCGATGTGCTGGTCGAGATCGGCGGGGATCGTGGCGTGTCGGCGGCACAGGTGGCGCTCGCCTGGCTGCTTGGCCGGCCTGCCGTCTCCTCGCTGGTGATCGGGGCGCGCAACGACGCCCAGCTCAAGGACAACCTCGCGGCGGCAGCCCTGGAGCTTGGCGCCGAAGAACGCCAGCGCCTCGACGCGGTCAGCCGCCCGCCTTTGCTCTACCCCTACTGGCACCAGCAATTGACGGCGAAGGACCGCTTCGGCCCGGCAGACCTCGTCATCGACCGCAGCGTGATCTGATCCGCGCCATCAGGCCGGCAAGCAACGCCTACCCGTCGATGAAGCGCCAGAGTTCGGGATCGGGTTCGATCTGGCCGCCGAGCACAAAATATTTGTAGAGGACGAGCAGGGAAATCGCCTGCTCGTCCGGTTCATTGAAAAATTGGCGGCAGTAGGCATTGGCGGCCGCGACGATGCGCTTGGCGGCGGCCGGATGCCGCTCGAAGTAGGCCACCTTCTCACCGAGATCGGCGAAGTCCTGGTCGAGTGGCACATAGTGGACACCGGCTTCGAGCTGGCTCTCGCCAAACCATGTTTCGTAGGTCGGCTGCGGCATCAGGCAGAGCGAGTTGGAATTCATGATCCATTTGAGATTGGTCGCCACGTCGTTGCCCTCCAGGGAGACGATGTAGCGGTAGCGCAGGTGCTGGCTGATGCTGAGGAAGGGCTTGCTGTACTCAGCCGGCGCGCTGCGCTTGTGCGAGCCGACATCGCAGAACGGCAAGTCGCGCGCGGCATCCAGGAACCGTGTCCTGATCGGATTGTTGAGGTCGCCTCGCCAGACAACGGCCGGGCGCTTGTCGGCGAAGGCGACGGCGTCGACGGGCATGTGGAAGTGGCGGAACTTGTTGAACTTCATAAGGACGGCGTTGCAATTGTCGGCAGAAATCGGCCGGTCCTTGACGAGGGTGGGCACCTTTGGCACGCCGATGACGTCGCCGAACTCCAGATCGACGACCAAGGATGGGTCGAAATAGCGCGCGAATTCCTTCAGGTCGTAATAGTACATGCTCGGTTCAAAAGGCATCTTGTCGATGCGCACCGCATCCGGGCTTGGCGTAAAGGCGTCCTGAAGCTTGTTGTATTGGTTCAGGCGCCGGCGTACCGCCTGGTGAGAGAGCCTGGCCTCTTCAAGGCGGCCCGCCAACCGTCGTCGGAAAATCGCCTGGGGTGCGATGTCGCGCATGACGTTGCGCGCATAATAGAAAACCTTCGCCGTCGTTCGTTGTATGGTGGCCATCGTTCTCGGGATCAGAAACAAGAGCCCCTAAACAGACGACAGCCGGGATGGTTCCCGCGGCACGATCGCACCCCGTTGGGCCAGGCTTCCGGCAATGTCCGAACATGTGGTGCCAGCCGAGACCAGGCGCCCGGCAACTAGCCCTCGATGTAGCGCCACACCTCGGCGTCAGGTCTGATCTGGCCTGAAAGCACAAAGTATTTGTAGAGCACCAGCAGGGAGATCGCCTGCTCGGTCCGCTCGTCGTCGAATGTCCGGCAATAGGCATTGGCGGCCGCGACGATGCGCTCGGCCTTGGCCGGATTGCGCTCGAAATAGGCCACATGGTCGGCGAGGTTCGAGAAATCCGCATCGAGCGGCACGTAGTGGACATTGGCCTCGAGCCGCCGTTCCGCGAACCACGTCTCATAGGTCGGCGGCGGCATCATGCAGAGCGACTTCGAATTCATGATCCATTTGAGATTGGTCGCCACGTCATTGCCCTCGAGCGAGACGATGTAGCGGTAGCGTTGATGCTGGCGGATGGTGAGAAAAGGCTTGGCGTACTCCGCCGGCGCGTTCTTCTTGTGCGAGCCGGCATCAACGAACGGCAGGCCGCGCACGGCCTTGAGGAATCTTGTCCTGATCGGATTGTTGAGATCGCCGCGCCAGACAACGGTCGGCAATTTGTCGGAGAACGAGACGGCGTCGGCAGGCATCTGGAAGTGACGAAACTTGTCCAGCTTCATGATGACCGCGTTATGATCGTCATCGCGGATTGGCCGATCCTTGACGATCGTCGGCACCTTCGGCACCCGCATGACGTCGCCGAATTCCAGATCGATAAGCAGTCCAGGATCGAAGTAGCGGGCGAATTCCTTCAGGTCGTAATAGTACATGGTCGGCGTGAAAGGCATTGTGTCGATGCGCACGGCATTGGCGCTTGGCGCGAAATTCTCCTGCAGCTTGTTGTAGTAATTCAGCCTGCTGCGTGCGACCTCGCCGGAGAGCCTGGCCCTTTCCAGGCGGCCGGCAAGCCTGGCGCGAAACAGCGCTTGCGGGGCGACATCGCGCGCGACGTTTCTCGCATAATAGAAAACTCTTGCTGCGGTCCGCGAAATTGTGGCCATCGGTCACTTGATCAAAACAAACAGGCAGCTCTCAATTCATTGGCGCCCCGCATTTCCTACACCATTGTGGCGTCCGTCTGGCAAGCCCCCCGCATCTCCTCGACGCCGACATCCGTGCATTGTCGCTTCGGCTGTTGTGTTTGACGGCTAATGCTCCTAGGCAGGGCTTCAGGGCAGCAAGGCAGTAGCAAAAGGAGCCGACATGGCGCGAGCACCAAACTACGATCAGGAACGCAAGGAGCGCGATCGCCAGAAAGCGGCCAAGAAGGCCGAGAAGCTCGCCGCCAAGGCCGCCGCGCGCGAGCGTTCGAAGCCTGAGACCGAGACTGAGGCCGAAACAAAGGACTGACGGCATGCGGCCCGCGAAATGCGGGCCGTGGCTCAAATCGGAACTATCCAGCCTTTGTCAGGCAGGCGCCTTGTCGGAGATGAAAACATCCACCTCCCGCGCCGCGGCAATGAACGCGCGTCTGGCAATCATGGCCGGCTTGTCGCCGGCCAGCGCGTCATGGCAGGCCTGCAGCGCGGCGCGATGCTTGGCGCTGCGCTTGCCGGGCCAGCTGTTGAGAAGATAGTCGGAAGCCTCCCTCGCCGAGCGCAGGAGTTGAGTGCTTCCCGCCGTGACGGACTTGACGGTCACGGGTGTTTCAAACCGATTGTTTTCCATCGCCGCTCATACGCCATCGGCCTCCCCGAAGCGAGGCCGAAAGTGCGCGCTGTTTCAGATACCGCCGGTTTCCCGGCGGACTCGCCGCCGCGCATCGACCGCGCGCGTCTTTTACGCAATCCCCAAGGGGGAGCGCTACGCGCTTCTCCCGGGAAAACTGCTACGCCCTTTTCCTGGAATTGCTCTACGCGGCGACGACGGCAAATCCCCTGGCGCGAAGGCCACGCCGGTCGTTGGCAAGCGACGTCACCAGCCGGCCACGGCTGCCCGTGATGTGGGCCGAGAGCAGCCGCGCGGCTTCATCGGCCTGACCAAGGCGTGCCGCGGCAAGGATAGCGCGATGTTCGAGCCATGCGCGGCCCAGGGCCGTCTCGTCACGCACTTCCAGCCAGCGGGCGCGCGACAGCCTTGTCATCGCGTCACGAACCGCCCGGAACAGGAATTCATTGCCGGAGAGCCGGGCGAGCTCGATGTGAAAATCCATGCCGACACGATGCCATTCCTCGCGTGGCGTGTTTTCGTCGCAGGAATCGAGCATCGCCTCGATCACATCGATGGCGCCCCTCTCGGCGTGCATGCATGTCAGCCGCAGCGCGGCGACCTCGACCGCTTCGCGATAGACCGCGATCTGCTCGAGTTCGGCCAGATTGATGGGCGAGACCGTCCAGCCGCGCCCGTCCCTGCCGACCAGTCCCTCGGTTTCCAGCCGCAGCAGTGCCGCCCTGACCGGGGTGCGCGAGGCGCCGAAGCGGCCTTCGATCCAGCGCTCGGTCAGCCGCTCTCCCGGCCCGATCTCGAGCGCCAGGATCATCTCGCGAAGCTGCCTTTCGACACTCTGCATCTGCGACATCGCGCATCCTTTCCAAAGCCGCATTGACAGCGACACGCTTGAAGTTCATGACGGATACCAGTTTGGTATCCCAAAATGGTATCCGCGACAAGCGCCGATACCGGGCAGGCAGGACATGGCACAGGAAGACACACGGCAAGACGGCTACAACATCCATTGGCGGCGCAATCTTGCCGTCTGTTTCGCGGGCTCGTTCAGCACGCTGATCGCCATGACGCTGCTTTTGCCCTTCCTGCCGCTCTACGTCGAACAGCTCGGCGCGCAGGGCCACGCGGCAATCGTGCAGTGGTCCGGGATCGCATACGGCGCAACCTTTTTCGCCGCCGCAATGGTCGCACCGTTGTGGGGCCGCCTGGGCGATCGCTACGGCCGCAAGGTGATGTTGGTGCGTGCCTCCTTCGGCATGGCGATCTGCATGTCGCTGACGGGCATGGTCGAGACGGTCTGGCAACTGGTGCTGTTGCGCCTGCTGATCGGCTTCGCCGGCGGCTATTCTTCGGGCTCGACCATACTCGTGGCCATGCAGACGCCGAAGGACCGTTCCGGCTGGGCACTTGGCGTCCTGTCGGCGGGCATTACTGCAGGCTCGCTGGTCGGCCCCCTGCTCGGCGGCGCGCTGCCGCCGGTGATCGGCATTCGCGCCACCTTCCTCTTGTCGGGCGGTGTGATCTTCCTTGCCTTCCTGGCAACGACGTTCCTCATCAAGGAGAACCCGCGCCCGAAGCAAGCCAAAGCCGCCTCGGCGGCAAAGCCGAAAAGCGGTTGGTCGCAGATTCCGGACAAGCGACCAGTCGTGGCCATGCTGACCACCGGCATGCTGCTTGCCTTCGCCACGATGTCGATCGAGCCGATCATTACCGTCTATGTGCAGCAGTTGATCGAGGACCAGACCCGTGTCACGCTTGTCGCCGGTATTGTCATGTCGGCAGCCGCGCTCGGCACCATCCTGTCGGCCTCATGGCTCGGCAAGCTCGCGGACCGGATCGGACACTGGAACGTCGTCGTGGGAGCGCTGGCAGTCTCGGCCCTGCTCCTCGTTCCGCAGGCTTTTGTCGCCAACAGTTGGCAGCTTATCGGCCTGCGTTTCCTGATGGGCCTGGCCTTGGGCGGCCTGCTGCCCTGCATCACCAGCGTCATCAGGCACAACATTCCCGACGGCATCGGCGGCAACGTGCTTGGCCTGGCAATCTCGGCGCAGTATGTCGGGCAGGTCGCGGGGCCACTGGCCGGCGGCTTTGTCGGCGGCCATTTCGGCATGCCGGCGGTGTTTCTCGGCACATCAGTGCTGATGGCACTCGGCGCCGTCTACAACTGGATTGTCCAGTCGCGGCGGACACGGCATATGGCGCTGGAAGCGGGCAAGCCGTGAGGCCAACCCCATCAAGGAAGGAACACGCCTATCATGACCCTGGCTGATCCAATTGGCAGCCGCCTCCTCGTTACTGCCGGCGGTCTCCTCGGCGCGGCGGGCGTGGCGCTTTCAGCGGCGGCCGCGCATCGCGGCGGCGCCTTCACCGGCACGGCCGCATCGTTTCTGCTGATGCATGCGCCGGTCTTTCTCGCCATTGGCCTTGCCGATGCAAACCGCTGGCTGCGCATGGCTAGCCTGGTTCTGCTTGTCGGGCTGCTGCTCTTCGCGGGCGATCTCCTCGCCCGCGATTTCTGGGGATCGAGACTGTTTCCGATGTCGGCGCCGATCGGCGGCACCCTGCTCATTGCAGGCTGGCTGGCGATAGCAGCCAGCGCCCTGGCGCGTCCACGGTCCTAGGCGCGCCCACGGGGCTCAATCCCGCCGGCGCTCCGCGCGAAGCCAAAGGACGCGGCTGCGTGTGACCGATGTTGTCCGGCGCCGGGCCTCCGGCCGCTCGGCAGCCGGCGCGATGCCCCAGTAATTGCGATAGATGTCTTCGAACAGATGATTGATGGGATGCATGATTGATCCTCCTTGTTTTGAATCGATCCAACCGATAGGCGCGAGAAGAGCGGATTGATCAGCTCCGCTTACGCCCCACCAGGAAGCGAAGGTCGCGAATCCATGGACCGGATTCGCCACGGCGCCTGGCTTTGTTGGCAGCCGATACGATATTCCAGTGGTTGCGATCGATGTCTTCGAACAGGTAATTGAGCGGATGCATGGCGCTCCTCACGTCAGATCGATCAGTCGAACAAATCAGTGGTTTGGATCGATTCAAACATAGTGCCGGGCCGCCCGTCGGTCAAGCAAAAATTGAATCGATCCAACGAAAGTGCTAGATGCGGCCTCAGAACCTGCTAAATGCATGTCAGGAGGCACGCGCAAAATGGCGTCACTCACCGCAGGCAATCGACGACCCGTCCGGCTGGCCGACATCGCAAAGGCCGCCGGCGTTTCGCACGGCACGGCGTCCAATGTTTTCAGCCGCCCCGAGATCGTGCGCGAGGAGGTTCGTGAAAGGGTTCGCGCCGCGGCCGAGGCGATGGGTTATGGCGGACCCGATCCAAAGGGCCGGCTGCTGCGGGCCGGCAAGGTCAACGCCATTGGCGTCGCCACCGCAGAACCCCTCTCCTACTTCTTCGAGGATCCGTTCGCGCGCGTCATGATGGCGGGCATCTCCCAGGCCTGCGATGCGACGGGAGCCGGGATTTCCCTGGTCTCGGCCGCCAACAACGAACAGCTTGCGTGGAACATCCAGAGCGCGCTCGTCGACGGCTTCATCGTCTTCTGCATCGAAGGCGGCTCGCGCCTGGTGGAATTGGCCCGCGAACGCAAACTGCCCTTCGTCGCGCTGGACCTCGCTTCCGAGGACGGATCGGTCGCGGCGATCGGCGTCGACAACATCGCCGGCGCCAGCATGGCGGCGCGCCATCTCACCGACCTCGGACATCGCCGGTTCGCGGTGCTGGCCCTGCCATTCGCCGACGGCAGAACAGGTCTTGTTTCACCCGAGCAGGTCCGGGTCGCGACCTATGCGGGAACCCGCGACCGCCTCACCGGCTACCTCCAGGAGCTTTCGCGGGTCGGCATCGACATATCCAAGGTGCCTGTCTACGAGACCGCCAACGACGCGGCGAGCACGAAGGCGGGGCTCGAAACCATCTTCGCCTCAGAGGCGGCGCCGACCGCCATCCTGGCTATGTCCGACAGAATGGCCCTTGTCGCGCTCGAATGGCTGCACGCTCGCGGTCTCGACGTGCCCAGCGATGTTTCGGTGGTCGGGTTCGACGGTGTTCCGGAAGCAAAAGTGTCCGAGCCGCCATTGACCACGATTGCCCAGCCGATCGTCGAAATGGGCCGCCTTGCCGTCAAGGCGATCCTGGATAGCGACGGACCGGTCAGCCGGCATCAGTTGCCGGTCGAACTGATCGTGCGGGCCTCGTCGGGTCCACCCCGCGGTTGAACCGTACTCACTGCCCGCCTACCGATTGGCTCTTGCCACGGCGGTGAGGCCGAAAGGCGCACGCGCCGGTGCCGGATGCTTCTGGGTCGTGAGGGCCTTGCCCGCACCGCCGATGGTCGACAGCCATTCGAGATAGAAGGCGAGCGCGAACTGCATGGCGATGCCGGCAGACAGCAGCAGGCTGTCATAGACGAAGCCGCCCGGATTGATCAACTTCATCACCTGGGCGACCATGGCGATCACCGTGCCGGCGATGAAGACCGGCAGGGATCGTTTGCCCAGTATCGCCAGCGGGTGGTCGGGGCTGGTGCGGAACAGCCCGGAGAGCGCCGGCAGGGCAATGACGAGGTAGCTGACCGCCAGGATGTGCAGCAACCGCGGCAGCGACAGGAAAGTCTTGTCGAAGCCGCCGATCACCACCGGCAGGTTGAACCAGGTTATCTGCCCCCAGAGCGGGCTATGCACCCACACAAGCGCTGCCAGCACATAGGCCGCGGCCGCGCCGACCAGCCAGCGATTGACCGGGATGACACCGCCGCGCCTGATATGCAGCATGGCGGCAAGGCCGATGTTGAACAGGAACTGCCAGGACAACGGGTTGAGGAACCAGAAGCCGGGCTCCGGATAGTTGGGCGGCGCGATCTGCCAGATACCGGCAACGAGCCACAGCGTCCCGGATGCGACAAGCGCCGGGACGGGTCTGTAACTGACGAACAGGACGAAGACCGGCGCCATCAAAAGCAGCGCGGCATAGACCGGCAGGATATTGTTGTAACCAAGCTGGTGGCCGAGCGTGACGATGCCGACCAGCACCTGCGGCGGGTTCTTCATCAGCGGCTCGATGTTGATGAGCTTCAGCATTTCCGGCCGCTTGGCAAACACCGCCACGGCGCAGAACAGCGCTATCACCGCCATGGTCGTGACGATATGAGCGGCGTAGAGCACGCCCGCCCGCCGCCACATCTTCAAGGTCGCGAGAAGCCGGCCTCCCGGCCTGAACTTCGTGCCATAGGCGAGCGCGACCGAAATGCCCGATATCAGCACGAACGCCTCGGCAGCGTCCGAGAAGCCGAAATTCTTGTAGGTCAAGGCTTCGAAAGCCGTGCCCGGAACATGGTCGATGAAGATGGTGAGCAGCGCCAGCGCGCGCAGTACATCGATACGCGTATCGCGCTCGGGGATGCGCGAATCGGGATCCGGGATACGCAAGCTGCGATCCGGGATACGCAAATGTCGATCCGGGATACGCAAATTGCGATCCGACAAAACAGGGGTGGTCATCGACAAAAGGCCTCAAAGCTGGTTGTTCATGTCCAGCAATGCGACCCCCGACGCACCGCTTCGATTCCTCCCATGCGGAGTATATCGGCGCAGAAACGGGCTGGAATGCGCCTGGTTCAATCAACTTTCGCGGAGCTTGAAAATATTGCGTTTTGAAGCCGGCAAATTCAGCGAAACCTCATATAATCAAGGGGATCCGGGATGACTGGCGCCAATGCCGCAAACGGTGCGCTGACGCTGGATCTGGCCTTTCCCTATCGTGTCCTGAGCACAGGCGAAAAGAGCCGGGATTGCCTGTTCGTGCTGCATGGATCGGGCGTCGACGAGACAAGCATGGTGGAGCTGGCCAGGCGCATGGCAGGCGATGCATTGCTGGTCGCGGTACGAGGTCGCGTTCCCCAGGAGGATGGTTTTCGCTGGTTCGAGCGAATCACGCCGACGCGCTTCGATCAAGACAGCATCCGTGCCGAAACCGCTGCCTTCGCGGCATTCGCAAGGGATGCCGCCGCGCGCCATGGGCTTGATCTCGATCGCGCGGCATTCCTCGGCTATTCGAACGGCGCCAATCTGGTTTCGAGCCTGATGCTGCTCCATCCCGGCATCGTCCGTAAAGCTGTGCTGCTGAGGCCGATGCCCGTGCTCGACAACGTGCCATCCACAAACCTCGCAGGAACACGAACGCTGATCATCGCCGGAGCGGCCGACGAAACCTATGGGCCCTTCGCGCCGGCACTGGTGACGCTGCTCAGCCTGCACGGCACCGAGATCGACGCGCGGATCGTTGCGTCGGGCCATGAAATCGGCGATCCGGACGCCGCGATAGTCAGATCTTGGCTGGCGGGATCAGCGGCACCCGAGCGGATAGGATGACCGGCTTTCCGCCAGTTTCCCATCAGGATTTGCGCACGATTGCGGCCTCAGCCCCGGCGATCAGCAGAGCAAGCCCGCTTTCAAACAATGCCTCGTGTCCGCCGGCACGGTAGTGAAGCAGGGCCTGGCTCAAAAGCGGATGATCGCGCGCCGCCGCATCCAGCGCTTCGCCACGCCCCGGGCCTGATGGATATTCGGCCTGCTCCTCCATGACGCAGCCGACCGTGTAGCGGCCGATCGTTATCAGCAGTTCCATGGCAGGGATCACGGCCATACCCTCGCCGGCCAGAAATTCCAGCAACCGCTCGAAGTGCCCGAGTTCTTGCGGATCCGCTTCCGTGCCGGCGTGGACGCGCGCGCCATCCCGGTACGCAACCAAGGCGCCGCGGAAGCTGCGGGCGTTCTTGCGCACGAAATCCTGCCAGCTCTCACCGGCCCGCGGTGTTCGATGCTTATGACCACGCCGCAGGATTTCCTCGTTCATCGCATCGAGCAAGGCGCGCTTGCTCCTGAAATGCCAGTAGAGCGCCGGCTGCTGCACCTTGAGCCGTTGCGCAAGGAGGCGTGTCGAAAGCGCATCGATGCCGACCTGGTTCAGCAATTGCAGCGCTTCGTCGACGATCAGCATCTTGTCCAGTTTCATGCGTACACTCTTGCGCTTTGCTCCGGCTTGCGTCGTCAATTTATCAGTGATAAACGCCCCTTATCAACGATAAATTTTTGAGTCCTGTGATGAAAAGAACCTATCTCGTCGTCCTGATGGCGATGGCGCTCGATGCCGTGGGCATCGGACTGATCATGCCGGTGCTGCCGGGCCTGCTGCGCACGGTCGGCCATGTCGACGACATCGGCTGGATCTTCGGCGCCTTCCTGTCCGCCTACGCGGCCATGCAGGTGCTGTTCTCGCCGCTGCTCGGCGCCCTGTCGGACCGCTATGGCCGCCGGCCGGTTCTGCTTGTCTCGCTGGCCGGGTCGATGGCGGACTATCTGTTCATGGCCTTCGCGCCCTCGCTGCCGCTGCTGTTCGTCGGCCGGTTGATCTCCGGCATTACCGGCGCGAGCATGGCGGTGGCATCGGCCTATATGGCCGATATCAGCAGCCAGGACCGCCGCGCCCGAGGCTTCGGCCACCTCAGCGCTTCATTTGGCGTCGGCTTCATAGCCGGTCCAGCGCTCGGCGGTGTGCTCGGCGATATCTGGTTGCGCGCGCCCTTCCTGGCCGCGGCCGTGCTCACCGGAACGAACCTGGCGCTGGCTTTCTTCCTGCTGCCGGAACCCAAACGCGCCCATGAAGGCCGCGAGAAGCCGTCCCTCAACCCATTGGCGCCGCTGCGCTGGGCGCTGACCTTTCCAGCTCTTTTGTCATTGCTGGGCGCTTTTGCCGTTCTGGCCCTGGTCGGTGAGGTCGGCGGCACCATCTGGGTGCTTTATGTGCAGGACAAGTTCGGTTGGGACTTGTTCACCGTCGGCATTTCGCTGGCGCTGTTCGGTGTGTTCCACGCCGGGGCGCAAGGGTTCGTTGCCGGTCCGATTGCCGAACGCTGGGGCGAAAAACGAGCGCTGATCATCGCCATTCTGGCCGATGGTGCCGCCTATGTCTCGATCGCGTTGGCCTGGCAGGGATGGATGGTTTTCCCGCTGCTGCCGCTGTTCTGCCTCGGCGGCATCGGCGCGCCGGCATTGCAGTCGCTGTTGACGTCACGCGTCGGCGCCGATCACCAGGGACGACTGCAAGGCGTGCTCACCAGCATGACCAGCCTGGTCTCTGTGTTCGGCCCGTTCGTCATCGCGACGCTCTATTTCCGCACACGGGCGGTCTTTCCGGGAACGGTGTGGATCGCGGGCGCGGCGCTCTATGTCGTGTGCCTGCCGCTGCTCCTGCGAGCCGGGCCATCTCCAGCCTTGCGGGAGGCCGCCGAGTAGATATCTTCTGGCGTCAGGCCGGAAAGCGGCACTGTTTGCCACCAAAAACGGCCTCGAACTCCCGTTTTCCACAGCGGCGACATATCTCTGTTACAGACTATCTATCGAGATACTGTTCACTGAGGGAGGTCTGCATGGCCGATAAGAACAGCGTCACTCTGCTCGACGATACGTCGCGACTGCCTGTCATTGCGGCAAATCCGGGTGAAGTCGCCAGGATAGAGGGCGGCATCGACATTGGCGACCGTGCTGCGATCTCGGTCTTCGGCGACCGCGCGCAGCAGGCGGTCAGCGACTATGCCGACAAGATCCTCTCCCAGATCCGCAACCGCGACCTCGGCGATACCGGCACGCTGCTGACCGACATCATCATGAAGGCCAAGAACCTCGATCCGGCCTCACTCAAGGACGAAGGGTTCCTCAGCAACCTGTTCTCCTCGTTCAAGGCGAGGCTCGAACGCTTCAAGGAGAAATACGAGGATGTGGCCGGCCAGATCGACCGCATCGGCCTGGAACTCGACCGCCACAAGGACACGCTGCGGCGCGACATCGCCGTGCTCGACGATCTCCATGAGCAGACGAAAGAGTCCATCCTCAAGCTCGATGCCTATGTCCAGGCCGGCAAGAAGTTCGTCGACGACTACCGCGTCAACGAACTGCCCAAGCTGAAGGCCGCGGCCGATGCCAAGAGCGGCGACGCGGCCGGCACGCTGGAGGCGCAAGGCTATCAGGATGCCGTGCAGGCGCTGGACCGCCTGGAAAAGCGCGTTTTCTACCTGGTGCAGGCGCGCCAGCTCGGCATCCAGCAATTGCCGCAGATCCGTATCGTGCAGTCGGGCGACGAGACGCTGATCGAGAATCTGCAGGCGACATCGGCGCTGACCGTGCCTGCTTGGAAGCAGAAAATGGTCATCCTGCTCGGGCTGACCAACCAGAAATCGGCACTCGAACTGCAAAAAACGGTGACCGACGCCACCAACGAGATGATCCGCCAGACATCGAAAATGATGAAGGATCAGGCGATCTCGATCGAGGAGCAGGCGCAGCGCGGTATCGTCGACGTCGAGACTCTGGCGCAGGCCAATCGCGACCTCATCGACACGGTACAGGGCGTGCTCAAGGTCCAGCAGGACGGCCGTCAGAAGCGGGCCGAGGCCGAAAAGCAGATGGACCAGATGACCGCCGACCTCAAGAAAGCGCTCACCCAGGGCTGACGGGGCCTCGATGCGAATGAAGCTTTCGTCCGTCCTCGTTCTGGCCGCCACATTGCTGCTGGCGGCATGCAATGCGAGCAATGTCAAATTCTCGATCGTCTCCGGTTCCGAAAACACGGTGCTGGAGCCGATCGTGCAGGAATTCTGCGCCAAGCAGGGCGAGACCTGCACCATCTCCTATCAAGGGTCGCTCGACATCGGGCTCGGTCTTCAGAAGCCTGGCGGCCTCGACCAGGACGCGGTTTGGCCGGCCTCGAGCGTGTGGGTCGACCTGTTCGATAGCGGCCGCAAGGTGCGCAACCTGACCTCGATCGCGCAGATGCCGGTCATCCTGGGCGTGCGCAAATCCAAGGCCGCCGAACTTGGCTGGGTCGGCAGACAAGTCTTCATGAAGGACATCCTGGCCGCGGTGAAGGACGGCAAGCTGAAATTCCTGATGACGTCGGCGACGCAGTCCAATTCGGGGGCCAGCGCCTATCTCGCCATGCTGTCCAGCGCGCTTGGCGGCAACGAGGTGATCGAGCCGGGCGACCTCGACAATCCGGCCGTGCACGATACCGTGAGCGCCCTGCTGCAGGGCGTCGAACGCTCGTCCGGGTCGTCGGGCTGGCTCGCCGACCTCTATGTCGACAGCGCCGGCAAGGGCACCGTCTATGACGCCATGTGGAACTACGAGGCGACCCTGAAGGAGACCAACGACAAACTGAAGCAGATGGGCAAGGAGCCGCTCTATGCCATCTATCCGGCCGACGGCGTCGCTGTCGGTGACTCGCCGCTCGGCTTCATCGACCACGGGCGCGGAGCCGATGTCGAAAAATTCTTCACCGACCTGCTCGCCTACCTGCAGTCGGACGCGGTGCGCAAGCGCATCGCCGATACCGGCAGGCGGCTGCCGCTCGGCGGCGCGGCGATCCAGGCAACCGCCGAGCCGGATTGGAACTTCGATCCGGGTAAACTGGTGACGTCGATCCGCATGCCGGAGCCGGCCGTGATCCGCAAGGCGCTCGATCTTTATCAGGAAGCCTTGCGCAAGCCTTCGCTGACAGCGCTTTGCTTCGACTTCTCGGGCTCGATGGAAGACCAGGGCGAGAAACAGCTGCAGGCGGCGGCGCAATTCCTGTTCACCCCGGAAAAGGCGAGCGAGGTGCTGGTGCAATGGACGCCGTCCGACCGCATCTTCGTGCTGCCTTTCGACGCCGTCGTGCGCGACACGTTCGAGGCCAACGGCGACGCCGCCGGCCAGAGCGAGCTGCTGGCTGATGTCGCCCAGCAACGCGCCGGCGGCGGCACCGACATGTATGCCTGCGCCGACCAGGCCCTGCAGAAGATCGTCGCCACGGTCGACCTGTCGAGGTACCTGCCGGCCATCGTCATCATGACCGACGGCCGCACCGATGGCGGTGCGGACCTGTTTCTTGCCCATTGGCGCAACGCGCCCGTGCGCGTGCCGGTGTTCGGCGTGACCTTCGGCGACGCCGACAAGAGCCAGCTCGACAGCCTCGCCAAGGCGACATCGGCACGGGTCTTCGACGGCAGCGGCGATCTGGCCGGCGCCTTCCGCGCCGCGCGCGGCTACAATTAGAGCCTGCCGGGATGCGTGGCTTGTTCGGCAATGACGGGAACTGGATCGCGGCGGGCGTCGTCTCGGCGGCGTTGCTGGTCGGCCTGGCGTTTCTAACCCATTTCCCGTTTCTGGTTTCGGCGATCATCGCCGCGCTCGTCTTTGCGGGGCTGGTGTTCGTGCTCGCGCCGCGCCAGTTGTTCGAGGGCCTCGACCTGACCACGCTCAGCGGCAGCAAGGTGGCCTTCGCCCGCGAACTGCTGGCACAGGCGCAACCGGCGGCGGATCGGCTGTCGGCGGCGGCAGGATCGATCGCCGACAAGGACATGAAGGCCAAGGTCAAGAACCTGTCCGACATCGCCGCCGACGTGATTTCAAAGGTCGAGACGAAGCCGGAAACCGCGCCCTCGGTGCGGCGTTTCCTCACCTACTACGTGCCGCAGGCGGCGGAAGTGGCGGAAGGCTACGCGACACTGGCCAACCGGCGGGCGCCGAGCCAGGCAAGGCTTGCCAATGTCGGCGCGGTGATCACCAAACTGCAGGATGCTTTCGTGCATTATGCCGACAGCCTGGCCGACAGCGAACTCGGCACGCTCGACGTCGACCTGCGACTCATTCAGGAATCGCTGAAAGAGGATATCGGACGCTGATGGCCATTTCGCGCCGCGCTTTCGGACTGGGATTGCTGGGGGCCGCCGCCGCCGGCACCGGCGGCTATCTGACGTTGAAGGATCGCCCCGAATTCCGTGGCTATCTCGGCAACAAGGCGCATCTGTTCGGCTTCATCGGCGGCGAGAAGCAGGCGTTCCTGGCCGATCCCGATGTCGGCCATGCGCTTGGAGGCTACGGGCTTGAGCTCGACGCACGTGTCGCCGGGTCGGTGGAGATGGTGCGCGAGCCGGCACTGCTTGGCCAGAAACCGCAATTCCTGTGGCCCTCCTCCTCGATCATGGTCGACCTCGCGCGCAAGAGCGGTGTCTCGATCCGCAACGATCAGGTGGTGCTGAACTCGGCGATCGTCGTCTACACCTGGGGGCCGGTGGTCGAAGGGCTGAAAAAGAGCGGCCTCGTCACGGTCGCCGCCAAGGGCGGCTACAACCAGTTCGATCTCAAGGCCTTGCTCGACGCCATTCTTGCCGGCAAGAACTGGTCCGATCTCGGCATCGAGGAACTTTACGGTCGCGCCCGCATCGTTTCGACCGACCCCAACCGCTCCAACTCCGGCTTCATGTTCGCGGGCCTGGTGCTCAGCCTGATGAGCGGCGACGTGGCGACGCAGGAACTGCTTGCCCAGCACGGCGACCAGGCCAAGGCCATCTTCCGCAGCATGGGACTGAAGTCGTCCTCCTCGGGAAAGCTGTTCGACCAGTACATAGCCGGCGGCCTCGGCGCCGAGCCGATGGTGGTGGGTTATGAGAACCAACTGGTGGAATGGGCGCTTGCCGATCCGGCACGCTGGCAAAGGGTGCAGGCCGGCATGGGCGCCAAGCCCGAAATCCTCTACCCCCGGCCGACCGTCTATTCCGCGCATCCGTTGATCGTCATCGATCCGGCGGTCGACCGGCTGCTGGAGGCGCTGACCAGCCCCAAGCTGCAGGAGCTGGCCTGGTCGAAACACGGGTTTCGTGGACCGCTCGGCACCGTCACAGGCGGCGCCGATGCAGCGATCGCCGGTGTGCGGCCGGCGGAGATCGAAGCGGTGCTGCCGATGCCCTCGGCCGACGTGATGCTGGCGCTGCTGGCTCAGATGGACGGGTAACCTACCCCCGCCCCATCCGGTTCCAGGCGTCCAGCCCGGCGATCTTGTAGGCCTCGGCCAGGGTCGGATAGTTGAAGGTGTTGTTGACGAAGAAGTCGACCGTACCGCCGAGATTGATCACCGCCTGGCCGATATGAATGAGCTCGGTAGCGCCCTCGCCGACTATGTGGGCGCCAAGCAGCCGCCGCGTCTCGATCGAAAACAGCAGCTTCAGGAAGCCAGTGTCGACGCCCATGATGTGGCCGCGCGAGGTCTCGCGGAAGCGCGCGACGCCGACCTCGTAGGCGCCGCCGCCCTGGCGCACCTGTTCCTCGGACTGGCCTACCGTCGAAATCTCAGGCACCGCATAGATGCCATAGGGGAATGTCTCGGGCGGTGGCGGCAAGGCCACGCCGAAGGCATGGCAGGCGGCCACCCTGCCCTGCTCCATCGAGGTCGAGGCGAGGCTCGGAAAGCCGATGACGTCGCCGGCGGCGTAGATGTTGGGCACGGTGGTCTGGAAGGTCTGCGGATCGACCTTGATGCGGCCCCTGGAATCGGCCTCGATGCCGACCACGTCGAGCCCCAGGCTGCCGACATTGCCGGTGCGGCCGGCGGCATAGAGCACGACCTCGGAGCGGATGGTGCGGCCGTCGGCCAGTTCCACCTCGGCGGCTTCGGGCTTCGAGCGGATTTCCTTGACCGCGCTGCCGAGCCTGATCGTCATGCCGCGGTCGCGCATCTGGTGGATGAAATCATCGACGATCTCGCGGTCGACGAAATCGAGGATGGAGTTGCGCGGCTCGACCAGCGTCACCGGCACGTCGAGCGCGGAAAAGATCGTGGCGTATTCGACGCCGATGACGCCGGCGCCGATCACCGTCAGCGTGCGCGGCAGGCGGTCGAGCTCGAGCATCTCGTCGCTGTCGAAGACACGGGTCTTGTCGAAGGGCACGTCGCGCGGCCGATGCGGCCTGGTGCCGACGGCGATCAGCGCATTGGCGAAGCCGACCTCGCTGTAATCGCCATTGTCCGCTGTCAGGCTGACCTTGTTGGGACCAAGAAACTTCACCGCCGCGCGCGCGCTTTTGACCGTGTTACGCATGAACTGGTGCTGCAGCACCTCCACCTCGTGATCGAGCGTCTTGTGCAGGCGCTCGATCAGGTCGCCGACCGAAATATCCTGCTTGACCCGGTAACCGCGTCCATAAAAGCCGCGCTCGCGCCAGCCCGAGAGGTTGAGCACCGTTTCGCGCAGCGTTTTGGAAGGGATGGTGCCGGTATGCACCGAGACGCCGCCAAGACGCCGGCCCCGGTCGACCACCAGCACCGATTTGCCGAGCTTGGCCGATTGCACCGCGGCGCGGCGGCCCGATGGGCCGCTGCCGATGACCAGCATATCGTAATCCATATTGCCCCGTCCCCTCGGCGTCTTGTTGCGCCGCAGCAAGCTAACGCCATCCGCACTGCAAATTCAACCGGTTCGCACCGCCGGCCGCTTCTCGCCCGCCCGGCGCTGCCGCGAAACGGCCCGATCTTGATTCCACCATGAGCCCTCACCATTTCTGGTGCGGTGGGCGCAGGCTAAGCAGGCCCCTGTTACGAGGAAATGACATGAACGCTCGCGTTCTCGACGGCGAAATCATCAACACAAGGCTCGACGATGTCAGGGCTTACGAAGGCGTGCGCACGCGGCGCATCCTGGCCTGCGTGCTCGACTATATCATCGTCGCGCTGCTGACCATTCCGTTCGCCATCCTGGTGTTCTTCCTCGGGATATTGACCCTTGGCCTCGGCTGGATGCTGTTTGGCGTCCTGGTGCCGGCAGTCGCCATCCTCTACATCTGGAACACGCTGGGCAGTTCCGACCAGGCCACCATGGGCATGAAGATGATGGGCATCCGCCTCGACCGTCTCGACGGCAGGCCGATCGACGGCCTCACCGCCGTTGTCCATTCCGTGCTGTTCTGGGCTGGCAATGTCATCCTGTCGCCGCTGGTCCTGCTGGTGACCTTGTTTTCCGACCGCAAGCGCACGCTGCACGATCTTCTGCTCGGCACGGTGGTCAGCCGCACAGGCCGCTGAAACCGGCCCTCGAGACAAGCCGCAGCCCCTTGAGCGCAAAAGTGAAGGTGTTGAGTGAACCACACCTTCACAATCCTGTTGAATTTTTCGCCGCCCGAGCCAAAGGTAGAGCGATTCGAAGGAGTGTTTCCAAGGCTCGATGACGCAGCATCCGACCCAGTCGCCGCAGTTTTTCCTGACCGCGCCGTCGCCGTGCCCCTATCTCGACGGCCAATTCGAGCGCAAGGTGTTCACGCATCTGGTCGGCGACAAGGCCTCGGAGATGAACGACCTGCTGACGCAAGGCGGCTTCCGGCGCTCGCAAAACATTGCCTACCGTCCAGCCTGTGAGACCTGCCGCGCCTGTGTATCGGTGCGGATCCTGGCCCAGGAATTCGCCGCCAGCCGCAATATGAAGCGCGTGCTGCAGCACAATTCCGACCTTGTCGGCGCCATGCACAATGCAGAGCCCTCGACCGAACAATATTCGCTGTTCCGCAGCTATCTCGATGCCCGCCACCGCCGCGGCGGCATGTCCGACATGACGGTGCTCGACTACGCCATGATGGTCGAGGATACCCATGTCGACACCAAGGTGATCGAATACCGGCGGCGCGGGCCCGATACCTTCATCACCGGCAAAGGCCAGGGCGAACTCATCGCTGTCGCGCTCACCGACAAGATGGCCGATGGCCTGTCGATGGTCTATTCCTATTTCAATCCCGATTTCGAAAGCCGCTCGCTCGGCACGTTCATGATCCTCGACCATATCGCCCGCGCCAGGGCGATGGGGCTGCCCCATGTCTACCTCGGCTACTGGGTCAATGGTTCGCGCAAGATGAATTATAAGATGCGCTTCATGCCGCAGGAGCATCTCGGCCCGAAAGGCTGGGAGCGCTATACCAACGAAGCGGTCTGACGCTTAGTTTTCCCTCGATCCACGCTTAAACTGTTTCAAGGCAGGGGGTGCTGGTCTTTCAGCCGCTCGGCTGGAGAGAGTGCGCGCATGCGCCGATCGGCCGCCGCCTGCAATTCAATTGCGAAAGTTGCTGCATGTCCTCTCACTACGATCACCAGAAAGGCCTTTTGATAACCGCAATCGGCGGATTGACGCTGACAGTCGACATACCCTTGATCCGGCTCGCCGATGGCGGAGCATGGACGATCATGCTTTTGCGAACCGGCACGACATTCGTCGCCGCAATGGTCATCTGGTCGGTATGGCGGGCGCTCAGCCGCAACGCGCCACCGCTCATCCCCGGCTGGTCCGGCCTGATCGTGGCGCTCTGCTATGGACTAACGGGGATCACTTTCGTCACCGCCGTCTTTCACACCTCGACCGCCGACCTGGTGTTCATCCTGGCTTTCAACACCGTCTTCTCGGGGCTGCTGTCCTGGATATTCCTCAGGGAAAGGCCGCAGCTGGTGACGATCGCGGCAATGGTGATCATGATCCTCGGCGTGCTGGTCATCGTCGGCGGGTCGGTCGGAACCGGCAAGCTGTTCGGCGATTTCATGGCGCTTTGCTCGGCTTTCTTCATCGCGGTCGCCATCACCATCTCGCGCGCCAGCGGCAAGGATATGGGGTTCACGTCACTCGTCGGCGTGCTTCTGCCGCTCGCCCTCGCCGCCTTCATGGTCTCGGGCGAAGGCTTTCACGTGAATGCGCCGTGGTGGATCATCTTCAACGGCGCGGTCATAATGCCGATCTCGTTCTTCTGCCTCGCGGCCGGCCCCAAATATATCTCAGGGCCTGAAGTGGCGATGTTCTACCTGCTCGAAACCGTTCTGGCGCCCGTCTGGGTGTGGATGATTTTCGCCGAAACGCCAACCCGCAACAGCCTGATCGGCGGCGGTATCCTGATCGTCACGTTGGTCGCCCATTCGCTCTGGCAGTTGCATGACGGGCGCAAGCGCAGGAGCGACCTCGTGGTGCACCATCCGGTGTAGGAACGCTCGGGCCGCGATCAGGCACTTTCCTTCCTGGCCGCGTCGGGCCCGGGCAGCACCTCGATCCGCGGGCTTGCCTCGATCTCGGCCGCCGCTCCGGCGGCCGTATCGTCCGCAAGTTCCACTTCGCGCAGCCACTCGCGCCAGATCGCGACAAGCAGAGCCATCAGCACCGGGCCTATGAACAGGCCGAGAAAACCCATGGTCTTGACGCCGCCGATCAGTCCGAAAAAGGTCGGCAGGAAAGGCAGTTTTATCGGCCCGCCGACCAGCTTCGGGCGCAGTGTCTTGTCGACGATGAACAGTTCGACCGTGCCCCATATGAACAGCGCCAACCCTGGTATCAGCGATCCGCTGGCGGCGAGATAGATCGAGACCAGCGTGAAGGACAGCGGCGCACCGCCGGGGATGAGCGCCATCACGCCGGTCAACGCGCCCAGCGTCACCGGCGACGGCACTCCGGCGAGCCAATAGGCAATGCCCAGCACCAGCCCCTCGCCGATGGCGATCACGGTCATGCCGGTCACGGTCGAGGAAATGGTCGCCGGTACGACCCGCGAAATGCGCTCCCATCGGGTCGGCAGGATGCGTTCGCCGAGGCGGTCGATCTGGCCGGCGAAATTCTCGCCGTCACGATAAGCAAAAAACAGGGCAATCATCATGAACAGCAGCGTCAGGAACAGGCTGAAGGCGCTGCCGCCGGCGGCGAGCGCACCGCGGTAGATACTGCCGATGTTGGCGCCGCTGACCAGTTGGATCAGCTCGCCGATGCCGCCGGGATGACCGAGATTGGTCGTCCACTGCTCGTTCAGCCACTCGCCGACGACGGGCAGCGTTGCGATCCAATGCGGCGTCACCGCACCGTGCCGGTTGGTCTCGATCGCCCAGCCGACCCATTCGCGCACCTCGTTGATGGCATAGGTGCCGGCGAGCGCGATCGGTATCACCAGGAAGGCGAGGATGAACAGGATGGCCAAGGTAGCGGCGATGGTGCGGTTGCCGCCGACGCCCGCGAGCATCCGCTGGTAAAGCGGCCAACTGGCGAAGGCAATGACGAGGGCGGCCAGCACCGGGAACAGGAAGCCATGGAAGAAATAGACACCGGCGGCGACGATCAGAACCAGCAGCCAGCGTGCCGCCGACAGCGGCGGAATGACGGCTGACCGCAACGGCGTCGACAGGCCGAACAGGCGCTGCTGACGTTCCGGTTTCTGGATTCTGGATTCCTTCAAATGCAGGCCCTTCCCAAACATCCCTCCCCGTTATGCACCGACATAGTGCAGCAATCGTGACGATAGTCCAAATGTTTGGGTTGCATCTTCTCCCTTCTCCCCTTGCGGGAGAAGTTGGATTGGCGCGAAGCGCCGGGACAGATGGGGGTGTTCCAGCGGATCAAGGCGTTGGTGTCAAGCTGGAGCACCTCATCCGACCTCGCTGCGAGGCCACCTTCTCCCACAAGGGGAGAAGGGAAAGCGCTACCCGAACTTGCCCGTCCTCGGGAAACCTTTCGGCACCATGCGCCCGGCCGATGCCCTCGCCCCGATCCACTCGGCCAGTTCCTCGCGTGATCTTGTGAAGGTACGGTCGGCCGAATCCTGCCAGGAAAGGCCGGTCTCCAGCGTGAACGGCTTGAGGTCGAGAAGGCCGCCGTCCTTGTATTTCTGCAGCCGCACGCCCTTGCCGCGACCCATCTCCGGAATTTCCGAGAGCGGGAAGACCAGCATCTTGCGATTCTCGCCGACGATGGCCAGGTGATCGCCGATGACAGGCACGCAGCGCTTGGCTTCGTCGGGGCTCTTGACGTTCATCACCTGCTTGCCCTTGCGGGTGTTGGCGACCACCTCTTCCTCCGGGACGATGAAACCGTTGGCGTCGAAAGAGGCCAGCAGCAGCTTGCGCTTTGGGTCGTGGACGAAGGCGGTGACGATGTCCTGATCGTTTTCCATGTCGACGATGATGCGGATCGGTTCGCCATGACCGCGCCCGCCGGGCAGCCGGTCGGCGCCGATCGTGTAGAACTTGCCGCCGGTGGTGAAGACCAGCACCTTGTCGGTCGTCTGGGCATGGAAGGCGAGTTTGAGGCTGTCGCCTTCCTTGAAGGTCAGCGTCGAAAGATCGGCCAGATGCCCCTTCATTGCCCTGAGCCAACCCTTTTCCGACACCACCACGGTGACCGGCTCACGCTCGATCATGGCGTGGGCGATGTCGGTCAGGTCGTGCTCGGGCGCATCGGCGAACTGGGTGCGGCGCTTGCCGAGTTCGGTTTCAGGGCCAAACTTGTCGCGAACCTGGGTAACTTCCCACTTGATCGTCGCCCATTGCTTGGCATCGGACGCCACCAGCGCCTCGATCTGCTTCTTCTCGGCGGTCAGGCCGTCGAATTCCTTGCGGATCTCGAACTCTTCCAGCTTGCGCAGGGCGCGCAGGCGCATGTTGAGGATGGCCTCAGCCTGGGTGTCGGTGAGCGACCAGCGGGCCATCATGACCTGCTTGGGCTCATCCTCCTCGCGGATGATCTTGATCACCTCGTCGATATTGAGATAGGCGATCAGGTAACCGGCAAGGATTTCCAGCCGCCTCTCGATCTCGCCAAGGCGATGTTTCGAGCGCCGGATCAGAACGTCGCGGCGATGATCCAGCCACTCCTGCAGCACGCCTTTCAGCGACAGCACGTTGGGCACCTTGCCGCGCGAGAGCACGTTCATGTTGAGCGGGAAACGGCTTTCGAGCTCGGTCAGCTTGAACAGCGATTCCATCAGGATGCCGGGATCGACGGAACGGCTCTTGGGCACCAGCACGACGCGGATGTCCTCGGCGCTCTCGTCCCTGATATCCTCCAGCAGCGGCAGCTTGCGGGCCATCAACAGCTCGGCGATCTTCTCGATCAGCCGCGCCTTCTGCACGCCGTAAGGGATTTCGGTGACGACGATGCTCCAGGTACCCCTGCCCTGATCCTCCTGGATCCATTTCGAGCGCACGCGAAAGCCGCCGCGGCCGGTTTCGTAGGCTTCCAGGATGGAGGCGCGACTGTCGACGATGATGCCGCCGGTCGGGAAATCCGGCCCCTGGACGAAATCCATCAGTTTCGCCACCGGCGCATCGCGATGCTCGATCAGATGCAGCGCGGCGTCGCAGAGTTCGGCGGCATTGTGCGGCGGGATCGACGTCGCCATGCCGACCGCGATGCCGGACGAGCCGTTGGCGAGGAGATTCGGGAAGGCGCCGGGAAGCACGACCGGCTCCTCGTCCTCCTCATTGTAGGTCGGCCTGTAGTCGACAGCATCCTCGGTGATGCCGGCAAGCAGTTCGGTCGCCACGTCGGTCATGCGCGCTTCGGTGTAGCGCATGGCGGCCGCGTTATCGCCGTCGATGTTGCCGAAATTGCCCTGGCCGTCGACCAAGGGGTAGCGCATCGAGAAATCCTGCGCCAGGCGCACCAGCGCATCATAGATCGACTGGTCGCCATGCGGATGGAACTTGCCCATCACCTCGCCGACGATGCGGGCGCATTTGGCAAAACCCTGGTCGGGATTGAGGCGCAGCAGGCGCATGGCGTGCATGATGCGGCGATGGACCGGCTTCAGCCCGTCGCGCACATCCGGCAGGGCGCGATGCATGATGGTCGACAGCGCATAGGCGAGATAGCGCTCTTCCAGCGCCTTCTTCAGATCGACCGGTTCAATATGATCGCCGCCGCCATCTTCCGGCGGCGGTAAAAGCCTTTTTCCCATGGGCTGGGACTATCCGAGCGGGTGATTCGCGGCAAGAGGCGCGCGGCGGACGGTCGATTTGCGGGCCTTTCTGCAACAGGAAACAGTAAGATCCAGCTTGCCGGCCAACATCAATCTGTTACATGCCGCTTCTATTGCAAAGCACGATGACGCTTGATGGCCCGGCCTTCATGCCAAATTCACTGCATTATCCAAAGGCGTTCGGATCGGGTTTGCCTTTCATCACGATTTTTGACCATTGTGCCGGGACACGCCTTTTTCCGGTCCAGTTCGTCACGGAATGGTGATGGCGCGAAGAATAGAAAAACAAATTTCAGGACACTCTCAGGGACCTTGCGATGACAATCAAACGCTCAACTCTCCGGAAATTCGCTCTTTCGACCTTCTTGTTCACACTGCCGCTGAACGCGGCCCTTGCTCAGGACGCAGCGGTCGCCGACCGGCTGAAGGCGGCACTCTCCGCACAGGGCGTCGACATCTCCTGGACCGGCGTGACCGGCGACAACACCAGCATGGTGCTGCAGGGCGTGTCGGTGAAACCGGCAGCGGAAAAGGAAGCGCTGGCGATCGGCGACGTCAAGCTCGAGAACATCACCGAGGCTAATGGCGGCTATGATATCGGCACCGTGTCGACCTCGGCCTTCGAGCATAGCAAGGACGGCGTCACGCTCGATCTCAGCCCCTTCGTCATCCACGACATGAGCGTGCCCGCCGACGGCGCCACCAGCCCTCTCGGCTCGCTGATGATGTACAAGTCGGCCGAATTGGCGAACTTGACGGTCAAGGTCGCCGACAAGACCGCCTTCTCGATGGACGGCCTTGCCATCCAGATCACGCCGCCGGCCGACGGCAAGGCGATGGAATTCACCGGGAACACGGAAAAGTTCACTGCCGATCTGTCGCTGGTCGACGATCCCAAGTCCAAGGAAGTCATCGACGCGCTCGGCTACCAGAATATTTCGGGCAATCTCGAAATGGCCGGCACGTGGCAGCCGTCGGACGGCAAGATGGAACTGTCGAAATACGACATCTCCGTCGAGAATGCTGGCACGCTCGGCATGACCTTCGACCTCGGCGGCTACACGGTCGATTTCATCAAGTCGCTGCAAGAGATGCAGAAGAAGATGGCGGCGCAGCCGGAAGGCGCCGACAATTCGGCACAAGGCATGGCCATGCTCGGCCTGCTGCAGCAGTTGTCGTTCAACAGCGCCTCGATCCGTTTCGACGACGATTCGCTGACCGGCAAGGTGCTGGAATATGTCGGCAAGCAGCAGGGCATGTCCGCCAAGGACATCGCCAACCAGGCCAAGGCGATCGTGCCGTTCGGCATGGCGCAGCTCAACAATCCGGAACTGACGGCCCAGGTGACCGCGGCGGTCAGCAATTATCTCGACGATCCGAAGAGCCTGGAAATCTCGGCCGAGCCGCCGGCGTCGGTGCCGTTCGCGCTGATCATGGCGGGCGCCATGTCCAACCCGCTCGACCTGCCGAAGACGCTGGGCGTTTCCGTAAAGGCCAACGAAGACTGACCGAAATACCCCGAGGCGCGAAAAAGCCCGGCATCGTGAACTGACCCCCGAAAGTTGGACGGTTCATTGAGCTGGTAGATTTAAGGGCTGGTTCCTGTATTGCACAGGGGC